>NZ_JBHTCC010000001.1:1510755-2014185 GCF_042665175.1 Herminiimonas aquatilis
ACAGGTTTCGTATTAGCAGGCAACACGTTCTCGATCCCTGTACCAGGCAGCGGCCTGGTCGCCGATGGCGACAAAGTGATCGACGCGAGCGTGACGACGACAGATGCGGCGGGCAATAGCGCCACAGCGACCGACACCGAAGGCTACACAGTCGATGTCACTCCACCAGTACCAACGATTACTTTAAGCAGCAATATCACAGCCGATGACGTAATCAATGCAACCGAGGCTGGCCAAACCATCGCGATCACAGGCTCGGTTGGTGGCGATGCTAAAGTGGGCGACACAGTCACGTTAATAGTTAATGGTCATACCTATATCGGAACAGTAGCAGCAGGACTTGGTTTCAGTATCGACGTGCCGGGATCGGATTTGGTCGCTGATGGCGACAAGATTATTGATGCACAAGTAACAACGACAGATACTGCAGGCAATACAGGTACAGGCACAGACACAGAAAGCTATACAGTCGATACGACTGCACCCACTGTTGTGGTCAATATTGTCGATAGCGCGCTGAATCTTGCCGACAATGTGTCAGATGTCACCTTCACATTCAGCGAAGTGCCAGTCGGATTTACCTCTGGCGACATTACAGTTGCCGGCGGCACTATCAGCGGCTTGACGGCAACGGGCAATCCACTGGTGTGGACCGCGACGTTTACGGCGACTCCTGGTTATAACGGCACGGGTACGGTAACAGTAACCGCTGGCAGTTATACCGATGCGGCAAACAATGCGGGCGCAGGTGGTAGTGATAATGTGACTATCAACACTGCTCCTGCATTGCAAGTTGCGGTGAATGACGCACTCAACAACTACAACCTTACTGAAGGCAACGGTTTCGCGCACTTCACGGTTTCGTTGTCTGCGACCAGCTCCGTAGCGACCACTATTTCGCTGGCACTGAGCAACGGTACTGCCGCAGGTAGCGGCGTCGATTATGGTTCGACCGGCGCAAATAATCTGCAAGTGTCCTTCGATGATGGTGCGACATGGAGCAACGCGACATCGGCTACGATTCCAGCAGGATCGACGAGTTTTGTGGTGCGTACCCCAGTGATTGATGATGCCCTCAATGAGTTCAATGAGACATTCTCGCTGACAGCAACGAAAACTGCCGGTGTCACCAGCAACACCAGCGATAGTGCGACAGCCACAATTCTGGATAACGATTACACCGCGCCTAACATCACGATCAATGATGTCAGTGTGAATGAGAGTGCCGGCACAATTACGTTCACGGTCTCCTTGTCTTCTGCTAGCGGCAAACCGATCAGCGTCGATTATGCGACACGCGATGGCAGCGCAACAGCAGGTCAGGATTATGTCGGAGGCAATGGCACGGTGAACTTCGCCGCAGGTGAAACAACAAAAACCATCACCATCGGTATTAACGAAGATGTGGTCTTTGAAGGCAACGAAAGTTTCTTCATCGATCTGTCGAATGCTGTGCACGCGCAGATTACCGATCCTATCGGGCAGGGTACGATTTTCGATAACGAAGGTGCACCTGCCATCAGTGTCGGCAATGTATCTGTGCAGGAAGATGGTGGCTATGCCGTATTCACAGTGTCACTATCCGGAGTCAGTGGTAGCGCAACCAACTTCTGGTTAGGATTGAATAACGGTACTGCAACGCTGGGTCAGGATTTCACCAGCGCGCTGCAAATTTCGATTGACGGCGGTGCGACTTGGACGACAACGTCGAACGGCAGCATACCCGCCGGCAGTAGCAGTGCACTGGTGCGTGTGCCTGTTATCAACGATACCTTGAATGAAGTCGGTGAAAATTTCACGCTGACAGCCAACGTTACTTCGAGCAATACCAGCAATGCATCTGCAAGCGGTGTCGCAACGATCGTCGACAACGATGCGCAACCAAGCCTGTCGATCAACGATGTGACAGTAAATGAAGGCGCCGGTACCGCGACCTTCACGGTGACCTTGAGTGCAGCTTCCGGTCAAACGGTTACTGTAAGCTACAACACCAGCAATGGTACGGCTACGGCAGGCAGTGATTACACTGCTGTAGCGAATACGCTAACCTTTGCTCCTGGCGAAACTACCAAGACCATTACCGTCAATATTACGAATGACACTGTGTATGAAGGTACAGTAGGGGAGACATTTAATGTCAATCTGACCGCGCCAACTAATGCAACCATCGGTGACAATCTTGGTGTAGGCACGATTGTCGATAACGATGCCGCACCAGTGATCAGCAGTATCAGCAGCCCGTCGGTAGTGGAAGGTGGAGCGTTGGTGTATACCGTCAACGTCACCGGCACTTCCAGTACCGGCACGACCTTCACCTACAACCTGGGTGGCGGGTCGGCAACGGCAGGTACTGATTACACGGCGACACCAACCTTTACCAATGGCGTAACGCTGGTCGGCAACGTCTTGACTGTACCTGCAGGGGTCACCAGCTTTACCGTTTCTATCCCAACGGTCAACGACGTATTGAACGAAGCTAGCGAGACGGTTCCATTGACGATTGGTGCGGCTACCGGAACCGGAGTTATTACCGATAACGATGCGCAACCAAGTTTGTCGATCAACGATGTGACGGTCAACGAAGCAGCAGGTACCGCGACCTTCACGGTGACCTTGAGCGCGGCTTCTGGTCAAACGGTCACAGTTGGCTATAACACCAGCAACGGTACAGCGACCGCAGGTAGCGATTACACGGCCGCTTCCAACACGCTGACGTTTGCTCCTGGTGAAACAACGAAAACCATCACTGTCAGCATCATCAACGATACGGTGTATGAAGGCGCCACTGGTGAGACATTCAATGTCAATTTAACGTCGCCGAGCAATGCGACCATCAGCGACAATCTGGGTGTAGGTACCATTACCGACAACGACGCTGTCCCAGTAATTGGCAGCATCACGAGTCCTTCGGTAGCCGAAGGTGGTATCTTGGTTTATACCGTCAGCGTTACCGGCACTTCCAGCACCGGCACAACTTTCACCTACAATCTGGGTGGTGGGTCTGCGACTGCCGGCACCGATTACACGGCGACTCCAACCTTTACCAATGGCGTCACGCTGGTTGGTAATGTGTTGACTGTGCCGCCGGGTGTCACCAGCTTCACGATCAGTATTCCTACCGGGAATGATTCACTGGTTGAGCCGGATGAGACCGTGAACCTCACTCTGGGTGGCGTGGTTGGAATCGGTACTATTCTCAACAACGACTACGCGCCAGTGCTGGATCTGGATGCTTCCGGTGCCGGTACCGGTTACACCACGACCTTTACCGAAAACGGTGCTGCGATTTCGATTGCTGACATCGATATCTCGATTACGGATCTGGATGGCTCGAATATTCAGGGCGCAACCATCACGTTAACCAATCCGCAAACCGGCGACTCTGGTAATTTCGGCAGTCTGCCAGCCGGCATCACCGGCAGCATTGTCGGCAACTCGGTTGTACTGACCGGCTCTGCAAGTCTGGCTGCTTATCAAACCGCGATTCGTTCGCTGACCTTTATCAATACCAGCGAAACCCCGGATACCACGCCACGCGTGATCACCGTCGTTGTTACCGATGGCACCAATACCAGCAACACCGCGACAACAACCATCAACGTTATTTCCGTCAATGATGCTCCAGTGAATACGGTGCCGACTTCGATTGCAGTGACCGAAGACGTTGCAACCAAGCTGACCGGTATCAGCGTAGGTGACGTCGATGCCGGCTCCACCAATCTGCAAGTTACCCTGAGCGTACCGACTGGCACCTTGACCTCCGTTGCCGTGCCTGGCGTAATCGTTAGCGGTTCTGGTACTGGCACGATTGTGCTGACCGGCACGCAAGCCGCGATTAACAGCTTCCTTGCCGGAACGGGCGTAAGTTACACGACGGCTGCCAATGCAAACGGTAACGTCAATCTGACGATCACCACCAACGATCTGGGCAATACTGGTAGCGGCGGGGCGAAGTCGGATACAGATACCGTTGCGTTGAACATCACACCGGTCAACGATGCACCTATCGGTACGGATGATACCTACAATGGCGCGAATAGCGTGGTTGAAGGCAAGACTGTCGTACGTGGCAGTGTGCTGATCAATGACACGGATATCGATTCCGCCACCTTGACCGTAGGTCAGTTTGCCAGCAACAGTGGTGCGACTGCAGCGACGGCGAATGGCAGTAATTCGATCACGACTGCTCTTGGCGGCACCGTCGTCATGAACGCCGATGGCACTTTTACCTATACCGCACCGGTGCGCAATCACGCAGATGCTACCGCCGACGTCGATAGTTTTGTCTATCGTGCATCGGACGGCAGCCTGAACTCCGGCTGGACCACCGTCAATATCAACATCACGGATTCAGCCCCGGTCGCAAATAACGACGTGGACAGCGTTGGCATCGGTTCAAGCATTACTGGCAACGTCATTACAGGTGCGGGTGGCAATGTGGTCGGTGGCGCAGATACCTATAGCGACGGACCGACTACCGTCACATCCGTCACTTTCGGTGGAACCAGCTATTCAATTCCGACCGGTGGACGCACGATCACGACAACCAATGGCGAGTTGGTGATTCAGCAGGATGGTAGTTATACGTATAGCTCTACCTATCAAACCAATGCACTTGCGGCAAGCGGAACTGCGAGTGTGAGCGAGTGGACGAATGCTGGCTTCACGGTATATGGCTTTGAAGGGCAAACCCTGTATGGCAGTAACACAAATAGTATTGTTACCGCCAATCTTGATGGCGCTGCTGCGGGGCGCGTGAGAGTAAGAAATGAAACCGGAACAAATGATGATGGTATAGGGGTTGATAATAGCAACACTACAGGCACAAACGCGCGCATCCAAAGTGGCGAAAATCTGGTCATTGATATTGGCTTCTCTACGAAATCGTCAAGCGTCACGCTCACCTCCTTGAGTAGTGGCGAGACAGCTGTATGGCGTGCATATAACGCTAGCGGAGCTATCGTTGGCAGTGGCACGATTGGCGGAGCTAACGGTGATATCGTGACGTCGACAATTGCAACGTCAAGTGGTTATAAATACTTGGTGTTTACATCAACATCGAGCGGAACGAATTATCTCGTCAACGGCCTTACTGCGCAGCCAGATTTGTCCAACATCACGCCGGATCAATTTGGATACACATTGACTGATGGCGACGGCACATCATCCAATTCTGCCACCTTGACGGTGACCACCGACAGCACGATATCGGCAACAGCGGATAGTGCAACAGTGTATGAATCCGGTCTTGCGTCTGGTACGCAGCCTGCTGCGGCTTCGTTGCCAACGGTTGCGACGGGCAATCTCTTTGCCAATGATGCGGGTATTACATCGAGCACAACGGTGACCAGCATCAATGGCACTGCAGCATCCGGTGGCACGATCACGATTACGAATGCCACAGGTACATTGGTTGTCAACTCAAGCACAGGCGCTTATACCTACACGCTAAATGCAGCGACGACCGAAAGTGTAAATGACAAGCCTACTTTCAGTTATACGTTGCAAGATAGCGTAACGGGCCAAACCACCACTGCGAATCTGGTAGTAAACATTGTCGATGATGCGCCGATAGGCGGTGATATAACTCAGACCTTGCAAGCCGCTTCGAATGCTGCCTTGACCTACAACTTGGTGATTGTGCTGGATCGCTCTGGCAGTATGACCACGGATGCGAACGGCAATTGGTCGAACGAGGCTGGATTTGATCCAACTACTGTTCGTATGGATATTGCCAAAGAGGCGCTGGCGAAACTGATCGAGCGTTATGACGGTTTGGGCAACGTCAACGTGAAGATCATCGACTTCGCTGATGGTGCCAATGAAACCAGCTGGTTCATCGACGACAAGAGCAATGCGATCAGCTATATCAATACCGTACAAGCCGGTGGTGGTACGCAGTATCAAACAGCGCTGAATGAAGTCATGAGCGGTTTTACCAAACCGGTAGCGGACAAGACACTGGTCTACTTCATTACTGATGGTCAACCAAGCGATGGCGGTTTGAATACCACGACATTGCAAACCAATTGGCAAAATTTTGTCGCGGCGAACGCCGATATCTCATTCGGTATCGGTATCGGTAGCGCATCTCTCGCAGCGCTGTTGCCAATTGCCTATCCAAACACAGATGCGGATGGCAATGGCAGTGAAGATTATGCGATCAAGGTTGCTAACGCGGCCGATTTGACCGATACCTTGCTGGCCACGGTCAATTCCGGCATCGTACAAGGCAACGTGACAGTGTTGACGGGTAACGGCACCAGCGGTTTCCTGCTGGGTGCAGATGGCGGCACGCTCACCAGCATCGAAGTGGATGGGATTATCTATAGCTACAACGGTACCGGTACCAGTGTCTTTGTCATTGATACAGCCAAGGGCGGTGAATTGACCGTGGATTTTGTCACCGGTACATACAATTACGAATTGACTGTCAACAAGACGATTCAAAATCAACAGGAGACCTTCAAAATCACGGCAGTGGATGCCGATGGCGATGCCAAGACGATCAACCTAAATGTCAATCTCGACTATATTGCCAACCTGGATGCGAACCAGGACATCATCCTGACCAACGTTCAGAACGGTACGCCAATTGTTGTCTCTTCCGACGCGCTATTGCATAACGATTCAATAGGTAGTAGCGCGAGCGTCACCAGCTCACAAAACGCAGTGAACGGCTCGGTAAGTGGCAGCACAAATATCACGTACACCCCGGGTACAGTGCCGACGCAGACCATCAGGGTATTGACCGAAGCGCCTTATGACGCATCGTCGCAGCGTCAAAGCGATGTGCGTGAAAACGCGATTGACTTGACTGATCGCAGCAAGTTTGGCACTCAGATTCCTGCTGGCACGAATACCTGGGCGATAGATGCAGGTGTGACCGGTTACACGCAAGTGTTCAAAGGAAATTTGACCAATAACGCTACCGGTACTGCTGGTCGCGATATAGATTTTGTTGCGGTTCACTTGTATGCCGGTGAACGAATTTATGTCGATGTCGATAATAACAGCAACACGATCAGCAGACAGATTCAGTATCAGGACGCGGCAGGTGTGTGGCAGACGGCATCCCTTGGTACGACGGATGGTTGGTATACAGCGACGGTGAGTGGAGAGTTCTACATCCAGCTGCAGACAAACAATACCAACACCAACAATACTAACTACAGTACTGCTTACGATCTGGTGCTTACCATCGATCAGGTCAATGGTCCAATTGGTCCGGATGCAGGATCGTTCGATTACACCGTGACGGAAAACGGTTTAACTTCCGGCGCGACTGCTGAAGTTATTCATGTGGCCGGCAACACGATCAATGGTACCGATTCCGATGAAATCATTATCGGCGGCGGCACTAACGACATTCTGCGCGGTGGAGGTGGTAACGATGTATTGATAAGCGGCGATGGAAACGATCAGTTGTTTGGTGGTAGCGGTGTTGATCGTCTGGAAGGCGGCGCAGGTAACGACACTCTTGATGGTGGTACCGGCAACGACATCCTTATAGGTGGCGCGGGCAACGATATGCTGACGGGTGGTTTGGGTGCCGATACCTTTAAATGGTCGTTCGCAGACAAGGGCGCGGCTGGTACGCCAGCCGTTGATACCGTCACTGATTTCGATACGGCGACTGGCAGTGACAAACTTGATTTGCGCGATTTGTTGCAAGGGGAAATCAGTCAAGGCGTGGGTAGCAATCTGGATAGCTACTTGCACTTTGAGAAGTCAGGTACTGACACCATCGTGCATGTCAGCACCAACGGTGGTTTCCATGACGGCTATAACGCAGCGAATGAAGCGCAAACCATCGTCTTGAAAGGTGTTGATTTGATGGGCGGTATGACTACCGATCAGCAAGTCATTCAAGATATGATCACGAAGGGCAAGTTGATTACCGACTGATCCATCTGCGCCAAGTTGGTAAATAGAAAAAGCCGTTCAGGTTTAACTGAACGGCTTTTTTATTAGTGGAAGTAAAGTAATCAGTTTTGCTGAAACCAGCAGCCTGGCACCTTCTTTATCGGTTGTTCGTTGCGCTACTTATTTCACAACCGGCCCAGTGATGCCATCAAAGCCCAGCGTCGCCAGCATGTCGACTTCTTGCTGCGAGATCACACCTTCGGCAAATACTTTCATGCCGATATTGTGAACAATATTCGTCAGGCCTTTCAAAAATACCTGATTGCCCTGGTTGTCTTGAATATCACGAATAAAGCTCGCATCGATTTTCAGGTAATCGAGTCCGAGGTCGTGCAGCTTGCCAATGTGGCTGAACTGATTGCCAAAATGTTCGATGCCGAGGCGGCAGCCGCTGCCTGCAAGCTGTTGGCAAAAATTACGGAAGGCCGGCAGATACGCAAGTGCGCCATATTCCGGCACTTCCAGCCATAGGCGCTTGCTCGCCGAAGGTTGCGTTGTCAGCAAGGCGAGCAGTTTTTGGCAGAATGCGGGCTCATGGATGGAATGGCCGGAAAGATTGATCGCAACACCTGGCAGTTGTGGATCTTTTTCCAGCTCTGCCAATCCGAGTTTCACCACTGCCAAATCTAGTTTCGCAGTCATGCCTATGCGTTCTGCCGCAGGCAGGAAGCGGCCGGCCGGCAACCATGGGCTACCCGGCGTCAACATCAGACGCAATGCGCTTTCTCTGTGGATGAGCTGGCCGGAAAAATCCACGACCGGGAACAAGGCGATTTTAGTCAACGCATTATCCAGCGCATGCTCGATTTGACGTCCCCATTGCTCGGCACTACTAGGCCCATCATCACTATGAGAAACAGCTTCGCGCAGATTATTGACGCCAGTTGCCTCGGCGCTGGCCATCGCGCTGTCAACCTGTGTCAAGAGTTCACCCATCGCATGTTGCGGATGGAACGCGCCAGTACCGATAAAGGCAATCGGCTCATTTTGCAAAAAAGCGCGGCTGCCGTCGATCAGTTTCTGCAGTAATTCATCACCCATCGCAAGCGCATCCCATTGTCCGGGCACCATCAGGGCAAAATCTGCGCCGTTCAAACGAGCCACCAATGCATCAGGCAAGCCGGTGCCAAACTCCTCGATAGTTTTGCCTGCGGTTTGCAGTAGCGCGTCGGTGGATTCGCGACCCAGGCGACGATTGATTTCAGCCAGGTGGGCGATACGGATCAAGAACAATTGACCGCCCGGACCTTCTTCCGTTTCCAGTGCGGCGCGCAGGCGCGCCATGAAATAGTCGCGATTGGCGAGGCCGGTCAAGGGATCGTAGTTAACTTCCTGGCGTACTGCCTCCAGACGCCTGGCTTCCTCGTCAAACATGCTCTTCAGGCGCACAACCGAGGAGTTCATGGCGGCGACCAGCTGGCGTAGTTCGGGTACCTTGGGTTCCGGGGTGGTGAAAAAGCGTCGCTCGCTAATGCCGCGCGCCTGTTCTATGACTTTTGCCAGCGGACCTTTCAGACGGCGCAAAATCAGTGTGCCAAGATAGCCGCCCAACAAGCCCGCAAAGAACAATGCGGCCATTAATTCCTTGGTCGCCGCCCATAAAGTTTTGTATGCGTGCGATGTCTGGCTCGACAATACGACGGTGCCCAGTTGTTTCCAGCCGTCGGTAATATTTGCCACGCCCGGTTGCGCCACGATAGGGAGACTGCTCACAAACCATTGTGGCGCGCTGTCCTGAACTTGCGCTGCAACGCGTTCAACGATGACTGCACCTTTCGGGTCGAGGATTCTGATCGATTGAAAATATCCGCTATCGAACAGTGCGGCAGCACTCAATTCCATTTCGATTGCATCGACACCGCCGCGACTGAGCGACAGCGCCAGTGCGGCGGCAGTGTCATTGTTTTTCAGTCTCAGCTGTTCTTCAAGATAGACGCGCGCGCCGAGCGTCGATGCGAGAAAGCCCCCGACCAGTGACAGCGTCGTGCTGAGAATAAGTGCAAGCCAAAGTTGGCGGTACATCGACATATTGGTGCCCCTCTTTGTTACATGAATCAATCGAAACCTTCAGCGCGCGCACGTTGCAATAACTCGCTCCAGCGTGACAGTTGCGTGACGCCGCCTGTCTCCGGTTTGGTTTTTGCGTCGACGCCCCTGAAGATGCCTTGACTGTTAAAACTGAAAACCGGCGACAGATCCATGCGGCGTGATGCCGGCCGTATATCCGTAATCAGATTATCGAGAACCTGTGGTTCTGCATCCGGCGATTCGTAATAAGCAAGCACCATGTGTGCCTGTTGCAGATTGCTGTTCATGCCGCCTATGCGTGCCTTGACGTAGATCAGGCGCAGTTGCTCGACTGGGACACCAGCGTTCAGCAAGGTAAAATATTTTGCAATAGTGAAGTCTTCGCAGTCGCCCGCGCCCTTCGCCAGAGTTTCCATCGGGGTCGCCCAATAGTCCGATTGATGCCAGATTTCCTGGTCGCTGGAAAAACGGATGCGACGGTTGAAAAATTCATTGACGCGCTTCAGACGGGCGGCGATGGGAAGTTCTTTACTTTCCTGCAGCATCTGCTGCCAGTCGGCTAAGGACTTTGGATTGCCGCCGAGTTTGCGTAAGCTGGCCTGTAGCTGTGACACATCAAATGCGGCGACCGGATGCGGAGGCAGCAGCAGCGTACCCGCCATGATGAGCAGCAGGATGTGCAGCAAGCACGGCGATCGTCGGATGCAATTGATCAAGGGAGAGAGCTGGGTGAATGCTTGCGATGTCTATGAATGCTCGAGCAATTTGATCATAGCATTCGCCGGAAAAGGCGGGTGTTACGGAGCATTTTCGCCATATGGATAGTACAAGAAGCGTCGTATTATCGATACGCTATTCACAAAAATTAACATTCCACCATCGAAATGTCTTGTATAAAGAAGGAATTTTATTTTCGTCAGTCTATTGGACAGACACAAGTAAGGCCCTATGCGTAAAATTTACTGGAGTTTATTGCTGCTGCTACCGCTAGGCGTGTCGGCGCAGACTTTGAAAGATGCCGCGCAGCAGGCGGTGCTCACTAATCCCGAAATCGAAGCGCGGGTTCACGCGTTTGAAGCCGCCGACGGCGAGCGCGATGTGGCTTTCGGTGCTTTTCTGCCGCGGCTGGACGTCGCGGCCGGTGTTGGCCGCGATCAGTATCAGCAGCCGGTACAGACGCGCAGCAACCGCAATTCCACAACGGTTACGTTGACGCAGCTGATTTATGACGGCTTTGCTACCAGCAATGAAGTCGATCGGCTGGATTTTGCGCGTCGCGTGCGCCTGTTTGAGTTGTACGACATGACTGAAAGCACGACGCTGGAAGTCGTACGTGCCTATGCGGACGTGTTGCGCCATCGCGCATTGACCGCCTTGTCTGAAGAAAACTACGTACGGCATCGTTCGGTATTTTCGCAAATCAGTGAGAAAACCAATGCTGGTGTGGGCCGTCGCGTGGATCTGGAGCAGGCCGCCGGTCGTCTTGCCCTCGCCGAATCGAATCTATTGATCGACACTTCTAATTTGTACGATGTCAGCGCGCGCTTTCAGCGTCTGGTCGGCACCGCCCCTGGCCAAAATATGGCAATGCCCGGCGATTTGAACAAGAACATGCCGCCAAATCTGAATGCGGCATTGAAAATCGCCGACCGTAATCCGGCTTTGCTGGCGGCGATCGAGAATGTCCGTTCCGCCAACAGTTCGGCAAAAATCCGCAATGCTGCCTTTCAGCCGCGTTTCGATTTTCGTTTGCGTAGCGATCGAGGCGACAACCTGTCGAGTAATACCGGTCCTACCGGCGAAAGTAGAAGCAATTCCGCTGAAATCGTCATGACCTGGAATCTGTTCAATGGCGGCAGCGATCGCGCCCGTGTGCGTCAGTACGCAGAGCAGATCAACGTTGCGCGCGACCTGCGCGATAAAACCTGCCGCGATCTGCGCCAGACCTTGTCGATCGCTTATAACGATACCCGCAAGCTGACGGAGCAGTTGATCTATCTGGACCAGCATCAGCTATCGATTGAAAAAGCGCGCGATGCCTATCGCATGCAGTTCGATATCGGCCAACGTAGTTTGCTTGACGTGCTGGATACCGAAAATGAATTATTCCAGGCCAAGCGCGCCTATGTGAATTCCGATTTTGATTTGAGTGTTGCCTATGCACGTACCAACGCCGGCATGGGTACTTTGTTCGCCAGCCTTGGCCTGGCGCGCCAGGCGGTATCCAAATTGCCGGATATTTCAGAAAGCGGCGAAGCGCCGTCCGGTTGCCCGCCATTAGGACCGGACAGCTATGTCGTCGACAAAGATGCGTTGAACGTACGTGCAGAACAATTGGTACGTGAATCGGCGGCTGTTGCAGCATCGGCGGCCGCAGCGCGCGCAGCGGCCGCGAACTCAACCACGCCTAATGGCTCGATCGCAGTACCTGGCACTGTTGGTACGTCGGCGACAGCGCCGGTTGTTGCGCCGCTGGTTGCAAGTCAGGATGTAAAACCAGCAGCAAAGCAGGATGAAAGTCCAGCTGCATTACGTAAAGCATTGATCGAATCAATGTCGGCATGGGTGCATGCATGGTCTGGCCGCAATGTTGCCGATTACCTGCAGGCGTATTCCAAAAATTTCAAACCGCCACGCGGCATGACGCGTGATGCATGGGTTGCCCAGCGTACAGCATCGATTTCGAACGCACAGAAAATTGAAGTTGTGCTCAGCGATATCAATGTTGACGTCAAGGGCGCAAAAACGGCGACCAGTACTTTTGTACAAAATTATCGTTCCTCGTCTTATAAGGACACTGTGCAAAAAACATTGGAATGGGAAAATCTCGATGGCCGCTGGCAAATCATCAGCGAGACCAGCCAGCCGGTGGTCGCAAAATAAAAGACAGAAACTCGACATGCATCATGGATAGGCCTCAAAAATACGGTGCTCAGGCGCCGTATTTTTTTGTCTGCCGATTTTTGGTCGCGATGGATGTGGCGTTGAGAATCGCTGCCGGGATCGCTGTTGTGACCAGATACAGCGCACGATGACCGATGCGCACGGTACACTGAAGTTTCTTCTGACCTGCCACATGCACACATGAATTTCATACTGGATCCGGGATTCTGGGAACTCGCCAGCTTCGTAGTAACGGCGCTCGCCTTGCCGTTTGCAATATTTCTTTTTCTCTACGAACAGCGCAAGGAGCGCGACTCCGAAGATGAAGAGGCCTATCAGCTGCTGCAAAATGCGTACAACGATTTCCTGAAGATCGTGCTCGACAATCCGGACTTGCAATTACGCAGCGCCACGTCGAAGACGGACTTGAGTGAAGAACAAAAAGAACGTGCGCTGATTATTTTCGAGATGTTGATTGCCTTGTTTGAGCGTGCCTACATCGTTTCATACGAGCCCGATTTGCGCGGCTTGCCCTTGCGGCGCTGGGGTTCGTGGGACGATTACATGCGGGAATGGTGTCGACGCCAGGATTTCTATTATTTGCTGCCTCAATTGTTGCGCGGTGAAGATGAGGACTTTGCCAACTACATCCGCGCCATCGCAGAGGAAGAGCGCGCCGACAAATTGCTCAATATCGGCCACCGGGAATAAATCTGCAGCCTCCGCAGAGGCACCGCCAGCCGCATTGCGGTCCCGGCACACCCTCTTTCGGCGATAATAGCGGCTCGTTTCCAGATCCAACCTCATGCCATGTATTCATACCGAGAAACTCAGTCCTGATGCCTACACAATTTGCTCCGCTCCAGAACGACACCTTTCTACGTGCATTACTGCGTCAACCGACCGAATACACGCCGCTGTGGCTGATGCGGCAGGCAGGACGCTATCTGCCTGAATATCGCGCCACGCGCGCGCGCGCCGGCTCCTTTCTTGGCCTGGCGAAAAATCCCGATTACGCAACCGAAGTGACCTTGCAGCCGCTGGACCGTTACGATCTGGATGCCGCAATCCTGTTTTCCGACATTCTGACAGTGCCGGATGCCATGGGGCTCGGCCTGTATTTCATCGAAGGCGAAGGGCCGAAGTTCGAGCGTCCTTTGCGCGATGAAAAAGCGGTGATGGCGCTGAGCGTTCCGGAGCTGGGTTCGCTGCAATACGTGTTCGATGCCGTGACGCAGATACGCACCGAGCTTAAGGGGCGTGTACCGCTGATCGGTTTTACCGGCAGCCCCTGGACGCTGGCGTGTTACATGGTCGAAGGCGGCGGTTCGGACGACTTCCGCACGGTCAAGGCAATGCTGTATAACCGCCCGGATCTGATGCACCACATCCTGCAAACCAACGCCGTCACGATTGCCGGTTACCTGAATGCACAGATTGATGCCGGCGCCCAGGCGGTGATGATGTTCGACACCTGGGGTGGCGCTTTGGCCGATGGCGCCTATCAACAGTTCTCGCTGCATTACATGCGGGAAGTCATGAAGCACGTAAAGACGGAAAAAGACGGAGTGCGTATTCCTAGCATCGTCTTTACCAAAGGTGGCGGTTTGTGGCTCAACGACATTGCCGATGTCGGCGCCGATGCGGTGGGTCTGGATTGGACCGTGAACCTGGCGGCAGCGCGCGCGCAAGTGGGTGATCGGGTTGCCTTGCAGGGCAATCTGGACCCGACGATCCTGTTTGCGCAACCGGATCAAATCCGGGCGGAAGTCGCCAAGGTGCTGGCATCCTATGGCAAGCACGCGGCAGGCTCCGGCCATGTATTTAATTTAGGGCATGGCATTTCGCAATTCACACCGCCGGAAGCGGTCTCTGTCCTGGTGGATGCTGTGCACGAATTCAGTCGTCCTTTGCACGCATAAAGTCCGTTGCGCATGTTCGCGGAGCATGCGCACCATATGCAAGCCCTGGTGTTTGGCAAGGCACAATAAAGCACAGACTTGACCCTATGAACGCTCGGTTTTGGCGCGCAGTAATTAACCTTATGCACAGAAATTGTAATTAGACAGAGTGTTGTCAATTTGTATTGTGTTTAACGATTCTTAACAAAGTGAATTTTTTAAGTCTTTGATTTTAATGGAAAAATATTTTGCTTTTTGTTTTGGCATTTTATTGAAACCCGCATGGAATCTGGCAAAAATGGGCATTTTCCGGGCTTATCCACAAAGTTATCCACAGGAATTGTGGATAGATAAAAAAGAGCTTTAGAAACGTGGAGTTAGCGCATTTGCTGATACTTCACATGAGGTGTGGCCAGCGCGTGTTTCATCGCGAATAGTTAACATCCAACGCGAGCCGTGGAAAAAAAGATGCACTAAAGCAGCACTTCACAATGTGAGCGGAAAAGAGTATTTAACAAAAAGCTTGCTTAATAGATATTTTAATGACGGTAACCTTACTAGCTTATTCACAAAATAGTGCGAGGAGCTAACAAGAATACTTATTATCTGGATATTGTGTTGCATCAAGGTATTTTCAGTAAATCCTTGATTTATATAAAATTATTTATTGTCTGCACGTGGATTAAATATCGCGCATCAAATTGTAGAAGTTGCCTGGCAGAATGCCGCCCGATTTGTCCACAAAGTTATCCACAGGAATTGTGGATAGTTGGTAAAAACCATACAAAATCGGGACTTAGCGGATTTTCTTCATCCCGCATCAAGCTCTTGTGCTCTTTCAAGAAAACGCCTGCCGGCGCTTTTTGTTAAGTGGAAACAATGGCGTGTCAAAACAGTAATTGAAAATGCATATTTAATTTGTTTTGATGACATCTTTTGTCCGACAAACAAAAACTTATTCACAAAAAATAACTTGTGCGTAGCAACATGATTTATTTCGTAAATTTATTAATTATAAAAATCTCTTATTTGTAAGTCATTGATTAAATACAGTTAAATTTATGCTTTGGTTTTAAGCAATCTGTTGAAGCCCGCATAAATACTGGCCTCTCCGGCTGTCAAGGGGCTGTTATCCACAAAGTTATCCACAATCGCTGTGGATAGATAAAAAAGCGCTTATGAAACGGGTAGTTAGACCACTTCCTCAGGTATTACATTAACTCCGTGGAACATTGCATCCTTAAAGTCGCTCTCGACACACCGCTTGATTTCTGCTTCGACTATGTTTGGCCGATCGAGGATGGCCTTGTTCGGCCATTGCCCGGCCAATTGGTACTGGTGCCTTTTGGTCGGCGCGAAGTAATGGGCTTGATCGTTTCTGTGCACGATACGACGGATGTGCCGCTGGACAAGCTCAAGCAGGCTATCGCAGTGCGTACGCAATTAACGCCGCTGTCCGCCGAGTGGATCGCGTTATGCACATTTGCCGCTGATTATTACCAGCGGCCTTTGGGCGAAGTTGCGATTCCCGGCTTGCCGAAAAATCTGCGCGCGCTCAAAACCACATCGCTGGATAAAGCCGTCAAGAAGCTGGGTAAGGTCGGTGCCGCGCATGATGCCACGCCGCTTGCGATGCCGCAGCTGAATCCGGCGCAACAAGCTGCGGCTGATGCAATTGCCGGTGCGCAGGGTTTTGCGCCGACCTTGCTGTACGGCGTAACTGGCAGCGGCAAGACCGAAGTGTACTTACAGGCAGCCGCACAAATTCTGGCGCACAGCATAGACGAACACAATCCGGCGCAAATTCTGATTCTGGTGCCGGAGATCAATCTAACGCCGCAACTGGAAGCAAATGTGCGTGCGCGTTTCCCCGGTGTTGCGATTGCCACCCTGCATAGCGGTCTGGCCGAAGGCGAGCGGATGACGCATTGGCTGGCCGCCCATCTGGGTCAGGCACGCATTATTCTCGGCACGCGCCTGGCGATTTTGTCATCGCTGCCGCATCTGAAGTTGATCATCGTCGATGAAGAGCATGATCCTTCCTACAAGCAGCAGGAAGGCTTGCGCTATTCGGCGCGCGATCTGGCTGTCTGGCGCGCGCATCAATTGAGTATTCCGATCGTGCTCGGTTCGGCCACGCCATCGCTGGAAACCTGGCATCATGCGCAGTCCGGGCGTTATCGCAAGCTGGAATTGCGCGAGCGTGCCGTCAAGGATGCGGTATTGCCCAAAGTCGGCCTGATCGATCTGGAGCGCAAGGCGCCGCGCGAACAAATGGTCGAAGGCATCAGCGCTACCTTGATCGCGGCATTGAAGTTGCGCATGGAGCGCGGTGAACAATCGCTGCTGTTCCTGAATCGACGCGGTTATGCACCCGTGATCTCTTGCGATTCCTGCGGCTGGGTCAGCAATTGCACGCGTTGCAGCGCCTTCCTGGTTTTGCACAAACTCGACAAGCGCTTGCGTTGCCATCATTGCGGTTTCGAACAGCGCATCCCGCGATCCTGCCCGACTTGCGGCAATGTCGATCTACAGCCTCTCGGACGTGGCACGCAACGGGTCGAAGAAAACCTGCAGGCAATATTTCCCGAGGCACGCATCTTGCGCATCGATGCCGATTCGACGCGGCGCAAGGGGAGTGCGCAGGAAGCCTTCGATAGCGTGCACCGGGGCGAGGTCGATATCTTGATCGGTACGCAAATGGTGGCGAAAGGACATGACTTCCAGAATCTGACCCTGGTCGGCGTGCTGAATCCTGATACGGCCTTGTTCTCGCATGATTACCGTGCCAGCGAGCGCCTGTTTGCACAATTGATGCAGGTGGCAGGGCGTGCTGGTCGCGTCGCGCAGAAGGAAGGGGGCAGCGTGAGTGAGGTGTTAATACAGACACGTTATCCGCAACACCCCTTGTATGCAGCGGTGCGCGCGCACGACTACGATACCTTCGCCACCGAATTGCTGGAAGAGCGGCAGCAGGCTTGCTTTCCGCCTTTCATGTATCAAGCCTTGCTGCGCGCCGAAGCGAAAGAGTTGCAGATCGCGCTCGACTTTTTGCATCAGGCGATCAATTGCGTCGAACATGATGGCATCACGATGAACGATCCGATTCCGATGACGATGACACGGGTGGCAAATATCGACAGGGCCCAGTTGCTGGTCGAATGCGTCTCCCGACCAGCCTTGCAGGCATTCCTGAAAGTCTGGATTTCAACTTTGCGCGATATGAAGTCCCGCGTGCGCTGGTCGCTGGAAGTCGACCCGGTCGATATCTAAACAGACAACCCTGGCTTTTAACCCGATATTCTCATGGCTATCAAACTGAATCCGGAAACCGAAGAACGACTGATCGGCTCACTCCAACGCTATTTCGACGTCAATATGGACGAAGGCATAGGCGACCTGAAGGCCAGGCTGTTGCTGGATTTTTGCGTGAAGGAATTGGGCCCCAGCATTTACAATCAAGCGATTCTGGATGCGCAAGCAGCCATGCACGACAAAGTCGCAGAATTGGACGTCAGCTGCTACGAAGCCGAATTTTCTTATTGGGGTAAGAAATGAAAATGCGCCGCTTGATTGTCTGTACCTTGCTTGCAGCAAGTGCACCCGCGTTCGCGGAGGGCCAAGGCTTGTTGCAAGAGTCGCTAAAAGACTGTGACAAAAATCAATTGGCAATGAATGTCTGCGCCAGCCATCGTTTTGACCTTGCGGATCAGGCGTTGAATCAACAGTACAAGCAAAACCTGGCTACCTCGCAAGATGCTGCCACCCTAACCCGTTTGCGTGAAGCGCAGCGCGCCTGGCTTATCTTTCGCGACAAGGATTGTCTGGCCGATACCGGCCCGCGCGCAGAGTCCGGCTCCATTTGGCCTTTGCTGCATTTTTCCTGCCTGGAAAAACATACGATGCGCCGAACGGAAGACTTGAAATTGCAAGCTTGCGGCTTGGAAGGTTGCGTAAAGTAAAGCGCGGGCAGGCAACATGCAAAGTCAAAACGAGAGTGCAATGATTACATGGCAGTGGTCCGCATTTGACGAACTGGATGCCGCGACCTTGTGCGCGGTGCTTGCTGCAAGGCAAGACGTCTTCGTGCTGGAACAGCAGTGTCTGTATGCCGATATCGATGGCAATGACCCGCGCGCCTATCACCTGATCGGGCGACAAGAGGGCACGCAACAACTGGCGGCATATCTGCGCTGCTTTGCGCCTGGCGATCGATATCCGGAAGCGGCGCTGGGTCGCGTGCTCACAGTGCGAGCCATGCGCGGCATTGGTATCGGTCAACAACTGATGGCAGAGGGCATACGCCGTGTCGAGCAACATTTTCCCGACAGCGCTATCCGCATCTCGGCGCAAGAACATCTGGCGCGGTTTTATGGCGCATTCGGCTTCCGTCAGGTCTCAGCCGCTTATCTGGAAGACGGAATCCCCCATATAGAAATGCTCAGGAAATAATTTGCTCAAGTATCATTCGTATAAGAATGATTTGACATCGAAGCATGCGGGGGCTAAAATGACGGCTCGTAAATCAAGCACCCGGGATATCAAAAACAGGAAAATGTGAGCTTGTAGTGATGCAGCGCGACAGAATGAAAAGATGTCGCTAAACTCGCGGTCATGAATGACATCACCAAACTTGTTGCCGTAAATGATTCGATTCGCATATTGCAAAGCGTGCGTCGCATTGCGCAATGTGTAGAGCACCATTCAAAGCGTTTAGCCGTCACACACAACATCACATCGCCACAACTTGTGGCACTTCTTGCAATTGCGGAAATGGGGCCGAGTACGCTCAAAAGTATCGGGCGCGCTATTCAACTCAGTCCCAGTACCGTGGTCGGCATTGTCGATAGGCTGGAAGAAAAAGGTTTGGTGCAACGAGAGCGCGATACGCGTGATCGTCGCAATGTATTTGTCGCAGTGACAGTGGCGGGCCAACTGGTTCTTGCCAATGCGCCGTCGGCATTACCGAACGGATTTGGCAGTGCACTTGGCGCTTTGCCAGAAGACGATCGCCAGGCGCTAGTCGTAACGCTAGAACAATTCGCCTCTTTGCTTGAAGCAAAAATACCTGTAGAGCCTGTGTAGAACCTTGCAGTTTCTGGTTTCTGCGCAAACCTGATTTCCCTTTTTACCGACGAGTGTAACTGTAGCCAAGCTGGCTGCGGGGATCGCTTTTCGCACAAAAGGAGAAAGCATGAACGCACGAATACCTACTTCCGCCGCAGCCAATCTCATTGGGTTGCGTCAGCCGGATCGTCGTGACGGCGCACATCTGCATGAGCTGATCGCTCGTTGCCCGCCGCTAGATCTCAATTCTCGCTATGCCTACGTGTTGCTGTGCGAGCACCACGCCAACACTTGCGTGGTCGCGGAGTTTAACGGCGAGCTGGCGGGTGCCATTACCGCCTACATTCCACCGGAAAAACCGGACACATTATTCATCTGGCAGGTCGCGGTTGCCCCCAATATGCAAGGCCAACATGTGGGTTCGCGCATGCTCGACAGCCTGACAGAGCGTTGTGCGCAGTCGCTCGGTTTCCGGATGATCGAAGCCACGATCAGTCCGAGCAATATCGGTTCGCAGAAATTATTTGCCAGCTACGCGCGACGTCACGACACAGAAATTAACGCCGTCCCTTACTTCACTGTCGCTGATTTTGGCGACGGCCAGCATGAAGAAGAGTGGCTCTATCAAATTGGTCCTCGCCTACACGTCGCGTGATCCACGCAGCTTGATCGGGTTTGCCCGGACCATTCCATCAACCATCCATCAGGAGAAGCATGATGCGCATCTTTAATCGACTTGAATCAGAAGTTCGCGGATATATCCGCTCGTTCCCAACCATCTTTACGAAAGCAAAGAATGCAGTGCTGACCGACGAAGGTGGCAATACCTACATCGACTTTCTTGCCGGCGCAGGGTCGCTGAACTACGGTCACAACAATCCGATAATGAAGCAGGCACTTGTTGAATATCTTGCGGAAGACGGCATTGTGCATGGCCTCGACATGGCAACCAGTGCCAAGAAAGCGTTTTTGCAAACGTTTGAAACCCATGTGCTCAAGCCGCGCAAGATGCAATACAAGATCCAATTTACAGGCCCGACCGGTACCAACGCGGTGGAAGCCGCAATCAAGCTTGCGCGCAATGTGACTGGTCGCCAAATGGTGATTTCATTTACCAATGGTTTCCATGGCGTTTCGCTCGGCTCACTGGCCTTGACCGGTAATCGCAAGTTCCGCGATGCGGCTGGTGTGTCGCTGTCTGATGTTCACCGTGCGCCCTACTCGGGTTACTTCGGCATGAATATCGACACGATCGCAATGCTGGACAAAATGATCGCAGATCCAAGTAGTGGTGTGGATCTGCCAGCAGCGATTATCGTCGAATGCGTACAGGGCGAAGGCGGTTTGAATGTCGCCGGATTGAACTGGTTGAAGAAGCTGGAACAGCTGTGCCAGCGTCACGAAATCTTGTTGATCGTCGATGACATCCAGGCAGGTTGCGGCCGTACTGGCACCTTCTTCAGTTTCGAACCAGCGGGTATCAAGCCGGACATTATTACCTTGTCCAAGTCTTTGTCAGGCTTCGGTTTGCCGATGGCAGTGCTGTTGATGAAGCCAGAGCTGGATGTATGGAAGCCGGGTCAGCATAACGGTACCTTCCGTGGCAATAACATGGCTTTCGTCACCGCCACAGCGGCCCTGGAAAATTATTGGAGCGACAATAAATTCCAAGCTGCAATCCAAAAGAAGGCGCTGACAATTGAAGTTTTCCTCGACAAGCTGGTTGCTAGCTATCCAGATGCAAAGCTCACACGTCGTGGGCGCGGCATGATGCAAGGCATCGCTTGCGAGGACGCGGCAGTCGCTGATCGTATTACCACGATTGCATTCCAGAACGGCTTGATCATTGAAACATCCGGTGGTGAAGACGAGGTCGTCAAACTACTGATGCCGCTGACGATTGAGCAGGAAACCTTGCTGGCCGGTCTGGATATTCTGGAGCATGCAGTGGCAGAAGCGGTCGGTGAAAAGGCCGATGCCCGTGTTGAATCAGATAAAGAGGTGACTGCATGATCGTACGCACACTGAAAGAAATTATTGATACGCCGCGCGACGTCAAGGCGCAGAACTGGTGCAGCCGCCGCCTGCTGTTGCAGGAGGATGGCATGGGATTTTCGATGCATCACACGGTGATTTACGCCGGCACCCAAACACGCATCTGGTACCAGAATCATCTGGAAGGCGTGTATTGCGTCGAGGGTGTCGGTTCGGTCGAACTGATTCCTTCCGGCGAAACCTTCCGTATCGAACCCGGCACCCTATACGCACTCAACAAGAACGATGAACACTGGTTGCGCGCAGAAACCGATTTGCATTTGATCTGCACTTTCAACCCGCCGCTGGTGGGCAACGAGACGCATGATGAAAACGGTGTGTACGCGGTAGTACCTGCGCCCGCCAGCAAATTTGCAAAAGCAAGTGTCGGCAAGGAAGTCCAGGCCGACGTGATCGACGCTTAAGGAGATGATTATGCTTTCTCAGGATGCTTACCCCACACGCACGCAGAGCAGCGCCGCCATCCTCGCGCGCCATGAGCCTGTCGTGTACGAAGATGAAATACGAGCAAATGAAAGTGCGTGTCTGACCGCTACGCAACGTAGTTCCTATCAGCAGAACGGCTTCCTTTTGATGCCCGAGCTATTCAATCAGGAAGAAGTCGGCTATCTGTTCGATGCGATGCAGGGCATGCGCGAAGAATTCACGCATGCAGGCCGCAAGGAAGTCATCGCAGAACCAGGCAGTGGTGAAGTACGCTCGATTTTCAATGTACATAGATTGAATGAAATCTTTGCGAACCTGGTACGCGATCCACGTGTGTTAGATGTGGCGCGCGAGATTCTCGGTAGCGAAGTCTATATTCACCAATCACGCATCAACTACAAACCGGGCTTCACTGGCAAGGAGTTTTACTGGCACTCGGATTTTGAAACCTGGCACAGCGAAGATGGGATGCCAGCGATGCGTGCCTTGAGTTGCTCTATCTTGTTGACCGATAACAGTGATTGCAACGGCCCCTTGATGCTGATTCCCGGCTCGCACCATCACTATGTTTCATGCATGGGCGAGACTCCGGACGAAAACTACAAAACTTCGTTGAAAAAACAAGACGTCGGCGTGCCGGACCAAATTCTGTTGCGCTATCTGGCCGATATGGGAGGGATCAAATCCTGTTCGGGCAAGGCTGGTTCGGTGGTGTTTTTCGACTGCAATACGATGCATGGTTCCAACGGCAACATCACGCCTTATCCGCGCAGCAATGTGTTCTTTGTCTATAACAGCATTGAAAATCAGCTCGAGTTGCCGAAAGGTGGCTTGACACCGCGCCCCGAATTTGTCGCGACCCGTGAAGGCATCGCACCGCTGTCGCCGCGGGAATTGGCGATAGATTGAATGCGTTTGCCTTTGCCGTGCTCATATAAAGTAGCCGCGTTGGCAATGGCATACCGACTAAATCCGGCATAAGGAATTGATGGAAGAAACCTATCTGCGTTCTTTTGCGTTGTTCTTTGCGCTCTTCAATCCCTTCTTGATGAGCATTTACCTGCTCGATTTGATACGCGGCTTGCCTACCCCGACGTTCGCGCGTGTACTGATACGCGGCAGCCTGATCAGCGCTTGTGTATTCACTTTGTTTGCATGGGGCGGGGAAGCTTTTTTCCGTGATTACCTGCAGGTGCGATTCGCATCCTTTCAAATCTTTGGTGGAATCATCTTCTTGCTGATTGGTTTGCGTTATGTGTTCTCTGGCGCGCATGCGATTGAAAGCATGCGTGACAATCCCGCCGCGATCGCAGGCAGCATTGCGATGCCTATCATGATTGGTCCTGGAACAGTGAGTGCGGCAGTGGTCATAGGAACGCGACTGCCGCTGCCGGGTGCTGCTGCGGTCATTGTCGGTACCCTGGCACTAACGGTCGCGATTCTGGTTGCAATGAAGATTGCACATGACAAACTCAAGCAAAGACATGCCGCGATTACGGATCGCTATATCGATCTGGTGGGCCGCATGTCTGCCTTGTTGATCGGCACAATTGCGATCGACATGATCGTGACAGGTCTGGAAAGTGTCGGTTTCATCGGCTGAGGCTGACGCACTGAGGTACACTTCATACCCCCGTCAGCCGGATTGAAGCCGGTATCTGTGTGACCGCTTAAACGAATTGTGGTGACGACAAGGGATCGAAGTCCGTCCAGTCACCATTCACAATTTGTCCTTGTGCCCGCTCCAAGCACGTGGCGCCTACTGCGCGCAAGGTAGCGATGGCTTTCTCTTCCTCTTCTTCGCTGGTAGCAGTGACGGCCACCAGCATGCCGGCCTGTCGCAACGGCGGGATGTCTTTGTTTTCATCGGTGCCCGATAGGGATCCCATCAGCGAGCCGATGTGTGCGCCAACCAGAGCGCCGGTAATCGCGCCCAGCGGTCCGGCTGCAGCACCCGCCGCACCGCCTATGACGCCGCCTGCGCCTAATCCAGCTGCCGTGCCTTTGTCGCTATCTTCAGCGCCTGGCGATTCATCTCGATCACCACCTATCGGGTAGAGATCATGCTGCCCCGGCGGATTGACGTAAAAGGAAGTGATCTGGTCGGATGGTGCTCCTGCGCGTTGCAACGCAACAATCGCTTCCTGTACCTGGTCTTGTTGTGCAAAGCGTCCGGCGATGATGACGGTCATGGCAAGCTCCTCGATTGATAGTGGTTACTTGACTATCAAAATGGGCCGCGAGTTCCAAAGTAGTGCGCCACTGACGGTGCTTGTTACGGCGTAGCCGGACTATTGTCGGCAGGCGCTGACAGAGGATTTTTCAAACGGTTGAAAAGGATGTTGCTGGCAAGCGACATAAGCGAGGATAGACGCTGATCAAGGTCAATTTCGACAAAAAAAATAGCCATGACATTCCCCCTTTTCATAAATGCTGTGGCTATACTAATTCCGGAAGCAGTTTTAGCTTTCAATAATAGGTTGTCTCAAAAACCAATAACGTCCAAAAAAATATAGAGGAGCACACTATGAAACAGATTCACAGCGCTTTGGCACTGGTCGCTTTTTCTGCAGTTCTGGCAGGTTGCGCCACCACTGAAGCAGAAGCGCCAAAAGCAGCGCCTGCACCTGCTGCTGCGGCGGCTCCGGCGGCGGCACCAGATGCTGCATTGACCAACGCGGTAACAGCCGCTCTGGCCAAAGAAGCGCAATTGGCTGGCACCAAAATTACTGCCGCCGCTACTACTGATGGCGTAGTGATGTTGACCGGTACAGTCAAAAATGACTGGCAGCAGTATTTGGCTGGCGATATCGCCAAGAAAACAGCTGGCGTTAAATCAGTTAAAAATTCGGTCAAAGTACCTTGATCAATTTTTACGCTTAAAAAGCAAAACGCCGGGCATGCCCGGCGTTTTTTATTGTTCTCTGAAGATCGTTTGCGTTGCTCAATTCTTCATCGTTTGTTCAGATCGGTAAGCCCAGGCGGCCTTCTTCAGCCATTTGGCGGATGATGCGTATCGTATCGATATCTGCTTCCTGATAAGCCGAACGACGGAATTCGTTATAAAACGCATCCATGTCATCATCGGGTAAACCGCTGTCATATTCAAAACGCACAAACAAGGCGCCCGGCTGCGGTTCTTCTATCGTTACGATTAGACTGGAGGCGGGGATGTCTTCCTGCGCCGGCACATCGTAATGTACTTTTTCCTGTGGCGTGAAGGTGACGTGATCGTGGATCAGTAATGCGTTGTAGCGCAATACGCGCGACAGCACATTGTCCTCGCGCCCCAGCAGGCTGCACTCATCCAGCCAGGGGATGAACAGCTTGGGCGCTTCTGCGCGCAACACCAGTCCGCGCCAAAGCTGATCGCGCGTCAGCGTATCGATCAGGGGATTAAGTGGGTCATTGATTTCAATCAAATGCTGGAATTGCATGGCGTACGGGCTTCATGAAAAATGGTAAAGGGCACGAACCGGTACGCTAGTGTGCTGGTGATATTGGCGTACCGATACGACGTCGGTGTCATTGTACTGTGCAGTCGATGCCGCCGGGCGTGAAGCAGCGAACATTCGCCATGATATTGCCGCCTGTAGGTGCGTGCAATTATGCTTTAATGCGGGATTCCATTTTCTCGCTTGCGTCCATGCGACGCGACCTACATTGCCATGAAACGTACCTTTACCGTTATCGGACTCGGAGCATTCGGTTCCACTGTTGCACGCGAGCTGGCGCGGCTGGGCAACGACGTGCTCGGCATCGATCTCGATCCGGCCCACGTCAACGACATTGCCGACGATATTACGCAGGCGGTGGTTGCCGATGCGCGCAATGAAGATACCTTGCGCGACCTTGGCGTGCAGGACTGCGACGCCGTAGTGATCGCCATAGGCGAGGATCTGGAAGCGAATATTCTGGCCACCTTGACCGTCAAGAACATGCCCAAGCCGGAAGTATGGGCCAAGGCATTGAATCATAATCACCATCGCATCCTGCACAAGCTGGGGGCTGATCATATCGTGCATCCGGAACATGAAATGGGTTTGCGTCTGGCGCACGCCATGATGTATCCGGAAGTGGTCGATTACATCAGTCTCGGCCATGACTTGTTCACAGTCGAAGTGCGCGTGTCTGAGAAACTTGCAGGCCAAACCGTCGCGTCGCTGAATCTGACCGAGCGCGGTGTGCAACTGTTGCTGGTAAAGCATCAACGCGAAATGCTGACGGCCTTGCCTGGTGACTATGTATTCCGCCTCGGCGATCAAATGGTGATGGCTGGCCCGCTGGATAATCTGCGCAGTATCTCCGGCAATTTATGAGGCGCGGGTTTCAACCGCCCATGCTGTATCGGCAGGTCAAGCGGCAGGTAATGCATCTGACGCCGCCGCAGGCATTGTTATTGTCCTTCGTCGGACTGTCGCTGGTCGGCATGTTGTTGCTCAAGTTGCCGATGGCCAGCAATGCACCGACTTCATGGATGCAAGCACTGTTCACGGCGGTATCGGCTTCGACCATCACCGGCTTGTCTGTCGTCGATATCGGCAGCCATTTCACGCTGTTCGGACAATGGGTGTTGCTGGTGTTAATCCAACTGGGCGGCATCGGACTGTTGAGTTTTGGCGTGTTGATTATTCATTTGACCAGCGGTCGCCTGACGTTGCGCAATCGCGCTGCGATGCAGGACTCATTCAATCAAAGCGGCCGGCTCGACATGCGCCGATTATTGCGCGTGCTGTTTGGCTTCATCGTATTGATGGAAGTGCTGGGTACCGTGTTGCTGGCCACGCAGTGGGTGCCGGAAATGGGTTGGTCGCGGGGGTTGTTCTATAGTTTCTTTCACGCAGTGTCGGCTTTCAATAACGCCGGTTTCGGCCTGGCTTCGCACAGCCTCGCCGCCTATGTCGGCAATCCGCTGATCAATTTGGTGATTTCCTTTCTGTTCATTTCCGGCGGCATAGGGTTTGCCGTGATTGCCGATCTGCGCGCCAAACGCCGCTTCCAGGAATTTGCATTGCATACCAAGCTGATGCTGGTCGGTACTGTCGTCATCAATCTGGTGGCGATGCTGACCTTGTTCATCCTGGAGTACGGCAATCCCGATACCTTGGGCGGATTGCATGGCCTGGGTACAAAATTGTGGGCCGCCTGGTTTCAGGCGGTAGCGCCGCGTTCGTCGGGTTTCACCACCATGGATACGGTCGGCCTGACACAAGCGAGTACTTTTTTCATCATGATCCTGATGTTCATCGGTGCTGGCAGCGGTTCGACCGGCGGCGGTGTCAAGCTGACGACTTTCATCGTGTTGCTGGTGGCGACGCGCACTTTCTTGCGCCAGCAGCGCCATCCGGTTTTATTTGGGCGCAGCATAGAAGCGAGCATGATCTTGCGCGCATTGGCGGTGACGGTGATGGCATTTTTTTGCGTGATTCTTGGTACGTTCATCCTGATGCTGACAGAAGACCGTCACTTCCTCGATCTCGCATTTGAGGTGGTATCGGCGGCGTCTACCACCGGCTTGTCGCGCGATGTCACGCCGACACTGTCGATCGCTGGGCAATGCGTGGTGATGGTGGTGATGCTGATAGGCCGGGTGGGGCCGTTGACGCTGGCCTTCACGCTGGCAAATCCGCAAGGCGCGGATATTCAATACCCGGGCGGGCGCGTCAATATCGGATAACTGTTGCCCATGTATTAAGCAAGTTATCAAGCAAGTTGCCGGGATGCCATGCTGGCGGCTCAGGCGGTCCCGGCGCCGGGATTTGTGGACGGGATCGTAGCCTGCGCTGATACAATGGCCTGCTTTAATTCCCGGCTCGCTTGCACTTTTTCTGATGTCATCTCCCCCGAATTCCTCCTCGCACGGTCTGAACGCACCGCAGCGCGAAGCGATCCAGTATATGGATGGCCCGTGCCTGGTGCTGGCCGGTGCCGGCTCGGGCAAGACGCGCGTGATCACGACCAAGATCGCGAACCTGATCGAAGAGCATGGCTACGAAGCGAAAAACATTGCGGCGCTGACCTTTACCAACAAGGCTGCGCTGGAGATGCAGGAACGTATCGCCAAATTGCTGAAAGAGCCGAAAAAAGCCAAACAATTGACGGTCAGCACCTTCCATTCGCTGGGCGTCAAAATCCTGCGGCAGGAAGCGAAGGAGCTGGGCCTCAAGGATAGATTCTCTATCATGGACAGCGACGATTGCTTTTCGCTGGTGCAGGATCTGGCGGTCACGACAGACAAGCAGCTGATACGTCGCATCCAGAGCGCGATGTCTTTGTGGAAAAACGGCTTGATCGATCCTGATGCCGCGTTGAATCAGGCGAAAGATGAAGACGAGGCGCAAGCTGCGCGCATCTATCGTAGCTATGTCGCGACCTTGTCCGCCTATCAGGCAGTCGACTTTGATGACTTGATCCGCCTGCCGGTAGAACTGTTTCGCAGCAACGAAGCGGTGCGCGACAAATGGCAGCGTCGCCTGCGTTATCTGCTGGTCGATGAATATCAGGATACGAATACCTGCCAGTACGAACTGGTCAAACTGCTGGTCACCGGCGTCGGCAAGAAGCCGATGTTCACGGCGGTAGGTGACGACGACCAGGCGATCTACGCCTGGCGCGGCGCAACGATAGAAAACCTGAAGCAGCTGGAAGTCGATTTCCCCGACCTGAAAGTGGTCAAGCTGGAGCAGAATTACCGCTCCAGCACGCGTATCCTGCAAGCGGCCAACTCGGTGATCGCCAACAATCCCAAACTATTTGAAAAAACCTTGTGGTCCGAGCACGGGCTCGGCGATCCGGTCAAGGTCATGGGCATGCAGGACGATGATCAGGAAGCGGAACAGATCGCGATCATGCTGTCCGCGCACCGTTTCGAGCGTCGTGCCAAGTTTTCCGATTACGCGATTCTGTATCGCGGCAACCATCAGTCGCGCGTCATCGAGCAGGCGCTGCGCAAGGAACGTATCCCGTACACGATCTCCGGCGGCCAGAGTTTTTTCGACCGTGCCGAGATCAAGGACATCATCAGTTACCTGCGCCTGATTGCCAATCAGGACGACGATCCGGCCTTCATTCGTGCCGTCACGACGCCCAAGCGCGGGGTCGGCCAATCGACGCTGGAAACACTGGGTGCGTTCGCCGGGCAATGGCAATGTTCATTATTCGAAGCAGTGTTCAAGGGCGGGCTGGAATCCAAGCTGGCCGACAGGCAGTTGACGCCGCTGCGCGAGTTTTGTACCTTCATCAACAATCTCGAAATGCATGCACATCGTGAAAGTCACGCGGGCACGCTGCTCGACGACATGATGAAAGAGATTAATTATGAAGGCTATCTGTACGACAGCTTTGACGACAGGCAGGCTCAGTCGAAGTGGCAGAACGTGATCGATTTCACGACCTGGCTGAAAGAAAAGGGTGCTGGCGGCAAGGATGGCACAGATGCCGAAAGAAGTTTGCTCGACCTGACACAAATGGTCGCGCTGATGTCCATGCTGGAAGGCAAAGATGAAGAGCCGGATGCGGTGCGTATGTCAACGCTGCACGCATCCAAGGGGCTGGAATTCCCGCATGTATTTCTGGTCGGTGTCGAAGAAGGCATTTTGCCGCACAAGGGCGATCCCGATGCGCCGATCGAAACACTGGGCGCGCGGATTGAAGAAGAACGTCGCCTGATGTACGTCGGTATCACGCGCGCGCAACGCTCGTTGCATGTGACATGGTGCAAGAAGCGCAAGCGCGCACGCGAACACGTGCATTGCGATATTTCACGCTTCATCAAGGAAATGAAACTCGATGAAGGCGATGCCGTACCTACCGAAGATGAAATCATGACGCCGCAAAACCGGCTCGCGAATTTGAAGGCATTGCTGCAAAAACCAAAGGTTGCGTAATACCTGCCCTGTCGTATGGACCTGACAGAGATCACGACGGGCACGGATTATGCGTCGAGATGAGTACGTCCGGCCCTGCTTGCGACGTATTCATTTTGTCGACTTCCATTTTTTGAATGATGACTGACCGCCGCTTACCTCGATCGATTAAAAAGCCCGCGCGCCATACGATGCGGATATCGCGCCATTCTTTCCGCATTGCTGTCTTTCTCGGTGGTGCCGCATGCGTGGCAGTTTTTTCATTGGGTTTTGCCTGGCTGGCGGAAAAAATGCTGGAGTGGAATCGCGAGCTGACCCATGCCTATTGGTGGAGCGCGCTCTTGCTGTTGCCCTTTGCGTTCGCCGGCATACGCTGGATGACGATAAGACTGGCACCGGAGGCGCGCGGTAGCGGCATCCCGCAAGTGATCGCGGCAATGTCGATGCCGGCAGGAGCGGCGCAGGGTTCGTTGGTATCCTTGCGGCAATCGCTGTGGAAAATCGTGTTGACTGCCGCCGGCTTGTTGGCTGGTGCATCGATCGGTCGCGAAGGACCGTCGGTGCAGGTGGGGGCCGCGGTCATGCTGGCGTGGGGCCAGTGGTGGCAAAAGCGACCGCGCCTTGCCGTCGGTTTTCGCCCTGAGGCATTGATTGCTGCCGGTGCTGCCGGCGGCCTGGCTGCTGCTTTCAATACACCGCTGGCGGGGGTCGTATTTGCGATTGAGGAGCTGGGTCGCGGTACGGCAGTGCGCTGGGATAGATTGGTCATGTCGGCGGTGCTGTGCGCCGGCTTCATCGCACTGGCGGTGGTCGGCAATAATGCGTACTTCCATATTGAGCAATCGATACTGGCACTGCATTCTTCATGGGGCGCGGTGGCCTTGTGTGCGACGGTGAACGGTGTGCTGGGCGGCTTGTTTGCCAAGGCATTGCTGGCGGGGCCAAAAGCGTGGCTGCCTGCGGCGCAGCGCAGCTGGCCCGAGCGTCATCCGGTTTGGCTGGCAGGTATCTGTGGATTGTTGGTCGCGCTCCTGGGTTTGCTGACGGCTGGCGCGACTTACGGCACCGGTTACGAACAGGCGGCGGCTTTGCTGAACGGTCATCCCGGCGATAGCCTGATGTTTGGTATTGCCAAACTGGGCGCGACGATACTGTCTTACTTCGCGGGTATTCCCGGCGGCATTTTCACGCCATCGCTGGCGATTGGTGCCGGCATCGGCGACAATATCGCTCTGTTGCTGCCCGGTACCTCGGACGGCCAGTTGATTGCCTTGCTGTCTATGGCGGCTTTTCTTGCTGCTGCCACCCAAGCGCCGATTACGGCTAGCGTCATCGTGATGGAAATGACGCGCAGTCAGGATGTGACCCTGCTATTGCTGGCCACGACCCTGACCGCATCCGTGATCTCGCGGCAATTTTGCCCGCGCCCCTTTTATCACACTGCTTCACGCGGTTTTCGGCGTGAAGCAATGCACAAGCATCAGGCCGTGCCGACGGCATGAGCTGTGGTCCAGCCCTAAGAAAGAATATGCAGCATGAATGAAGACCGCGTTATTGACATCGAAATCAAGCTGACACGCCAGGAAGATCTGGTCGATGCGCTGAACAAGATGGTGTACGAGCAGCAAAAGAAAATCGATGAACTGGAAGCGCTGTGCGTGGCGCTGGCCGGTCGCCTGAAAGAAATCGCCAGTGGCGGCAACCAGATCGGTGCCGCGCATGAGCGACCGCCGCATTACTGATAGGCGCGCATTTTTCGCAGTCAGATCGAACCCCGTTATTTTGCCGATTGAATTGATGATGACTACAGAAGACCAGGCGAATCAGGAGCAAAAGCTCTTGCACGCCAAACTCAATATGGAAACCTCGCAGATTGTGTGGTCGGAATTGCTACGCTATTTTGCTGGCGGTTTGGTGATTGTCGTAAGCAACGATCTTGATCTGGTGGATGTGGCCGCGCGCTTTTCCATCGATGATAAAGCGACGGTTGAACAATGGCTGCTTGGCGGTAAACTTGCCAAGGCGACGGATGAGCAGGCGACCGCATGGCTGGAAGTCGATACCTTGCTATGGGCAGTCGTGGCGCGGCCATGGGTGCTGGTACAGGAAAACAAGCTGCTCTGACGGCAACCACAATGAGCGAACAAGCACACAAAAGTAGCGACCCCTTGCACGGCCTGAGCCTGGAGAAAATTCTGCTGGCGCTGGTCGAGTGTTATGGCTGGGAAGAGCTGGGCAGGCGCATCGACATCAAGTGCTTCAATATCGACCCGAGTATCAAATCGAGTTTGACGTTTTTACGTAAAACCCCGTGGGCGAGAGCCAGGGTTGAGGAATTGTTTATCGCGATGTCCGATCACTGACCGGATATCGCGATGGCAAAGCGTACAGCCAGATAGACGGACGACGATTACAGTTTTGATTGATGGTGTATCGCGACGAATAGCGTCGCCAGCGTCGACAGCACGGAGGTGAAATGCGCTTCCGGTTCGGTGTTGTCCCAGATGTAATGCGCCATTACTGCTTCAAATTCCTTGCTGCGTTTTTTAGTCGTGACCGAATGCGCACGCGTGATCGCCTTCAAAAACTGCCTGCGCATATTCGGCAAAACAGTGATGTGTTCACTATCGTCCAGAAATTCAAAGCCATTTGGCAGCGAGCCGCCTTTCATCTGAAATTCCAGGCGCTCAAACACTGCGGGTGGTAAATCCTTTACCAGTTCGCAAGCACTTTCATTGAGCTTCAATACCATGCTGAAACCGGCAGGGTAAATTACATCTTCATCTTCGCGTTCCGATAAAAACACGGCAAGGCGCAACGAGTATTCCGCATTGAATGCATCATCTCGCGTGCTGTTGTTGCTGGTGCGTGTGGCCGGCCAGAAAATCAATGTGCCCGGCGTACTTTCGTCGTCCGGGTCGGGGAAAAATTCGGCCGAGATGTCATTGGCGGAATCGCCGGCGACCGACAGCATTTTCAATACAGGTGCGGCGAGCTCGCTCAATATCGATGCGGCAATCGCGCTGCTGGTAGCGATATCGGCGTTGGTCAGATCTTCGACGATGTAGCCATCCAGAGGTTTCAGTAATGCGTTTGGGTCGAGCATATGCGGTGTGGTCATGTTTAAATTGATGGGGTTTGTCGCTGCCGATCATGCGGTAACTATGCAGCAATCGTCCGGCAACAGGAGTCGTTGCAATATAACTTAAAACACGACGTCAACGAAATGGAAAAGCGCGCAGAGAGCTGAATTAGCACTGAATTTATCGCGTGCGGCTGGCTCTGAACGAGATATCCACTGATATGGCCCATACTAGGGCGATCACACACATCCGCAATTCAAAGCAAGGATAAATATGTATACATGGCTGCTCCCCGCCGTCAAGGCGATACTGCCTTATGTAGGCGACATTGTTAATGCGGCATTGCCGGTATTCAAAAGCCGCAAGATCGATGAAACCGCGGCAACCCAGGAGGCTTTGCTGCAAAAGCAAATCAATGAACTGCAGGAAGTAGCGTCCCTGAATGCGGTACACATCAAGGATCTGGCCGAGCAATTGCGGCAGATGGTCGTCACGCTGGAGCAGGGCGTCATCGCTAACGAGCGACGCTATCGGCGCATGTCTGTGCTGGCCTGGACAGCCATCGCCTTGTCGCTGACAGCAATAGGATTATGGCTGGGAAGCAATTAAATATATGGTTTAAAACGGCAATAACTTGCCGCATGGATATTGCCTCATGGAAGTAAAAACGAGAATAAGATGAACTTCTGTTAACCACCCGAGTCTGTAATAAGGAGTGCAGTGTTAACCAAGTTGGTTGACGGCATCAATTTCCATACGAACACTTCGTATCGGTTTCTTATTACAAGGAGTTGCCATGATAAAACTACGTACAATCCTCGCCGGCACGGCAGTGGCCATGTTTACCCAATTCGCAGCGGCGCAAGCCAATCCGCCGGGCACGATCGTCGTTCCAGCCTCGCAAGCACCTTCAAACCCGAATGACCCTGCTTACACTGACCAATCACGTCTGAATCAGACCAATGATCCTTTCGTGAAAAAACGTGTGGCGGTCAAAAAAGCCAAAACTGAATACAAGGCTGAAAAGAAAGCTGCAAAAACCGAATACAAAGCTGACAAAAAAGCTGCCAAGGAAGAGTACAAGCAAGAGAAAAAAGAAGCTGTGCAAACCCGCAATTCCGAAGTGCAGCACATGAAAATGGAAAAGCCGGTTGATCCCGGAATGCCGGCTTCAGCTCCGAAGTAAATTTATTTAGTTGAAAAAAGGCGGAATCGCGCGAGTGATTCCGCCTTTTTTATTTTGTACTGAATAAAGATGATGGTCGGGTGCGTCATCTTACGTTGAATCCAAGTATGTGCAGATCCATTCGAGAGACAGCGTCTGATGGTGTGAGGATCATCATTCGAGGCTGTACTTACTGTTTATTTGTACAGTAAATGATATGCTGCGTTCATTCCGTTTCGACGCTGATTTTTCATGATTCCATCGCAAAGCCATATCGCCCATCTTGATATGGATGCTTTTTACGCATCGGTTGAGCTGCTGCGTTATCCCGAATTGCGTGGTCAGGCGGTCGTCATTGGTGCGGGTTCTGCACATCAGCCTGTATTGCAGGCCGATGGCTCGCGCAGCTATTCACGCTTGCGCAACTATGCGGGTCGCGGCGTGGTGACGACGTCGACATATGAAGCGCGCGCACTCGGCGTGTTTTCCGGCATGGGTTTGATGAAGGTCGCGAAGCTGGCACCGGATGCGATCTTGTTGCCTACCGATTTCACCGCGTATCGCCATTATTCAAAATTATTCAAGGCTGCAGTAAGCGCGCTTGCGCCCAAGATGGAAGATCGCGGGATTGATGAAATTTATCTTGATCTGAACGATCAGACCGACGATATTGCCATCGTCGCGCAACGCATCAAGGATGCCGTGGTTACCGCGACCGGCTTGTCTTGTTCGATAGGCGTCGCACCGAACAAGTTGCTGGCAAAGATTTGCTCCGATCTGGAAAAGCCGAATGGCTTGACGATACTTTCGGTCGCCGATATTCCTACCCGTATCTGGCCTTTGTCGGTGAAGAAAATCAACGGCATCGGTCCGAAGTCAAGCGAGAAACTGGCGGCGCTCGGCATATTGACTATAGAACAATTAGCTGCATGCGACCCGGCTGTACTGCAGGCAAATTTCGGACGCGTCTATAGCGCTTGGTTGATGCGCGTGGCGCAAGGCATCGATGAGCGGGAAGTGGTGACGCGCTCCGAGCCCAAGTCCATCAGTCGCGAATCAACCTTGGAGCGTGATCTGCATGCCAAACTGGATCGCAGCGAGCTGAGCGCTTTGTTCACTCACTTGTGCGAACGCGTAGCAGATGATTTGGTGCGCAAGGATTATCTGGGCCGCACCGTCGGGATCAAGTTGCGTTATGCCGATTTCAGTACAGTCACGCGGGATCTAACTCTACTCGATCCCACGAATAATGCGCAAGCGATACGCCAGGCCGCTAGCGAATGTCTGCGCCGTGTACCGCTGGACAAGCGTCTGCGGCTGCTGGGCGTGCGTATCAGTTCTTTGTCGAAGCCCGGGGACATATTGCCTGCAGTGGTAGGGCAGGGTGAGCTGTTTGCTGCGGAATAGCGTCCAGGGAGAATTTATCTCGCCTTGCAATAGCGATCTCGCAAGCGCTGTCGCTACAAGATCGAATGGGCCGTGCTGGACTAAAGAAAATTACTCGTCGATTTTTCCGATCGTGTCTTGCTTGCCGTAAAACTGTACGCCCATCGCGATACGTTCGCGACCGCTTTCGCGTCTGTGCTTGTTGGTGTCACGCAATGAATACACGCAGCCGCAATATTCCTGTTGATAGAAATTCTCGCGCTTGGAGATTTCAATCATGCGCGCCGAGCCGCCTTTTTTACGCCAGTTGTATTCCCAGTACAGCATGTCCGGATACTTGGCCGCAGCACGTACGCCGCAGTCATTAATCTGATTCATGTCCTTCCAGCGTGAAATCCCTAGCGAACTCGAAATTACAGGGAAGCCGTGTTCGTGCGCATACAAAGCTGTGCGCTCGAATCGCATGTCGAAGCACATGGTGCAGCGTATGCCACGTTCAGGTTCGTTTTCCATCCCCTTGGCGCGCTCGAACCAGTTGTCGGTGTCGTAGTCGGCGTCAATGAAATCAATGTTGTGCTTTTCCGCAAAGCGGATGTTCTCTTCCTTGCGCAACAGATATTCTTTTTCCGGATGGATGTTCGGGTTGTAAAAGAAAATCGCGTAATCGATGCCGGAAGCCAGCATCGCTTCCATTACTTCCCCTGAGCAAGGCGCGCAGCAGGAATGCAGCAATACCTTGCCGGGTTTGCTAGGAAGAGGAATCGGATCGCGTTTGAAATCGGGCGTGGAGTCGGTCATCGTGGTTCTCGCTTGGTGCTTGTTGCACCGGCATTTACATTCTCGTACGGCAGCTTCTAAAGGCAAGGAAAAACCCGCTTTAAATTTGCTCAGGGCGCTATGGTAGCAGAAGCATATACATCAGGATTCCTGATGCCCTTCAGTGCCTAGGATTGCCATACTATTTTTAGGCAATATTTGGCGGCATTGCTTTCAATCCGTGGTGAATATGTAACGTAATGCGATGTAAAGGCAGTAAAAAGACAGCATCGTTTGCTAATGAGAATTATTCCGAATTAGAATTGCGCAAGCTTCTCTTCATTTATCCCGCATCAGCCAGCCAGCCGTCAGCCAGTGCATTTCCAAAGGAAATACTGTGCTGCATCGTAAAACACTTGCGCTGGCCATCGGCCTCGCCTGTCTCACCATGTCCGCTTCCGCGTTTGCCCAGGAAGGCAGTGTGCCTGTACCTGAAGCCAAAGCTATTGAAACGTTGCCGGAAGTTCAGGTTACCGCGACGGCAGATGACAGCAGCGAATCGACTCGTTCTTATGCGGCGCATGCAGTGACGGTAGGCAGCAAGATTGCGCAAACTCTGAAAGAAACGCCGCAATCCATCAGTGTGGTGACGCGTCAGCGGCTGGATGATCAAAACATCACCAAGATTGAAGATGTCCTTAAACAAACCACGGGCGTCAACGTCACGCGCCTGGATGGGGCAGGCAATTTCAACACGATTCAAGCCCGCGGTTTTGATATCGGTAGTATCCAATTGGACGGCCTTGCGATTAGCCAGGGCGCCAACTATTCCACAGCGTTCGATACCGCAATTTACGATCGCATAGAAGTGTTGCGCGGTCCGGCAGGCTTGCTGCAAGGTGCGGGCGAGCCCGGAGGTACGATCAATCTGGTGCGTAAGCGTGCGCGTAGAGATTTGTCCGGTAGCGCAGGATTCATGCTGGGCTCGTCGGATACGCGCCGCGCAGAATTTGATGTGACCAGCAAACTGGATGAGGCAGGCCGCATTCGCGGGCGCATAGTCGGTGTGGTCGACAACCGTGAAAGCTTTGTCAACGCGGTAGAAAGCAAGAAATTTCTTGGATACGGTACGGTAGAAATCGATCTGTCGTCGCGGACAACATTGTCGCTCGGTGCGACCCATCAAAAAATAGATTCCGTCGTGGATCAAGGGCTGCCAGCGATGGCAAACTACACGTTGCCGAAAGTACCTCGCTCAACTTTTGTCGGCAGTAAAAATAATGTCCAGGACATGGAAACGGATGATTTGTTTGCGGAATTGGAACACAAATTCGATGACGGTGGCCGTTTCAAGTTTGCCGCGCGCCAGGTGGATCGCGGCATGATTTACAAAGCCTTGCGGGCAAATGGCCTGGCGAACGTGGCGACCGGCGATGTCGCATATCAGACAGTAAACTTCCAGCAAGCCACCAAGAATCAAAATCTTGATGCCTACTATGCCGGTCCCTTTGAGCTGGGAGGCCGCACCCACCAAATTCTGCTGGGCATCAATCACAGCACCGAGGATGCAAAAAATCGGTCTATTTACGGACCAACCGGCACGTTTAATATCTACAATCCAAACAATGACATTGCTTATCCGGCGCTGGATCTGGGCAACTATACAGGCGGCACGCAACAGACTCAGACCGGTATCTACGGACAAGTGCAACTTAAGCCGTTTGATCGCTGGACTTTCTTGCTGGGCGGTCGCCTGGGACGCTGGGAAACCCAGTCATTTAATCCGAGTACGGGAGTAATCAGTTCCACTTCCAAGCCGGGTACGCAATTCACGCCATTGATGAGCGTTATCTATGCGCTGACCGATAATTCTTCGCTCTACGGCAGCTATGCTGAAACCTTTGTTGGACAAACTGCAATTGACAAGAATGGCCTTCTTTTGTCGCCGCGGACCGGCTTCCAAATAGAGCTGGGAGTAAAAAGTGAATGGCTCAACAAGCGCGTCAATAGCAGTTTTGCCTTGTTCAGGATCATTGATAAAGATCGCGCGATCGAAGACACAAGCACGCCCCTCAACGCCAATGATTCGATCGCAGGCGGCAAAGTCAGGAGCGAGGGGCTGGAAGCGGAAGTGAGTGGCCAGATAGCACCGGGCTGGGAGTTGATCGCTGGCTATGCCTATACCGCGACAAAATACCTGCAGGCACCGATAGCTCAGGTGGGGCAGGCATTTTCTACGATCACACCGCGACATAGCTTCAATCTCTGGACCAAGCATAGCTGGACGAGTGGGACGTTCAATCGCTGGAGTCTGGCCGGCGGCTTGAAAGCAGTCAGTGATTTTTCATCGGGAAGCGGCGCAACACGCGTCGTCGGCGATGGCTATACGACGGTGAGCGCGCAAGTGGGTTACCAGATCGACAGTTCGACCACGGCCAGCCTGACCATTAACAATCTCTTCGATAAAACATACTACGAAAAAGTCAGTAATTTCGGGCGCCAAAACTTATACGGCGAGCCGCGCTCGGTCATGCTGGCTGTTAAAAAGATGTTTTGATGGGCGGGTGATTCTGCGTGTGTAGCGGCAGATATAAAAACCCTCCGTTAGTCCAGTTGTCAGCCGCGTTGTCGACCCAGGCCACTTTCCTGAGTCGCTGCGGAGCAAAGGATGAACGGAAAAGAAAAATGCCCGCTTGCGCGGGCATTTTAAATTTGGCGGAGTGGACGGGACTCGAACCCGCGACCCCCGGCGTGACAGGCCGGTATTCTAACCAACTGAACTACCACTCCATACTACTAAACTGATCCAGGACTGCGTTTGACTGATTGGTGGGTGCTGACGGGGTCGAACCGCCGACCTACGCCTTGTAAGGGCGCCGCTCTACCAACTGAGCTAAGCACCCGCATATTGCCGCTTACTCAGTCAAACAATTGTTGGCGTCGACCAACATGCCTGAAGGGGCCGAAGTATAGAACAGTTTAAAAATTTTGTCACCATTGTTTGCAGAATCTTTTTTGATGGAGGGTATTGAGGCCGTCTTTTCTGTTTTGGATGCGCGGACAAACTGCCCATCTATCGACACCTGATCAGGCTGTATCCGGCGGATTATAATGAGCGGCTATCTTCTTCCCAGAGCTTGTTATCAATACATTATTCCGCCGCATTCTTCACGCCGTCCTGTTTGAAATCTGCGCCCTAATCATTCTGGTTCCCCTGATGTCTTACGGCTTCAATATGGATATGTTCCATTTTGGCGCGTTGGCATTGATTCTGGCCGTCTGTGCGATGTTGAGCAATATGATCTACAACCATTTCTATGAAATGGTCGAGCATCGCTACGGCTGGCGCCGCACGGTAGGCATGCGGGTGTGGCATACCCTGGGCTTTGAGGCTTTCTTCATGTCGATTGCCTTGCCCTTGACAGCCTGGTGGTTGAATATTTCGCTACTCGATGCACTGGTGCTCGATCTGGTTTTTTCAGCCTTCTTCATGCTGTATGCGTTTTGTTTCAACTGGGTGTACGACATTGCACGACACAGGTTGGCATTGAGGCGAACCACGCAGGATTGATCAAGACGCCCCGGTCCCTATCCGGACCGACTGATCTGTGCGCGGCATTGCCGGCGGCACTTGGGATGCGACGTGCGGGAAGGCATTAATCCGCCGCTGAAATCCGCCAACCTTGGTTACAATCAGGCATTCGTTTTCAAGGTATGCATGGACGCTTCCATATCCGTTCCCCCATTGTTTCCACCTCTGCAACCGTATCGCAGCGGCATGTTGCCGGTCGATGAATTGCATACCTTGTACTGGGAAGAGTGCGGCAATCCCGATGGCGTGCCCGTGCTGTTTTTGCATGGCGGTCCCGGTGGCGGCATTACTGCGATACATAGACAGTTTTTCGATCCTGCGTATTACCGCATTGTTTTGTTCGATCAGCGCGGTTCGGGCAAATCGACGCCCTTGGGCGAAATACGCGATAACAGCACACCCTTGCTGATTGCAGACATAGAAGTGCTGCGTCGCATGCTCGATATCAAGCAGTGGCTGCTGTTCGGCGGCTCGTGGGGCGCGACGCTGGCGTTGGCGTATGGGCAGGCGCATCCGCAAGCGTGCCTCGGCTTCGTATTGCGCGGGATTTTTCTGTGCACGCAGGCCGAGATCGACTGGTTCCTGTATGGCATGCGCACGATTTTTCCCGAGGCGCACGAGGCATTTATTGATGAGATTCCAGAACATGAGCGCACGGATTTGCTGCACGCGTATGCGCGCAGATTGTTTGGCGACGATACTGAACTCGCCACGCGCACCGCGCGTAACTGGAGCCGCTATGAAGGTAGTTGCCTCTTTCTGCGGCCACAGAAAGAAACGATAGATGCGTGTGGCAGTGATGCGATTGCACTTGGCATCGGGCGGCTGGAAGCGCATTATTTTCTGCATCAGGGTTTCATGGCACAGGACCAACTGATCAGCGGGATTGATCGCATCCGTCACTTGCCGGCGGTGATCGTGCAGGGACGTTATGACGCAGTGTGCCCGCCGGTTTCCGCATATCGATTGCATCAGGCGTGGCCGCAAGCCAAAATGCATATCATTGAAGATGCCGGACATGCGGCGATGGAACCTGGCACGACGGCAGCACTGGTCGCCGCAACCGAGCAATTCAGGAGGCAACAAGCGTTTGACTAGCGGGCGCCGCTTTTTTATCGCGGCCGCCGGTGTACATGATTAACAGATGGGAGCGGTATATTCGCTTCTTAGCCTAAACCCAGCTATCAACCTGATGTGAAGATCAAAATGATGAATAAGCGTATCGGTATCACCATGCTGCTGCTGGCTCTGGCCGGATGCGCCGGCAAGGACGGCTTGCAACGGACTGAGATAGAGACCACCGCAGACGGCACCTCCACAGCCGATTCCGTCGGCGATTACAAAATCGCATTGGCGAATCGCATTGTCCAGGTTAATTCCACCAAGGTGTATATCGGCCGTCCACAGGCATTGTTGCGTTCGGTCGTCGTGGTCAAATATGTGGTCGATGCCAATGGTAGTTTGTTGCGCAGTGAAATCATGCGCTCCAATCGCGATCGCACCACAGAGGCCACTGCACTGTCCACTTTGCGCAGCACGGCGCCGTTTCCCAAGCCAGCATCCTCCCTGTTGCGTCATGGCAGGCTCGAGTTGATGGAGACCTGGCTATTCAACAACGATGGCCGCTTCCAGTTGCGTACGATAGCCGAAGCGCAAATGGATGAGTAGGCTGCTAGTAGCCTGCCAGCGCTTTGGCTTGCATTCAATTTCAACCCTGCTCCATCAATTACACATGCAAGAACGCACGCAATGAGTTTCAGCTGGTTAATGAATGCAACGATGGGCGCATTCCTGCTGCCGCCGCTGAATTTGATCCTGATGTGTGGCCTGGGTTTGTGGATGCGCCGCCGCTGGCCCCGTCTCGGTCTGGGTGTATCGATAGTGGCATTAGTTGTTTTAACGCTGATCAGTACGCGCTTCGGTGCCTCTTTATTCATCACCCCTCTGGAGCGATTGAATCCTCCTTTGCTGTTGCCGAAGGACGCCAATGCGCAGGCGATCGTTGTATTGGGTGGCGGGCGCATCGCCGCCGCGCCCGAATACGGTGGGCAAGATATTCCCAGCTCTGCCACCCTGCAAAGAATACGGTACGCGGCAACACTGCAGAGAGAGACCGCTTTGCCGGTGTTGGTAACCGGCGGCCAACCTGAAGGCGCATTGGCCTCGGAAGCATCGATCATGGCGCGCGTGTTGCAGGAAGATTTCTCGGTGCCGGTAAGATGGATAGAGGGCGCCTCTAACAATACAGCCGAGAATGCGCAGTATTCTTTTCGCATATTGCATGCTGCGGGCGTGCGCCGCATTCTTCTTGTCACGGATGCGCTGCATATGCAGCGTGCGAAACTGGTATTCGAACAGATGGGCCTGGAAGTGATTCCGGCACCTACCATTTTTATTAGTACGATGCGATCAACGCCGGCGGATTTCTTGCCAATGAGTTTGCACAATGCTTCTTATGCAATGCACGAATGGCTGGGACTCGCATGGTATGGCTTGCGTCATCGCAATCTTGCGCAGTAAAACAGGGCGATTGCAATGGTAATTCGCATCGGCGTTACATACTCTTACACTAGATAAAACTCTTCCTTTTCAAAGGCTTGCGTAAATTCCCCGGCGATATTGCTGATTAAATTTTCGCTTCATCGAACGACTCTGCCGTAGAGTCCTCCAACTTCTGCTTGTGATTAATAAGCTTTCATTCACTTCAGGAGTTTCCTATGAACTTGAAAAAAACTATTCATGCCATATCGTTTGTTGCTGTCGCTTCTCTTTCTTCCCTCGCAATGGCGCAGGGAGTCGGTGTTGGGGTAGGCGTGGGAGCAGGCGCAGGTAGTTCTGAATCCGGCTCCGGTGTTTCCGTCGGTGGCAAGGCAAATGTAGATACTGGAGCGCACGTTGGTGGTACTGGTGCCGCAGGTCGTGCCGATGCAGGTGCCGATAGCAAAGTGCGCGTTGAAAAGAAAGGTGCGCATCGATCAACGCTGGATACCAAGGCCGGTGCCGCTGCTGATGCCAATGTGCATAGCGCAGAACAGAAAGCCGCACGAGAAAAACGCGGTGTCGAAGCAAAGACCGATCTTGATGCGCGCGTCAAGGCACAACGGGGCAATTAATATCCCGGTATGCTCGGGGATTGCTTGAGCAATTTCCTGGGTGTGTAGCAAACAAAAAGCGACTTGCGGGTCGCTTTTTGTTTGATGGTTTTGTTTGATAAATCACGGCATCGACTGCACGCAAAAAGGATGTTCCTGTGCGCCTGTGCCGGCATTCCGCAGATTGATGCAGCACGTCTCTATCAATCTGCTTAAAATGAGAGGCCTGATCGCTTGATCATTACCATTTTTTAGGACGCAGCATGACTTTGATCGATAGCAAACGTCCTTCCAAGCTTTATTATTTTTCGGAGCGCAGCAGTCTTGAGCGCTCTTTATCTCTGGGCGAATTTCGTTTGAGCCCGCCGGCGCCAGATCCGACGATGCAACATGCAACTCCAGGCCATTATCTGGTGCTCGGCCTGATGCAAAGCTGGGATGGCAGCTTGTTCGATACCCAGCCGCGTGTCGACTCCTACCTGGTGGTGCACGACGCGGAGGAGTTCGGCGAACGTTTGCATAAAGCTGTGCAAAGAATGTTGCCCAACTGGGCCGGCATTGATGCGGCAATTTCATACGGTGCGCCCAGTCCTTTGGGTAAAGTGTTTTCGAAGGCCAAAAGCCTTGCCGGCGAAGACGAATGGCGTTTCGCCTGGCGTCCTATGCAGGCTGGCGCATCTGTCCATCCTGTCGTGATTAAAATCGGCAGCATTGAAGATATCGCCGAGCTGCATAGTCGCAACGATTGATCAGAGCATAAAGCGACTGCGCCTCACCATCCGATGGTCTTTCTAAGATGAATATCATGAAAACTCTGGAATTTGATGTGGCAGTGATAGGCGCCGGGAGCGCAGGTTTGTCGGCGTATCGTGCCGCCAAGGCCCACGGCAAGAGCGTGGCACTGATAGAGGGCGGCCCGTACGGCACCACTTGTGCACGCGTCGGCTGCATGCCGAGCAAATTGTTGATTGCTGCCGCAGAAGCTGCACATGCGGTAGCCGAGGCACCGGGTTTCGGCGTGCATGCGGGCGACTTGCGTATCGATGGCAAAGCCGTCATGCAACGCGTCAAGAGTGAGCGCGATCGCTTCGTCGGTTTCGTCGTCAAGGGCGTCGAGCATATCGATGCCGCCGAGCGCTTGCGCGGCCATGCACGTTTTATTGCTGCTGACAGGCTGCAGCTAGATGATCACACCGAGGTCATGGCGCGGCGCATGGTGATCGCCACCGGCTCCAGTCCGCAGATACCGCAAGAGTTGCGTGATCTGGGCAAGCATTTAATCGTCAATGATGATGTATTTGCCTGGGACGACTTGCCGGAATCTGTGGCCGTGATCGGCACCGGGATCATCGGCCTCGAGTTGGGCCAGGCCTTGCACCGGCTTGGCGTACGCGTTGCGATTTTTGGCCGCGGTGGCCGACTGGCTCAACTGAGTGACGATGTGATCAATCAAACGGCGATTGATTGCCTTGGCGGTGAACTCGATCTGCGTTTGAATACGACGCTGGTCAGTGCGAAACTGGCCGGCGAGCAGGTGGTGGTGCATACACGCAGCGACGACGGCGGTGAGCGTACCGAGCATTTCCAGTATGTACTCGCGGCGACCGGTCGTACGCCAAATATCGCAACACTGGAATTTGCAGCGACCGGCCTGCAGCTTAATGAGCGCGGTTTGCCTTTGTTCGATCCGCTGACGATGCAGTGTGGCGATAGCGCGATTTTTATGGCTGGCGACGTCGACAATGACAGGCCGCTGTTGCATGAAGCAACAGATGAGGGGCGTATTGCTGGCGACAACGCGGCGCGCTTTCCCCGTGTGGTGCAGGGTTTGCGGCGGGCCGGTTTGGGAATCGCCTTTACCGATCCGCAGATTGCAATGGTTGGGCAAACCCGGCGTACCTTGAAGCAAGGGCATTTCCAGACCGGCGAAGTGTCTTTTACGGATCAGGGGCGCAGTCGCGTCATGCGGCAGAATCGCGGTTTGCTGCGCGTGTATGGCGAGCGCGGCTCGCATCGCTTTCTCGGTGCTGAAATGATAGGTCCGCGTGCCGAGCACATCGCGCATTTATTGGCGTGGGCATGTCAGAACCAAATGACCGTGGATCAAATGCTCGATATGCCGTTTTATCATCCGGTGATAGAGGAGGGTGTGCGCACTGCTTTGCGGAATTTGAAAGAAAATCTGGTAAACCACGTCAGCGAGATCGAGCACTGCACAGATTGCACTCCCGGCGTTTGATCTGGATAAATTCAGATTTTCACGATTTATTTGCATCTAATGTGCGGTAACGCCTAGTCGGAGCGCTTGGAAATATGATAAAACTTAAGCAAGCATTCGGCAGGGCAATCTGAATGTTTGGCATTTGCAACTATTGACTAGCGCGGATGTCACACAGCTGACGATCACTGCATTCGTCCGATTGACGGCAATATGTATATAGGCCGCATAGAATTCCGTTGTTGGTCGCTGAAGCAGTCGTAGTCAGCCCGCAATAAGCCGAAGAGTATTCAATCCGCAGCACCGTTCTACAGATTTTTATCGAAGGCGGGCCGTGGTTTGTTTTGACCGTTTTGATCTGATAATAAGGGGCATCCACATGAAAGCATCTACCTTGAAAACCACACGGAGCGATATGAAAACTTTAGTTAAAGACGCGCAAGAACTTTTCCGTGAAGCGACCAGCGCGACTGGTGAACGGGCAGATGAGTTACGTAATCGAGGCCTGCAATTGCTGGATTCCGCCTTGACGCGTGCGCATGAAGTGCAAACGGCTGCGATTGAAACAGGCAAGGAAATTGCAGAAAAAACCGACGATTACGTGCATGAAAATCCATGGCGCGCAGTGGCGATTTCAGCCGGTGTGGGCGTGCTGGTGGGACTTTTGATTTCACGCAAGTAAGCGAGCGGATCAGACTATGGAACAGCCAAGCTCCCCTCCGCAAGATACTCGTCCTGGCTTGATTGGCGGCGTCGTCGAGCTCGCCAAGAATTCCTTCGGCTTGCTGATGAGCCGCATAGAACTTGCTGCGCTGGAGCTGGCTGAAGTCCGTACGCATCTGTTGCAATTGGTCGCCCTGTTCGCTCTGGGGACCATCGTTGCGTTTTTTGCGATTGGCTATTGGACAGTGCTGATTGCGTATCTCAGCTGGCCGATATTGGGCTGGAAGATCCTGCTTATTCTCGCCATCGTGTGTACGGTGATCGCAGCTGGCATTCTTTTCTACATTCAATCGCTGATCCGGCAAGGCAGGCTGTCCATGCCGGCCACAATGCAGGAATTGCGAAATGATCACGACGCATTGTTGTAATCGAAGAGGCTTTGCATGACACAAGATAATAAGCCGGGAAAAGTAGAGACGCTGGCGCAGCAAAAGCAAAGATTGCTGCAGCAGTGCACTGTATATCGTGCCGGTATTGGTCGCTCACGCAAGATAGTGCGTGACCATCTCGGCCCCGATGAACTGGCCAGGACCGCAATTGGTCTGGTCAGCATGCGTGCACAATCAGCCTTGGCTAATTTTTCCGATATGTTTGACCTGAAGAGTCTTTCCACCGCCAAGCTGCAGCGTTTGTTGCCACTGGTCGTCAGCGGCGTATCCCTGCTAGCCAAAGGTTCATTATGGCGGTCGCTTTTGCGCGGAGCGGCTGTCGCCGGTATCGGAGCGACGGCGATTTATTTTGTTACGCGCAAAAAGAAGACGACGAGTCACGAGCATGTCGCCTTGCATGAACATTTGTGACGTGCTGTGAAGTGGTCAAATATTGATCAAGCTTAAACGCATAGCTGTAGCGCATTAAAGCAAGCCATAAAAAAAGCCGACTGCAAGTCGGCTTTTTTATTGTCTGCAGAAGTGCTTACTTTGCAGGGGCCGCTGCATCTGCGGCTGGTGCAGCGGGTGCTGGCACTTTAGGCTCCGCAAACTTGGCTCCCGCGCTATTAGCCATCAATACAACCACGCGTTCCACTTCCACATCGTCCAGATCAGGGTTGCCACCCTTTGCCGGCATCGCACGTATGCCGTTGATGGCATGCTTGGCTAGAGTTTCGTAGCCTTGTGCAATACGTGGAGCCCAGGCACCGGCATCGCCGAGTTTAGGTGCGCCAGCTGCGCCCGTGGTATGACATGCAGCGCAAGCCATTTTGTAGACTTCCTCACCGGTTTTCAATACTTTTGGTGCATTCACATCCTTCAATGTGAAGCCTTCATCAGCAACCGGCTTGAGCCGCGCGGCCACTGCTTCAGGTGACAATCCATCGGATCCTGCCCCTATGGATTTGTCGTTGGTGACGTAAATCACTAACAAAACGATACAGATGATGGGGACCAGAAAGCCGGCCAGGATGGCTAAAATGAGTTGCTTAGGCGTTTTAATCGCTGATTCTTCGTGGTGTGCGTCGCTCATTATTCCCTCAATACAATTTCGAAAATCGTTAGACGGCGCATGCAGCCGATGATGATTGCGCGGTGCATGGTTTTAGCTCATGCCTTGCCAAACCCTTGATTATAGTCACAAAGTAGTCGATATGGAACGCTAAAACGTGGCTTTACGTGGACGGAAAGTCAGAAAAACGGTATCCTGCAGACCTCTTCAAGGGTTCCCCTTATGCGGCTGTAGCTCAGTGGATAGAGTATTGGCCTCCGAAGCCAAGGGTCGCTGGTTCGATTCCAGCCAGCCGCACCACGTATCCATCAGCGTTGTTAATTATTCAAACGGCTATCAAATAGCTAGATAGATGCATTCCAGCGTGCCCGCCATTCAACGAATTCGTCGAATGGCATGGGTTTGGCAATGAAATAACCTTGCGCTTCATCGCAGTGCAGTTCACGTAATTTATCCAGCAGCACCTTGTTTTCCACGCCTTCGGCGACGACCGACAGGCCCAGATTGTGGGCGAGATCGATGGTTGATTTGACGATTTTGGCGTCGCTTTCATCCTTGTCCATCGCCATCACGAATGATTTGTCTATCTTGAGTTCGTTGACCGGCAGGCGTTTGAGGTAAGCGAGCGATGAAAATCCTGTGCCGAAGTCATCAATCGATAGCTTGAATCCCTGCTCCGATAATTTATACAGCGTGGCTTCCGCGCGCTGCGGATCATCCATGATCGCGCTTTCGGTAATTTCGAGGCAGAAGGCGGATGGGGATACGTCACTTTCTTGCATGATGGAGCTTAAGCGCTGCGGGAAATCCGGATCCATCAAGTCGCGTGTGGATAAGTTGATGGCGATGCGCAAGTGTCCTTCGGTCGGTTGCAGACCGCGCCATTGTTGTGCCGCCGTTTCAAACATCCAGATGGTCAGTTGCCGTACAAAGCCGGTTTGTTCGGCAAACGGGATGAACTCCATGGGTGGTACCAAACCGCGCTGCGGATGCCGCCAACGAATCAAGGCTTCAGCTGCGACGACTTGTCCGGTGGCGGTTGCCACCTTGGGTTGAAGGAAGAGGCGCAGCTCGCCATTTTGCAAGGCATACCGCAAATCACTGAGCAGGGACAAGGTCAGCGAACTGGAAGAATCCAGTGCCGGCGTGTAAAACAAAACACCGGCAATTTTGTTCTTCGCCGCATGCATGGCGATTTCTGAACGGCTCAATAGCAAATCTGCATCCGTTGCATCGGCGGGCCAGCATGCCACGCCCATGCTGGCGCTAAGATCGACAGTTTGCTCATGCAGCGCCAATGGCACTTCAAATGCCTGGGTGATCTGCTGTGTAATTGCCAGTGCGCCTTGCGCATCCGACATCGATAGCAGAATGGCAAATTCATCACCTGCAAGGCGCGCAACCAAATTACCTTCGCCAGAAACTTGCTGCCGTAACCGTTCCGCCACTGCTTTCAACAATTCATCGCCAAAGGCGTAGCCGAGCACATCATTGACATGCTTGAAGCGATCCAGATTCAGGGTAATGATTGCCAGTGATGCATTACTGTCTTGATAGCTGTTGATTGCGGCTTTGAGCGTTTCACGAAATTTCTCCCGGTTAGGTAATCCGGTCAAGCGGTCCCAATAAGCAAGCCGCAAAATTTCGTCTCTTTGTGCTGCAATGCTGGTGCGCATGCTATCGAAGCCGTTCGCCAATAGCCCGACTTCATCGCCACGCTTTTTTCCGGTCACGGTAACGTCAAAATTCCCCGATGCCAGAGCCTTGGCCAACAGTGTGAGCTCTTTTAATGGCTGCGTAACCCAGCGCGCAGCTTGCTGGCTGCCGACAGCAAACAACAAGACGCCGCCCAATGTAATCAAGCCCAGCATCCACTGTAATTTGGAAAAAGGTGCATTCACTTCCGCAATCGAACGCATCAACACAACTTGCAGAGGTTCACCCAGGGTATCGAGGGAAACATAACGTGCGACCAGTTGGTCACCATTGATAGATATTTCCTGCGCGCCGACTTGCGCCGCGCGCAGGATGGCATCGCGCTGCTCGGGCAAGGTCGTCAGTTTCAGGTCGTGCATGGCTGCGTTTTTGCCGGAGAGCAGGGTCACGTGCACACCGGACAAACGTTTCAGATCGGTCAGCAAGGGTTGACTGACGGGGAAGCCCATCAATACCCAGCCGACCGTCAGGGGGGCGCGTACCGGAATCATCACAAACTGAAATACGCCGCCATTCACGAGTGCGATCCGGCTGCCATCCACATCCTTGGACAGCGTTGCGCCGATATCGCTTAAAACATGGGCAACCATGCCATCGTTGCCGCCCGCCTGACTGGAGCTGACTAGTCGCAGACTGGGGTCCAGCAGAGCCGCAATCGAGGCGCCTATGCGCTCTCCGCTGTTTTCCAGCGCAGATGCGATAGTCTCCTGGTCGCCCGTGGTAACTGCAGAACGGAAGCCGTAGTCGGCGGCGAGGACAATGGATGCTTCGCGCAAACGCTGTGCGTTTTGTTGCAGCAAGCGATCCCAGATACGCGCACCGACGGTAAGATCGGAAGAGATTTCATTGCGCACCTGACGTTCGACCGCCGCGCGCACGGCCCAAAAGCCGGCGATCTGTACGGCCAGCAGCAAGCCCAGCATCACGATGACGATGCGGGATGACAAGCTCATGTTGTGCAGCCGTTGTTTCCAGACACTCATTGCGGCCCTAATCCTTTCAGGGTCACATTGATAGCCGCGTTGTTGGCATCCAGTTTCAACACTTGTTTGGTAGCGGGGGCGCCGACCGGTAAACGACTGTGCCAGACTCGCAAGCTGTACTCGCCAGGTGGCACATCATTGATGGACAACAGCCCGTTGGCGGTCGCCACTCCATAAAACGGCGTGTCGACGACGAGAATATAGGCAATCATCTGGTCATGGATATTGCACCCCATGACGACCACGCCTGCCTGATCGAACTGGACAGGATTGGTTGGCGTACCTACATACAGCTTGAGTTCAAAACGTTTGGCGGGCGAAAATGAATAAACATGGTGACGCACCGTATCGAGATTGGGAAACGACACGTTGGTGCCGGCAGGAATAACCAGCAGCGACGGGATAAAGGCTTTATCCCTCTGTGCCATTTGTGCAAGCGGTAATGGCTTGACCATGCGTTTGGCTTGCGCAGATTCGAGGAAAACCACCGCATCGCGCAAAGGTTTGCCGGATTCATCGAGGACTGTCACGCCGAGATTGCCAGCCATGGCGCTACCCGCAATCAAGCAGCCGAGCAGCAGTCCTGCCAAATATACGGTCGTGCGGGTCATGGTTCTATCGCGAGCCCTGTCACCGCTTCACCATTGCCCAGGATGCCCAAGGATGTCGCATGTCCTGATTTCAAATCAATTTGCACCAGACGTGTTTGTTTCGATTTGGCAGTGCGGACCGCAGCCAACGGTGTATTAGCCAGATCGGAAATATCAAAGGATACATCTTGCAACTTCCCGAGTCCGAGCGAGCCGATGGTCGTCAACTGCCCCAGATTGGGCGACACGACAGGTTGCGAATTTTCCTCTGATCCTTGCATGAGCAATGCGCCTAAGGAGCCGTCGATGGCGTAATTAGTCGTCAGTTTTTCATTCTTTTTGTTATAGGTATACGCGGCAGCAACGACATTAGGTTTCTTGCCGAAATTGGTATCACCGGCAGCAAATGTCAGAGAAGGGTCTGCCTGTACGCCGTCCGTTTTCGGATCGAAGTCGACTTGAGTGCCGGTCTCCGGATGAAATCGCAGATTCATGCCGCCGGATGAAACGACGCGAATACGATCTGCCGCCGGATTGAAATCAAACCCTATCGTTTGCGCCTGCAAGCCAGGGATCGCGACACTCGCGCCAACTGGCGACAAATCACCAGTAACGGTATTGATGGTGTAGAGGCGTCCGATCTGCGTCAAGCCAAACAACACGCCGCGCGAAACGCGGTAATCGATCCCCACCAGATTTTCCCCGTGCATCAGTCCTTTGATCGGCTTGCGTTGCAATACCTTTCCTGGCGCTGCGGCATTCACCTGAATCAACTCATTGGTCGTGGTGACCGCCCACACTGAAGAGGGTAATGCAGATCCCGAAAGTTTCGGTGTTTGTGCCAGCGCATGCGTCATCACAACAGTACTGAAGGCAGTCATCATCGAAAGGCACAAACAGCGATTCAATGGGGTACGTGAAGGGCTTTGTACTTTCGGCATGACAGAGATTCCTTAGGGTCGTGAGGCAGATGAAGTAAGTGACGTATTTCAAACGTACGCCTGACAAACAGGCAAACCATGTAAATATGATGCGTCAAAGAATTTAAATACTACAGGAAAACAATGGGTTTCTCGCTGGCGCACCATGCTCTTTTCTCATATTGATGGCATGCGTGAGCGCATTTAAGAAAATGGCAATATCTTTGCAGCAGAATCTGTTTTCAATTATCGAGAATGCAACTCTCAACTTTTTACATGCCGGTAGCGCTCAAAAAGAAAAAGCCGGCTTTGAAGCCGGCTCTTACTTGTATGTGCATGCCGAGGCATGGTTATGTCAGTTTGTTACGCGCGCTGCGATATGCGCCAGCGCTTCTTCCACCTGATCAACCAGTATCAGGCAAAGATCGCCGTCTTGCAGGCTTTCAAGGGCAGTATCGATGGCAAGGAATTCGCCGCGAATTTCTGTAACGGATTGCACGCGCTGGGCTTTGGTTAGGCCTTCGCGCAACAAGCCCAGTACTTCGCCGTCGGCGCGACCGCGCTGGCATTGATCTTCGTACAGGATCACATCATCGAAAGCATCGCCAAGGATTTCAGTTTGACGACGCAAATCGTCGTCGCGTCGGTCGCCCGCGCCGCTGATGACAACCATGCGGCGCTTGGCCGGCATGGCTTCCACTGCACGTGTCAGCGCTTCAATGGCATCCGGATTGTGACCGTAATCCGCAATCACAGTCGCGCCACGATGCGAGAAAAGATTGAAGCGGCCTGGTGTAGTGGCAGCGCTGTTCTCAAATGTGCGCAAACCAGTCAGCACGATATCCCAGTCGAGGCTCAAGCCCCATGCCGCGCCGATTGCTGCCATCGCATTTTCAACCTGAAAGCCGATCAAGCCATTGTGCGTGATAGGAATGTCGGCCAACTTGATCCGATGCTCGAAGTTGCCTTCGGACGCAACAATGTCAGTGCCGTCCAGATAGATTACGCGATGACCTTGTGCGCGGTGCGTTGCGAGTACTGGCTGATGGACGTCCTTTGCAAAAAAAGTAATGCTGCCTGAGCAGCTGGAAGCCATATTGGCGACCATGGGATCTGCAGCATTCAAAACGGCGCTGCCATTGGGCGCGACGTTTTGCACGATGACGCGTTTCACGACTGCCAGATCTTCTACGGTTGAAATGAAGTTCAGGCCGAGATGGTCGCCGACGCCAATGTTCGTCACTACCGCGACATTGCAACGGTCAAAGCCCAGGCCTTCGCGCAATACGCCGCCACGTGCGGTTTCAAAAACTGCTGCATCGACATCCGGGTGCATCAATACATTACGTGCGCTGCGCGGGCCGCTGCAGTCACCGGTATCGATGCGTTCATTTTCGATATACACGCCATCGGTAGTGGTCATGCCGACCCGATGTTGGTTCGCTTGCAGGATATGTGCGATCAAACGGACGGTGGTGGTTTTGCCATTGGTGCCGGCTACCGCGACCACCGGGATACGGCCATCGTCACCTGCGGCAAACATGGTGGAAATAATCGCTTCACCGACAGGACGGCCTTTGCCGAATGAGGGCTTGATGTGCATGCGCAAGCCAGGAGCGGCATTGACTTCGACGATGCCGCCGCCTTGTTCTTCCATGGTCTTGTTGACGGTTTCGCACACCAGATCCACGCCGCAGATATCGAGGCCGATCATTTGTGCTGCTTCGATCACACGCGCCGCCATTTCCGGATGTACGTCGTCGGTGACATCGGTCGCGATGCCGCCCGTACTCAGGTTGGCATTGTTGCGCAGCAGGACCGGTGAACCTTTGGCGGGAATGCTGGCCAGGTTGTAATTCTGCTTCTCCAGCGTCGCCAGGGTCGTGTTATCGACTTTGATCTTGGTCAAAGGCGTGGCGTGGCCATCGCCGCGCAAAGGGTCGAGATTGATCTGGTCGATCAATTGCTGGACGGTTTGCACGCCATCGCCGATGACTTCCGGCGGGGTGCGACGGGCCGCCGCGATCAATTGTTTGCCGACCACGAGGAAGCGGTAATCCTGTCCCGATATATAGCGCTCGATCACGACATCGTCGCAGATGACTTGTGCTGCCGCAAAACCGGCTTCGATCTCTTCGCGGGTTTTCAGATTGACGGAAACGCCTTTGCCCTGATTGCCATCACGCGGTTTGATGACCACGGCGGCGCCGATTTCGGTAGCAGCCAGCCATGCATCTTCTGCCGTGGTTACCGAGCGGCCATCAGGCACCGGCACGCCAGCTGCGCTTAACAGCAGCTTGGTCATTTCCTTGTCTTGTGCAATCGATTCAGCAATCGCGCTGGTGAAGCCGGTTTCCGCAGCTTGAATGCGCAATTGCTTGCTGCCCCAGCCGAACTGCACCATGCTGCCTTCGGTCAGGCGGCGATACGGAATACCGCGCGCCACTGCTGCATCGACGATGGAGCCGGTTGAAGGTCCGAGGCGGATGTCTTCGTCCAGTTCGCGCAGTCTTGCCAGTGCGGTGGCCAGATTGAACAGCGTATCTTCCACTGCGGCGCGGCAAAGTTCTTGCGCCAGTTCAAAGGCAAGGCGACCGACAGCTTCTTCGGTATATTCGACAACGACTTGATAGGTGTCTTTTTCGACGGTTTCAATCGTGCGGCTGAACGTCACCGGGCAACCGGCTTGCGCTTGCAAGCCCAGTGCTGCGAACTCGAGCACATCGGCCATTGAGAACGCTTGTTTCGGACGCGCGCTTTCAATGAACTTGATTTCCGGGAAGCGAGCGCGCAAGCGGTCTTCGAAGCCGGGAATTGCAGCAATGTCTTGTTCCGATTCATTGCACGACACAATGGCTTCGATCGACGTGTGCCGGCTCCAGAGGTTGGGGCCGCGCAGGGCGCGAACGCGGGATATTTCCATGGACATCTTCCTTCTTGGCGCAGCCGCCCGTTTGGGCTTGGCTTTGCGCGACACTTTGTTATTGGATGCAGAAGTGTAAACCGCATCGGTCTGTTTATTATCGTGATATGCGAAAACAGTGCTCATGGCGTTTAGGCGGCGATGGCCGCTTCGGTTGGTTCAAACGATTCAATCCCGACGCGCATCAAGTCGGGGCTGACGCCAAGTGCCCATGCGGCTGCAATGGCGGCTAATACAGTTTCGATATTCAGGCTGGCAACATCTGGTGCTGCATGCGGGATCAGGATTTCTTCCTTGCCTGATGCCAGCACAATCTGACCATCGCGCAAGAAAACGGCACGTTGGCCTTCTTCCAGATGCGTAGCGATTGCGGCGGTACCGGCTGAAGCAGCGAAGAAAATCACGCTACCGTCACACAAAGAAGCGAGTTCTGCGACGCGTGCATCGGCGGCATTCAATACTGCGACACCGGTCGGCAATACGACATCGACCTGAGTACGCGCCACGCGGCTCATCTGGTCGGCATCATCGATATAGAACTCTGGCAGGCTGCCAGCCGGATCAATATTCGTGACAACGCCGATTTGACACCAGTCGTAGGCAAGGCCTTCAGAAAGGATGGCTTTGCTGTCATTTTCAAACACGGCGGTTTCGACCATGCGGTTAATCAGGACCTGGCGCGAGGCATCCCAGTTGTCGCTGGATTTTTTGGTAACCTGGCGTTGGTGCAGGAATAGGCCGTCCTTGCAGGCGAGACCGACATATGTGCCCTGCAGGTGCAACAGCCATGCGATCAGACGCGAGACAGCGGTGGTGCCGTGCGAGCCGGTGACGCCAACGATAGGGATGCGACCACTTTCATCTTCAGCAAACAAATGATCGACGATGGCGCGGCCAACCGGACGAGCCGGGCCATCCGCTGGTTTCAAATGCATCAGCAAACCGGGGCCGGCGTTGACTTCAACGATGGCGCCACCTTGTTCATTCAATGGTTTGGAAATATCTTCGATCACCATATCGACGCCGGCGATATCCAAGCCGACGATACGGGCCGCCAGCGCTGCGGCAGCGGCTACGGTTGGATGGACCTGGTCGGTCACGTCGCAGGAGACATTGCCGTTGCGTTGCACCAGAACGCGTTCGCCTTCTTTCGGCATGGATTCGGTCGTAAAGCCCTGACGTGCTAGTTGTAGCAAGACTGGGCGTGGATCATCGTCCGGATCGGTCAAGATCAGATTGAGTGGGTGCTCTTCGCTACTGCCGCGACGTGGGTCGCTATTGAGTTGACTTTCAATCAGTTGCATGACGGTGGATGCACCGTCGCCGGTGATCCAGGCTTCTTCGCCGCGCGCTGCTGCAACCAGCTTGCCGCCGACGACCAGCAGACGGTGTTCGTCGCCGCGTACGAAGCGCTCGACGATGACGTCGCTGCTTTCCTGCTCAGCCAGCTCAAATGCGGCGCGTACTTCGGCTTCGGTGTTGAGGTTAATCGACACACCGCGACCATGGTTGCCATCGAGTGGCTTGACCACGACCGGTAGGCCGATACTTTCTGCCGCATCCCACGCCGCATTCGCTGAATCGACAATGCTGCCTTCAGGTACGGGCACGCCACAAGACTGCAGCAGGGTTTTGGTCAGTTCTTTATCGCGCGAGATGGTTTCGGCAATCGCGCTGGTCTGGTCGGTTTCGGCGGTCCAGATGCGGCGCTGCTTGATGCCGTAGCCGAGTTGCACCAGATTGCCATCGTTCAGGCGCATCGATGGAATACGCCTGTCGGTTGCCGCCTCGACGATGCAGCCGGTACTTGGACCCAGGGCGACGGATTCCAGAATACTGCGCAGATGATCTACTGTCGATTTGACATCAAATGGTTTGTCTTCGATGGCGGCCATCACCAGATCGCGGGCGGCAACCAGGGCGGCGCGGCTGACTTCTTCATGGCGGGCGCGAACGACGACTTTGTAGACGCCGCGTTTGGATGTTTCGCGTGCCTTGCCGAACCCGCTTTGCATGCCGGCCAGATTCTGCAGTTCGATCATCACGTGTTCCATGATGTGACCGGGCCAGGTGCCTTCACGCACCCGCATCAAAAAGCCGCCGTGTACGCCGACGCCGCAATGATGCTCAACCAGGCTAGGCAGCCAGGCTGTCAGGCGTTCATAGAATCCCGGGATGGTATTGGATGGCGAGTCTTCCAGATCGCCTATGTCCACCCAAGCCTCAAGCACCGGGCGATACGTCCAAATATTCGGTCCACGTAGACTCAGCACATCGATGATATCGATGGTTTTATTGTTCATTTTATAATTTGTGGGTGAGTGTTCAAGCCAAAAATTCTATGGCTAAAATTGATGTAACGCTGTCGGCGTTATTTGGTTTACTTGTTTCGCGATTATATTTCACACGTTGCTAAATACGCAGCAACAAGTGCAGGTGTTTGGATATACTGGCCGCAATTTGAGATAAAACCATATATTCTGGTTGCAAGTTCAATCAACATCCGTTCTTCACGAAACACCTTCCTGCCTTGATGAAAACCGCGTTTCCACCACTATTGTCAACAAGACATGCTATTCCTGCTCTCTGGCAGGATGTCAATGGCCAATTGAGCAACGACGAAATCATACTCGCTCATCTGGAACTTGATCTTGACCTGAGTTTGCATTTCGTACCTGGCATCGTCATTCTGACCAATTTGCGCCTGTTAACCCGCTCGCTGGGCGAAGCCGGCTGGCAAAGCTGGTCTTGTCATACTGCCGATCTGGCGCTCAAACATTACGACCATGCCGGTGTCGGCACACTGGAATTGCAGGACGCCACATCGCGGCTGGCAAGCTGGCGCTATACGCTGGCACAAAACCCCGATGCTTTGGCCTTGTTGACGCAATTCGATCGTTTGCGCGTGGAAATCACTACCGGCGTGAAGGCAGCTGTTGCCGAGCCGGATGCAGAATTGGAAGAAGAGACAGAGGCCGAGGCCGATGTCGCGGCAGAAGAACAGGCGCCATCGACGGCGTCGCTGTTCCGCTTGTGGCGTTTCGCCCGGCCTTACCGCGGTCAATTGCTGGCCGGTTTCCTGCTGACGCTGGCGTCTACTGCCGCGACGCTGGTGCCGCCTTACCTGACGATGCCGTTGATGGATAACGTCTTGATCCCGTATCAAAACGGCGCGCCGCTCGACACCGCTTTGGTTTCGCTGTATCTCGGCGGTTTGTTTGGCGCGGCTTTGGTCGCCTGGGGTTTGGGTTGGGCCAAGACTTATATTCTGGCCTTGGTCAGCGAACGCATAGGCGCGGATTTGCGCACCACGACTTACGAACATTTGCTGCGCTTGTCGCTGCAATATTTCGGCGGCAAGCGTACCGGCGATTTGATGACGCGTATCGGCTCAGAGACCGATCGCATTTGCGTCTTCCTGTCCCTGCATTTGCTGGATTTCTTCACTGATGTGTTGATGATCGTGATGACGGCGGTGATTCTGGCGTCGATCAATCCTTGGCTGGCGCTGGTGACCTTGTTGCCGCTGCCTTTCATCGCCTGGATGATTCATGTGGTGCGCGACAAGTTGCGCAATGGCTTTGAAAAAGTCGATCGCATCTGGTCGCAGGTGACCAACGTGCTGGCTGATACGATACCCGGCATACGCGTGGTCAAGGCATTTGCACAGGAAAAACGCGAAGCCGCACGTTTTCGCGAAGCCAATAATCATAATCTGGTGATCAACGACAGGGTCAATAAAGTCTGGTCGCTGTTTTCACCCACCGTTACCTTCCTGACCGAAATCGGTTTGCTGGTGGTGTGGGCCTTCGGTATATGGCAGGTGTCGCGCGGCATGATCACGGTCGGCGTGCTGGTGGCATTCCTTGCCTACATCAGTCGCTTTTATACGCGTCTGGATTCCATGAGCCGCATCGTTTCAGTGACGCAAAAAGCCGCGACCGGCGCCAAGCGGATTTTCGATATTCTGGATCATGTTTCCAGCGTGCCGGAAGCTGCGAATCCGGTACGCATGGAAAAAGTGCAGGGTCGCATCACGATACGCGACATCGGTTTCCGTTACGGCAATCGCGCGGTAATACGCGGCCTCGATCTGAATATTCAGCCGGGTGAAATGATAGGCCTGGTCGGTCACAGTGGCTCCGGGAAAAGTACGCTGGTGAATTTGATTTGCCGTTTCTACGATGTGTCGCAGGGTTCTATCATGGTGGATGGCGTCGATATCCGCTCCATCGCGATTCCGGAATATCGCCGTAATATCGGCCTCGTGCTGCAAGAGCCTTTCCTGTTCTTTGGCACGATTGCCGACAATATCGCTTACGGCAAGCCGGATGCAAGTCGCGAAGACATCATCGCTGCAGCGCGTGCTGCAAATGCGCATGAATTTATTTTGCGTCTGCCGCATGGCTACGATTCCATGGTTGGTGAGCGCGGGCAAACCTTGTCGGGCGGCGAGCGTCAGCGTATTTCGATCGCACGTGCCTTGCTGATCGATCCGCATATCCTGATTCTCGATGAGGCCACCTCATCGGTCGATACCACGACCGAACGCGAGATTCAAAAAGCACTCGATAATCTGGTGCGCGGCCGCACCACGATCGCCATCGCGCATCGACTGTCGACCTTGCGTCGCGCTGACAGGATTGTCGTGATGGATAGGGGCCATATTGTTGAAGTCGGTTCGCACGATGAATTGCTGGCGCGCCAGGGTGCGTATTACAAGCTGTATCAGGCGCAGCAACGGCAGGCCGAAGATATGCTGGAAGACAGTGCAGGGAAGGAAGTGGCATGAGCGACAACGATATTCAATCAACTCAATCCAGACAGTTCCAGCTCAGCCGCAACGCTTTCGGCAAATTGATTTATACCGCCGACGGTGATGATGAAGTTCATGAAGGCGTGGTGCCGGTGCGTTCGTTTCCGATCGCCGCGCCTGATGTCGGTATCGCGATTGTCAGTACCGACGGCCGCGAACTGGCGTGGATAGAGAAATTGAGCGACTTGCCGGATGCGACACGCCTGCTGCTGGAAGAAGAGCTGGCCAATCGCGAATTCCTGCCCGAGATCAAGCAAATCAAGCATGTATCAGTCTTCGCATCGCCCAGCACCTGGACAGTGGTCACCAATCGCGGCGACGCGCTACTGGTGTTGAAAGGCGAAGAAGATATACGCCGCATCGGTGAATCGGCTTTGATCATTGCCGACGCGCATGGCATTCAGTTCCTGATTCGTGATTTGAAGCAGCTGGACAAGCACAGCCGCAAACTGCTGGACCGATTCCTGTAATAGATTGCAGGCATGTGTTGCAAATGCCTGCCTGCTAACCTGCAATCCTGCAAAAGGGGGTAGCCTTGATGTCGACGTCCCATCGTTCGCAAGATCGCTCGCAGAAGCATTTGCCGACCGCATTGCAGAATCTTGCCTTGCCGGTCATCGCCGCCCCGATGTTCATCGCCAGCGGTCCGGAGCTGGTGCTGGCGCAATGCAAGGCCGGCATCGTCGGTGCCTTTCCCGCATTGAATGCACGGCCGGCCGAGATGCTGGATACCTGGCTGACCAAGATGCAGGCTGATCTGGCTGCATACAAGACGGAAAATCCGGATGCGATTATCGGTCCGATAGCCGTCAATCAAATCGTCCATCAATCGAATGATCGCCTCGCCCATGATGTCGCGGTGTGCGTCAAACATCGGATACCCATCATCATTTCATCGCTGCGTGCACCGCCTGCGGAAATGATGGATGCGATACACAGTTACGGCGGCATTGTCTTGCATGATGTGATCTCGATACGTCATGCACAAAAAGCGCTGGAAGCGGGCGTCGATGGCTTGATCCTGGTGGCGGCCGGGGCCGGTGGTCACGCCGGTTTGCTGTCACCATTTGCGCTGGTTGGCGAAGTAAGAAAATTCTTCAACGGGCCGATCGCCTTGTCGGGTGCGATTGCAACGGGCGATGCAGTGCTGGCGGCGCAAGCAATGGGCGCAGACTTTGCGTACATAGGTTCGCGCTGGCTGGCGAGCAAGGAATCGAATGTCGATGATGCGTATCGTCAGGCCATCGTGACGTCCACTGCTGCGGACGTGATCTACAGTAATTTGTTTACCGGTGTGCACGGTAACTACCTGAGGCAATCCATCATCAACGCAGGACTGGATCCCGATCACTTGCCACAGGCTGACAAGACCGTGATGAATTTCGGTTCCGGTGGCGGCAGCAAGATCAAGGCCTGGCGCGATATCTGGGGTGCAGGCCAAGGCGTGGGCCTGATGGATGAGGTTGCTGGCGTAGCGGAGATCGTGCAGCGCTTGCGTGCTGAATACGATGCAGCGAAAGCACGTTTGAGCATTTAACGGTGCGATTCCCGTCACGCGGAAATCGCACCTGGTTTTGTATTAAAACTTCACGTTAAAACCCGAAGCTGGCACCGGCACCCATCAGCGTCGCAATCCCCAGGACGACAAAAATGACTGCAGCAATGCGATGCACGATTTTTACCGGCATCCTGTTGGCAATCTTGTCACCGAAGTAAACCGCAGGCGCATTCGCCAGCATCATGCCGAATGTCGTGCCAGCCACCACCCAGAAAAATGAATGGTATTGCGCTGCCAAGGCCACGGTTGCCACTTGCGTCTTGTCGCCCATCTCTGCCAGGAAGAAGGCAATCAAGGTGGTTGTGAAGACGCCGTACTTGGCAAGCTTGGCATCGCCTTCATCGAGCTTGTCGGGTATCAGGATCCAGCCCGCCATCAACAGGAAAGAAACGCCCAGCACCCAACGCAAGGTTTCAGGTCCGAGTACCGTCGTGATCCAGGTGCCGATAGCAGCTGCGAACGCGTGATTGGCAATCGTCGCCACCAGAATGGCGAGCACGATAGGTAAAGGTCGACGGAATTTTGCAGCGAGGAGAAAAGCGAGCAGTTGTGTTTTGTCGCCGATTTCAGCGAGGGCAACAATGCCGGTGGAGACGAAGAATGCTTCCATGTTGGGGATGTACTTTCTCGGGCCGGACGAATAACCAAAGCACAAACAGCGACCCCGGCCCATGCGGTCGTCATTTGAGCTATGGTCTCGCCAAGTCTGTTGACTATCTGCACCATGGCCTGCGGGCCAAGAATGTTGACGCAGATTCCTTTGTTGCCAAAGGCCGGCTACTCCCCAATGTTCGAGGCGAATGATAGCAGAAGCAAATAATTTTGGCTCGCTGCTTTTTCGCGGGAGGGAATTATTGACGCTTGTTTAACTCCAACGTATTGCCACAAAAGCAGCTTGAAATGCACGCAGGATTTACGCAAATTCAAGTTCACACTGTAAAAAATACAAAGAAGTACAAGGAGATTCGATGGCTAGCAAACTGACAGACGCAAAAGTATCCACTATCAAAAAGGGAACGGAGCAAGACAAGCTTGATGAGCGCAATCCTGCTTCCGGCGAGGATGAACAGGCACCGCGTTTGCCGCATGAGCGAGATGAATCCATCGATAGCCAGCAAGACCGGCCGCGCAAGGATATCAAGCAGGCATTTGATGATATCGATGAAGGCCAGATGGATACCGACAGGCGCGGCATGCCTGGCGTGGAAGAAGTCGAGCGTAAAAAACCGGGCAATGTGCAGGAGGATATTCCGGCTTCATCGCGCATGCCGTCCAGCATTCCAAAGAAATAGTCTGGTCCTGGCAAAGCCTTGAGTTGGACGATCGCGCTGGCTCAGGGCCGCTAATTTAGGCGTTGCTCTTAATCCGTGACCTGTACATCGGGTGACGCCGCCGAGCGGCTGCCGGCGACGGCGTGATTGCTGCAGCCGTGATAGGCGAAGGCGACCGAGGTTTTGACCGCCGGCGTGGCGTTAACGCCAGCCGCGTGAAACAGCCAGCTGTGAAAAAACACCACGTCGCCTTGCTGCAGTTCGACCGCTTTCCCTTGTGCGAAGATCGCCTGATTGGCCGGATGCTCGGGCCGCAAAAAATCCAGCTCGTCGAGTTGCTCGCGTGCGATGTGCAGACGATGCGAACCAGGGATGAACTTCAAGCCGCCGTTGTCCGGCGTTTCGTCACCCAGCGCCAGCCATACGCAAATCAAGTCCGGTTGCGTGAACGACCAGTAACGAATGTCGCGGTGCCAGCCGGTAGCGGTGCCGTATTGCGGATGCTTGGTCATCACACAGTTGTGGTGCGCCAGCGTCAGGCACACCGGCTCGTCGAATAACTGTCGCAACCTGGCAACCACGCGTACATCTTCCGCCCAATCGTGGAAACACGCATCACGATCATACGCACCGCGCAGACGGCGCACGGTTCTGCCGCCTTCTGCTTCCAGCGATGCGGGCGCGCCGGCATACCCCAGTTCCGCCTCGTATTCCAGCGGTGGCAGGGCAGCCCGCAACTGTTCTGCCGCAACGGCGAGCATGCGTTCGCAAGCTGCCGGCTCCAGCATGGCGCGGAAAACCAGATAGCCATCGGTCTTGAATTGCTCAATCTGTTCGCTGGTAAGCCCGGTATCCATAGCCGTCGTTTGTTTCGTGCTCATGTTGAATGCGGGGGCGGATTGATAGGGTTGGGAAGAATAGTGTAGCGCCAGTTCAACTTGCATGTTGAACTGGCGCTCATCGGTTATTGCGCGGCAGGCGTTGCCGGCGAACTGGAAGCGACGACGCGGTTACGCCCTTCGTTTTTTGCCTGATACAGCGCTTTATCGGCGCGACCAAAAAAGCTTAGCCATGTTTCGCGATACGCATATTCAACCACACCCAGGCTGGTCGTCATGCATAGTTCGCTCGCACCCAGTTCGAAGTCGTGACTGGCGATCATGACGCGTATTTTTTCGGCCAGTGCAGCAGCTTTCTCCAGCGGGCAATCTTTCAGCAAGACCAGAAATTCTTCGCCGCCCCAGCGGGTGACGATATCGCTTTCGCGGACTGCGCCTTTGGTGATGCTGGCGATGTCTTTCAAAACGCGGTCGCCAGTCAGATGGCCGTGGTTGTCGTTCACCATTTTGAAGAAATCGATATCGAACAGGATGACCGACAGCGGTATGCGGCGGCGTTCGCTATCCAGAATCGCTTGCTGGAACACGATCTCAAACGCCTGGCGATTCAGCAGGCCGGTCAGGGCGTCGGTGCCCGCGATGATTTCCAGCCGGCGTTGATAGCGATTGACGGCGAGCAAGGTCAGCGCGAGGATCAGCAGCGTGACGATGGCGCTGACGATGATATTGATAAAGAACACGCGCTCGATAGGCCGCACGTCATCGGTAATATCCTGTTCTACCAGCAGATACCAATCCAGCTCTGGAATAAATCGCGAGCTCATCAGGATGGTTGCGCCATCGTGCTGGTATTCGAGTTGCGTCGGACGTGTATCGCGATTGAGGATGTCCTTGGCGATCGAGGAAACACCGGGCAGCTTGCTAATCGAGCCGTGAATATTCTTCATCGATTTGCCCGCAATCTTGATTTCACCTTTGTCGTCTGTGAAATAAATATTCCGATGGAAACGCTTCTGGTAACTATCCAGAATGGCAGTCATCGTATCGAGCGTCAGGCCGACGCCGGTCGCGCCGATAAATTTGCCGTCGTAGTCAAATACCCGATGATTGATGAAAATCGTCATCGTGTCGCGATTGGCCATGTCGTTATCGACATTGGTTTCATAATCCGTTTTCATTTCGCGCACGCGATAGAACCATGTGTCGCGCGGTTCATCCTTCTTGACTGCCTTCAGCAAACCGCCTGCATAGTAATAATTTTGGGTGTTTTCGGAAACCAGAAAGCTGGTGATCGTGTTGTACTTCTCCTTGACCTCTTTCAGATAGCGCTTGATCTGCGTGATGTCTGTTTCCCCGGCGATGATCCAATCGCGCAGAAAGGTATCGCTGGCCATCAGTGATGAGATAAAGACCGGGCGCAGAATGTCCTTTTGAATTTCTGAATAAATATTGTCGCTGGTGAGGGGCAAGGCCTGCTCCACCACGTTCTGCCGGATCGCATCACGAGATACGATATAACTGGCAATGATCGTGGTCAGGAAGCCGCCGATCAGCAAAATGCTGATCCATGTGAGTAAGCGATATTTTTCTGAAAAGAGGCGCATGAATTCGTGACGAAGGGAGTGGGGTCGCCGATTGCGATAGTCGGCATTATAAGGGCAGCGTTTCTGCAGTCCGCCCTGGATGCAACAGTACGCCTAGCGTGTAGTCGACGTGTCTGCGGGCAGGCCGCTGGGCTGAAAGACGTGGCCGGCAGCCTGCCACTTATCGACATGCCACTTCCAGTTGATGCGGCCGGTCAGATTACCTTCGTCATCCAGTCCCTCTACCGGACCATGAAACACGGCGAACATCACGGCACCGTTGGGGCTGACCGGTTGGTGCACGGCGCCATCGCTTTCCCACAGATAGCAGCCGGTTTCAAATGGGCGTTCCGGCTCATCGCGATAGTGGAATCCTCCCTCCAGCATATAACCTTCTACCGCGCCTACATGGCGATGCATGGGTGCGGCCGCACCTGCTTCAAATTTGATCAGCAGCGTAAAGCGGCCAGTGACCGCGTCTGCATGCAGCAACTTGAAGTGCGCGCCCGGCATTGCCCACGGCAACCACTCCATCTGTTGTGGCTGGCAGGTATACAGGGTGCCGATCTGGTCTGGCGGCTGTTTCATTTCTGGCGGGTTCATCGTGTTATCTACTCTTGCTTGATCATGTTAATTGCCACGCGCGTGCGCCGGTGGTGGCACGTCGCTCTTACTGTTCTGTCTTACTGCTCTGTCCGGTTTAGGTACGAATCACATTTACGTATAATGAAAAAATCCCAACTCGCTCTTCCCAACATGACGCGCATCTGTCCCAAGTGTTCCTACGTTCGCAAGCCGACTGATGAAGCGCCGGAGTGGCAATGCCCATCCTGTCAGGTTGCCTACGTCAAGGCCTCCGGCGAGGCGGTCTCCGCCAATTACGGGCGCTACGCTACACCAGTTGCAAAAAACAAATCGACATCAGCTGCGCTGAAGTGGGCAGTCATACTGGCGATCTTCGGTGCCGGCCTCTATTTCGGCAAGCCGTTCTGGGCGGACAAGCAGGCTTCGGTCGTCTCGACTGCTCGCGCGGCGCAACCAGAAGTGACATTGTATGCCACTGAGTGGTGCGGCTACTGTGCCGCCGCGCGTCAGCTGTTCGACGCCAACGGAATTGCGTACACGGAACTGGACGTTGAAAAATCCAGTGCCGGTTACGAGGGCCATAAAAAACTCAATGGCAATGGTGTGCCGCTGATCGTGATCGGCGACAAAGTCATACGCGGCTATAGCGAAGGTGAAATACGTTCCAGCCTGCAACCCTGGCTGAATAAAACCTGATTTAGCCCAGCCTGATTCAGCACTCGAAGATGCGTGCCAAGATCGGCGCATCTGCAAAATAGGAAAGATCGCTATGCGTAAAACGAAACTCCCGTCTGGTGAAGCGGTACCGGTACTCGGTCAGGGCACCTGGTATATGGGCGATGAGCCGCATCGCCGCGCTGAAGAAATTGCCACGCTGCGGCTCGGGCTTGATCTCGGCTTGAGCTTGATCGATACCGCGGAAATGTACGGCGATGGCGCCTCCGAAAAATTGGTGGGCGAGGCGATTGCCGGTCGCCGCGATGAAGTTTTCCTGGTCAGCAAGGTGTTGCCCGGTAATGCCACCCGCAGCGGCACGATTGCGGCATGCGAGCGCAGTCTGAAGCGACTGGGTACCGATCGCATCGATCTGTATTTGCTGCACTGGCGTGGCCGTACCCCGTTTGCCGAAACCATTGCCGCCTTCGAAGCCTTGCAGGATTCCGGGAAAATCCGTCATTGGGGCGTCAGCAATATGGATGTGGGCGACATGCAGGAAATCGCGCGAGCGCCCGGCGGCGATGCCATGGCGACCGATCAGGTGTTGTACAACCTGATGCGCCGCGGCATAGAATATGATTTGTTGCCGCAAGCGCAGGCCAGAGGATTGCCGCTGATGGCTTACTCGCCCATCGAGCAGGGACGCCTGACCGAATATCCGGAAGTGGAAGAAATCGCCGACCGGCATGGCGCCACGCCGGCACAGATTGCGCTGGCCTGGGTGTTGCGCCAGCAAGGCGTGATCGCGATTCCAAAAGCGTCGACGTTCAGCCATGTACAAGAGAATCGCGCCGCGCTGGAAATCAAATTGACAGAGCAGGATCTGGCTGAACTGGATGAAGCCTTTCCGCCGCCAAACGGGCCGGAATCCCTGGAAATGCTGTGATGGTCATGTGAAGATGGCCTGCAACGGCAGGCCATCTTTTCTGCGTCTTGTGTCTGTTTAATTCAAGGCCTGGTCGCTGCGATCCTGCAGTGCCCCGCGCAACAAATCAAAAGCCTGAAGCGTGAACGCATCGGCCTGACTGCATTTCATTTTCAATCGCAGCGTCACTGCATCGCCGTATTGCGCGTCCAGCACAGACACGTCGTATTGTTCGCACAATCTGCGCAAGGTCGATTCATCGGCAAACTGCAGAACAAAACGCCGTTCGCACATGGCCTCCACCGGCATCAGTTCCGCATTCTTGATCGCTTCCGAAATCGCCTGCCCATACGCGCGCGCCAAACCGCCTGCGCCCAGCTTGGTGCCGCCCCAGTAGCGCACCACCACTGCCAGCACATTGAAGACATCCTTGTGCACCAGCACGTTATACATCGGGCGCGCGGCCGTGCCCGATGGCTCGCCGTCGTCATCCAGACCGGAGTCGCCCTCGCATATCAGCACCCAGCAAAAATGCACGGCATTCGGATGTTGCGCCCGCAATGCCAATAGTGTTGCGCGCGCCTCGGCGCGTGTCGTCAGCGGATACAGCAAGCCGATGAAGCGACTCTTCTTGATCTCTATTTCGGCGTTGGCGGCTGCGGCTAGTTGATACATGCGTACAGACAAGTGAAAGAAAAATACTGTGAACCCGCTATTGCGGGACGGTGCGCTTCTTACCAGCGCAGCACGCGCGGTCCTGTCAATGCGCCGAGCGCCGTCGGAATCAGGATGCCGATCAGATACCAGAAGCCGATGAACGGAGCTTCTATTTCCGGGCAGTGGAAGGAATACACCAAGGTCGCGGCAGCACCAGCGGCAAAACCTGCGCCTGCGCCGGCCAGACGCAAGCGCGTGGGTGCCAGATTGCGCATCACCTGCAGGATCGCGACAAAAATGGGCAGCGACAGGATCGCGATCAGTGACGAGCAATAATGCCAGGTCTCGCCCCAGAACAGATGTGCACGCTCGACAGGCGCAGCATTGACCAGTGATGCCGCGGCGACCAGCCATATCAACCCGATAGGCGCGGCAATCAGTGCCGGCAACATCGCGGTCCGTACGCCGGGCGACGCCAGGCGCACCACGGTCATCCAGCCGGCAGCTGCGAGGGCGATGACGAATGCCATCTTGATCCAGAATGCAGGCAATAGCGCGAGTTCAGCCATGTTCGGGCGCAGGCCCAGTGTCGTCATCATGATCACGATGCTGGCCAATACGCCCAGCGCAATGAACAGCACAAAACGGCGCGTCGGCATTTTGGGCGCTGAAACGTCAGGTCCGCTGGACAGCATGTTGATCAAGTCATCTGTTTTCATGATTCATCTCTTAATTTTTCTGCCAGGGCTTTCAAGCCGCGATGCACGGCAACCTTGACTGATGCCTCCGATATATTCAATGCGACCGCCGTATCGCGCACCGACCAGCCGTCGATTTTGGTATGCATGATGGCGGCGCGTTGCTGCTCGGGCAGCAATTCCAGCAATTTCCCCAGATCCCGCTGCGCCTCATGGGCATCGGCGTCGGCCGTGGAAAACAACTCGTTTTCGTCATCCAGCACATCGTTCTGCATCTCGCGCCTGGCATGGCGGCGCAGCCAGTCGATCAGTTTGTAGCGTGCGATCGCATACAGCCAGGCAGTCACCGGCGCACCAGTGTCATACGTCATGCGCTGGTTATGAATCGCCAGCAGCGATTCCTGCAGCAAATCCTCCACTTCATCCGGCCAGCGGCTCAGGCGGCGGCGCAGAAACGCACGCAGATGCGTAGCGCTGGCCTGCAAAAAATCGCGATATGCCGCTTCATCGCCGCTCAGTCCCTGCAGCAGCAGTGCATGCAGACGCAATTCAATCATTTCATTGCGCGCATTGCCATTCGGCTGCTCTCTATTGGGTATTCGTTGCATCTACGCTTTCGGTAACACTATTTGAAAAATAAATTTCGGCGAGGTCGAAATTATTTTCATTTGTCTTGTAACCAATTCCCATCCCGTTGCGAATTACCTTGTACCTCACTTGCTGAAACCGCTCGCAACATGAAATCAATTGAATATACAAAGTTCTTTGCCATCACCGCTGCAGCCAGTGCGATTTCAATTGCGCCGCCATCGTATGCCGGGAATGCCTGCGAAGTCAAAAGCGGCAGGGCGACGGCAGCGCTGGTCGAACTTTACACCAGCGAGGGCTGTTCGAGTTGCCCGCCGGCGGATCAGCAACTGAGCCGCTTGCGTCAGCACAGCGACGTCAATGCAGTGATCGTGCCGCTGGCTTTACATGTCAGTTATTGGGATGCAATCGGCTGGAAAGATGTGTTTGCACAAAAAGTCTTCGATGCGCGCCAGAGTGAGTTGCTGGCAAACAAAAAGAAGCGCGTGGTCTATACCCCGCAGTTCTTTGTCAATGGTGTCGAGTTGCGCGGCTGGCGCAATGACTTGCCGAGTCAAATAAGACAGATCAATGCCAAGGCGGCGCCGGTGACGATTACCTTGAAAACCGACTCGCCAGACAGCAGAAAGCTAGTGGTGCATGCGGAAGCGCTTGCAAAGAATTCAGACATCAATGGTGCGCTCTATCTTGCCATCAGCGAAAGCGCACTGACCTCGCGCGTGACCCGTGGCGAAAACAGCGGCGTCACGCTCAAGCACGACGATACCGTACGTGTGCTGTTTGCTCCTGTGCAGATGGTGCGCGGCAGTGGATACATGCAACAGGCGATAGAGATTCCGGCTGGCTGGAAGCGCGAAGATTTACAGGTGGTCGCTTTTGTACAGGATCAAAAAAACGGTGATGTGCTGCAGGCAGTCAGCACGGCGCAATGCAATCAAGGCAGGGGGCAGGGATGAATACTGAGAAAAAGAGTGTGATTCATCCGGTCTGGTTGCGGCTAACCCATTGGGTCAATGCCATCGCGGTGCTGCTGCTGGTAACCAGCGGCTGGCGCATCTACAACGCCGCGCCCTTTTTTCCATTCACCATCCCATCGAATCTCACACTGGGTGGCTGGCTTGGCGGCGCCTTGCAATGGCACTTCTTTGCCATGTGGCTGCTGCTGATCAATGGCATCGCCTACCTGTTCATCAATTTGTTTTCGGGCCGCTTGCGGCGCCAGTTCTTTCCGGTTTCGCCGCGCGCATTCTTGCAAGACATGACGGCCGCACTCAAGGGCAAGTTGTCGCATGCCGATCCGCGCCAGTACAACACGGTGCAGCGGGTCGCCTATCTGTTCGTCATCCTCGATATCGTCCTGATTGTGCTGTCTGGTCTGGTGCTGTGGAAGTCGGTGCAGTTTCCCTTGCTGCGTGAACTGATGGGTGGTTATGAAGCAGCGCGCCGCGTGCATTTCTTTTCGATGGCGGCACTGGTCGGTTTCGTCGCCGTGCATCTGGTGATGGTGGCACTGGTGCCGCGCACCTTGCTGGCGATGCTGCGCGGTCGCTGATGATGTGCAACCCCGGAATAAACAAGCGCAAAGGACAACAGACATGATCAAGAAAAAAATTGTAATGCCGGGTGATAGCGCCGCGATCCTGAATGATGCGATACGCAGCGTACGCGAGCCTTCCCGCCGCGCTTTCCTGCAGCGCACGCTGACGCTGGGCGGCCTGTCGCTCTTGACCGGCTGTTCGATCAGCGACAACGCCAGCGTTGAATCAGCCTTAATGAAGGTGTCCGAGTTCAATGACAGGGTGCAAGGCGTGCTGTTCGATCCGAATCGTCTGGCGCCGACATATCCGGACTCGATGATCACGCGGCCCTTTCCCTTCAATGCCTTTTACGGTGAAGACGAAGTGAAGGAAGTCGATGGTAGTGCGTGGCGACTGGAGTTGAGCGGGCTGGTGATGGACAAAAAGCCGTGGTCGCTCGCACAACTGCGCAACTTGCCGCAGACCGATCAAGTCACGCGCCATATCTGCGTTGAAGGCTGGAGTGCAATAGGTAAATGGGGCGGCGTGCCGTTCTCGCATTTTCTCAAGCGCATAGGGGCGGACCTGAGCGCGAAGTATGTCGGCTTCAAATGCGCGGATGACTATTACACCAGCATAGATATGGCGACCGCCCTGCATCCGCAGACGCTGATGGCGCTGACGTATGACGGTGAAGAATTGCCGCCGAAATACGGTTACCCGATGAAGCTGCGCATGCCGACCAAGCTCGGTTACAAGAATCCGAAACACATACAGGCGATGTTCGTCACAAATACCTACCCCGGCGGTTACTGGGAAGACCAGGGGTACAACTGGTTCGGCGGCAGCTGACCGACATGCAGTGCAGCGGCCCTGAAGTTTCAAGCAGTAGCAATTCCCCCGCAGTTCTTTTTAAACTTAATCAAAGGAAAACCAACATGAAAACAATCACCACCGCAGTACTCTCCGCTTGCCTGTTGATGTCCAGCGCTGCTTTTGCAATGGATGAAATGAAAAAAGACGGCATGGCGAAAGACAGCATGTCCAAGGATGCGATGAAGAAGGATCACATGGCCAAGGACGGCATGAAAAAAGATGAAATGAAAAAGGACAGCATGTCGAAAGATGCGATGAAAAAAGATGAAATGAAAAAGGACAGCATGTCGAAAGACGCGATGAAAAAAGATTCGATGGCAAAAGACGGCATGAAGAAAGACAGCATGGGCAAGGACGCGATGTCCAAGGACGAAATGAAAAAATAATGAAGAAATAAATCTTGGGATATCCAAGTAATAAAAAAGCCTGCATCGATCATTGATTGATGCAGGCTTTTTATTCTTTCAAACCGATGTGATCAACTCACATGGCTGATTGATCAGGTCGTCAAAGGCTTGTAGCGTATGCGTTTAGGCTTCGCACCTTCCTCACCCAGACGCTTGCGTTTATCCGCCTCATATTCCTGATAGTTACCGTCGAAGAACGACACTTGCGAATTGCCTTCGAAGGCGAGGATGTGGGTCGCAATACGATCGAGGAACCAGCGATCATGCGAAATCACCATGACGCTGCCGGCAAATTCCAGCAAGGCATCTTCCAGCGCACGCAGGGTTTCCACGTCGAGATCGTTCGATGGTTCATCGAGCAGCAAGACGTTGCCGCCCTTGAGCAGAGTCTTCGCCAGATGCAGACGACCGCGTTCACCGCCAGATAAATTGCCAACGATCTTTTGCTGGTCGCCACCTTTGAAGTTGAAGCGGCCCAGATAGGCACGCGACGGCATTTCGAAGCGCCCGACGCTCAGGATGTCGGCACCGCCGGAGACATCTTCGAATACGGTTTTATTGTTGGCGAGATCGTCGCGTGACTGATCGACCAGCGAGACTTTTGCAGTTTGTCCGATCACGACTTCGCCGCTGTCCGGCTTGTCGAGACCGGCGATCATTTTGAATAGCGTAGATTTACCGGCTCCGTTAGGGCCGATGATGCCGACAATTGCACCTGGTGGCACGATGAATGACAGGTTGTCGATCAACAGACGATCACCGAATGCCTTCGATACATTCTTGAATTCGATGACTTCGTTACCCAGACGCTCGGCGACTGGGATGAAGATTTCTTGTGTCTCGTTGCGTTTTTGGTATTCGTGTTCCGACAATTCATTGAAGCGTGCCAGACGTGCTTTCGATTTGGCCTGACGCGCCTTCGGATTCTGCCGCGACCATTCCAGCTCTTTTTGCAGTGCTTTTTGGCGCGCCGATTCGGTCGATTCTTCCTGCTTCAGACGTGCCTGTTTCTGATCCAGCCACGACGAATAGTTGCCTTTCCACGGAATGCCGCTGCCGCGATCAAGTTCAAGTATCCATTCGGCCGCATTGTCGAGGAAGTAGCGATCATGGGTGATGCCGACCACGGTGCCCGGGAAGCGCAACAAGAATTGCTCCAGCCATTCGACCGATTCCGCATCCAGATGGTTGGTCGGTTCGTCGAGCAGCAGCATGTCAGGTTTGGAGAGCAGCAGCTTGCACAACGCGACGCGGCGCTTTTCACCGCCGGACAGCACGCTGATCTTGGCGTCCCATGGTGGCAGACGCAGTGCATCGGCAGCCATTTCCAGCTGCTGTTCAGGATTGTCACCGGCGGCAGTCGAGATGATCGCTTCCAGTCGGCCTTGTTCTGCGGCGAGCGCATCGAAGTCTGCATCTTCTTCCGCATAAGCGGCATAGACTGCGTCGAGTAGTGCTTTCGCTTCGAATACTTCGCCGAGGCCGGATTCAACTTCCTGACGCACGGTTTTTTCCGGATCGAGTTGTGGTTCCTGCGGCAGGTAACCAATGTTCAGGCCTGGCATAGGGCGCGCTTCGCCCTGGATGTCGGTATCGAGGCCGGCCATGATTTTCAACAAGGTCGATTTGCCTGAGCCATTGGTGCCCAGCACGCCGATTTTTGCGCCCGGGAAGAAGGACAGAGAGATGTCTTTCAGGATTTGACGTTTTGGTGGGACGATTTTCCCCACGCGATTCATGGTGTAGACGTAATTTGCCATTGTGATTTCGGTCGTATGTTCAGTTTGGAGGGCTTGCAAGGGAAGTGGCTGCAAGGATACCCGATGGCGAGGCGGTGCGGGTATTGCTGATTGCGTATAAGGTTGGCAATATCGAATAAAAATCGAAAGAATTTCAGGTTTGTAAATACGGAAACGCACATTTCGGCACCGACGCAACAGTGTTAATGCACTCAGGCAAATTTTCTTGCATTATGAAGTTGGTTGTCCTATTGTGCGATGCACAATCCCTCTAAGAGAGCGTTCTTTGGCTTCACCAGACAAAAAAAGCAGTCTTGCTGCATTGACTCTGGCCGCTGTCGGCATTGTCTACGGCGACATCGGCACGAGTCCTTTATATACGATGAAAGAAGTGTTCTCAAAAGAACACGGTCTTGCCCTCACCTCTGAAAATCTGCTCGGCGTGGTCTCGCTGATCGTGTGGGGCTTGATCATCATCGTTTCACTCAAGTACGTCACCCTGGTTTTGCGCGCCAACAATCGCGGCGAAGGCGGCATCATGGCGCTGATGGCGCTGGCGCTTTCTTCGGTAACCAAACATTCACGCTGGTACTTCCCGTTGATGGTGATGGGTTTGTTCGGTGCCACGCTGTTCTATGGCGATAGCGTGATTACGCCGGCGATCTCGGTATTGTCTGCGGTGGAAGGCTTGAGTGTTGCGACATCTGCCTTCGATCCGTATGTCGTGCCATTGACGGTTGTCATTTTGATCGGCTTGTATTCATTGCAAGCCAAGGGCACTGCAGGCATCGGCAAATGGTTCGGCCCCATCATGGTGATATGGTTTGGCGCGCTGGCGGCAATGGGCGTGATCAATATCATCGAGGCGCCGGAAATTCTGGCGGCATTGAATCCCTGGTACGCGATGCATTTCCTGGAAGGGAACAAGCTGCTGGCGTTTATTTCACTCGGTGCCGTGGTGCTGGCATTTACCGGCGCCGAAGCGCTGTACGCCGACATGGGCCACTTCGGCGCCAAGCCTATCCGCATGGCGTGGTTCATGGTTGCCTTCCCCGGGCTTGCATTGAACTATCTCGGCCAGGGCGCCTTGCTGATGGTGAATCCATCGGCGGTCAGCAATCCCTTCTATCAGCAGCTTGGTCCGTGGAGCGTGTATCCATTGGTCGTGCTGGCGACAATGGCGGCGATTATTGCGTCGCAGGCAACGATCTCGGGCACGTTCTCGATGACCAAGCAGGCGATTGCGCTGGGCTTTTTGCCTCGGATGAAAATTGAATTTACATCGGCCAGCCAGATCGGCCAGATTTACATACCGGCAGTGAACTGGTTGCAGATGATCGTGGTGGTACTGGCCGTGATCGGCTTCGGTTCCTCGTCCAATCTGGCGGCGGCCTACGGTATTGCCGTGACGGCGACGATGATGGTGACCACCATCCTGACCTTCTTCGTGATTCGTTATCGCTGGCACTACAACCTGATCCTGTGTTTTGCTGCGACCGGATTTTTCCTGGTGATCGACGTTGCTTTTTTCTCGGCGAACATGTTGAAGCTGTTTCACGGCGGCTGGTTTCCGCTGTTGCTCGGCGCCTTCCTGTTCACGATGATGCTGACGTGGAAGCGTGGCCGCGAACTGGTATTCGAGAATCTGCAAAAGCATGCGATCCCACTGGAAGATTTTCTGGCGTCGCTATTTATTTCGCCACCTGTGCGTGTGCCGGGTACGGCAATCTTTCTGCGCGGTGAATCGGACGGCGTGCCGCATGCGATGCTGCATAACCTGTCGCATAACAAGGTGCTGCATGAACGCGTGGTGTTCCTGACCGTGCTGATGCAGGAAGTGCCGTATGTACCGCTAGAGGATCAGGTGCGGGTCGAGGTTCTCGGTAACGAGTGCTATCAAATGAACGTGAGTTACGGCTTCAAGAACGTGCCGGATATTCCGGCGGCACTTTATCTGGCGCAGAATCAGGGACTGGAATTCGAAATGATGGAAACCTCATTCTTCATCGCACGCCAGACCGTCGTTGCCAATCCGGTGCGCGGCATGGCGTTGTGGCGCGAACATATTTTTGTCGCCATGTCGCGCCATGCTCGCGGCGCAGCCGATTATTATCAAATCCCGTCTAACCGTGTGATTGAACTCGGTACCAAGGTGGAGATTTAAGCGCAGAGAATTCGCGCACTAAAGCGCAAAGCAAAAAGGACGGCATGGCCGTCCTTTTTATTTGTCGCCAGCTTTCTTACAATGATTTTCTTGGGCGTCCGTAGCTGAACCATAACCCGTCTATTGTGTACAGCGTCAGTGCAATCCAGATCGCGGCAAAGCCGATCAGGCGCGCGCCGCCAAAGGGTTCGTGATACAGCCAGATGCCAGCCATCAGTTGCAGCGACGGTGTGATGTACTGCATCAGTCCCATCGTGGACAGCGGTACCAGACGCGCAGCTGCGGCGAACATCAGCAGCGGTATCGCCGTAATCGGGCCCGATGCAATCATCAACCACTTGGTCGTGGTCGAGGCATCGGCGAATCCGTGTGCACCCTGCGAGGTCATGAATAGCAGGGAAATGACCGCCAGTGGAAACAGCAGCATGGTTTCCAGCGACAGGCCTTCCAGCGTTCCCAGTGCTGCCGTTTTACGCAACAGCCCGTACATGCCGAAGGTAATGCCCAGCATCAGGCTGACCCACGGCGGATGGCCGCTTTGCCAGGTCAGCCACAACACGCCCAGTGCCGCCATGCCGACTGCCATCCACTGCAAAGAACGCAGTCGCTCCTTCAGGATGACCGAGCCCAGCAATACATTGACCAGCGGTGTCATGAAGTAACCGAGGCTGGCATCGACCACGCGATCCTGATTGACGGCCCAGATGTACAGAAACCAGTTGCTCGACAAGAGCAGCGCACTGGCCGTGAAGCCGGCCAATACCTTCGGTCGTTTCAACACCGGCCCCAGCCATGCCCATTGCCTGCGCACGCTCAACACGATTGCCAGGAAAGTCAAAGCCCACACCATCCGATACATCAGGACCTCGAGCGGCGGGATTTCCTGCAGGGACTTGAAGTAAATCGGGAACATGCCCCAGATCACATAGGCACAGAGAGCGTAGAGTATGCCGGGGTTCATGGCGGAATCGCTTGGTGAAAATGACAGAGGTGCAGCAACGGCGTTGTTACTGCAGTGAAGAATTCAAGCGAAGGATTATCCCAGCAATTGCACCGTCTTGCTGGCGCTCGCTGAGTGATGTTGGATTGGTATTAAAGTGTGGCGCCGAGAGATGTGCCGGCCAGCGACTTTTCTGGGACAGGTAGTTCGATGTTAGGAAAATCAGTCGAAGAAGAATTCTACCGATTCCGATTTTCTGTCCGCTTGCAAGTGCCCTTCGGCGAGCAGCGCTTCGTAATGACAGACCCGATTGCGGCCGTGATCCTTGGCGTAATACAGCGCTTGATCGGCGTGGCCGAGGATGACGACTGGGGTTTCTTGCGAAATGCTGGCAAAGCCTACGCTGACCGTGATCTGGCCAACTTGTGGAAATGCATGCTGCTCGATATTTTCACGGAAGCGCTCGAATACCATTTGCGCATCCGCCAGGGTGGCCGAACGCAACAAGACGACAAATTCTTCACCGCCAAAACGGAATACGCGATCCTGCGAGCGGAACGATGAGCGCAGTACATTGGCAACCAGGATCAGCACTTCATCGCCATACAGATGGCCAAAGACATCGTTGACGCGCTTGAAGTGATCGATATCGATCACGGCCAGCCATTGTGATTTGGTCTCTTCATGATGACGACGTTCTACATCATCGCGTGGCGCTGATTCCTGCGGCCTGGCGTGAACCATGCGCGCAAATTTTTCATCGAAGGTTTTGCGATTCAGCAAACCTGTCAGCGAATCGCGTTCGCTGTAATCGAGCAGGCTTTGATAGTTGCGATAAACGCTGAGTATGCCTTCCATCACCTGCAGCATCTGCGGCGTGAATGGCGTTTCGTTGACTACTTCCAGGCAGGTCGATACCTTGTCGTTTTGCCAGATCGGAATCCACAAGGCGTATTGACCTTCAGGCCGTTCTTCTTCGAGACGATTCTTGCGTTGGGCAATACACGCCACCAGCCCGGGGTAATCGACGATCGGTTCGCCCGCAAGTTCCGAGGTGGACGGGTCGTCATCCACGGTGTGCACTTTGCCGTCGATGATCCATACACGCGGGCGTATCAGCAAATCGCCGCGCGATTGAAACAACTCCATGACGCGCGCACGATGCACGCCGATCATGTTCAGTAACGCCGTCATCACCGAGATGTCGAGCAAGTCATGATCACGATGGCCGGTGATCTCTACCAAATGATCCAGTAGAGATCCCATCATTGAAGGATCTTTAGTCACAATGAGCCCACGTCGAACCGGTGATCAGTATTTATGTGCTGTATCTGGGTGAGCATAGGGGCGTGACTTCAAGAAAATTTCTATTATGAGAAGCTAATTTCAAGCGCGCAAAAAAGGTGCAACTGATTGATTTATATATTTTTATTATTAATTTTGAGTGAACTATTCTAGCCGAATACCCTGCCACAGCATCACTAGTTGAACAATCGTGACTATATTTTACGTTTGCCATTTTTCTTTCCTATGAAACAAGTGACAGAGACGCAACAGACGATTCCAAAAATTTAACAAATATATTTCCATGTGGAAATTTAATCGGCGCTCACGCATGATGCACGCTAAACGTGACATGCGATATGAAAATGAATTATGCAAATTCTGTACCCAGTTTTAACGCTGGATTGCGCGATTAATTTCTTGTAAGGCAAGCTTGTCGCGAACACAATAGTGTGGAATTTTATGAGCGCCGCCGGCGTTGGACTTACTGTGGAGTAGTACATGTTTATTCTATTGCTGGCGGTCACCTTGTTGATTTCGGTCGGCATTTCAATCGCAGTCATGCAGGCTTTTGCCAAACCGCTGAATGCCATCCTGTATCGGATCATTGCCGATGAGATCAGTGCCGCATGGCTCAAGTACCTGAAATTTGCGATTCTGGTGGTGGGTGTTTCATCCGGCGTACGTGTGCGTGAATTCGAAAAATACATCTCGCCATCGCGTTGGGACAAGGATGCGAAAGTAGTCGAATTCACCACCCAGCGCTGGGTGTTGGAGGTGTATCAAACGGCGATCGAAACCCTGCAAGGCATCGCATGGATGTTATTGGTGTTCTTCATGTTTGCACTGATCGCTTATGTGATCGTGCGTATCGCCGAGACCAAAATGGGCGCAACAAAAGACCAGCTTGAGCAAAAATGACTCTTGACCTTCCCACCATGGCAACCCTTAGAGTAAATACGTTCATTCACTACAAGGAGCGCAGTCATGTATGAATTGCAGGTTGAAGAAATGAGTTGCGGTCATTGCGTTAGCGCGGTGACTAAATCGGTGCAGGCGATTGATGCGCAAGCCACGGTCGAGGTGGATCTTGCGGAACGCAAGGTACGCGTGCAATCCGCGGCAGAACTGGACACGATCGCTGCGGCTATCGTGGCGGCCGGTTATCCGGTGGTGGCTAGTACGACGATTTAAGTTGCAGACAGAAAAAAGCGAGCGGTAATGAGCCGGCTCGCTTTTTTATTGTCCGCTGATCCGGAGTCGCGCTAGTGGCACTCACCACATTCAGTGTCCTGGCTTTCTTGCGCCAGTCCACGCAAGATAGGACAGTCTGCACGCGCATCGCCAGAACAGGATTGCGCCAGGTCCTGCAGGGTGTCGCGCATTTCACTCAACTCTGTAATGCGCTTTTCCAGATCGGCGACATGCGTCAATGCAATCGCCTTGACATCGGCACTGGCGCGATGTGCATCATTCCACAGCGACAGCAAATCCTTGATCTGATCCAGTGAAAAACCCAGCGATCGTCCACGTTTGATAAAACGCAGCGTATGCAGATCGCTTTCTGTGTAAGTACGATAGCCGGCATCGGTGCGCGTGCTGGCTTTGATCAGATGTATGGATTCGTAGTGACGTATCATCTTCGCGGAAATGCCGGAGGCGCTTGCAGCTTGACCGATGTTCATGATGTCTCTCTTGTATTGGTTCAGCGGGGATGACAACTGTTTTGCTAATACGCTATCGGCGATTACTTGGCGTTGGCATTAATCCACGCCGCGATAGCGCGGGTCGGGCGACACATAGGCGACGATGCGCCGATTCAGCACGCCGGGCGGCGCAACGCGGCTGAGATCGAAGGACGACACCGTGAAGCCGACATAAAAGTCCCATGCAAAAGATTTGTCGCCGACAATGAAGTTGACGATTTCGCCGCCTTCTACATTGACCCATTTGGTATCGGGTGTGATGACGATGGTGCGCTGGGCGGCACTGGACGGTGCGGGGTTGCCGAGGAGGTCGAGTCGTGGATCAGCAAAAGCGGGTGTGCTGAATGCCAGCAACGTGGCAAAAGCGAGAATAAGTGTTCGGGTCAACATGACTATCTCCATACGTGACGGCAGCGATAAATGCTTGGAGCGCAAGAACCTGGGCACGGTTCCATGTTGCAGCGCGCATTTTTCACTGCAGATAAACGCCCACCATGTGATGGGCAAGCCTGGCCATTATCCGCCCATGACTCGCACTTTGCTGGCCGCTATATGTTTTTGAAATATCGATAGACGAAATGGATGATTTACATTCATCTGTGACGTGACTAACATCGCAGTTTGACATCGCTCATGCATACTGGCGCGTAGCGTCACTCGCTGCAAAACGCGCAAGCCATAACACGCATCACCCACCGTTTTTTTGAAGGCACATCATGTTCGGTCTCCCAACAAAAAATTTATCTGCGCTGGCATTGGCCGGCGTTCTGGCATGTGCGGCGACGCTGACGACTTACTCATCCCACGCTGCCGACTTGAAGATTGGTTTGGCCGCTGATGTCTCTTCGCTCGATCCGCACTATCTGAACATAGCGCCGAATGTCGCTTTTTCTTCGCATATCTTCGATGCGCTGTTGAATGTGGATGCAAATGGCAAGCTGGTACCCGGCCTGGCAACCTCATGGCGTGCCGTCGATGCGACTACCTGGGAATTCAAATTGCGACGTGGCGTGAAGTTTCACGACGGTTCCGATTTCACCGCAGAAGATGTGATCTTTTCCCTGGATAGGCCAGCCAAGCTGACCAACAGTCCAGGTCCTTTCACCGCCTATACCAAACAGATCGTCGCCAAGAAAATTGTCGATCCTTATACCGTCCGTCTGACGACCGCCGCGCCTTACGGGCCACTGACGCTGGACATGAGCGCGGTGTTCATCGTGTCGAAAAAGGCAGCAGAAAAAGCCGGCACCGACGACTTCAACAGCGGCAAGGCGCTGATAGGTACCGGTCCGTATAAATTCATCAGCTTCAAACGCGGCGACCGGATAGAAGTCGCGCGCAACGATAACTACTGGGGCGGCAAATCGGATTGGAACAAAGTCACCTTCCGCATCATTACCAATTCCGCACCACGTCTGGCAGCTTTGCTGTCCGGCGATGTCGATGCGATTGAAGGCGTGCCGACTGCTGATTTATCGCGCCTGAAGAACAATGCCAAATTCAGCTTCGCGCAAAAAATATCCTGGCGCACGATATTCTGGGAGCTTGATCAATCCGCAGGCCCGTCGCGTTATGTGACCGACAAAGCCGGCAAGCCTTTGCCGAAAAATCCACTCGCCGATGTGCGCGTGCGCCAGGCCATATCGAAAGCGATCAATCGTCAGGCCTTGGTGGAACGCACGATGGAAGGGCTGGCGGTCCCCGCATCGAATATCGTGTCGCCCGGCGTATTCGGCTACAACGATGCATTGAAAGTGGAAGCTTACGATCCGGAAGGCGCGAAGAAATTGCTGGCGCAAGCCGGTTATCCGAATGGTTTTGCGCTGACGATACACGGGCCGAATGATCGTTACATCAATGACGAACAAGTGGTGCAGACAGTCGCGCAATTCCTGAACCGCATTGGCATCCAAACCAAGGTCGAGACGCTGCCGCTGTCCGTCTATTTTGCCCGGGCGCGTGCCGGCGAATTCAGCATGTCGCTGCTGGGCTGGGGCACCCTGGCGGGCGACTTCGGCTTGCGTACGCTGGTCGGCACACCGAATCCTGAAACCGGCTGGGGCTCGTGGAACTGGGGCAAGTACAGCAACCCCGCAGTCGATAAATTGATCGCTTCGTCGCTGTCGTCGGTCGATCAGGGCAAGCGCGAGGGATATGCGAAAGACGCGGCAGCGCAGGCGCTGCAGGATTACGCCGTCGTGCCCCTGCATCATCAGTATGCGACCTGGGCGCTGCGCAAAGGCTTGAAGTACACTGCGCGTACCGATGAATTCACCTTCGCACATCAGTTCCATCCTGAATAAATCCCGCGTGGCCTTGCGCTTGCAGGGCCGTTGCGCGTGCGCTTTTGATTTTGCTGTCGCGAGCGGTAACTGATCATGCTCGACTTCATCCTGCGCCGCCTGGCCCAAAGCATTCTGGTGCTGGCCGTGATGTCGCTGCTGGTCTTCATCGGCGTGTATGCGATCGGCAATCCGATCGACATGCTGATCAGTCCCGATGCCGATCAGCTGGAGCGCGCGCGCACCATCGCTGCCTTCGGCCTCGACAAACCCTTGTGGCAGCAATACTTCATATTCATTCAGCAAGCATTGAGCGGCGATCTCGGCCGCTCGTTTTCATTCGGCACGTCGGCATTGGCGCTGATTCTCGAACGTTTGCCGGCAACCCTGGAACTGGCCATCAGCGCGATCGTGATAGCGATTGTTCTCGGCATTCCGCTGGGTTTGTGGGCTGGTCTGCGTCCGCATAGCTGGACCGGAAAAAGCATCATGGCAGTTTCGATACTCGGTTTCTCGCTGCCGACTTTCTGGGTAGGTCTGATGCTGATCATGGTGTTTGCCGTGCAGCTGGGCTGGTTGCCATCGGGTGGGCGCGGAGCAACCAGCTTGCTGTTCGGCGTGCCGGTCAGCTTCCTGACGCTGGATGGCTTGCGCCATCTATTGCTGCCGGCCTTCAATCTGGCCTTGTTCAATATCGCATTGGTTATACGGCTGACACGCGCGGGTGCGCAGGAAGCGCTGCTGCAGGATTACGTCAAGTTTGCGCGCGCCAAGGGTTTGCGCAACAGCCGCATCATCGGTGTGCACGTGCTGAAAAATATTCTAATCCCGATAGTCACCGTCATCGCATTGCAGTTCGGTTCCATCATCGCGTTTGCGATTGTCACCGAGTCAGTGTTTGCGTGGCCCGGCATGGGCAAGCTGATCATCGATTCGATACGCGTGCTGGACCGCCCGGTGATCGTCGCCTACCTGATGCTGATCGTCGCGCTGTTCATCGTCATCAATCTGATCGTCGATGTCGTGTACTCACTGCTCGATCCGCGCGTGCGCCTTTCGGATGCGAAAGGCTGACATGAATAATAAGACACAGCCTACCCAGCCGACCCAGCCATCCTTCCAAGCGGTAGAGCCGACAGCAACGGTGGAAACGCCGTTCAAGCGTTTTGTACGTAACTTCTTCGCCAGCAAAATTGCCACAGCGGGTGCCATCGTCTTGAGCCTGATCGTGCTGGCGGCGATTTTCGCGCCTGTGCTTGCGCCGCAAAATCCGTATGACCTGTCGCAGATCGACATCATGGATTCGCGACTCGCACCGGGCGGGCAGAATCTCGATCACACGTTTACCTATTTGCTCGGTACCGACGAACAGGGGCGCGACATGCTGTCGGCGATTTTGTATGGCGTGCGGATTTCGATCATCGTCGGCGTCGCGAGTACGGCGATTGCATTGCTGATCGGGTTGACGCTAGGTTTGTTCGCCGGTTACTTCGGCGGTCGCGTTGAAGGTTTGATCATGCGGGTGGCGGATATTCAATTGTCGTTCCCGCCGATACTGGTGGCGCTGATACTGCTGGCCTTGATGGGGCCGGGCACCGGCAAGATCGTCATCGCTCTGGTTGCGGTGCAATGGGCGTACTACGCGCGTACTGCGCGTAGTGCGGCGCTGGTTGAACGCAAGAAGGAATACATAGAAGCGGCGAGTGGGCTGGGCCTGTCGCCGATGCGCATCGTGTTCCGCCATCTGTTGCCCAACTGTCTGCCGCCGCTGATCGTTATCGCTGCGCTGCAAGTCGCATCGGCGATTTCGCTGGAAGCGACCTTGTCATTTCTCGGCCTGGGTTTGCCCGTTACAGAACCGTCGCTAGGCTTGCTGATCGCTAACGGCTTCGACTACATGATGTCCGGCAAATACTGGATCAGCGTGTTTCCCGGCATCGCCTTGCTGGTCACGGTAGTGGCCATCAACCTGGTCGCCGATCAATTGCGCGATGTATTGAATCCGCGCCTGCAGATCCAATGAGCATGACGACGATGACAGCAACAACAAACGCCACGCCCACCCTGACTGTGCAGAACCTGCAGATGCATTTCTCTGCACGCGACGGCATCGTGAAGGCAGTGGAAGATGTGTCGTTTTCGGTTGCGCCCGGCCAGATCATGGGTCTGGTTGGCGAGTCGGGTTCCGGCAAATCGATGACCGCGTATTCGATCATGGGCCTCATCGACAGTGGTGAAAACAGCGCAGGGAAAATCGTCGGCGGAAAAATCCTGCTGAAGGATCAAGACCTGCGCGCGCTATCGCCGGAAGCGATGCGCCGCATACGCGGCAACCGGATCGCGATGATATTTCAAGATCCGATGATGACGCTCAATCCCGTCCTTCGCATTGATACGCAAATGATAGAGGCCGTGCTGGCACATCAGGATGTCAGCAAAAGGGCTGCACGCGATATGGCGCGCGATGCGCTGATGCGCGTCGGCATCGCGTCACCGGATGAACGACTGCTCGCTTATCCGCATCAATTTTCCGGCGGCATGCGCCAGCGCGTCGCGATCGCGATTGCCTTGCTGAACAAGCCCGACCTGATCATTTGCGATGAACCCACGACCGCGCTCGATGTGACGATACAAGGGCAGATCTTGTACGAGATGCAAAAGCTGTGTCGCGAGTCCGGCACGGCGCTGATCTGGATCACGCACGACCTGTCCGTGATTGCCGGCCTGGCCGATGCGGTATGCGTGATGTACGCGGGCAAAATAGTCGAAAGCGGCACAGTGCAAGAGGTGCTGGGCCAGCCGCAGCATCCCTATACGTTTGGCTTGATTGCATCGTCGCCGTCGCGCAATCTGCCGGGGCAGCCGCTACGCCAGATTGCCGGCATGACGCCCTCATTGCTGAACCTGCCATCCGGTTGCGCCTTCCGCACGCGCTGCGAACGTGCCACGGCGGTGTGCGAAAACACGCCGCCCCTATCCATCGATGGCGGGCGCACCTTGCGCTGTTTCCATCCCATCCATGATGCAAGCCAATTGCTGTCGGGAGTCCGGCATGACTGAGCCGCTTCAGCCTTCGCAGCCTTTGCCGCATTTGCAGCCGCTGCTTGAATTGCGCGATGTCAGCAAGCGCTTTGGAAAACCGCTGGATGCGCTTGCCAAGGTCGCCAATCTGTTTGGCGCAAGCATGACCGCCGAAGTCGTGCACGCCGTCGATCAGGTAACGCTGACCATTCATTCCGGCGAAGTGGTGGGCCTGGTCGGTGAATCCGGTTGCGGCAAATCAACGCTGGGCCGCATGGCGGTCGGCTTGCACGCCTTGTCATCCGGGACGCGCTGGTGGAAGGGCACCGATCTCGCGACGGTCAGCGTGGCGCAAAGACGGCAGCAACAGCTGGCGATGCAAATGATTTTTCAGGACCCGTATGCATCGCTCAATCCGCGCCTGCGCATACAGGATATCGTCGGCGAAGCACCGCTTGCGCACCGCATGATTTCTGCCGCACAGCAAAAGGACTACGTTGCACAGCTCTTGCAAAAAGTCGGGCTTGATCCGGCCTTGGCGCGACGCTTCCCGCATCAGTTCTCCGGCGGTCAGCGTGCGCGGATAGGGATTGCGCGTGCGCTGGCGGTCAATCCGCAACTGCTGGTATGCGATGAAGCGGTTGCTGCGCTGGATGTCTCGATACAGGCGCAGGTACTCAATCTGTTCATCAAGCTGCGCGATGAATTGAACCTGACGTATCTATTCATCAGCCACGATCTGGGCGTTGTGCGCCACGTGTCGGATCGTGTCGTCATCATGTATCTGGGGCGCATCGTCGAGTCGTCGCCGACCGCAGAATTATTTGCCCGACCGAATCATCCATACACGGTTGCCTTGCTGGCATCGGCACCCAAACTGGAAGTGAAGAAAATCGATTTCTACGCAGTCAAGGGTGAGATTCCATCGCCCCTGCATCCGCCATCCGGTTGCCATTTCCATCCGCGTTGCCCGCATGCGATGCCGCGTTGCAGTGTCGAGCAACCGCTGCTGAAAGAAATCGCACCCGGTCATTTCTCAGCCTGTCATTTGAATGACAGCATCAGCTAAGGCAAGGCGTCAGTCACTCTTGTCGGCATCAGCAATGCCCTTGTTGATGTAGCGTCGCCACAGAGTTTCTGCCGGGCCTTGCGCATGCCGCGCCAGCCACCAGCGACTAAAAAATACTTGCAGCAGCATGATGGCGAACGCAAGCGCCAGCCAGGCTGCAGGCGGCCATATTGCGCCGAGGCCGAAGCCAAAACCCTGGAGCAAGATAGAGCACAGCAAGGATTGCATCAGGTAATGCGTCAACGCCATCTTGCCCACAGGTGCCAGCCAGTTATCCAGCCACTGTCCCACGGTTTCTTGCGCCAGCAAAACTGTCGCTACATACGCCGCCGCCAGGCAGGTGCCGCCCACCGGCAGCCATGCATACAGCAAAAATGAATAGATCGATGGATGTAAGGGATCGATCGCTTCCGCCACCACCATCGTCGCCCACGCCAGATTGAATGGAATGCCAAGCGCAAAACCTGTCCATTGCACCCTGCGCCAGAATTTTATGTGGCGGCCTGGCTGCGTCAGCCAGCCGAGACGCACCGACATCGCACCTAATAGAAACAGCAGCGCGATGTGCGGCAGGATAAATAGCGATTGCGTGGTGACAGATGCATAGTCGCCCAGCCGCTGTATGCCTATGCTCAGCAGATTGCCTTCGGTGTAAACGATGCGTCCCGCTTCCACCGCAGCGACGGTGTTAATCGCCTGTTCCTGCAATCCAGAAGGGCCGCTGAGCATCTGCAGGCCGAGCAGGAAATTCCCCAGCAACAGTGCAAAGAAAATGATGCTCCAGACGCGCAGCGTATTGCGCACGCTGCGCAAGCGCGCCCCCGTCAGTCCCGCCAGCACAAAGAAGCCGGCAATCGCATAAACAGTCAGGATGTCGCCAAACCAGATTGCCGTGCCGTGCACGACGCCGCAGGCCAGCAACCATTTCAAGCGGCGGCGATACAAGCGTTCGGCATCGCTCCAGCGCCCGAACTGTTGTTTCAGCGAGCGCGTCACCAGTACAAAGCCGGCGCCGAACAGGAAGGCAAAAACAGGATAAAACTTTTGCTCCGCAAAGAAGGCCGTGAACGCCACTGCGAGCACATCGAAGATCGATGCCGTCGCCGGCAGCACGCCGTAGCGCAAGCTCTCGAAGCCCCATATAAAAGACCATACATTTACCAGCAGGATGCCGAACACGGCGATCCCGCGCAGGGCGTCGATGCGGGCGTAGCGCGAGGAATGTGATGCGGAGCGATGTTTGATCATGAAAGGAGTTGAAGTTATTCGGCGCTATAAGTAGCGATAGTGTAAGTGCTGGCGATTAAAGTGGCGGCCACAACACAATGGGCAAGGCCGAACATTGCTCTGGAATGGTCCTCAGAGTATTGTGTTGCGGGGATGATAAGTGTGGGAGTGATTATCTCGTCTGTCCGCGCAATCCAGAGCATGGTTACGGCCATTGCGCGTTCCAACAACAATTCTTATAAAGCTAAACGCTATGCTACTCAATAACAGTATAAAAATATCTTTTCTCATGTTGTGCGCCATTTTGGCTGGTTGCGCAACCAGCCGCAGCGAAGTCACGCTTTCGGCTCCTGCCGCCAATACGGCGCAGGCTGTTGCATCGAATGGGTACGTAGTTGCGATCCGCTCGGTGAAGGATGAGCGTGTTTTTGAGCAGGAGCCCAGCAATCCGGGTACCCCGTCGCTAGGTTTTGAAGGTGCCAGCAAAGCCAAAGCAGAACTCAAGTTGCGCGCGATCGCACGCAAACGAAATACATTTGGCAAGGCCTTGGGCGATGTCATGCTCGAAGGAAATCAGACGGTAGAAAGCGTGATGCGCGCCAACCTGACCTCATCCTTCGAGCAGGCCGGCTATCGCGTGATCACCGGCGGAACCGATGATCCATCGGTATTGATCGTCGATGTACGCATCAAGAAATTCTGGGCATGGATGCAGCCCGGCTTCTGGGCGCTGACACTGAACGCAGACATTGCCACCGATCTTGTCTTGTCAGGAAGTGTTGCGCCGACCACAGTCAGTGTGCATGTCGAGGATGGACGTCAGATCGTGACGGATGGCGCGTGGATAGAAATTATTGACGCAGCTTTGACGGATTATCGTAAGCAAGCTGCAACAAAATTATTGCCAGCAAAGATCGCCGCAAAAAAATAATCTGCAAATGGCCTGGCTCCTGCTGCAGGTGCCAGGCCTATCGGCAGTAAAAAATCATGGCTGCGGCTTTGCCTCTGTGCCCGCATTCATGCGCGCCAGCCGTCTTTGCGAAAACACCCAGGTAAATTCTGCACCCAGCAAAAAGATTTGCGACGAATAATAAATCCACGCCAGTAGAATCACCAGCGAACCCGCTGCGCCGAAGCCGGACGCCATATTGCTGCTACCCAGATACAGGCCGATCAGAAATTTCCCCAACGTGAACAACATCGCCGTCACGGCCGCGCCTACCCACACATCGCGCCACGGTATCGATGCGCGCGGCATGAACTTGTAAATCATCGCGAACAAACCGGTGATGACTGCAAACGATACGGCCAGATTCAATACCTGCAGCACGATGCCCCAGTTGCCGAGGACGTTACCCCACCATTTGCCTAGCGCTGCCAGTGCTGCACTCAACACCAGCGAGATCAGCAGCATGAAGCCCAGCCCCATCACCATGCCGAAAGACAGCAGGCGCTTGCGCGCCATTTTCCACAGGCCGCCGCGCTTGGTTTCCGGCGGCACTTTCCAGATGCGGTCCAGCGCGCTTTGCAATTCGCCGAACACCGCGGTCGCGCCTATCATCAGCGTCAGGGTGCCGAGCGTGGCCGCGACGATGCCTTTGCCCGGTTCGCTGACCGACTTCAACAAGCCCTCGATTGCCACCGCGCCGGTATCGCCGACCAGGTCGCGCAACTGCTGGATGATTTCGCCTTGTGCCGTATGGTGGCCAAAGAAGAAGCCGGCAATCGCAATCACGATGATCAACATCGGTGCCAGCGAAAAGATCGTGTAATAAGCCAGCGCCGCACCCATGCTGGGCGCAAAATCATCGATCCACGCCGTCACCGCTTGTCTGGTGATCGTCCATGCTTCGCTTAAATGGCCTTGATTCATTACGACGCTCGCTTTCTGCGTGATCGGGTGGGGTGCTTGCATGACAGCTACGGCGATTGTACCGATAGTGGTGCGCATGTTTCAATGCGCATGGCCGCAGTCAGGCCTGCTATGCTGATCGCTCGTTTCCGCTTCGCTCACCATACAGTCAACCACATCCATGTCGCGCCGCCACCATCATCACGTCTATGTCGTCGAATTGTCGCCCGACGTCATGTACGAGCCGCGCTTCAAGAAAGCCAATCCCGACTACATTCCCGGCAAGCCTTGCGTGTATGTAGGCATGACCGGCCTCGATCCAGACTTGCGCTTCGACAAACACAAGGCTGGTATTCAGAGCAATAAATACGTGGAGAAGTTCGGCCTGCGTTTGCTGCCGGAGTTATATGCTGTTTATAACCCGATGCCGTATCAGGCGGCGTGCGAGATGGAAGTGGAATTGGGGATAGGTTTGCGTGAAGCGGGGTATGGGGTTTGGCAGGCTTGAGGATAACTTACCCATAAATGCCCGCCAATGTTTTACAAAAGCCTCTTCAATTTTTTAGAGCGCTCGGTATTTTTTCCATTAATTTTTCGATAATTGAAAAAATGTTTTTATTTAAGTCTTCTAATTGATTCGGGGCCTGTATTTCTGGGGAAAATGCTGAGGTGGCAGAAATATTCCAATGTGCAAAAGCCTCTTTTACTTTATCGGGATCTGAGCCTGCGCCGTAAGCTGTTAGGTAAAACTTCCCGTAATTAATAGCATGTATTCGCTCAGCACTTTTTAACGATTCGTGTAAATAGTTTCGACTAAACTTTGAGCAGAAAGAAACCATTGCAAATACGAGACCAAGCAGTAAGCCTCCTTTAATGGCAAAGAACGCCAACAACGTCCATTGCATGTCTTTGTGTTGAATTAGTCCTTTGGTGCCGCTTTTGGCGAGAGCGATTGAGATTGCTAATCCAAGCACTATAGTTAAAATCGCACCAATTGACCAATATCTACCAAGTGCTCCGAACTTAGCTTTGCTTGCCTCAAGGGAGGTGATTGCCGAATCAACAAATTCTGAAGCTTTGGACTCTATGTGTTCTTGGAACTCAGTAGTAAATTTTATCTTTTGATTTTCGAGTTCTCCCACAGCTTTCTTATGGTCGTCCACCGAAATCTCTAACTGCTTTACTAAATCAATTTCATGTTCTTCTAAATTGGCGAGACGAGACTGTAACTCTTCATTTCGGCGCTTTAAATGTTCCTCGCGCAGCTTTAACGCTTTCTCTCGATCAGCCACCTCTCTTTGTAAAGATCTTTCCCTCTCAGAAAATTCGTGAGCCATCATTTCACGGCGTCGTATCATTTCTGTTTCAAGAGCCGAAAGCTGAGTTTCTTTCTCGCCAATGTAAGCCAGTTTCTTTTCCCATTCAGCACTTAGAGCATCACTTTGGCGTGACAGAGCATTTCTAATGGCTTCGTTTGGGTCGTCTGCAGAACTTAAGAGATTTCGTAATCGATTTACCTCACTCTGGTTAGAGTGACTACGCAAACCTTCCGCAAGCCTATTTTGTACAGGCCTGTTGTTTTCTTTGTCGGTCATGGCTATCCCTTAGGTTTATTGCTTATTTAATGAGCAATATACGCTATCGCATTAAGCCGCAGCGTTGAAAGGTGCAGGAAACCTCAAGTGATCCTCTGCAGATTTGAGCCACATACTTTTTAGATCGCCCGCCGTCCAAATCTATCCAGCAATCCCGGCACTTCACCCGCAATATCCCGCGCCAGATAACCGAGCGAACCTATGCGTTGCGCCAGTTGCTCTCCTGCTTGCGCGTGCAGCGCAACGCCCCACGCAGTTGCTTGCTCTAAACTCGCGCCGCGCGCTGCGAGGCCGGCGATGATGCCGGCTAGCGTGTCGCCCGAGCCGGAAATCGCGAGACCGATATTGCCGCCTTCGTGTTGCCACACATCGCCGGCTGGCGAGGTGATGAAGGTGGCGGCGCCTTTCAATGCAACGACGGCATTCCATTTGATGGCAGCGGCGCACACCGCAGTGAGCGGGTCGGCTTGTATGCTGTCTTTGTCATCGCCGGTCAGGTGCGCCATTTCGCCTGCGTGTGGCGTGAGGACCAGATTGGCCAGACGTACGTGTGCTGCATTGCGACTGCTGAGGTCATGAGCGGGCGCAGCTTGATCAGGCTGCGCGCTCTGCATATTGCGCACGACTCCCATCGCGCAGGCATCGAGCACTATCTTGGTGTCGGAGAATTTTGGCAGCAGCGCCTGCACGAAGGCGCAGATCGCAGGTTCGTCCTGCATGCCGGGACCAACTAATACGGCATCTACCTTGCCTATCAATTGATCGAGCAAATCGGCGGAGGCCAGTTCGATGCCGCCTTCTTCGGTTTCGGGCAGGCCGATGACGCGCGACTCCGGCAATGCGGAGGCGACCAGTTGCGCGACACTGGCGCCGGTGGCGACCGTCAGTTTGCCCGCGCCTGCACGCAAGGCGGCGGTGGCGGCAAGGATGACGGCACCGGGCATTTCTCGCGAACCACCGATGACGAGTACGTGGCCGCGATCTTCCTTGTCGCCGTCGACTGAGGGCATGGGCAGCGGCCAGTTCAGCAGCAGGTCCTTGTCCAGTTTTTGCACGCGTGCGCTGCTGGGTTCTGGTTTTTGCTCTGCTTGCGAAATCTGCTGCTCTACATCTTGTGCTGATTCTTTATGCGTTTTCATCATGGCTTGGGTACGCCCGACATGTCAGGTTCGGCAGTCACGGTTGCGCCTGCTTCCAGCAGCGGTGCGACAAAGTTGATCATTTGCAGTTCGAGCTGGCCGAATTTGCCAACGTCGGGATTGAATTTATAAGACGTGACCGAACAGTTGGGCACGTCGCCGGCGCGATCGGCGCTGAGGATTTCTTCTTCGGTCATGTGTTCCAGCAGATAGCGGAAGCAGTTGACGATGACTTGATGAGCGATGATCAGCACGCGCTCGCCCGGATATTCGCGCGTGATGGTGTCGAGTACATTGCGCAGGCGCAGGATGACGTCGCACCAGCTTTCGCCGCCGGGCGGGCGGAAATAGAACTTGCCTACATGCTGGCGCTGGTCGTACAGCTCGGGGTGCTTTTGCGCGATGCCGAGGCGGGTCAGGCGATCGAGGATGCCGAATTCCTTTTCGCGCAGGCGTTCGTCGCTGATAAAGGTATGGAAGTTGCCGGGCTTGTCTATCGTCGGCCCGATACGGTCGGTAATAATTTGTGCGGTGTGCCATGCGCGTAAATAGGGCGACGACAGCACCACAGTCGGTCTTTCTGCTGTCGGCAAGCTGCCAAACCAGTGAGCAAGTGCCTGCGCCTGTTGCCGGCCCAGATCGGAAAGCGGCACATCGATGTCACGCTCGACGATGTCGATCAGTTCTAGTCCGCCGGTTTCAGCCAGTTCGCGCGCGACATTGCCCGCGCTTTGTCCGTGACGGACCAGCCATACGTGGTCCGGCCATTTGGTGTTTGCCATGCAATCTCCCTGTGCATTGGTGGCTGCCGCCTGAATGCCGATATACGAGTCGAAATACGAGTCGAAATACGAGCCGATAGACGTGTCGATACGCGCGCAGTGCAACCATCATCGACAACGTATGAATCCGCAGCGTATAAATCCCCAACTTAGCTCGGCAGCAGCTACGATGGGCAGCCATACTCGATATTGAAGCAGCAGTATGCGGCTCCCGCATCGAACCTTCGGTACGGAATCCCGCATTATTGGCATGCAATGTGCATTCAGGAAAGATTGTTGGAAAAAGAGAAGCCCGCCCGATAGCGGAACTTTATTGACGGCATGCAATCCGATTTAGTCGACAAGCGCATCCAAGAAGAAAAAGACGCTGAAAACCGAAGGTAACGCCCCAGGGCGCTATTTCCCCGAATAAGCATTTTTCGTCCCAGATGGCATCGTTACTCCGGTCATTTCTCAAGTGGTTTCGCCGCATGGCGAGGCGGGCTGTATTTTTTTGCTGATAGGTTGGTACAAGTTGGAAAACATGTTGCGGAATTACTTTAGTAGTTGTTTTACTGCCAGACGCGGTCTGGCAGGTACCTTATTGCTGGCTGTGTCTTTTGTCGCCACCGCGCCTGCGCTGGCATTCGATTTCAACGATGTCGCGAGGAAGGCAAAACAACTGGCAGCGACTTCGTACAAGGAGCCGCAAAAGAACATCTCCAAAGGTCTGGAGAGTCTGGATTACGATCAATACCGCGACATCCGCTACAAACGTGACAGCGCTTACTGGCGCACAGCCAAACTGCCGTTCGAACTGACCTTCTTCCATCAGGGCCGCCAGTTTGCCAGCGCGGTCAAGATCAACGAGATCGCGGGCAATCGCGCACGGCCGATTCCGTTTGATGCGCGTAATTTCGATTACGGCAAAAATAAATTAAGCGCGCAGGATTTGAAGCAGGCGGGCTTTGCCGGTTTCCGCGTGCATTACCCGATCAACAAGACATCGTACAAGGATGAGGTTGTGGTCTTTCTCGGTGCCAGTTATTTGCGCGCCGTTGCCAAGGAACAGATCTACGGCTTGTCGGCACGTGGACTGGCAGTCGATACGGCGTTGAATTCGGGTGAGGAATTCCCGCGCTTTGTGGAATTCTGGATAGAGCGTCCCGCCGCCAACGGCAAGCAGCTGACGATTTATGCATTGCTGGATTCGCGTCGCGTGTCCGGCGCTTACCGCTTTGTGGTCAAGCCCGGCGAGCAAACCATTACCGAAGTGAAGTCGCAGTTGTACCTGCGCGAGAACGTCAGCAAACTCGGCATCGCGCCGCTGACCAGCATGTATTTCTTTGGCGAAAACCAGCGCGCTACCTCAGACGATTACCGTCCGGAAGTGCATGACTCGGATGGCCTGTCGATACAATCCGGCACTGGCGAGTGGATCTGGCGCCCGCTGGTCAATCCCAAGCGCTTGCTGGTGACGTCGTATGCCTTGAGCAATCCATCCGGTTTCGGCTTGATGCAGCGCGATCAAAAGCAGGATAACTATGAAGACCTGGAAGCGCGTTACGAAGCGCGTCCGAGTGCGTGGGTAGAACCGATCGGCAAATGGGGATCGGGCCGCGTCGAGCTGGTGCAGATACCGACGCCGGACGAGTTGAACGACAACATCGTGTCTTACTGGGTGCCGGATCAATTGCCTAAACCCGGCATGCCTATCAATTTTGACTATCGCCTGTCATGGCATAAAGGCGATAAAAAATTGCCGCCTCTGTCGTGGGTGACGCAGACCCGCCGCGGTCACGGTTACCTGCGCAAGCCGGATGACAGCATTGCGCTGTTCGTCGACTTTGAAGGGCCTATCTTCAAGAAGCTGGCGAAGAACGCCAAGGTCAACATGCGCATCTCGGTCGATGGCAATGGCGAAATTCTGGAATCCCATGTGATGCGCAATGAAGCCACAGGCGGCTATCGCGCCGCGCTGCGCATCAAGCGCGTCGATGACAAGAAGCCGGTGGAAATGCGCGGCTTCCTGCAAACCGTCAACACAACTTTATCGGAAACGTGGAGTTACATACTCCCGGCTGAATGATGGATGCGCCCCGTATTCCGCTGCCATGCCGGCATTATCTGGACAAGCTGTCTTTGCCGCCGGCAGTGCGCGATGGCATAGAAGCACAACTGGCCGAGACCCCGACTTTATCGACACGCGATGCGATGACGCGCCTGCATCACATCCTCGCGCAAAAGAATGCCGATAGCGACAACCCGGCGTATGGGTCAGTGACTGCACGCGCCAGGCTGGTGCTGGGGCATGATGCAGTGTGGCGTGCAGATCCGGCAGCATCCGCTGCCAATACAGTCGAGCAAAACGAGCCGGCCCAGTTATGCGTGGCGCCGCCATTGAATCGCGCATCCATGGTGCCGCATCCCTGGGGCGCGCTGAATCCGCTGACGCGCTGGATGCAGCGCGTGTTCGGGCGTGTGCAAGTTGAAGATGCCGCAGCGCTGGATGCGAAAATCAGCGATGCAGAAGCGGTAGAGCCGGCAGAAATTTCCATCCATGAACTGTTGCCGCAATCCACATCAGCATCAACATCAACCTCGCAAACAGAAGCAGTCAACGCGCCAAAAGCCGCTGGCAAGGCGCGCGGCGGCTTGCGTCGCCTGGTCTTGTTATTCCTGATGCTGGGTCAAACGGCGCTCGCCACGTATTACATGAGTCGCGTATTGCCGTATCAAGGCAAGGAGCCGCTGGAAATCGCGCTGCTGGCATTGTTTGCGCTGCTGTTTTGCTGGGTGTCTGCCGGTTTCTGGACCGCGATGACGGGCTTTCTTTTGCTGGCGCGCGGCAAAGACCCTTTCCTGATTTCCCAGACGGCAATCGCCAAGGGGGCGATAGACGCGGGCGCACGCACGGCGATCGTGATGCCTATCTGTAATGAAGATGTGACGCGGGTGTTTGCCGGTTTGCGGGCGACTTACGAATCGGTGCAAAAGACCGGGCAATTAGCCCATTTCGATTTCTTCGTATTAAGTGATAGCGGCAATAGCGACACTTGCGCGGCGGAAGTGGCAGCGTGGGCGGCGCTGTGCAAGGCGGTTGATGGTTTCGGCCGGATTTTTTATCGCCGACGTCAACGTCGCACCCGTCGCAAGAGCGGCAACATCGATGATTTTTGTAGGCGTTGGGGCAATAATTATCGCTACATGATCGTGCTCGATGCCGATAGCGTGATGAGCGGCGATTGCCTCAGCAAGCTGGTGCAATCGATGGAAGCCAATCCGGATGCCGGCATCATTCAGACCGCGCCGCGTGCTGCGGGGCGCGATACCTTGTATGCACGGATACAGCAATTTTCGACACGCGTGTACGGTCCGTTGTTTACGGCCGGGCTGCATTACTGGCAACTCGGCGAATCGCATTACTGGGGACACAACGCGATCATTCGCGTCAAGCCCTTCATCGAGCATTGCGCCTTGTCGCTGCTGCCGGGCAAAGGCCCGTTCGCTGGTGAGATTCTGTCGCACGATTTTATCGAAGCGGCCTTGATGCGACGCGCCGGATGGAAGGTCTGGATCGCCTACGATCTGGATGGCAGTTATGAAGAGATGCCGCCGAACTTGCTGGATGAATTGAAGCGCGACCGTCGCTGGTGCCAGGGCAATCTGATGAACTTCCGTCTGTTCCTGTCGCGCGGCATGCATTCGGTGCATCGCGCGGTCTTTGTCACTGGCGTGATGGCGTATCTGTCTGCGCCTTTGTGGTTTTTATTCCTGATACTTTCTACCGGCTTGCTGGCGCAACATACCCTGACCGAGCCGACTTACTTTACCGAACCTTGGCAGTTGTTCCCGAACTGGCCGCAATGGCATCCGGAAAAAGCGCTGGCCTTGTTCAGTGCGACTGCGACCTTGCTGTTCCTGCCGAAAATACTGAGCGCGTTGTTGATCTGCATGCAGGGCGCGAAACAGTTTGGCGGACAGCTACGTTTGCTGTTCAGCGTCTTGATTGAAATGTTTTTCTCGATGCTGCTGGCACCGGTGCGCATGCTGTTTCACACGCACTTTGTGATCGCTGCATTCATGGGCTGGGCTCTGCGCTGGAAATCGCCGCCGCGTGAAGATGCAGAAACCAGTCCGCGCGAAGCTTTCCGCCATCATGGCTTGCATACCTTGCTGGGTTTGGCCTGGGGCGCTGCCGTGTTCTGGTTGAACCCGACTTTCCTGCCGTGGCTGCTGCCGATTGTCGGTTCGCTGGCGGTGGCGATCCCTATCTCGATTTATTCCAGCAAGGTGTCGAACGGTTTGCGCTTTCGCAGCAAGAAGCTGTTCCTGATTCCGGAAGAAGCAGTGCCGCCGGTGGAATTATTAGCGACCGTTGCGCATGTGAAGGCGACGCCGCCACCACCGGATTTTATTGCTGCGGTGGTTGAGCCGAATTTCAATGCGGTGGTGTGCGCGAGCGGCAAGTTGCATCTGCGGCGCTCGCCTGCGGCACAAAAGATCAGTGCCAATCTGGTGCGGGCGGCCTTGCTGGATGGACCATCGGCACTTGCCGATGCACAAAAAAATATCCTGTTGAGCGACCCGTTGCATATGTCGCAACTGCATCTGGCCGTATGGACTTCTGGCCATGCGCATGCGGACTGGCTGGCGAGATTGCCAGCGTCGTCACAGACGGATAAAGATCGCGTGCCTGGATTGCAAGCATTGGGTCAAGCGGCGTAGCGCAATCGTTGATCGCTGTCCTTACATGCCCGAATACAGCATTTGAAAGCTGAATATCGTCATGCCGACCATCATCAGTGCAACCAGCGAAATGGGGATCAGTAGCAGGATGAAGGCAAGCCCCCGAATCGCCCCATGTCGTACTGGCGATGCGCTCTTGCCAAAACGGCGGTCAACCTTTTCGCCTATCAGGGTGGCCAGCGGATTGACGAGACTGCCGATAAAACTTCTTAGTGTTTCGCGTGCCATGGATGTCCTATATTGATAATTGTCGTTTCGGTCCGGTGGTGGCTGTAACGGTTAAGCGTCATTCAACATTCAAAACGACAGGGTACGTGTACTGGCGAACCGGTGCAGCCGGCCTGAGACAGGATCGGTAAATTGTATCGCCTTCGCCAGCAGTTTCAGCGGCTGGCTGTAATCCTGTTCCGCACCTTCATCCGGATAGAGCTCGGGATAAATCCTGTCATTGACTATCGGCATGCCCAGCGCCGCCATGTGCGCGCGCAACTGATGCTTCTGGCCGCTGACCGGCTCCAGCTTGTAACGCGCCAGCGCACCGCTGACTTCCAGCAGATCTATTGCGGTCTCTGCATTCGCTTCACCGGCAACTTCTTCCATCTTCATGAAGGCCGCACTTTCCAGCAGGCGACTGCGATAGATGAGGGGCAAGGCGAGGTCGGCGCGATACGGTGCAATCGCTTCGTAATATTTGCTGACGCTGCGTTCGCGAAACAGGGTTTGGTACAGATTGCGTGTGGAAGGTTGTATCGTGAACAGCACCAGGCCTGCGGTTTCCCTGTCGATGCGATGCATGGGGGCCAGCGTGTCGATACCGAGAGAATTTTTCAGTCGCACCAGCAGGGTTTCCTGCAGATAACGGCCGGCCGGCGTGACCGGCAAAAAATGTGGCTTGTCGACGACCACCAGATACTCATCCTGATAGAGCACCACTTCATCGAAGGGAATGCGCGGCTCGGCGGGCAGGCTGCGGAAGTAAAAAATCTTGCTGTTCGGCTGATAGTCGCTTGTCACGCTTAATACCTGGCCATGCGCGCCCAGCACATCGCCGCGCTGCATGCGGTCCTGCCATTCACTGCGCGGGATCGCAGGAAATTGCTGGACCAGAAAATCGATGAGGGTTTGCCATGGGCCCGGCGGCAGGGCAACGCTGCTGGGGCCGACGCCATTCCTGCTGGCCGGCTTGGCGTTCTCATTCAAGCGCTGATGCACGGGCTGATTCACTTCTCGATTCATTTCCTGATTCAATCGCTGTCTTCGTCCAGGCGTTTGGCGCGTTGCAAGCGCCATTCCCATTCCGGTACGCCGCCGTAGACATCTTCCAGCGTGGTAGCGGTTTCCTGCAGTTTGGTATCGAGTGCGATGCGATTGTCGAAGACAAAGCATTCGCCTTCCCAATCCTTTTCGGCATCCGGCATCTTCTCGAAATAATTGAGTACGCCGCCTTCGAGTTGATACACGGGCACACCCATGTCCAGCATCCAGGCACTGGTTTTTTCGCAGCGTATGCCGCCAGTGCAATACATGGCGACGCGCTTGCCGGCGGCCTGCCATTCCGGCACATGGTCTTCTATGTACTTGGGGAAGTCGCGAAAATTATCCACGCCGGGATCGATCGCGTTCTTGAATTTGCCCAGTTTGAATTCAAAGCTGTTGCGATTGTCGATGACGACTACATCGTCCTGCGCAATCAGTTCGCGCCATTCCTGCGGACTGACATCGATGCCGGTCTTGCTGACCGCATCGACGCCATTGACGCCGAGGAAAACGATTTCGGATTTTTTGTGCACCTTCATCCGCGCAAAGGGCGCGGTTTGACACGCGCTGTGCTTGAAGGCGATATCGGCAAAGCTGCCGTCAAAAAATGCGTCATTGCGCAAGGCTTGCTCGAATGCATGAATTGCAGCAGGACTGCCGGCCAGCACGCCATTGATGCCTTCATCGGCGACCAGGATGCTGCCCAGCACATCGCGTGTCAATTCGCGCAAATGCGTGACGACCGCGTCGGCATCGCCGAGTCCGACAAATTTGAAGAAGGCGGTATGCAGCAAGGGTTCTGCTACCAAAGACTGGAGTGGGTTCATACCGGGATTGTCGCAGATTTGCCCGGCAAATTGCGCAGGCGCTGACGTTGAAGGCGGGCAAGAGCGGCATATTCTTACATCAACTGAAGCCGCTGTCTGATACGCAAGGCACCGCGCACAGTACTACATTGACTGACGGGCGCAGCGTTCGGCTGTTGTGGCGCTAGCGTCTTACCAATCCGGGCCCAGGCGAAGCGGCTGCCAGCCCGATTACCTACCTAATACTTTTTTCGGGAGTCATGATGACAACTGCAACCAAAACGAATGCCAAGCCAGCCAGGAAATCGCCAGCCAAATCTGCTACCAAGGCAGCCGGCCCGGATGCGGTGAGTTTGCTGATGGACGATCACAAGAAGCTGAAAAAACTTTTCAAGGAATATGAAAAGTTGGCCAAGAAGGATGACATCGAAGGCAAGGTGGATGTCGCCATGCAGATATGCGAAGAGCTGACCGTGCACGCGACGATAGAGGAGGAAATCTTTTATCCGGCAGCACGCGCGGCCATCAAGGACGACGACTTGCTGAATGAAGCCGAAGTCGAGCATGCGACCGCCAAAGACCTGATCGCGCAAATCGAGCAGATGTCGGGTGACGATCCGATGTATGACGCCAAGGTGAAGGTATTAAGCGAATACATCGATCACCACGTCAAAGAAGAAGAGGACGAGATGTTTCCCAAGGCCAAAAAGGCAAAGATGGATATGGCAGGACTTGCCGTGGAGATGATGGAGCGCAAGGAAGAATTGATGATGGCAATGGCCTGAGGCTGCTGCCGGCATGTCGCGACGACATGCCGGCAGAACGACGTCTCACTACAATAATTTCCAGGAGTTTGTATGGGCAAGAAGAATGGCGGTATCAATGACAACAATGACGTCAGCGGCGAGCAAAGCCATATAGATGGCAACTCGGGTATCAGTAATCGGATCGATAATGAAGAATTGCCGGAACCGCCGACAGAACTGACTGAGGAACAAGCGGACGAAGCGCACAGGAATGCGAAGACGCCGACCAGACGCGATAGCAAGGTGTTTTAACGACACTGACTTGACTGGATTGATTGAGCTGCACTCAATCAGCAGGGACAAAGCGGAGAGCTAATATTGCGATGATGACCGAAGCGATAGGGTGGACCAGCGCCTTCATATTGTTGTGCACCGTATCTTCCCAGGTATGGAAGCAATGGCGCAGCAAGAGCAGCGCGGGGGTGTCCAAATGGCTGTTCATCGGTCAGATCAGCGCATCGTTGGGCTTTGTGATCTACAGTTTTGCACTGGGTAACTGGGTATTTGCCTTGACCAATTTACTGTTGCTGTGCACCGCAGTGCTCGGGCAATGTTTATATTTGCGGAATAGAAAAACTGAAAAACATGCCGAGCAAAAGACGCAAGCCGCTTACAAAAAGCAACGCAGTGCTTGATCGCGGTAGTCAAGCCAGCAGTGACGGGCATTAGGCATTACTTGGGGCTAGTAATTTGGCCCATTAGTAAGCCCTATATTTAGGTGCAGTATTTAACTCAGTACTCATGTAGTGTCAGTCAGGGCGCTGGTGTTTTTCGGCTTCCTGCTTTTGCTTTCCTGCAGAAAACATCTCCCACAGGGAAATGAACAGCGCCGCAATCACCGGTCCAATCACAAAGCCGTTCAGGCCCAGCAAGGCCATACCGCCAACGGTGGAAATCAAGACGATGAAGTCAGGCAATTTCGTATCCTTGCCGACCAGAATCGGCCGCAGGATGTTATCCACCAGACCGATCACCAGCACGCCGAATGCGATCAGCGTCGCACCTTGCCAGATCGCACCTGTCACCAAAAAGTAAATTGCCACCGGCACCCAGATCAGGGCCGCGCCGACTGCAGGCAACAACGACAGAAAAGCCATCAGCACCGCCCACAGCAATGCGCCTTGGACACCGAGGAACCAGAACGCCATGCCGCCCAGTGCGCCTTGCACAGCGGCTACGATGATGTTGCCCTTGACCGTCGCACGGATGGCGGTGGTCAGATTGTTGAACAGCGTGCGTTTGTGTTCCGGATTCAATGGTGCGGCCTGCTTGATGCGCATGACGATCTTGTCACCATCGCGCAGCAGGAAGAACAGGATGTACAACATGATCGTGAAGCTGACCAGGAAGCTGAAAGTGTTTTGACCGATGCTGATGGCTTGCTTGGTAATGAACTCGCTACCTTGTACTGCTGCATTCGACAGCTTTGTCTGCAGCGTGGTGAAATCGGTCAGGCCGAAGCGGTCCAGCAGATTGACAACCCAAGTCGGCAAGGCGGCAACGATCTTTTGAAAAAATACGCCAAAGTCGATCTGGCCGGAACGCAGGTTGTTATACAGATTCGTTGCTTCATGCACCAGCGAGATCGAAATCAATACCAGCGGAATAATCACGACCACCATGCATATGCCCAAGGTGGCGAGTGCGGCCAGGTTGCTGCGCTGATTCAGCCTGATCAGCAATTTGCGATAGAACGGAGAAAACAGGATGGCCAGCACGGCAGCCCAGAATACGGCACCATAAAACGGCAGCAGGATCGCGATGAACGCGAGCGAAAAGACGATCAATAAAGTCAGGAAGGTTCTTTGCTGTATCTCGGGATAGTTCATCTGGTGGGTGGCCGCTTGTGCGGCGCGCATTGTGGATTCAGGCATGCTACCTGAACTTGTGCGCAAAGTGAGCGTGTCAGCTCACATAAGGAAAGCGGCAGAGTTGTTGCTTGAAGATGTGGCTGGCGTCGTATGTCTTTGCCCTTTGCAAAAATCACTGGAATCCGCGGGCAAAAAAAAGACCGGCCTGAGCCGGTCTGGAAGGACAACAGGTATTTCTAGACTTATTCAGCGACAGCTGGTTTAGCCATGTGCTTGGCGCGCATTGGTTTCAACACAAACCATGCCATCAAAGCTGCAGTTGCATTCAATGCGCTAGCAACTACGAACACTGCGTACCAACCACCGGTAGCCGAAGCCAGCACTGCTGACAGTGGGACCAGCAACGAAGCTGTACCTTTAGCTGTGTACAGCAAGCCAGCATTGGATGCTGCGTATTTGCTGCCGAATGTATCAGCGCAAGTCGATGGGAACAGCGAGTAGATTTCGCCCCATGCAAAGAACACGATACCGGTCAGGATAACGAATGCGAATGGGTTGTGGCCGTAGTGGAACAGAGCCAGAATACCAACTGCTTCGATAGCAAACGCGATGAACATGGTTGGTTCACGACCGATTTGATCCGATACCCAGCCGAAGAATGGACGGGTCAAACCGTTCAATACGCGGTCGATAGCCAGAGCAAATGTCAACGCTGGCAAGGTGAGGCCCATCATGCTGACTTGAACGTCGAACACTTTGAAGTCACGAGCGATCGAGCCCAGTTGCGCAGTTGCCATCAGGCCACCAGCTGCAACCATGACGAACATCGCGTACATGATCCAGAACACTGGTTCACGCAAAACTTCCGATGGTTTGTAATCGCGTTTGGTTTGTTGAACGTTGGCGACTGCATCGCCTTTTTTGTGTTCTGGAGCACGGAACAGGAACAGCGAAACCAGCACTACGATGACGCCTTGGCCGATACCGAAGTACAGGAACGCATCTTGGTAGCCACGGGTAGCGATCATTGCCGAGATAGGAATGATGGTCACAGCAGAACCAGCGCCGAAACCGGCAGCGGTCAAGCCAGCTGCCAGACCGCGACGGTCCGGAAACCATTTCAACGCGTTACCAACGCATGTACCGTATACAGCGCCTGCGCCGATACCGCTGACGACTGCAGCGAAGTACAACATGGCGAGGGAATCAGCGAACGAGTTGATGTACCAACCCAAACCGCACAACAAGCCACCAACCATAACAACCGGACGTGGGCCGAATTTATCGACGAACCAGCCTTCGATAGGAACCAACCATGTTTCGGTCAGAACGAAGATCGTGAATGCGACTTGAATCGCAGCGCGACTCCAGCCATGTTTAGCAGCGATAGGATCGACAAACAATGTCCAGCCGTACTGCAAGTTTGCGATCATCGCCATGGCGACGATCCCCAGGATCAATTGAATCCAGCGAAATGACGCCGGACGGTTAACTGTTTCACTCATAATTGCCTTCTCTCAACTCTCAGGTATGGGAATGCACCTAATTACGTACTCGGTGCCCTCGTTGCAATAAACAACTGATTCAATCCGATCATTTGTAATCGCAACCATCCGCCAGAAAAGCTTGTAACTTACTGACACTGTGGATGCGATCCGTGTTTATTTAATTCAACGCCGCAACTATCAGAGAAGAGATAAATCATCGCAATGGATAAAAGCAAGAATGACTGATATTCAGATTGTGGATATCACGTATTCACGGCGCGACACGAAATAGGAAGTGTGGATACCACTTATGATTTTTGTGGATAGTACGTAAATTGTTAGGATAGTGTGAAGTGCTGTATGCGCGTGTTTGTGCACGATTTTGAGGAATGATTGGTCGGTGCATGCAGTTTGCTTTTGCGTCGATTTTTTGCGCGCTGGCAAGAGCCGTATGCGTGGTGGCTAACTGCACTGCTTGCACTATCAGATGACGGCACTAGCATGTTATTGCGCGCCGACGTAGTCTATGGGGCGGCATATAGCGTTGTAGAAAAATATTTTCGTTTGCATGGAATAAAGTTGCCGCTCTATCGTTTACCTGTATATCAGCGCATTGCTGTGTATTTTGAAGTTGTCCGATGAAAGCGCGTTGACGTATCTCTGGACACCGTGCTTTTATCGTTTCTCTAGCGTCATCCACCTGATCGAAAAGGAAATGAAAAAATGAAACGCTCACTGATCCTGTTCTCTGCAGCTGCCACCCTGGTTTTTTCCAGCGCTGCTTTCGCGCAAACTGCACCGGTTAAAAAAATGGACGGCATTCTGGTCAATAGCGCCGGCATGACGGTTTACACCTTCGATAAAGACGTTGCCGATAGCGGCAAAAGTACCTGCAACGGTCCTTGCGCTGCCAACTGGCCACCGGTCGCTGCAGGCGATGCCAAATTGAGCCCACCGTATTCTGTCGTTACGCGTGACGATGGTTCCAAGCAAGTCGCCTACAAGGGCAAACCCTTGTATCTGTTTGCTGCCGACACCAAAGTTGGCGATCGTACCGGCGACAAGGTCAAGGATGTCTGGCACGTGGTCAAGGATTAAGCAGGCCTGATGCAGTTGCGGCCGCACCGTCGTGGAGACTGTCATGCAGGATGAGCGCGATCGCTTGATCGCGTGCATCCCGCGGCTGCGTCGTTACGCCCGTGCATTGATCGGTGATCGCACGGGCGCTGACGATCTGGTGCAAGACACGATGGAGCGCGGCTGGAAAAAATTATCGTCATGGCAGCGTGGCAGCGATATGCGTGCATGGCTGTTCGGCATCATGCACAACCTGCATATCGATCAGGTCAGGCGCCCGGCGATTGTGACGGACGTGTTGGATGACGATACGCCATTGCCTGCGGTGGCGCACACCGACAGTCTGGAAATGCGCGACCTGCAATCCGCACTGGCAGCATTGCCCGCCGAGCAAAGAGAGATCTTGTTGCTGGTGGCGCTGGAAGAAATGTCGTATGAAGAAGTCGCAGCGACACTGGGTTTGCCGGTGGGCACCGTGATGTCGCGCCTGTCGCGTGCGCGACAAAAATTGCGCGCGCAGATGGAAGGTCGAGCAGTGGTATCAACCTTAAAGGTAGTTAAATAAAGGCCATCATATGAATCAGCTTGCGGTGACAGAAGCAGACCTGCACGCCTATGTCGATGGCTTGCTGAGTGACGCGCGCAGCGAAGAAGTTGCGGCCTATCTGGCTGCACGGCCGGAAGAACAGGCGCGTATCCATACCTATCGCGAACAGAATGAGGGCTTGCGTGCGCTTTTCAATCCTGTGCTGGATGAAGCCGTGCCGCCGCGCCTGACTGCTGCGGCGAGGGAGCATGCCTCAACATTTTCATCTTCGTACTGGCGCTTTGCTGCGGGTGTATTGATCGCCATCGTCAGCGGTGCCGGCGGCTGGATGCTGCACGGTGCTGCGCAGACAGGCGTGCTGGCCCGTTCCGCCATCAAGAACGCCAACGGCAATATCGCGTTGGCAGGATTTGCGCGCCAGGCCGCGATTGCACACGGCGTCTATACCCCGGATGTGCGGCGCCCGGTCGAGATCGGCGCCGATCAGGAAGATCAACTGGTGACCTGGTTATCCAAACGTACGGGTGCGGATATGCATCCGCCCAAGCTGGGCAAGCTGGGTTACGAACTGGTGGGCGGTCGCTTGCTGCCGGGTGAGACTGGCAGCCCGGTAGCGCAATTCATGTATCAGGAAGCAGGCGGTCAGCGTTTGACCTTGTATGTGTCTACCGACCAGGCGCAGAACAGGGATACCGGTTTCCGCTTCGCGCAGCAAGGCACGGTCAATGTGTTCTACTGGATAGACGGCAAGTTCGGCTATGCCTTGTCAGGTGGCGTCAACAAGGGTGAGCTGGCGCAGATTGCGCATGCGGTCTACGATCAGCTGGAGAACCGGCCGCAATAGGCTGGTCGGTAGTAAAGCCGATATGAGTCCAGCGAAGTGCCCTGTTTCAGGACATTCTTCATGGCTACATTTGCAACACCCCCTTCACAACAATTAACATTCCCCCAATTTCAAAACCGGTAAGCTTGCCTTGACAGGCTTATGTGCGCGGCTCTTTCGTGCAAGTGTCGCGTTCGTGCCGCCAGAGCGCGCATGAATGTTGCATTCAGTCAAAATAATGACGACAATCAAGCCGACGCATTTTTTGTGCAGTTCGCTTCTGAAAAGAGCCTGTCGCAAGAGCCTGTCGTCATTTCTATCCAACATTTTTAATGCTGTTTTTCCAATACGGAGAGCAATTTGCAAACCAATCCCGCGCAAAATCTTCAAGAGGTGACGATGCAGTTGACTGCTCTGTTAGAGCAAGTCAAGCTCGGCGTGGGCGGCGACACCGTGGTGCGCGCATTGCAAGCCGCGCTCGATGATCTAAGCGCCATTGCAACTACCGACGGTTTGACGGGTGCGTTGAACCGGCGCGGCCTGATTGAAAAACTCGACGGAGAACTGGATAGAGCCAAGCGCACCGGCCATCCGTTTTCTTTCGCGGTCATTTCCATCGATCAATATCATTCATTGAATGAACAATACGGTAGCGTGATCAGCGATCAGGTACTTAAAAATCTGACCGGCGCAGTATTGTCATTAATCCGCTCACTGGATTCATTTGGCCGTATCAGTCCGAATGAGTTTGCGCTGATCCTGCCGACTACCTGGCTGGATCAAAGCGATGGCGCCATCGTGCGGTTGACCAATGCAGTGGCTGCACTGGATTGGGCATCGATCGCGCCTTCGTTGGCGGTGACTTTTTCGACTGGGCTGACCACCAATATGAAGGACGATGATGCAGACAAGATGATTTTGCGTGCCAGCCAGGCACTCATGCTGGCGAAGGCCAAAGGGCCTGGTTCCAGCGCCGCACTGGATCATGGTTTGCTGGACTTCGATCCGGGCTTGGACGTCGGCTTCTAAGCGCTTGTAGTCAGCAGTTTTCCAGAAAATTAAAATCAGGAGACAAGCATGAACTATCAAGGATCATGTCACTGCGGCAAACTTAAATTCGAGGCCGAAGGCGACATCAAGCAACTCATCGAATGCAATTGTTCATACTGCGCACGCAAAGGCGCATTGCTGTGGTTTGTGCCGCGCGCGAAATTCACTTTCCGTGCCGGTGAAAATGAATCCACCGTCTACAAATTCAACAAGCACGTGATCGCCCATCATTTTTGTCCGACTTGCGGTTGCCAGCCTTATGCATTCGGCACCGATCCGTCGGGCAACGAGATGGCTGCCATCAATACGCGCTGCCTGGAAAATGTCGATACCTCTGCGTTGCCACATCAGGCCTACGACGGCAAGCATTCGTAACTGGCAGTATTGCCTGCTGCAGCGCAGCTGTAATGCACTGTCAGATGCAGTATCAGCGCAGTTTCAACCGAGGATCAGGGATAGCCGACCGGCTTGCCCGGTATGTCCGGCATGGGGATGAATTCTGTCTCGCCTGGCACGTCGGCAAAGCGGCGTTCCTTCCAGTCTTCTTTGGCTTGTTCCAGCCGGTCCGCCGAGCTGGATACAAAATTCCACATCAGGTAACGCGAGCCATCCATCGGTTCGCCGCCGAGCAGCATGACCTTGGTCACACCCGGACCGGCGCCCCGCAATGTGACGGCCGTGTTGGCCTTCAATACCAGCAACTGACCTGCCTGGAAAACGCCATCGCGTCCCAGATCGAGTTGACCTTCGATCACATACATTGCCTGTTCCGGATATTCGGCCGGTATATCGAGTCGCGCGCCCGCCTGCAGTTGCACGTCAACGTAAAACAGATCCGATAGCGTGGCGACCGGCGATTGTTTGCCGAAGAAGCTGCCGGCAATGATTTTGGCGGTCGCACCATCGCCTTCGATGATAGGCAGTTGATCGGCGGCCGTGTGCTCGAAGGCGGGGGCTGTTTCTTCATGTTTCTTGGGTAGAGCAACCCAGCACTGCAAGCCGTACAGCGATGAGCCTTGGGCGCGCAATACGGCGCCGGTTCGTTCCGAATGCACGATGCCGCTACCGGCCGTCATCCAGTTAACCGCACCTGGTTGTATGGTTTGAATCGAACCGACGCTATCGCGATGTTCGATTTCGCCATCGTATAAATACGTGACGGTAGCGAGGCCGATGTGCGGATGCGGCCGCACATCCAGCCCGCGTCCGGCGATAAACGCATGCGGTCCCATCTGATCCAGAAAAACGAAAGGCCCGACCATGCGTTTTTGCGTAGTCGGCAAGGCGCGACGTACTTCAAAATTGTCGCCGAGGTCGCGCGTGCGCGGCACGACGACGGTTTCCAGAGCGCTTTGATCGGTATCCATGGTTGACTCGCTTTCTAATCTTCATGATTGCAGATCATTTCCAGGGAAACGATCTGCGCTTGCTTTGCTTGCAGCTTAGTTCGACAGCGTGACGATCTTGATCTCGCCCGACAATGCCTTGTGTACCGGACATTTATCAGCGATCTTGTTCAGGCTTTCTTTTTGTTCTGCGTTCAGGTCGCCGTAGTAGGTCAGGGTGCGGTTGAAAACATACACGCCATCTTGTTCGGCAGCGATTACCGAGACGTCAACTTTTTCCAGCGGCAATTCCTTGCGACCTGCATACATATTCAATGTAACAGCGGTGCATGCACCGAGTGCGGCTGCCAGCAAATCGTGCGGTACAAAACCGGCATCGTCACCACCGAATGCGGATGGTGCGTCAGCGATTAACGAGTGTGGGCCAGCGGTAACGATGTGTTGCAATTTGCCTGCGCCTTTTGTTACTTTGATTTCTGTTTGTGCCATCTATATTCCCCAATTTAAAACGATTAAAAAACTGAAAACTTTGCGCTGCTGTGATAAAAAGCGGCCGCCAGCATGATAGCGATAGTGATCGGGTTCATGCCCGGCTTCAGAGCTGCCGCTACTATAACGCACAAGCACAAATGCATATTATCGAAGTCGTTTTGTACAAAATTCAAGAGCGTTGTAAGCTACTGTAAGGCTATGGCGCTACACTGTACTTTCCGCGTCGGGCTGGATCACAAGTTTTTGCTCTCGGCGCTCTTCGACAATTGACACCTCACTGGACACGATATGACGAACGACAATACACATAAAAAAATTCCCGTTACCCTGATCCCCGGCGATGGCATCGGCCCGGAAATTGTTGATGTCGTTGAACGCGTATTCGATGCAATGGGTAATCCATTTGCGTGGGACAAACATCAAGCCGGCTTGAATGCGCTGGAAAAAGGCGGCGACCTGCTGCCGCAAACCACGCTGGACAGTATTCGCCGCAACGGCCTCGCTTTGAAAGGTCCGTTGACGACACCGGTTGGTGGCGGCTTCCGTTCCGTCAATGTGCGTCTGCGTGAAACCTTCCAGCTCTACGCCAATGTGCGTCCGGCGCGTACTATCGTGCCAGGTGGTCGTTACGAAAAAATCGATCTGGTCATGGTGCGGGAAAATCTGGAAGGCCTGTACGTCGGTCACGAACATTACGTCCCTATCGGCGACGATGCGCATGCAGTCGCGATGGCGACCGGCATCAATACGCGTGCGGGCAGTCGCCGTATTGCCAAATTCGCGTTTGACTATGCAGTGCGTAACAACCGCAAGAAAGTCACTATCGTCCACAAGGCCAATGTGCTGAAGGCATTGACCGGACTATTCCTCGAAACCGCGAAACAGGTTGGCCTCAACTACGCCGACCAGATCGAATTCAATGACCGCATCGTTGATGCCTGCGCCATGCAACTGGTATTGAATCCGTGGCAGTTCGACGTGCTGGTATCGACTAATCTGTTTGGTGACATCCTGTCCGATCAAATCGCCGGCCTCGTCGGTGGTCTCGGTATGGCGCCGGGAGCGAACATCGGCGAAGGCGCATCCATCTTTGAGGCGGTGCATGGTTCGGCACCGGATATCGCCGGCCAGGGCCTGGCCAATCCGACCGCCTTGCTGCTGGCTGCAGCACTGATGGCAGAGCACAAGGGTTTGCACAAGATCGCACGGGATCTGCGCGATGCCATTGATGCGACTGTCGCAACCGTTGATGGCCGCACCGCAGATATAGGCGGGAAGGTATCGACTTCGAAATACGGTGATTTGCTGATTGAACGGATGCGCGACAAGAAATAAATAGTCTCGCTTGCCAAGATTAATGTTCTGCGATGCGCAATGCATTGAAATGAACCAGAGTCGATACAGCAAAGTAAAAGCGCATCGTGTTTTGCACGATGCGCTTTTATCATTTTGAAAGATGATTTATTAGCGTGGCCGCTCTGTGTTGTGAGCGCGTGTCGGTATCCGCAATACGATCACTGCACCTATCAATCCCAGCAGCACCAAGATTATCTGTATCCATGGTTGATCTGCAAAGGCCCAGACGGAAACCCCCATCGTCAACACCATTGAAATGATCGCTACGCATTTTGTCCGGCGCGTCAGGCTGCGATCTTCTTCCCAGTTGCGCAAGACGGGACCGAGCAGGCGATGTTGCAGCATCCATTGATGCACGCGCGGCGACGCTTTCGCAAAGCAGGCGGCGGCTACCAAAATGAAGGGCGTCGTGGGCAGTCCGGGCAAGAAGATACCAATTACGCCTAATATCAGTGATACGCCACCGGCAATGCCATATGCCGCCTTGGCGAGGCGTGACGGTGGTTTGCTTTCAATCACTGGTGCGATATGTTCTGTCTTCATCAAACATGGGAAATTGGTTTTGAATTGCTCGCGCGGTCTAAAATTTTACGGTGGGTAGCGAGCTTGTAGATGATTTTCTAGATAAGACAAGAATACATCGCTTTGCCAGAGGTATGTGTCCGCGCAATTACGGATGCGATTTCTATGATCGTCGATGGCGGCAGATGAGATATCTCAATTCCCTTCGTGATAATTCGTTTGTTCTGTAACAAAAAGCCGCGTTGTAGCCATGCATCAATATACGCAGGCAATTCTCGACATTCAATATTTCACACGCTACTATTAGGAATAGTTCTCATTTGCATATAAGACAAGCTTCTATTTGCAAAATCCTGATTCTGCGCTTTTGTGAGGCCCCGTGTCCGTTACTCAGCTTAATTCATCGCATGCCATTGAAGCCTTGTACGTGGATCACCACGTCTGGCTGCGCGGCTGGTTGAATCGACGCCTCAACAATAGTTTTGAAGCATCTGATCTGGCGCAGGATACTTTCATTCGGATCATGACTGCGCCGACTGCGGCCGGCTTGTTGCCGGAACACGGTTTGCTGCGTGAGCCGCGTGCGTATCTCGCCACGGTTGCGCGACGTTTGTTGATCAATCATTTGCGACGTCAATCGCTGGAACAGGCGTATCTCGACGCGTTGGCGAGCATGCCGGAGCAAACCGCGCCATCGCCAGAGCAGCAGTTGATCCTTCTAGAAATTTTGCAAGAAATTGACACGATGCTGGCCAATCTTTCATGCAAAGTGCGTGCCGTATTCGTGTTGTCTCAGATTGAGGGACTGACGTATGCCGCGATTGCCGCAGAATTGAATATCGGCGAGCGCTCCGTCAAACGCTACATGGCGCAAGCCATGACCGAATGCATTTTGCTTGCACCATGAGTATTTTTTCTACTTTCGCACACGCCGATACGCGTCAAACTGCCACCAGCGAACGGTCGTTAGATAGACGCGTTGCGATGCAGGCTGCCGAATGGTTCATCCTGTTTGAGTCGAGCGAAGCCAGCGCCGCCGAGGTAGAAAAATTCGAGCGTTGGCGCAACAGTGATGTCGAGCACGAACGTGCGTGGCGACGTGCGCAACATGTCAGCCATCGCGCTGGGATGGTTCCGGCGCAGATCGGTTCGCCGATCTTGCGTCGGCCGGTGCAGCGGCGCGATGCGATCAAGGCGCTTGCAATATTGATGGTTGCCGCGCCGACAGGATGGCTTGCTTACAATGAGCTTAGTCGTCGCAACAGTGCAAATCATTACGCCACCAATACTGGCGAACAACGCGCAATCACTTTGGCAGATGGCACCAAAATTCAACTTAATACCAGCACCGAAATTGACGTTGCCTACGATCAGTCGCGACGACTCGTCATTTTGCACGGGGGTGAAATATTGATTGAAACCGCACTTGATCCACTGGCATTCGCGACAGTCATGAGCCGTCCATTCATGGTCAACACGAAACAGGGCGACATACGCGCCATCGGCACTCGCTTTGTCGTACGACAGGATGATGGACGTAGTCGCGTCTCTGTATTGCAAGGCGCGGTCGAATTAAAACCTGTGCATAACGCAGGCCTGATACAGCGAGTGGATGCGGGCGAGCAATCCGGTTTGATGGTGGATGGCGTTGATCAAAAAACTGAGCTCGATGCAAATGCAAGTTTGTGGGTACGTGGAGTTTTGGCGGTTGACGACATGCGGCTTGATACCTTTGCCGCAGAGTTATCGCGCTATCGCTCCGGTGTGATTCGTTGTGATCCTGCTGTGGCGGGTTTGCGTATCACTGGTGCATTTCAATTAGCCGATACCGATGCTGCATTGGAAAACGTCGCCCAATTGCTGCCGGTGCAAATCCATTTCCGTACGCGTTACTGGGCAACCATCGTCCCTGCTGAAAATAAATCAAAAAATCTGTAATTAATTTGGCCCTTTCGTTTCCGTTCGTGTGTCCTGTTGATATCAGTACCTAAACATCAATGGTTTACATCAAAGGAAAACGCTTCATGTCTGCTCGATTTTCTGGTCACGTCCGCGTCGCCGATACTTCAACTTCGCCCGAAATGCATGCGCTTCGTTTGGCGCCTGCGGTTACTGCATATGCCGTACGTAGTGCCTTGCTGGCTATGGCATGTGCGATTGTTTTGCCTGCATCAGCACAAACAGTCGAGCCGGCAGCAGTCAGCACGCAAGCCACAAAAAAATTCAATGTTCCTGCCGGAGCGTTGGCGACAGCATTAACAGGGTTTGCCGCAGATTCTGGAGTAAGTGTCAGTGCTCCGCCGGAGCTGGTTAAGGGGCTTGTATCGCAAGACTTGCAAGGAAGTTATACGGTACAAGTAGGCTTGTCACGCTTGTTGCAAGGAACAGGATTAGAGGCGGCGGCGAGAGGCAGTAAGCACTATGTACTTCGTAAAAGTCCAGAAGGTGCAACTAGTGGAGCCGCTGCCGAAACGACTTTGCCGCAAGTGACCGTTATGGCCGCTGCGCTGGATGCAACATCTGAAGGCAGTCGATCCTATGGTGCATCCGCTGCGTCTATCGGAAAATCAACCCAGGCATTGCGCGAAATACCGCAGTCGATATCTGTAGTCACACGTCAACGTCTTGATGACCAAAATCTACGGACGCTGGACGACGCGCTGTTGAACGCACCTGGTATTACGGTGGAGCAGAGTAGTAGTTACGAGCGGACTTTCTATTCTCGTGGTTTTGCAGTTGATACTGTCCAATATGATGGTGTGCCGACACAGCGCGGTAATGGCTTTGCTGTCAGCCCCGATCTGGCTGTTTATGACCGCGTCGAAGTGTTACGTGGGCCGGCGGGGCTGTTTAACGGTGCCGGACAACCAGGTGGTACCGTCAACCTTGTCCGAAAACGTCCGCTCGAAACACGTCAACTGACTGCTCAAGTGAGTGCAGGCACTTGGGACAATTATCGCGCAGGCGTTGATCTGAGCTTGCCCTTGAATGACGCCGGAACAGTGCGCAGCAGATTCGTGGCAGCGCAAGAAGACAAGAAATTTTTCTATGACGTTGCTGAAAGCAAACGCTCAGTGTTCTACGGAATTGTGGAGGCAGATATTGGGCCTCGTACTACCTTGGGCGCGGGTATCAGCTACGAGAAAAATGACATGACTCCGTTCTATGGTGGCTTGCCGCGTTATTCAAATGGAAAAGATCTCGGATTACCTCGTTCCACATACTTGAACGCCGCCTGGTCGAGTACGGAAATTGAGTCAACCACGCTTTTTGCTGATCTGAATCATCGCTTTAATGATGACTGGAAGTTGAAGATCAGCATCTCACGCATGCATGAAGACAATAGTGATTTAAGTGGATCGAATTTTGGGACTGTGAATCCGGCAACAAATTTGGGACCAACGCTTTCCAGTTTTCGGCAAAAACTCGACGGTAAGCAGACTGCCATTGATGCCACGCTGCAAGGTAGTTTCGCTGCCTATGGACGCAAACATGACGTCATCGTCGGCGTGAATTATCAGCAACGCGAATATGATCTTTATAGCCAGCTTTACACGGTGGCTAATCCAAACGTCAATCCATTTACATTCAATCCGTATAACTATGCGGTGGCACCGACCCAGGTTGCGCGCGCGGCGACGAATACGCTGAATAAACTGGATCAAACCGGGATGTACGGTTCGCTACGCTTTGCTTTGAGTGACCCGCTCAAGTTGATCGTGGGCGCACGCGTTAGCCAGTGGGAAACTTCAACACGGAATCAAATTACAGGTGCATTTAATACTCAGCCATACAAGGAATCTGGCAATGTGACGCCTTACGCCGCTCTAACGTACGATATCGATCCGGTTTGGACGGTATATGGCAGCTATACCGAAATTTTCCGTTCGCAAGCTAATCAATTCACTGCGGCTGGTGAGCGTTTGGATCCAGCGACGGGGGATAATTACGAAGCAGGTATCAAGGGCACACTTCTCGATGGTCGTCTGAATGCGTCTTTGGCTGTATTCCGCACTCTGGAATCCAATCGTTCCCAAACAGATCCTAACAATCCAACTCCTTGCGCTGGCTCGCCAACCAACGGGGCATGTTTCATTGCGGAAGGAAAAGTTCGTAGTCAGGGACTGGATGCAGAGTTGAACGGAGCATTGTCATCGAACTGGCAATTGGCCGCAGGTTATACCTATAACCAGACGCGATATCTGCGTGATAGCACGGCTACGGGAGCGCCCAGCGCCAACCAAAATCAACCGCTATCGACTTTTACTCCACGTCACATCGTGCGGTTATGGTCAAACCATCAGTTGCCAAATGAACTCTCCGCTTGGAGTGCCGGTATTGGTGTCAACTTGCAAAGCAAGACGTACAAAACCAGTGGGACGCTACGGTTTGAGCAAGCTGCTTACGCTGTATGGTCAACACGTTTAGCTTATAAGTTCAACAAAAACCTAACGGCTGCATTGAACATCAACAATCTATTCGATAAGAATTACTACCGTACATTAGGCAGCACAACGGGCGGTAATTGGTATGGAGAGCCACGTAATGCAATGCTGACTTTGCAAGCAACTTACTAATGAATTATTGGTGGATGTCTGAAAATAAGCATGCGTAAGTATTTGAATCCGCTTTAGGGCGGATTTTTTTATCCATTTTTCCTGACGGTGACTTAATTAATCGTTGCTCTATGACTCTCGGCATCAAGAATTTTTCCTGCTAATAGGAATCATTATCATTTATAATTGCTTGCATCTGCTGTTCTGCGCGTTGTCCTAACGAGGTTTGCCACAGCGACGATTGATCAGGGTGGAGGTAAATAATGAGCAAGTCCCGCAAGAATTTCGAGAATATCGCGCGTGAGCACAGTGTGCTGCTCAACGAGTACGGTCGCGTCCAGAATCGCTGCAGTGAATTGGTGGCAAGACAGGTCGATCAGATTGAAGCCTTGCAGACAGAAGCTGGACGCATGCGGGTTGAAATCATGCGTCTGCGTGCAGAAGTCATGGTGCGCGATAGTGCGCTGGCGTATGCGCGTGAAGATTTGAGTAAATTGCAGGTAACGATACCCGGCTTGCCTACACGTTTAACCCTGGCGCGCCGCGTGGAAACGCTAACTGGGCATGTGCAGGACCTGTTGCGTGAACGTTTGGGTTTGCATGGCAAAGTTAAGCCAGTCATAGTCACGGGCGAGGCTGCATCAGGCGAATTCGCAATACCTATTGATCTGCGTAAAAAGTCAGTGCTGTGCATAGGTCAGGATGAACCGGTTGCTATCGTCGCCCAGCAGGCAATTGAAAAAGCCGGCGGTCATTTCCTGCGTCATGACGGCCGGGAGAGCGTGGATGAAACTACGCTGGAGGCAAGTCTGATTGCAGCGGATATGGTGATCTGCCAAACCGGTTGCGTCAGTCATGACGCTTACTGGCGAGTACAGGATCACTGCAAACGTACTGGCAAACAGTGCGTGTTGGTCGAGCAGCCACAGGCCATGCATTTCGTGCGCAGCCTGAGTGCAGGTTCGGTCATGCTGGCGAATACGAATGCAGACGAGCCAGACTGTGCGTTGCACGCTGCTGAAAAATAAGGCATACCGCATGTCTGCTTTCGCAACAAGCTCCACGCAGCACGATATCGGCACGCTATACGCCGACCATCACAGTTGGTTGCAAGCGTGGCTGGGTAAAAAGCTGGGCAATACTTTCGATGCTGCCGACCTCGCGCAAGATACCTTCACTCGTATCCTCGCCTCGCGCGATGTGACAACCGTGCAGGAGCCGCGCGCCTATCTGACGACGGTCGCCAAAGGCTTGTTGATCAACTGGTATCAGCGCCAGGCTTTGGAGCGCGCTTATCTGGATGCATTGGCGATCTTGCCTGAGCAGCAAGCACCATCAGTCGAGCAGCGCTACATCATTCTGGAAACCCTGCATGAGATCGATCGCATGCTGGATGCATTGCCGGCAAAAGTGAAGCATGCATTCCTGCTGTCGCAAATCGAAGGCATGAAGTACGAAGCCATCGCGCAACAGCTCGACGTGTCGCTGATCAGCGTCAAGCGTTATATGAAGCAGGCGTTCCTGCATTGCCTGAGCTTCATCGAATATCAATCATGAACCACACTATAGCGATCGATCCGCAGATTCTCGATGAAGCAGCCGAGTGGCTGATGCAGTTACATGAAGGCGCATCCAATGAGAATACTCGCAGCGCTTGCGAGCGTTGGCGTAACCGCAGTCCGGAACATGCGCGTGCATGGGCGCGAGCAGAACTGTTGATGAATAAACTTGGTGGCTTGCCATTTGAGTTGGCAATGCCGACCTTGCGCCGCCCAACGAATACCGGAAGACGCGCCGCCGTCATCAAACTTGCAGTTTTACTGGCAGTGGTTCCTGCCGGCTGGGGTACGTGGCGACTGATCGATGCAAAAGAATGGACTGCCGATCACCATACTGCGGTTGGTGAACGACGCAGCATCACCCTTGCGGACGGTACGCGCATTGCGCTGAATACGGCAACCGCAATCGATGTGTATTTTGATGACAGGCAGCGCACCGTCAAATTGCGCGAAGGCGAAATTTTGATACAGACCGCACCCGATACTGCCGCTACCCACAGACCTTTCAGCATCAATTCAATCGAAGGAAACATGGAGGCGCTAGGGACGCGCTTCAGTGCGCGTCAGCAAGACGGCATCACGCATATTGCGGTGCTGGAAGGTGCCGTACGTATCACGCCAAAAAATGCCAGGTCAACGCAACACGTGCTGCAATCAGGCCAGCAAACCTCATTTACAAATCGCGATATCGCCGCTTCAACCGAAGCCGACGATGCAGTAATAGCCTGGTTGCAGGACATGTTGATGGCAGACAAGATGCGCCTTGCGGATTTTGTGTCTGAGCTATCGCGCTATCGCAGTGGCATCGTGCGCGTCGATCCGGCGGTAGCGCATTTACTTATCTCTGGTGCCTACCCGGTCGCTGACACTGATCAGGCCCTGGCGATGCTGGCATCGACCTATCCGGTTGATGCAGTGACACGACTGGGTGGCCGTTGGGTCACGCTGATCCCGCGTTGAACGAAATAACACCGGATAAAAATATTTTCGAATTTGCTGATACTTTTTTTGCTTTCGGCTGGCAAGCAGGGTGAAGAAACCACTTTGTCATCCGAAAGGAATACCCTGCCATGTCATCCGCACGTCCGCGCTGTGTTGAGCGCCCTTTGAACCAAGCCGTCCGCATTGCACTGCTGAGCATGATGTTGGCCGGTGCTGCCGTTACCAGCATCAACGTCCACGCTGCGGCCAATACGCTGGATGCAGTCGCCGCCAAGTCCTACAACATCGCCGCTGGTCCGCTCGGTCGCAATTTATCCAGTTTTGCAGCGCAAGCCGGTATTGCCTTGTCTTTTGAGCCCGCGTTGACGGAAGGGCTGGTCAGTTCCGCGTTGTCAGGCAGTTACTCGGCTCGTGAAGCGGTCGCAAGACTGCTGGCAGGCAGCGGCCTGGATATCGCGGCGCGCGCCGATGGCAGTTATACGCTGGTTAAAAAATCAGCTGATGCGCCGCGCGAAAGCGCGGTATTGCCTGAGGTATTGGTGACGGCTGCCGGACTTGGTGCAACTACCGAGAATAGCGGCTCCTACACGACAGGGAGTGCCAGCACTGCGACCAGGATGAATCTCTCGATACGCGAAACGCCGCAATCGGTGAGCGTGATTACGCGTCAGCGCATGGATGACCAGGGTTTGACCCAGTTGCAAGACATCGTGGCGCAAACCCCCGGCTTGACCATGTCGCAAGGCGGGAATATGGGCTCGGATTCCAGCACCATCTATTCACGCGGATTTGCGGTGGAAAACTATCAGGTGGATGGCGTAGGACAGGTCTTCTCAGGCTACGCCTCGGTCTTCCAGACCAATGACATGGCGCTGTATGACAGGGTGGAAGTGGTGCGCGGTGCAACCGGTCTGATGAATGGGGTTGGCACGCCCAGCGCGACCATCAACCTGATGCGCAAGCTTCCGACCCGGCAGTTCCAGGCTTCGGCCAAAGTGGAAGCCGGTTCGTGGAATTACTATCGGGCAGAAGCAGATATCTCCACGCCGCTGAATGAATCCGGCTCCCTGCGCGGACGCGTGGTCGCCGCGTATCAGGAAAATGATTCCTACCTCGATCGCCTGCACGAAAAAAAGGAAGTCCTGTACGGCATAGTCGAAGCTGACCTGTCTCGCTCAACCCTCGCCACCTTCGGCGTCACCTTGCAGAATCACGACGCAACCGGACATGCTCGCGGTGCATTGCCGGCCTATTACAGCGATGGCACGCGCGTGATCTGGGATAGATCGGACTCGGCGGCGGCAGAATGGGCCTATTCAAAACGTCACAATCAATCGATCTTCGCTTCGCTGGAACACCAGTTCGACAATGAATGGCGCATCAAGGGAACGCTGGCGCAAAACAAGGTCGATTACGATGAGTTGCTTGGCTACGCAACCGGCGGTAACCCGGTGCTTGCTACGGGTGCCGGGGTTCTTTTGTACGGCAGTCGCTGGGTAGGCAATCCGACGCAAAACAGTCTGGACGTATTCGCCAACGGCCCGTTCCATCTGTTCGGGCGCAAGCATGATCTGGTGGTAGGCGCCACGCTGGCGCGGACCAATGTCGACTCGCCCGCTTATGGTGGATGGAATATTTTGAATGTGCCGAATATCTATACCTGGGATGGCGTATCGCCGGCCCGACCGGCGCTTCCCGTCGCCAGCGCTTACCGCGACATAGAAAAAACCGATAGCGCCTATACCACTGCGCGCTTCAAGCCCACTGATGCCTTGTCCATCATCCTCGGTTCGCGTGTAACCAGCTGGTCGCGTACCAAGACCGGCACGGTTGCCCGCTCCGAGAACAATCGCCTTACGCCTTACGCGGGTGTGCTGTATGACTTCAACGACAATTGGACTGCTTACGCAAGTTATACCGATATCTTCAAGCCGCAGAGTCTCAAGAAGGTCAACGGCGATTTCATCGATCCCCTGCTTGGCAACAGTTTTGAAGTCGGTACCAAGGCCGAATTTTTCGACAAGCGCATGAATCTGTCTGCATCGCTCTACAAGATCAAGCAGGACAATATGGGCGTATCGCTGCCGGGCGTATTTGCGCCTGACGGTACGCAGGCCTATGACGCGGTGTCGGGTACCAGCACGCGCGGCGTGGAACTGGAAATGGGCGGAGAACTGGCGCGCAACTGGCAGGCGTCAGCAGGCTTCTCGCGGGGCATTACCACCGGGCCGGCAAAGAAACGTCTTGTGACCAACATTCCGCAAAATACCTTCAAGCTGTTCAGTACCTATCGCATCGCCAGTATCGGCAATGGCTTGACTGTCGGTGGTGGCGTGCGCTGGCAAAACGAGATTTACACAGATGGCATGGGCCCGGCCAAGGCGCGCTTCACCCAAAGTGCCTATTCGATAGTGGATTTGATGGCGCGTTACGAGTTCAGCAAGCAACTGTCCTTGTCGGTCAATTTGTATAACGCGTTTGACAAGTATTACTACACGACGACCGGCAATTCCTACTATGGCGCTCCGCGTAATGTGCGCGTCGGACTCGACATGCGTTTTTAAATTCAGGTCTGTACCGGCAGCCTGAATAGGGCCGTTTCAATATTGCATTTCAAATGAAATGGCCCTTTTTTCATTCTCGCTAGTCATAGATAGTAGGGGCGGCAAAAACGCATATGTCCGGCTACGATCCTGCGTTGCTGTTTGCGCTGCTTCAGATGGTTTTGTTTTACGCATTCATTTTCATTCAAATAAAGGAAATTCCATGATCAAGAAATCACTCGCCACCCTGCTGCTCTCTACCTTCGCACTGGGCGCCAGCGCACATCAGGTCTGGGTGGAACGCGATGCGACCGGTCCGGCAAAAGTGTATGTCGGCGATGTCGATGGCGACCGCGATCATGGCGACGATGTGGCCAAGCTGGCTGCCACTACCAGGGTATTTGGCAAGGATGCCAAGCAGTTGGCCAAAGTGGCAGTCAAGCATGACTACCTGGAAGCGGACGTAACAGGTGCCGGTGACGTGCGCCTGATCAATGATCAAGTCTGGAAGCCATGGAAAAACAAGGATGGCCAGTTGCAGGCTGCTGTTTTCAATTCGCGTGCAGGTCGTAGCGAAACCACCGGCGTGCTGGACTATGAACTGATCCCGGTAAAGGCCAATGGCAATGTCTTTACATTGACCTTCAAGGGGCAGCCAGTAGCGGACAAAAAAGTGACCGTTGTCAATCCGGAGCAATGGACCAAAGGCTTCAAGACTGACAAGGATGGCCGCATTGAAATATCAGACAAGGAAAAAGGCCGTTACATCCTGATGAGCAGCCACGAAGTAAAAGGAGACTATGAAATCGCCGGTGAAAAAGTGCAGAAGCTGTCGTACACCACGACCTTGAGCTTCGTCGCGAAATAAATTCAAGCGATTAGATAGTGCTGCGATTTGTTCGCAGCACTATCGCTAAATGGCGGCTTTGCATCGGATGTGCAACGTCGCCCTTTCAATTTTTGGCGGGCAGTTTCTTGGCAATCTAGCCACAGGCATGTCCATCATCAACCCTTCAGATTTATAAACTATATGCGCATCTCTTTAGCAAAATCATTCCTGTCGGTGGTCGGCATTACGATGTTGGCGGTTTCGTTTTCTGCACACGCAGAATATGTCTGGCTGGAACGCGAGGTGAACGGTGCGACAAGCGCTTATATCGGGGAATTGGATGGCACACGTCTGGCACCGACAGCGATCATCGCGCCGCGTGCATATCTGGCCGATGGCAAGGATCTGCCGCTGACAACAGAGGCGGAGCGTTTGGTCATCGGCTCTGCGGTGAAAGGCGATGTACGTCTGGTCGCCAGCCGCGTCGGTGAAAAAGGCATACTGAATTATTACCAGGCCAAGAACGGCCGCAGCGAAATCAAGGCGGTCAACGATCTGGAACTGGTACCGACAGAAGCCAATGGCAATACCTTCAAGCTGGTGTGGAAGGGAAATACCGTCGCAGCATCGCAAGTCAATGTCGATACCTCCGAAGGTTGGCGTCGGGTATTGAAACCAGCCAAGGACGGCACGGTTACTTTGGTGACGCCTTTCCCCGGCCGCTATTTGCTGGAAGTCACTGCGCGCATCAATGGCTCGGTCACTATCGATGGCAAAAAATATGAAGACGTACGACACACCGCAACCCTGACCTTTGAAGTCAAGAACTGATGGCGAAAGTAATGACGCAAAAAAAATTCACCAGTAAGAAATTTTCAGCCAGGCAAAAAATAGTTGGCGCAGTCGCATTGCTGAGTGTAATCGCAGTGGCAGCCGTATGGTCGGGCAACAGCAATGATGCGCAGTTTGAAACAGCGCCTGTCGCACGCGGCAATATCGAGGCGACCGTGACGGCGATAGGCACTTTGCAACCGGTGACTTCGGTCGAGGTAGGTGCGCAGGTATCCGGCCAGATCACGCGCATACATGTGCAACCCGGCGATGTTGTCAAAAAAGGCCAGTTGCTGGTGGAGATCGATGCCAGCGTATTTCAGGCGACGGTAGAAGCGGGGCGCGCGCAGCAAATGGATTTGCGTGCGCAACTCGACGAGCAGCGTGCGCAGCATAAACTCGCGCAACAGCAGCACGCGCGTCAGCAACAAATGAATCGTGATGAATCTACGCGTCTGGAAGACGTGCAAACTGCCGAAGCAAATCTGGCATCTGCAGCAGCGCGCATAGCCCAGCTCAAGGCGCGCATCGTGCAAACGCAATCCAGTTTGAAAGCGGATGAGGCGCGTCTCGGTTACGCGCGCATCTTCGCGCCTATGGCCGGCACCGTTACCGGCATCGATGCAAAAGAAGGTCAAACGCTGAACGCGACGTATCAAACGCCAACTCTGATGCGCATCGCGGATTTGTCAGAGATGACAGTGTGGACCACAGTTTCCGAAGCGGATATTCGTCGCGTCAAAGCTGGTCAGGCGGCGTACTTCTCGACGCTGGCGGGTGATCGACGTCGCTGGAATGGCAAGGTGCGGCAAGTCTTGCCGGCACCGCCAGTGGCCGCCGCAGGGCAGGCGGCGGCAGGTCAACCAGCTGCCAGCAAAGTTGTGCAATACACGGTGTTGTTCGATGTAGATAACAAGGATGCAGAACTGTTGCCGCAAATGACGGCACAGGTTTCATTCATCACCGCATCTGCGCGCGATGTGTTGATTGCACCTTTGGGTGCGTTGCAACCAGTCGATCAAAAACCGAATATGTACAAGGCGCGCGTGCTCGACGCACATGACAAAGTACAAGAGCGTGACGTGCGCGCTGGTGTACAAGACAGACTCGCGGTGCAAGTAGTCGAAGGTTTGAAAGAAGGTGAGCAACTGATTACCGGCGAAGCTGTAAGCAAGGCAGGGACGTCGAGGTTCAAGTGGTAGGCAGTATTTACTCAAGCGAATTGGACAGGACAGTAGGCGATGCGCCACCACTGATCGCACTGCGCGAAATCCGCAAGCAGTACGGCGGCAATATCGATGGTGCACCTGCGGTCGAAGTACTGCACGGCATTACGCTGAATATTCAAGCGGGCGAATTTGTCGCCATCGTCGGCGCATCCGGTTCCGGCAAATCGACGCTGATGCATTTGCTCGGCTGTCTGGACCGACCAAGCTCCGGCACTTATTCATTTAGTGGGCGTGATGTCGCCACGCTGGATGGTGATGAGTTGGCATGGTTGCGGCGCGAGGCATTCGGTTTCGTGTTCCAGGGCTATCACCTGATCGCGACCGAATCTGCGCGCGAGAACGTTGAGGTCCCCGCAATTTATGCCGGCATGCCGGAAGAGGCGCGCGCCGAACGCGCCGCCGCCTTGCTGACGCGACTCGGCATGGCCGACAAGCTTGACAATAGACCTACGCAATTATCCGGCGGGCAGCAGCAACGCGTATCGATTGCGCGTGCGTTGATGAATGGCGGTCGCATCATCCTTGCCGATGAACCGACAGGCGCGCTGGACAGCAAGAGCGGTGCTGAAGTGATGCTGTTGCTGAATGAACTGGCCGATGCCGGTCACACCATTATTTTGATTACGCATGATCGCGATGTCGCCGAACAGGCGCGTCGCGTGATCGAGATACACGACGGTCAGATCATCGCCGATTCCGGCGTGTCTGCTGTCAAGCAGGCTTTGCCCGCACCCGATATGGCGCAAGCTGGCCGCGATGCAGGCGCGTCGTTTTGGGATGATTTGCGCGAAGCCGCACGCACTGCATGGCGCGGCATGAAAATGAATCGCACGCGCACCAGTCTGACTTTGCTTGGCATCGTCATTGGCGTTGCATCGGTGATTGTGATGCTGGCGGTCGGCGAGGGCGCCAAGCAGCGCGTGATCGACGAGATGGGGTCGCTCGGCACGACCATCATGTATCTCGGCAGCGGTCATCCATCCAACGGCGGTCCGCCGGGTCGTTTGACGATAGAAGATCTGGATGCAGTTGCGGCTCTTCCGGAAATCGGTCACGTCATGCCTATCATCGGCGATCCGGTGACTGTGCGTTACGGCAATGTCGATCGCCAGGTCTATGCATTCGCCAGTTCGAATGCGATGCCGCTGGTGCACCGCTGGCGTGTTGCGCAAGGACGCTTCTTTACGGCAGCCGAAGATAGGGATATCGCACCTGTGGTCGTGATCGGGCACAAGTTCAAGGAGAATTTTTTCCCGGATGGCAGCAACCCTATCGGCAAGCAGATTTTGATCGTCGATGCACCGTTTGAAGTGATAGGCGTGATGGCCGAACGCGGTGCTGATTCCGGTTCGCAGAATTATGACGAGATGGTGTTCATCCCTTATCAATCCGGCCGCATGCGCGTCTATGATGCGCGCGCCGAACCGGATTACACGGTGGTCGAAGCGGCGTCTGAAGAACAAGTGCAAGCAGCCGAAGCCGAAATGAAAAAACTCTTGATCGCCCGCCGTGGTAGTGATGACTTTCGTATCGGAAATGCGGCCGCCAAGTTGCAGGCTGCTGCGCAAACCAGCAATGCGATGAAGATGATGCTGGGTTTGATCGCCGCCGTGTCGCTAGTAGTCGGCGGCATAGGCGTGATGAATGTGATGTTGATGACAGTGCGTGAACGCACGCGTGAAATTGGTATACGCATGGCGACCGGTGCACGTCAGCGCGACATCATGCGGCAGTTTTTGACCGAAGCGGTTTTGGTGTCACTGGTCGGTGGCGTGATCGGTGTCGTCAGCGGCTTGACGATAGGCGGCATCTTGCTGCTGTCGAAAGTACCTGTGATTTTTTCCGTAACGGCGATAGTCGGCGCGTTCGCGTGCTCGGTAGCGACTGGATTGATCTTCGGCTATATGCCGGCGAAAAAAGCAGCAGCCCTCGATCCTGTCGTCGCGCTCGCTTCTGAATGACCGGATTGAAAATGAAAAAGACTTTAATCGCAATTGCTGTCGTATTGGCTCTGTCAGCATGCGCCACACACACACCATCGCAAACGCAAGCACCCGAGGTGCCAGCGCAATGGCTGCATAAAGATGCAGCAGCGGACAAAGCATCAGCAACAAGGGTGACGCAAGACTGGTGGCGCAGTTTCGGTAGTGCAGAACTGGATGCGTTGATCTCGAGCGCGCAAACGCAAAGCCTGGATGTTGCTGCCGCAGTGGCACGCGTCAATCAGGCGCAAGCTTCGGCGACGATTGCCGGTGCAGGTATATTGCCTGAGTTGTCGGGCACACTTGGCGCAGGCCGCAATGGCCGGCTTGGTGGTGATGCGGTTACAACCGGGTCAAGTTACTCCGCAGGGTTAAGCGCAAGTTACGAACTGGATTTTTGGGGTCGTAATCGCGCCTTGCGCGATGGTTCTCAATCGCTTGTGCGTGCCGCAATCTTCGATCGCGATACGGTAAGGTTGACAGTCACTGCTGGCGTTGCGTCCGCATGGGTGCAGGCAGTCGGTTTGCGTGAGCGTTCTGCGATTGCAGAGTTAAGTCTCGCCAGTGCGCAACGTTTGCTCAATGTGGCGGAGTCGCGTGCACGCGCCGGTGCCGGCAATCAGTTGGAGCTTGCGCAACAGCGTGGTCTCGTCGCTGCACAACAACGTGTGCTGGCCGCTATTCGTCAGCAGGCGGAAGACAGCCAGACCACGCTCGCCGTTTTGCTCGGACGTAGTGTGACGGCATTGACACTGACGAGCGCTGATCTGCAAAACTTGCAAGCACCGGCCATTAATGCTGGTCTACCAAGTGAAATATTGACGCAGCGTCCCGACATCGCACGTGCCGAAGCGCGACTGGTTTCCGCAGATGCGAATATCACAGTGGCGCGCGTAGCGATGTTGCCGAGTGTGGTGTTGACTGCAAATGCCAATACCATCAGCAATCGATCAAGCAGCCTGTTTGATAATCCAATGTATAGCCTCGCGGCTGGTTTGACTGCGCCTATTTTCAATGCGGGGCGACTTGCGGCCGGACGCGATCTGGCAGTGGCGCAACGTGAAGAATTATTGGCGAACTATAGACAGGCCATCATCGCTGCTTTCGGCGATGTAGAAGTTGCGTTGAATGCAGTAACAGGAATAGAAGCGCAACGCATCGCGCAACAAGAAGAATTGAAGCAAGCGCAACGTGCGCTGACTTTGGCAGAATCGCGTTATCGCGCTGGGGCAGAAACCTTGCTCACTTTGCTCGATGCGCAACGCACCTTGTATGCGGCGCAAGATACCAGCGCACAATTGAATACGCTACGCTTGCAGGCGTCTGTCAGTTTGTACAAGGCGCTGGGTGGCGGCTGGAAAGTTACGGCGCAGTGTTCTTCGGAGTAGGCACCAGGGGGTGCGTGATTTCCATGGACTCCGGTGCTGGTGTCGCCTCATTGGTCAGATAACGTTCGACCAGCTGAAAAAAGCGTGCATAGAATTTTTCGGCGGAAATCGTCGCACTCGCGACCTTCACCAGCGAATCATCGCTGGATGAGAAGGGCAGAGAAACCGACCCCAGCGCACCGACGCCGAGGCTCGCCGAATTGTTGGTCTTCTTCAGCGCGTAGCGATCTTCAAGGGCATTGACGAATACTGATGAGGTGCTGCCATCTGCGGTGTCGGCTGCACACACGACACGAAATGCAATCTGCACATGCACATCATTCTCCGGTTGAAAACTCTTGCGGCCGTCGACTTGATCGGCAGTGGCAGCGTTGATCACATAACCTTGACTGAGCAAGGTGCGGCGTACTGCTTCGCAAGCGACATTGCCGGGCACTGGAAAGCGGCGCGAGTAGATATCGGCCGAATCGAATCTTTCCGCCGTATAGACAACAGGTTTGGGTCCGGCGCAGCCGGCAAGTCCCATCAAGAGTGCTGTCTGCATGAGCAGTGAGCTGTAACTGAATTGCATAAGGTGAATTTTATCTGTTTGAGCGTGCATGCGTCGCAGAACACTGTGCATGGACAATTCCATCAGGTAAAGATTCCATTTAATTTCCCTGCTTGCCGAGGTATTGCAGCGTGTCGTGATGAAAAAAGCCCGACATAGCCGGGCTTTTTTGACGAAACAGAGATAACGCGGCCACGTTTTTAAAACTCTTCCCAATCCTTGCTATTGCTGCCCGCGTTAGTTATCGCAATTTTTTGCGGGGCTGGCTTGTTTGCAATCTTGCGCTGGGTGGCACCGGTCAAGGCTTTGGCGGGTGAGCGCGCTGATGTAGCGCTGCTGGTGCGCGCGGATTGCATTTGTACGTTGTTGATTTTGAATACGCTGACAATCTCGGAAAGGCTGGCCGCCTGGTCTTGCAACGATTGCGATGCTGCGGCTGCTTCTTCAACCAGTGCCGCATTTTGTTGCGTGACTTCATCCATTTGCGAGATGGCCTGATTGACTTGCTCAATTCCGGCAGTTTGCTCGCGGCCGGCTGCTGTGATGTCAGCCATGATGTCTGTCACATGCTTGATGCTGTCGACGATTTCTTTCATCGTGGTGCCAGCTTGTTCTACCAGTTTGCTGCCGGTATCAACTTTTTCGACAGAGTCGCCGATCAGTTCCTTGATCTCCTTGGCCGCCGAGGCGGAACGCTGTGCCAGGCTGCGTACTTCCGAGGCCACTACGGCGAAGCCGCGACCCTGTTCGCCAGCACGCGCTGCTTCCACTGCCGCGTTCAGTGCCAAGATGTTTGTCTGAAATGCGATGCCGTCGATAACACCGATGATATCCACGATTTTTCTGGAGGATTCGGTGATCGAGCCCATCGTGTCCACGACTTGCGCCACTACCGTGCCGCCACGCACCGCAATGCCGGATGCATTGACTGCCAGTTCATTCGCCTGACGTGAATTGTCGGAATTTTGTTTGACGGTAGAGGTGATTTCTTCCATCGATGAAGCGGTTTCTTCCAGTGCGCTGGCCTGTTCTTCAGTCCGTGAAGACAGATCCAGATTGCCGGCTGCAATCTGGCTGGATGCAGTGGCGATGGTATCTGTACCGGTTCTGACCTGGCTGACAATATTTTCCAGGCTGTTGCGCATTTCGCGCATCGCGAACAACATGCTGGTTTGATCGTGGCTGCCAATCTGGATGTCGACGGTCAGATCGCCGGCTGCAATGCGTGACGCAATGCCGGCGGCATAATCCGGTTCGCCGCCTAGCTGGCGCTTCAAGCCGCGGGTGATCAACACACCGAGCAGAAGACCAGAAACCGCACTCAAGAGCACTAGCGCCAGCATGATGGCGCGGCTGGATTCATATAGCTCTGCGCTTTCGGCATACGCTTGTTCCGCGCGTTTTTCCTTTTGTTCCGACAATTCCGACAGGACCTCATCGAGTTTGTTTGCATGTACGCGCGTCTGCGCCAGGATGGCAGTCAGTTCGGCGCTGCGTTGTTGCAGTGGTTCTTTATCGGCCAGCGTCAGGGCTTGCCACATTTCTTTTTGATAGTCTTGCGAAACAGCCGCGTATTGATCAAACAATACCTTTGCCCTATCGCTGAAAAATAGCGGGCGCGCTTTCTCCAGATTTTTTTCCAAAGATGCTGTGTATTTTTTTATGTTCTCTTTATTCGTCGTGCGCTCTTCTTCCGTCGTCGACAGCAGCACATTGCCGCGCGCGCGGCCAATGGATACCAGATCGATATCAGCTTCCTTGATATAAGACAGGCCCAGTAATTCCTTGTTGTAGATGTCGCCGGCCTTGTCGTTAATCAGGCTCATATCGTATATGCCGACACCGGCCACGATGGCCCCTGCAACAGATAGCGCCAAAAAGCCGGAAATCAGCTTGGCTCCGACCGTCATATTCTTAAACATATTCAATGCTCCTGATTAATAATTTTGGGTGTAGGTCAGTGGCGCTCACTACTCCGGCATACAAAGTATTTCCGGTCAGCACGCATTCCAAAACGGGAAATGGAGTCGAAAAATTGCTTTTCCGAAATAAAATTGGTTCATTATTAGGCGCCAATTCGCTTGCCTTGCCTACACATATTTATGGGATATACCTGCAAAAACTGTTAAATATTGATAAAAAACGCAAGCGACTCTTCCTTATTGGCGTCGCAAAGTGCGATCTTGCACGTCATCATTCTTGAAACTCAGTTAATCTTCGTGTTTTGCCGCTTCAACATGAGAATAAGTAATGGGTAATCTGGTGATAGTTCGCCATGGCGAATCACAGTGGAACAGGGAAAACCGCTTTACCGGCTGGACCGATATCGATCTGACTGCAAATGGTATCCAACAGGCACGCAATGCCGGTCGCGCGCTGGCCGACGCAGGTTTCCATTTTGATATTGCCTACACTTCGCTGCTGAAAAGAACCATACGCTCGCAATGGTTGATGCTGGAAGAGATGGATGCGATGTACACGCCCATCATCAGCCACTGGCGTCTGAATGAGCGGCACTATGGTGCGCTGACGGGGCAGAACCGCGCAGAAACGATCGCCAAATTTGGTGAAGAGCAGGTCTGGTCATGGCGTCGCGGTTTCGATAGTCGGCCGCCGTTGATGGACAAGGATGACCCGCGTTCGCCATGTCACGAGCCGCGTTATGACGGCCTCGACCGCGCATCGCTGCCGCTCGGTGAATCGCTGAAAGATACGGTAGAACGTGTGCGCCGGTTCTGGGATGAATCGATTGCGCCTGCATTACGTGAAGACAAGAACATCATCATTTCTTCGCATGGCAATAGCCAGCGCGCACTGGTCAAACTTCTGGAAGACATGCCGGATGAAGAAGTCTCGCGCTTCGATGTACCGAACAGCGTGCCGCTGATTTACACACTCGATAAACAATTGCGCGTACTCGACAGAAGCTCGATGAATATCCCGCATCCGGAAGTATCGGCCATACTTTAATTGCATCGCCGTTGTATTCGATGTTTGGTTCTCTGTAACGCTGAACCGGTTTCACGCGTAATTGCCTTGTATCGTAGCGTATTCATTGCGCGCATTTCTGCCAACCTCGATCAGTGACACTCTCTGCAGCGTCACTGAGCCTGGGCTTGCCTGATATGGGCCTGGCCACTTGTAATTCTTTGTTAATCAACAGACGGGTAAAACAATGACCGATATCAATCTCATTGCAGCAATCATTTTTGGACTGGCACTTATTCATACCTTCGCCGCCAAGTCATTTGAGCGCATTGCTGACCGCAGTACCAAACATGCAGGCTTGTTTCATCTTTTGGGTGAAATCGAAGTGGTATTCGGATTGTGGGCATTTGTCTTGATTACCACGATGGCATTTGTCGTCGGCGGCAAGGAAGCGATTGAATATGCGGAATCGCGTCAGTATACCGAGCCGCTTTTTGTGTTTGTCATCATGATCATTGCGGCGTCCCGTCCGGTGCTGGAAGCAGTCAAGACACTGGTTTCATCGCTGGCGACACTGGTACCTTTGAGGACGGCAGTCGTGCGTGTCTGGTTGTGCCTGAGTCTGGTGCCATTGATCGGCTCACTCATAACCGAGCCGGCCGCGATGACGCTGGCAGCATTGATGCTCGCGCCGCTTGTGTTCCGCGAAGGCACGCCTGAGTGGAAAAAATATGGCGCGCTTGGCGTGCTCTTCGTCAATGTATCGATCGGCGGCACACTGACTTCGTTTGCTGCGCCACCAGTATTGATGGTTGCCGCAACATGGAACTGGGACAGTGCTTTCATGGCAGCCAACTTCGGCTGGAAGGCAGCGGTAGCGGTCTTGATCAATGCAACGGCGATCACTTACCTGTTGCGTGAGCATCTCACCGACGATAAACCAGTTGCTGGCACCAAGGAAGAAGGCGTACCGCTTGTGGTGATCCTGATTCATTTGATGGCCTTGGCTTCGGTCGTGATTTTTGCGCATCATCCGGTGATCTTCATGGCCATCTTCCTGTTCTTTCTTGGCTATACGCAGGCTTATTCCCAATATCAAAGTCCATTGATTTTGAAAGAGGGTTTGCTGGTCGGCTTCTTCCTGGCCGGGCTGGTCGTGCTGGGCGGTATGCAGCAATGGTGGTTGCAGCCTATTGTCTCCAGTCTGGAACCGACGGCATTGTTCTTTGGTGCGCTTGGGTTGACCGCCATTACCGATAACGCCGCGTTGACGTATCTGGGTTCGCTGATCGAGGGAATGTCGGATCAGGCCAAATACATGCTGGTGGCCGGTGCGGTCGCAGGCGGCGGCTTGACCGTCATTGCTAATGCACCGAATCCTGCGGGCGTCGCCCTGCTCAGAGATGGCTTTCGGGACGGCGCCATCGGTGTAGGTGGCTTGCTGGCCGGTGCGATATTGCCGACGGCCGTCGCCGCCATACTTTTCCTGATCTAGTGCGCAGTCATTGCCGCTGCTCATTGACACAAGATTGAGTCTGTAAATGTGCAGCGATTAGAATCGTCATTTCGTCCGTCTCGCATAGAGAAGGCGGGCCAAAAAAACCGCGACTGGCTCGCGGTTTTTTTTTGGGCAGGAACAAATCAGCAGTTCATTCCGGTGCAGTCAGTCCCAAACGCGCATGCCACTCGGCAATCGACTCTTCCGGATAAAGATCGAACTGCTGGTCTTTCTTCGTCGCATGGACTTCGACCCACGGTGCCTTGAACGCCAGCATCAGATGCGTGTGTTCTGGCGGTGCCGGCAAGGGCGTATCGATAGCAGATGCAAATGGATGTATCAGTTCCGGCCAGGTCGGATCGTATAACCACAGCCCGCTGCCGCAACGTCGGCAAAAGTGGCGTTGTCCGCTGCTGGTATGCGCCCGTTCATCTCCGGGACTTTTGAATCTTGCGTGATACACGCTGATGTCATCTGCGCCTTTGACATGAAGTGTGCTGGCATCGCCGCCCAGATTGATGGCATAACCGCCACCGCCTTGGGTCTTGCGGCAGATAGAGCAGTAGCAGCGTTGATAGGGATAAGGCGTCGCGCTGTTCAGGGAAAAGTGCACCGCGCCGCAATGGCAGGATCCTTCGAGTTGCATAGTGCCTCCGTATCGGTAGTCAGGCCTGACGATAGTGTATGGAATGTAGCGATTGCCGATAGGTTCTGCGCGAGACTTGTCTGGTGTGAGTTAATTCAGCGCGGGATAGCTTGAGCGGTCACCGGTCGGCAAGCGCAGTGGCGATGCGGCTGCAGCTACAGCTTAGCGGTAGTACTCGAAGAAATCCCGCTTCAAGAAATCTTCCAGTTCGGCATTGTCCTGGATGCGTGCCGACAGCATCACGACGCGTCCCAGGCGGCGCGATTGCCAGCTGAAGTCGCCCGATTGGCGTTGGCGTATCAGTTCAATCATCTTGCGCACGATGGCGGTATCGATATCGCCATTCAGGCCGGCATCGATTTCCAGCAACTGGCGCGTGGTGTCGCGACGGCGTTCATCCCAGCCGCGAAAGATCATTTCCGCCGTGCGCACACCCTTGAATGTTACCTGGAACACACCGCCGCCATCGTTGCGTCCGCGCGCTTGCGCCTGGCGCATGCTGTGCTGCACGTTGGCGCGTGCAATGGCATTGTCATCCGGTTGCTCTTCGTTTTCCCTGTCGTTACGATCTGGCGTGCCTGCCGCGCGGCGACGTTCGCGCGCATTATTGAGCATGCTCATCATGTCGGTCGGTGCCGCTTCAGGTTGCGCTTGCTGCGGCTTGATCGTGGCGAGCTTTTCCTGCGGCACGGGTACCGGTTTTTTACGCGCAACATCCTGATCTTTGCGCGCCTTTTCTTTTGGCTTGCCAGCCGCTTTGGATACTGGTCGCGTCACGGTGAGGGCTGGAGCGGGCGTGGATTTGCTCGAATTCTCGGACGGCGGCAGCAATTGTATGGATATCGGTGCCGTCATCGACGTGCCGATTTCTTGCGGCGGGGTCGACTGATGCTCCAGCGCAAATAGCAGGATCGCAATATGGAACAACACTGATAGCGCTAAACCGATGGTGCTGCGGTTGCGTGCGTTGGCAAGAATGGAATTGGACTTCATCTTCTACAGCAGGTGGAAACTGCACACATTATGGACTTCTCTGGAATATTTGCTTGAGCAAATAGTGCCCTGCAAAGTCGTTGGCTATCCGTATAAGGCAATCCGCCACCCCTTAAGTTCGATTGATTCGTTTGATAGATTCAATACAGAAAGGATGGCGAGTTATTTTCTTCGTACAATAGCAACACGCGCTACTCCGCGTTTTTCCCAGAAAATCGAATCGAATTGAATACGCCCCCAGATCCAGTCGCGGCAGTTGTTGCCCGCGACACAAATAGCGATGCCGACATGACAGCACTGCCGCTTTATGTCGTCAAGACTTCGACTATCCACGGCACCGGCATTTTCGCCAGGGTCACAATAGAAGCCGGTACATGCATCGTTGAATACCAGGGCGAACGCATTCTGTGGGAAGTTGCGCAAGAACGCGCCGATGCCGAAGGCCCGCTTAATCACACGTATTTCTTCAGTCTTAATGACGGCCGCATTATCGATGGCGGCAGTGGCGGCAACGAAGCACGCTTCATCAACCATTCATGCGAACCCAATTGCGAAGCCGCTGAACATGAAGACGGTCGCGTCTATATTTATTCCCTGCAAGAAATTGCCGCCGGCGAAGAACTCAGTTACGACTACGCATTGATCTTTGAAGAACGCCACACGCCCGCCGTTAAACGCGCATTTGCCTGTTATTGTGGCGCGCCTAGCTGCAGCGGATCGATGTTGATGCCCAAGCGCTCGGCCAGATATCGCGCCCAAAAGGCGCTGTCCCGGTAGTCAAATCCAGGTCGTGCACTAACAACGTCGCATTAACCATGCTGAATGGGCGCTCCGCTCATTCATTGCATCCTTGCAACAAAAATCCTTCCGCCAACGCGTCGCTGAGTGCTCTCAATTGCGCTTTCAATTCTCTTGTCGATGAATTTTTAACGTAATGCTTACGGGAAAATTTGTAAATCCTGACAACGCATTATTGTTAAAGCTGATATCAGCTATTAAAAAATCGCATATCCCAATTTTTTCGAGAGACGCGCTTGAAAGCCTTGCTACGTAAGGATTTTAAGATTTATTGCGACGCAATATAAATGTCAAATTTATCGAAAATAGGTATAACTACGTATTGTTTGGCCAAAAGGACCTACGTATATTCCATCAAAATTTTAACGGGTACTTAACATTACCTTGAGATTGCTGAAGGGCGAACAAGCCAACCGTTTTTTCTGATTCGTGTCTTTATGACGCCGCCGGTTTCCCGGCACCGAGATTGCCCCACGCTAGGCAAAACCCGGTAGTGAAATCCGATCAAGCCGGTTTGTTTGCCCTGAAGAGGTTTTTTCATGCAGGCGGGAAGTTAAGCATGAACTAACCAAATGTTTTGGCGATTCCCGACCGGGTCACCAGAACGAAAGGCGGAACGGCGTTCGACCGGACCAAAGTTTGGCTGCCTTTAAAACGTAAACCTTGAGAGGCCTCTGCATTTGCATAGGCAAATATTCAATCCAAGCATTAGCTGTTTGGTCGCAAGACCAGATGGATTAATGGACATGAGGAACAACATGATGGCAAATTTTAACGGAGCATCCAAATGAGCGGCGGACCAGCAGTAGCATTAGACAAACCAGTCTCCAACAAGCGTTGGTGGCAGCTCGTGGTCGGCGTGATCTGTATGATCGCAACCGCAAACATTCAGTACGCATGGACATTGTTCGTTCCAGAAATCCAGGAGCAATTCGGCTGGAAGCGTGCAGAAATTCAAATTACATTTACCATTTTCGTTCTGGTACAAACCTGGCTCGCACCAATTGAAGGTTACTTCATCGACAAATTGGGCCCACGCCTGATGGTCGCATTCGGCGCGATCTTTATCGGTTTTGCATGGTATCTGAACTCGCAAGCTACCTCCCTGACCGGCTTCTACGTCGGCGCAGTGTTCGGTGGTATCGGCGTCGGTTCGATCTACGCAACATGTATCAACAACGCGTTGAAATGGTTCCCGGACCGTCGTGGTCTGGCAGTTGGCTTGACCGCTGGTGGTTACGGTGCTGGTTCCGCTGCAACGATTCTGCCTATCGCAGCAATGATCGAAACATCGGGTTTCCAAGCAACATTCCTTTTCTTTGGCATCTTGCAAGGTGGTCTGGCATTCGTCGCAGCCTGGTTCCTGCGTTCGCCACTCAAAGGTGAAATCAGCATTGCGAGCAGCAAACTGGCACAGGCAACACGCGATTACACATTGAAAGAAGCGCTGAACACAAAACTGTTCTGGCTCATGTTCTTCATGTTCATCTGCGTGGTTACTGGCGGCATGATGGCAGTTGCTCAGTTGGGCGTTATCGCAACCGATCTGGGTGTGAAAGAGTTCGAAGTTGATATGTACTTCTTTGTCATGGCAGCGTTGCCACTGGCATTGATGCTCGATCGCATCATGAACGGTATCTCGCGTCCATTGTTTGGCTGGATCTCGGATAACATCGGCCGTGAAAAAACCATGGTTATCGCGTTCACACTGGAAGGCTTCGGCATTATTGCTCTGGGCTACTTCGGTTCGAACCCATGGGCGTTCTTGATCTTGTCCGGCGTTGTGTTCCTGGCATGGGGCGAAGTGTATTCCCTGTTCTCGGCTCTGGCTGGCGATGCATTCGGCACCAAGCACATCGGTAAGATCTACGGCGTGTTGTACACCGCTAAAGGTATCGGTGCACTGTTTGTTCCAGTCGGTAACTTGATGATGGAAGCAACCGGCACATGGTCTACCGTTCTGTACACGGTTGCATGTATGGATCTGACCGCAGCAGTACTCGCTATCGTTGCTCTCCGACCGACGCTGAAGAAACACGTGGCGTTGTCAAGAGAGAAGCTCGCAGCAGAAAATGCAGCAGCAGCGGCTGGCGGATCACCTGCTCACGCTTAAGTAGTCTTCTCCCCTAGTAGTAAATAGTCTCAACTTTCAGGGCTCCTTCGGGAGCCCTTTTTTTATCTGCATTATTTCGTCGATCCCCCATATTTATGGGAGGTTTTATTCCTTTCTATCCAGTAATCTTTTCGCTATATTACTAATGAATAAATGCAGTGAAATACTTGCAAATAAGCAAGTAAATAGGCGAATAAAAAGAGACTGAAAAAAGGATGAGTGCGATCTGGTAAGCCTTGGATTTGCCCTCAATACACGCAGCCACGGAACGCATGTTGCTGAAAATAATTAGAACCTGACAGGCGAGATTGCCGGCGGTTCCGGAGGCGTACAAATGGATTCATTCAATGACGGCGCGATTGACGGCGCTCTCATCGCCAGCAATGACGACAACATCGTATTGTCGAAAGACGATAGCGTAGATCAGTATTTCAAGGCCATCGTTGCTTCCTCCGATGACGCCATCATTAGCAAAAATCTCAAGGGTATCGTCACCAGCTGGAACGCCGGCGCACAACTGCTGTTCGGCTATTCAGCACAAGAGATGATCGGGCATTCGCTGCTGAAGCTGTTTCCGCCCGACAAGGCGAATGAAGAACAATTCATACTCGAAAAAATCATCGCCGGCGAAAAAGTCCACCATTTTGAAACCATCAGGCTGCACAAGGACGGTACCGCGCTCAATATTTCTGTCACTATTTCGCCTATCTACGATCAGCATGGGGTAGTAATTGGTGCCTCCAAGGTGGCGCGCGATATCACAGAGTACATGCGTCTCGACAGTGAGGCACAACGATATCAGGCGATTGTGCAATCGTCGGATGACGCCATTATCGGCAAATCTCTGAGCGGCATCGTCACCAGCTGGAACCGCGGCGCGCAAGCGATGTTTGGATATAGTGCGGAAGAAATGATCGGTCAACCCATGTTGATTTTGTTGCCGGCGAATCGACAAGATGAAGAAGCGACCATCCTGAATCGTTTGCGCAAAGGCGAAAAAGTAGAGCATTTTGAGACGCTACGCGTTTGCAAAAACGGGCGCCTTATAGAAGTGTCTGTCACCATCTCGCCGATTTTCGACCAACATGGCGCGGTGACAGGCGCGTCTAGTATTGCTCGCGATATCACCGATAGAAAGCAGGCAGAAGCACGACTCGAGCTGACTTCCCGCGTCTTCACCAATACCAATGAAGCGATCGTCATCACCGATGCATTCGGCATCATCATCGAAGTCAATGAAGCCTTTTCCAGCATCTCCGGCTACACGCGCGACGACGTCATTGGTCATCCGCCAACGATGTTCAACTCCAGTCGGCAAGGGCCGGAAGTCATGGCGGCTCTGCTCGACAGCCTGGATCGGCATGGGCGCTATCAGGGCGAGTTATGGAGCCGTCGCAAAAACGGCGAGTCCTATGCCGGTTACGTCAAGGTAAGCATCGTGCACGATGCGGCCAACAATGTACAAAATTACGTCGCCTTGTTTGCCGACATCACATCGCTGCGCATCAAACAGGAAGAGCTGGAGCACCTCGCGCATTTCGATGCGCTCACCGACTTGCCTAATCGGATATTGCTGTCAGACCGTTTGCATCAGGCCATGGCGCTCAGCCAGCGTACCAAAAAATCACTGGCCGTGCTCTACCTCGACCTCGATGGGTTCAAGGAGATTAACGACGAGTACGGTCACGATGTCGGCGATGAAATGCTGGTCGCGGTATCGCATAACATGAAAGCCGTTCTGCGCAATGTCGATACGCTGGCGCGCATCGGTGGCGACGAATACGCAGTCGTACTGGCCGATGTGCAGGGGCCGCATCAATGCGGCTGCATGGTGGAGCGTATTCTCAACGCGTGTGCCAAACCGGTGGTCCTGCAAGGCAATCTGCTGCGTATATCGGCCAGCATAGGCGTCACCATTTATCCGCAGGACGACGTCGACGCCGATCAACTCCTGCGCCATGCTGATCGCGCCATGTATGAAGCCAAGCAGGCCGGCAAGAATCGTTATCACATCTTCGATTCCGCGCTGGATGCCGAAGTAAAAAACCTGGGTTTGCAGCATGAACGCATACGGCATGCGCTGGCCACCAATGAATTCTTCCTGCGCTATCAGCCCAAGGTCAATATGCGTACCGGCGTCGTTGTCGGCGTCGAGGCATTGATACGCTGGAATCATCCAGAACTTGGCATGCTCGCGCCGGATGCATTTTTGCCTTCGATTGAATTTCATCCTTTAAGCGAAGAGGTGGACGAGTGGGTCCTCAATGCCGCGTTGTGGCAGATGGACGCGTGGCGCAACGCCGGCCTCAATATATCTGTCAGCGTCAACATCGGCGCACGGCAATTGCAGAGAAGAGATTTTGCGCAGCGACTGGCCGCATCGCTGGCCAAATATCCGGACGTCGATCCGCATATGCTGGATATCGAGATCCTGGAGACCAGCGCGTTGCAGGATATCCAGGCTGTCGCTGACGTGATACGCGAATGCCAGCTATCCGGTGTGTGCTTTTCCGTCGATGACTTCGGCACCGGCTATTCATCGCTCACTTATCTACGGCATTTTCCTGCCGAAACGCTCAAGATCGATCGCAGCTTTGTCGGCAATATGCTGGAAGACAGCGAGAACCGCGCCATCGTTCAAGCCATCGTCGGGTTGGCAACGGTGTTTCGGCGTGACGTGCTGGCAGAAGGTGTGGAGACGGTAGAGATCGCTGAAAAGCTGCTGGAGCTGGGTTGCGAACTGGGGCAGGGCTACGGCATCTCCAAGCCGCTACTTGCAGCAGAAATACCGGCTTGGGTCGCCAACTGGCAATCACTGCCATCTCTAGAATAGAGCCGCAAAACCGTAGTGCCTGTCCATCACGTGCAGGTGTGTCCGGCATTCGTATCAATTGCTTTCATCACTTATTTTCGTTATTTATTCTCTTCACTGGTCCTGGCCTCGTATCTTCACCAGCTATACGTCTTGCGACGGCCGCCCGGATACGCGTTCCTTGATATCCGCATCTGTATCTGCGTTCATACCTTCCTCTGCATCTATCGTCGCTGCGGAAGGCGAGGTGCAGGTATACAGAATCGCACCCGCGCCGCAGATCGCGATCAATGCCAGCAAGGTTCCGGTATAGCCGCCGGTCGCCGAATACACCAGCGACGCCACAAACGGACCGGCCGCGATCGCGATCATTACCGGCGCTGCCATCGCACCGCTGACCGCGCCGTAAATATCGCGTCCATACAATTCAGCCGGCAAGGTGCCACGCACGATGGTCATGATGCCATTGCCTATCCCATACATCGCCGCAAACAAAACCAGCATGGCAAACCAGTCCGTCGGCGTGAATAACAGGATCAGCGCCATCGGCAACAGCCACATCGCAATCATCCCCACCTTGTAGGAACTCGTATTGCGGCCAAAGGTGGTCTCCAGCAGCCGTCCCAACACTTGCATCGGCCCGACCATCGCGCCAATCAGCGCCGCATGCACGGGTGAAATACCTTTGCTTTGCAGGATCGACATCATATGCAACGACATCGCCGAGAACACCAGCGCGTTGAAGGTCAGTGCTGCCGTCAGCAGATAGAAGCGCCGTTCGCGCAGCACCGCCGCCAGGCTTGCCTTGTGCGTATCGCGATGGCTGTGCGCATCCGCAGCGGGGGAGAAGTCAGGCAGACGCCAGTGAATCGGGAAGCACAGCAGCAGATTGATCGCTGCATAGATCAGCCACGTATCGCGCCAGCCGAAATGATCGGACAGGAACTGCGTCAACGGCCAGAACACGGTACTGGAGAAGCCGCCAAACAGCGTCACCAGCGTGATCGCGCGCCGGTAATTATTGCCGAACACTTGTGTCAGTACGGCAAATGCAGATTGGTACAGCGTCGCACTCATCGCCACGCCGATGCCAGCCCACACCAGATACAGGCTCAACACGCTATTCACATTCGACAAGAAAGCCAGCATCAATGCAGCCAGCAAACTGCCTGCACCCATCAGCAGGCGACCGCCGATGCGATCGACGATAGATCCCGCCAGCATCGACAGGCAACCGGATATCAGCAACGCGACGGAATAGGCACCAACGACGACAGAGCGCGAAATTTGCAACTCCGCTTCCATCGGTTGCATCAATACGCCGTACGCATAAAACATGGAGCCCCAGCCGACGATCTGCGTCAGGCCGAGCAGGGGGATGAGCCAGGTTGGCTTGCGCTCAGTAGTATTCATTCATTCTTGAATGATGCCAGTCTTGTTTGTTTGGGCGGGATGCCTGCCCATAGTAACTGGAATAAAAATTTGTGTTGTCGGTCGTAACGGCTGGCACCATCACGACCGGCAATCCGGCGCACTGCTACGATCAGCCCGCGGCCTTTTTGTCAGCCTCGCGCTTGCGCAAGGTGGTGATGTTTTCGCGATTGAGGCCCCAGTTATCGGTCTCCACTTCGTCAATGATGACGAAGGTGGTTGCCGGGTTCTTGTTCAATACGCGGCTCAGCAAATCAGTCGCGCCCTCTATCAATGCCAGCTTTTGTTCTGCGGTGGCACCTTCACGCGTGATGCGGATATTGACGTATGGCATGGTGTGTTCTCCTTCTGGTTTGAATCAATCATGTAATCCACTCTCTGCGCCGACTGCAAGGCAACGACAGCGAGCGGCGTCTAACACTAGGGCGACGACGGTATCGATCGAGACCGGCTAGGCATGCATCGCCACAGCTTCAGCAATACCCGCCCCGTCGCCCATTTTGGCCCAGCTTGTTACCAGGTGCCAGCTGTCCCGCCGCCATCCACCGGCAGCACCACGCCTGTCGTGAACTTCGAATCAGTCAGGTACAACACAGCATCGACAACATCCTTGGTGACGCCGGTGGTACCTGTCGGTGCCAGGCGACGGAAGAATGCTTGCGTCGCTTCATCATCGCTATGCATGGGTGTCTTGATGATGCCTGGTGCAACTGCATTGACCTTCACATTCGATGCCGCGAGTTCGATGGCGAGGCCGCGCGTTGCATGGTTCAAGCCGCCTTTGATCAGCACCGGCAGCAGGGCTGGTACCAGCGCATTCGGCTGCATTGCGATGCCGGCCGTGATCGTCACGATATGACCTTGCTGGTTGGCCACCATGTGCGCCGCAGCTTCTTGCGTTGGGTAGAAGAAGCCCTTCAGATTAGTATCGACGATGGTGTTCAAATCATCTTCGGTGTAATCGACCACAGGCTTGGCGGTAAAGATGCCGGCGTTGTTGATCAGGATATCGACCTTGCCGAAAGCGGCAATCGCTTGCTCGAACAGTTTCTTCGCAGTCGCGGGTTTGGAGATGTCGCCCTCCACCATCAGGAAGTTTTTCGGCGAACCCAGTTTTTCTGCTGCGATCTGCAGGCGTGCCAGGGTGCGTGCATTGCCGACCACGTTGTAACCGCGTTTCAGATATTCCGCTGCAATCGCAAAGCCGATGCCGCTTGATGCGCCGGTGACGATGGCTGTTTTGTTGCCGGTACTTGTTGCTGTGCTCATGTTCAATTCCTCAATAAAGTATGTGATTGCGCAGTGCCTAGTCGCTCTTCACTGCATCTTGGCGGGGCTTTGTGTGTTCCCGATGTGATGAACTATACTTATGTCGATTGAGGTGATAAATACAGGTTTTAACAAATTACCTGATACCTGATGTAACTAATGAGGACGCACGATGAAACGCAATTTCGACGATATCCAGCTCGGCAGCATAGAACTGTTTTGCCTCGCGGCGGAGCTCAGCAGCTTCACCGCCGCCGCCAATGCAGCCAGCGTCACACCTGCCGCCGTCAGCCGTTCTGTCTCGCGACTGGAAGAGCGTCTGGGCGTGCGCCTGTTTGTGCGCACCACGCGGCAGATACGCCTGACTGAAGCAGGGCGCGTCTATTTCGAGCAATGTCGGCAAGCGCTGTCGCAACTGGTGGATGCCGAACGGCTGGTGACCGGCGAGCAGGTCGCGCCGGCCGGGCTGCTACGCATCAGCATGCCGACACCGTATGCGCATTACCGCTTGCTGCCCTTGCTGCCCAAGTTTCGCGCCTTGTATCCGGATGTGCAGGTCGATGTACATGTGAGCAATCGCAATATCGATTTCGCCGAAGAGGGCTATGACCTCGCGATACGCGGGCGCGCACCGACCGACTCCAACATGATCGCGCGCAAGCTGGAAGATGCCGAGCTGGTACTCGTCGCATCGCCCGATTACTTGAAGCGCGCGGGCACGCCGAAGAAGCTGGAAGATCTGCAGTCGCATGAATGCATACAGTTTGAATTGCCCAGCACCGGGCGCAAGATTCCTTGGCAATTCCACGTCGACAAAAAAGAGGTTTTTATCAGCACCGCGGGCGGTTATTGCTGTTCAGAAGATGTATTGGGGATCGTCACGCTCGCGCGCAACGGTGCAGGGCTGGTGCAAACCTATCGCTTCATCGTCGAGAAGGATTTGGAGAAGGGCGATCTGGTCGAATTGTTGCCGCGCTCTGGCGGCACCTCGCGACCATTCATACTGCTGTATCCACACGCGCGTCATATGTCATTGCGCGTGCGGACCTTTGTCAATTTTCTGGTTGAAAATCTAGCTAGGGATGTGAGCTGAAAAAAAAGGGGGTTCGCAACAACGGCGAGCATGCCGCCGAATGCGGTGTTGAGCATCTGGCGCATGTATCGCCGAATTTACAGCCGGATCTATAGCGCGAATCTATAACCGAACCGTGCTTACTGTATCTGCTGCAACGTCGGCGCATCGAGGAAAGGCCGCGCATCAATCGGTATATCGATGATGAAAGTCGTCCCCGCATCCGGCGAGCTGTCGGTCACGATGCTGCCGCCATGGCTTTCTGCCACGCTGCGCACGAACGGCAAGCCCAGGCCCCAACCCTGCTCATTCTCGTCATTCGCAATCTTGGCGCGCTCGAATACCTGGAACACCGACTCCAGTTGATCCGGCGGGATAGGATTGCCTTCGTTATGCACAGAGATCAGGATGCGGCCGTGATAGTGATCGATCTTGATTGTGATCGGCGTATCTTTAGAACCGTATTTCAGCGCATTGCCGATCAGGTTTTCCAGTGCACGCTGCAAGGCATCGCGACCCCACCATCCGGTCACGTCTTCGCCGACGACTTCAAAGCGCGAACCATAGATATCGAAGGATTCGTCGCAGACCTGCCGCACCACTTGCATGATATTGAAGTTGGTCAGGTGCAGCTTCAGCCGCTCGCCCTGTTCGAACACCACGATATCCAGCAGCTCGCGAATCATCCTGTCCATGCGGCCGACGTTCTGCTTGATCTTGTCGCTCAGTTCGCCGATCACCTTCGGGTCGCTGGTTCTACCGATACGCTCGGCAAACATCTGCACCGCATTCAAGGGGCTGCGCAAGTCATGCGCCAGCGTCGCTACAAAGCGTTCGCGAAAAGCACTTTGCACCAGTGAGAAAGCGGTCGCCGATTCCTTGATCGTCGCGTCCAGTGTCATGTTGATGATGCGCATATCGGTTTCCGTCAGATGCAAACCGTTTTCTGCCAGCACATCAAAGATGGCCAAACGCAACACCTGATATTCGGATATCACCGTGCTCAAATCATAGTTGGTCAGCCGCGCACGCTCGTTGCCATGCTCGGCAGCAACCGTGGTTTCCAGTACGCCATTGCTGTTGCGCGCGTAATCGGGCGTGATCGCTTCGGCAAGATTGGCATACACCACCGGCATCGTATTCACCAGTATCGGCTGCGACAGTCCCGCCGCCTTCGAGATAGTCGCGCGCATGCGCGCTTGCCATTCATTCAGCACGGCATCCCGCAATTCCAGCATCCTCAAAGAGGTAGCGGAGAGCTCGGCAGAAGTGATGTTTTTGGCATTGGTGCTGGTCATGGCGTGCGGTTCTATCGTTACAGGTGAAATCTCAAGACGACAGGATACACGGGGTAAAGGCGCGAGGTGCGCCAGCTTGCTAAAAGGGTGGTTTGCTTGGTAAAAAAGCGACGGGCAATGAAGTAGGTCTCGCACAAAGGTATCGCTTGATTGCCGAGAAGAATTTAAAAAACGGGCAATCTGGTCGAACATTTTGCATGCGGCATACGGTACTTTTTGCGATTGGGAGATATCAGGAAAAGAATCTGGAAATCGATATGTAATTTTGAATTTGTACGATCTTACGGTTGCGCTTTCGCCCCACACATTAAGCCTTTCTCGGGCGTTTGCGGACGGGTAAACGAGTTTATTCAGGGCTTTTGGACGGCAACAGAGTAAACTACGTCCCATCTTTCGCATTTCCGCGAAACGACCATTTTTGTGAGCATCTATGTCTGACCCAACCTTCCCCCTATTTGCCGACCTTAACCTGAGCGAGCCGCTGTTGCGCGTGCTGAAAGAGCTTGGTTACGAGTCGCCATCGCCTATTCAGGCTGCCACGATTCCGCTGCTGCTGAATAACGCCGATGTACTGGGGCAGGCGCAGACCGGCACTGGTAAAACGGCGGCTTTTGCGCTGCCTATTCTTGCCCGCATCGATATCAAGCAAACCACACCGCAAGCGCTGGTGCTGGCACCTACGCGTGAGCTGGCGATCCAGGTGGCCGAGGCTTTTCAGCGTTATGCGACGCATATTCCCGGTTTTCACGTGTTGCCGATTTATGGCGGCCAGAGCTACGGTTCGCAGTTAAGCGCCTTGCGTCGTGGCGTGCATGTGGTGGTCGGTACCCCGGGTCGCGTGATCGACCATCTGGAAAAAGGCTCGCTCGATCTGTCCAAGATCAAGACCATGGTGCTGGATGAAGCCGACGAGATGCTGCGCATGGGCTTTATCGATGACGTAGAAACCATTCTGCAAAAGACGCCGGAATCGCGCCAGACCGCCTTGTTCTCGGCGACCATGCCATCCGCCATCAAGCGCATTGCGACCACCTACTTGCGCGATCCGGAAATGATTACCGTCGCTGCCAAGACCGGCACTGCCGACAATATTCGCCAGCGCTACTGGCTGGTCAGCGGTATGCAAAAGCTCGAGGCGTTGACACGCATCCTGGAAGCGGAAACCTTCGACGGCATGATCATCTTTGCGCGTACCAAACTAGGCACCGAAGAACTGGCCAGCAAATTGCAGGCGCGCGGTTTCTCCGCAGCGGCGATCAATGGCGACATCCAGCAGCAGCAACGCGAGCGCACGATCCAGCAACTGAAGGATGGCAAGATCGACATCCTGGTCGCGACTGACGTTGCTGCACGCGGTCTGGACGTTGAGCGCATCAGCCACGTGATTAACTACGACGTGCCGCACGATCCGGAAAGCTATACCCATCGCATCGGCCGTACCGGTCGCGCTGGCCGTAGCGGTGAAGCGATTTTGTTCATCGCGCCGCGTGAACGCAATCTGTTGAAAGCTATCGAGCGTGCCACGCGCCAGCCTATCTCTGTGCTGGAATTGCCTAGCGTCGAGGCGGTCAACGATGTGCGTATCTCGAAGTTCAAGGAACAGATTGCAGAAACCATCGCGGCTGGCGGACTGGACGTATTCCATTCGCTGATCGAGGATTACGAGCGCGAACACAATGTGCCTGCAGTCGAAATCGCTGCCGCGCTGGCCAAGATGGCGCGCGGCGATGTGCCGCTGCTGATTGACAAGAACAAGCCTGCGCCACGCGAATCGTGGGGCAGCGACAAGCCGGTATCGGGCGGTCGCTTTGAACGTGCTGAGCGTTTTGAACGCAATGACAGACCAGAGCGTTCGGAAAGATTCGAACGTCCGGAACGTGGTGACCGTCCCGAGCGTTCGGCTGCACCGCGCAAGGAACGTGTTGCGCGTGCGCCGGATGAAGGCATGCAAACTTTCCGCATCGACGTCGGCCATGCGCACGGCGTCAAGCCGGGCAATATCGTCGGCGCGATTGCGAATGAAGCGAACCTCGATTCCAAATACATAGGTCGTATCGAAATCTATGATGACTACAGCACACTCGATCTGCCGGACAGCCTGCCGTCCGACATGCTCGAGCACCTGAAAAAAGTCTGGGTCGCCGGTCAGCAATTGAATATCACGGCAGACGGCGAGGGCGCTGGATCAGCAACAACATCAGCCTCAGCCTCAGCCTCAGCGTCGGCACCAGCAGCGAGAAAAGAAGCGTCTTTCGACAAGCCGGCCCGCAAGGAAAAAGCCGATTACGCGGACAGCAAGGAACGTCCAGCGCGTGCGGAGCGTCCTGCGCCTGCACCAGTGGCCGCATCGGCAGCAGTAACAGCACCAGCAGCACCAGCAGCCGCGCTCAAGAAAGAACATTTCGACAGCGACGAACCAGTGGCTAAAGAGCCGGGTGCACAAAAGAAAGAACGGACCGCGCAGAAAAAAGCGGGTGCAGTCGATATGGAGCCTTTCCGTATTGAAGTCGGTCATGCGCACGGCATCAAACCTGCCAACATCGTCGGTGCCATCGCCAACGAAGCAGGGCTGGAGGCGAAGTACATAGGCCGCATCGAAATCTTTGAAAATCACAGCCTGCTGGATCTGCCTGCCGGCATGCCGGATGAGGTCTTCGATCAGCTCAAAACCGTTTCCATCGCCGGCAATCCTTTGCGCATCAGCCATTCGGGCTTGCGTCCGATGGAAGAAAAGACGATGGACAAGCGCGTCACGATTGCACCGCCAAGCAAGGGCGGCGATAGACGTGTGGCCGACAAGGCGCGCGGCAACAAGCCGGTATCCAAGCGCGTTGCTGTCGCTGGTGGCAAGCCCTTCGCTGCACCACGCGCGCCATCCAAACCATCGACCGGCCCATCCGGCAAGCCGATGATCAAGTTGGGTAGCAAACGGAAGTAAGCAGTGGCAAGTACGCGTTAAGCGGTATCGCTGAATAAAAAAGAGGACGAAATTTTCGTCCTCTTTTTTTTGCCCGTTCGCAAGCTCGCAGTCGCAGGGCTATCAATCCGCAGTCGGCAACTATTGCTTGAGCGCATGCGCAAGGACTGGGAACGAAAATTGCAGCTTTGCGGCGTGTGTCCGGGCTTTATGTTCATTTTTGAATGCGGGTTTTTGTAGTGGCGCGCCCGCAAGTCCGACTTTTACATCCATGCAACCTCAAGGCCGATAGATGATTACGCAAGATCAAGTCGCTGCGCTTCAATCCGAGATGGATTCGAATGGCGAAAACCAGGCGCAAATGGCTTACCGCATTCTGGAAGAGATGATCGTGACGCTGAAGTTACCGCCCGGTAGCAAGATCTCGGAGAAATCACTCAATCGTTCTTTGGGTTTTGGTCGTACGCCCTTGCGCGAGGCGCTGCAACGACTTGCGATCGAGGGCACCGTCAGGATTTTGCCGCGCTCCGGCGTGATCGTGTCCGATATCGATATGGCTGATCAGCTGAACATGATTGAAGTAAGGCGCGAACTGGAAAAAATCATGGCCGGGCGTGCTGCGCGTTTGGCGCTCGACGCGCAGCGTCAGACTTTTTCTGCATTGGCGCTCAAGTTTGAATTGGCGGGCAAGCAGGACGATGAAGGGATCTTTATCGAGACCGATCGCGAATTCAATAGCTTGGTGGTCAGTACCGCACAAAATAAATATGTGGCCTATGCCATCGCACCGATCGAGGCGCAGACCCGGCGCTTTTGGTATTTGCACTTCAAGCGCTTCGGCGATCTGGCGCGGGTAGCCAGTTTGCACGCCAATATTGCCAGAGCGATAGCCGCCAATGATGAGGCGCACGCCAGGCATTCATCGGACTTGCTACTGGATTATGTCGAGGAATACACCCGCAACACCTTGCGCTTTATGGGCGGCTTGTAGCTTGTAATGCGCGGCCTGTAACGCGTAGCGGGCAACTTGCAGGTTGTCATTTGTGAGCGCGCTTATCGACCGGTATCCATCGCCGTCGCTCCTTGTCGTCTTTGTCTATTTTTATCTGTTTTTCCATCAATGTCATGACGCGCTCGCGGTAACCGTGAAACGCGCCGTTTTGTTGCATATCTCTTAACTTCCTTCCGCTGATGCACTCGTTTTACCTGTGAGTGTTGTTTGTGCAAAACATGGAGAAAAGCACTCTTTGTGTGCATCTCACGAATTTCTATCGTCAAAAGCGCGCAATTTCGGTGATTTCTCTCAAAAACTGACATGGCACAATTAATGCACCATGTAAAAGGTATGACACTTCAGTGAGATTTCATTCTGTGCAACTTTTTTGGGAGTTCGACCATGCAAAACAGCCGACGTAAATTCGTATCCAGTGGTATCGCAGCAGGTGTGGCAGGTGCCAGCCTTGCCTTTCCAATGGTGGCCAAGGCGCAAGGCGCCACATTCAACTGGAAAATGACCAGTGCATATCCAAAAGGCTCGCCTTTCTATATGGAAGGTCCGGGCAGCGCGACCGATCTGGCCAAGCGCATCACCGAAATGTCTGAAGGTCGCTTGAAGATTCAGGTCTATGGTGCGGGTGAGTTGATCCCGGCGCTGGAAGGCTTCGATGCAGTGCGTTCCGGCACCGTCGAGATGAATCATGCGAACAGTTATTTCTGGACCGGCAAGACCTTCGCTGCGCAGTACTTTACGGCAGTTCCTTTCGGTTTGAACTTCCAGGGTATCAACGGCTGGCTGTATGACGGCGGTGGTCTGGCGCTGTGGAACGAAGTGTATGCACCTTTCGGTATGGTCGCCATGCCTTGCGGGAATACCGGCGTGCAAATGACTGGCTGGTTCAAGAAGGAAATCAAAACGGTCGCCGATTTGAAGGGTTTGAAAATGCGTATCCCTGGCCTCGCCGGCAAGGTTTACGCGAAGCTGGGCGTCGACGTCAAGCTGTTGCCAGGCGGTGAAATCTTCCCGGCACTGGAACGCGGTGTGATCGACGCGGCAGAATTCGTCGGTCCTTTCCAGGATCGCAAACTCGGTCTGCAAAAAGCGGCCAAGTACTACTACACCACCGGCTGGCACGAGTCGTCGACTGTATCCGAGTTGTTGATCAACAAGGCCGCATGGGACAAATTGCCGAAGGACTTGCAAGCCATCGTGACCAACGCAGCAGCTGCCTGCAATGTCATCAGCGAAGCATGGTGCCAACGCAACAATGCCGAAGCGATGGACGATCTGGTCAACAAGCAGGGTGTCATCGCACGTCCGTTGCCGGATAGCGTGATTGCAGCCTTGCGCGCCGAAACCAAGAAGGTCATCGACGAAGCCGTTGCCAAAGATCCGATGACCAAGAAAGTGAACGATTCGTACGTGGCGTACCAGGCCAAGTATGACGCGTGGTCCAAGTACAGCGAAACCGCGTATCACAACAAGGTTCAGAAATAACGGAGTTTTCATGACTAACAAGGCCATCTGGTCGACCGTCAGGTCGATCGAGGCGGTCATTGACGCGATAGGCAGAGCCACCTCGTGGCTGGCTCTGCTGATCATCGCACTGATGACTGTCAACGTAATACTGCGTTACACAATTAGCTTCGGCGCTGTCTGGTCGCAGGAACTGGAGTGGCATCTGATGGGTGCCCTCATTCTGTTCGGCATGAGTTATGCGCTGCTGAAGGACGATAACGTGCGCGTGGATTTGTTCTATGCGAACTATTCGGCGCGTACCAAATATCTGGTTGACCTGCTGTCGCTGGGACTGCAGATCGGTATCTGCTGCGTGATCATCTGGCTGTCGATCAACTATGTGCAGCAATCGTATTCCATCGGCGAGATCTCGTCCGATCCTGGTGGCTTGCCTTTGCGCTGGGCGATCAAGGCACTGTTGCCGATCGGGTTTGGTTTGTTGTTGTTGCAATCGATAGCTGCACTGCTCAAGCTGATTGCACAGCATCAGGAAAAGGAAGGGGCTACTCATGCCTGAATTTGAAATTCTCGCCATCATGATGCTGGTGGGATTCTTCCTGCTGTTGATGATAGGTGTGCCGGTTGCGATCACGCTGGCGACGGTCGGTTTTGTATTCGGTGCCATCGGCTTTGGCCCTGGCTTGTTCAATCTGTTGCCGGCGCGTCTGTTTGGCGTGGCGACCGGTTACCAGTGGCTGGCGATACCGCTGTTTATCTTCATGGGCGTGATGCTGGAGAAGTCGCGGCTGGCGGATGATCTGCTGGATGTGATGGGTCACCTTGCCGGTCGTTTGCGCGGCGGCATGGCAGTCGGGATTGTCCTGTTCGGTGTGCTGATGGGAGCGATGACAGGGATTGTCGGCGCAACCGTCATCACGCTCGGCTTATTGACGCTGCCGACGCTTATCAAGCGTGGTTACGACAAGAGCATGGCGTGCGGCGTAATTTGCGCGTCCGGTACGCTGGGACAAATCATTCCACCAAGTCTGATCCTGATTCTGTTGTCGGACATCATGCAGATGTCAGTCGGCACGCTGTTCGCCGCCGCGGTCGGTCCGGGCGTCTTGCTGGCATTGGTCTACATTGTCTACATCCTGTTCATGGGCTGGTTGAAGCCCGACATGATGCCGCCGATCTCGCAGGAAGAGCGTGACAGCGTCACCCGCAAGCAATTGTGGATACGTTTCGTCAAGGTCGTGGTGCCACCGGTGCTGCTGGTGGTTTCTGTGCTGGGCTCTATCGTCGGTGGCATTGCTGCACCAACCGAAGCTGCCTCCATGGGTGCGCTGGGTTCGATTGTGGTGACCATCGTTTCGCGACGCTTCACGTGGGATGTATTGCGCAATGTCGTGCGGGATACGACCAAGATCACCGCGATGATGATGTTCATCCTGATGTGCGCACAGGTATTTGCACTGTCGTTCCGTGGCTTGCACGGCGAGGATCTGATCACCGACATGTTTGCCACGCTGCCGGGCGGTGTGAACACGGCAATCTGGTTCATGTTGCTGCTGATCTTTGTGCTGGGCTTCTTCGTCGAATGGATCGAGATCAGCTACATCGCGGTGCCGTTGTTCCTGCCAGTGATGCTGGCACACGGTGTCGATCCGGTGTGGCTGGCGATGTTGATCACGATCAATCTGCAATCATCCTTCCTGACGCCGCCGTTTGGCTGGGCGCTGTTCTATCTGAAGGGGGTCGCGCCGCCGGAGGTCACCACCAGGGATATTTACAAGGGGGTTGTACCTTTCATCGCGATGCAAGGCCTGACGCTGGTACTGGTGTTTTTCTTCCCGCAGATTGCGACCTGGCTGCCGAAGGCGATCGGCTGGTAGTAGCAAATAGCAGGAGTAAAAAATAGCAGCAGTAAAAAGCAGTACTAAAAAGAGGACGAAAATTTCGTCCTCTTTTTTTGCCTGGTGCAATGATGGTCAGCGCAAGTCAGTAGCGTTCAGGTGTCCTCAGCTGGGTGGCGGATGAATTCTGTGGCGCTTTTGCCTAAGCTCAAGGGTATTTTTCGACAGGGGCTTGAAACCTGCCGCCGGCATGCGTACATTTAAGCGTGTAGATTCTGTTTCCCCAGCACGGTTCTGTACCGGTCATCAAGCACGATGCCGGCAATCCCCAGCGAGGTCATGATGGACGTCTTACTTTATGCACTTTTTTGCCTGATCTTGCCGCTGTGGGTATTCGGCGGTTTGTATCTGTTGGTGGAGGCGGCCGAAATGGTCAAGGCCCACCACATCAAGGTCAAGGCAAAGAAGTAGGGCGTAGCCGCCCTCCCATTCCTCTTCCCTGTTTGTCCTGCCTATCCCGCCTCCCGCCTCCCGGCGTCGCTGCACGCTCACCGTCCGCATTAAAAGTTCGTATAGAGTTTGTACTTACTTACATCAAGCTGCTCGTTGCGTCGTGATGCGCCCTGATTAATTGTCTGCAGTCTGCGGTGAGGCAATGGCCAGTGACAATTTTTCAGACAATTGCAAACGGGCTTCCTCGACTGCCAGCGCGACGGCTTCCGGACCGAACACCAGGCCTTGCAGCGGGAAAAAATGCACGTCGCTGATGCCTATCGATGCCAGCGCATACTTCAAATACGGCGTCAGGAAGTCGGCCTGTTTGGCGCGTTCGCCCACATGGAAACTACCCGAGCTGACCAGTACAAAGGTCGGCCTGTCTTTCATCAAGCCCACCTTGCCTTGCGGTGTGGAGTTGAAGCTGCGGTTGATGCGGATCACATGATCGATCCACAACTTGAGCGCGGCGGGTACCGTGAAGTTGTGCATGGGCGTGACGATGAACAGCAGGTCATGCTGCTCCAGTTCGGCGATCAGTCGCTCTGACCAGGCGAATTCTTGTGCGTCGTGCGGCGTGTGCGAGGTGACGGCGAGCGCGTAGTCACGTCCGATCGGCGGGATAGGCGACTGCACCAGATCGCGTTCGGTGATCTGCACGTTGCTCAGGCCGGACGCGGCAATCGTATCCATCGCAAGCCGATAGCCGTGACTCGCATCGCTGTGCGGGCCGCTGTTCAATAACAATATGCGTGTCATGTGGATGATTCCTGTGTATGTGTTGCTGCAAGCGGTTGGACGAAATGCATGCCTTTTGCAAGCAGGCCTTGTCGGAAGTAAAAGCGCTGCGCCAGTGGCATATGCAAACCGGTATCCAGTACAAAATTTTCGCACTGCAAGGCGATCGCCTGTTGTCGTGCCGCATTCAGCAGACGTTCGCCGAGTCCTGAACGGTGCAGGCTTGCAGTCACCACCAGATCATCGACATAAACGAAACGGCCATACAACATATTATCCATCAAGCGATAGCCGGCCAATCCGACGATGGCACCGTCGCTCCATGCCGCCAAAAGACGATAGCCTTGCGTGCGCTGATGCGCGATTTGCACGACGTAGCTTGCGCGATCTTTTAGATGCGGGCGCAATTCCTTCATGATTGGAAACGACGCTTCCAGATCATCGGTGCTGTGTTCGATGTGGCTGATATCCACCAGAGACTTCATGGGTTTCTCCAAAAGAATATGCGCCCTATCTGCCACACTATCGCGGCAAACAGAGCGTGCTTGTCGTGCCCGGTGCCGCGCTAACTGCGTTGCACTTGGCGCGGCACCTTAAGCAGATCAGGCTGCTTGCGACTTGCTGAGCCATGCGGTAAACGTGGTGGTCGCGACACGCGCTTCACCAGTCGGCGTCAACGATTGATCGTTGAGTTGCGCGCCGTAATATGCTGCGCCGGCATCGGTGACGACCACGCGTTGATCGCCGAGCGCGATCAGGTAACGCTTCATCAATTCTGCGAGGCCGACCTTTTCCGGACCGGCAGCGTCGAAGGTACCGTTGATTGGTTCTGCTAGTGCGGTATCCGACACGATGGCGGCAATGTCATCTGATGAAATAGGTTGTACATGGGCTGGCGACAGGCGAATTTCGTTGCCGACCGTGCCGTATTGCGCGATGCCGCCGAGGAATTCAAAGAACTGCGTGGAGCGCACGATGGTGTACGGAACCTTGGATGCCTTGATCAGCTTTTCCTGTGCCATCTTGGCACGGAAGTAACCGCTTTCCAGCATGCGTTCGGTGCCGACCACGGACAGAGCGATGTGATGCTTGACGCCGGCTGCTTCTTCCGCGGCCAGTATGTTGCGACCTGAGGTTTCAAAAAAGTCGAGCACGGCCTGGTCTTCGAAGGATGGCGAGTTGCTCAAATCGATGACGACTTGCGTGCCTTTCATCGCATCGGCCAATCCCTCGCCGGTCATGCTGTTGATGCCGGTGCTGGGCGAGCCGACCAGGACTTCGTAGCCGAGTTGACGAAGATTGGTCACGACTTTGGTGCCGATCAGGCCGCTGCCGCCGATAACAAGAATTTTCATATAAACCTTTCAGTGTGCCCGATCGAGGTGCTTGATCGTGGGCGAGGGATGTGCGTGAAGTTGGAACGATGCTGACGTGACAATGAAACTTACGCAGGCATTTTGCGGAATGCAATCGCAAAACGATTCCAGCTATTGATCGATGTGATCAATGCGGTCAGTTCCATCAGTTCTGCATCGGTGAAGTGCGGGCGTACTGCTTCCCATACTGCATCGGGTACATGGTTTTGTGAAACCAGTGTCAGTGCTTCTGTCCATTCCAGGGCCGCGCGTTCGCGGTCGCTGAAGAATGGTGTTTCGCGCCAGGCAGAGACGGTCGCCAGACGGCGTTGTGTTTCGCCAGCCTTGAGTGCGTCGGTCACGTGCATGTCGAGGCAGAAGGCGCATCCGTTGATTTGCGATGCACGCAGGCGGACCAGTTCTTTGGTCAGGATGTCGATGCTGCCTTTGGCGAGCTGGTTTTCAACACCTATCAATACTTTCATGATGGCTGGGTCGGCGCTGTAGAAGTCGAGACGAGTTTGCATGTAAAGCTCCTTGTTCGAGTAAGTCGGTTTGATGAGTCGGGGTAAATAAACTGGCGTTTCCTTGATGTGTAGTATGCGAATATCATGGCCATGTTAGAAGGGCCAAGAAATGTGAAAGGGACTAGTCCATGAAGAAACCGGCAAATAGTGCGATTGGTGCAAACCCCGCCAAGTCAGAACTCGATTTGCGTATCGACAGGACGCTGGAACTGCCTATGTATTTGCAGATATGCCAACGTTTCAAGACGGCAATCGAGCAAGGGCATCTGCGTGCCGGTGACCGCGTGCCGGCGGTGCGCGCGCTGGCGACCGAGTTGAATCTGGCGCGTGGCACGGTGGAGATGGCTTATCGAATACTGACCGATGAAGGGTACTTGCAGGTCAGGGGCGCCGCCGGCACCATCGTGTCGCTATCCTTGCCGCAGCCGGCAGTGCTGCGGCCGCCTGCGCTGGCACCCGGGCAAACAGTGTCTGCCATCCTCGATCACGACGGCAAAGCGCCAAAGCCGCTGCAACTGGGTTTGCCAGCGCTCGATGCGTTCCCGCGCAAGGTATGGAACCGTATCGTCGCGCATAGACTGCGCGGCAGCGAACCGGCGCGCCTGGCTTATCCCAATCCTGCCGGCTATGACCGCTTGCGCGAGCGCATTGCAACTTATCTGGGCGTGTCGCGCGGCGTGACTTGCCTGCCGGAACAGGTATTCATCACGACCGGTTTGCGTGGCACGCTGGAACTGACCTTGAGTAGTCTGTCCACCATCGGCGATGAATTCTGGTTTGAAGATCCCGGTTATATTCTGGCGCGTCCATTTCTGCAGAATACGGCGGTCAAGCTAGTGCCGGTGCCGGTCGATGAGCATGGCTTGATGGTGGAAGAAGGCAAGCGCCTCAGTCCGTATGCAAAGTTCGCGATGGTTACGCCGTCGCATCAAAGTCCGCTCGGTGTGACGCTATCGCTGGAGCGCAGGATGGCCTTGCTGGAGTGGGCCAGCAGCGCCGGCAGCTGGATTATCGAAGACGATTACGACAGTGAATTTCGCTATCAGGGGCGGCCGCTGCCTGCGCTGAAAAGTCTGGATCGCAATGACCGCGTCATCTATAGCGGCACGTTCAGCAAGGTGATGTTTCCGGGTTTGCGACTGGCGTATGTGGTGGCACCGATCAGTGCGGTGGCGCGCTTCCAGGCGGTTGCCTACAACTTGAACGCGGGTAGTCCGTATCTGTTTCAGGCCGGCGTCGCCGACTTTATCGCCGAAGGCCATTTCTCGCGCCATCTGAAAAAAATGCGTGTGCTGTATGCCAAACGCCGTGCTGTGACGCAGCGGGTTTTTCAGGAGGTGTTAGGCGACCGCATACGCATCGATTTGCGACCAGGCGGTCTGCACATGCTGGCCAAGCTGGGCCAGCATGAAGACGATGTGCTGCTGGCAGATCTGGCGCGCACTGCAGGGCTGGCCATGCATCCCTTGTCGCGCTGGTACATCAATGCCAAACCGCAACAGGGATTGTTGCTGGGTTTTGCCAACGTGATAGACGAGAAGGATGCAAGGCGCATCGCGCTGACACTCAAACAGTCTATTGCCTAGCCTCGCGTGCCATAGACCGCCAGAAGTTTAGTGTCCCAACTGTGACAAGTTCTCGCTCTCGGCCTTGTCATGCGTGGCAAATTTTTCGACCATGGTGGCGCTGGCCCGATTCAATCCGGACACGGTGACGTCTATTCCATTGCGGCGGAATTTATGGACGATGCGATCAAGTGTCTCAATCGCCGTAATATCCCAAAAATGCGCATGCGACAGATCGAGATGGACCGACACGAGATCGCTTTCCTTGAAATCGAATTCGGAAACCAGCGCTTCGGACGAGGCAAAGAATACCTGGCCGCGCACGAGGTAATGACGGGTATTTTGTTCTGCATTCAAGGTGGATTCGACCTGCAATACGTTACGTACCTTGGAGGCGAAAAACAAGGCGCTTAACAAGACGCCGGTGCCGACACCGATCGCCAGATTGTGTGTGGCGACTACAACGATCACCGTCGCCAGCATCACGATCGATGAGCTGGTCGGATGATCGACCAGATTCCTGACGGAGCGCCAGCTAAACGTACTGATCGACACCATGATCATCACCGCGACCAGTGCCGCCATCGGAATCTGTTTGACCCAAGGACCGAGAAACACCACAAAGACCAGTAAGAATGCGCCAGCGACGAAGGTCGACAAGCGGCCGCGTCCGCCGGATTCCACATTGATGATGGATTGTCCTATCATCGCGCAACCCGGCATCCCGCCCATGCAACCTGCCACGATATTGGCGATGCCCTGACCACGGCATTCGCGATTCTTGTCGCTGGGCGTATCGGTGAAGTCATCGATAATCGCCGCTGTCATTAGTGATTCCAGCAAGCCGACGATGGCGATGGCGGTGGAATAAGGAAAGATGATGCGCAAGGTTTCGATATTCAGCGGCACAAACGGAAACGCAAAGCCGGGCAAGCTATCGGGAAAAGCTCCCATGTCACCGACTGTGCGCACCGGCAATTCCATAACGACCGCAATCACCGTAAGAATCACGATGCATACCAGCGGCGAAGGCACGGCCTTGGTCAGACGGGGTAATAGATAGATGATCGCGAGGCCGCCAGCGACCATCGCAAACACCGCAACCGGCGCATGATTCAGCTCCGGCAGTTGTGCAAGAAAAATAAGGATGGCGAGCGCGTTGACGAAGCCGGTAATCACAGAGCGAGAAACGAAACGCATCAGTGCATCGAGCTTGGCGTAGCCCGCAACAATTTGGAGCGCCCCTGCCAATATGGCCGCTGCAAACAGATATTGCACGCCATGATCCTTGACGAGACTGACCACCAATAAGGCGATCGCCCCCGTGGCAGCAGAAATCATGGCGGGACGTCCGCCGGCGATGGCAGAAACCATCGCAATCACGCATGCAGCGTAGAGGCCAACCTGGGGATCGACGCCGGCGATTGCAGAAAAGGCCAGCGCCTCGGGGATCAGTGCGAGGGCGACTACCAGTCCCGCCAGCAGGTCACCCCGAATATTTGAAAGCCATTCTTGTCGAAGCGTGTGAATTTTAACCATGATGTTTTGCCTGGATATCAGTATGAAAACGATCGCCTGCCATGCACGAAGGCGCAGGCGATTAGTACAGTGAGGGGTGGCATATATCGTGAGATGCGCAGTTCGAGTTGCATGCTCTGCAATCGAATGCGGTCAGCCACGTGTGAGCGCATGCAAACCAGCACGCGTGCGAACCTTCTGCTTAATGCCGTAAAGATAACGGTGGAAGGTTCGGAGAAATCTACATTGGTATCGGTTGAAAAATTGAAGACGAAAGCAAGCTGAAGCCCGTTGCGAGCCGCCATGTTAAACGATGACGTACCGATATGCAAAAAACCGGCGCGCATCCGTCTTTTCTACAGAAGCATCGTGCCGGATTTCCGGCTGATTTCTCAAGTCCTACCGCACTAAATATTGCAGTGAATGTGACATGGCGATTGGTTTACTTTTAACTATCTTGCACATGTGAATTTGAATCGTGTTGAAGTCGTTTTCCACTCAGAACTCAATTCAAAAAATAGCGATGGATAGTGGTTCACGGTACTGAACTAAGTTCGACCAGACTACCTCTGATATGGCGGGCCGTGCGGCTGTGTTTTTCCGAGGATGAGCTTGGCCCAGCAACTTCATTTCGTTCATCACAGTGCTGTGTGCACAATTTATCCCGAGGCTAGCATGACCATGACTATCGTTTCCTTCTACGTCGACTTCAGCAAAATGTTCAAAGAGTGGTTTGCCAATATAGATGTCTATCGCGGCTTGAACCACGAAGAGAAACAAGACTTGATGAATTGGTAGTGCCAGGTTGGCTGCGCACTTGATCTGATTGCGTCGGCTCAAATAAAAAATGGTTACATTTTTTGCGTAACCATTTTTGAGCAATGTTGTTTAGTCAGAGTCGCCAATTGCGCCTTTATGCGGCCATCAGCGATACATGCGCCGCGACGATGCGCCAGCCTTGCGGCAGCCGCAGCCACGTATGGCTTTGCCGGCCGATGCGCACTTCGCCCTTGCGCGTGAACTCGGTATTGGCAGTGGCAAAATCGCGACCGAAAGTGGTGATGACGGTGCGCATCAAGTCACGTTCCAGCCCTTTAGACGGACGCGCCAGGCGGAACGCACGTATCGCTTCGTAACCGACAAGGTTCTCGCCCACACCGTAGCGCAGCGTGGACGGATGATTCCAGAACAATTCATCCAGCACGGCGACATCATTGCTCGTCAGCGCCGCTTCATAGCGCAGGAAGGCCGCAGTCACTTCTGCGACGACCTCAGGCAAATTGATTTCATATTCCATAGTGTTGGAGTGGAGAATTAAAACTAATTGCGCGGCGATTGTTTCTGCATTGCGCGGACCAGGGTCTGCACGGCGTTGAGAAGATCGCCTTTGGTGACGGTGGGCTCAAGCGCGATCCCATAGCGCGCCGCCTCAGTTTTGTGTTCGGGTTGGGCAGGCTCATCCTGGTCTTCGCGTACGGTCATGGACTGCCTGAGTGCATACTCAAGCTTGCTCAAGCATTCGATCAGATCAGCTGGATTGGGTTCGTTCATGGCAATGAAAGTTAAGAGTATATTTTGTGAGGGAAGAAATAGTTGGCGCCTCAAGAGTGTGGAACGTGCTCATCCTATATCTGCTTTTCTATAAACAGTCTGTCTAGCGACTTACACAATTACGTCCCTGTGCCTTCGCACTATACAAAGCTTCATCTGCCGCCCTTAAAAATCCGATGGGGTTTGGATCTGCAAGGACAGGTTTGAGCGCCGCTACGCCGGCGCTGATTGTCACCACACCAGGTTGATTTCCGGAATGCGGAATAGCTAGCGACTCAATGATGGTCCGGGCGCGTTCGGCTATGTTTTCTGCTCCATGTATATCTGTTTCCGGCAACAGGATGATCAGCTCTTCGCCGCCATATCGGGCAATCAGATCGGCGCTGCGCGAGGGCATTTTTTTCAATGCAGTGCCGATACGCGCCAAACAATCGTCACCAGCGGGATGCCCGTAAATATCGTTGTACTGCTTGAATTTATCAACATCGATCATTATCAATGCTAGCGACGTTCGATTGCGAATCGCCCGAACATATTCCTGTTTTAAAGTCGTATCAAATTTGCGGCGATTACAAAGCCCCGTCAGACTATCTTCCGATGCAAGCTTCTCAAGCTCAGCATTCAATGATTCAAGTTCCAGCTTGGCACGTTGCAGTTCGCTCTCGGACGTTTGACGTTTATTGATCTGCCGAATCAGATAGGTTCCAAATAGACTCAATAGGATCAGTAGAAATCCGCAAATGACTATTAATCGGAAAGTCTTTTCCCTCCATGGAGAAAAAAGTTCTTCTTGTCCAATGCCTACTGCAATGAGTAAAGGATAGGTTTCCAAATGATGATAGCTGTAAAGACGATTTTTTTGATCAATCATCGATTGCACCATTACGGAAGCTACGGGGCCCTTGTTGCGATAAGCATCGAATACTTTTCCATTGGCGATGCTAGAGCCCAAGGCAGACTCTACAAATGGGTAACGTACTAACAGGATGCCCTCATCGTTCGCAACAAAAATCACTCCGGAATGCCCAATATTTAATTCAGCATAAAAATATTGGAAATAATCCAGCCTAAGTGCGGCGATCACTACGCCCGCAAAATTGCCACTGGGATTATTTAAACGTCGGGAAACGGTCAGGATGAGTTCGCCGGTTGTCTTGCTATGAATGGCTGGTCCGATATACGGTTTTCGGTCGTCGGTATTTTTGTGGTGCTGGAAATATTCCCGGTCATTAAAGTTGATATTTTTTGACAGAGCAGCCTCAGAACTGGCAAGGGTATTTCCTTGTTCGTCTAATATCGAAATTGCTTGGAGTATGGGTAGTTCCGCTACGAACTGGGACAGAAATGGATTTAAATCACGAAGGGGCGCTCGGTCTTTATTGGTGCGCTCAACTGAATTAATCAGGCTAACAACAATATTATCGGTGCTTTGAATTGAATCGCTGGCATGTTGGGCTAGCGCCCTCGCCAAATTCGAAGTTGTTGCTTCGGCCAGGCTTCGTTCTTTCTCGTGCTCTTGCCAGCTGGTCCATGCAACTATGCTTGCCAAAGAAAGCGTGATGAGCAAAAGGAAAACGACCATCCCCGCCACGATCGAGCGTTCTTTCGAGAAAAATGAAAGGAATTTAAAAAATTTAATCAAATCGATACTTTGATGTTGTCTGATAACGTTGATTGATTGAAGAGCTTCATCTACGACCAATATCTGATTTGCAATTTTTGGAAACAACGCAGAATGAATATGTCGGATAATTTTCTACAGTAATCAAACTCAAGAAAATCAAAACTTGAATCTAGCTCTGGCCCCAATCCAAAAGTCAGAGGACGCTAACTGCCGGTGAATTTTTCACGTACTTTTGACCCCCGTTAAAATCATGCACAAATACGACAGCTTTTTTCATTTGGCTTTGTGGCTTTGGCGGCATTAATTCTTTTGAGTATCATTTCTGCTTACTTCTGTGTCAATGTAAAAAAGCCCGCAATTGCGGGCTTTTAATTGAACTGAAGAGTTTATTCCACAGTAACGGATTTGGCCAAATTGCGCGGCTTGTCCACATCGGTGCCGCGCGCCAGTGCCGTGTGATACGCGAGCAATTGCAGTGGCACCACATGCAGGATTGGTGACAGCGCGCCGTAATGTTCCGGCAGGCGAATCACATGCAAGCCTTCGCCGGATGTAATGCGCGAGTCGCCATCGGCGAACACATACAGTTCACCACCGCGGGCGCGCACTTCCTGCATATTCGATTTCAGTTTCTCGATCATCGAATCATTCGGTGCGACCGTGACGACCGGCATTTCTTCGGTGACGAGGGCAAGCGGGCCGTGTTTCAGCTCGCCGGCCGGATACGCTTCCGCGTGGATGTACGAAATCTCTTTCAGTTTCAGCGCGCCTTCCAGTGCGATCGGGTAGTGCAGGCCGCGACCGAGGAAGAGTGCGTTTTCCTTGCGGGCGAAGGCTTCTGCCCACGCGATGATTTGCGGTTCAAGTGCGAGCACGGCGGTGATGGCTACCGGCAAGTGGCGCATTTGCTTCAGGTAAGCGGCTTCGTCCTTGTCACTCAAACGGTCTTTGACTTGCGCCAAGGTCAGCGTCAGCAGGAACAAGGCAGCCAGTTGCGTGGAGAAGGCCTTGGTGGATGCCACGCCGACTTCGACGCCGGCACGCGTGATATAGGCAAGTGCGCACTCACGCACCATCGCGCTGGTGGCGGAGTTGCATATCGTCAGCGTGTGCTGCATGCCTTGCGATTGCGCATGGCGCAGGGCAGCGAGGGTGTCTGCGGTTTCGCCACTTTGCGAAATCGTCACGACTAGCGCGTGCGGATTCGGTACGCTGTCGCGGTAGCGATATTCGCTGGCGATCTCTACATCGCAGCGCACGCCGGCGATCGCTTCTATCCAGTACTTGGCGGTCAGGCCCGAGTAGTAGCTGGTGCCGCAAGCGAGAATCAGCACTGAATCTATCTGTTTGAAAATCTTGAAAGCCTGGTCACCGAAAATATCCGGCGTGATGGCACTGATACCTTCCAGCGTGTCGGCGATGGCGCGCGGCTGCTCGAAGATTTCCTTTTGCATGTAGTGACGATACGGGCCGAGTTCGACTGCACCGGTATGTGCGTGCACGGTTTTGACTTCGCGTTGCACTTGCTTGCCGTCGGCGTTGACGATCCAGACGCGCTGCAATTGCAGGTCAACGACGTCGCCTTCTTCCAGGTAAATAATTTGATCGGTGGTGCCAGCCAATGCCAGTGCGTCGGAGGCGAGGAAATTTTCGCCATTGCCGACGCCGACGATCAGCGGCGAGCCGCGACGTGCGCCGACCACGCGATGCGGTTCGTCACGGCTGAATACGGCAATCGCGAATGCGCCGGTCAGGCGCTTGGTTGCGAGTTGCACGGTTTCGAACAGGTCGCCGGTATACATATGATCGACCAGATGGGCGATGACTTCGGTATCGGTCTGGCTTTCGAAGATGTAACCGAGGGCTTTCAGTTCATCCCGCAGTTCATCATGGTTTTCAATGATGCCGTTATGAACCAGCGCGATGCGCTCGCGTGAAAAATGCGGATGCGCATTGTGCGAGGCCGGTGCGCCGTGGGTGGCCCAACGGGTGTGCGCGATGCCGGTAAAGCCTTCGAGGTGTTCTTTGGCCACTTGTTTTTCCAGTTCGGCGACGCGCGCAGTACTGCGCGCTCGCTCCAGCTTGCCGTCTACATGCAAGGCAACGCCGCAGGAATCGTAGCCGCGATATTCAAGCCGTTTGAGTCCTTCGACCAGGATGGGGGTGATATTGCGTTGCGCGACTGCGCCGACGATACCGCACATAGGAACCTCGTGATGATTTGTATAAGTGAGACAGTCTAGAGGAGGGTTTGTGAAATAAGTTTTCTAAATATTGAAATAAATGGATTATTATTTCTCTCGACTAATAAAGTGAAATTAAATTTCAAATTTAAGAAGATATTTTCCATATGAGTGATGAGCAAATAGTGCTGGATGAGCTGGACCGCCGTATTTTGAATGCGCTGCAGGTCGATTCATCGCAAACCAACAACGATCTCGCGGCGGTTGTCCACGCCTCGCCGCCGACTTGCCTGCGCCGCGTCAAGCGTCTGGTGGAAGCCGGCGTGATCGAACGCCAGGTCGCGATCGTCTCGCCGCAAAAGATAGGTGCGGGGCTGACCGCCATCGTCGAAATCACGCTGGACCATCAGGCGGCCGAACGACAGGTGGAATTTGAAGTGCTGGTGGCCGCCGAAAGTGCGGTCTTGCAGTGTTACCGCGTGTCGCCGGGCCCGGACTTTGTGCTGGTGATACAAGTGGCGGATATGCCAGCGTATAACGCGCTGGTACATCGCCTGTTTGCCTCGCATGCGAACGTGCGCAATGTGAAAAGCTTTTTCTCCATTCATCGCAGCAAGTTCGAAACGCGCATTGCAGTATAAAAAACGCCGGTATTAACCGGCGTTTTGATGATGACAGTTGCTGTCCATCCTATTTTTTGATTTTGACCGGTCGTTGCCAGCCTTCCACCGTGATCTGCTTGGCGCGCGAGACGGTCAGCTTGTCTGCCGGCGCATCCTTGGTCAGCGTGGTTCCTGCGCCGATGGTCGAGCCTTTTCCTACCCGTACTGGTGCAATCAATTGCGTCGCGCTGCCGACGAAGACATCGTCTTCGATGATGGTGCGCGATTTGTTGACGCCATCGTAATTACAGGTGATGGTGCCGGCACCGATGTTGACGCGTGAGCCGACGGTTGAGTCGCCGATGTAAGTCAGATGATTGGCCTTGCTGTGTGCGGCGATTGCGCTGTTTTTGACTTCAACGAAATTGCCGATGTGGACGTCTTCCGCCAGCACCGTACCTGGGCGCAGGCGGGCATAAGGTCCGATGATGCAGGCCTCGCCGACGATGGCATTTTCAAAGTGACTGAAGGGACGAATGTGGGTTTGCGCACCGACGCGCGTATTGTGGATCACGCAATATGCATCGATGTGTACGCCATCGGCCAAGGTGACGTCGCCTTCGAATACGCAGCCGACGTCGATCGTGACATCGCGCCCGCAGGTGAGCGTGCCGCGCACATCAATGCGCGCCGGATCGGTCAGCGTGACGCCTTGTTCCAGCAGCGCGTTGGCGATGTTGCGTTGATGAATGCGCTCCAGTTCGGCTAGTTGCACCTTGCTGTTGACGCCGTGGGTTTCCCACACGTTATCGGGTTGGGCGGAGACCACTTGAATGCCGTCCGCGACTGCGCTGGCAACGATGTCGGTCAGGTAATACTCGCCTTGCGCATTGTTGTTGGACAGGTTGGCCAGCCATTTTTTCATCAGCGCCGTGGGTGCAACGATGATCCCGGTGTTGACTTCAGTGATGGCCCGCTCATCGTTGTTGGCATCTTTTTGTTCGACGATGCGCTTGATAGCGCCATTTTCACGGACGATGCGCCCATAGCCGGTAGGGTTGTCTAGATTGACGGTGAGGATGCCCAACTTATCATTGCCTGCGATGTCCAACAAACGTTGCAGAGAAGCAGCAGTCGTCAATGGCACGTCGCCATACAGTATCAGCGTAGGCGCATTGTCATCCAGTAACGGAACGGCTTGCGTCACCGCATGACCGGTACCCAGTTGTGGTTCCTGTTTGGCAAAAGCCAGATCCTCGGCTTGTAATAACTGCGGGACTTGCTCCCCGCCGTGGCCGTAAATAACACAGAGTTTGGTTGGAGACAGTTGTCGAGCGGTATCGATTACGTGAGATAAAAGAGCCTTGCCCGCCAATGGGTGCAGGACTTTCGGGAGCGCGGACTGCATGCGCTTTCCCATACCTGCAGCAAGAATGACTATGTTCATAGAAAGCCAATAAAAAGAATGCAAAATATTATCACGCGCCTCTCTTGCGTCACCGTGAAAAGACTGACGATTTTCACAATGGCGTTCATCCTGGTCGCCTGCAGTGCCGTGCGCATAGGATTCAATAACGGGGAAACAGTTTCTTACTGGTGGCTCAACAGCTACGTCGATTTTGAAGATGGACAAAAGTCTTTGGTCAAAGGTCGTCTTGAAAATCTGTTCGCATGGCATCACAAAACCCAGTTGCGCGATTATGCAAAGCTGGTGTCGCGCATACAGCATCGCGATCTTGCGGCAGCGAGCAAGGCCGATTTGCTGAACGATTATGAAGAGGGCATGAAGTATCTGACGCTGGTCACGGATCGTGCCGCGCCAGATCTGGCAGACCTCGCCTTGTCGCTGACCCCGGCGCAAATTACGCATATTGAAGAAAAACTGGAAAAGAATAATCTCAAGTTCCGCAAGGAATACCTGCGCGGCGATCGCCTTAATCGCCAGGAATTCCGTTACAAGAAAATGATGAAGCAGGCCGAATACTGGTTTGGTAACTTCAGCCGCGCCCAGGAGCAAAAGCTGCGTGTCTTATCGGATGCACGCCCTTTGAATAACGAGCTGGTGCTGGCCGATCGCATGCGACGCCAGATGGAGTTGGTGGCTTTACTGAAAAAAATTCACGGCGAAAAACCGGGCAAGGAAGCGACGACCGCGATGATCAAGAAGTATGTTGCGGCGACTGCCGATCATTACGGCAACAAGGAACATCAGGCTTACTTTGATGTGCTGACGGACGCCAATGCAGTGCTGGTCGCCGAGATGATGCGCATGGCCACTGCAGAGCAGAAATCGCATTTTGTAAAAGCCTTGCAGGACTGGATCAGCGATTTCAACCGCTTGTCGGCAAAGGCTGCGGCGTAACAGCTAGTCTGTAAACTGACGGGGAAATTTGCGGCAAGGCTTTGCAGGCATGACGCGTGCAAAGCCTTGTCGTATTGAGTGCTTACTCTTCCGAGCGCAGTGGAATGACGCTGGAAATAGTGGAGCCGGTCGAACAAGGTTCTTCATCGAAGGCGATGTCGCCATTCGCCATCGCCTCGCCGGTCGCCTTCAAATCCTTGAAGCCGAACAGTGCGCCATCCATCAAATGCGAGGGCACAACTGTCGATAGCGACGAAAAGATATTGTCGACGCGGCCAGGATGTTTTTTCTCCCATTCGCGCAACATGCCCTTGATCTGCTTGCGTTGCAGGTTTTCCTGGCTGCCGCACAGATCGCACGGAATGATAGGGAAGTTCTTCACCTGCGCGTAGCGCTCGGTATCGGCCTCTTTCACATATGCCAAAGGACGAATCACGATGTGCTTGCCATCATCGGATTGCAATTTTGGCGGCATGCCTTTGATTTTCGCGCCGAAGAACATGTTCAGGAAAAAGGTTTCCATAATGTCGTCGCGATGATGGCCGAGCGCGATCTTGTTGCAGCCCAATTCATCCGCAACGCGATACAGAATGCCGCGACGCAGACGTGAACAGAGCGAGCAAGTGGTTTTGCCCTCCGGGATCAGGCGCTTGACGATGCTGTAGGTATCCTGATTCTCGATGTGAAAGGGGATATCGAGCTGCTTCAGATAGGCTGGCAGGATGTGATCGGGGAAGTTCGGTTGCTTCTGATCCAGATTGACCGCAATGATGTCGAACTTGATAGGCGCACGTTCGCGCAGCGTCATCAAGATATCCAGCAGCGCGTAACTATCCTTGCCGCCGGACAGACATACCATCACCTTGTCGCCATCTTCAATCATGTTGAAGTCGCCGATCGCCTGGCCAACCTGGCGGCACAGGCGTTTGTGCAGCTTGTTGTTTTCGTAGACGACCTTTTCGCTCGCCTTGAAGCTCAGGGCCGCTGCGGTTTCGGTAGGGGCCGCATTGGCATCTATTGCGGTTGTATCCACCGCGTCATTCGTCACAGTCTCGGACATATCAGTTCCCCTTGATACGGAATACTTCCACGCCGACCGAGTCGCAATCCGGGTAGACGTCGGGCTTCTCGGTCGAGACGCGTGCGGCACGCACTTTTGGATGCGCCAGCATGGCTTTGACGACGTCGTCGCACAAGGTTTCCTGCAAATGAATATGGCCTTCTGCCATGCGTTTGGCAATCGTGCTGCGCATGAAATCGTAATCGACGACTTCATCCAGCGTATCGCTGGTCGGCGTCGATTCATTCAGCGGAATGAATAGATCGACGTTGATCAGCACGCGCTGCTCGCCTTTCTTTTCAAATTCGTGCACGCCGATGTTGATTTGTACTTCGTAATTGCTCAGGAACAAACGACGGCAATCGGCGAGCTGTGGATGGAAAAGAAAGGAATTCATATCTATTGTTTAAACCGGTTTATTGCAAAGAAAAATCTTGCGGATGAGGAAACTTGAAAATCAGGAAGCGACAAACATGACGTCGCGCTGCAAGGGAATCAGGTGCTGACCGCCATCGACGACGATCGTGGTGCCGGTGATCGACGGCGACTCGACGACAAAGCAGACCGTCGCGGCGATATCTTCCGGCGTGCTGGAGCGGCCCAGTGGCGTGACTTTATGCGCGCGCTCGAACTCCGCTTCGCTCTGGTCGCCGGATACCAGGGTAATGCCGGGTGCAATGCCGACCACCCGCACCTTGGGCGCGAGCGCCTGTGCCAGCATTGTGGTGGCACTGTGCAAGGCGGCTTTCGACAAAGTGTAAGACAGGAAATCCGGATTCAGATTGAACAGTTTCTGGTCGAGCAAATTGACGACCACCGACTGTTCGCCGTTGGTGGTTTCTTCGAACAGCGTTTGCGCCAGCAAAACCGGGGCGACCAGATTGACGTGCATGTGCGCATCCAGCGATGCGGCAGAAAAATCGGTCGCGCTGTCGTAATCGAACAGTGAGGCATTATTCACGACGCAGGAAATCGGCCCTAGTTGCGCCGCCGCGCTGCGCAGCAGTGCCTTGACTGCGCTCTCATCACTCAGGTCGCAGGGCAGTGCAATGGCGTTGCGACCCAGCGCTTCAATGTCGGCGACTGTCGCATGCGCGGCGTCAGCCGAGCGCGCGTAATGCACCACCACATCCCAGCCGCGTTGCGCCAGCGCGAGCGCAATCGTGCGGCCTATGCGTTTGGCCGCGCCGGTAACGAGCGCTGTTTTTCTTGTGGCGGTTGCCTGGTCTGTGGACATGGGTGTTTGTGTTTCGGTTGTGTCTTCTGCTGATTTCTTTACAATACCGCCATGCAACTGCAACTGCCTCAACCGTCCCCGGACGCGCTCAGCGCGTCACACGCACTCCAGAACCTGATCGCCGAAGAAATTCGCCGACATGACGGCTGGATTTCATTCTCACGTTACATGGAGCTGGCGCTGTATGCGCCGGACCTCGGTTATTACAGCGGCGGCGCTGCAAAACTTGGCAAAGACGGTGATTTTACAACCGCGCCCGAGATTACGTCGCTTTTTGGTGAAACTCTGGCGCATGCGGCTGGCGAGCTGATGGCGCAAAGTGTGCCGCAGATCCTCGAGTTTGGTGCCGGCACCGGCAAATTGGCGCTGGATATCCTGACCGAGTGCGCGCAAGCCGGAATCTTGGTGGAGTCTTATTCCATCGTTGAATTGTCGGGCGAACTACGCGCGCGTCAGCAGCAGATGCTAGCGGATTTTCCGCAAGTCAGATGGCTGGATGATTTTCCGCGCGCATATTCCGGCGTGGTGCTCGGCAACGAAGTGCTGGATGCGATGCCGGTGTCGCTAGTGGTTAAAGGCGATGACTGCTGGCTGGAACGCGGCGTCGCCTACGATGATGGCCGGTTTGTATTTGTTGATCGGTCTTGCGATGCGGCTTTGGTGGCGCAGATTCCGTTTGAAGAAGAGTTGGCGGTCGGTTATCTGACTGAGGTACATCCTGTCGCGGCCGGTTTTATGGGCTCTTTGGCAAGCATGTTTCTTGCTGGCCTGGAGCAATCCGGCAAGGGCGGGGCAGCGATTTTGCTGGATTATGGTTTTCCGGCCAGCGAATATTATCTGGACCAGCGTAGCGAAGGCACGCTGATGTGCCATTACCGCCATCATGCGCATCCCGATCCGTTTTACCTGCCGGGTTTGCAGGATATTACGGCGCACGTCGATTTCACGTCGATGGCGTATGCTGCAGTCAACAACGGGCTGGAAATGCTGGGCTATATGAGTCAGGCGGCATTTTTGCTGACTGCTGGTTTGGGTGATCGCTTGTTGAAAACCTCGCCCGAGGATGCGCGCACTTATCTGCCGCAAGCCAATGCGGTACAAAAACTGACGTCGCCGGCCGAAATGGGCGAATTATTCAAGGTGCTGGTGGTCGGACTGGATGTGCAACTGCCTGTGCAGTTTGATCGCGCCGATCAGAGTCGTCGACTTTAAGTTTCCCCTGCCGGCGCAAGCCTGCGGCTGTCCTTGCATCAGGAAAGTAGCTCATGTTCCGCTGGTTCCTCGTCATCTTTCTTGCCGTCATTGTGTTTTCTGCCGCCTTGCCATGGTTGGAGAAATTCGGTGTGGGAAAATTGCCTGGGGATGTGCGTTTTACCTTGTTCGGCAAGACGATATTCTTGCCATTCGCTTCGACGGTATTGTTGTCGCTGGTGGTATTTCTGGTGGCGAGGTTCTTTTAGTCTGAGTGGCAGTTACTGGTGCTTCAAACGACTCAGTATCGAGAAGGAAGTGCGATGAGGGAGGCAGAATGATTCGGTGGGTGGCGGTCATTTTTGTGGGCTTGACGGTTTTCTACGCCTTGTTGCCATGGATACTCGCAAAAGTCGGCGTCGGCCGCATCATGGGCGACGTCAAATTCCAGCTTTTTGACAGGATTTTCGTCCTGCCTTTCGGCTCAACCGTGTTGTGGTCGGCCATTGCTTTCCTGATTGCCGAGATCGTCAAACGTACTTAGAAGATATTGCTGAATTGACGGGAAATCCACGTCGTTAGCTAAAAATTCGCGAGTTTTGGTGATGTGCGGCGCGCTAATGATATGATTCACGACTTATCAACAGTAGGGCTTGTGGGTTTAACCGTGAGTTCCCTTAGTAGTGGACATATTAATTATCCTGGGTTTGATCCTGGTCAATGGCGTCTTTGCCATGTCCGAAATAGCGATCGTTACCTCCAAACGTATTCGTCTCCAAAAATTATCTGAAAACGGCAGTCGCGGCGCCAAGGCCGCACTCGATCTGTCCGAAAGTCCCAGCCGTTTTCTCTCCACGATTCAGGTCGGCATCACGCTGATCGGCATTTTCAACGGTGCGTTCGGTGAAGCGTCGCTGGTCGAGCGGCTGCAACCCGAAGTGGCACTGATTCCCTTCCTTGCTGACTATGCGCGCGAAATCGCGCTAGGCGTGGTCGTGGTCGGTATTACCTTCGGTTCGCTGATTCTGGGTGAGTTAGTGCCCAAGCGGATCGCCATGCAATATCCGGAAGCTGTCGCGTCTATTGTTGCGGCACCGATGTTGCTGCTGTCGCGCCTGATGGGACCATTTGTCAAAATCCTGACCGGCACCACGGAATTCATTCTGCGCCTGCTCGGTATGCATCACAAGAAGGACGATTCCGTTACCGAGGAAGAGATTGCCGGCATGATTCGCGAAGGTACCGATGCCGGGCTGTTTGAAAAAACGGAGCACGATATTGTGTCGCGTGCCTTGCGTCTGGATGATCAGCGCGTGGCCGCGCTGATGACGCCGCGCCTGGATGTGCATTTTATCGATCTGGAAGATTCAATCGAGGTCAATCTGGCGAAAATTGCCGATAGCTCCTACAACCGCTTCCCGGTTTGCAAGGGTGACATCTCGCACATCATCGGTATTGTGCACGCCGGCAGTCTGTTCGAACAGGCGATACGCGGCAAGACCATCACGACCGTCGATATCGAAGCGGCCACCCGTCCACCACTGTTTGTGCCGGAAACCATCAGCGCGATGCAGTTGCTTGAGACCTTGAAGAAAAACCGTGCCGAACTTGCATTGGTGATCGATGAGTACGGCGAAATCGAAGGCATTGTCACTCTGAGCGACGTTCTGGGTGCGCTGGTCGGCGATGTGTCTGTGATCGATGAGCATCATGAAGTCGACGGCGTGCGTCGCGACGACGGTTCGTGGCTGATAGACGGTGGCGTATCGTTCGACCGTTTCCGCGAATTGCTGGAAACCGAAGTGCGCTTTCCGGAAGAGGCATCGGGCACGTATCACACGCTGGCTGGTTTCGTGATGACCTTCCTCGGTCACATTCCGCAAATGTCCGACCATTTCGAATGGGAAGGCTACCGGATTGAGGTGGTCGATATGGACAGGAATCGTATTGATCGCTTGCTGATTACCCAGATCAATCCTGAGCCGGAAGAGCCGGCACCAGAGAGTGAAAGCTGATAAGTCGCAAAACTGCTGAATAAAGAAATGGGCCGGATAATGTATCCGGCCCATTTTTTATGCGGCTGATGAAATGGTCTAGCGCACCATACGCCGATGTTCTTGCGGAGACGAAATAAATCACCCATGTCAGGCATCGCTTTGGCGCCGGACATTGAAGCCGATAAAACAGTAAATAAGCCGATATGTCAGGAAATGCAGCGGAATAGCCACAAAATTGCCGTTTTTTGACGATAGATGGCCACTGTAGGGCATGCGGATTGTGACGGATGGTTAAAAAGGGATTATATTGCGTGCGATTTACTGCAGGATATGATTTAGTTGCATCAAGGAAATTGACGGAATTTCTGTCGATTTATTTGTTTTTGACGAACCATTCTCGGTGGGTTTCATGCGGCAGACGGGTGATCAAAATGCTGTTTCGCAAACTGATGCACACGCGGATACTTTTCCGTCGGAGGCGGCTGGGCGTCAACTAGAATTCTTTGCGGAAACATCGCAGCATGCTGCCAAAGCCAAGCAGACTAAAGTCCATGTAGTACGCGCACGGCATATGACGCCGGTAGATCTCAAGGCCCGTCAAGGTGCGCGCGTCCAGCGTTTGATGTTTTCCGCCACGCTGGCGCTGATCTATCTGTTAGTCATCACGATTTTCTATCTGAAGGGTTTGGTCGAACTTCACGTGTTGCAAATGAATGCGGCTTTGATCGCTGCAAACTTTGTTTTTTTCCGTCTTTGCTTTGCCTCTGGTTTGAATCTTAAAGCCGAGGAAAAAAATCTGCGCTTGCCGATTACGCTATCCGCCATCTGCGTCATGCTGTACACGGTGTATGTAGCCCCGGTAACGCAAATTGCTTTTATTCCCTTCCTGTTCCTCATCCTTGCCTTTGTCATGCATCGCGTTACGCCGCGCGAGGTATTGTTTCTTGCCGGTGTCACTTTGGTCGGCTATGGCGTGGTAGTGGCTGTACATTACCGCGCGCGTAACGATAACGACATGCTGATGCTGGAATGCGCACAATTCCTGGTTCTGGCATTGACGCTGCCGGCGTTTGCCGTGCTGGCGAATCGTGTGCAACGGCTGCATAGCGCTCTGTTCAAGGCGAATCGCAAAATCAGGGATATTGAAGAAGATGCGCAACGCGATGTCTTGCTCGGTTGCTTCAATCGCCGCTACATTGTCGCTGCACTCGAACAGCAAAAGCGTCTGGCAGATGAAACCGGCACGCCACTTTGCCTGGCGGTGATCGATCTGGATCACTTCAAACGCATTAACGATGAAGCTGGTCATCTGGGAGGTGACGAAGTTTTGCGGGTATTTACCCGCATTGCACAAGCCAATGTGCGTGAAGGCGATATCTTTGGGCGCTACGGTGGTGAAGAATTCTTGCTGGTCTTGCCGGAGACTACATTGCTGGCCGCTCTAAATGTCGCTGAACGCATACGCGAGCAGGTCGAACATTTTGACTGGGATGAAAAATTGCGCAATCGCGTGACGGTGTCTATCGGTTTGACCCAGCATATGCCGGGCGAATCGGTGTTGGATCTTTTTTCGCGTACCGATACCGCCATGTATATGGCCAAGCAGGGCGGGCGCAACCAGGTCGTTGTTGAAGAGCCTACGCTGGATCTCGGTATCGTTTGAGTTGTCGTAGAACTCTAGGCACTACGCTGCCGTCGTTCGCGGTAGATTCCTCTTGTCAAATTCTTATCAAGATGCGCGCAAACGCGCGTAATTTTCGCTCGCGTCGTCCGCGCGTCACAATTGCGATGACGTCGATTAACAAATGTAATATTGTTCTGCAGTAATAGCGCTTTCATTCATTCGATGCGGGCAGTAACACCTACTTCTAGTGGTTTCAACGATCATGCAAGAACTCGCAGGACTCACCGCACTAATTATCGAGCCACACGCCGGCATGCGCGCCAGCATCCACAATATGTTGAGCCTGGGCGGCATCAGCAAGATAGATTATGCAAACAGTTCTGGCACGGCGATTCGGCCGCTGAAGCAAAAAGTCTTCGATCTGGTCATCTGTGAATATGATCTGGGCGAAGAGCAGCAGGATGGCCAGCAACTGCTGGAAGACTTGCGCCATAACAAATTGATTCCGCTATCGACTGTATTCTTCATGGCGACCGCCGAACGCACGCATGGCAAAGTAGTGAGTGCGGCCGAACTGGCGCTGAACGACTACGTATTAAAGCCCTTCACCGCAGATACCTTGATGGAGCGGATTGCCAAAGCGATTGAAAAGCGCAATGCACTGATGCCTGTGTATCGGATGATGGAACTCGGAAATCTCGGGGCGGCGATAGAAATTTGCCAGGCTGGCGAGGCTCCCAAAGCGCCACATCGCGTGGACTTTCTACGCTTGCGCGCAGAGATGCACATGACATTAGGTGAAGTCGGCGCGGCAGAAGAAATCTATACCGAGCTATTGTCCAAGCGGTCGATCGCGTGGGCGCATCTGGGTTTGGCCGGGACCTTGTTCATGCAAGATCGCTTCGAGGAAGCGGAAGAAAAACTGAGTGCACTGATAGAGACCAAAAGAGAATTCCTTGACGCTTACGACTGGCTGGCTAAAACGCAGGAGGCCAGAGGTAATTTGACGGCGATGCAAGCCACGCTGGAAAGCGCTGTCGCACGTTCGCCTCACGCATTGCGACGCTTGCGTACCTTGGGCAAGGTTGCATTGCAAAACGGCGATACTGAAACGGCGCATCGCATTTTTCAGCAGGTTGTCAGCAAGGCCAAGTTTTCCGAATTTCGCGAACCGGAAGATCATGTGCAATTGGTTGAAGCCTCGCTGGCCAAAGGCGAGGCAAAATCGGTGCCGGCGATCATTCGTGATCTGGCCAAATCATTATCCGGCCTCAAGAAAACCGCAGCCTGCCGTGCAATCGCGAGCGCGATGTTTCATCGGCATAACGGCGACAAGGAGCAGGCGACCGAGGAATTGGAAGTGGCTTTGCTCGCCTGCAAAGAGCCGATAGGCTTGAGCAACGAGACCAAGATCACGCTGGCAAAGAACTGTCTGGAAGCCGGTATGGAGCAAGGCGTCGTCGAGATCATGACCTCGGTGGTCGGCAATGCGCCTACCGCTGCGGCCATGAGCAGTGCGATGCGCCTGTTGCAGGAAGGTGGCCGCGAAGATCTGGCCAAGCGTGTCACGCAAGCCAGCAAGAACGAAGTGGTGGACCTGGTTTCTGCAGGAGCAGAGAAAGCACGCCTGGGCGATTTTCAAGGCGCGGTGACCTTGATGTCGCAAGCGGCAGAAAAACTGCCGCATAACCCGCAAGTGGTTTTCAATGCCGCGGTGGCAACACTGAAATGTCTGGATAATCTCGGGTGGGACATGCAATTGGGTGACAAAGCGCGCCGCTATGTGGCGGATGCCCGTCGTCTGGACCCACGCAATCCGCGCCTTTCCTTATTGGCTGGGATGTATCGCGATATTTTGAAAAAATACAAGATCAGTGGCGTAGATGATATCCCGACTCAACCCGTGATCAGCGTCGAAGCGCAAACTGCAGCATCTACAAAATAGTTGCTCGCGATTTTGATGAATGAAAATCGCGCCGGGCTACTTACTTCAGTTGCAATATGTTGTTGGCCAATTCGACCGGCCGCGCGATGACTGCGCGTTGATTGAAACGGAGGATCGGTCTTTGCAACAATTGCGGATGGGCGGCGAGCGCTGCCAGCAATGCAGCATCATCCGCATCTTGTAGTGCGAGTGTGGCAAACAATTCTTCATTGTCGCGCAACATTGCCTGCACACTGACGGTTTGCTCTGATTGCAAGACCTGATGCAGCTCTGTCAATTGCGCCAGCGTCAACGGCGATTTCTGATAGTCGATGACGGTGAGCTCAATGTGATGTAGTGCCGAAAATTGTTGTGCTAGTTCTAATGCGCTGCGTGATTTGGAACAGCTTGGGTTGTGATAAATGATGAGCATGATTTTTGCGCGAATAGGTAAGTATGGAAAGTATATTTGATCGGGGCAGGTATTCTGCCTTTTGGAGAAGAACGTTTTTAGTGAGCCAGTGCCAGGTTTATAAGATTGCTCATTACAGAAATCACACGCTTATACATCATGCGCAATCTATGAATTTGTTGCAGACTTAGATGCTGTTCTGCGATTTTTCTAGCGTTTTTATGAATGTTGAGCCAGTGCGGATAAATTGTTGCAATCTGTTGTCTACTCTTTCTCGATATTAAAGTGAACCCATGTCTGACAATTCCGATAGCAATTTGCCACCAATTGTTTCTGCTTCTTCCGAAACACCGACTCCCGATCACAATCCAACGCCCGCTACGACAAGTGCCGGTGCAACGGAGCCTCCTATTGCGCGTGCGCCAGCTGCGCCATACGTCCCCGCAGCCAAAATCGAATTCGGCAAGCATACTGCGCCAGCATGGCAACTGCCGGATGACACACCGTGGAAGCAAACCTGGCGGGTCTTTTCTGCGCGTTTGCAAAGCCTGTCTGATCAGGTGGGGCGTCGTCTTACCCAACGGACGCTGAAAATTGGTGTATCAGCGCGTATTTTTCATCCGGAAGCGGGCGCGCGTGGCCTGCAAGGCAAGACTCTGCAATATCTGGAGGAGTCGATTGCGCAATGGGTGATGTCGCGTGATGTGTTGGTGCTGATGATCCCGACCGTCAATACCAACGGGCTTTTGCATCCAAGCAAAATTCGCCTGCGTGACTATGCCAAGCATCTGGATGGGCTGGTGTTGCAGGGCGGTGCTGACGTCGCGCCACAAACCTATTCGCAAACCGCCACGCGGCCAGAATGGATAGGCGACAGCGCGCGCGACATGTATGAATTGGAGTTGTTGCATGAATTTGTCGAGGCTGGCAAGCCGGTGCTCGGTATCTGCCGCGGTTGCCAGTTGATTAACGTTGCGTTTGGCGGCACGCTATATCAGGACATCGCATCGGATGTGCCGGAGGCCAAACCCCACGTCAACGACTTGTACGATAGTCATCGCCATACAATTCAATTTCCGCCAGGATCGTCGTTGGCATCCATGTTTCCGGCGCAAACGCCGTTGGTGAACTCCATTCATCATCAGGCGGTGCGTGATCTAGGGCGTGATTTGATGATTGAGGCGGTGTCTGAGGGCGATAATATTGTAGAGGCGGTGCGTCATACCAAATCCCGTTTTGTGATGGGTTTGCAATGGCATCCGGAATTTCACCGCGCCGGTGGCTCCGAGCTGCTGGATTGCACGCCGATTCTCGATAATTTCTTGCGCGCGGCACGAGAAACGCGCTTCTAATATCTGCGCTGTTCATCAAAGCGGGTCGAAAGTGCATCCGCTTTGAAATTTTTTGAAAATATTACGCATCAAACCGCTTGCAGTTGTTGACAAGAGGTACTGACTCCCCTATAGTTTGGGGTTCCCCGCGGAGGGGTGGCCGAGTGGTTAATGGCAGCAGACTGTAAATCTGCCTTCTTACGAATACGCTGGTTCGAATCCAGCCCCCTCCACCAAGTTTCTAGGGAAGCTTATTAAGTTGAGTAAGTAGTGGCAGCGAAGATTAGGTGACCCTCGCGGGTGTAGCTCAATGGTAGAGCTGAAGCCTTCCAAGCTTATGACGAGGGTTCGATTCCCTTCACCCGCTCCAGTTTTAAGGTTGGACGTGCCGCTGTAAGGCGGCATCGGACGGCTAGTTTTGCCCTTTTAGCTCAGTGGTAGAGCACTCCCTTGGTAAGGGAGAGGCCACGTGTTCAATCCACGTAAAGGGCACCAAAGAATTCTGTTGTTTCAGTTTTTCAGTAAGTCGGTCGGGCGTGTGCCTGAACATTCTCATCAAAATTGTTAGGAGTTCAAAATGGCAAAAGGCAAATTCGAGCGGACCAAGCCGCACGTCAACGTCGGCACGATTGGTCACGTCGATCACGGCAAAACCACACTGACCGCAGCGATTGCGACTGTGTTGTCGAAAAAATTCGGTGGCGAAGCAAAAGCGTACGATCAAATTGACGCAGCGCCAGAAGAAAAAGCGCGCGGCATCACGATCAACACCGCACACGTTGAATACGAAACCACCAACCGTCACTACGCTCACGTTGACTGCCCAGGCCATGCCGATTATGTTAAAAACATGATCACCGGCGCGGCTCAGATGGACGGCGCGATCCTGGTTTGCTCCGCAGCAGACGGCCCTATGCCGCAAACACGTGAACACATCCTGTTGGCCCGCCAAGTTGGCGTTCCATACATCATCGTGTTCCTGAACAAATGCGACATGGTCGACGACGAAGAGTTGTTGGAATTGGTCGAAATGGAAGTGCGCGAACTTCTTTCGAAATACGAATTCCCAGGCGACGACTTGCCAATCATCAAAGGTTCGGCCAAGTTGGCACTCGAAGGCGACACCGGTCCATTGGGCGAACAAGCCATCATGGCACTGGCTGACGCACTCGACAGCTACATCCCAACACCAGAACGCGCAGTAGACGGCGCCTTCCTGTTGCCAGTAGAAGATGTATTCTCGATCTCGGGTCGCGGTACAGTTGTGACCGGTCGTATCGAACGCGGTATCGTCAAAGTTGGTGAAGCACTGGAAATCGTCGGCATCCGCGACACCCAAGTGACCACCTGCACCGGCGTTGAAATGTTCCGTAAACTGCTCGACCAAGGTCAAGCAGGCGACAACGTCGGCGTACTGTTGCGCGGCACCAAGCGTGAAGACGTAGAACGTGGTCAAGTCTTGGCAAAGCCAGGCTCGATCAAACCGCACAAACATTTCACAGGCGAAATCTACGTTCTGTCGAAAGATGAAGGCGGCCGTCATACACCATTCTTCAACAACTACCGTCCACAGTTCTACTTCCGTACAACGGACGTGACTGGTTCGATCGAGTTGCCGAAGGATAAAGAAATGGTTATGCCAGGCGACAACGTCTCGATTACCGTGATGTTGATCAACCCGATTGCGATGGAAGAAGGTCTGCGCTTCGCGATTCGCGAAGGCGGTCGTACCGTCGGTGCCGGTGTTGTTGCTAAAATTATTGAGTAATAAATGAAGTGTTTGCGGCGATCTTTGAAGGTCGCCGCAAATATTTCAAGTAGTGGTAGTGTTTAAAACGTAGGGGCGTAGCTCAATTGGCAGAGTGTCGGTCTCCAAAACCGAAGGTTGGGGGTTCGAGGCCCTCCGCCCCTGCCACCGATTCTGGTGCAGGGCATCGAAAGTAGAAAAGTATGTCTAATCATCCCGTACAAACTGTTGGCGCGTCAGGCGATAAGATCAAGATCGTCTTGGCGATACTCGTCGCAATCGCGGGCGTAGTTGGATTTTATGTTTTGTCGGACAAGGCAACCATCGTGCGCGCTGCTGCGCTGGTTGGTGGCTTACTGGTTGCAATCGCAATCGCATGGACGTCGTCGTCGGGTCGTGACTTTGTTAATTTTGCCAAAGAAGCGGTTCGTGAAACCAAGAAAGTAGTTTGGCCAACCCGCAAGGAAACATTGCAGATGACTGCGATTGTTTTCGGCTTTGTGTTGATCATGGCGCTTTTCCTGTTCGGTACGGATAAGTTACTCGAAGTTGTGTTGTACGACCTGATTTTGGGCTGGAAAAGATAATGGGCGACAATATTCAGGATGACGCGCAAGAAGGCGTGCCAAGCACGGCTGCCGCGACTGCTGCTACAAGTAAAAAACGTTGGTATGTTGTTCACGCCTATTCCGGTATGGAAAAGAGCGTGATGCGTGCGTTAACGGAGCGTGTTATACGCGCCGGCATGCAAGATCAGTTTGGCCAGATTCTGGTGCCTACCGAAGAAGTGATCGAAGTCAAAAACGGTCAAAAATCGGTCAGCGAACGCCGTTTCTTTCCTGGTTATGTGCTGGTCGAGATGGAAATGACTGATGAAACATGGCATTTGGTCAAGAATACAAGCAAGGTAACTGGCTTTATTGGTGGTAAATCGAACAAGCCTACGCCGATTCCGCCGCGCGAAGTCGACAAGATCATGCAGCAAATGCAGGATGGTGTTGAGAAGCCGCGTCCAAAAGTCTTGTACGAAGTGGGCGAGCTGGTGCGTATCAAGGATGGTCCGTTCACCGATTTCAATGGCAATGTCGAAGAAGTCAATTACGAGAAATCCAAGGTCCGTGTTTCGGTGACGATTTTCGGTCGTGCCACGCCAGTGGAACTTGAGTTCGGTCAAGTCGAAAAAGTATAAAGAACAAGCGCGGGTCGAGGCGCTGCAAGTCTTGCTGGTTTCAGGAAGACTTGCAAATTCGATGGCAGTAAAAAGAGGAGCCCAAGTAATGCGCCGCAAGGCAAGTGAACAGGCGCTACCACTCAATCAATGTAGGAGCCATCATGGCAAAGAAAATCATTGGTTTTATCAAGCTGCAAGTTCCAGCTGGTAAAGCAAACCCATCCCCTCCAATCGGACCTGCTCTGGGTCAACGTGGTCTGAACATTATGGAATTCTGCAAAGCGTTTAACGCGCAGACTCAAGGTGTTGAGCCAGGTATGCCAATTCCGGTTGTGATTACCGCGTTTGCGGACAAGTCTTTCACTTTTGTGATGAAGACGCCGCCAGCAACGTACCTGATCAAAAAGGCTGCGAACATCACTAAAGGTTCGCCTAAGCCACATACCGACAAAGTCGGCAAGATCACACGTGCGCAAGCTGAAGAAATCGCAACAACCAAACGGCCGGATTTGACGGCTGCCGACATGGATGCAGCTGTGCGTACAATCGCCGGTTCCGCACGTTCCATGGGCATCACGGTGGAGGGTCTGTAATGGCTAAGTTATCCAAACGCGCTAAGGCATTCGCGGCAAAAGTTGATCGTACCAAAGCGTACCCGTTCGACAATGCAGTTTCCTTGATCAAAGAATGTGCAACAGCAAAATTCGACGAATCGATCGATATTTCGGTTCAACTTGGTGTTGATGCCAAGAAATCCGACCAAGTGGTTCGTGGTTCGGTTGTTTTGCCAGCTGGTACCGGTAAATCGGTTCGCGTTGCGGTTTTCGCAACTGGCGAAAAAGCGGAGCAAGCGAAAGCTGCTGGTGCGGACATCGTTGGTATGGAAGATCTGGCTGAGCAAATCAAAGCTGGCAACATGCCTTTCGACATCGTTATCGCATCGCCAGATACCATGCGTATCGTTGGTACCCTTGGTCAAATCCTGGGCCCACGCGGCATGATGCCTAACCCGAAAGTCGGCACCGTGACTCCTGACGTAGCGACTGCAGTTAAAAATGCAAAAGCGGGTCAAGTGCAATACCGTACTGACAAAGCTGGCATTATCCACGCCACTATCGGTCGTAAATCGTTCTCCGACGAAGCGCTCAAATCCAACTTGTTGGCTTTGATCGATGCGTTGAATAAAGCTAAGCCAGCGACCAGCAAAGGTGTTTACCTGCGTAAAGTTTCGCTGTCGTCGACGATGGGCGCTGGTGTACGCGTCGATCAATCGACCCTGGCTGCTTAAGTATTGAATTAAGTCCCGTTGCCATATTGGTGACGGGCGCATCTTTGGGCTGGACCGGATTCGGCAATATTGAAGACGGTGCAGGCAATCAAAGACCGTTGGGCGGCGTGCATGTAAGTTGTGTGCAAAGTTAAATGAGAGGTTGGCAACGACTTCATACCCAACGCAGATGGTGACCCCGAACAAGTTTTGCAGTCTCTTCGCTGGCTTGCCAGTATGAACTCCTAACTTCGGACGCCGTGTTCGAACCGATGCAAGGCAAGCAATCAATGATGATTGTGTAAGCGCCGAGTATCATTTTTGGAGGTTGATCTTGAGTCTCAATCTGAATGACAAAAAGGCCGTAGTCGCCGAAATCTCTGCAAAGATCGCATCTGCACAGACTATCGTCGTGGCCGAATATCGTGGCATCCAGGTTGGTCACTTGACACAACTGCGCGCCAAAGCGCGGGACCAAGGCGTCTACTTGCGCGTGTTGAAAAACACACTCGCTCGTCGTGCTGTTGAAGGTACCGCATTTGCCGACCTCGCTTCTGAAATGACCGGCCCGTTGATCTATTCGATCTCGGACGATGCCGTTGCTGCAGCTAAAGTCATCAGTGACTTTGCTAAAACCAACGACAAACTGGTTGTTAAAGCAGGTAACTATGCAGGCAAGACGCTTGATAAAGCGGCTGTTACTGCATTGGCAAATATTCCTAGCCGTGAAGTCCTGCTGGCCCAAGTCTTGGGCATGATGCTGGTTCCGGTTGCGAGCTTTACGCGTGGTCTGGCTGCTCTTGCTGCTAAAAAATCTGAAGGCGAAGCGCCTGCAGCTGCAGCAGAACCAGTCGCCGAAGTTACCGAAGCAGCAGCGGAATAACGGGTCGCCTTTTAGGCGGCCTGCGCTCTTGTTTCGACGCTTCGCGTCAGTACCAATCAGATGTAATTATTGAAAAATATTTAGGAGTTTCAAATGGCAATTAGCAAAGACGACATCCTGGAAGCCGTAGGCAACCTGACAGTCCTGGAACTGAATGACTTGGTTAAAGCATTCGAAGAAAAATTCGGCGTATCCGCTGCTGCAATGGCTGCTCCTGCAGCTGGCGGCGCAGCTGGTGGCGCTGCTGCTGAAGAACAAACTGAATTCACCGTTATCTTGGCTGATTTCGGCGCGAACAAAGTTGGCGTGATTAAAGCAGTTCGTGAAATCACCGGTCTGGGCCTGAAAGAAGCTAAAGATCTGGTTGATGCTGCACCGAAACCTTTGAAAGAAGGCGTTTCGAAAGCAGATGCTGAAGCAGCTAAGAAAAAGCTGGAAGAAGCTGGCGCGAAAGCAGAAATCAAGTAATTCGGTTTTATCTGCGCTCGTTAATAGTTTTATTATCAGCGCCCGAGTCAAAGCATGGAACTACCCGAAAGGGTGGTTCGGCTTTGGCTCCTTTGTCGTTTTTGGATTTAAAAATGTGGTTGTCAGCAAGCTTGATTGACTTGATGTAATCTGGTGTGTTGTTCGACCGACCGGCCCAAGGGCAGAGACTTGAGGTTTCAATGTTTCGAATTGTGCGTTATTGCAATTCGGCAATGCAGCCTGAATCCTGAATTCTCTATCCTTCCCTGTCACTCACGGAGTGTCCATGCACTACTCATTTACTGAGAAAAAGCGCATTCGCAAATCATTCGCGAAACGCGCTAACGTTCACAACGTTCCGTTCCTGCTGGCGACCCAGCTCGAGTCTTATCACGGCTTTTTGCAAGAAGACAAAATACCGTCTCAACGCAAAAATGAAGGCTTGCAATCCGCCTTCACGTCCATTTTTCCTATCGTTTCGCACAATGGTTTTGCGCGTCTCGAATTCTTGTCGTATGTGCTCGGCGATCCGCCGTTCAACATCAAAGAATGCCAACAACGTGGATTGACGTACGCGTCGCCTCTGCGTGCCAAGGTGCGTCTGGTGATCCTGGATAAGGAATCGCCAACCAAACCTGTCGTCAAGGAAATGAAAGAACAAGAAGTCTACATGGGCGAATTGCCGCTCATGACGACAACCGGTTCCTTCGTCATCAACGGCACCGAGCGCGTTATCGTGTCGCAGTTGCATCGTTCGCCAGGCGTGTTCTTTGAACATGATCGCGGCAAGACACACTCGTCCGGTAAATTGCTGTTCTCCGCACGTATCATTCCTTACCGTGGTTCATGGCTCGACTATGAATTCGACCCGAAAGACATCCTGTTCTTCCGCGTCGATCGTCGTCGCAAAATGCCTGTCACAATCCTGCTGAAGGCTATCGGCATGACGCCGGAGCAGATCCTCGAAAACTTCTTTGTGTTCGATGATTTCACTCTGCACGCTGATGGCGCTGAAATGAAATTTGTCGCCGAGCGTCTGCGTGGCGAAGTCGCCCGTTTTGACATCGCTGACAAAGCCGGCAAAGTCATTGTCGCTAAAGACAAGCGTATCAACAGCAAGCATGTGCGCGATGTTGAAGCTGCTGGCATCAAGCAAATTTCCGTTCCGGAAGACTACCTGCTGGGTCGTATCCTGGCGAAAAACATCGTTGATGCAAGCACGGGCGAAGTCATTGCCAATGCCAATGATGAATTGACGGAAGATCTGCTGGCACGTTTGCGTGAAGGTGATGTTGCTGCAATCCAGACCTTGTACACCAATGATCTGGATCAAGGCGGCTACATCTCGCAAACACTGCGCATGGATGACACCAACGATCAGATGGCAGCGAAAGTTGCGATCTATCGCATGATGCGCCCAGGCGAACCGCCAACTGAAGATTCAGTTGAGGCATTGTTCAACGGCTTGTTCTATAACGCAGATCGTTACGATCTGTCGGCTGTGGGTCGCATGAAATTCAACCGTCGCATCGGTCGCGATGAATTGACTGGCGCCATGACACTGTCGAATGAAGACGTGCTGGCAGTGATCAAGATTCTGGTTGAGTTGCGCAATGGTCGCGGCGAAGTCGATGATATTGATCACTTGGGTAACCGTCGCGTTCGTTGCGTCGGCGAACTCGCTGAAAACCAGTTCCGTGCCGGTCTGGTCCGCGTTGAACGTGCTGTCAAGGAACGCCTCGGCCAAGCCGAAGCAGACAACCTGATGCCGCATGATTTGATCAACTCCAAGCCGATTTCGGCTGCGATCCGCGAATTCTTCGGTTCGTCGCAGTTGTCGCAGTTTATGGATCAAACCAATCCATTGTCGGAAATCACGCACAAACGTCGTGTTTCTGCCCTCGGACCTGGCGGTTTGACTCGTGAACGTGCAGGCTTTGAAGTGCGCGACGTGCATCCGACTCACTATGGTCGCGTGTGCCCGATCGAAACGCCTGAAGGCCCGAACATTGGTTTGATCAACTCGCTGGCTCTGTATGCTCGTCTGAACGAATACGGTTTCCTCGAAACCCCATATCGTAAAGTCGAAGGCAGCAAAGTCACCGATCAGATCGACTATCTGTCCGCTATTGAAGAAGGTCGTTACATCATCGCTCAGGCGAATGCAACGATCGACAAATCGGGTTCGCTGTCGGATGAACTGGTTTCTGCACGTGAAGCCGGCGAAACGATTCTGGTCTCGCCAGAGCGCGTTCAGTACATGGACGTTGCGCCAGGCCAGGTCGTGTCGGTTGCGGCTTCCCTGATTCCGTTCCTTGAACACGATGATGCGAACCGCGCTTTGATGGGTGCCAACATGCAACGTCAGGCAGTTCCATGCTTGCGTCCGGAAAAAGCATTGGTTGGTACCGGTATCGAACGTACGGTAGCAGTCGATTCAGGTACGACCGTGCAGGCATTGCGTGGCGGTATCGTTGATTACATCGATGCAGGCCGCGTCGTGATTCGCGTCAACGACGACGAAGCACAAGCGGGCGAAGTCGGTGTCGACATCTACAACTTGATCAAGTACACCCGTTCGAACCAGAACACGAACATCAACCAACGTCCAATCGTGCAAGTTGGCGACCGCGTTGCAAAACATGACGTGATCGCCGACGGTGCATCGACCGACTTGGGCGAACTCGCTCTGGGTCAAAACATGCTGGTCGCGTTTATGCCATGGAACGGCTACAACTTCGAAGATTCGATTCTGATCTCTGAAAAAGTCGTCGCTGATGACCGCTACACCTCGATTCATATCGAAGAGTTGTCGGTTGTTGCACGTGACACCAAGTTGGGCGCAGAAGAAATCACCCGTGATATCTCTAACCTGGCTGAAAACCAGCTGGCGCGTCTGGATGAATCCGGTATCGTCTACATCGGTGCAGAAGTCACCGCTGGCGATACGCTGGTCGGTAAAGTGACGCCTAAAGGCGAAACACAACTGACACCGGAAGAAAAGCTGCTGCGCGCGATTTTCGGCGAAAAAGCATCCGACGTAAAAGATACATCGTTGCGCGTACCGTCCGGCATGGTCGGCACCGTGATCGACGTGCAAGTGTTTACGCGTGAAGGTATTCCACGCGACAAACGTGCACAACAGATTATCGACGACGAACTGCAACGCTATCGTTTGGATTTGAACGATCAGTTGCGTATCGTTGAAGGCGATGCATTCCAGCGTCTGGAAAAAATGTTGATCGGCAAAGTCGTCAACGGCGGTCCTAAGAAAATCGCCAAAGGCGCGAAAATCACCAAGGAATATTTGGCCGATCTGGACAAATACCACTGGTTTGATATTCGTCCTTCCGACGACACATCGGCCAACGCACTGGAAGCGATTAAGGAATCGATCGCTGAAAAACGTCACCAGTTCGATCTGGCGTTCGAAGAAAAGCGTAAAAAACTGACGCAAGGCGATGAATTGCCGCCAGGCGTACAGAAGATGGTCAAGGTTTATCTGGCAGTCAAACGTCGTCTGCAACCAGGCGACAAGATGGCAGGTCGTCACGGTAATAAGGGTGTGGTTTCACGCATTCTGCCTATCGAAGACATGCCTCATATGGCTGACGGTACACCAGCGGACGTCGTATTGAATCCACTGGGCGTTCCTTCGCGGATGAACGTTGGTCAGGTTCTGGAAGTCCATCTGGGCTGGGCAGCTAAAGGTTTGGGTTTGCGTATCGGCGAAATGCTCGCTGCGCAGGTACAGCTTGCTGAACTGCGCAAATTCCTGGCAGCGATCTATAACGAGTCCGGCAAGACAGAGGATCTCGATAGTTTCAGCGATACGGAAATTCTGGAGCTCGCGAGCAATCTGAAGAACGGTGTGCCGTTCGCAACACCAGTGTTTGATGGTGCCGATGAAGGCGAAACCCGTCGCATGCTGGATCTGGCTTACCCGGATCACATTGCCAAGCAACTGGGCATGACTGCTTCCAAGAATCAGGTCACCATGTATGACGGTCGTACCGGTGAAGCGTTTGAGCGTTCTGTGACTGTCGGTTACATGCACTACCTCAAGCTGCATCACTTGGTTGATGACAAGATGCATGCACGTTCGACCGGTCCTTATTCACTGGTTACGCAGCAACCACTGGGCGGTAAAGCTCAGTTCGGTGGCCAGCGTTTCGGTGAGATGGAAGTCTGGGCACTGGAAGCATACGGCGCGTCTTACGTCTTGCAAGAGATGTTGACCGTCAAGTCCGATGACGTGAATGGCCGTACCAAAGTGTACGAAAATCTCGTCAAGGGCGACCACGTCATCGACGCCGGTATGCCGGAATCCTTCAACGTTCTCGTTAAGGAAATCCGCTCGCTGGGTATCGATATCGACCTGGAACGCGACTGATGTAAAGCAAGGGAAGGGTAGCGATCGCTGCTCTTCCCTTTGCTGACTGGAATTTAGTACTGAAGCAAGCGTAGTAGAAAAATAGCTAGGCAATAGCAGTTTCTGGAAGTGTCGTCTGTCCCGGTATGCGCGGAACTCAGTGTGGAAGTTACTCTTGCCACCTCAGCTCTCCCGCCCATGCGAACAGGGTTTAAAGCAGCGCCGACGCAACCTTCTCATCATCAAGCGTTTTTTCACGCCAACTGGAGTGATACATGAAAGCACTGCTCGATCTATTCAAGCAAGTTCAGCAAAACGAACAATTCGACGCGATCAAAATTGGTCTGGCGTCACCGGAAAAAATCCGTTCGTGGTCCTACGGCGAAGTCAAAAAGCCGGAAACCATTAACTATCGTACTTTCAAGCCTGAACGTGACGGCTTGTTTTGCGCAAAAATCTTTGGCCCGATTAAAGATTACGAATGCCTGTGCGGCAAATACAAACGCCTGAAACATCGCGGCGTTATCTGCGAAAAATGCGGCGTTGAAGTCACATTGGCCAAAGTGCGTCGTGAACGCATGGGCCACATCGAGTTGGCATCGCCGACCGCGCATATCTGGTTCTTGAAATCGCTGCCATCCCGTCTGGGTATGGTGCTCGATATGACACTGCGGGATATCGAACGCGTTCTGTATTTTGAAGCCTACGTTGTGACCGATCCAGGCATGACGCCGCTGAAGCGTTGCCAGATCATGTCAGAAGACGATTACGCAGCCAAGTACGAAGAATTCGGCGACGACTTCACCGCATTCATGGGCGCCGAAGGTATCCGTGAATTGCTGCGTGCCATCGACATCGATCGCGATGCTGAAATGCTGCGTCAGGAATTGAAAGATTCCAAATCCGAAGCCAAGATCAAGAAATACGCCAAGCGCCTGAAAGTGCTGGAAGCGTTCCAACGTTCGGGCATCAAGCCTGACTGGATGATCATGGAAGTGTTGCCGGTCTTGCCGCCAGAACTGCGCCCACTGGTGCCGCTGGATGGTGGTCGTTTTGCGACTTCCGATCTGAATGATCTGTATCGCCGCGTCATTAACCGTAACAACCGTTTGAAGCGTTTGATGGAACTCCGCGCGCCGGAAATCATTACGCGTAACGAAAAACGTATGTTGCAAGAAGCGGTCGATTCGCTGCTGGATAACGGCCGTCGCGGTAAAGCAATGACTGGTGCGAACAAGCGTCCGCTGAAGTCACTGGCAGAAATGATCAAAGGCAAGGGCGGTCGTTTCCGTCAAAACTTGCTGGGCAAACGCGTCGATTACTCGGGTCGTTCCGTGATCGTCGTGGGTCCACAATTGAAATTGCATCAATGCGGCTTGCCGAAATTGATGGCTTTGGAATTGTTCAAACCATTCATTTTCAACAAGCTCGAATTGATGGGTCTGGCAACAACCATCAAGGCTGCGAAAAAACTGGTTGAGATTCAAGAGCCGGTTGTGTGGGACATCCTGGAAGACGTGATCCGTGAGCATCCGGTCATGTTGAACCGCGCACCTACCTTGCATCGTCTTGGTATTCAAGCGTTCGAACCTGTCCTGATCGAAGGCAAGGCAATTCAATTGCACCCATTGGTCTGCGCTGCGTTTAATGCCGACTTTGACGGCGATCAAATGGCGGTCCACGTTCCACTGTCGATCGAAGCACAGATGGAAGCACGCACTTTGATGCTGGCTTCGAACAACATCTTGTTCCCATCGAACGGCGAGCCATCGATCGTTCCTTCTCAAGATATCGTGTTGGGTCTGTACTACGCGACTCGCGAAGCGATCAATGCCAAGGGCGAAGGCATGATGTTCCCGGACGTGTCCGAAGTCATCCGCGCCTACGACAACAAAGAAGTTGAACTGGCAACGCGTATTACCGTACGTATTACCGAATATCCGAAGAACGTCGAAACCGGCGAATTCGAAAAAACGGTAACCCGTTACGAAACAACAGTCGGTCGCGCGATCCTGTCGGAAATTCTGCCTAAAGGCTTGCCGTTCTCCGTATTGAACCGCGCGCTGAAAAAGAAAGAAATTTCACGCCTGATCAACTTGTCCTTCCGTAAGTGCGGTCTGCGCGCTACGGTTGTGTTTGCTGATCAATTGCTGCAATCGGGTTTCCGCCTGGCGACACGCGCTGGTATCTCTATCTGCGTCGACGACATGCTGGTACCACCGCAAAAAGTGGACATCATTGCGACTGCCGAAGGCGAAGTCAAACAGATCGAACAGCAATACTCGTCCGGTCTGGTGACTGCCGGCGAACGCTACAACAAAGTGGTTGATATCTGGGGCAAGGCAGGCGATGACGTCGGCAAGGCCATGATGGATCAACTCAAGGTTGAAGATGTGGTCAAGCGTGACGGTACGAAGTCCACGCAAGAATCCTTCAATGCGATTTACATGATGGCCGATTCGGGTGCGCGCGGTTCCGCAGCACAGATTCGTCAGCTGGCCGGTATGCGTGGCCTGATGGCGAAACCGGATGGTTCCATCATTGAAACGCCGATCACCGCGAACTTCCGCGAAGGTCTGAACGTGTTGCAATACTTCATCTCGACTCACGGTGCACGTAAAGGCCTGGCCGATACCGCCTTGAAGACAGCGAACTCGGGTTACCTGACACGTCGTCTGGTCGACGTGACGCAGGATCTGGTCGTGATCGAAGATGATTGCGGCACCTCGAACGGCGCTTCGATGAAGGCTATGGTCGAAGGCGGTGAAGTCATCGAAGCATTGCGTGACCGTATCCTCGGCCGCGTTGCAGCGAACGACATCGTCAACCCTGAAACACAAGCAACCCTGTACGCAGCTGGCTCCTTGCTGGATGAAGATATGGTTGAAGAAATCGAACGCCTCGGCATCGATGAAGTAAAAGTACGTACGCCATTGACTTGCGACACACGCTTCGGCCTGTGCGCAATGTGTTACGGCCGTGACCTCGGTCGTGGTTCCATGGTCAACGCCGGTGAAGCAGTGGGTGTTATCGCTGCACAATCGATCGGTGAGCCAGGCACACAGTTGACAATGCGTACCTTCCACATTGGTGGTGCAGCGTCGCGTGCGGCAGTTGCTTCGTCGGTGGAAGCCAAATCGAACGGTACCGTTCGATTCACAGCGACGATGCGTTATGTCACTAACGGTAAAGGCGGTCAGATCGTCATTTCCCGTTCAGGTGAAGTGCTGATTACCGATGATCACGGTCGTGAACGTGAGCGTCATAAAGTACCGTACGGTGCGACCCTGATCGTCAAAGATGGTCTGGTCATCAAAGCCGGTACTGCATTGGCAACATGGGATCCATTGACCCGTCCGATCATTACCGAATACACCGGTGTGGTGAAATTCGAGAACGTCGAAGAAGGTTCGACCGTTGCGCGTCAGATCGATGAAGTTACCGGTCTGTCGACTCTGGTTGTTATCGATGCGAAACGTCGTGGCTCGGTTACCAAAACTGTTCGTCCACAGGTCAAACTGTTGAACGAACAAGGCGAAGAAGTCAAAATCGCTGGTACCGAACATGCAGTGACGATCGGCTTCCAGGTCGGCGCGCTGATCACTGTTAAAGACGGTCAGCAAGTTACCGTCGGCGAAGTGCTGGCACGTATCCCGACCGAATCGCAGAAAACACGTGACATCACCGGTGGTCTGCCGCGTGTTGCCGAATTGTTCGAAGCGCGTTCGCCGAAAGATGCCGGCATGCTGGCAGAAGTCACCGGTACAGTTGCATTCGGTAAAGAAACCAAAGGCAAGCAACGTCTGGAAATCACAGACATGGACGGCAACAAGCACGAGTTCTTGATCACCAAGGACAAGCAAGTGCTGGTACATGACGGCCAGGTTGTGAACAAAGGCGAAATGATTGTTGACGGCCCAGCTGATCCACAAGACATCCTGCGTTTGTTGGGTATCGAAGCGCTGGCACGTTACATCGTCGACGAAGTGCAAGACGTGTACCGTTTGCAAGGCGTGAAGATCAACGACAAGCACATCGAAGTCATCGTGCGTCAAATGTTGCGTCGCGTTCAAGTTGTTGATGCCGGCGATGCGAACTACATCGTGGGTGAACAAGTTGAGCGCTCGGAATTGCTGGACGAAAACGACCGCGTCGTTGCCCAAGGCAAGATCCCTGCAACCTACGAAAACGTGTTGCTGGGTATTACCAAGGCATCGTTGTCGACCGACTCCTTCATCTCGGCTGCATCGTTCCAGGAAACTACACGTGTCCTGACCGAAGCTGCGATCATGGGCAAGCGCGATGGTCTGCGCGGCCTGAAAGAGAACGTCATCGTTGGTCGTTTGATCCCTGCCGGTACCGGCCTCGCGTTCCATCGTGCTCGCAAGGAAAAGGAATCGTGGGAAGCGGAAGAGCGCACAGCGCTGTTGCAATCCGAAAAGGCTGCTCGCGCAGCCGAAGCGGAAGCGCAGTTTGCTGACATCGCCAGCACGCCTGACAGCGATACCGACGCTTCTTAATCAAAGCGTAGTTAAAGCATCTAACGGCATCAGGAGAAATCCCGATGCCGTTTTTCTTTGTGGAAACAGATTGAGGGTATCGTTGAATCGATACTTGTAGCCCGATATTCAGCGAAATAAAATACCTTTTGACAACAAATAGATCGGAAATAGAGTGATTCCGGCGTGGTTCGCATCTTTTTGCAACGAAATTAAAGTGCGCGTCCCAATACATTTGTTGACTGCGAAGGTAGTCAGGGCTATACTCGCGAGTTCTCGATTTTAAGCTCTGCTGGGCTTAAGCGCTCTTTGGTCTTGCTTCTCCGCAATCCCCTTGTGCGTTTTCCTTCCTTGCCAATCGAGGCGCGCGTCGAATAAAAATTCTTCCGCAATGATTCTTTAGTCCCCGAACAACCGTTTTCGGGTTCGTATTATTAATGTTGTATTAGCTGGATATAGAGCGATGCCAACCATCAATCAATTGATTCGCCAGCCGCGTGTTTCTGCACGCGTCAAGAGCAAATCGCCGGCGCTGGAAAACAGCCCGCAAAAACGCGGCGTATGTACCCGCGTCTACACCACGACTCCAAAGAAGCCTAACTCGGCTCTCCGTAAAGTTGCCAAAGTGCGTTTGACCAACGGTTTCGAAGTTATTTCGTATATCGGCGGTGAAGGCCATAACTTGCAAGAACATAGTGTCGTGCTGTTGCGCGGCGGTCGTGTAAAAGATTTGCCGGGTGTGCGTTATCACATGGTTCGCGGCGCTTTGGATACTCAAGGTGTTAAAGACCGTAAGCAAGCGCGTTCGAAGTACGGTACTAAGCGTGCTAAAGCTGGCAAGAAGTAATTAAGTATTTTCGCGGTCTCCGCGAAATTGTGTCGGTCCCCAATGGGCCGAGTAAGTGGATGGTTATGATGACTATCCGCGAGTGTGCGGCAAACATGTTGTTGCGCCTCAACTGAAGATTGAAAGGAATCGAAATGCCACGTCGTCGTGAAGTTCCCAAGCGGGACATACTGCCAGATCCAAAATTCGGTAATGTTGATGTTGCCAAATTTGTAAACGTGTTGATGTTGTCCGGTAAAAAATCGGTCGCAGAAAACATCATCTACGGTGCGTTTGAGCATATCCAGACCAAATCAGGCAAGGATCCGCTGGAAGTATTTACAGCTGCAATCCTTAACTGCAAACCGCTGGTTGAAGTTAAATCCCGTCGCGTCGGTGGTGCAAACTACCAGGTGCCTGTTGAAGTTCGTCCGGTCCGTCGTATGGCTTTGTCCATGCGTTGGTTGCGCGAAGCTGCAAACAAGCGCAGCGAAAAATCGATGCCACAACGTCTCGCTGGTGAATTGCTCGAAGCTGCGGAAAGCCGCGGCGGTGCAATGAAAAAGCGCGATGAAGTGCACCGCATGGCAGAAGCGAACAAGGCGTTCTCGCACTTCCGCTTCTAATAGATTGGCGGATTCGTCTGCTTACGCAGGCGAGGTTCGTTACATGTGTAATTTGTTCGAGGCCGGGCACATTTTGGAAAAAATGGCGCTCGGTTTTGTTCATTAAAAAGAATTAGGACTAACTATGGCCCGCAAGACCCCCATTGAGCGCTACCGCAATATCGGTATTTCGGCTCACATCGATGCTGGTAAAACGACGACGACTGAGCGCGTACTGTTTTACACGGGCGTGAATCACAAGATTGGCGAAGTGCATGATGGCGCGGCCACCATGGACTGGATGGAGCAGGAACAAGAGCGCGGCATCACGATTACGTCTGCTGCGACGACTTGCTTCTGGAAAGGCATGGCGAACAATTTCCCTGCGCATCACATCAATATCATTGATACCCCGGGTCACGTTGACTTCACGATCGAAGTGGAACGTTCGATGCGCGTACTCGACGGTGCCTGCATGGTTTACTGTGCTGTCGGCGGCGTTCAGCCGCAGTCGGAAACGGTATGGCGTCAAGCTAACAAGTACAAAGTTCCACGTTTGGCATTCGTCAACAAGATGGATCGTACCGGCGCAAACTTCTTCAAAGTTTACGAGCAAATGCGTGCGCGTTTGAAGGCAAATCCGATCCCGATGCAAGTGCCTATCGGCGCTGAAGATTTGTTCGAAGGCGTAATCGATCTGGTAAAAATGAAGGCTATTTACTGGGATGACGCATCGCAAGGCATGAAGTTTGATTACCGTGAGATTCCGGATAATCTGCTGGCTGAAGCGAAAAAATGGCGTGAAAACATGGTTGAAGCGGCTGCCGAAGCATCTGAAGAATTGATGAACAAGTACCTGGAAGAAGGCGATTTGTCGGAAGCTGATATCAAGGCTGCGATTCGTCAACGTACCATCGCCAGCGAAATCGTTCCAATGATGTGCGGCACCGCGTTCAAAAACAAGGGCGTGCAAGCCATGTTGGACGGCGTGATCGAGTACTTGCCATCGCCAGTGGATATTCCACCTGTGCCGGGCCTGAACGAAGATGACGAGCCAGTCGTGCGTAAAGCAGAAGATACCGAGAAATTCTCGGCGTTGGCATTCAAGATCGCAACCGATCCGTTTGTTGGTCAGCTCTGCTTTATCCGTTGCTATTCCGGTACCTTGAATTCGGGCGATACCGTTTTCAACTCTGTAAAAGAGAAGAAAGAACGTATCGGCCGTATCGTTCAAATGCACGCTAATCAACGTGAAGAAATCAAGGAAATGCTCGCTGGCGATATCGCTGCGGTCGTTGGCTTGAAAGACACGACAACTGGCGACACATTGTGCGACGACAAGGCGATTGTTGTCCTTGAGCGCATGGTTTTCCCTGAGCCTGTGATTTCGCAAGCTGTTGAGCCTAAGACGAAAGTCGATCAAGAAAAAATGGGCTTGGCGTTGAATCGTCTGGCGGCTGAAGATCCATCGTTCCGCGTGCGTACCGATGAAGAATCGGGTCAAACCATTATTGCCGGTATGGGCGAATTGCATCTGGACATTATCGTTGATCGTATGAAGCGCGAATTTGGCGTCGAAGCGACTGTCGGTAAGCCACAGGTTGCGTATCGCGAAACCATTCGTAAAGTTTGCGAAGAAATCGAAGGTAAATTCGTCAAGCAATCCGGTGGTCGTGGTCAGTACGGTCACGTTGTTTTGAAAATCGAGCCGCAAGAGCCGGGCAAAGGTTTTGAATTCATCGACGCGATCAAGGGTGGTACGGTTCCTCGCGAATACATCCCTGCAGTTGAAAAAGGTGTGCGCGAAACACTGACTTCCGGCGTTCTCGCTGGTTACCCAGTTGTTGACGTAAAAGTCACCTTGTTCTTCGGTTCATACCATGACGTCGATTCGAATGAAAACGCGTTCCGTATGGCTGCATCGATGGCGTTCAAAGACGGCTGCCGTAAAGCTAGCCCAGTCATTCTGGAGCCAATGATGGCGGTCGAAGTTGAAACGCCTGAAGACTACGCTGGTACCGTGATGGGCGATTTGTCCTCACGTCGCGGCATGGTGCAAGGCATGGACGAAATCGCGGGCGGCGGCGGCAAGATCATCAAAGCCGAAGTTCCTTTGTCCGAAATGTTTGGTTACTCGACATCGTTGCGTTCCGCAACGCAAGGTCGTGCAACTTACTCGATGGAATTCAAGCACTACTCTGAAGCACCTAAAAACGTGATCGATGCAATCGTCACATCGAAGGCGCCTAAGTAATTGTATTAGTTGAAAAGTCAGGCGAGTCGAGCATATCTGCGACGCTCCCTGACTTGTAATAAGTAAAGTCAAATGATGCTCCCAACGGGGTGTCTTAAATTTAGATAAATCGTTCTTTTTGAAGGAAGAATAAAATGGCAAAAGGCAAATTCGAGCGGACCAAGCCGCACGTCAACGTCGGCACGATTGGTCACGTCGATCACGGCAAAACCACACTGACCGCAGCGATTGCGACTGTGTTGTCGAAAAAATTCGGTGGCGAAGCAAAAGCGTACGATCAAATTGACGCAGCGCCAGAAGAAAAAGCGCGCGGCATCACGATCAACACCGCACACGTTGAATACGAAACCACCAACCGTCACTACGCTCACGTTGACTGCCCAGGCCATGCCGATTATGTTAAAAACATGATCACCGGCGCGGCTCAGATGGACGGCGCGATCCTGGTTTGCTCCGCAGCAGACGGTCCTATGCCGCAAACGCGTGAACACATCCTGTTGGCCCGCCAAGTTGGCGTTCCATACATCATCGTGTTTCTGAATAAATGCGACATGGTCGACGACGAAGAGTTGTTGGAATTGGTCGAAATGGAAGTGCGCGAACTTCTTTCGAAATACGAATTCCCAGGCGACGACTTGCCAATCATCAAAGGTTCGGCCAAGTTGGCACTCGAAGGCGACACCGGTCCATTGGGCGAACAAGCCATCATGGCACTGGCTGACGCACTCGACAGCTACATCCCAACACCAGAACGCGCAGTAGACGGCGCCTTCCTGTTGCCAGTAGAAGATGTATTCTCGATCTCGGGTCGCGGTACAGTTGTGACCGGTCGTATCGAACGCGGTATCGTCAAAGTTGGTGAAGCACTGGAAATCGTCGGCATCCGCGACACCCAAGTGACCACCTGCACCGGCGTTGAAATGTTCCGTAAACTGCTCGACCAAGGTCAAGCAGGCGACAACGTCGGCGTACTGTTGCGCGGCACCAAGCGTGAAGACGTAGAACGTGGTCAAGTCTTGGCAAAGCCAGGCTCGATCAAACCGCACAAACATTTCACAGGCGAAATCTACGTTCTGTCGAAAGATGAAGGCGGCCGTCATACACCATTCTTCAACAACTACCGTCCACAGTTCTACTTCCGTACAACGGACGTAACTGGTTCGATCGAGTTGCCGAAGGATAAAGAAATGGTTATGCCAGGCGACAACGTCTCGATTACCGTGATGTTGATCAACCCGATTGCGATGGAAGAAGGTCTGCGCTTCGCGATTCGCGAAGGCGGTCGTACCGTCGGCGCCGGTGTTGTTGCTAAAATTATTGAGTAATCAATAACGCAATAAACGATTTGGCTTAATCGCCATTTACTATCGCCGCGAGTGCTTACTTACTTGTACTCACTCGCGGCTCGCTCTTTTAAGGAATGAATATGTCAACAGCACCGAAGTCAGCTCCAAACCAAAAGATCCGTATTCGCCTGAAAGCTTTCGATTACCGTTTGATCGATCAATCGGCACTCGAAATCGTTGATACCGCTAAGCGTACCGGCGCAGTTGTCAAGGGCCCAGTGCCATTGCCAACACGTATCCAGCGTTTTGACGTTTTGCGTTCGCCGCACGTCAACAAAACATCGCGCGATCAATTCGAAATCCGTACTCACGTTCGTCTGATGGACATTGTTGATCCTACGGACAAAACAGTTGACGCTCTGATGAAACTGGATTTGCCTGCTGGCGTTGATGTAGAAATCAAACTGCAATAATTTGTTTTTTAATAATGCGGGGCAGAATATGTCCCGCATTTAAGCTGCAGACAGCAACAATTCACGTATTTATGTGTTGTGGAAGCGCTGTTCACCAGTTATAATCTCGGGCTTCGCTGAGGATTCCAATTTGGAATCCTTGTCGCATTTCGTAGTTTTAAGTAGTTTTATATATCAGCCCCGCCCAATCGTAGGTGGGAATGGAGAAAAAATGAACCAAAACCAAGATAAAGGCCAAGGCCTGCTTGGTCGCAAGGTTGGTATGATGCGCATCTTCACGGATGACGGGGATTCAATTCCTGTGACCGTGCTGGACGTGTCTAACAATCGTGTGACACAAATCAAAACGCCTGACGTCGATGGTTATTCGGCTGTTCAGATCGCTTTCGGTAGCCGTCGTGCTTCCCGTGTCAATAAAGCTTCTGCTGGTCATCATGCCAAAGCAGGTGTTGAAGCTGGCACTGTCCTGAAAGAATTCCGTGTTGCTGCTACTGCTGCCTCCGAACTGAAAGTCGGCGATGTTATCGCTGCCAGCCTGTTCGAAGTCGGTCAAAAAGTGGATGTGCAGGGCGTGACTATCGGTAAGGGTTACGCTGGTGTTATCAAGCGTTATCACTTCTCCTCCGGTCGTGCAACGCACGGTAACTCACGTTCGCATAATGTTCCAGGCTCCATCGGTATGGCGCAAGATCCAGGTCGCGTTTTCCCTGGTAAGCGCATGACTGGTCACTTGGGTGACGTGAATCGCACAATTCAAAACCTTGAGATCGCTCGTATTGATGCTGATCGCCAGTTGTTGCTGGTTAAAGGTGCTGTTCCTGGTGCGAAAAATGGTCAGGTGATTGTTTCGCCGGCTATTAAAACCAAAGCAAAGAAGGGGGCTTAATTCATGGAACTCAAGCTCCTGAATGACCAAGGTCAATCGTCTTCGAACGTTGCTGCGCCAGATACTATTTTCGGCCGTGACTACAATGAAGCGCTGATTCACCAGGTCGTCGTTGCCTATCAAGCCAACGCACGTAGTGGTAATCGCAAACAAAAAGATCGTGAAGAAGTTCATCACACCACCAAAAAACCTTGGCGTCAAAAAGGTACGGGCCGCGCTCGTGCTGGTATGTCATCATCGCCTTTGTGGCGCGGCGGCGGTCGGATTTTCCCGAACTCGCCTGATGAAAACTTCTCGCACAAAGTTAACAAAAAGATGTATCGCGCAGGTCTCTGCTCGATCCTCTCGCAGTTGGCTCGCGAAGGTCGTCTCTCCGTAATCGAAAGCCTGTCAGTTGATGCGCCTAAGACCAAGCTCTTGTCGCAAAAATTGAAAGGTATGGGTCTTGATTCCGTGCTGGTCATTACTGACAGTCTGGATGAAAACCTGTTGTTGGCATCGCGCAATCTGCCTAACGTGCTGATTTGCGAGCCACGTCATGCTGATCCAGTTTCGCTGGTCTTCTACAAGAAGATCCTGATCACGAAATTGGCATTGGCCAAGATTGAGGAGATGCTGGCATGAGCGCGATTCTGAAACATAGTGAAGAACGCTTGATGAAAGTGTTGTTGGCGCCAGTCATTTCCGAGAAGGCAACGTTTGTTGCCGAGAAAAACGAGCAAGTCGTTTTCCTCGTGATGCCGGACGCTACCAAGCTTGAAATCAAAGCTGCGGTTGAGTTGCTGTTCAAGGTTCAAGTTGAATCTGTTCAAGTTGCCAATCGTCAAGGTAAGCAAAAACGTTCGGGCCGCTTCAATGGTCGTCGCAATCACACGCGTCGTGCGTTTGTATGCCTGAAGCCTGGTCAAGAAATCAACTTCACCGAGGAGGCTAAATAATGGCACTCGTTAAAGTCAAGCCGACCTCGCCTGGTCGTCGTGGCATGGTCAAGGTCGTCAATGCCGACCTGTACAAAGGCCGTCCATTCGCAGGTCTGATCGAAAAGAAATCGAAAACTGCTGGTCGTAATAATAACGGTCACATCACTACCCGTCATATCGGTGGTGGTCACAAGCAGCACTATCGCGTTATCGACTTCAAGCGCACTAAAGATGCTATCCCTGCAAAAGTAGAACGTATCGAATACGATCCAAACCGCACGGCAAACATCGCGTTGGTATTGTATGCGGATGGTGAGCGTCAATACATCATTGCAACCAAAGGCATGGCCGTTGGTGATCAAGTGATGAATGGCTCGGAAGCGCCGATTAAATCGGGTAACTGCCTGCCTATCCGTAACATCCCAGTCGGCACAATCATGCATTGCGTCGAAATGCTGCCAGGCAAAGGTGCACAAATTGCACGTACAGCTGGCGCTGGTGTTGTTCTGATGGCGCGTGAAGGTACTTACGCTCAAGTTCGTTTGCGCTCTGGTGAAGTTCGCCGCATTCACGTTGAATGCCGTGCGACCGTAGGTGAAGTCGGCAATGCCGAACACAGCTTGCGTAAAATCGGTAAAGCAGGTGCGATGCGTTGGCGCGGTGTTCGTCCTACCGTTCGCGGTGTGGTCATGAATCCGGTCGATCACCCGCACGGTGGTGGTGAAGGTAAAACGGCAGCGGGTCGTCATCCAGTGTCGCCATGGGGCCAGCAGACCAAGGGCAAGAAGACGCGTCGCAACAAGCGCACGACTTCCATGATCGTCTCGCGCCGCGGCAAGAAATAAGGATAAGACATGACACGTTCATTGAAAAAAGGGCCGTTTTGCGACGCCCACCTGGTGAAAAAAGTCGAAACCGCGCAAGCGATCAAAGACAAAAAGCCAATCAAAACCTGGTCTCGCCGTTCGACCATCATGCCGGATTTCATCGGTTTGACGATTGCTGTGCATAACGGCAAGCAACACGTCCCGGTGTATGTTTCGGAAAACATGGTTGGTCATAAACTTGGCGAATTCGCGCTGACCCGTACGTTCAAGGGCCACGCTGCTGACAAGAAGGCTAAGAAATAATGGAAACTAAAGCTATCCTCAAAGGCGTGCGCCTGTCGGATCAGAAGGGTCGTCTGGTTGCGGATCAAATCCGCGGCAAGAAAGTTGACGCCGCTCTGAATCTTCTGCAGTTCAGCCCGAAGAAAGGTGCTGCAATCATCAAGCGTGTTCTGGAATCCGCAATTGCGAATGCCGAGCACAATGATGGCGCAGACATCGACGAATTGTTCGTGAAAACGATCTATGTCGAAAAGGGCCCGATCCTGAAGCGCTTCACAGCACGCGCTAAAGGCCGGGGTGATCGTATCTCTAAACAATCCTGTCACATTTACGTGACTGTCGGTAACTAAGGAGTCACGATGGGACAGAAGATACATCCAACCGGTTTTCGCCTTGCGGTTACACGTAACTGGGCATCGCGTTGGTATGCTGGCAATAGCAATTTTGCCACCATGCTCAACGAAGATCTCAAAGTTCGTGCATACCTCAAAACCAAACTGAAGAATGCTTCGGTTGGTCGCGTCATTATTGAGCGTCCAGCAAAAAATGCTCGCATCACTATTTACAGCTCACGTCCTGGTGTCGTGATCGGTAAAAAAGGCGAAGACATCGAAGTATTGAAATCCGCGCTGACAAAAATGATGGGCGTGCCGGTTCATGTGAATATCGAAGAAATTCGTAAACCTGAAACCGATGCGCAATTGATCGCTGATTCGATTGCACAGCAATTGGAAAAACGAATCATGTTCCGTCGTGCAATGAAGCGTGCGATGCAAAATGCAATGCGCCTCGGTGCACAAGGTATCAAGATCATGTCGTCCGGTCGTCTGAACGGTATCGAGATCGCACGTAAAGAATGGTATCGCGAAGGCCGCGTGCCACTTCACACGCTGCGCGCTGATATTGACTACGGTTTCGGCGAAGCTGAAACAACCTACGGCATCATCGGTATCAAAGTCTGGGTCTACAAGGGTGATCGTTTGCCTAGCGGCGAACCACCAGTCGATCTGACCAAGGAAGATGACACCAAACGTCGTGGCCCGCGCCGCGATGATGGCAAACCAAGCAGCCGTCCACGTACAGCTCGCCCAGAAGGCGCACCAAGTGCAGCAGCTGCACCAGGCGCCGCACCGGCTGCTAAGCGTGTTCGTGCTAAAAAGCCGGATGCCGCTGTTGACGGTGCTGTTTCGGCTGAGAAAGCAGGAGAATAATCATGCTGCAACCAGCACGCAGAAAATATCGTAAAGAGCAAAAAGGCCGTAATACTGGTATTTCCCACTCGCGCGGCACAGCCGTATCGTTTGGTGAATTCGGTTTGAAAGCTATTGGTCGCGGTCGTATTACAGCGCGTCAAATTGAAGCGGCACGTCGTGCAATGACGCGTCACATCAAACGTGGTGGTCGTATCTGGATTCGCATTTTCCCAGATAAGCCAATTTCGAATAAGCCTGCTGAAGTCCGTATGGGTAACGGTAAGGGTAATCCGGAATACTACGTGGCTGAAATTCAGCCAGGCAAAATGTTGTACGAGATGGATGGCGTTGACGAAACTCTGGCACGCGAAGCGTTCCGGTTAGCTGCAGCTAAACTGCCGCTGTTGACCAAGTTCGTCGTCCGTCAAGTCGGACAATGATAGGGATGAACATGAAAACATCTGAACTCCAAGGCAAAGACCAAGCGGCTTTGACCAAAGAACTGAACGAGCTGCTGAAAGCGCAGTTCGGTCTGCGTATGCAGATTGCAACACAGCAGCTGAGCAATACATCGCAGCTGAAAAAAGTACGTCGCGACATAGCACGTGTGAAAACGGTCATGAATCAGAAGGACGCCAAATAATGAACGATCAAGTGAAACAAGCGCTCAAGCGTACGTTGATTGGCAAAGTCGTGTCTGACAAGATGGACAAGACCGTAACCGTGCTGATCGAGCGTCACGTCAAGCATCCGCTTTACGGGAAAATCATTATGCGCTCGAATAAATACCATGCGCACAATGAAGGTAACCAGGCAAAAGCTGGTGATACGGTCGAGATTCAAGAAGGTCGCCCGATCTCCAAAACTAAAGCCTGGACCGTGACGCGCGTTGTACAAGCCGCACAAATAGTTTAAATAGTTGTTGCGAGCCCGCTATTTCGATGTAATAATAGCGGGCTTCGCTGTTGCAATGTTTTGATTGCAAGAGCTGCAGTAAAAAGTTTTAGCTCAGAATTTGAGTTAATTGAGTTTTGAAAATCGTCCACCTCATCAGTCTGCTTTCGGCAGTCTGCCGAGACCAAGACTGACCGCGAATGTGCGTTGTGTGCAATAGCGGGTTAAGTTGGGAAAGAAAACACTATGATTCAAACTGAAAGCCGGCTCGAAGTAGCCGACAACACGGGTGCTCGCGAAGTTCTGTGCATCAAGGTGCTTGGCGGTTCCAAGCGCCGTTACGCAAGCATTGGCGATGTGATCAAAGTCACTGTCAAAGTTGCTGCGCCACGTGGTCGCGTGAAAAAAGGCGAAATTTATAACGCAGTTGTTGTGCGTACTGCCAAGGGTGTTCGTCGTCAAGATGGTTCCCTGGTCAAGTTCGACAGCAATGCCGCAGTTTTGCTCAATGCAAAGCTCGAGCCAATTGGTACGCGTATTTTTGGACCGGTTACACGTGAACTGCGCACTGAGCGCTTCATGAAAATCGTTTCTCTCGCGCCTGAAGTTCTGTAAGGAGTCGTGATGGATAAGATTCGTAAAAGCGACGCAGTCATTGTGCTGACTGGCAAAGACAAAGGCAAACGTGGTGTTGTGCAACGTCGCGTTGACGCTAACTACCTTGTTGTTGACGGTGTGAACGTCGCTAAAAAAGCGACCAAGCCTAACCCGATGACAGGTGCAACTGGCGGCATCGTCGATAAGCTGATGCCAATTCATGTGTCGAATGTTGCGTTGTTTAACGCAGCAACTGGCAAGGCAGATCGTGCTGGCTTTAAAGATGTGGACGGTAAAAAAGTCCGCGTTTACAAGTCAAGCGGCGAAGTCGTTAAGGTTTAAGAGATCATGGCCCGTCTCCAAGAATTCTATAAAGAAAAAGTCGTTGGTGATTTGACTGCGAAGTTCGCGTACAAATCAGCAATGGAAGTTCCGCGTATCCTGAAGATCACCCTGAACATGGGTTTGTCGGAAGCGATTGCGGATAAAAAGATCATCGAGCACGCAGTTGGCGATTTGACCAAGATTGCAGGTCAAAAACCGGTTGTGACCAAAGCGCGTAAGGCGATTGCGGGTTTTAAAATCCGTGAAGGTTATCCAATCGGTTGTATGGTGACTTTGCGTGGCGCTCAGATGTACGAATTCCTTGATCGCTTTATTACGGTAGCGTTGCCGCGTGTGCGCGATTTCCGTGGTATTTCGGGTAAGGCTTTCGATGGTCGTGGTAACTACAATATCGGTGTGAAAGAGCAGATCATTTTCCCCGAAATTGAATACGACAAAATTGATGCATTGCGTGGTATGAATATCAGTATCACGACAACTGCAAAGACCGACGATGAAGCAAAAGCGCTTCTCGCCGCATTTAAATTTCCGTTCAGAAACTGAGGTTGCCATGGCAAAACTGGCACTGATTAACCGTGAACAAAAGCGCGCAGACCTGGTAAAGAAATTTGCCGGCAAACGTGCTGAGTTGAAGGCAATCATTGATGACCAATCGAAGTCGGAAGAAGAGCGCTACGAAGCGCGCCTGAAATTGCAGGCGTTGCCACGTAACTCGGCTCCTACTCGTCAACGTAACCGTTGCGCTTTGACTGGTCGCCCGCGTGGCACTTTCCGTAAGTTCGGTTTGGGCCGTATTAAGCTCCGTGAATGCGCCATGCGTGGCGAAATTCCCGGTATGACTAAAGCCAGCTGGTAATAGGAGAATAAGCAATGAGTATGAGCGATCCTATCGCCGATATGCTGACCCGTATCCGCAATGCGCAAGTTGTGCAAAAAACATCGGTGGCCATGCCATCGTCGAAAGTCAAAATTGCCATCGCCAACGTCCTGCGCGACGAGGGTTACATTGAAGACTACGCCGTGACAGAAGCTGCTGGTAAGGCAGAACTGAAAATCGGTTTGAAATATTACGCCGGTCGTCCAGTTATCGAGCGTTTGGAGCGTGTTTCCCGTCCAGGGTTGCGCGTCTACAAAGGCAAAGATGAGATTCCAAACGTTATGAACGGTTTGGGTGTGGCGATTGTGTCGACACCAAAAGGTGTCATGACTGACCGCAAAGCGCGCGCAACCGGTGTCGGTGGCGAAGTTATTTGCTACGTCGCCTAAGGAGCACAAGATGTCTCGTGTAGGTAAAATGCCAGTTGCACTGCCTAGTGGCGCGGAAGCGACCATCACAGCAGCGCAAATTACAGTTAAAGGTCCTTTGGGCTCTTTGACCCAGTCGTTGAACGGCTTGGTGCAAATCGAAAACAACAGCGGTACTTTGAGTTTCAAAGCCGCTAACGACAGCCGCGAAGCAAATGCGATGTCGGGTACGATTCGCGCCCTGGTCAACAACATGGTCAATGGTGTTACCAAAGGCTTTGAAAAGAAATTGACGTTGGTTGGTGTTGGTTACCGTGCAGCAGCGCAAGGTGACAAGCTGAACCTGTCGTTGGGCTTCTCGCATCCGGTTGTGCACCAAATGCCGCAAGGCGTGAAAGTGGAAACGCCGACGCAAACCGAGATCCTGATCAAGGGCATCAGCCGCCAACAAGTTGGTCAAGTGGCAGCTGAAGTTCGCGCGTACCGCAGTCCTGAGCCTTACAAAGGCAAAGGCGTTCGTTATTCGGACGAAGTGGTTGTGATTAAAGAAACCAAGAAGAAGTAAGGGTTGACGATGGATAAGAAACAATCACGTCTGCGCCGCGGACGCCAGACTCGGGCCAAGATTGCCGAGTTGAAGGTTATCCGCTTGGCAGTGCATCGCACCAACTTGCACATCTACGCGAGCATCATCGGACCGGATGCCAAGATTTTGGCGTCGGCTTCGACACTTGAAGCTGAAGTGCGTAAAGAGTTGGCTGGTCAATCTGGCGCGGGTGGTAACACTGCTGCAGCTGCATTGGTTGGTAAGCGCGTTGCAGAAAAAGCACTGAAAGCAGGAATCGCCGAAGTTGCGTTCGATCGCTCCGGTTTCCGTTATCACGGCCGCGTTAAAGCAGTTGCTGAAGCTGCGCGTGAAGCTGGTCTGAAGTTCTAAGGAAAAATCGTCATGGCAAAAATGCAATCGAAAATGCAAAGCGAGAAGCCGGACGACGGCATGCGCGAAAAAATGATCGCGGTCAACCGTGTGACCAAAGTGGTCAAGGGTGGTCGAATCATGGGTTTCGCTGCGCTCGCAGTCGTTGGTGATGGCGATGGCCGCATCGGTATGGGTAAAGGCAAGTCGAAAGAAGTGCCAGTAGCCGTACAAAAAGCAATGGAAGAAGCACGCCGCAAAATGATCAAGGTGACGTTGAAAAACGGTACTTTGCAACACATGGTTACCGGCAAGCACGGCGCATCTTCAGTTTTGATGCTGCCAGCTAAAGATGGTACCGGTGTGATCGCTGGCGGTCCAATGCGCGCAATTTTTGAAGTAATGGGTGTGACGAACGTTGTGGCGAAATCCACTGGTTCGACCAATCCTTACAACATGGTTCGTGCAACTCTGGACGGCTTGGCAAAAATGAATACCGCTTCGGAAATTGCAGCGAAACGCGGCAAGTCTGTCGAAGAAATTCTGGGCTAAGGTGAGCACTATGGCAAATACAGTCAAAGTTAAATTGGTCAAGGGTCTGATCGGCACACGCGAAACACATCGCGCTACCGTTCGCGGCCTTGGCTTGCGCGGTATCAATTCGGTTTCCGAGTTGGAAGATACGCCGGCAGTTCGCGGCATGATTAATAAAGTATCGTACCTTGTGAAAGTAGTGTCGTAAGCTTCGGCTTGCACACGGAGAACATCATGGAATTGAATACTATTCAACCAGCAGACGGCGCCAAGCACTACAAGCGTCGCGTCGGTCGCGGTATCGGCTCTGGCCTGGGCAAGACAGCCGGTCGTGGTCACAAAGGTCAAAAATCCCGTTCAGGCGGTTTCCATAAAGTCGGTTTCGAAGGCGGTCAAATGCCTTTGCAACGTCGTTTGCCTAAGCGTGGTTTCAAATCGCTGGCAACGCCGTACAAAGCAGAAGTTCGCTTGTCCGATCTGGAAGCATTGCCAGTGACGGAAATCGATATCCTGGCATTGAAGCAAGCTGGCGTTATCGGTGAACTGGCACGCGTTGTTCGCGTTATCTTGTCCGGTGAGCTCACTAAAAAAGTGACACTCAAAGGCCTGATCGCGACCAAAGGCGCAAAAGCAGCGATCGAAGCCGCTGGCGGTTCGGTTGCTTAAGTTTAGTCTGATAACGGAGTAAATTGTGGCAACTACTCCTCAGCTTGCTAAAGGCGCTTCCACTGGTTTTCCGTGGAATCGCCTGTGGTTTCTGCTCGGTGCGTTGGTAGTATTTCGCATCGGAGCGCACATTCCTGTTCCTGGTATTAACCCGGAGGAATTGGCGCAGTTGTTCAAGCAAAATCAAGGTGGCATCCTGGGCATGTTTAACATGTTCTCGGGTGGTGCATTGTCCCGTTTTACAGTGTTTGCGCTGGGCATCATGCCTTACATTTCTGCGTCGATCATCATGCAGCTTATGTCGGTAGTGTCGCCACAGTTGGAAGCGCTGAAGAAGGAAGGCGAAGCAGGTCGTAGAAAGATTACGCAGTACACGCGCTACGGCACATTGTTACTGGCGACTTTCCAGGGCTTGGGTATTGCTGTTGCATTGGAATCCCAAGCAAATTTGGTGATCGATCCAGGCATGGCATTCCGCCTTACTACTGTAATTACGCTGGTTACCGGCACGATGTTCCTGATGTGGTTGGGCGAGCAAATTACCGAACGTGGTTTGGGTAATGGCATCTCCATCATCATTTTTGCAGGTATTGCCGCTGGCTTGCCAACAGCAGTTGCCGGTTTGTTTGAATTGGTTCGTACCGGTTCGATGAACGCGTTGTCGGCAATTCTGATTTGTCTGGTTGTCGCCGCAGTCACCTATCTGGTTGTGTTCATTGAACGCGGTCAGCGCAAGATTCTGGTGAACTACGCCAAGCGTCAAGTTGGCAACAAGATTTACGGTGGTCAAAGCAGTCATTTGCCACTGAAACTGAATATGGCTGGTGTGATTCCTCCTATTTTCGCTTCGTCGATTATTCTGTTCCCGGCGACGATTACGAGTTGGTTCACATCTGGGGAAACAAATAGTCCGTTTGTTCGCTTCCTGAAAGATTTGGCTGCATCGATGGCGCCGGGTGAACCGATTCATGCGCTGCTGTATGCTGCTGCGATTGTTTTCTTCTGCTTCTTCTATACCGCTCTGGTATTTAACAGCAAAGAGACAGCCGATAATTTGAAGAAAAGTGGTGCGTTTGTTCCAGGTATTCGTCCTGGCGATCAAACCGCTCGTTACATTGATAAAATTTTGACTCGGTTGACGTTGGCTGGCGCGGTCTACATTACGCTGGTTTGTTTGTTGCCTGAGTTCCTGATTGCTCGTTGGAAGGTGCCTTTCTACTTCGGTGGAACATCGCTTCTGATTATTGTGGTGGTAACGATGGATTTCATGGCGCAAGTGCAAAACTACGTGATGTCCCAGCAGTACGAATCGTTGCTTCGCAAGGCTAATTTCAAGGGCGGGATTCCAACGCGTTAAGCGCGAGGAAAACGAAACGAATGGCAAAAGACGACGTAATCCAAATGCAGGGGGAGATTCTAGAAAATCTCCCAAACGCGACATTTAGAGTCAAGTTGGAAAATGGGCACATAGTGCTCGGTCATATTTCAGGAAAAATGCGCATGAACTATATTCGCATTCTGCCTGGTGACAAGGTGACGGTAGAGTTGACACCTTATGATCTGAGTAGGGCACGTATTGTGTTCCGTACTAAGTAACTTTAAAACGAATCAACTGTAAGAAAGAGGGCAAAAATGAAAGTGCTCGCATCAGTTAAGCGGATCTGCCGCAACTGTAAGATCATCAAGCGCAAGGGCGTCGTTCGAGTAATTTGCATCGAACCGCGTCATAAGCAGCGCCAAGGTTAATTTAACGTTATTGATTTGAGGAATAACGAATGGCACGTATCGCAGGGGTAAACGTACCCAATCATCAACATACCGTAATCGGTCTGACCGCTATTTATGGTATTGGCCGCCCACGTGCGCAAAAAATTTGCGACACAACAGGTGTTCTGACCACTAAAAAGGTCAAGGATCTGGACGATAACGAGCTCGAAAAGCTGCGCGATGAAATTGCAAAATTCATCGTAGAAGGCGATCTGCGTCGTGAAATTTCGATGAACATCAAGCGCCTGATGGACTTGGGTTGCTATCGTGGTATGCGTCACCGCAAAGGCTTGCCTTGCCGTGGTCAACGTACACGCACAAACGCTCGTACTCGCAAGGGTCCGCGTAAAGCAGCGCAATCGCTGAAAAAATAATCCAAGCGCAGTTTGACTAGTCGTCGGATTCAAGGAAAGAATTATGGCAAAAGCACCTAATAACGCCGCAGCAGCACGTGTGCGTAAAAAAGTTAAAAAGAACGTTGCTGAAGGCATCGCGCACATTCACGCGTCTTTCAATAACACCATCATCACGATCACCGATCGTCAAGGCAATGCTCTGTCATGGGCAACGTCTGGCGGTGCCGGCTTTAAAGGTTCGCGTAAATCGACCCCGTTTGCAGCGCAGGTTGCAGCCGAAGCCGCTGGTAAAGTCGCGATCGAATGCGGTATCAAGAACCTTGAAGTGCGTATCAAAGGCCCAGGCCCAGGTCGTGAATCTTCGGTTCGTGCATTGAACAATCTTGGTATCAAAATTACCCAGATTCAAGATGTCACACCAGTGCCACATAACGGTTGCCGCCCACCTAAGCGTCGTCGTATATAAGCATTTGTTTCAACGGACGTAGTTGTGCCGTTATCTACCCGCCAATGACCTTGGCGGGTTTTGTTCTTAGTAAGCCCACCGTCTGATTGCAGATTTGTCAGACTAGCGCTCAATGAATTGGTTTTCGTCAGAAGATTCATTCGGGGCGTCATCATTTAAAGGAAATTCTCGTGGCACGTTATATTGGACCTAAAGCAAAACTCTCCCGTCGTGAAGGTACCGACCTTTTCCTGAAAAGCGCGCGTCGTTCGCTTGACTCGAAATGCAAACTTGATTCGAAACCTGGTCAACATGGTCGCACCTCTGGTGCTCGTACCTCTGACTATGGCAATCAATTGCGTGAGAAGCAAAAAGTAAAACGTATGTACGGCATCCTGGAACGTCAGTTCCGCCGCTACTTCGCTGAAGCTGATCGCCGTAAAGGCAACACCGGTGAAACACTGTTGAAATTGCTCGAAACGCGTCTCGACAACGTCGTTTACCGTATGGGCTTTGGTTCGACTCGTGCTGAAGGCCGTCAATTGGTTTCGCACAAAGCGTTCACCGTCAACGGTATCGTTGTCAACATCGCTTCGTACCAAGTGAAACCAGGCGACGTCGTTGCTGTTCGTGAAAAATCGAAGAAGCAAGTGCGTATCGTTGAAGCTCTGTCGCTGGCTGAACAAATCGGCATGCCTACATGGGTAGCGGTTGATTCGAAGAAAATGGAAGGTACTTTCAAGTCCGTTCCAGATCGTAGCGAAATCGCCGCAGACGTCAACGAATCGTTGATCGTCGAACTGTATTCCCGTTAATTTTGAATTCCGGGCCCACCATCTGGTGGGCTTTTTTCGTCATGCCATCAGCCTTATCGGTGTAATGAGCCGAGGGTATTGAAAAGGACATTTCATGCAAAACAGTTTGTTGAAGCCACGTATTATTGAAGTCGAAGTACTCGGTGCAGGTCACGCCAAAGTCGTGATGGAACCGTTTGAACGCGGCTATGGCCACACCTTGGGTAACGCACTGCGTCGCGTCTTGTTGTCTTCTATGGTTGGCTACGCGCCGACAGAAGTCACGATCGCCGGTGTCGTTCATGAATATTCGTCACTCGACGGCGTGCAGGAAGACGTCGTGGATATGTTGTTGAATTTGAAGGGCGTTGTGTTCAAACTGCACAATCGCGACGACGTCACACTGATCCTGAAAAAAGAAGGCGAAGGCGCTGTTCTCGCATCCGACATCGAGTTGCCGCATGATGTTGAACTGATCAATCCAGACCACGTGATTGCTCATTTGACCGCTGGCGGCAAACTCGACATGCAGATCAAAGTCGAAAAAGGCCGTGGCTATGTGCCAGGTAACGTTCGTCGCTTGTCGGAAGATACCAACAAAACCATCGGTCGCATCATTCTCGACGCATCGTTTTCGCCAGTTCGCCGCGTTTCCTACGCAGTTGAATCGGCTCGCGTTGAACAACGTACCGATCTGGACAAACTCGTGATCAACATCGAAACCAACGGCGTGATCACACCTGAAGAAGCGATTCGTCAATCGGCGCGCGTTCTGGTTGATCAGTTGAATGTGTTTGCTGCGCTGGAAGGCACAGAAGCACCTGCAGATGCACCTTCACGTGCACCAGCAGTTGATCCGATCCTGTTGCGCCCAGTTGATGATCTGGAACTCACAGTTCGTTCGGCTAACTGCCTCAAAGCAGAAAACATTTACTACATTGGCGATTTGATCCAACGTAGCGAAAACGAGCTGCTCAAAACGCCTAACCTCGGTCGGAAATCCTTGAATGAAATCAAGGAAGTATTGGCTTCCCGTGGTTTGACATTGGGTATGAAACTCGAAAACTGGCCTCCAGCCGGTTTGGAGAAGTAATTTTTACTGGGGCAGAGGAAACTCTGTCCCAGTAAATTTGTAGTAGAATCTGCCGTCTTAAAAAATATAGATACCGGTCCGCGACATTGCTTATGCAATTCGATAGAAGAACTGGATTTAAACTCAAAAACTGAAAGGAATTACCATGCGTCACCGTCACGGCCTTCGTAAATTAAATCGTACTTCTTCCCATCGCCTCGCAATGTTGCGCAACATGACTGTTTCGCTGCTGCGTCACGAAGCAATCAAAACCACATTGCCAAAAGCTAAAGAGCTGCGTCGCGTGATCGAACCGATCCTGACCCTCGGCAAAACCGACAGCCTGGCTAACAAACGTCTGGCATTCAACCGTCTGCGCGATCGCGAAATGGTTGTCAAACTGTTCGCTGAATTGGGCCCACGTTACGCAAATCGTAACGGTGGCTACCTGCGTATCCTGAAAATGGGTTTCCGCGCTGGTGACAATGCACCTATGGCATTCATCGAATTGGTTGATCGTCCAGAAATCACAGAAGCTGTAGAAGACAATACCGGCGATTAAGTCGACCCGCAAGTAATCGCAAACGCGATTGCAAGTACAAAAAGCCAGGCATTGCCTGGCTTTTGCTTTTGTGGCGCGACTTCGATGTGAGCTTGTTTGTGGCAAGATAGAGGCCTTTTACGCACGAGTAGATTCGTCCTAGTGTAATGATAGCGTCTTCGCACTTTTAATCTATCAACACTTCACCGTGTTGCTTTCATCATGTCGCTCATGCCTCAAGTCTTGCTGGTTTTAACGAACGTACCAAACGAGGAAGTTGCAGAACAATTGGCGCGCCAGATAGTCGAACGGCGGCTGGCTGCCTGCGTCAACATCCTGCCAGCGATACGCTCCGTCTATCGCTGGGAGGACCAAGTCGAGGCGACGCAAGAGGTGGCTATCCACATCAAGACGATCGCTGCGCGCTACGCAGAACTCGAAGCAACCATCAAGGAAATGCATCCGTATGCAGTGCCTGAAATTATCGCTGTACCGATTACTGATGGCTTGCCGGCATATCTTGATTGGATCACGCGGGAAACGAGCAAGGAACGGAATGTTTAAGTATGTGTTGTCGATAGTGAGCGCCTTGCCCGGTTGCGGTAAGCAGGGCGGGATGATCTCTCGAGCGGGGGCAGCCTTTATGCGCGCTATCGCTTTGTGCGTAGTACTGGTTGGGTTGCCTTTCACTGCGCACGCCGAGGAAGATTTTCTTGCACCTGAAGTAGCATTCAAGTTTTCCGCTCAGATGGCGGATGCGCAAACGATAGCGGTCACTTATGCCATCGCTGATGGTTACTACATGTATCGCGAACGGTTTGCCTTCAAGGCGAGTAATGCGAGTCTGGGCGAGCCACAGATCCCTTCCGGAAAGATCAAGTTCGATGAGACGTTCCAGAAAAATGTGGAAACCTATCGCAATAGCGTGACGATACGCATCCCGGTTCAGGCCGACGGCCGTTTTACCCTGACTGCCACGAGTCAGGGGTGTTCGGACAAAGGCTTGTGCTACTCGCCTATGGATTCCCAAGCATCGCTGGCGGCTCAAGGTGGTGTGACTGGCAACGTGCCGCAGAGTATGGAAGTGTCACCTTTGAGTGAAGGCCCGGGCACGCGCGTGGTACTAGATTCAGACATGGGGCGCATCGAGCGCTCGCTGCAGAGCGGGAAATTGCTGGCCATACTGCCACTTTTCCTGTTGCTGGGGCTGGGTCTGGCATTTACGCCCTGCGTGCTGCCTATGGTGCCTATTTTATCCAGCATCATTGTCGGTGAAGGGGCGCAGGTAAAGCGTAGTCGAGGTTTGTTGTTGGCCGGTCTGTATTCGCTCGGCATGGCACTGGTTTATACGTGCCTGGGAATTGCCGCAGGATTGATCGGCGAGGGGTTATCAGCGGCACTGCAGAATCCGTGGATGTTGAGCGCATTCGCTCTCTTGATGGTCGGCCTCGCATTATCGATGTTCGATGTTTACCACTTGCAAATGCATACATCGGTGCAAAGAAAGCTAACGCATGCATCCTCGAAACAGACAGCTGGAAAACTAGTCGGTGTTTTTGCGATGGGTGCCCTGTCCGCCTTGATTGTAGGGCCATGCGTTGCCGCACCGTTGGCGGGCGCGCTGGTTTATATCAGCCAGACGCGTGACGTCATCATAGGCGGTGGCGCCTTGTTTGCGATGGCGATCGGGATGAGTGTGCCGCTACTACTGGTGGGTGTGTCCGCAGGCGCGCTTCTGCCCCGTGCAGGATCGTGGATGAATGCGGTCAAGCGCTTCTTCGGTGTCTTGATGCTGGGACTTGCCATCTGGATGATCTCGCCTATTATTCCTGATGCTGTGCAAATGATCGGCTGGGCCGCGCTGGGAATTGCTTATGGCGCTTATTTGCTATGGGCGGCAAAGGGGCGCTGGATCTCCAAAGCAGTCGGCCTGGTGTTTGCCGCACTGGGATTGGTGCAGTTGGTGGGTGTGACTACGGGCGGCCGTGATGCGCTGGCACCATTAGCGCATATGCGTAAAGACAGCGCTGAGCACGCAGACTTCACGCGCGTCAAAACCGTCGCTGATCTGGATGCGGCCATAGCGAAAGCGCATGGTAAAAACGTCATGCTGGATTTCTATGCGGACTGGTGCGTGTCCTGTATCGAGATGGAAAAGCTGACTTTTACTGATCCCCGTGTGCAAAGGCAATTCGCTGATATGGTATTGCTGCAGGTTGACGTTACCGCCAACGATATGCACGACAAAGAGTTGCTGCGCCGATACAATTTATTCGGGCCACCGGGCATTATTTTCTTTGACAAGAATGGCCAGGAAATTCGTGGTGGGCGCGTGATCGGATTTCAAAAAGCGGATAAATTTACCCAATCGCTGGCGCTGATCAAACAGTTCTAAATTTGGCGGGCATGACGTCCTCGCCGGATCATAGCTTCTTGTTATTTGTATAGTTGATATCTGTCGTTGGAAAAGCGGTCTGACGCAGCTATAGTCAGACTTTCATGATTGCCATTGCAAAGGAGAAAAAAATGACTTTACGCTTGGGTGACATCGCCCCTGATTTCGAGCAGGATAGCTCGATCGGGAAAATCAAGTTTCATCAATGGGCTGGCGACTCCTGGATAGTTTTGTTTTCGCATCCTGCTGATTTCACGCCGGTATGCACAACCGAACTCGGTTTGACAGCCAAACTGAAAGCAGAATTCGACAAGCGCAACGTCAAGGCGATTGCGCTCTCCGTCGATCCGGCTGACAAGCATTTGGAATGGATCAAGGATATCGAAGCGACGCAAAAAACCGTTGTTGGTTTTCCTATCGTTGCCGATGCGGATAAATCGGTTGCCACCCTGTATGACATGATTCATCCAAATCAATCGGCAACGGCAACAGTACGCTCAGTGTTTATCATTGATCCGCAAAAGAAAGTGCGCCTGACATTGACTTACCCCATGAGCGTAGGACGTAACTTCGATGAAATATTGCGTGTGATTGATGCCTTGCAATTGACGGATAGTCATACAGTGGCCACACCAGGTAACTGGCGCGACGGTGATGATGTGATCATTCCATTGACGATTCAGGATGAAGAAGTCATCAAACAGAAATTCCCCAAAGGCTACAAGGCTGAGCGCCCTTACTTGCGTCTGACGCCGCAGCCAAATAAATGAGCTGCATAAATATTATGTGTTGCTAAATAAAAAAGCGTCCGTTCAAGGACGCTTTTTTATTGTGAGCGCTTGTTACTCAATGTCGCCCGCGCTCATTATCCGATCTTCTATCTTCCAGATAACGTCTGCGGCGGAAGAATATCAGCAGGCCGACGACGATCACGACCATCAACCCCATCGCGATCCAGAAACCCGATCGATCCTGCAGCAAAGGCATATCCACAAAGTTCATGCCAAAGATGCCGGTGATGACCGTGAGCGGCATGAAGAGCGCAGTAATGACTGTCAGCGTGCGCATGATCTCGCTGGTACGGTGCGCCATCGCAGAGAAATGGATTTGAACCGCTGACTCTATCGAGGCTTCCAATCTGCGCGCATGGTTCAGCACGCGATTGATATGTTCCATGACATCGTGCACGCGCACCAGAAGTAAATCTTGTGCGCGATTATTGGCACCTTGATTGTTGTCTACCAGGTAGTCGCGCAACTCCTGCAATGCATCGTGTTGCTCTTCGCACAGGTGATCGAGTTTGCGCAATTCTATGCGGGCATCCAGCAAGGCGGTCCAATCCTGAAACGCGCGACGCGGATTGAGAAGCGCGCGCTGCCAGCGATCGATTTGTCCAGTCAGCGGCTGGCGCAAATCGAGATACTGATCGACCATCGCATTGAGCAAGCGTAGCGCCAGTTCGGCCGGCGAAGTCGGCGGGCGATTGTGTTGCGTATTTCCCTCCGGTTTGTACTTGTACTCTAGCAGCCGCGCCCGGGTTGCTTCTATCGTGCGACTGTTCGCTGCGTGTACGGTAACCAGTGCCCGCCCCATCAATAAAAATGTGACAGGTTGCGTCATTAATTTACTGAGCGCGGGCGGGATTTTGCGTCTTTCATCGTCATCGATATTGCTTTCTACGGATGGCAAATCAGCATTGAAGGATAGCTTGCGAAACACAACCATGGCGTAATCTTGCGTCGAATCAAAGTACGAAGGATGTTTTTGATTGATGACATCCTGCAGATGCAAGTCGTAGATGCGGGTCGCGGTTGCATGCTCAATCGCATTGCGCCACAACTCGGGATTGTTGGCGACTTCATCGTGGGTCGCATCTATCCATAAAAAGCCCGTTTCAGGCACGGCATAAGGTACATCGCCGACAAGGGTCACCTGATGCTCACCGATTTGATAAATATTCATGGGTAGCATGCTTTCCAAAAATGGCAGTGATGCGCGAATAAGCTGGGAATGCTTACCGGCCGATCAGTATTGTGGCTGGCTGAATCCGCCTCGCGCCAAAATAGTACGCGTGGATTGCGCGTCAGCAGCAGGATTTCGGATGTTCTTAATCAGCCAAGTTTCAAACGTCGGGCAATATCGCGCGCAAAGTATGTCAGCACGCCATCAGCACCTGCGCGCTTGAAGGCCATCATGGATTCCATCATGGTTTTGTCATGGTCGAGCCAGCCATTTTGCGCAGCCGCTTTGATCATCGCGTATTCGCCGCTGACCTGGTATGCAAAGGTGGGTACCTTGAACTCATCCTTAACGCGGCGCACGATATCCAGATAAGGCATGCCTGGTTTAACCATCACCATGTCTGCACCTTCGGCGATGTCGAGTGCAACTTCACGCAAGGCTTCATCGCTATTGGCCGGATCCATCTGATAAGTGGCTTTGTCGCTTTTCCCCAGCGTGGCGGACGAGCCGACTGCATCACGGAACGGGCCATAGAATGCCGATGCATACTTGGCCGAGTAGGCCATGATGCGCGTGTAGATATGGTGATGTGCTTCAAGCGCATTGCGTATGGCGGCGATGCGGCCGTCCATCATGTCCGACGGCGCGACAATGTCGACACCTGCCTCGGCTTGCGTCAGCGCCTGGCGTGTCAGAATCGCGCAGGTTTCGTCATTTAACACATAGCCGCTCGCGTCCAGCACCCCATCCTGACCATGGCTGGTGTAGGGATCCAGCGCGACGTCGGTCAAGATCCCGAGTTCAGGAAAACGCTTTTTCAACTCGCGCACTGCGCGCGGCACCAAGCCGTCCGGATTGGTCGCTTCGATGCCATCCGGTGTTTTTAGCGAGGCATTAATAACAGGAAAGAGTGCGAGGACAGGAATGTGCAGGCCTACGCATTCTTCAGCGACGCCGAGCAGCAAGTCAACCGAAAGGCGCTCCACGCCAGGCATGGAAGAAATCTTTTCGCGATGGTTTTCGCCTTCCGTAATAAACACCGGGTAGATCAGATCGGCCGGCGTCAATACGTTTTCTCGCATCATTGCGCGCGAGAAGGCATCCTTGCGCATACGTCGCATACGTAAGGCTGGAAATTGTGCGTTGGATAATAATTTGGACATGGCCGTCTTCAGCAAAGATGAGGTTGGTTAAAAAAGCGATCAAATAAATGAAACTTTTTGATCACGTGCTCGTCCTAGTAGTAGATGCTTTGCATCTCCCGCTTCTCCTCCCTGAGCGGGGCCAGGTCGTACTATGCGATATGGCGTTATTGCCCTGGAGATACTCCCCTTTCTCCAGGGCTTTTTTTTTGTCTTTTTATTACTCGTGCAAGTCATTCTCGCTCGCGGATGATGCGGGTGGCAAGTCTTTGGCGTCAGCATCATTCAATCCCAGTAACTCCAGAATTTTTTGATCGGCTTCTTCTATGCCGGTGCGCTTGAGCGCGGAAAATAATTGCGCAGTAAATGGAAACGGTTGTCCTTCTGCATCCACATAGCTGGCCAGAATGGTACGTGCAGTGCGCAACGCATTGGTTGATTCATTTCTGTTTAATTTATCCGACTTCGTCAGTATGCAGTGGATCGGTTTTCCCGTAGGAGCAAACCATTCCAGCATCTGGATATCGAGATCGGTAAAAGGTCGGCGCGAGTCTATGATCAACACCAGCGCGGCGAGTTGTTCGCGACGCTGAACGTAATCGCCGAGCAATTCCTGCCAATGCAGTTTTGCCGAGCCGGATACCTGTGCATAGCCATAGCCGGGTAAGTCGACCAGCAAGCCGCGTATCTCTTCGACTTTGGTTTCATCTTTTCGGTGTTGCCCGACCTGCGCGCCACCGATAGAAAAGTAATTGATATGTTGTGTGCGCCCCGGTGTTTTGGAGGCGAAAGCCAGCTTTTTCTGGTTGGACAGAATGTTGATGGCGGTAGACTTTCCGGCGTTGGAGCGGCCGGCAAAAGCGATTTCAGGGACTTGCGTATTTGGCAAATCACGGAGATGATTCACCGTGGTGAAGAAGCGGGCTTGCCAAAGTAGGGACATAGGATGTGCAGAAAATGCAAAGGTGTGGCAAAAATGCCGGAAAGCTATTGTACAATAAGGGGTTGCGCTTGTTGCACTGCAGTAGGGAAAGCGTATCGGTTGTAACAAAAAACGTCGCCAATAAGGCAGATTTTAATACTAAGTCTCAGGGTGTCTGAATGAATCGTATTTGTTTACCAATCGTAAAATCCTTGTGCATTTCGCTGCTGGCAATCGCTTCCGTTGCACATGCGGCCGAAGAAAAAAAGGTCGTCAAGGCCGATGCTGCCAAAGGTGAAGCGCTGTACAACACAGGTGATGCCACACGCAACATAACAGCTTGCATCGCTTGTCACGGCGCAGCAGGCAATTCTTCGATTGCGGAGAATCCCACTCTGGCGGGGCAGCATGGCGCTTATATTCACAAGCAATTAGTCAGTTTTAAAAGTGGCGAACGCAAGAATGCCATCATGGCACCTATCGCCAAAGGCATGACTGAAGAAGATATGCAAAACCTGATTGCTTATCTGGCGAAGTCGAAACCGACACCGGGCGCAGCCAAAAACAAAGACACAGTAGAACTGGGCAAGAAGATTTTCCGCGGTGGTATCGCAGAGAAGAATGTTCCTGCCTGTGCAGCTTGCCACAGCGCCAACGGTGCCGGTATGCCAGCACAGTTTCCGCGTTTGGCTGGTCAGCATCAAGCTTACACAACAGCGCAGCTGATGAGCTTCCGTGCGGATACGCGCAAGAACGACCAGATGAACAAGATCGTGAAGCGGATGTCTGATGAGGAAATTCAAGCTGTATCAGATTACGTCGCCGGCTTGAAGTAATAAACAAATTGCCAGGGTATGAATAGAGAGGGGTGGCCAAGGCTGCCCCTTTTTCTTTTCAAGAGTAATCGATGTCGTGCAGGCAACTCAAGATGGCATCGCTGCATGGTTGGCACGTGTCTGGATCAGGTTTTAGGATGATGGAATGACGAGCGAGACCGAAACAAATACTGGCGGTTGGGAATTACAAACCAGCCGTCGCTGGTTGGCTGATGCAGTTGAATTGTTGTCTTCGATGCGCTTTGCGATCAGCTTGCTGACACTGATTTCAATCGCCTCGATTATCGGGACCGTACTCAAGCAGAACGAGCCAATGACGAATTACGTCAATCAGTTTGGGCCTTTCTGGTTTGAAGTGTTCGCCAAGTTCAATCTGTACGCGCTTTATTCGACGTGGTGGTTCTTGCTGATTATGACCTTCCTGGTGATCTCTACATCGCTGTGCCTGATTCGCAATGCACCCAAGATGTTGAAGGACATGCGCAGCTGGCGTGAAAATGTGCGCGAACAATCATTGCGCAATTTCCATCACAAGGCGGAATGGCACAGCAAGCTTGCACGTACTGCATTGATGAAGCAAACCCTGGTCAGAATTGCTGCGCACGGCTACAAGGCCAAGGTTGTCGAGAAAGAAAATGCAACCCTGATCGCGGCAAAGCAGGGTGCGGCGAACAAGTGGGGTTATATCTTTGCGCATAGCTCCATCATTATTATTTGTGTCGGAGGTTTGCTGGATTCCGAGTTGCCGATTCGCATACAGAAACTGATCTTTGACAAAACGCCGTTTTCCGGCAATGGCGTGATTTCACAAATTCCTGCTCAGCATAGGCTGGGTTTGGGCAATCCAACCTTTCGCGGCAATACGCTCATTCCTGAAGGCAGTAGTAGCAGTACAGCCATCATTCCGCAGCAGGATGGCGTGCTGATTCAGGATTTGCCATTCACGATCCAGTTGAAAAAATTCGTCATCGATTACTACTCGACCGGCATGCCGAAGTTGTTTGCCAGCGATGTCGTTGTGACCGATCACGAAAACGGCAAGGTATTCGCTGCCACCATCAAGGTAAACGAACCGCTGATCTATCGCGGAGTGGCGGTCTATCAATCCAGTTTTGAAGATGGCGGCAGCAAATTGAAGTTGTCTGGTTACCCGATGCGGGGGCTGGGACATGCGGCGTTTTCCATGCAGGGCGAAGTAGGTGGTACGTCGGCACTGGGCGCGGATAAGGGCGGCGATCACACGATTGAATGGTCGGGTTTCCGCGCATTCAACATCGAGAATATGGCGCAGAACGGACAGGATGTGCGTGCCGTTAATCCGAAACAGGGTTTCATGGCATCCGGTCTCGACAAGCATCTCGGTTCGGCCGCCAAGAATGCGAACAACAAGGATTTGAAAAACGTCGGCCCTAGCGTGCAGTACAAGTTGCGCGACAAGAACGGCCAGGCGCGCGAATACAGCAACTATATGCAGCCTGTGCTGGTCGATGGCGCTTATGTATTTCTCGCCGGTGTGCGCGAATCTCCGGCAGAACCATTCCGCTTCCTGCGTATTCCGGCGGATGATAACGATACAGTGGAAGAGTGGATGCGCTTGCGCGCGGCTATCCTGAATCCGGATTTGCGTGCTTTGGCTGCGCAACGTTACGCCAAACGCGCATTGTCCGATGCGCGTACAGACGCCGCAGGATTGCGGGCGCAATTGCAGGCATCGTCGTTGAAAGGCTTGACGATTTTTGGTGGTGACGCGCAAGAGGCTGGCTATATTGCCGTTTCAAAATTTCTTGAAAAGATTCCTCCGCAGGATCAGGAAAAAGCTGCAGATATTTTCATGAAAATTCTGAATGGCAGCCTGTGGGATCTGTGGCAGGTTGCACGTGAAAAAGATGGTTTGAAAGCAATCGAGCCTGATGAAAAACATGGGCGCTTTTTGCAACTGGCGACGAATGCTTTTTCCGATGCATTTTTTTATGGCGCACCGGTTTACCTGCAGTTGCAAGGTTTCGATGAGGTCAAGGCGTCGGTGCTGCAGGTAACGCGTTCGCCAGGCAAAAATATTGTTTACTTTGGTTGCCTGCTGCTCGTTCTCGGAGTTTTCTCGATGTTTTATATACGTGAACGTCGCCTCTGGGTCTGGATCAGATCAGAAGCCGATGGCAGTTCCCATGCGTTGATGGCTGTGAGTTCGCAGCGCAAGACGATGGATTTCGAAAAAGAATTTGAAGTCTTGAAGCAGCAATTATTGCAATCCGGACCAGCGCAGAAATAGCAGGCGGACTCGACTATACTGAGTCGCGTTTTTAAATCTAACGCAAACCGAAGTGCGCCGAACTCGTAGCAAGAAATGAGGACTGCGCTTTTCACGCGCGACGCAAGATGCTCTTGCAAGTCGTCAGCAGTTATTACGGAGAATCGTCATGGATGTAGTGCAAGATCAGATATATACACAGCCGCGGGGGTTTTTTAAGCGACTGACCGTCATTGACTGGCTGTATGGCGCGGCCTTGCTGGTAGCGTCACTGTTTGCGTTGAATCGCTTCGGCCATCACATGGATATCTACGAAGAAGTGATTCTGGTCATGGCTGCGCCGACATTCGCCTGGCTGGGCTGGCACTGGAAATCCGTCCGTTGGCTGATGGCATTGCTGGCTGTCCTCGCCTTGTCGGCGATTGCGATGTATGACGGTTCGTTGGCGATGGGCGAGCAGAAATTCTTCCTGAAATATTTGCTGTCCAGCCAATCGGCCATCCTGTGGATGAGTACCTTGTTCCTGTTGTCGACTGTATTCTATTGGGGCGGTTTGATCGCGCGTTCGCAAACTGGCGGCTCGATCGGCAGCAAGCTGTGCTGGGCTGCAGTCATCATGGGTTTTACCGGCATGCTGGTGCGCTGGTATGAGTCTTACCTGATCGGTGCCGATGTCGGCCACATTCCTGTTTCCAATCTCTATGAAGTGTTCATCTTGTTTTGCATGATCACAGCCTTGTTCTATTTGTATTACGAACAGGTATATGCAACATATCAATTGGGGCCATTTGTATTGCTGGTGATTAGCGCGGCCGTTGGCTTCCTGATTTGGTATACCGTGAGCCGCGACGCATCGGAAATCCAGCCGCTGGTCCCTGCCTTGCAAAGCTGGTGGATGAAAATTCATGTGCCGGCCAACTTCATTGGCTATGGCACTTTCTCATTAGCCGCCATGGTGGCGGTTGCCTATCTGTTGAAATCTCACGGCATGCTAGTTGACCGATTGCCTGCGCTCGAAGTGCTGGACGATGTGATGTACAAGGCGATCGCCGTCGGTTTCGCTTTCTTTACGATTGCCACGATTCTGGGTGCCTTGTGGGCGGCCGAGGCGTGGGGTGGTTACTGGTCGTGGGACCCGAAGGAAACCTGGGCCCTGATCGTCTGGCTCAACTACGCATCATGGCTACATATGCGGTTGATGAAGGGTTTGCGCGGCAGGGTTGCCGCATGGTGGGCGGTTGTCGGTCTGCTGGTCACAACGTTTGCTTTCCTTGGCGTGAATATGTTCTTGTCAGGTTTGCATTCCTACGGAGAGTTATAAGACCGGCGTTTGCATGGTGGCGGAATCGCTGTAAATGTAAAATTTACGCGCTCCGCTTTCTGAAATGAAACTCCTGTAATGTTGGCAGGTCTGAATAGACTCAATGGTCATTATTTTCAATACGGAGTAGCCATGTTAATCAAGCGTAACCCGAATGGGATTGACATCCCATTCGCATCTGAAATTACGCCGCGTGAAGTTTTTGAATCACGCCGCGCGTTTATTCAAAAAATAGCGGCCGGCTCCATTGCCGGTGGTGCAATGCTGGAAATGGCAACGCGCGAGGCTTTTGCCGCGACGTCGGCGAATGCGCAAAAGCTCGTCGCCCGTCCCAATCCATCCTATGTCGTGCTCGATAAAGCCACGTCCTATAAAGACGCCACGACTTACAATAATTTTTACGAATTCGGTACCGACAAGGCCAGTCCGGCGCGTTATGCGCCCGCGATGAAGACGCGGCCATGGACCTTGACTATTGAGGGTGAAGTCAAAAAACCGATCACGCTGGATATTGATAGCTTGCTGAAACTGGCGCCGCTGGAAGAGCGCATCTATCGTTTGCGTTGCGTAGAAGGCTGGTCGATGGTGATCCCGTGGAGCGGCTATTCGCTGGCTGAGTTGATCAAGAAAGTCGAGCCGACTTCCAGCGCGAAATACGTGGAGTTTGTCACCGTTGAAGATAAAGAGTCTATGAATGGCCTGCGCAGGCCGGTGCTGGATTGGCCTTATGTAGAAGGCTTGCGGATAGATGAAGCCAATCACCCGCTGACGCTGCTAACCTTGGGTATGTATGGCGAAGTATTGCCGAATCAGAATGGCGGTCCTGTGCGCATCGTCGTGCCGTGGAAGTATGGTTTTAAATCCGCCAAGTCCATCGTCAAGATTCGCTTCGTCAAAGAGCAGCCGCGTACCGCATGGAATGTGTCGGCACCACGTGAGTACGGATTCTATTCCAACGTCAATCCGGAAGTTGATCATCCGCGCTGGTCGCAAGCGACTGAACGTCGTATCGGCGAAGATGGATTCTTCGCGAAAAAACGTCCGACACTGATGTTCAATGGATACAGCCAGGTTGCGTCCTTGTACACTGGCATGGATCTGAAGAAATTTTTCTGATTTCTCGTCCATTAAATGACGTACTACATCCTATCGCCGCTCGATTGCCTCTGGATAAATAATGACGGCGTTTAATCCATCATCAAAGCAGCTTACGATTATCAAAAGTCTGCTATTCGTGATTGCCTTGCTGCCGTTTGGCAGATTGTTCCTGTTTGCTTTTACGGATCAACTAGGCGCGAATCCAATTGAATTCATCACGCGCAACACCGGCGATTGGACACTGTATTTTTTGTGCATCACGCTGGTTGTCACGCCTTTGCGTCGCCTGAGCAAATGGAACTGGCTGATTAAGTTGCGTCGAATGCTGGGCTTGTTTGCGTTCTTCTACGCCACTTTGCATTTCACGACTTTTCTCTGGTTCGATCATTTCTTCGATGTCAGCGAGATGCTGAAAGATGTGATCAAGCGTCCCTTTATCACGGTGGGGTTTGCGGCCTTTATATTGCTCATTCCGCTCGCGATCACCAGCACGAACGGCATGGTGAAACGTTTGGGCGGCAAGCGCTGGCAATGGCTGCATAGACTGATCTATGTCATCGCATCGCTAGGGATATTGCATTACTGGTGGATGAAGGCAGGCAAGCACGATTTCGAGCAGCCGATTATTTTCGGTGTGATCGTGGCGATTTTGTTGTTGATACGGATATTCTGGGCCTGGCAGAAGCGCTCAAAAGCGAATCTGGTTGCTGGGAGTGCCGTGTGATCGACGCCGGATTCGCATTGCGAGTCCGGCTCCTTGCATCATGGAAGCAAGGATTCCAGTGCAAACAGATCGGCAGCCGATTCACGTTTGCGAATCAAATGGACGCTCGTGCCATCGACCATGATTTCGGCTGCGCGACCGCGCGTATTGTAGTTGGATGACATGGTCATGCCGTAGGCGCCAGCCGACATGATTGCCAGCAAATCACCTTCTTGAATCGCCAGCTCACGCGAGCGCGCCAGCCAGTCACCGGACTCGCAGACTGGACCCACTACGTCGTAAATCTGCGCATCCGTTTCGCGTTGCAATACTGGTTGCACACCGTGCCACGCCTCGTACATTGCCGGGCGCATCAAATCATTCATTGCGGCATCGACGATCGCGAAGTTCTTGGTTTCGCCATGCTTGATGTATTGCACTTCAGTCAGCAGTACGCCGGCATTGCCGACGATAGAGCGGCCCGGCTCAAACAATACTTTGATCGGTGTGCCTTGATAACTCTTTGCGCGCCATGCATCAATCTTTGTGAATACGCGTGACAGATAATCGCCGACTGCTACCGGCTGATCGTTGTCGTAATTGATGCCGATGCCGCCACCAATATCAACGTGATGGATGACGATGCCTTCGCTCGCCAGCGTATCGATCAATTCGATCAACTTATCTACGGCTTCCAGCAAGGGCGCATCGTCCAATAGTTGTGAGCCGATATGGCAGTCGATGCCTACGACGCTAATATTGGGCAGCGCTGCAGCAACGCGATACGTCGTCAATGCATCTTCATAAGCGACACCGAATTTATTGTCTTTCAATCCGGTCGAAATATATGGGTGGGTTTTCGCATCGACGTTGGGATTGACGCGTAGCGATACGGACGCACGTTTCCCCATTTCTCCCGCGACCTCATTCAAGCGATGCAACTCCGGAATCGACTCGACGTTGAAGCACAGAATGTCGTGCGACAAAGCGAGTCGCATTTCTTCACGCGATTTGCCGACGCCGGAAAAAATCACTTTGCGTGGCGAGCCGCCTGCGGCCAATACGCGCAGCAACTCACCGCCGGAAACGATATCAAAACCGGAGCCGAGTTTGCCGAGTACATTCAGCACCGCCAGATTGGAGTTGGATTTGACCGAATAGCAAACCAGCGCGGTCTCATCATTGCGGCCATGCTTTTTGCATGCGTCGGCATAGGAAGAGAAATGCTCCACCAATGCGGCCTTTGAGTAGATATATGTCGGCGTACCGAATTGCTGGGCGATCTGCGTCAGCGGAACGTTTTCCGCGCACAGCACGCCGTCTTGATAAGAAAAATGCGACATGACGAAATTATTTGGAATCGGAAGAACTGGCTGGCGGCGTATTGACCGGCAGTGAGACGGAGGTCGAGCTGCCTGTTGTTTGAATCGTGGTCGTTTGGTAGCCTTTTTCGCCTTGCGGCATGTACAAGGGACCTTTTTGACCGCAACCGGCGAGCAGGCTGACGCACAAGGCACCGGCCAGGATTGTGAAAAAAGCGCTGATGCGCGGCAAACAAGAAAGGGACTTCACGATTAGAATCACTGTTTAACGAAACGTGGTGGAGTGTAGCATGACCGAATCAGAATTCCTGCAGCAGGCAGAGGCAACTTTGAGCCAAATTGAGGCTACCCTGGAAGCGTTGGCCAATACCAGTGACCTAGATGTGGAGTGTACGCGTAGCGGCAATGTGCTGGAAATAGAGTTTGTCGACAACGGTACCAAAATTATCGTCAATAGCCAGGCACCCATGCAGGAACTATGGGTGGCGGCTAAATCCGGCGGTTTTCATTTCAAGGCGCAAGGTTCGAAATGGATCAATCATCGCGATGACGGCGCGGAATTGTTTTCGGCCTTGTCACAAATGGTCAGCCAGCAGGGCGGGATAGACGTCATCTTGCATGATGCAAAGTGAGTCGGGTTGCGCCTCGGCCCAATAGAAAAAGCGGAAAAGTCCTGCGACTTTTCCGCTTTTTTTAAACCGAGCGCTGCGCTATAGCTAGAACAACTCGTTCTTGACTTCATCCCTGGTCGGTTCGTTGGCGCGCGCGGGGCCATCGCCGATTCCGAGGTTGCGCACGCCCAAGCCTGGCGGGTTCTCTGCGTAGAAATATTCGCCATTGGCCGTGATGATTCCTTCTGGCACCGTGCGTTCGACCATAGGTACGTTTCTCAATGCCTTTTGCATGTAATTGATCCAGATCGGCAGGGCCAAGCCGCCACCCGTTTCACGGTTGCCCAGGTTTTTCGGTTGATCGAAACCTATCCATGCAATACCGACAATGTCTGGCTGATAGCCGGCGAACCATGCATCAAACGAATCATTGGTCGTGCCGGTTTTGCCGGCCAGGTCGGTGCGCTTCAATGCCATGGCTTTGACTGCTGTGCCTGAGGTCACGACGTCCCTCAGCATGCTGTCCATCAGGAATGCATTACGCGCGTCTATGACGCGATTGGCTTCATCGCCAGCCTTGTCTGGCTTGGCTTCCGACAAGGGCTTGCCACTTGCATCGGTAATTTTGGAAATCAGGTAAGGGCTGACCTTGTAGCCGCCATTGGCGAACACGGCATATGCACCGGCCATTTGTAGAGGTGTGACGGCACCTGCCCCCAGCGCCAGTGTCAGGTAAGGTGGGTTTTTGTCCGCATCGAAGCCGAAACGGGTAATGTATTCCTGTCCGTATTTGGCACCGATCTTGTGCAGGATACGGATCGAAATCATGTTTTTCGATTTGGTCAGGCCTTTGCGCATCGTCATCGGGCCATCGTATTTGCCATCGTAATTTTTCGGTTCCCACGGTTGGCCACCGGTTTGGCCCGCGTCAAAACTGATAGGCGCATCGTTGATGACGGTAGATGGCGACAAACCTTTTTCCAGCGAGGCCGAATAAATGAATGGTTTGAACGAAGATCCCGGTTGGCGCCAGGCTTGCGTGACGTGGTTAAACTTGTTGCGGTTAAAGTCGAAGCCGCCTACGAGAGCGCGAATCGCGCCGTCGTCGGTGTTTGCCGCGACAAATGCCGATTGCACCTCGGGCATTTGAATTACGCTCCAGTTTTTGCCTTCCTGCATGACGCGAATCACCGCGCCACGTTTGATGCGTTTATTCGGTGGCGCCTTGGCACTCAGTAAATTGGCGGCGAAGGTGAGGCCGGCACCCTCAATCTTGATCTCTTCACCCGATACCAAAACGGCGGTCACTAATTGTGGCGTCGCGTCCAGCACGACTGCTGCCACCAGATCGTCGCTATCCGGATGATTGGCGAGCTCGACTTCGATCGCGTCTTCAGCTTCTTCCTTGTTGGTCGGAATCTCGATATAGTTTTCCGGGCCGCGATAACCGTGCCGCTTTTCATAGTCCATCACGCCGCGGCGCACGGCGAGATATGCCGCATCCTGATCCGCTTTGGTAATGGTGGTGAACACATTCAAACCACGCGTGTAGGTTTCTTCCTTGAATTGCTCGTACACTAACTGGCGTGTCATTTCCGCGACGTATTCGGCATGTACGCCGAATTCGCTGCTATTTGTTTTGATCTTGAGCTCTTCTGCCTTGGCTTGGGTATATTCCGGTTCGGTGATGTAGCCAAGTTGATACATGCGCTGCAGAATATATTGCTGGCGCGCTTTTGCGCGTTTTGGATTGACGACCGGGTTGTAGGCAGACGGCGCTTTAGGCAGGCCGGCCAGCATTGCCGCTTCGGCAATGCTGATGTCCTGTAATTTCTTGCCGTAATAAATTTGTGCCGCGGATGAAAAACCATAGGCACGTTGCCCCAGATAAATCTGGTTCATATAGACCTCAAGAATCTGGTCTTTCGTCAGATTCTTTTCAATTTTCCAGGCCAGCAGCACTTCGTAGATCTTGCGTTTAAGCGTTTGCTCGCTGGACAGGAAGAAATTGCGCGCCACTTGTTGCGTAATTGTGGATGCGCCCTGGCGTGCTCCGCCGCTCAGATTGTGCACGGCTGCGCGCACGATACCGACGTAGTCGACGCCACCATGCTCGAAGAAGCGATCATCTTCAATCGCCAGCACAGCCTTTTTCATGATGTTGGGAATTTCTTTGATATGGACCAGATTGCGCCGTTCTTCGCCGAACTCGCCAATCAGGACGTTATCTGCCGAAAAAATACGGAGCGGGATTTTGGGCCGGTAATCGGTCAGTGAATCCAGTGCAGGCAGGTTGGGATATGCCATCGCCAAGGCAAAAAACAGTATCAGCGCGCCGATGACGCCAAGGCCAAATATCAGGCCAACCAAGCCCAGTCCGAATTTCAAGACGGTATTGGAGGCGCTTTTTGCTGGTTTGGAGGAGGTGCTGCCGGACGATGATGTTTTGGAAGTCATGCAGGGAAAAAGTGAGGGGTAGATATCCGCGCCATTATAGCTGCCTGCCGCAAGCGGGCGCGATTGTGACCAAGAATAGACTGCAATTGCAACATCCCAAACCCCGCGTGGATTTTTGGCAACGGATTTGCAAATTACTTTATGGAAATTGCTTTACAGTTTTGGAGCCTTGTTGCTACGATTTAATGTAACGTTTTATCAATGTGTCCTAAATACACGTTTTTAAACACATTTTTATTGAAATCCTTATATCTTTTAATCAAGGTCGGGGTTTTGACAAGCTAAACGGCACCGCGTTCATATACTAATAACGTTTTTGGGGAGAACTGCCCTTGGCTTTAGATTTTGGCTCCTTATTCGGCAAAAAGAATCCGCCGCTGATTGGCTTGGACATTAGTAGTTCCGGGGTGAAACTCGTCGAACTGTCCGAAGTCGGCAAAGGTGAATTACGCCTCGAATGCTTTGCTTCCGAACCCCTTGCGCGTGGGGCAGTCGTTGACGGCAACATTGAAAACATTGATCAGGTGTCTGACGCGATACATCGGGTCTGGAAAAAGAGCGGCACCCGCGCCAAGTTGGCCGCTATGGGCATGCCACCTGCATCCGTTATCACTAAAAAGATCATTCTTCCAAGCGGCTTGTCCGAGGAGAGTCTGGAGTTGCAGGTCGAAACCGAGGCAAGCCAGTACATACCGTTTGCGCTGGATGAAGTGCGCCTTGATTTTGATGTAATCGGCCCGGTAGAGAACTCGCCGGAAGATGTCGAAGTCATGCTTGCGGCAACCCGTAAAGAAAAAGTCGAGGATCGCGTTGCGGTTGCCGAGGCGGCGGGTATCACCCCGACGGTAATGGATATCGAATCCTATGCTGCGCGCGCAGCAATTGACCGACTCACCAAACAATTGCCAAATGCAGGAAAAGGTCAAATTCTCGGTTTATTCCAAATCGGTTCGCAGGTAACCCACGTTTCGGTTTTGCTGGATGGTCAATTGGTTTATGAACGCGAACAACCGTTCGGAGGTCATCAATTGACGCAGGAAATCGTGCGCACCTATGGCTTGTCGTACGAAGAAGCGGAAGCCAAAAAGAAGGCAGGCGATCTGCCGGATGGCTATCAAAGTGAAATTCTCGATCCGTTTCTGGAAAGCGCTGCGCTCGAAGTTACCCGCGCCATTCAATTTTTCTTCACTTCCACTCCCTACACACGGATAGATCAACTTTTCCTGGCAGGCGGATGCGCCATTATCCCCGGCATGGTGGATATGGTCGCCAATCGCACTAAATTGTCTACCTCTGTGGTGAGCCCTTTCAAGGGTATGCAGCTCGGGCCCAACGTGCGTGAGAAGCAATTACGCATAGAGGCACCCGCTTATTTGGTTGCGTGCGGGCTGGCAATGCGGAGGTTTGACTGATGATCAGAATTAATCTTCTCCCGCATCGCGAGGAGAAACGCAAGCAGCGTAAAAAAGAATTCGTCGCGATGATGTTGTTGAGCGCGATCTTGGGCGCTTTAATCGTCATTGCAGTCGGCGGTTATTTTTCCAGCCAACTTTCCGAGCAGGAGCAACGCAATACCTTCATCAGAAATGAAAATGCGCGACTGGACGAAGAAATCAAGGAAGTTGCCAGCCTGAAGCAGGAAATCGAAGCACTCAAGGCGCGCCAGCAAGCGGTCGAAGATTTGCAGGGCGACCGCAATCAGCCCATCTATTTGATGGATGAATTGGCGCAACAGGTACCTGAAGGCGTGTATCTGAAATCATTTAAACAGGATGGACAGCGCGTTTTATTGAACGGTTATGCGCAATCGAACGAGCGCGTATCTGAATTGCTGCGCAACCTGGGAAATCATTCGCCATGGCTGGAGCGTCCAGATTTGATTGAAATTCGGTCAGTTGGTATCGGGCAGGGTAAGGATGCGAAGAAGGTATTCGAATTCAGTATCAATGCAGGAATTAAACGACCTCGGGATAACGATCAACCAGTAGCGGATGTGAAGGTGCTCGCACCGGTTACAGCTCCATTGAAACCTTGATTGTGAGACAGGCACCATGGCAGATTTGAAAAATATCGGCGAGTCGGTCAGCGCGCAGTTTCGCGATCTGAATGGCTTGCATCCCGGGCAGTGGCCTATCGTTCCACGCTTGCTTTGCGCGGTAGGCGTGTTGCTGGCTGTTATGGCGGTGGGATGGTACGCGTACTGGAGTACGCAGCTTGAAGAGCTGGATCGCACTGCGGCTGAAGAATTGACGTTGAAAGATGCTTACAAAATAAAAGTGCAACAGGCGATCAATCTCGAGGGATTGCGCAAGCAAAAAGTCCAAGTGAATGAATATGTTTCCACTCTGGAAAAGCAACTGCCAAGCAAGGCTGAAATGGACGCTTTGCTATCGGATATCAACCAAGCAGGATTGGGACGCGGCTTGCAATTTGAATTGTTCAAGCCGGGCCAGGTGGTGGTAAGAGATTATTACGCGGAATTGCCTATCGATATCAAAGTCACGGGTCACTACCATGACGTCGCAGCATTCGCGAGCGACATCGCAAATTTGCCTCGCATTGTTACTTTGAATCAGATGAATCTGGCTGTCTCAAAAGATAATTCCTTGACCTTGGATGCGGTAGCGAAGACCTTCCGTTATCTGGATGACGATGAAGTGGCCGCACAGCGCAAAGCTGCTTCCGGAAACAAAAAAGGTGGCAAATAATGATGCGCCTTCATTTTATTCGTCTTGGTTTGTCGGGTTTGGTTGTGATGGGGCTGTCTGGCTGCGGAGATGGCGGGATACAGGATGTCAGCGAATGGATGAAAGAAGTTAAACAGCAGACAAGAGTATCAATCAAGCCATTATCCGAGCCGAAAAAATTCACGCCTTTTTCGTATGATGCAAAAGGCAGAGAAGATCCGTATAGCCCGAATAAACTGGCCGTCGCCTTGGCAAAATCAAAAAAAGACAATGGTTCTATACGTCCGGATCTTGAGCGTCGCCGCGAAGCCCTTGAAAGCTACCCGCTGGATAATTTGCGCATGGTCGGAACCATGGCCAAGCCGGGCCTGACCTTTGCCTTGTTGCAAGCGGATAAGTCGGTATTCCAGGTCAAGGTTGGTAACTACATCGGGCAGAATCTCGGCATGATTACCAGGATTACGGAAACTGAAGTGGAACTGAAAGAGATCGTTCAAGATGCGTCCGGCGAATGGGTCGAACGTGAAGCCAAGCTGGAGTTGCAGGAGACGCAAAAATGATCGCGCACCAAAAACAATTCAAAGACTCGCAGGGAACCATGCAAACATTAAAGCGTACATTTGCGTTCATTTATCTCTCAATGATGTGCGGCCTTGTCGCAGCACAAGAAAACGCGATTCAATCCATTAGCGCGAATCAGCAAGGCTCGAATATCGTGGTGAAAGTGGCATTGAAAAATCCACTAGTCAAACCGCCGATCGGGTTTTCGATCACTAATCCTGCGCGTATTGCGCTCGATTTTGCAGGCACTGCAAATGCGACCGGCAAAGGGGTTCAGGATATCGGTTTGGGCGACGTGCGCAATGTGAATGTCGTACAGGCAGGTGATCGTTCACGTTTGGTTTTCAATCTGACTCGCCCATTGAACTACGCGACTACCGTCGAAGGTAATGCAGTGATTATCACCATTGACGGCACAGGTGGTCTGGCCACGGCAGTCAATGCGTCCGGACTTCCGGTTGCGGCGCCACAGATAAATATGGGATCCGGACGTCAGGCATTGCGTGATATCGATTTCCGTCGCGGCAATAACGGCGAAGGTCGTATTGTCGTTGAATTGCCGAATAATCAGGTCGCTTTGGACGTGCGTCAGCAAGGCAAAAAAATCGAAGTCGATTTTATGAAAACCACGGTGCCGGATGTGTTGCGTCGCCGTCTGGATGTCGCCGACTTCGGTACGCCGGTCAATATCATCACGACCCAGCAGCAAGGCGAAAACGTTCGCATGACGATTGAGCCGAAGGGTTTGTGGGAGCACAGCGCTTATCAAAGCGACTCTCAACTGGTGATTGAAGTTAAGCCGCTCAAAGAAGAGGCCAATAAACTCGGTCAAGGTGTGCGCGATTACCGTGGTGAAAAACTGTCGCTGAATTTTCAAAATGTGGAAGTGCGCGCAGTGCTGCAGGTGATTGCTGATTTCACGGGCTTGAACATCATCACCAGCGATACAGTCAGCGGCAATGTCACCTTGCGCCTGAAAGACGTGCCTTGGGATCAGGCGCTGGATATCGTGATGCAGGCGAAGGGCCTGGATATGCGCAAAAACGGCTCTGTACTGTGGATTGCTCCGCGTGACGAATTGCTGACGAAAGAAAAATTGGAGCTGGAGCAGCGCGCGCAAATTGCTGAACTTGAGCCGGTCAAGACAGAAACTTTCCAGCTTAATTATCAAAAAGCCGAATCGTTTAAACAGGTATTTGGCATTGATGGCGGCAACCGCAGCATCCTGTCCAAGCGCGGCAGTGCTGTTGTTGATCCGCGCACAAATCAATTGTTTATTACCGACATCCCTTCCAAGCTGGAAGAAATTCGTGCACTGGTACAAAAAACGGACGTTGCCAGCCGTCAAGTCATGATTGAGGCGAGAATTGTCGAGGCAAATGACACTTTCAGTAGCAGTTTGGGTGCGAAATTGTCTTTTGGCGTGCAGCAGAACAGGTTTAATCTTGGCGGTAATCAGCCAGATGCAACCACCGGTCTGTCTCCCCCAATTCCGAACAGCAGTTCAGTAAATTTGCCTGCCAGTATTGCGGGTAATACTGCCGGGACAGTTGCATTGACTTTGTTTAATGCTGCCGCCACCAAATTTATCGGTTTGGAATTGTCTGCACTTGAAGCGGATGGGAAAGGAAAAATTATTTCCAGCCCGCGTGTGATTACTGCGGATCAATTAAAAGCATTAATTGAGCAAGGTACAGAACTGCCTTATCAGCAAGCAACCAGTAGTGGCGCCACGAGCGTTTCCTTCCGCAAAGCAAATCTGAAATTAGAAGTTACTCCTCAGATTACGCCGGATGGCAATGTAATTTTGGATGTCGACGTCAACAAGGATAGTGTTGGTATTGAAACGCGCGCAGGCTTTGCGATTGATACCAAGCATGTGAAAACACAGGTCCTGATCGATAATGGCGGCACGGTTGTCATCGGTGGTATTTTCCAGCAGACGGAGCGTACTTCGATCTCCAAGGTACCCTTCTTCGGTGACATTCCTGTTTTTGGTAATTTGTTTAAAACCACCGGTCGCACCAATGACAAAACTGAATTGCTGATATTTTTGACACCTAAAATCCTGACTGACAAGGTATCAATCAGGTAGGATGCTGGTTGTGGCAGCGACCGTCTCGGTCGCTGCATCTGGCGAGAAAGAGTTAGTGCAACGTGGGTGGAAATATTTTTCTGGTCGGCTTGATGGGGGCTGGCAAAACGACAGTGGGTCGTGCGCTGGCGAAACGGCTGAACAAGCAGTTTATTGATTCCGATCATGAAATCGAAGCGCGCACAGGCGCTTCGATTCCCTTGATTTTTGAAATCGAAGGCGAGGACAGCTTCCGCCAGCGCGAGGCAGAAGTTATTCGCGACCTCACCGCGCAACAGGATATCGTATTGGCCACGGGTGGCGGTGCGGTACTCAATCCTGAAAGTCGCGCTTATCTCAAGTCGCGTGGCACAGTGATCTATCTTCGCGCGAGCGTCAATAGCATCCTGCAGCGCACCAGTCACGATAAAAATCGCCCTCTGCTGCAAACTGCAGATCCTCGCAAAACGATCGAGGAATTATCGCGCACCCGCGAACCGTTCTACAATGAAGTCGCCGACATCGTTATCGACACGGGACGGCCTAACGTACAATTCCTGATGCAATCGATACTGGCGCAGTTGGGGCCGGAACATGCGCAGCCCCCTACGCCTGCATCTCAGCAACACGATTCTTTTTCTAAGCACATTACGATGGCACAGCTTTCTTCTTTTCATACTCTGCACGTTGATTTAGGTGCGCGCAGTTATCCCATCAGTATTGGTCAGGAGCTGTTGAGCGATCCTGCCGTTGTTGCTGCGCATATTGCCGGTCCGCGCGTCGCGATTGTGACCAATACCGTGGTCGCTCCGCTCTATCTTGAGCGTCTGAGCAAAACCCTGGAAGCTGCAGGCAAGCGGGTAACTCAAATCATCTTGCCGGATGGTGAAGAAGAAAAGAATTGGGCCAACCTGATGAAGATCTTCGATGTGTTGCTCGAAGAGAAATGCGATCGAAAAACTACCTTGGTCGCTTTGGGCGGCGGCGTGATCGGCGATATGACCGGTTTTGCGGCAGCTGCATACATGCGTGGCGTGCCATTTGTCCAAGTACCTACTACACTACTGTCGCAGGTTGACTCTTCCGTCGGTGGCAAGACCGGGATCAATCATCCGCTCGGCAAGAACATGATTGGCGCGTTTTACCAGCCGCAAGCCGTGATTGCCGACACTTCAACATTGAACACCTTGCTTGCGCGGGAGCTCTCCGCCGGTTTGTCCGAAGTGATCAAGCATGGCGCGATCATTGACGCGCCATTCTTCGATTGGATAGAGGCAAATATCTTCAAGCTGGTGGCAAAAGATGCGGATGCTTTGGCTTATGCCATAAAACGCTCATGCGAAATTAAGGCGGATGTGGTGCGCCAGGATGAGCGTGAAGGTGGATTGCGTGCAATCCTGAACTTTGGCCACACATTTGGACACGCAATCGAAGCTGGCATGGGTTATGGCGTCTGGCTGCATGGGGAGGCAGTTGGTTGCGGCATGGTCATGGCAGCTGAGTTGTCGCATAGATTGGGTTTCATTGATGCGCCCTCAAAAGAACGCATCGCCGCATTGGTAAAGGCGGCTGGTTTGCCGACGGTAGCGCCGGACCTTGGTGTCGCGCGATGGCTGGAATTGATGGAAGTCGACAAGAAGAATGAGGGTGGCGAGATCAAATTCATTTTGCTCAAGCCTTTGGGCAAGTCGATTATCACTACGGTGCCGCAAGATATTCTGCTCGAAACTTTGCATGCGTGCGTTGCCTGATTCAATTTTCAGAAAACCCGCGTGCGAGGGCATACTGACATGAACATCGAAGCCCATCTCGCACCATATGCCGCGCATTCCGAGCAATCTGCCGGACGTCGCTATTCAGAGTCGGCAACCACGTCGCGTACCGAGTTTCAGCGCGATCGTGATCGCATCATTCATTCCGCTGCATTTCGCCGGCTGGAATACAAAACCCAGGTATTTGTTAATCACGAGGGCGACCTGTTTCGTACCCGTCTGACGCACAGTATTGAAGTCGCGCAAATTGCGCGTTCAATTGCGCGCAATTTGCATTTGAATGAAGACTTGGTCGAGGCGATTTCGCTGGCGCACGATCTCGGTCATACCCCTTTCGGACACGCCGGCCAGGATGCACTGAACGCGTGTATGAGCGACTATGGCGGCTTCGAACATAATCTGCAAAGCCTGCGCGTGGTTGATACGCTGGAGCAGCGTTACGGTGCATTCGATGGTTTGAACCTGATGTTTGAAACCCGCGAAGGCATACTCAAGCATTGCTCGTTAGCGAACGCAAAAAAGCTCGATGCTATCGGTTTACGTTTCATTCAAAAAAAGCAGCCTACGCTGGAAGCGCAGCTTGCCAATCTGGCGGATGAAATTGCCTACAATAATCATGATATCGACGATGGCTTGCGTTCCGGTTTGCTGACGACAACACAGCTGGATGAAGTTGATTTTTATGCGCGTCATCGTCAGCAGGTGGAGCTCGCATTTCCCGGCATTAACGGCCGCCGCGCGATTAACGAAACCATACGTCGCATGATCAATGCGTTGATTGTTGATGTGATAGAAACATCGCAACAGCGGATTCAAGTGGCACAACTAAAGACAGTGGATGATGTGCGCAATGCGGCGCCATTAATTGCCTTCTCAGACACGATGCGTGCTGAAGCAGTTTTGCTGAAACGCTTCTTGCGAGAAAATCTTTACCAGCATTACCAGGTCAATCGCATGACCAGCAAGGCACGTTGCATCGTGAACGATTTGTTCAGCGCCTTCATGCGCGAGCCGAATCTACTGCCGCCAGATTACCAGCAAGCGATTAACGATACCCCGCAGGCAATCGCAACGCAAGCACGCAAGATTGCGGATTACATTGCTGGTATGACAGACCGGTATGCAATACGCGAGCATCGTCGTCTGTTCTTGATAGAGGAAATGTAAGCGTGATTGCATATCCAGCGCGCTGTTGTTCCGTCAAATAGTCTTGACGAGGCTAGCCGCCAGCCGGCCTCATGTCGGGAAATGAATGGTCGCCAGCCTTTGCTCAGAATCGATAATTCAGGCCAGCTCACGCAAAGGATGCGCGTAGTCTGGCCAGGCTGAAGTGAAAAAGGGCGCGATCATTTCTGGCGTCACATCTTGTAACGACGCAGGATTCCACTGCGGCGCGTTATCCTTGTCGATAACCAATGCACGTATGCCTTCTACGGTTTCCCCGTGTTCGAAACAACGCCTGACCATGGTGCGCTCCAGTCGCAGGCAATCCGCTAATTCCATATGGGCAGAGCGACGGATTTGTTCCAGCGAAACGCAAACCATCAGCGGCGAGCGTTTTCGTATGGTGTTCAAAGTTTTCTGAGAAAAAGGGGTGTCATCTTTCGCCAGCGATGCGGTAATGGCGGCTACGCTGTCATGTGAAAAATGACGATCGATCAGAGGGCGCTGTTTGGCGAGCATGCTGTTCGCAGGATTGATTTGTGCTGCAAACGGTGCGGCAAATGCTTCAGTCGCCTGTCGATATTGATGATCATCCACCGATTCAATCAAGTTCATTAACGCAGGCAGTTCCGCTCGCGGCACAAATACATCTGCCAGATTTGCATACAAGGCATCATCGGCGCCGATAATTTCTCCAGTCAGGCCAAGATAGGTGCCAAGTTCGCCCGGCAGCCGCGATAGAAAATAACCACCACCGACATCTGGGAACAGTCCGATATTCACTTCGGGCATCGCCATTCTAGTGCGCTCGGTTACAACGCGGATGCTCTGCGCCGCGCTGCTTTGTGAGATGCCCATACCGCCACCCATCACAATGCCATCCAGCAGAGCGATATAGGGTTTTGGATAATGATGAATCAAATAATTCAACGCATATTCTTCGGTGAAAAAATCTTCCAGTAGCGCGCTGCCACCAGTGAGGCCGCCGACCGCAACTTCATGAAAAAAATGGATGTCGCCACCAGCACAAAAAGCCTTTGGCAGCGTGCTGCTGATAACAACGGCTCGTACACGTTGATCTTTTTGCCATGCGTGCAGGCTTTGCGCAAGCGTACGAATCATGTCAAGAGACAAAGAATTCAATGCTTGGGGGCGGTCTAGCACTAAAGAGCCTAAGCCATTGTGGGTAGAGGTTTGAATATCTGTGCGCATACGCGTGCTCGGTCAAATGTAGGCATGCATTTTAGCGGCTTCTGCGCAACAGCTCTCATATGAGGAGCGCCGTTTATGGCAGGAATCAAACCGCTTATCGGTTGCGGCTGGCATTGCGAATTGATTGGTTTAAATTAACCTTACTTAAAGGAAATTTACTATGACGCCTGCCATTTTTTTTTCACTGAAACGCAAATCAGCGGGTTTCACGTTGATTGAATTGATGATTACGGTTGCGATTATTGGTATTTTGGGGTCCATTGCTCTCCCTTTTTATGGTGATTACGTCCGGCGCGGCAAGGTGCAGGAGGCAACGTCAGAACTTGCAAATATGCGCATCAAGATGGAGCAGTGGTATCAAGATAATCGTACTTATGCAGGCTATGTCAATGCCAGTTGCGTAGCTGCAGGCGGAGCAGTGGTTTCGGGCAAATACTTTACTTTTGCTTGTGGCACTGACGCCGCGACGCCGAATGTCTATAGCGTAACTGCGACGGGTGTGGCGGGGCAGGGCATGAACGGATATGTGTATTCACTGGATCAAAACAACGCCAAAAGATCAACCGTCCCTCCCGGGGCGGAAGTCAACTGCTGGATTAGCAAGCGTGGCGAAGCATGTTGAAAAGATCTTCAGGTGATCAGGGATTTACCCTGATAGAACTGATGATCGGCATCGCCATCATGGCGATCGTTATTACATTGGGCATGCCCAGTTACAGCACATGGATTCAAAACAGCAGGCTTCGAAATGCCGCTGAATCCATTTTGAATGGTTTGCAGCTCGCTCGTTCGGAGGCAGTAGCGCGAAATCAAAGAGTCCGTTTTACATTGGGCGCGGGATCTTCATGGGTGGTCTGCCTACCTGATCCGGACCCAGATGCGGACTGCGTTCTAATTCAGAGCAGGGCGACCGGAGATGGGTCATCTGCTGCAGTGACAGTTGTCGCTAACCCCGCCATTACAGATGTTGATTTTTCGCCTTTGGGACAAGGAACCGCCATCAGCATAGATGTGGATGTAAATACAGCGGTGTTGTCTGCAGAAGACAGTCGAAATTTACGCATTTTGGTCAGCGGTGGCAACGTGCGCATGTGCGACCCAAATGTCAACGCACCTGATTCGCGGGCTTGTTAAGGAAGATGATGACAATGAAAAGTCCTGCCAATAATTGCGCGCCCGCAAATCAAAAAGGCATTGTGTTGTTGGAGGGTTTGATTGCCATTCTAATTTTTTCTATTGGCATTCTCGGGGCGGTGGGTTTGCAGGCAACCATGATCAAGGCAAATTCTGATGCCAAATACCGTGTGGAGGCGGGCTTGATTGTAGAGCAGCGTATTTCGAGAATGTGGGTAGATCAACTGGGATTGGCTAATTATTCGGAATTGGCTCCTGGAACAGATATATCCGCAGAATCAGGATTGCCGAATGGACGCAGGATTACTATTCGCGGCGATGTTGCAAACTGTGCCGGCGATCTTTCCTGCTTTGTCGTGAGAGTCACATGGCAGCAACCAGGCGACGATGCCGAGCATAACGTCACGAGTGTGGCAAGAATAACGGGGGGCGTATGAGGCCTTTCGATGAGCGAGATGGGCCTTGTGGTCGCCGCGTGGGCGGTTTCGGCTTGGTTGAAATCATGGTGGGGCTGGCCATTGGCATGATCGCGACATTGGTGATTGTGCAGGTGGCAGCCATGTTTGAAGGACAGAAGCGCTCCACTACTGGCACGGCTGATGCACAGACGGCAGGCAGCATTGCCATCTATGCGATGCAACGCCAGATTCAGATGGCGGGGTACGGTCTGCCGGTTTTTAGCGCACAGAATCAGGTGTTGAATTGTCCCGATAAACCTTTAATGGATGCGGACAATGATCCTGCAACGCCAGATATTGGGGTCAGTATCACGCCGGTAGAGATTATCAACGGCGCCAACAATGGCAACGACCAAATTATTGTTCGCATGGGTGATACCACCTCTGGTGGCGTGCCCCTGCGATTTCCTTCGCTTCCAAATCAGAACAACGTCTTGTCTTGTCGTGATGGGGACGTGGTACTGATTACGAATGGCACGAAATGCGCAATGACCAGAGTGAACGGCGTCCCTACCGCGGCCGGGATCGTGTTTGATCCGGTAATTACTGATCCGGCCGAAGGGAGTTTTGCATGCCTGGGGCCAAATTGGCTGGCACGTACCTATCAAGTCGTGGGTAATAATTTGCAGGAGGGCGCGACGCAGATTGCCGGTGGCGTTGTCAATATGCAGGCCCGTTACGGCATCACCCTGGCTGGCAATGTGAATCAGATTGCACCGGATGCCTATGTTGATGCGCTCGATCCTGAATGGGGGCCTGCAATGTCAGCCGCCAATCGAAATCGCATCAAGGCGATCCGTGTCGCACTGGTTATTCGCAACAGCGCGATGGAAAAAGAAGATGTGACCTCAGCCTGCTCGTCATTGACTGCGGCTGCGCCAACCGGTTTGTGTGCGTGGGCCGGTACGGCAGATAATCCGGCTCCCGCGATAGACCTAAGCGCCGACCCGGATTGGCGCAGGTATCGTTACCGGGTGTTCGACACACTGATTCCAATTCGCAACATGATTTGGTCGGCGGATAAACTATGAACAAGCTCGCCTGTATGCGTAAGCGAATGACTATCCGTGCAAGGCAAGATGGCGTAGTGCTATTCATTGCACTGATTGCACTGGTCACGATCATGCTGGCAGCGGTGGCCCTAGTGCGCTCGGTTGATACGTCCAGTCTCATTGCCGGCAACATAGCGTTTCGTCGCGCGGCTACTTCTTCTGGCGACAGTGGATTGGAAGGGGCCATTGCCTGGTTGGCTGCGCAAGAAATAGCGGATCAGGCACAACTACCTGCAGATCGAGGATTGAATAATACCAATGGACTGCAAGGGTACGATGCCAGTCTTGCAAATTTTAATATCACTTCAGTCGACTCTTGGACGGACCAGTTAAGCGTCCGTGCAGCTAAAGACGCCGGTGACAATGAAGTGCGCTACCGAATTGAACGCATGTGCAGTGCCAGCGAAGGTATCGCACCTGTCAAGGAAAATTGTGTATTCAGCGATGCCGAGTCGCAACTTGACTCAATGGCCACAGGCGGCCAGCGCGCAGAAAAGAGTGGGGTTAGCGTCATGTATCGGGTGACGATACGTGTGACCGGGCCGCGCAATACAGTCAGCTATGTGCAAGCATTTATCTATTAAGAGGCAAACATGAAACGCCATTTCAAAACAACGCGTGTCGCTAGTTTCATAGCATTGACTACGTTTGCTTTAGGTTTGTTGTTGCCTCTACGCGCATTTCCGGCATCGCTCGCCTTGACACAAGAACCTCTTGCCAATGCGACTACGACGACGGTGCTGCCGAACTTGATGTTTATTCTCGATGGTTCGGGAAGTATGGACTGGAATTATTTGCCGGATTGGGTAGACGATAATATTTGTAAGAATACCGATGGCGACTATGATCGGAGTTGCGTAAATTCTCCCTTGTTCAAAAGTCCGGATGTAAATGGTGTTTACTACAACCCCACCATTAATTATTTGCCTCCAGTGGATAGTGCGGGGACCAGTTTTGCCAGTCAAACCTCATGGACCAACGTAAAAAATGACGCGCATGGTATTCAAAGCTCTGGCACAACCAATCTGGTAACTGGTTACGTCGACATTGAATGGTGTACGGATGCAGTGAATGGCTTTGGCAATCTTACTTACGCCGATTGTTTGCGGAATGATAATTACGTATTGCCCGGGGTTGTTGGAGGGAAAAATTACAATACTCCACATAACACTACTGCTAGTGGGACCGGGCTTGTAGCGACAGGGGATCCTGATATTGCGACGACGGCTTCGAAAACCTTTGGCCCGCATTATTACCGTATTACACCGGGTGAGTGGTGCGACTCGGACAAGCTGATCAATTGTCAGGGAACGGCAACGACGCAGTACAGTTTTCCTGCGAGAGTTCGCTGGTGTACGGACGCTACCAATGCTACTGCACTGACTCCAGCAGCAAACTCATGCCAAGGCTTGCGTGCGGGCAGCTATAAGACGATACGTTTCCCAACTAAATTTCAAATCCCTCCCCAGCCAGAGGTGCCTGCAGTGCCAGCAGTCGGTGCAAGCGCGAAATTTGAATTTTCGATGGCAGGGTGTAACAATTCGAAGAATGTAGGTATTGCAACAATAAGCATAAATAATGTCAATATCCTGCCTTCGGCGACCAATAATAGGCGCTACGCTGCCGATTTGGCTAATGATGTGCGCTCTAAAACGCCGCCTGCAGGTTATTCATTCGGCGGTACTGGGGCTACTTTGATTGTCAGGGTTCCTGCGTCGCTTGGGGATGTCCGTTATAACGTGGTTCTGGCCCGAACGGCAAGTTCACATGCTTCATGTTCGTTTAGTCCTACTAGCGTGGAATTAAGTGGTTACGTTGCGGCGAAGCCTGCAATTCCTGCAGTAGGCGGCTCCTATTCGGGCTCTTTCGTTCGTACGGATATTGTCAGTGGAGTAACTTACCCCCGTGCTGCAGGACGTACAGATTGCACAAGCAGTACAACCACATGCAGCTATAACGAGGAAATGACTAACTTCGCGAATTGGTGGACTTACTATCAAACGCGCATGCAGACCATGAAAACCGCAACCAGTCGGGCTTTCAAATCAATTGATAGTCGCTATCGTGTCGGTTTTATTGATATTCAGGGTAATAATTATCTGCCGATTGCGCAATTTAATGCAGGCACGAACAATACCAAGGATAAATGGTATAAAAAATTGTTTTCGATCAATCCGAATAACGGCACTCCACTGCGCTCTGCATTGAGTCGCGTGGGGCGTTTGTATGCCGGACAGAAGCCTGTCGGTACTGCAGATCCTATGCAATATTCCTGTCAACAAAATTTTGCATTACTGACGACAGATGGCTACTGGAATACCGATTCAAATTCAGACGTTAAGGGTCTTGATGGTTCTGCCGTCGGTAATCTGGATGGGGGTAGTACCGCACGCCCTCTGTATGAAGGTCCTACGGCTAGTTCAAATAGCCTGGCGGATACGGCAAAATATTATTACGACACCGATTTACGTAACAGCTCACTTGCCAATTGTAATGGTGCGTTAGGGGTCGATGTCTGCACGGATAATGTATTCGTCAGTGGCACCGATAATAATGTTAAACAGCACATGACGACCTTCACCTTGGGTTTAGGTGTTGATGGGACACTTTCTTATACTAGCGACTACAAAACTGCGACATCAGGCGATTTCTACGATATCACCAACGGCACGGGAACTTCCGTTACTAATTGGTCGGTGCCGTCGGCTGACAATGAAACTGCAATCGATGATTTGTGGCACGCTGCGGTCAACGGACAGGGTACATATTTTAGCGCCAAGGATCCGGCGCAGTTGACCAGCGGTTTGAACGGAGCGCTTGCTGCGATCAGCTCCAAATTGGGCGCTGGATCTGCAGCTGCCACGAGTACTCTGAATCCTGTTGCCAATGACAATTTTGCCTACGTTGCGAGTTATACCACCGTGAAATGGCAGGGCAATCTTGAAGCACGCACAATCAACCTGAGTACTGGGGACGTGAGCGAATCTCCCTCCTGGTGCGTTGAAAATACAGTCGCTGGAACTTGTGCCTCACCAGGGACAATAACGCAATCAACCGACGGTAGTAGCAATGCTTATTATTGCGTTACGCCTGATGCAACGGCGGACACGTGTACGAACGGGACGCTAGAAGGAGGCAGTTGCAAAGTTGAAATGGCAATAGCATGTACTGGGACGATGCGCTCCTTGGTAGGATCGTCCAGCGATGGCCGCAATATTAAAATGGTCGGGACCGCTGGTACTCTCGTTGACTTTATTTACGACAATTTATCGACGACGCAAAAAACCTATTTCACTGCTTCTGGATTGAGCCAATGGGCGGATCTTTCTGCAGATCAAAAGACGCTTGCAGCAGGTTCAAGCATGATTTCCTACCTGCGCGGACAGACCAGATTTGAAATGGACCGCACCAGCAATGCCGCCGAAGATAGGCTGTATCGATATCGCGAAGCGACATTAGGTGATGCAATCGAGTCGCAACCTGCATTCGTTGGCAAACCGTATTTTAGTTATGCCGACACAGGTTACGCTGCCTATATCACTGCCAAGGCTTCTCGCCCAAAAACGGTTTATATGGGAACCAACGATGGCATGCTGCATGCATTTAATGCTGTAGATGGAACAGAACGATGGGCTTTTGTCCCTACATTGGTGATCCCGAATCTCTGGCATCTTGCAGATAAGAATTATGGAAGTCAGCACAGGAATTATGTAAATGGCAGGCCGATCATCGCGGATGTTTATAACCCGGCGACATCTGCTTGGCGGACCATCTTGGTAGCCGGTTTGAATGGCGGCGGCAGAGGATATTACGCACTCGATATTACCGACCCTACCACGCCGATTTTGCTATGGGAAATTGATTCCACGAATGAGGCCAATCTGGGATATAGCTATGGCTACCCAGTTGTGACGAAAAAGGCAGACGGCACTTGGGTTGTTTTGTTCACATCTGGCTATAACAACACCAGTCCAGGAAATGGTGAGGGTTATTTGTATGTGCGGAATGCTCTTACTGGTGCTCACATATCACGGATAGGTATTGGCGTTGATCCGGATGTCGATGATCCTGCTATTACGCCGAGCGGATTGGCTAAGATAGCAAACTATGCTAACGATCCGGCGCGCAACAATACGTCTTTGTATGTTTATGGCGGCGACCTTTCGGGTAACGTGTGGCGTTTCGATATCAATACCAATACAGTATTGAAATTTGCAGTTTTGAAGGATCCGTCTGGTGCTAGGCAACCCGTTACGGCGGCGCCTGAGTTAGGTGTCGCTTACGGTAAGCGATTGGTTTTTGTTGGGACCGGAAAGTATCTAGAGAAAAGCGATCTGGAAAATACGCAGAGACAAACCTTGTATGCAATAAAGGATAACAATGCGACCACTACTCTGGTGAATCCACGGCTATCGCTAGTGCAACAAACTATTACGACCTCAGGATCCACCCGCACTGCATCGCAAAATGAAATTGATTTCAGGCTTGATTCAGGATGGTTTATCGACTTGCCGGATACGGGGGAGCGTATTCATGTGGAACCTATACTTGATTCTGGTCTCTTGATTGCGCCTTCTACCGTGCCATCCAATACGGTATGTTCACCGGGCGGGTATGGTTGGCTTAACTACTTTAATTACCTGAATGGAAATAATGGCGACGGCATTGTTTCGGAAAAATTCAATGCCCCGATTGTCGGTGTAAATTATTACTACACTCCTGACGGGGAACGACATGTTTCAGTGGTTACCTCAGATCATCCGACGCCTGACCAACCTACAAACAAGTTGCCTAAGCCGCCTAACGCCTTGTCATTTCAAGGTAAGCGCGTAATTTGGCGCGAATTTATACCAGACTGATTTTTAATGTAGATTGATCGGCGGCCCTACGTGGGCCGCCTTTTTTATTTTCCTGCTGGCTCGTCTTGCTTATCTGTGTTTTTCCACACTTCGATGCGTATTTCACTAGGCACGGCGATGCCGGAAATTTGGGCTGCTGCAAAAGTCATTGTTTTAAAAGCAGTGGTAATCAACAGCAGTTTTTCACTGTCAGCAATATCGCCAGGGATGAATACTTCGTCTACCGTTCCCACATTACTGATGCGCAAAGTCATTATGAGTGGCTCAGGCAATCCTGCGATATCGGGCAAGAAAAAATCTGCAGGTAGGTCATTGATGACTTGTGGTTTCTGGCTTAATTCATCCGATTTGAAATAGTAGGATTGAAAGGGTAGTTGTGCACCGATCGGAATTTCAGCCAACGAGGGCGCCGCCGGTAACGATGGTATTTCTGGCTGTATCAGATTGTGGACGTTTTGACTTTTAGTGGCTATGCGCTGAGGCGCATGATCTAATTTTTCACTCAGTAAACGGACAACCACCCCTGTCGTCTCACTGCTATTTTTATTGTTAGTCTCAGCAAATTCAGCGAGCGAGTAAAGAATAAAAGCATGTCCTGAAAGGGTCAAAATCAGCGCGATAGCTGAAATTGGCTTGGCGAGAGAAGAGGGAAAATACTTTTTGCGATGGTCATGCATCCAGTCATTTTATATTGATGTTTAGCGATTTTTAATCGATTTCTGTAGAGCTTTGACATTAAAAAAGGGCGCAATCTGCGCCCTTCATTTTTAGTGACTGATTTTCTCAGCCTGATGATTTCCCGTTAAGGGGTGACAGCAGCGTCGGATTCATCCGGCAATCGTTTGATTGCATCATGTTGATGATCTTGCTGCTTGGTTTTGTATTTGATGACTTGTCGATCGAGCTTGTCGACCAGTGAGTCAATCGCCGCATACAAATTGTCGGCAATACTTTCCGCATGCAGATCCTTGCCTCTCACGCGCAAGTTGATTTCTGCTTTCTGGCGTTTTTCTTTTTCCGGAAGATTGTCTACAGTCAGGATGACTGCAATGTCGATAACGTGATCGAAGTGACGTTTGATACGCTCCAGTTTTCCTTGTACATATTCGCGGATTGCTGGGGTTAATTCGAGGTGATGTCCACTGATTGTGAGATTCATACAGTGCTCCTATGATAATTCACTGGAGGTTCAAGCGCCTTGTTACCTGGCCACAAGAACACAGCAAGGTATAACAAAAACTACTAAGGACAGTTCTACAACGATTTGCGCAAATTGACTGGGGGAATTTTCAAGGCTTCACGGTATTTTGCAACGGTACGTCGCGCCACAACCATACCCTGTTCCGCCAGCATTTCTGCGATTTTGCTATCAGAGAATGGGATTTTCGGGTCTTCAGCTCCTATCAATTGTTTGATCAGTGCCCGTATCGCAGTGGAGGATGCTTCGCCGCCTGTTTCCGTTGCGACATGGCTGCCGAAAAAGTACTTCAGTTCGAACATTCCATGCGGTGTGAGCATGTACTTTTGCGTCGTTACACGAGAAATAGTGCTCTCGTGTAGACCTAGTGTATCAGCTATTTCACGCAACACAAGTGGGCGCATCGCGACAGCGCCATGTGAGAAAAAGTTGCGTTGTCGTTCTACTATCGCCTGTGATACGCGCAGGATAGTGTCGAAGCGCTGACGCATATTTTTGATCAACCATTTGGCTTCTTGCAGTTGCGATCCGAGCGATCCATCGCCCTTGCTTTGCTTCAAAATATTGGCGTACATGCTGTTGACGCGCAAGCGTGGCATGACGTCGTGATTGAGCATGACTTGCCAGCCGTTGCGTGTGCGTTTGACGATCACATCAGGCACCACATAATCGGAAGAGCCGCTTGCGAAAATCGCTCCTGGGTGTGGATTGCATTGTTTGATGATGACTTGTGCTTCGCGCAAATCTTCGTCGTCGCAATCGAGGGCCTTGCGCAGTTTGTTGAAGTCGCGTTGCGCAAATAGAGTGAGATGATTTTCAACAATCGCGAGCGCCATGCGGCGCGTGACCATTGCAACTTTCGGCATGCGTTTGATTTGCAGTGCCAGGCATTCAGAGGCATTGCGCGCACCCACACCAGGCGGATCGAAGCTTTGCAACAGGTTCAATGCAATCTGCAATTCTTCCAGTTCTATTTCCAGCTCTTCCGGCAGGCGCGCGTGGATTTCTTCCAGTTCTTCTTCCAGATAGCCGTTGTCGTTCAATGCATCGATGATCAATTCAAGCAACGCACGATCACGCGTCTCGCGCACAGTTACGCGCATCTGTTCCAGCAGGTGCTCACGCAATGTTGTTTCGTGTGCTTCCAGCTGCGGGCGGGCGTCATCATCTTCCGGTGCTTTCGATGTACGTGCGACATCGTCAAAACTCCATTCGGCATCGCCGTTGGATGATTCGGGTGCGTCTGATGGCGTATCGAAACTGGCTTCGCTTTCCGGGACTTGCGCATTGGCCTCTATGCTTGCGCCTTCCGGTGTGGTTCCGGTAGAGCCGATGGCGCCATCGGCCAGCAAGCGGATCGCGTGATCCAGCGGATCGTCGGTGCGCTCCAGCAGTGGATTGTCTGCGAGAATTTGTTCCAACTCCTGATGCAGTTCCAGCGTGGACAATTGCAGCAGACGGATTGATTGCTGCAATTGCGGCGTGAGTGCCAGATGTTGCGAAACGCGTAGCTGCAGGGATTGCTTCATAGAGTTATCTAGCTTCCGGCATCACATGCGGAAGTGTTCGCCGAGGTAAACCCGGCGCACCGATTCGTTGGCGATAATCTCGTCAGGGCTGCCGCTGGCGAGCACTGCACCTTGATTGATGATGTAGGCACGATCGCAGATGCCGAGTGTCTCGCGCACATTGTGATCGGTGATCAGTACGCCTATGCCGCGCTCTTTGAGGAAGCGCACAATACGTTGAATTTCAATTACTGCTATCGGATCAACGCCGGCAAACGGTTCATCCAGCAAAACGAAACGTGGATTGGTTGCCAGTGCGCGCGCAATCTCGACGCGACGACGTTCGCCACCGGACAAAGACATCGCTTGATTTTCACGCAGCTTCTCGATTTGCAGGTCAGCCAGCAAAGTATCGAGACGTTGTTCGATCTGCGGCTTGCTCAAGGATTTGCCATTGAGGCGCTGTAGTTCGAGCACGGCGCGAATATTATCCTCGACGCTCAGCTTGCGGAATACCGACGCTTCTTGCGGAAGATAGGACAAACCCAGCTGCGCGCGTTTGTGTATGGGCTGGCGCGAGATATTGACACCATCCAGTTCGATGCTGCCGGCATCCGACGGTACCAAGCCGACGATCATGTAAAACGACGTAGTTTTGCCGGCGCCGTTAGGGCCCAGCAGGCCAATCACTTCACCGCTCTCGACTTGCAAGGCGACGTCACGTACAACCTGACGCGCGCCATAGCTTTTTTGCAGTCCGCTGACTATCAACTTGCTCGACATCTTAAGGGGCCTTTGTTGTATCGGCACGCGGCTGGATGATGGCCTTGATGCGTCCTGCACCTGGCTTGCTGTCGCCCCCGCTAGTGTTATGCACGGTGAAAAATTCAGCGCGTGTATCGTAGGAAATATACTCGCCGTTGACTTCATCGGTAGTCTTGCCATTTTCCAGGCGACGCATACGAGCCTTGGAATACAGTTTCATGATTTCATTCTTGTCGTCGTATTCGATGCGCTCGGCCTGGCCTTCTATCCATTGGTCGGGACCGCCGTCACGTTTTTGACGGAAACTGGCAAGTGAGCCAGGGGCCGCATACATGACGACAAATTGATAGCCGGCCGGATCTTGCGTGACCACCATCTTGTTGGATTTCATCAGAATCGAGCCGCGCGTCAATACGACATTGCCGACGAAGGTGTTGATCTGTTTGACGTCGTCGTACTGCATTTGATCGGCTTCGACGTTGGTCGGCTTGGTTGCATCGGCTTTTTCAGCATGGACGCAAGTCAGCGCGCCCAAACCAGCGATAAGCAGCATTGCAGAAAGTAATCGTTTCATGAAATTTTTCTAAGAGAATCCATCGATTAAAAGTCGGATCACGAAATCAATTGGTGACGACAGGCGGCTGGTACTGGCCTTTTACATTACTCGACAAGCTGAATTCGCCGGTTGCATTGTTGACAAACATGCCGGCGCCATTCAGCGTCGATTTCCCAAGTTGCAGTTCAACCGGCTTGGGGGTTTTCATGACATCCTCGTCTGGCAATATCAGCAAATAAGATGTCTTGAGTTGAAAATGCTGCGACTTTGCGGAAGCGGGTCTGTCTATATGCACATTGTCATACATATGGACTTCGCTGCTGTTGTTAGTCACTTTGGCGCGCAAGGAGCGACTCACCATCGGTGGCCGATCAGCGCTATAACTATGCATGACCGGATTCTGTATTTGATAGGAGTCGTCTTGCGGGTAATGTTTCATTTCGGTGCCGGTGAGGTTGTAACGTGCCTCGCCGGTTTTTGCCATGCGCACGAAATTAAATTTCTCTACATAAAAATCGGGCTCCGTGCGTACCCGGGCAGGCAGGGAATCTTCAGTTTTGCGCTGCATCACTTCGACTAGCCAAAAACTGCCGAGCGCTAATCCTGCGCTCAACGCAATCAGCACAATCAGGCGCATGCCATTGCCTGGACGCGGCGCTTTCAAGACAAGTACAGCGCGATGGCCGCCTCGTAATTGCCTTGTGCGCGCAGAATGAAATCGCACAATTCACGTGCCGCGCCGCGACCGCCGCTGGCTTGCGTCACGTAATGCACGCGTGAGCGCACTTCCGGATGTGCATTGGGTACGCTTGCTGCAAAGCCGACGCGCGACAGGATAGGCAAGTCTATGACATCGTCGCCGATGAAGCCGCATGCACTGGCGTCAGTGCCAGTTTGTGCGAGCAATTGTTCAAATGCACTGCGCTTGTCATGTATGCCTTGAAACACATGATGAATGCCAAGGTCCGTCGCGCGGCGCAGCACAATAGGTGATTGGCGTGCACTGATGATCGCGGTCGCGACACCGGATTGCTGCAGCAATTTGATGCCGTGGCCATCGAGAACGTTGAAGGTCTTGATGACCTCGCCATCCGCGCCAAAATGCAGGCTGCCGTCGGTCAGAATGCCATCGACGTCAAATATCATCAGCCGCACATTCGCTGCACGAGCGGAAGCAGCTGACACTGAATTGGAAAAAACCGCGGCAGAATCTGCAGAGGAGGTCATCAGATTACTTTCGCGCGGGTCAGATCATGGATGTGCAATGCGCCCACCAGTGTGCCGTCAGTATTGGTTACCAATAATTGATTGATGCGGAACTCTTCCATCATGTCGACTGCATCGACGGCGAGCTGCTCCGGCTGCACGCTGCGCGGGTTGGCGTGCATCACATCGGCAATCGATAAAGTCGAAAAATCTTGCTTGTTTTCAATCAGGCGGCGCAAATCGCCGTCCGTGAATACGCCGATGGCGCGACCGTCAGCATCAACTACGGCTGTCATCGCCATGCCTTTTTTACTGATTTCCAATAGTGCGGAGTAGAGTGTCGCATCAGCAGCGACGGTAGGAATCGCATCGCCGGTGCGCATCACATCACGCACGTGCGTCAGCAAACGGCGGCCGAGTGCGCCGCCCGGATGCGAACGTGCAAAATCTTCTTCGCCAAAACCGCGTGCATCCAGCAGTGCCATCGCCAACGCATCGCCGAGCGCAAGGGTTGCGGTGGTGCTGGCAGTCGGTGCCAGGTTCAAAGGACAAGCTTCCTTGTCGACCTTGACGTTCAGGTGGACGTCAGCAAACTGCGCCAGACTTGAGGCGTCGTTGCCGGTAATGGCAATCAGGGTCGCGCCCATGCGTTTGATGATCGGGATGATGGCCAGCAATTCGCCGGCTTCACCTGAATACGAAATCGCGATCAGTGCATCATTGGCGGCAATCATGCCAAGGTCGCCATGCGAGGCTTCGGCCGCGTGCACGAACAAGGCTGGTGTGCCGGTTGAGGCCAGAGTCGACGCAATCTTGCGCGCGATATGGCCGGACTTGCCGATGCCGGAGACGACCACACGGCCATCGCAATTCAATAATAGGGAAACTGCCTTGACAAATTGCGCACTGGTTTCCTCGCTGATTCGTTTCTTTAACGCAAGAATTGCATCTGCTTCGATTTGCAGGGTTGCGCTGGCAAATTGCAGCGCGCGCGCTGTGCTTGTGGCATCAAAAGTTGCGGGCACGGTTTTGGCATGGGGTACACTCATGCCCGAAAGTATAAACGAATTCATCTGGCAAGAAGGGCTGACTAAGCAAAAAACCTGCCAGACGCAGAAAAATATGTTTTGATCGCTCTACGTACATTTTCCGAATAACCCAAGCCGGCATCACATTATGCTTTCCCCTTTAGAACTGACCCTTCTGTTGCTTGCTGCTGCGGTGCTGGGCGTGGTGGCCTTCCGCATGATGCATTTGCCGCCCATGCTGGGCTATCTGATGGCGGGCATCCTGATCGGACCGCATACCCTGGGTTGGGCGGAAGATAATGCCACCACGCACGCTCTGGGCGAATTCGGCGTGGTGTTTCTGATGTTCTCGATCGGTCTAGAATTTTCTCTCGCGAAGTTGTCGGCGATGCGGCGCACCGTTTTCGGGCTGGGCATGGCGCAAGTGTTGCTGACCATCATACTGACAATGATTTTCGGCTGGCTGGTGGCAACCATATCTACGCGTTTAAGCGCCATCAGCTGGCAAGCGGCTTTTGCTATTGGCGGTGCGCTGGCGATGTCGTCGACCGCGATCGTGTCAAAAATATTGACTGAGCGACTGGAGCTGGAAAGCGAGCATGGCCGGCGCATCATCGGTATTTTGCTGTTTCAGGATCTGGCGCTGGTGCCGTTGCTGATCCTGATTCCCGCGCTGGCTCATCCTAAAGGCGATCTGGTCGCCACGCTTTCATGGGCTGCCTTCAAGGCCGTCATCGTGTTGCTGCTGTTGTTCTTCGTTGGGCATAAGCTGATGCGGGGCTGGTTCCGCATCGTCGTCAAACGACGCTCGCAAGAATTGTTCATGCTGAATCTGTTGCTGATTACCCTGGGCGCGGCGTGGATTACCGAGATGGCCGGCCTGTCGCTGGCCTTGGGCGCATTTGTCGCCGGCATGCTGATTTCCGAAACTGAATACAAGCACCAGGTAGAAGAGGACATCAAATCGTTTCGTGATGTATTGCTCGGCTTGTTCTTCATCTCGATCGGCATGCTGCTGAATGTGCGCCTAGTGATTGAATACTGGTGGCTGGTATTGCTGCTGCTGACCGGGCCGGTATTGCTGAAATTTGGTTTGGTAACGATCTTGGCGAAATGGTTTGGTGCGCCGGTCGGCGTGGCCTTGCGTACCGGATTGGCCTTGGCGCAAGCGGGCGAATTCGGATTTGTATTGCTGCACCAGATCAGCGCCTTGAATCTGATTGAGCCGCTGATTATTCAATTGATTTTGGCATCGATGGTGCTGTCTATGCTGGCCGCACCGGTCATACTCGCCAAATCCGATGCGATCGTGATGAAATTGTCGGCCAATGAGTGGATGGCGCAATCGCTGGCGTTGACGCAGATTGCGACGCGCACGATGGCGGCGCAGCAGCACGTCGTGATTGCCGGCTTCGGCCGAACTGGCCAGAGTCTGGCCAAGCTGCTGGATGAAGAGGGCATCCCTTATCAGGCGCTGGATCTGGATCCTGATCGCGTGCGCGATGCGCAGGCAGCTGGTGTGAACGTATCTTATGGTGACGCCGGCCGTCGTGAAAGCCTGGTCGCGGCCGGTATCAATCGGGCGGCAGCGCTAGTGATTACCTACGCCAGCACGCCGTCGGCATTAAAGGTCTTGCATCATATGAAGGATCTGGCGCCTGCACTGCCCGTCATTGTGCGCAGTTACGATGATTCGGATTTGGATAAATTGCGCGCTGCCGGCGCGTCGGAAGTCGTGCCCGAAGCGATAGAAGGCAGCCTGATGCTGGCCTCGCATGCATTGCTGACCATGGGCGTACCTTTGCGGCGTGTTGTACATACGATTCAAATGGCGCGCGGCGAACGCTATGCCTCTCTGCGAGGATTTTTTCATGGCGCCAGCGATGTGTCGGATACGGCTGAACATTTGCAGGTGCGCTTGCGTTCCGTATTGCTGACCGAAAGCGCGAACGCGCTAGGCAAAAAGCTGGGACAATTGGAGCTGGATGCGCTGGGTGCGGAAGTGACCGCGCTACGACGCAATGGTGTGCGCATAGACTGGACGCCGGACACGATACTGTTAGCAGGTGACATCCTTGTTTTGCGTGGAGCCCTCGAAGGACTGTCGCGCGCCGAAGGTCGCTTGCTAAAAGCATGAGGCGGGCGTTTGTGGTTGACGCTGGCTATGTGAAGACGGAAAATTGCCCACCTTTAAATACACTTGCAAGGATGGATGCGGCTTTGCAGTGTGTCGGCGATGAGCTTCGTCGAGATATTCCATTGTTAGCGTCTTTGGCAACGCGATTGGCAGTTTCCTAAAATTTCTCTGTTCCCATGGTGGTGATTTGAGCGTTTCCCCCGGCAGTCCTTCTCGTCCTTCATTTGCCGCGCCCGATACCGTGCGTGAAGATGTGCCGAACGCGGCAGACAACGCTGCGCTGCCACTGTATGTCGACCTTGACGGCACGCTGACCTATACCGATCTTTTATTCGAGTCGGTCTTGCTGCTGATTAAACGCAACCCGCTTTATCTATTTCTTTGTTGTGTATGGCTGCTGCGTGGACGTGGCAATTTGAAATCGCAGATTGCCAGACGCATTCAGCTTGATGTGTCACTGCTGCCTTATAACGAGGCACTGCTGACCTACCTTCAGCAGCAACGCGCCGTGGGGCGTCGCTTGGCCCTGGCCAGTGCATCCGATTGCACGCTGGTGCAGCGCGTTGCTGATTTTCTCGGCATCTTCGATACGGTGCTCGGTAGCGACGAGGCGACCAATCTGAAATCACACACCAAGCTGCAGGCGATCATCGCAGATGCCGGTGCGGGCGGCTTTGCTTATGCGGGGAATGGTGCTGCGGATCTATCGGTATGGCGCAGTGCGACAGAGATTATCGTCGTCAATGCATCGTCCTCTGTCGTCGCGCAAGCACAACAAATCAAAACGCCGACCCTGATTGTTCCGCCACGCCCGTTCAAGTTGCTTCTGGTGATCAAGGCTTTGCGCCTGCATCAATGGGCCAAAAACGCGTTGCTGTTTGTGCCCTTGATGGCTGCGCATGATTTGAACGGAGATAGCTGGCTGGCAACGCTACTGGCATTCATTGCATTCGGACTATGCGCATCGGCGACGTATGTCATCAACGATTTATTCGATCTGGCATCTGACCGCGCGCATCCACGCAAGCGTGCGCGACCTTTCGCTGCGGCGACGCTGACGATTCAATTCGGCGTCATGCTGGTGCTGGTATTGCTGCCTTTTTCCCTGTGGCTGGCGGCTGCCATTTCCCTGCCGTTTTTTGGTCTGATGGTGTTGTATGTGGTCGCTACCTTGCTGTATTCGGCGCGCCTGAAGCAAGTCGCGATTGTGGATGTGCTGGTGCTCGCTTCGCTGTATACGCACCGTATCCTGGCTGGCGGTCTGGTCAGCACGGTGGTGATTTCCAACTGGTTGCTGGCCGTTTCGCTGTTCATGTTTCTGAGCCTGGCATTGGTCAAGCGCTGCGCCGAACTGGAGTTCATGAGCGGCGACGGCAAAGTTTCCCTGGCCGGGCGCGGTTATCGCACCAGCGACTTGTCCTATCTGATATCGATGGGTATCGCCAGCGGCTTTGTCGCGGTGATGTTGCTGGCGCTATATGTAGATAGCCAGGTCGGTGGTGCCATGTATCCACATGCAGAAATCCTGTGGCTGATCCTGCCGCTGATGCTGTTCTGGATCATGCGCCTGTGGCTGAAGATTTCACGCATGGAGATTCACGATGATCCGCTGCTGTTTGCCATCACGGATCGCACCAGCTGGATAGTCGCGGCGCTGGTTGCCTGCGTCGCGTTGGCAGCATCGGTGGGAGGGATGGCATGAGTCAGATGGGCGCCTTGGGGCTGGCACTGTTTTGCGTCTGTCTGACGGCAGCGGCGCAGGTTTTGTTAAAGATGGGTATGTCGTCGCCGGCAATTCAGCAGGCAATGTCGGGCGGGTTGCGCTCGGTCTATTGGCTGGCGTTGACCAGCCCCTTGATCTGGGGCGGCATGATTTGTTTTGGCGCAAGCGCCGGACTGTGGCTGCTGGTCCTCGGTAAGCTGGAAGTCAGCATGGCCTATCCATTGATTTCGCTGGGCGTCGTGTTGACGACGCTGGCGGGGATATTTATTTTGGGCGAATCGGTCAGCATCTATAAAGTGCTAGGCGTATCGCTGGTAATCGCAGGCGTACTCGTCCTGTCAGTAAAGAATTAGGAAATTGGAATGAATTTGAATTCAACACGTTCGCTGTACGCTGGTGCCGATCCGGTACGTGCGCGTCAGGTTTTCAGAGTGACGTTTGCAATTACGCTGATGATCAAGATGTGGTTGGCTGCGTATTTCCCGATGACGGGTGATGAAGCATTCTTCTATCAGTGGGGTGTATTTCCTGCATGGGGCTATTCCGATCACCCGCCTATGGTCGGCTGGTTACTGTTTGTGCTGAATAGTATTTCTGCCCACCCTCTATCACTACGCTTCTTCACCGTATTGATGTGGAGCCTGATTGCGCTAGGACTGGTTGATTTGTTGCGTCGGCTTGCTCCGTATCAGGAAGCAGTTGCCTATCGCCTGGGCACTCTGTTCCTGCTATTGCCGTTCACGCTGTTGTTGAATCTGGTCACGACCGACACGCCGCTGATTTTCTTTATCTTCCTGAGCGGCTATTGCTTTATTCGCGGCACGATGTCCGACAAGTTGGTCTGGTTTTTCGGCGCTGGTATCTTCCTTGGCTTCGCGTTGCTGTCGAAATATTTTGCCGGTTTGCTGGCGATTGCCTACTTTGTCTATCTCTGTCGTTCGCGTCGCGGCTGGCTTAAGCTGATCATCATTGCTGCATGCTCTGCGCCTTTGTTCGCCATCACCGTGGCCTTCAATGCAAATAATTGCTGGACCAATGTGATGTTCAACATGATCAATCGCAATGAGAACACGCAGTTTTCCTTCTATACGGTGGGCGAATATGTATTGATGATGATTTACCTGATAACGCCATGGGTATTCGTCAAGTTGCTGCGTTCGGGCGGCATGCTGATCCAGCGCGGCGCCATCGTCGTGCTATTCCTGGTGCCATTTGCCCTGTTCCTGTTGCTGTCGATGGAAAAAACCATAGGCCTGCATTGGGTGCTCGGCTTCATGCCTTTCCTGTTTCTCTTCATCGGCACGACTGCCCATGCAGACGACTTGCGCAAGTATGCAAAATGGACTGCGTGGTTTGCCGTGCCGCACTTCCTGTTCCTGGCGGCGATTATTTTATTGCCAACCGCGATGTGGCAAGGCTATGCACTGCACGACGATATCGTATTTCACAAGCAGGCACCAACCATCGTTAATACCTTGCGCAGAGGACTGCCGGCCGATGGTGCGATCATGGCACGGGCTTACACGCCATCCGCGTTGCTGTCCTATCACGCCGGTGAGTATTTGCCGACCTTCGGCACGGGCAAATTCCATGCGCGTCAGGATGATTTGAATGTTGATTTCAAAAAGTATGCGGGCAAGACGATACGCATTTTCGATAGACGCGCAATTAATGCAGACGAATTGACGCCTTATTTTTCGGCGGTTACGGTGCATACGATGCAGGCTGACGGCGTCACCTTCTGGTACGCCGATGGCAAGGATTTTAACTATGAGGTGTATCGCGAACGTATTCTTAAAACGATCGCTGATCGTTATTACCGTATCCCTTCATTCCTGCCGGTATACGGTTGCCAGTTCCTTGAGCGCTACGATATCAAGCGCCCGTGACCTGGTCATTAGCAAGAGTAACAACGCGCTGTAAGCCACACATAAGTTTGTTGTAGTAAGGTGGCTCAGGGATATCGATGCCGAATGGGAGCACTCCTGTTCGGCATTTTTCATTGCGGTCAACATGGTTGAATAAATGGAAATATTTGAACGCATACTTGGCATTATTTTGCCGGTCTTCATCATCATCGCGCTGGGCTATGGTTATGCGCGCCTGCGCGGCGATGCCGTGCGCTCGGACATGACAGCCGTCAATCGCGTCAGTATGGATGTGTTGTGCCCATTGCTGGTATTTACGGCATTGGCGGCCAAGGATTTCGATCTGGCGGATAACGGCATGTTGATCCTTGCCGGCGCATTGATCTCGCTCGGCTCGGGTTTGCTGGCATGGCCGATTGCGCGCTGGCTGGGCTACGACGTACGCAGTTTCGTGCCTCCCATGATGTACAACAATTGCGGCAACATGGGTTTGCCTTTGGCGATACTCGCGTTCGGTACCTCCAGTCTTGGTTCAGCGGTGGCCTTGTTCATGGCCTGCAATCTGGTTTATTTTTCGGTGGGTATCAAGATTATCGAAAGCGGTCGCGATAAAAATGGGGTACGCACATCACCGTGGAAATTCCTCGCAAATCCAATGATGATAGCGATGATCATCGGCATGGCATTTGCGATCGTGCATGTACCTTTGCCTAAGCCTTTGTTTATCGCAATGAAAATGCTGGGCGACGCCTGTATTCCATTAATGTTGTTTGCGCTCGGCGTGCGCATGATGGATGTAAGTCTGAAGAGTTGGCATATCGGTTTGATGGGTGCCATCGTTTGCCCGATCGCTGGTCTGGCAGTTGCCTTGCTGCTGGATCAATTCATCAGTTTGACGGCAGAGCAACGTGGGCAAATGTTCCTTTTCGCATCTTTGCCGCCGGCAGTGTTTTGCTTCATGGTGGCAGAACAATACAAGCAAGAGCCGGACAAAGTCGCATCGATAGTTTTGCTGGGCAATCTGGCTGCGCTGTTGTTTGTGCCAGTTGGTTTGTGGATGGGGCTTCCTAAATAAATTTGCAAACAGAAATCTGCAAAGAGAATAGAAAAAGGGCGAACCGAAGTTCGCCCTTTTTTATTCATGCTGATACTTGTATTGATACCAGTGTTGATAGTTATGCAGCAGATTTTTTCTGTTTCAGTAAAGGCGTTAGATACTTGCCCGTGAAACTGGCAGGATTTTTCGCCAACTCTTCCGGCGTGCCGGCACCGATTACTTGTCCGCCGCCAGCGCCACCTTCCGGTCCCATGTCGATCAACCAGTCGGCTGTCTTGATGACGTCCAGATTGTGTTCGATGATGACGACCGTGTTGCCTTGATCGCGCAAACGATGAATTACCTTCAGCAGCAAGTCGATATCGTGGAAGTGCAAACCGGTGGTGGGTTCATCCAGAATGTACAGCGTGCGGCCGGTATCGCGCTTGGATAATTCCAGCGACAGCTTGACGCGTTGTGCTTCACCACCGGATAGCGTTGTTGCGCTTTGGCCGAGGCGGATATAGCCCAAGCCCACGTCCAGCAGCGTTTGCAATTTACGCGCAATCAGCGGCACTGGTTTGAAGAATACATGCGCTTCTTCCACTGTCATGCCCAGCACTTCGGTGATGTTCTTGCCCTTGTATTGGATCTCTAGGGTTTCGCGATTGTAGCGATTGCCGTGGCAGACATCGCAAGGTACATACACGTCCGGCAAAAAATGCATTTCGACCTTGATCACGCCATCGCCCTGGCACGCTTCGCAACGACCGCCTTTGACGTTGAATGAAAAACGTCCGGCCGAATAGCCGCGTTCCTTCGAGGTTGGCACCGTCGCAAACAAATCGCGTATCGGCGTGAACAAACCGGTGTAAGTGGCCGGGTTCGAACGTGGTGTGCGACCGATAGGTGCTTGATCGACCGAGATTACTTTGTCGAAATGTTCAAAGCCGCTGATAGATTCATGCGCAGCCGGTTCCGCTTGTGAGCCGTACAAATGACGCGATGCTGCGTGATACAAGGTGTCGTTAACCAGCGTCGATTTGCCCGAGCCCGAGACGCCGGTCACGCAAGTCAGCAAGCCGACCGGCAATTCCAGCGTGACGTTCTTCAGATTGTTGCCGGTAGCGCCGGTGATGACAAACTGCTTCTTGGGATTAACGGGCGTGCGCTTCTTCGGCACCGCGATACCGAGCGTACCGTTCAGATATTGCGCGGTGAGTGATGTTTTGCTCTTGAGGATGTCTTTCAAGGTACCTTCGGCAATCACTTCGCCACCGTGTACGCCTGCACCTATGCCCATATCGACGACATAATCGGCGCAACGAATCGCATCTTCATCATGCTCAACGACCAGGACGCTATTGCCGATATCGCGTAAATGCTTGAGCGTTTCGATCAGTCTGTCGTTGTCGCGTTGATGCAAGCCGATAGACGGTTCGTCCAATACGTACATGACGCCGGTCAGACCGGAACCGATTTGCGATGCAAGGCGAATACGCTGTGCTTCACCGCCTGACAAGGTGTCTGCGCTGCGGTCCAGCGACAGATAATCGAGGCCAACGTTGTTCAAGAACTTCAGGCGCGAAACGATTTCCTTGACGATGCGATCGGCGATTTCTTTCTTGGCGCCGATCAATGTCAGTGTTTCAAAAAACTCTAATGTTTGACGCAGAGGTGTTGCCGCTACTTCGTAGATGGCACGTTGTTGTGCGCCATTACCGACCAGGACATTGCGCGCTTCAACACGCAGACGCGCGCCGTGGCAGCTTGGGCATTCTTTCTCATTAATGAACTTGGCGAGCTCTTCCTTGACGGCCATCGAATCGGTTTCGCGATAACGACGCTGCAGATTGTTTACGACGCCTTCGAATTCGTGTTCGCGAATGACGGTGCGACCTTTTTCATTGACGTAAGTAAATGGGATTTTCTGCTTGCCGGAACCAAACAGCACGGCCTGTTGCGCGGCTTCCGGCAGTTTTTCAAATGGTAGGTCGAGATCAAAGCCGTAGAACTCGGCGAGATTCGACAGCATCTGGAAATAAAACTGATTGCGTCTGTCCCAGCCTTTGACTGCGCCGCTGGCGAGTGACAGATTGGGAAAGGCGACGATGCGTTTTGGGTCGAAGAATTCGATATGACCCAGGCCATCGCACTCCGGGCACGCGCCCATCGGATTGTTGAAAGAAAACAAGCGCGGCTCAAGTTCCTGCAGCGCATAGCCGCAGATCGCGCAGGCGAATTTGTTCGAATATAAATGTTCGACGCCGGTATCCATTTCGAGGACCAAAGCGCGGCCTTCGGCCAGGCGCAATGCAGTCTCGAAACTTTCTGCCAGACGCTGCTTGATATCGGCCTTGACCTTGATGCGATCGATGACGACATCAATCGTGTGTTTTTCTGCCTTCTTCAATTTCGGCAAATCGTCGACGTCGTATGTTTTCGCGTCACCGGTGCCGCTTTGCACGCGGAAGCGCACAAAACCTTGCGCCTGCATCTGCTCGAACAGGTCGACGTGTTCGCCTTTGCGATTGGCAACAACCGGTGCCATGATCATCAGCTTGGTATCTTCCGGCATCGCCAATACGGCATCGACCATTTGCGACACCGATTGCGCTGCCAGCGGTTTTTCCGGATGGTCAGGGCAATACGGTGTGCCGACGCGGGCGTACAGCAAACGCAGATAATCGTGAATTTCGGTGACCGTGCCGACTGTGGAGCGCGGATTATGCGAAGTCGCTTTTTGCTCGATGGAGATGGCCGGCGACAAGCCTTCGATCAAATCGACATCCGGCTTTTCCATCAATTGCAAAAACTGCCGCGCATATGAAGACAGCGACTCGACGTAGCGGCGCTGGCCTTCTGCGTACAGCGTATCGAAAGCAAGCGAGGATTTGCCGGAGCCGGACAAGCCGGTAATCACGATCAATTTATTGCGCGGTAAATCCAGATTGATGTTTTTGAGGTTGTGCGTACGCGCACCTCGGATACGAATTTCGTCCATTCACTCTTTCAGCTAGGCTTTTCCGATGCCGGACGTCTTTTTTGAAGTCGCGCGGCGGGTTAAAACGGGTCAACCTGCTACTATAGCGGGTTTTAAAGCTGGTCGTAAAACCACCTTTGCGGTTCTTCTCTGCTTATTTCCTGTTTGCCATGTCATCCAACTCTTCAAACGACGTCAGTAGCGGCATGAGCCGTGACGAAATCCGCGCCAGTACTTCGCTGGCGTCGATTTTTGCGTTGCGGATGCTGGGCCTTTTCCTGATCCTGCCGGTATTTTCCGTGCATGCAAAAGGCTTGCCGGGTGGCGACAGTGCGACGCTGGTCGGCTTGGCTTTGGGTATTTACGGATTGACGCAATCGTTCGGACAAATTCCATTTGGTATTGCTTCGGATAAATACGGGCGCAAGCGCATCATCGTCATTGGCTTGATCCTGTTTGCTTTGGGTTCCTTTATTGCTGCTGCCGCGGATACCATCGTCTGGGTCATCATCGGTAGGGCAGTGCAGGGCGCGGGCGCTATTTCTGCGGCGGTGACCGCTTTCATTGCCGATTCAACCAGAGAAGAGCATCGCACCAAAGCGATGGCAATGGTCGGCGCTTCCATCGGCCTGACATTTGCCGCCTCGCTGGTGATTTCCCCTTTGCTGTATCAGGCAATCGGCATGGGCGGTATTTTTGCACTGACCGGCATCCTGTCAGTGCTGGCGATTTTTGTGGTGATCTATATTGTTCCTGCCGCACCTGCGTTGCCACCGGGGCGTGCATCGATACGCGAGGTGCTGGCGAACGGCGAATTGATGCGACTTAACTATGGCGTGTTCGCATTGCATTTAACGCAAATGGCCATGTTTGTCGTCATGCCATCTGCGCTGATTCGGTTCGGCAATCTGCCACTTGCTGAACATTGGAAAGTTTATTTGCCAGTCGTAGTCGCATCCTTTGTTTTTATGCTGCCGCCTATCTTTATTGGTGAAAAACGTGGCAAGGCGAAACAGGTTTTTGTCGGCGCGATTGCTTTATTATTGCTGGTCCAGATCGGTATGTGGCTGGTCTTGTCGCAAACGCAGGCCCATTGGTCATGGCTGGTTGGGTTGTTGCTGGCCTTTTTTGTTGCCTTCAATATTCTGGAAGCCAGCCAGCCATCCCTGGTCTCGCGCATTGCGCCACCCGCCAGCAAAGGCGCAGCTCTGGGTGTCTATAACACTCTGCAAGCGCTGGGTTTGTTTTGCGGCGGTGCGCTGGGTGGTTGGTTGACGCAGCATGCAGGCAGTGCGTCTGTCTTTGTTTTGGGTGCAGTGTTATCGGTAGCGTGGCTTATAATTGCTGCCAATATGAAAAACGTACCGCGCCGCAGCCAGGTTCAGGCTGCCGTAGTTTAATCGGAGAAAATTAATGGCATCAGTCAATAAAGTCATCATCGTCGGCAATCTGGGTCGCGATCCTGAAACACGCTACATGCCAAACGGTGAAGCTGTTACCAACGTGGCTGTCGCCACGACGGAAAGCTGGAAAGACAAGAACAGTGGTGATAAAAAAGAAATCACCGAATGGCATCGCATTACTTTTTATCGCAAGCTGGCAGAGATCGCAGGTCAGTATTTGAAAAAAGGTTCGTCGGTGTATATCGAAGGCCGTTTGCAAACACGCAAATGGACAGATAAAGACGGCGTCGAGCGCTACACGACCGAGATCATTGCAGATACGATGCAAATGCTGGGCGGACGTCCAGGTGCAGGCGGTGGCAGTGCATCCATGGATGACGACTACGGCAGCAGCGCCCCGGCGCCGCGTCAAAGTTCTGGTGGCGGTAGCAGTAGTGGTAGCAGCGCAGCGCGACCAGCAGCCAAACCTGCTGCGTCCAATTTCAATGATATGGATGACGACATCCCTTTCTAAAATATACCTTTTTTAATTTGCAAACAATTTTTGTAAGAAAAACCCGACGATCCTTTGGGATCGTCGGGTTTTTTTTGTGCCTGGATAAATAGCTTCGTCGTCTTACAGTATTTATTTCTGTCGCTTTTCTATTCATTTGCACTTGATCATGCTGCATAGGCTGGATGTGAATCGCATTATCTTTCATCTCATGCGGTGAATTTTCTCTCGGGCAACTAAAGTTTGCCGCAACGATTGTCGTTATAGAGCGACAAGTTGTAGTTCCGTGGTTGATTCCCGTTGCATATTCTTTTCAATAATTGAGTTTGAACTGCGCGATTTTCTTGGGCATTTATCGCAGGCGACAGACCGCAGTTTTGCGCAGGACGACAGTTGTAGTTTTACCTTGAGGCAGTCGTGGGGTAATTTCCCACTCCATCAGTATTTAAATATGAATAACGAGAAAAAATGAAAATTAAAAATTTGAAAATAGGCGTACGAATGGGTATGGCTTTCGCGCTGATATTGTTATTGATGGCTTTCATGACGGTGATGGGTATTGCGCGTTTGCAAGATGTGGCGGCTGCAACTTCGACAATGGAAGAAGCGACAATAAAAGAACGGCTCTCGCAGCAGTGGGTTGAAGGCATTGCCACCAACACGGTACGTACTTTTGCGCGTATCAGAACCGATAATCCAGAAGAAGAAAAAGAACTGAAGTCAGAAATGACGGCAGTGAGTGCGGATGTCAGTAGAGTGCAAAAAGAACTGGAGCCTATGATACAGAGCGAAGAAGGTAAAAAAATGATCGCGCTGGTTGCTGAGCAGCGCAAGACATATAGCGCAATTCGCGATGCGACGTTCAAGCTTAAGGAAGAAAAGGGTGCGGGGCCTGAGCTGACCGCCGCAATTGAAACAAAAATGGCTCCTGCCGCCAAAAGCTATATTCAATCTGTCAGGGATGTAGTCGAGTTTCAACAAAAAATTTTTGAGAATTCAAAAAAACAGGTCGATGCAATTTATGAAGCCGGCCGCAATCTCCTGATCGTGCTCGGCGTTGCTGCGGTGGCATTGGGCGTGTTGTTGGCATTTTTTCTGACACGCAGCATTACCAAGCCTTTAAGCTATGCCGTTGATGTGGCGCGCATTGTTTCTTCCGGCGATCTGCGCAGTCAGATTGTGGTGGAATCGACCGATGAAACCGGTCAGTTGCTGCAGGCACTGAAAGATATGAACGATAGTCTGGTCAATAGCGTCAGCCAAGTGCGTACCGGTATTGACACGATTGCGACCGCGGCAAATCAAATTGCATCCGGTAATCTGGATCTGTCTTCGCGTACTGAAGAGCAAGCCAGTTCACTGGAAGAAACAGCATCCTCGATGGAGGAGTTGACCTCTACCGTCAAGCAAAACGTCGACAATGCACGTCAGGCGAATCAACTGGCGATCACTGCTTCCAGCGTTGCGGTAAAGGGCGGTGCCGTGGTATCGCAAGTGGTTGATACGATGGATGGTATCAACACATCATCCAAGAAGATTGTTGACATCATAGGTGTTATCGACGGCATCGCATTTCAAACCAATATTCTTGCTTTGAATGCAGCGGTGGAGGCGGCGCGTGCTGGTGAGCAGGGCCGCGGATTTGCCGTCGTCGCCTCTGAAGTCCGCAGTCTGGCGCAGCGTTCAGCTGCGGCCGCCAAGGAAATCAAGTCCTTGATCGATGAGTCGGTTAACAAGGCTGATGCGGGTAGTCGCCTCGTTGCGGAAGCGGGCACGACCATGGTTGAAGTGGTCGATAGTGTCAGGCATGTCACCGATATCATGTCTGAAATCATGGCCGCGAGCCAAGAGCAAAGTGCCGGCATTGAGCAGGTCAATCAGGCCATTTCGCAAATGGATCAGGTAACGCAGCAAAATGCCGCCTTGGTCGAGGAGGCAGCAGCAGCGGCTGAATCCTTGAACGAACAAGCCGGTCGCCTGGCGCAAGCTGTTAGCGTCTTTAAGCTGGACGGAATGAGAAGCGGAGTTTCAGTCGCGCCGAAATTGGCGAGTGCACCTGCTAGAGCGCCAGTTGTGCGCCCGGTTGCTGTAGCGCAAGCACCGAAAAAAATCGCCAGCGAACCGCGTGCAGGCGGAGCGGACGATTGGGAAGAGTTTTAAGCCTGTTCATATTGCTGATGTTTGTAAAAAAGCCCACGGCTGAACCGCGTGGGCTTTTTTGTTTGTGCCGTTTCTGAAATTGATGTAGTCCGATAGGCTGTAAATCAAATGTATGAAAGAGGAGGGGAAATATAGACGCCACTTAAAGGTTTGCACGCCGATTACAAATTCCGTTTTGGAAATGTTGTTATTTAACATCCATTTTTGATGCCGCTAAACTTGCTACGCATGAAAATAGTGCAAATGTGAATTTATATTTTTTTTAGTGCAATCTTTTCTATTCATTTCTTTTTCGCTGCATTAAGATTTGAAGATAAAACTAACGTAATTTTACAATTCGATTACTTGTATTTATCAATTTTGTTGCTTTAAAGTATTTTTGGCATAAAAACAATTAATGAAAAGCGCAAAGACATTTGCTTAGCCTCAGCCAAACCCTAGCCGTTTTAAATATGTTGCCAAAGCGTAACGAAATTCATAGCCATCAATTATCCAGCTTGATGGAGGTCGCAGGCGAAATTGTGCTGCGTTTGAATACGCGCGGCGAAATTTTATTTGCAAGTGATCGCGCAGCCGATGCGCTCGGGCATGACGTCAAGCTGGTGGGTAGAAGCCTGCTTGAAATGGTGCGCCTGTCGGATCGGCACGCTATCGAGGCCGCGTTGCGGCAAACCGTACAGTCGCTGGAAGTGACGCGCGTCAGCGTGCGAATGTCCACGCAGGTCGCACTCCTATGGTTTGAGTTGCAAATGATCGCGTACTCGACCGATACGACCGAACTTGAGATCGTGGTGGTCGGACGCGACATTTCGAGTCAGCAGCGAACCGAAGAACGTCTGCGCCACATGGCCACACATGACGAGTTGACTAATCTGCCCAACCGTACGTTGCTGGCCGATCGTTTGAGAATGACAATTGCGCAATCGCGTCGCACCAATATCGGTTTTGCTGTCATCGCGCTTGATCTTGACGGCTTCAAGAAGGTGAACGATGCACTGGGCCACCCGGTGGGCGATGCGCTGCTGCGCATTGCCGCCAAGCGTTTGCGTGAAACGTTGCGCGATGTCGATACCCTGGCACGCGTCGGTGGCGACGAATTCGTAGCTGTGCTGCCAAGTGCTGTCGATGAAGTGGAAATTCAAAATGTCGCGCGGCGCATGATTTCAGCGATACAACTGCCATTTGAAATAAATGGGAATGCCTTGTATGTGAGTACATCGATAGGCGCGGCAGTTTATCCAGTGCATGGCGATAGCGAAGTGAAGTTGCTGGCGCATGCCGATACTGCAATGTATCGCGCTAAAGAAACGGGAAAATCGCGTTGCGTGGTTTATAACGAAGCCGCTTTTAACAACGTTGAGCATGATGTATCGATGGAAGCCGCGATGTTTGAGGCTGTCAGAAACGGCGAATTTTTGCTGCATTACCAACCAATCGTTGATGCGCGCAGCAAGCAGATCCTCGGCTTTGAAGCATTGATGCGCTGGATGCGGCCCGATATCGGCCTGGTACCGCCGAGTCAGTTCATACCTATGGCCGAAGACAACGGCTTGATCAATCTACTCGGTGCATGGGCGCTGAAATCTGCTTGTGTGCAATTGAAGCGATTTGAAGAAATCGCGGGTAGACAACTCTATGTGTCGGTCAACGTCAGTCCGCGCCAGTTCCGCAATGACCAGTTCCTCAAGATGATGGACGATGCGCTCAAGCTTTCCGGCGTAAAAGGGCATCAACTTTTGCTCGAGATTACCGAGGGGATATTGATGTCCGATCCCGAGCATGCGGAACAACTGTTGACGAAAATTGCTTCGCGCGGCGTGCGCATCGCAATCGATGATTTTGGCACGGGTTATTCGTCGCTGATTTATCTGAAGCGGTTTCCGATTGCGGCGCTCAAAATCGATCGTACCTTCATCAAGGATTTGCCGTCCTCCGTCAAGGATGCAGCCATCTGTAACGTGATACTCAGCCTTGCGAGCCATTTGAGTTTGCTGACGGTTGCCGAAGGCGTCGAGAACGAACTGCAATTGGAATTTCTCGCAGCACAAGGATGTTCTCTGATACAAGGTTTTCATACCGGCTATCCTGAATTGCCGGATGCCTTGATCGACATACTGAAAGCAGATGCAGCTGCACTGCAACATTAATCTGCTACGCAAAAGAATCGATTCATGACAACACAAATCAGTCCTTCTGCGCTATCCGACAAAACACTGGAATTGCTGTGGGCGCGCGTGCGTCAACGCGGTGACATGCCCGGGTTTTCCAAAGTAGTCACCGCTATTGTTGGCGCCATGCACGGCGACGATGATCGTGAATTCAACATGACGAGAACGGTGTTGTCAGATCCTACGCTGACGCAACGCGTATTGCGTCTGGCAAATAGCGCAATGTATTCCGCATTTGGACAAGGCATCAATACCGTTTCAAAAGCCGTGATTGTGCTGGGCACGGAGACCATCGGTCATCTTGCCCTCGGTTTGAAATTGATAGATGGCCTGGCCGCCGCGTCACCTGATACATCGAATACACGCGATGAAATGGGCAAGGCCGTGCTGGCCGGCCAAATCGCGCGTCAAGTCGCGTCATCATCGACGCAGCGTGATACGGAAGAGGCCGTGGTCTGTTCCATCCTGCATTCGCTGGGCCGACTGATGGTGTCGTTCTACTTGCCTGAACAGTGGGCGCAAGTTCAGGTTTTGGTTGCGCAAAAAAGTCTCGATGAGAATGAGGCGAGCAGAGAAATCCTCGGCCTGGCATTGGATGAAATCGGCCGCGCGGTGGGCAAGCGATGGGGTTTGCCGAACGGTCTGGTTGAAAGTTTGAAAGATATGCCGCCGCGTATTGCGCCGGGAATATCCCACGAACCTCTGGAGCATGCAGATTGGCTGGCGGCGGTTTCCACCATGTCAACGCGCTGCGCAAGCGTATTGAGTGTGGAAGGTGATGCGGTGCTGGCCGATCTGACGCTCATTGCAGAAAATTATGCAGACATGATTGGCCTGGATGTGTCGTTTGTTTTGCAAGCGATAGAAACCGCGCAAAAAGTGGCGGCGGACGAGGTGCTGCTGGAAAATGTTGGGGACTCCGCCGGTGACGAGAAAAAGCAATTGGCGCTCGCATTGGGCAAGCCTGCCGACTCGATTCAAATTCTCAAGCGCGGCGTTGGCGATATGGGCAGTGGCGCAGCCGCCAGCACGAATACAGGTCAAATGATGACGGTGGCTTTAGAGACCGTTTATCAGGGGTTGGGCCTGAGCCGGGCGATTGCATTTTTACGCAATCACGATGAGGGAAAATATATTGCGCGCAAGTCGTTTGGTGACGGCGCGGAAGAATTGTTGCCGCGCCTGCGATTTAATGATGCCTATCAGCCGGATGTTTTTCACGCATCGCTGGCAAACGATAAAATGATTTTTGTCGAAGATGCGCAAGCACCCGGCTTCATCAATAAATTGCCGCGCTGGTGGCGCGAAGAATTGGGTGCTTCGCGCAGCTTCATGATCTTGCCCCTGATGCTGAACTTCCACCCGGTCGGCTTTATCTATGGTGATTGGAGCGCATCTTTGCCCACTGCAGAGATAGCGCCGAATGAAGTTGCCTTGCTGGATGAGTTGCGCGCATTGATGGTCAAGGCGATCGAGCGCCGCTGCCATGCCGAGCCATCCTGGGCGCGTGCAATGCATTGATGTTGAGCGGCTGCGCGGGTTGCTCCCATTTGCAATTCTTGTGGTCAAATACAATTTATGGCTCGTCTCCCCCGTCTCGTAATCCCCAATCAACCGCATCATGTGATTCAGAGCGGCAATGACGGATTAGTCATTTTCCGCGACCTTGCTGATCACGCCGCATTTTTGAGTCGTCTGAAAGATGCTGCGAGGCAATTCAAGGTGGCTATCCACGGCTATGTCCTGATGCCTACTCATCTGCATCTTTTGCTGACGCCTAGCGATTCAGAAGGCCTCGGAAAAATGATGCAGTGGATAGGGCGCTCTTACGTCCCTTACTTTAATCAAAAATATGCGCGCACAGGTACGCTTTGGCAGGGGCGTTACAAAGCGACCGTGATTGATCCTGAGCGCTACTTCATGACTTGTTCCGCCTACATCGAGTTGAATCCGGTGCGTGGCGGGATTGCGCGCACGGCGGGCGAATATCCGTGGTCTAGTTACCAGCACCATATCGGGCTTCGCCCCGACCCGATTATTTCCGATCATCCCTTGTATTGGTCTTTGGGCAATACGCCGTTTGAACGTGAGGCTGCCTACAAGGCACTGGTCGAAAATGGCGTAAATGAAGAAGAAGTGCGCCGTCTGACGGAAGCCACCCTAAAAGGTTGGGCTTTCGGCTCGGAACAATTCCAGGCTTCGCTGGAAAAACAGGTCGCGCGTCGCGTGCGTCCTGCAAAACGGGGTCGGCCTGTAACCAAACTAGCCGAAGCACGCACCAAAATATTCTAGTCTTCGCGCTGGATGCGGTGCAAACTGGTGCAAAATCGATCACTCTGTCCCTACTTAATATGAAGCCCCGGCAGGCTTACACTTTAATTTACTCTGACCCCATTTTTTGAGGTTGAATTTACTGTTGCGCTGCACTATCCTTCAGCCTCAACTTGAAAAGTAGTGGAGAAGGCTATGCATGCGCAAGGTTTGTACGATCCGGCTAATGAACACGATGCTTGTGGCGTAGGTTTTGTCGCCCACATCAAAGGCAAGAAAAGCCATTCTATCGTTGAGCAAGGTTTGCTCATCCTCAAAAATATCGATCATCGCGGCGCTGTCGGTGCCGACAAGCTGATGGGCGACGGTGCCGGTATCCTGATCCAGATCCCGGACCAGTATTACCGCGAAGAGATGGCGAAGCAGGGTGTAACCTTGCCGCCAGCGGGCGAATACGGTGTGGGTATGGTTTTCCTGCCGAAGGAAAACGCATCCCGTATCGCTTGCGAACAAGAACTCGAACGCTCGGTGCTGGCTGAAGGCCAGGTCGTTCTGGGCTGGCGCGATGTACTGGTCGACAAAGAAATGCCGATGTCGCCGACCGTGCGTGAAAAAGAGCCTGTGATTCGCCAGATATTCATCGGTCGCGGTCAGGACATCATGGTTACCGATGCGCTGGAACGCAAACTGTACGTGATCCGTAAAGCATCAGGCCATGCGATCCAAGCCTTGCATTTGTTGCACGGTCAGGAATTCTTCGTGCCATCGATGTCGGCACGCACAGTTGTCTATAAGGGTTTGCTGCTGGCCGATCAGGTCGGTGAATACTATAAAGATCTGCAAGATCCGCGTTGCGTTTCCGCACTGGCACTGGTGCATCAACGCTTCTCGACCAACACCTTCCCTGAATGGCCGCTGGCCCATCCATACCGCTTGCTCGCGCATAACGGCGAGATCAATACAGTCAAAGGCAACTTCAACTGGATGCGCGCGCGCGAAGGTGTAATGAAGTCGGCAGTGCTGGGAGACGATTTGAAAAAATTGTTCCCGCTGATTTATGAAGGCCAATCCGATACCGCATGTTTCGACAATGCACTCGAACTGCTGGTGATGGCTGGCTATCCAATTGCGCAAGCAATGATGATGATGATTCCGGAAGCATGGGAAAACCATACTTTGATGGATGACAATCGCCGTGCCTTCTATGAATATCACGCTGCAATGATGGAACCATGGGATGGCCCGGCTGCAATGGCATTTACCGATGGTCGTCATATCGGCGGCACTCTGGATCGTAACGGTTTGCGTCCTGCGCGTTACATCGTGACCGACGACGATCTGGTGGTGATGGCATCCGAATCCGGTGTATTGCCGATTCCAGAATCGAAGATCATTCAAAAATGGCGCCTGCAACCAGGCAAAATGTTCTTGATCGATCTGGATGCCGGTCGCATCATTGACGACAAAGAATTGAAAGACACGTACGCAAACGCCAAGCCATACAAGCAATGGATTGAGTCGGTACGTATCAAGCTTGACGAATTGAACAAGGAAGCGGCCGAAGCCAAACCGACCACGCCACTGCTCGATTTGCAGCAGGCATTCGGTTATACACAGGAAGATTTGAAATTCCTGATGTCGCCTATGGCGATCACGGCGGAAGAAGCAACCGGCTCGATGGGTAACGATTCGCCGCTGGCTGTCATGTCGAACAAAGACAAGACGCTGTATAACTACTTCCGCCAGTTGTTCGCGCAAGTCACCAATCCACCTATCGATCCGATACGCGAAGCGATGGTGATGTCGCTGGTGTCTTTCATCGGACCGAAGCCTAACCTGCTCGACACCAACAACATCAATCCGCCGATGCGTCTGGAAGTGTCGCAGCCGATACTCGACTACGCGGATATCGCGAAGCTGCGTAACATCGGCGCACACACAGGCAGCAAATTCAAATCGCATGAATTGAACATCTGCTACCCGACTGCGTGGGGCAAGGATGGTATCGAGGCGCGTCTGGCATCGCTGTGTGCACAAGCCGTCGATGCCGTGCAATCCGGTCACAACATTCTCATCATTTCCGATCGCAGGATCGATGAAGCCAATGTGGCCATTCCCGCATTGCTGGCAACGTCTGCAATTCACTTGCACCTGGTCAGCAAAGGTATGCGTACCTCCACTGGTCTGGTGGTGGAAACCGGTTCCGCACGCGAGACACATCACTTCGCATTGCTGGCAGGTTACGGCGCCGAAGCAATTCATCCTTACCTCGCGATGGATACCGTGAGCGAAATGGCGAAAGGCTTGCCAGGTGACTTGTCGCCAGAAAAAGCAATCGCCAACTTCCAGAAAGCCGTCGGCAAAGGCTTGATGAAAGTCATGTCGAAAATGGGTATTTCTACCTATATGTCGTATTGCGGCGCGCAGATTTTTGAAGCCATCGGCCTCAACAAATCGCTGATCCAGAAATACTTCAAAGGGACTTCATCCAACGTTGAAGGTATAGGCGTGTTTGAAGTGGCGGAAGAAGCTTTGCGTTTGCACAAATCTGCATTCAGCGCTGATCCAGTACTCGCACATTCGCTCGATGCGGGTGGTGAATACGCGTATCGCGTGCGTGGTGAAGAACATATGTGGACGCCGGATGCGATTGCGAAATTGCAGCACTCGACACGCGCCAATAACTTCAGCACCTATAAAGAGTACGCGCAGATCATCAACGATCAATCGAAGCGTCACATGACCTTGCGTGGCTTGTTCGAATTCAAATTCGATCCATCCAGCGCGATTCCGCTGGATGAAGTTGAGCCGGCAAAAGAAATCGTCAAGCGTTTCGCTACTGGTGCAATGTCGCTCGGTTCGATCTCGACTGAAGCGCATGCAACCCTCGCGATTGCAATGAATCGCATCGGTGGCAAATCGAATACCGGCGAAGGGGGTGAAGATACCAAGCGTTATCGCTCGGAACTGCGCGGGATTCCTATCAAGGATGGTTCGACACTGGCATCGGTGATTGGCAAAGACGTGGTTGAAGTCGACATGCCTTTGATGCCCGGCGATTCGCTGCGATCGAAGATCAAGCAAGTGGCTTCGGGCCGTTTCGGTGTCACTACCGAATACCTGACATCGGCTGAGCAGATCCAGATCAAGATGGCGCAAGGTGCAAAACCTGGCGAGGGCGGTCAATTGCCTGGCCATAAAGTATCCGAGTACATCGCACGCCTGCGTTTTTCGGTACCTGGCGTCGGTTTGATTTCGCCACCGCCGCATCACGATATTTATTCGATCGAAGATTTGGCGCAGCTGATTCACGATTTGAAAAACGTGAATCCAACTGCTTCGATCTCAGTCAAGCTCGTTGCTGAGGTTGGTGTAGGCACGGTTGCAACCGGTGTGGCAAAAGCGAAAGCAGATCACGTTGTGATCGCCGGCCATGATGGCGGCACAGGTGCATCACCATTGTCGTCGGTCAAGTTCGCCGGTTCTCCATGGGAGTTGGGTCTGGCGGAAACACAGCAGACTCTGATCCTGAATGGCTTGCGCACGCGTATTCGCGTACAGGCCGATGGTCAGATGAAAACCGGTCGTGACGTGGTCGTCGCTGCACTGCTGGGCGCGGATGAAATGGGTTTCTCGACGGCTCCGTTGGTCGTTGAAGGCTGCATCATGATGCGCAAATGCCATCTGAACACCTGCCCGGTCGGCGTCGCGACGCAAGACCCTGTTTTGCGCGCCAAGTTCTCCGGCAAGCCTGAGCACGTGGTTAATTATTTCTTCTTCATCGCAGAAGAAGCGCGTCAGATCATGGCGCAACTGGGTATCCGTACATTCGATGAATTGATAGGCCGTGCCGATCTGCTGGACAAATCCAAAGCGATTACACACTGGAAAGCCAAGGGCCTGGATTTCAGTCGCATGTTCTATCAACCGCCAGTGGCAGAAGGCGTTGCGCGCTATCACACCGAAGTCCAGGATCACGCTTTGGAAAAAGCACTGGACAACAAGTTGATCGCGCAAGCGAAAGCGGCCATCGACCATGGCGAAAAAGTCTCGTTCATTTCAACGATCAAAAACGTCAACCGTACTGTTGGTGCGATGTTGTCCGGTCAGGTCGCGAAGAAATACGGCCATGAAGGTTTGCCTGATGACACCATCCACATCCAGTTGCAAGGTACAGCAGGTCAATCGGCCGGCGCATTCCTGGCCCACGGTATTACGCTGGATCTGGTCGGCGAAGGTAACGATTACGTTGGTAAGGGCTTGTCGGGCGGTCGCATCATTGTGCGTCCGAACACCGAGTTCCGTGGTCGTGCAGTAGAAAACATCATCAGCGGCAACACCTTGTTGTACGGTGCGGTTGCCGGTGAGGCATTTTTCAATGGCGTGGCAGGCGAACGTTTTGCTGTACGTAACTCCGGCGCGATTGCGGTTGTCGAAGGCACTGGCGATCACGGTTGCGAATACATGACAGGCGGCACAGTTGTAGTGCTGGGCGAGACCGGACGTAACTTTGCTGCCGGCATGTCCGGTGGTATCGCTTATGTATACGATCCTAAAGGTGAATTCGCCGGTAAGTGCAATATGTCCATGGTCTCTTTGCATGCCGTTCAATCTGCAGCAGAGCAGGAAGACAAGGCAGAACACAATTCCTGGCATAGCCATGTACGCGGTGCCGATGCGCAAACCGATGAAGCAATTCTCAAAGGTTTGATCGAGCGTCACTTCAAGTACACCGGCAGTACACGCGCACGGGCTTTACTGGATGAGTGGAGCAGCGCACGCAGCAAGTTCGTCAAAGTATTCCCATCGGAATACAAGCGCGCGCTGGCCGAGATGCATGCTGTCAAGGCTGAGCAGGCAGTGTCCACCAAGGTCGCAGTGTAAGACTGCATAAACAGTCCGCAAACGATGTCATGGCCAGCTCGAACAGAGCTGGCCGCAACGAATGGTCTAGAAGGCGAGAGAAACATGGGAAAGATTACCGGCTTTATGGAATTTCAGCGCTTGCGTGAAGCGAGCGAAGAACCGGAAAAACGCACCGCGCACTACAAGGAATTCACGCTGCATTTGAGCGATTCCGAAGCAAAAATTCAGGCAACACGCTGCATGGATTGCGGCATTCCGTTTTGTAATAACGGCTGCCCGGTCAATAACATCATTCCCGACTGGAATGATCTGGTGTACAGCGGCGCGTACAAGCAAGCGCTGGACACTTTGCACTCGACCAACAATTTCCCGGAATTTACCGGTCGCATTTGCCCTGCGCCGTGTGAATCCGCATGCACACTCGGCATTAATGACGATCCAGTCGGCATCAAGTCGATCGAGCATTTCATAATCGACAAGGGTTGGGAAAGCGGTTGGGTTGTGCCGCAACCTGCAACTGTTAAAACTGGCAAGAAAGTTGCCGTCGTCGGTGCCGGTCCTGCCGGTATGGCAGCTGCGCAGCAACTGGCGCGCGTCGGTCACGATGTAACCGTGTTCGAAAAGAACGATAGGGTCGGCGGCTTGCTGCGTTATGGCATCCCTGACTTCAAGATGGAAAAATCGCACATCGACTTGCGCGTCAAGCAGATGGAAGCCGAAGGCGTGAAATTCCGCACCAGCGTATTGGTTGGCAAGGATTTCCCATCGAATATCATCAACTGGGCAAAGGAAACGATTTCGCCGGAACAGTTGAACAAGGATTTCGACGCAGTGATCATCTCCGGCGGCGCAGAACAGCCGCGCGATCTGCCGGTTCCTGGTCGCGAGTTGAAAGGCGTGCATTTCGCGATGGACTTCCTGCCTTTGCAAAACAAGGTCAATGCCGGTGATAAGGTCAAGGATCAATTGCTGGCGACCGGCAAGCATGTAGTCGTGATCGGCGGCGGCGATACCGGTTCCGATTGCGTTGGTACTTCGAATCGTCACGGTGCCGCATCCATTGCGCAATTTGAATTGTTGCCGCAACCGCCGGAAGAAGAAAACAAGCCTATGGTCTGGCCTTACTGGCCAACCAAGCTGCGCACCTCGTCTTCGCATGAAGAAGGCTGCGAACGTGATTGGGCGGTTGCGACCAAACGTCTCGAAGGTAAAAACGGCAAAGTTGAAAAACTGATTGCTGCGCGCGTCGAATGGAAAGATGGCCGCATGCAGGAAGTGCCGAATTCAGAATTCGAAATGAAAGCTGATCTGGTATTGCTGGCGATGGGTTTCGTGTCGCCAGTCGCGCAGGTGCTCGAAGCATTTGGCGTCGAAAAAGATGCGCGCGGCAATGCCAAGGCAACCACGGATGGTGAAGGTTGCTATCGCACTTCAGTCGATAAAGTATTTGCTGCCGGCGATATGCGTCGCGGTCAATCTTTGGTCGTCTGGGCAATTCGCGAGGGTCGTCAATGTGCACGTGAAGTTGATGCATTCCTGATGGGCGAATCGGTTTTGCCGCGTTAATCGGCATCGCTAGATAAAAAGCCCGCTGCTTTTCACGAAGCAGCGGGCTTTTTTACAACGCTTTGCAAAAATGCAGTTATTCAAAAATCGTATGAGCAAGAGCGAATTCTCGTTCTGAACTACAATTACGGCATTGCAATAGAAATACGTCGCTGTGCCTAATCTTGTTGAAATCCGTGATCTACATTTTGGCTATGGAGAGCGTCCGATTTTGTCGGAACTCACCATGGATTTCCCGCGTGGCAAAGTCATTGCCGTCATGGGTGGCTCGGGATCGGGCAAAACCACCGTTTTGCGCCTGATAGGCGGGCAGTTGCAGCCGCAGTCAGGCAAGGTGACGGTCGATGGTCAAATCGTGCACTCCCTGGAAACCAAGGCGCTGTATCAGTTGCGCCGCAAAATGGGTATGTTGTTCCAGCACGGCGCATTGTTTACCGATATGTCGGTCTTCGATAATGTTGCCTTCCCATTGCGCGAACACACCAATCTGTCGGAACAGTTGATTCGCGATCTGGTTCTGATGAAGTTGCATACGGTTGGCTTGCGTAATGCCGCAAAGCTAAAACCGGCCGAGATTTCCGGCGGCATGGCACGTCGCGTTGCGGTAGCCCGCGCGATTGCTCTTGATCCGCAACTGATCATGTATGACGAGCCGTTTGCCGGTCTCGATCCTATCTCTATGGGCATGACGGCGAATTTGATTCGAAAATTAAATGACGCCTTGGGCTCGACCACTATTCTGGTGTCGCACGATGTGCATGAATCGTTTTTGATCGCCGACTATGTCTACTTTCTGTCCAGTGGCAAGGTGGTAGCGCAAGGCACCCCTGCAGAAATGACGAGTTCGACCGATCCGTATGTGAAGCAGTTCGTCAATGCTGAGCCTGATGGTCCGGTACCGTTTCATTATCCAGGCGCGTCGCTGTCGGATGACTTGGGTTTTGGGGGGCGCACATGATAGTAGTTACGTTTCTAACGATGATCGGGTGCGGTGTGCGTGAGTTTGTGACGAATCTCGGATTTGCCACGCGCACTTTTTTTGCTGTGATCGGCGCTTCCGGCGACTTGCTTCGCCGCCCGCGCCTGGTAGTCGCCCAAATTCATTTTATCGGCAACTACTCACTGGTACTGATTGCCGTGGCAGGTTTATTTGTTGGCTTTGTGCTTGGTCTGCAAGGCTACTACACACTGAACAAATACGGCTCCGAGCAGGCACTGGGCTTGCTAGTTGCCCTATCGTTGACGCGTGAACTGGGCCCGGTAGTGACTGCTTTATTGTTCGCAGGTCGGGCCGGCACATCACTGACCGCAGAAATCGGTTTAATGAAAGCCGGAGAACAATTGTCCGCAATGGAAATGATGGCAGTCAATCCGCTGCAACGTGTGCTGGCGCCGCGTTTCTGGGCGGGGGTTATTGCGATGCCGGTATTGGCGGCAATTTTCAGCGCAGTTGGCATTATTGGCGGCTACATCGTTGGCGTACAGATGATAGGTGTCGATGAAGGTGCGTTCTGGTCGCAGATGCAAGGTGGTGTCGACGTTTGGAATGACGTGGCTAACGGCGTGATTAAAAGCATCGTATTTGGTTTTGCAGTCACATTTGTCGCGTTGTATCAAGGGTATCAGGCGCAGCCGACGCCGGAGGGTGTGGCGCGGGCCACCACACGTACCGTCGTGATTGCATCGTTGTCTGTGTTGTGGCTAGACTTTTTGTTAACGGCATTGATGTTCAGCTAAGAGTTGTCGGGAGCGGGCATTTTACTTTTCGATTAAAATGTTCGCCCCTCTTGCGCTTTGATCGTAATGCATGGTGAGGCGATTTATATGAGTGATTCATATAAATAAAAGCACTTTCTCCCATATTTGAGGTATCTGTTTATGCAACGAAAATCATTAGACTTGTGGGTAGGCCTCTTTGTGTGCTTGGGCGCTGCCGCGCTGTTGTTTTTGGCGATGAAGGCTGGCAACATGAGTTCGCTGTCTTTTGAAAAAAATTACACGGTGATCACCCGCTTCGACAACATTGGTGGCTTGAAGCCACGCGCGCCGGTTAAAAGTGCGGGTGTTGTCGTAGGGCGGGTTGCCAATATCACATTCGATGATAAAAATTATCAGGCAACGGTGACGCTGGATATTGAAAGTCGTTATCAATTTCCAAAAGATACGTCAGCCAAGATTTTGACTTCAGGTTTGTTGGGTGAGCAATATATAGGGCTTGAAGCTGGTGGCGATATCGCCAATCTCGCTGCAGGTGACAGAATTACAATGACGCAATCGGCAATAGTGCTGGAGAATTTGATCAGTCAATTCCTCTTTAGCAAGGCAGCCGAAGGGAAAGAAGAGCAAAAATGAAAAACATGAGCAAAACCATCCTGTTCGCTGCGGCGTTACTTCTCAGCGGCTGCGCAACTACCAATGGCAGCAATCCGGATGATCCTCTTGAAGGTTTCAACCGCACGATGTTTGATTTTAACGATGGGCTTGATCGCGTTGCGTTAAAACCTGCAGCGACTGCCTATCAGGAAGTCTTACCTTCTTTTGTGCAGACCGGTGTCAACAATTTCTTCGGCAACATCGGCGACGTGTGGACTATGGTCAATAATTTCCTGCAAGGAAAGGTTGATCAGGGCTTTTCGGACGTGATGCGCGTAACGTTTAATAGCACATTCGGTTTGGGCGGCGTGCTCGATATTGCTTCGGAAGCGGGCATTCCGAAACACAAAGAAGACTTTGGCCAAACTCTCGGCAAGTGGGGCGTCGCTTCCGGCCCTTACGTCGTGTTGCCTGTTTTTGGCCCTTCGACTGTGCGTGATACGGCCGCTTTGCCAGTGGATATAGCTGGCGATTTGTGGACTTACACTACGCCGGTTGATGTGCGTAATATCGGTGCCGTGGTGCGTGTGATCGATTTGCGTGCCTCCGCTTTGAAAGCAACTAATTTGCTGGAAGAGGTCGCGCTGGATCGTTACACATTTATTCGCGGCGCTTATTTGCAGCGTCGTGAAAGCCAGGTCAATGACGGTATCGAGTCGACCAAGCCGGCAGCTGACAAGACTATCGGCCCGCAAAGTAATGCCGCGCCATTCCTGCCTGCAACTGATACGGCTGTTGCTATTGAGACAGCATTGGAACCACAGGTATTGGACGCTGTCGAAAACCTTGCAAACGAGCCGGTTGCACTAATGTAGTGTGCAAGGAGTGAATCCTCCGCCGGATTTCTTTTGGGTCCGGCACGGATGGTACAAGCAAATGTGGGACTCGTTACAAACAGAATCGGAAAAAGATGAAATTTTTGAAAAAGTTTATTTTCGCGGTGGCCGTAATGACCTTCGCCACTTCTACAGTTACAGCGGCGGTGCAAGAGACGCCTGATGTATTGATCAAGCGTATTAGTGAAGAAGTCATGACCATCGCCAAGTCCGATAAGGATATACAAGGTGGAGATTCGCGTCGCGTACAACAAGTCGTAGAAGAGAAAATCCTGCCGCATGTTGATTTTCAGCGCATGACTTCTCTGGCTGCTGCCCGTCACTGGCGTGACGCGACACCTGAACAGCAAAAACAATTGACGACAGAGTTTCGCAGCTTGCTGATGTACACCTATTCAGGTGCGATTTCGCAAATTCGCGATCAAAAACTGGAGTATCGTCCTTTGCGCGCTGATCCGGCTGATACAGAAGTGATCGTCAACACGCAAGTGATTCAGCCGCGTGGCGAACCGATTCAACTCAGTTATCGCCTGGCAAAGTCGCCTAATGGCTGGAAAATCTACGACGTTAATGTTCTGGGTGCTTGGCTGGTAGAAACATATAAAGGCAGCTTCGCTGCAGAAATCAGCAAAGGCGGCATCGATGGCTTGATCAAGGCGTTGTCGGATAAAAACAAGAAACTTGCCGGCAGTATCGCTAAAACTGGCAAGGCCACTGTAGCAGCACAATAAGTGAACATGTTTCAACCCGGCGTATCGCTTACCTTCGACAATGCGAAAACGGCATTGGATGCGGGCTTGCAGGCGATCGCCTCGGGACAGACAGATATAGATTTTTCCGCTTTGGTCACTGTTGATTCCGCAGCCGTAGCAACCATGCTGGCTTGGCAACGGGTCGCTGCGGCCAAGGCGATTTCTTTGTCTTTTCGCAATATTCCCGGTAATTTACTCAGTCTGATTTCTCTTTATGATGTAACCGCACTGATCGCACCGAATATTGTGCGTGCTGATCTGCCGCATCATTGACCTTTCGCTAGCGGTCAACACTCTCTCTTCCCTTTCGTCGCTCTCTGCATAACTGCCCTAAAACCGCGGTACCAGACGAAAATCCAATATAATCAAGGGTTTCGCCATTCGGTTAGTGCGAGTTGCGCAACCAATAGTGGCAACGATCAGCGTTTCCCATTTTCCATAAAGTGCTATTAGCCACCATGGCTGCAATTCAAATAAACAATGTCGAAAAAAGCTATCGCTCGCTGAAAGCGCTCAATGGCATTTCACTGTCGATCGAAGAGGGTGAATTTTTTGGATTGCTCGGGCCGAATGGCGCCGGCAAAACCACATTGATCTCCATCATCGCGGGTTTGAATCGTGCTGATTCTGGCACCGTGGAAGTGCATGGGCACGATGTCGTAAGCGACTACCGTCAGGCGCGCAAGCTGCTCGGAGTGGTGCCACAAGAGTTGGTGTTCGATCCTTTTTTTACAGTGCGCGAAACGCTGCGCATGCAGTCCGGCTATTACGGTTTAAAAAATAATGACCCGTGGATAGACGAGGTGATGCATCACCTTGATCTGACCAACAAGGCAGACGCCAATATGCGTGCCTTGTCGGGTGGCATGAAGCGCCGCGTGCTGGTCGCGCAGGCCTTGGTGCACAAGCCACCTGTGATCGTGCTGGATGAGCCGACGGCGGGTGTCGATGTTGAGTTGCGGCAGACGTTATGGAAGTTTATTTCACGCCTTAACCGTGAGGGACATACGGTTGTCTTGACCACGCATTATCTGGAAGAGGCGCAAGCCTTGTGCAACCGTGTCGCGATGTTGAAGGCGGGGCAGGTCGTTGCGCTGGATTCGACGTCGGCATTGATCAAGCGCATCTCCGGTTCGCAACTAGTGGTGCAGCTTGCCTCGGGCAACTTGCCTGATGAATTGAAGGATTTGGTTTCTCATCCGGAAGAACTAGTGCTGGGTAATAAGTACACCTTGCGCGTCACTGAATACAAAGACGTCGAGCCGATACTGGCAAAATTGCGCTTGTGCGGTGCCGTCATCGAAGACATGCAATTGCAGCAAGCCGATCTGGAAGATGTTTTCATTCAGATCATGGAAGGTGAAAAATGATCGGCTTCCAGACCTTGTTCTATAAGGAGATGCTGCGCTTCTGGAAGGTGGCGACACAAACGGTTGCTGCGCCTATCTTGACTGCAGTTTTGTATCTGCTGATATTCGGCCACGTGCTGGAAGATCATGTACAGGTTTATCCCGGCGTCAAATACACGGCATTTTTGGTGCCTGGCCTGGTGATGATGAGTGTGTTGCAGAACGCGTTTGCCAATTCCTCATCGTCGCTGATCCAGTCCAAGATTACCGGCAACCTGGTATTCGTTTTGCTGACGCCCTTGTCGCACTGGGAATTGTTTGGCGCCTATGTATTGGCTGCGGTGGTGCGCGGTGTGGTGGTTGGCAGCGGCGTGTTTCTGGTGACTGCTTGGTTTGCAGACATGTCGTTTGCGGCGCCGTGGTGGATACTGATTTTTGGTGTTCTGGGTGCGAGCATGCTGGGCACTATGGGTTTGATCGCCGGGATTTGGGCAGAAAAATTTGATCAACTGGCGGCGTTCCAGAACTTCCTGATCATGCCCGCAACTTTCCTGTCCGGCGTTTTTTACTCGGTGCATTCCTTGCCGCCATTTTGGCAAACCGTCTCGCACCTTAATCCATTCTTTTACATGATCGACGGTTTCCGTTACGGCTTCTTCGGTCAATCGGACGTCGATCCTCTGGTCAGCTGTGTTGCCGTCGCGTTCTTCCTGTTGCTGCTGTCAGGCCTGGCAGTGCAGTTGCTGAAAAATGGTTACCAGCTGCGTCATTGATTGCTCGCAAAGCATTTTTATTTATTCACTTATCATTCCATATTTAAAGGCATAAGCATGTTGCCCACACCAGAATTAGTTAAAAGTTATATCTCTGCAGGCATGGATTGCACGCACATCGAAGTAAGCGGGGACGGCGCGCATTTCGAGGCAGTGATCGTATCGCATGCATTTGCAGGCAAGCGTTTGATTCAGCGTCATCAATTAGTCTATGCCGCACTCGGCGACCGCATGCGGGAAGAGATTCATGCGCTGTCGATGAAGACGCTGACGCCGGAAGAATTCCAGCAGTAATGTCGTTATGAAAGGTATGCGCCTGCAAGTTTCCGCGCGTGCAGAATTCAAACGCCTTAATAATTCAACTCATTTATGGACAAGCTTTAAATGGACAAGCTTTTGATTCAAGGCGGTCATCGTCTTTCCGGCGACATCGATATCTCCGGTGCCAAGAATGCCGCTTTGCCCATCCTGTGCGCAGGACTGTTGACAGCCGATTCTGTTCAACTCAGCAATGTGCCGCGGCTGCAGGACGTCGCGACGATGTTGAAGTTGTTGCGCCAAATGGGTTTGCAGGTTGAGCAGGATGGCGAGCACGTTACCTTGAATGGTAGCGCGATTGACAAGCTGGAAGCGCCGTATGAAATGGTGAAAACCATGCGCGCATCGATACTCGTGCTCGGTCCATTGCTGACGCGTTTCGGCGAAGCCAGGGTTTCGCTGCCTGGCGGTTGTGCGATTGGTTCACGCCCGGTTGATCAGCATATCAAGGGACTGCAGGCGATGGGCGCCGAGATTACGATCGAAGCCGGTTACATTCATGCGAAAGCAAAGCGCCTGAAGGGCGCACGTATCGTCACTGACATGATCACGGTCACGGGTACCGAAAACCTGTTGATGGCAGCGGTACTGGCTGATGGCGAAACGATACTGGAAAACGCTGCGCGCGAACCCGAAGTCACCGATCTGGCGAATCTGCTGGTCGCGATGGGGGCGCAAATCGCCGGCATAGGTACCGATCGTCTGGTAATCCAGGGTGTGGAACGCTTGCACGGCGCGTCGCATGCAGTCATTCCTGATCGCATTGAAACCGCCACTTTCCTGTGTGCGGTGGCGGCAGCGGGTGGCGACGTCACTTTACACAAGGCGCGCACCGATACGCTGGATGTTGCATTCGATAAGCTGCGCGAAGCAGGCGCGATCCTGACTTCGGCTGACGACTGGATACGCGTGCAAATGTCGTCGCGTCCCAAAGCTGTGAGCTTCCGTACTACCGAATATCCAGGTTTCCCGACCGACATGCAGGCGCAATTCATGGCGATGAACTGCATTGCCGAAGGCAGCAGTCGCGTGATCGAAACGATTTTTGAAAATCGTTTCATGCATGTGCAGGAAATGAACCGTCTGGGTGCGGCGATTACGATCGAAGGTCACACAGCGATTGTCGACGGTGTCGATAAACTGGTGGGCGCGCCTGTGATGGCGACCGACTTACGCGCATCCGCCTCGCTGGTGATTGCCGCGCTGGCTGCGGAAGGCGAAACCCTGATCGACCGCATTTATCATCTGGATCGCGGTTACGATCGCATGGAAGTCAAACTGTCTGCCGTCGGCGCACATATTCAGCGAGTGAAATAATGACGCAATTCGATACGAAATTTGACACACAAAATAATCCGCAGCAACTGACGCTGGCCTTGTCGAAAGGCCGCATCTTTGAAGAAACCTTGCCCTTGCTGGAAGCTGCCGGCATCAAGGTAAAGGAAGATCCGGAAACTTCGCGCAAACTGATTCTGCAAACCAGCGATGCGAATGTGCGCGTGATTATCGTGCGTGCGTCCGACGTGCCGACATATGTGCAATACGGCGCTGCTGATTTCGGCGTGGCGGGCAAGGATGTCTTGCTGGAGCATGGCGGCGAAGGCTTGTATCAGCCTATCGATTTGAATATTGCCCATTGCCGCATGTCGGTCGCGGTAAAAGACGGCTTCGATTATGCCAGTGCGGTGCGCCAGGGTGCACGTCTGCGTGTCGTGACCAAATATGTGCAAACCGCGCGCGAGCATTTCGCCGCTAAAGGGGTGCACGTTGATTTGATCAAGTTGTATGGTTCGATGGAACTGGGTCCGCTGGTTGGCCTGGCTGACGCGATCGTCGACCTGGTCAGCACCGGCAGCACCCTGCGCGCGAACCATCTGGTTGAAGTCGAACACATCATGGAAATTTCGTCGCGCCTGGTGGTGAACAAGGCAGCGCTGAAATTGAAACGTGAACGCTTGCAACCAATACTGGAAGCATTCGAAAAGGCGTCGAAACGCCAGTCTTGAAATAGCGAATGAATGATGAATAAGCGCATTCATTTCTACGTGAGTTGATAGAGAAAAAAATGTCCATACAAATCCGAAAATTTGATTCCAGGCATCCCGACTTCAAGGCACAACTCGCCGATGTGTTGGCATTCGAGGCGAGCGAAGACGAAGCGATTGACCGCGGCGTCATGCTGATACTGGATCATGTCAAGCGCGAGGGCGATGCAGCGGTCCTGGAATACACCAAGCAATTCGATCATGTAGACGCGTCGAATATGGCGGCGCTGGAAATTTCACAAGATGAATTGCAAGCTGCGCTGAATAACTTGTCACCCGTGCGCCGCGCTGCTTTGCAAACTGCAGCCGATCGCGTGCGTGTTTATCACGAACGCCAAAAAGCGGAAATCGGTTCTGCCGGGTTTAGCTATACCGAAGCCGACGGCACCATCCTCGGCCAAAAAGTCACGCCACTGGATCGCGTCGGTATTTACGTACCGGGCGGTAAAGCCGCATACCCGTCATCGGTCTTGATGAATGCGATCCCTGCCAAGGTGGCCGGGGTGCAAGAAGTCATCATGGTGGTGCCTACGCCGAAGGGCGTGAAGAATGAATTGGTGCTGGCCGCAGCGGCGATGTCAGGCGTTGATCGAGTCTTCACGATCGGTGGTGCGCAAGCTGTCGGCGCACTCGCATACGGCACTGCAACGATACCGCAAGTCGATAAAATCGTCGGTCCTGGCAACGCCTATGTTGCGGCGGCCAAACGGCGCGTGTTCGGCACTGTTGGCATAGACATGATCGCCGGACCGTCGGAAATCCTGGTGATTTGTGATGGCAGCACCGATCCGGACTGGATTGCGATGGATCTGTTTTCACAAGCCGAGCACGACGAGCTGGCGCAATCTATTTTGATTTGTCCTGATGCCGCTTACATTGATGCCGTTGTTGAAAGCATCAATCGCCAATTGGCCGAGATGCCGCGCAAGGATGTGATTGCTACCTCGCTGACTAACCGCGGTGCGATGATCAAGGTCCGCGATATGGATGAAGCGTGCGAGATCGCGAACTCTATCGCCGCCGAACATCTGGAAATTTCGACGGAAAATCCGCAACAATGGGCTGACAAGATTCGTCATGCCGGCGCGATGTTCCTGGGCCGCTTTTCTTCCGAATCGCTGGGCGATTACTGTGCCGGCCCGAATCACGTATTGCCGACATCGCGTACCGCGCGTTTCTCCTCACCACTAGGCGTATACGACTTCCAGAAGCGCTCCAGCATGCTGCAGGTAAGTGAAGGCGGTGCGCAGACTTTAGGCAAGGTTGCAGCAGAACTTGCCTACGGCGAAGGTTTGCAGGCACATGCGCGTTCGGCAGAATATCGGCTGAAAAAATGACGTGCTTGCGGGCGATGCAATGACGGACTGGCGCGATCGCATTTTTTGCGAAGATGCGCTGGCTGGTCTGGCCCGTATCCCGGATGGCGCTATCGATTTGATCATTGCTGATCCGCCTTATGGTCTGGGCAAGGATTACGGTAACGATTCCGACAAGATGGACGCCGATGCTTATCTGCATTGGATGGAGCAGTGGGTAGACGCAGCATTGCCCAAGCTCAAGCCGAATGGCAGCCTGTATATTTTTCTGACCTGGCGTTATTCGCCGGAAGTGTTTGTCATGCTGAAAAAACGCATGACGATGGTGAATGAAATTATCTGGGACCGACGCGTGCCATCGATGGGCGGCAGTACACGCCGCTTTTCTTCGGTGCATGACACGGTAGGTTTCTTCGCCAAGGCCAAGGATTATTACTTCGATCTGGATGCTATTCGTATTCCCTACGATGCCGTCACCAAGAAGGCACGTTCGCGCTCAATTTTTGTCGGTGCCAAATGGCTGGAGCTGGGTTACAACCCTAAAGATGTGTGGAGTGTCTCGCGCCTGCATAAAGAGCATAAAGAACGTGCCGATCATCCCACCCAAAAGCCGCTGGAAATTGTCGAACGCATGCTGAAGGCATCTTGTCCACCCGATGGTGTGGTACTCGATCCCTTCATGGGCAGCGGAACGACGGCGGTCGCAGCCAAGCGCTGCGGTCGCCATTTTGTCGGTTTTGAACTGAATGCCGAATATTGCGATTTGATCGCAATGCGGCTGGCAGCGCTCGATATCGAGGCTGAGGACGCGATTGCAGTGCTGCCTGACCATGACAAAACGGTACCGGAAGAGACCTGATTGCCTGGTAGCGTGGAGTCATCGGTTCATGCCTTTAGCAGCGTCTTGTTGCGCAAGTTTTGCCGCTCGTAAATGCAAAAATTGCGGAGATAGACGGAATCAGTGTCTGGAACGCAAAGTGCTAGCTGAAAATATGGGTAAAATGCGTGTATTGTCAGAAAGCGCTTTTGGCTTACGCTAGCAGCATCAGGAAATACCACTACCTCGACGGTTTTAAAACCTCATTCTCATCGTAACGGTCACTCGAATATGTCTACGCCACGCACCGCAGAAATCACCCGCAATACCAATGAAACGCAAATCCGCGTTGCGATCAATATCGATGGTTCCGGCAAGCAAAAGCTGAATACCGGCGTGCCTTTCCTCGATCACATGCTGGATCAGATTGCGCGTCACGGCCTGATCGATCTGGATATTGAAGCCAAAGGTGATTTGCATATCGATGCGCATCATACGGTGGAAGACGTCGGCATCACGCTCGGCCAGGCTTTTGCCAAAGCGCTGGGCGATAAAAAAGGCATTCGTCGCTATGGCCATGCTTATGTGCCACTGGATGAAGCGCTGTCACGCGTCGTTATCGATTTCTCCGGCCGTCCAGGTTTGGAATTCCACGTGCCATTTACGCGCTCGATGATCGGTGCATTCGACGTCGATTTGACCAGCGAATTCTTTCATGGCTTCGTCAACCACGCGTTGGCGACCGTGCACATTGATAATCTACGAGGCGTTAACGCCCATCATCAGTGCGAAACTGTATTCAAGGCATTCGGCCGCGCATTGCGTATGGCGGCAGAGCTGGATCCGCGTTCCGCTGGCACGATTCCATCGACCAAAGGCAGCCTGTAAGCTGTTGTTGGCGAAAAAAAATGTTTCAATTCACTGAAATCTGAACCATCAGCATGAACAAAATAGTTGTAGTGGATTACGGAATGGGCAATTTGCGCTCGGTGGCGCAGGCCTTGCGTCAAGTCGCGCCGGAAGCGGATGTACGCATTTCCGGTGAGGTTGGCGACATTCGTTCCGCCGACCGCATCGTGTTGCCGGGACAGGGTGCGATCCCTGATTGCATGCGTTCGCTGCAGGAGTCAGGTTTGCAGGAGGCGGTGCTGGAAGCTGCTGCCAACAAGCCCTTGTTCGGCGTGTGTGTCGGTGAACAATTGATGTTTGACTGGAGCGAAGAGGGCAACACCAAAGGCTTGGGTCTTTTTCCAGGCAAGGTGGTCAAGTTCCGTTTCGACGGCCAGTTGCAGGAAGACGGTTCGCGCTTCAAGGTGCCACAAATGGGCTGGAACCGCGTGAATCAATCCTTGTCCCATCCCTTGTGGAACGGGATTGCTGACGACAGCTACTTTTATTTCGTGCATAGTTACTACGCAGTTCCGACGGAGCGCGCGCATATTGCAGGTGAAACGCCATATGGCGCCCTGTTTTGCAGCGCGATCGCCCGCGACAATATTTTTGCAACGCAATTTCATCCGGAAAAAAGCGCGAGCGCCGGTTTGCAACTGTACAAAAACTTTGTTCACTGGAAGCCGTAAGCATTCATCTGCAACTCTCATTTCTATAACTTAACTAACTCAACGTATCCATGCTGCTCATACCTGCCATCGATCTCAAAGACGGTCACTGCGTTCGCCTGAAACAAGGCGATATGGAACAAGCCACCGTATTCTCCGAAGACCCCGCCGATATGGCGCGACACTGGCTGGAACAAGGTGCACGCCGCCTGCATTTGGTCGATTTGAACGGCGCATTCGCCGGCAAGCCGAAGAATGAGCCGGCAGTCAAAGCTATCCTGCAAGCGGTACGCGAATACGCAGAAAAAAACGGCATTGAAGAAATCCCGGTCCAGCTCGGTGGCGGGATTCGTGATCTGGATACCATCGAGCGTTATCTCGATGACGGGTTGAGTTACATCATCATCGGTACCGCCGCCGTCAAGAACCCAGGCTTTTTGCATGATGCTTGCAGCGCCTTCCCGGGACAGATTATCGTCGGCCTGGATGCCAAGGATGGCAAGGTGGCAACCGATGGCTGGAGCAAATTGAGCGGCCACGAAGTGATCGACCTCGCGAAAAAATTTGAAGACTATGGTTGCGAATCGATCATCTATACCGACATCGGCCGTGACGGCATGATGGGTGGCGTGAATATCGAAGCGACCGTCAAGCTCGCGCAAAGCATGACGATTCCGGTGATCGCATCCGGCGGCGTGCACAATATCAAGGATGTTGAGTCCTTGTGCGCAGTGCAGGACGAAGGGATTGAAGGCGTGATCTGCGGTCGTTCGATTTACGAAGGCACGCTGGATCTGCGTTCGGCGCAGGATAGAGCTGACGAGTTGAGCGGTATCGAGCCGGAAGTAGACGAATGACTTTGGCAAAACGCATCATCCCTTGCCTCGACGTGACTGCTGGTCGTGTCGTCAAGGGCGTTAATTTTTTGGAATTGCGCGATGCCGGCGATCCGGTAGAAATTGCCAAACGTTACGATGACCAAGGGGCGGATGAACTGACCTTTCTCGACATCACGGCAACTTCCGATGGGCGCGATCTGATCCTCGACATCATCGAGGCGGTAGCTTCGCAGGTATTCATTCCACTTACGGTCGGCGGTGGCGTACGCGCAGTCGATGATGTACGGCGTTTGTTGAACGCCGGTGCCGACAAGGTTGGCATCAACAGTTCTGCGATCAGCAATCCGCAACTGGTATTCGATGCATCGCAAAAATATGGATCGCAATGCATAGTCGTCGCGATCGATGCGAAGAAAGCCTCGGATGGCCGTTGGGAAGTGTTCACGCATGGCGGCCGCAAGGCAACGGGACTGGATGCGATCGAATGGGCGAAGAAAATGGAAAGTCTGGGCGCAGGTGAAATTTTGCTAACCAGCATGGATAGAGACGGTACCAAGAGCGGTTTTGATTTGGAACTGACGCGCTCGGTGTCGGATGCCATCAGTATTCCCGTTATCGCTTCTGGCGGTGTCGGTGGCCTGCAGGATCTGGCCGATGGCGTGAAAATAGGGCGTGCAGATGCCGTGTTGGCAGCGAGCATTTTTCATTACGGTCAGCACACAGTGCAGGAAGCCAAGCGCTTCATGGCTGAACAAGGTATTGCGATGAGGTTGGTATGAGCGGCAGCGCAAAATGGTTGAACAAGGTGAAGTGGGATGAGCATGGTCTGGTCCCTGTCATCGCACAGGAAGCAGGCACTAACGATGTGTTGATGTTTGCCTGGATGAATCGCGAAGCACTGGAAAAAACCATCACTTCCGGGGAAGCAATCTACTGGAGCCGTTCGCGCAAGAAGTTGTGGCACAAAGGCGAAGAATCCGGTCACACGCAAAAAGTGCATGAAGTGCGCCTCGACTGCGATGAAGATGTGGTCTTGCTGAAAGTGGAGCAGGTGGGTGCGATTGCCTGCCACACCGGTCGCCACTCCTGCTTCTTCCAGAAGTTTGAAGGTGATGCAAAGGACGGCGACTGGCAAACGGTTGAGCCTGTGCTGAAAGACCCGACGACATTCTACAAATAAAGTTTTACAAATAAGCTTTTACAGACAAGGCAAACTCGTCATGAGTGAAACACTGAAACGTTTGGCCGATGTACTCGAGTCGCGCAAACCAGCCAATGGTGGTGACCCGGAAAAATCATATGTTGCCAAGCTGTTTGTTAAAGGCGACGACGCGATTTTGAAAAAAATCGGTGAAGAGGCGACCGAGCTCGTCATGGCAGCAAAAGATGCGCGGGTGGATGGTGATAAATCCCACGTATTGTACGAATGCGCCGACCTATGGTTTCATACGGCAGTGTTACTTGCGCAGTTTGATCTGAAGCCGCAAGATGTACTCAACGAACTGGCGCGTCGTGAAGGCATTTCCGGTATCGACGAGAAGATGAGCCGCAAAGCCGACTAGCAGGCATTGTATTTGCATGCAGTGATTTGATCATAGCCTCACGGAGATTCATTTGGATAATTGTATTTTTTGTAAAATTGCAGCCAAACAAATTCCTGCGCAGATTATTTATGAAGACGACGATTTGCTCGCATTCAACGATATCAATCCAGCCGCACCTATCCATTTCCTGATCATTCCCAAAAAGCATCTGGCTACTTTGGCAGATTGCACTGAGAGTGATATCGCTTTGTTGGGTAAAATATCGTTGCTTGCTCCCAAGTTGGCAAAAGAACTTGGTTGCGGCTATGGTGTGGATGCAAACGGTGCCCCGCAAGGCGGGTTTAAAACACTCTTCAATACCGGTCCCGATGGTGGTCAAGAGGTGTACCATCTGCATATGCATGTGATCGGTGGACCGCGCCCGTGGCGTCGTTCATTGGCGTAACGAACAATTCTGAATTCCGGACGGAGACGTCCTTCGAGGAGAAAACAATGGGTTCATTTAGTATCTGGCACTGGCTGATCGTACTGGTTATTGTTGCACTGGTTTTTGGTACCAAAAAAATCGGCAGCATGGGTACAGACGTCGGCAAGGCGGTCAAGGGATTCAAGGACGGCATGAAGGGTGAAGACGACAAGCCTGCAGCCCAGAATGCTGCGCCTTCGCAAGTTGCAGATAAAGGCACTGTTGATGTCGAAGTGAAAGAGAAGTCGAACAGCTGATGTCTTGCGCGTTCGCTACGACGGGTGTTGTAGCGTTGCGCGCAAACTATTCAGCCTATCGCCCATCCTATGATCGATATTGCCTTCTCCAAACTTGCGATCATTGGTGTTGCCGCACTGGTGTTCATCGGTCCGGAAAAACTGCCTAAAGTAGCGCGCATGGCCGGTACTCTATTCGGCCGTGCGCAACGCTATATCAATGATGTCAAATCTGAAGTAAGTCGCGAGATGGAGTTGGACGAGTTGCGCAAGATGCACAAGGATGTGCAGGATGCAGCTACCGATGTCGAGCGCAGCATTGCGCAAAATATGTCCGCCGCAGATAGCAGTTTGCATTCGGCCTGGGATGGCTCGGACACAGACATCAATCCCTTGATGGAGCCGCCGACTTTCGATCAATCGTCGGATAAATCAAAAAATTTCCGCAAGAAGAAACTCGCCGCGAGCTCAGCAGTGCCATCCTGGTACAAGCATCAAAGCGGGCAGAAATCACGCGTCATTTCCGGCGCAGCGCGCATGGCAAAGTTCCGTCCCGCGAGTGCACGCAAGTCGACAACTTTTTTCCATTGATAAGTGGTCGCATAAAAGATATTTTTGGCGGCTCCGATCTGACCTGGCTATTAAATTAGCTTTGGCGCTTGCAACGGCTGCAACACACTGAATGAAGAAAAACACATGATAGGTAATGAAGATTCGTTCATTTCGCATTTAGTCGAGTTGCGCAGTCGCTTGATGAAAGCGTCTATCGTCGTGCTTGTAATCTTCGTTTGCCTGATGCCGTGGGCTGGCACCATTTATGATTTTCTCGCGCGCCCAATGATGCTGGCGTTGCCGGAAGGCAGCAAGATGATCGCCACCGGTGTGATCACGCCATTTCTGATTCCTGTCAAGGTCACGATGCTGGTGGCCTTCATTCTGTCGCTGCCGTGGGTGCTGTATCAGTTGTGGGCCTTTGTCGCGCCAGGTTTGTATACGCATGAAAAAAAGCTGATCGCGCCACTGGTAGTGTCGTCGTCTGCCTTGTTCATGATCGGTGTCGCGTTTTGCTATTACTTTGTGTTCGGCGTGATTTTTCACTTTATCAATAACTTCGCGCCGAAATCGATTTCGGTGGCGCCGGATATCGATAGTTACTTCGGTTTCGTGATGACGATGTTCATCGCTTTCGGCTTGACGTTTGAAGTGCCGGTGATTGTGATTGTGCTGGTGCGCATGGGGCTGGTTTCTGTTGAAAAACTCAAACAGATACGTCCCTACGTAATCGTCGGGGCGTTTGTGATTGCAGCGATTGTGACGCCGCCTGATGTAATGAGCCAGCTGCTCCTGGCCATACCACTGTGTATCTTGTATGAGGTCGGCTTGCTGCTGGCGCCCTTGTTCGTGAAAATTACACAGGCTCCAAAAGAATCCGAATCGATTTGATCGTTAAGCCTGGCGTAACCAGGTAATCAGTGGATATGCGTCCTTGAAGTCGGAAGCCAAGGTTTTTTCCAGATTGGTTGAGACTTTTTTGACGTCGACTTCTTTCCACACGATGAAGCTTTTCAACTTGAGATATTCAAGATGGGGCATATCGGCGTCAAAGCCTTTGGGCGGGCGCATCAATTTGCCTTCCTGTTGCAACTCACCGTAAGTCTCTTTTAGCTTCTTGTTTTTCAGTAGCTTGGAAAATCCTGCCGCATCTTCCACCATATGTTGCCGAATCGCGCGCAAGCGTTCGGATGGCGGCATCCATTCGCCGCCTGCAATAAGCAGAGTGCCAGTTTGATCAATGTGGAAATAGTAAGTCGCGCCACCACCCTGGCTGGGCTTCTTCAAGCCGCTGGCATTGATCGCTGCTGAGAAATGCGTTTTGTACGGGATTTTTTCTTTCGAGAAACGCATGTCCCGGTTAATGCGGAATAACGCCTTCTTGGGATTGCAAGCGGCCACTGCCGGATCGAATTTGCTGATGTCCGCGATCAAGGCAGTCACCAACTCAAGGAACTCCGCGCGCAAAATATCGTAGCGGGGCTTGTTCATGACAAACCATGCCCGATTATTGTTTTCCGATAGTTCGGCGAGGAATTGCGTTAGGTCGCGTATGTGCATGACGTGCGTTGACTTTTGACTCTTTATTCGGCGGTACGCGGCGGCGCTTTCGGGCGCATACCGATCGTGATGTTCAGGGTGTTTTCCTGATTCCTGCGCATGACGACCATTTTGGCTTTCTTGCCAGGCGTCAGCTGGGCGATCTGATTCAGCATGTCTGCCATATCCGTCACGTCTTTATCTTCAACCGAAACCAGAATGTCACCAGGCTGCATGCCTGCCTTGTCGGCCGGGCCGCCTTTCAATACGCCGGCAATAATGGCGCCTTTGGTTTTTTTCAAGCCAAAACTTTCAGCCAGCTCTGGTGTGATGTCTTGCGGTTCGACGCCTATGTAGCCGCGTACCACCTGGCCATTCTTGATGATCGCATCCATTACCGATTTGGCGGTGGTAACCGGAATCGCGAAACCGATGCCGAGTGAGCCGCCGCTACGTGAATAGATCGCCGTATTGATGCCGAGTAGATTGCCGTTGGCATCGATCAATGCGCCGCCGGAATTGCCTGGATTGATGGCAGCATCGGTCTGAATAAAGTTTTCGAATGCATCCAGAATGCCGAGATGGTTGCGGCCCAGGGCAGAAATGATACCCATCGTGACTGTTTGACCGACACCGAAGGGGTTGCCGATGGCCAGTACCGCGTCGCCGACGCGCGCATCTTCTACATGACCGAGCGTGATGGCAGGCAGATTGTCGAGGTCAATCTTGACGACGGCGAGATCGGTCTCGGGATCGGACCCGACGACTTTCGCAATCGCCTTACGACCATCGGCCAGCGCGACTTCGATTTCATCTGCTGCTTCGACCACATGGTTGTTCGTCAGAATATAACCTTGTGCACTAACGATAACGCCGGAGCCGAGGCTGACTTGTTTTTCCTGCTGCTCGTCGAAACGGTCGCCAAAGAATTTCCGGAAGAATGGATCATCCAGAAATGGATTTTGCGAAGGCGCTGCGGTTTTGCTGGTGAAGATGTTGACGACCGATGGCATGGCCAGTTTGGCGGCATCGCGGAATGAGCCTTGTGTGGGGGCTGTATTCGGCGGTGCTTCCAGCATGGGTACCGAGGTCGCGCTAAGAATCTTTTGCGAGCCGCCGAATACGCCGCCTGCCCATTCGGGCTTCAAGGTCGTTACAATGAACAAAATCGCTAAACCGACAGTTACGGTTTGCGCAAACAACAGCCAGAGACGTCGCATAAGGGTAGGAAAAATGAGTCAGAAAACGATAGATAGAGATGATCTTGCCAAATATATGGCGAGAACGCTTGATATTACTCGTTTTCGAGATTTTTGCCCAAACGGCTTGCAGGTTGAGGGACGTAAAGAGATTAAAACACTGGTGACAGGGGTCACCGCCAGCCAAGCCTTGCTCGAAGCGGCGATTCAAAAAGGGGCTGATGCAATTTTGGTGCATCACGGCTATTTCTGGCGCGGGGAAGATGCACGCGTGATAGGACAAAAGCATAAGCGTCTTAAAATATTATTGGCGAATGATGTGAATTTATTTGCTTATCATTTGCCGCTCGATATGCATGTTGAGTTTGGCAATAATGCGCAACTTGCACACCGCCTCGGCTTGCGCGCCGAATCGCGGTTTGGTGAGGATGATCTGGGTTGGTTGGGTGTCATGGCGGATGCGTCAATTTCAACAGTCGCTGATCTGGCGCAGCAGGTTGAACGTCAACTGGGACGACGACCGTTGGTAATCGGTGATCCGGCGCAAAAATTGGGGCCGGTCGCTTGGTGTACCGGCGCCGCGCAAAGCTTGCTGGGTGATGCAATTGCGGCCGGTGCCAATGTGTATTTAAGCGGCGAAATTTCGGAACCGACTGTGCACCTGGCGCGTGAGAGTGGCGTAGCCTATCTTGCATGCGGGCATCACGCCACCGAGCGTTACGGTGTGCAGGCATTGGGCGAGCATTTGGCGGCGCAGTTCGGGATCGCCCATCATTTCCTCGATATAGATAATCCAGTGTAATTCCAGTGTAATTTTATCGATGGGATTGTTGGCTCGATCATTGATGGTTTTCAATCCGATTCGTCCTACAAATGTGTAAATTGCTATGGTATAACTAGCAATTCAAAAATAGACAGAGCGCGCAACGTATGCGTGCCAGAGACAGGGATATCGATCAATCATGTCGCAACCTATAACGGATACACCTGCCAAACCCATTACTGTTTTGCTGGTCGAAGACGACGCACTAACGCGACGCACCTTATGTCTGGGCATAGAGAAAGAGCCTGCGTTCAAGCTACTGGATGCGCTCGATAGCGTGAAGGCCGCATTGAGCTGGCTGCTGCTTCAGCCGGTCGATGTTTTGCTGGTTGACTTGGGTTTGCCGGATGGATCGGGGATAGATATCATCCGTTTCTGCGCGCAACGTTACCCTGATTGCAACATCATGGTCATCACAACATCAAGTGACCAAGATAGCGTGGTCGATAGCATAGAGGCCGGTGCCTCCGGCTATATATTAAAAGATGCCGGACCGATTGATATTGGTCGTTCTTTGCTGGAGTTGCATACCGGCGGCTCGCCGATCAGTCCGACAATTGCCCGCAAGTTGTTGGCGCGCATGCGCGACGACAAAAAAGAGAACGATACTTTGCCTGAGCAAGCGGACCGCGAAACCGGTGCGCAGGTGTTTTTGACCAAGCGCGAGGCGGCTATTCTCGATCTGATCGCGCGTGGCGATAGCTACGGTGAAGTGGCCCGAGAATTGACTTTGTCAGTTGGTACCGTACAAACGCACATCAAGAATATTTATGACAAATTGTCCGTGCATTCACGCGGCGAAGCAGTGTATGAGGCAAATCGTCGCGGCCTGCTGCAGATGGATCAACTCAAGTCCAGGCGCTGATGCGACCTGTTGGTACCATCCCGTATTTTTGTGTTTATACAAATAAAAAAAGCCGCCAGATTTGGCGGCTTTTTTATTTTGTTTTCAGTGAATCGCGAATTTCGCGCAGCAGTACGATATCTTCCGGTGTTGCTGGCGCTTCTACAGGCGGTTCATTTCGTTTCAATTTACTCAGGATGCGCACCATTTGAAAAATGATGAATGCAAGAATCAGGAAGTTGATCAAAATCGTGATGAAGTTCCCGTATGCGAAAACAGCGCCCAATTTTTGCGCTTCCACCAAGGGCAGGCTGGGATCCTGATTATTCAATGGTAAGTAATAGTTTGCGAAATCCAGTCCGCCAAAAATCTTGCCTACGATGGGCATGATGATATCCTTGACCGCGGAATCAACTATCTTGCCGAAAGCCCCGCCGATAATGACGGCAACGGCCAGATCAACTACATTTCCTTTTATTGCAAAAGCTTTAAATTCCTGCATCATGCCCATGGCAATTCTCCGTTGACGTGTTTATAAAAGTGCAATGCGCTAGCGTATGCTAGATTTGGAGGAGTTAAAGGTCAAATTAAATTTCCGCTATTTCAAGCAAATCCGATGGATAATGCGTCGCAAATAAGTAAATAGAACAACAGAATTATTAGAAAAGCTGAGCAAAATTGGCTTTGAGACATCGATTCTCTTCAAAACGGACGTTGCCTTCGATATAATCAAAGGTTGCTAGAAGTTTCGTACAGATTTCGCATTTTGACGATTGGGGTTGGTATGAGTAACGAAAAGCAGGTCGACTCCGGTCGACGTGGCTTGCTCGTCGCTACGTGCGCGGCAGGCGGTGTGGCAGGGTTGGCTGCAACAGGCGTTTTAGTATCTACATTTCAGCCTTCGGAACGTGCGAAAGCTGCTGGTGCACCTGTAGAGGTGGATATCGCCAGTTTGATGCCTGGCGAGATGAAAACGGTGGAGTGGCGCGGTAAGCCGGTCTGGATACTGAAACGTTCACCCGAAATGCTGGCCGGTATCAAGCAGGTCGACGGTGAAGTGGCGGATCCAAACTCGGAACGCAAGCCGGATGAATTGACTCCTGAGTATGCACGCAATGAATACCGTTCTATCAAACCGGAAATTCTGGTTGCCGTCGGTATTTGTACCCATCTGGGCTGCTCGCCTGTAACCCGCTTCCAGACTGGCGCGCAACCATCGTTGCCGGATGACTGGCACGGCGGTTTCTTGTGCCCATGCCACGGTTCAACCTTCGATCTGGCAGGTCGTGTATTCAAAAACAAGCCTGCGCCAGATAATCTCGAAGTGCCGCGTCACATGTTTGTGGGCGACTCCAAACTGGTCATCGGTAAAGACGAGAAAGGCGAGGCATAATCATGGCTTTCCACGAAAAACAACTTCCTGCCGATGCGCCTATCGCGGACAAGGCATTGAACTGGGTCGACGCACGTTTCCCGCTGTCGTCGACTTATAAAGCGCATCTGTCCGAGTACTACGCACCAAAAAATTTCAACTTCCTTTACGTCTTTGGTTCGCTGGCGCTGTTAGTGCTGGTGATCCAGATCGTGACCGGTATTTTCCTCGTCATGCATTACAAACCGGACGCCGCTCTGGCTTTCGCTTCGGTTGAGTACATCATGCGCGATGTGCCTTGGGGTTGGTTGGTGCGCTACATGCATTCGACTGGTGCTTCGGCGTTTTTCGTGGTGGTCTATATACACATGCTGCGCGGCCTGTTGTACGGCTCGTATCGCAAACCGCGCGAACTGGTCTGGCTGTTTGGCGTCGGCATTTTCCTGTGCCTGATGGCTGAAGCATTCTTTGGCTACCTGCTGCCTTGGGGGCAAATGTCGTACTGGGGCGCGCAAGTTATTGTCAACTTGTTCGGTGCCATCCCTTTCATCGGCCCTGATCTGTCCTTGTGGATCCGCGGCGATTATGTGGTGTCGGATGCCACATTGAATCGTTTCTTTGCGTTCCACGTGATCGCGATTCCATTGGTATTGATCGGTCTGGTTGTTGCCCACATCGTTGCTTTGCACGAAGTAGGTTCGAACAATCCGGATGGTGTTGAGATCAAGGAAAAACTGGACGAAAAAGGTGTCCCGCTCGACGGCATTCCTTTCCATCCTTACTATTCGGTACACGATATTTTCATCGTATCGATTTTCCTGTTCGTGTTCACCAGTGTGGTTTTCTTCGCGCCGGAAATGGGTGGCTACTTCCTCGAGTACAACAACTTTGTGCCAGCGGATCCGCTTAAAACGCCGCCACATATTGCGCCTGTCTGGTACTTCACGCCGTTCTATTCGATTCTGCGTGCGGTAACTTCAGACTTCATGGTGTGGCTGGCCGCAGGTGTAGCCGCTTACGTCGCACTGATCATTCTGAAAACCCGCCTGGCGACCAAGTTCAAAGCTGCCGCCGCAGTTGGTGGTCTGGTTGTCGTTGCACTGATGTTTGTTCTGGATGCGAAATTCTGGGGCGTAGTGCTGATGGGCGTATCCGTGATGATCATGTTCGGTTTGCCATGGTTTGATGTGTCGCCGGTTAAATCGATACGCTATCGTCCAAGCTGGCACAAATACATTTATATCGTTTTCGGCATTATGTTCGTCGTCCTCGGTTATCTTGGCGTGCAAGCTCCTACCCCGATCGGTACTGCAGTTTCGCAGATCGGGACCTTCATCTACTTCGGTTTTTTCTTGCTGATGCCGTGGTGGAGTGCGATGGGAACATTCAAGCCTGTGCCGGATCGTGTTGTTTTCCATCCGCACTAAGCCGCAAAGGAATAAAAGAATCATGAACATGATGAAAAAACTGATTGCGACACTGCTACTTTTGCCAGGCTTGGCATTGGCTGCGGAAGGCGGATTTCCACTGGACAAAGCACCTGACCATACCAAGGATCTGGCTGCTTTGCAGAATGGCGCCCGCCTTTTTGTAAACTACTGCTTGAGCTGCCATTCGGCATCGGCTTTGCGTTACAACAAGCTGCAAGACATTGGCCTGTCTGAAGAGCAAATCAAGAACAATCTGCTGTTCACGTCAGACAAGGTCGGCAGCATGATGACCATTGCGATGACTCCGAAAGATGCGAAGGAATGGTTTGGCGCAGCACCACCGGATTTGTCGGTGATCGCTCGTGCAAAAGCATCCAGCGCAGGTTCGGGACCGGACTGGCTCTACACTTATCTGCGTACCTACTACAAGGACGATACGCGCGCGACTGGCTGGAATAACCTTACTTTCCCGAGTGTGGCGATGCCGCACGTGTTGTGGGAGCTGCAAGGCATACGCGAAGCCAAGTTCGTGGATGAAAAAGATCCGCATGATGCAAGCAAGGTGATCCATAAATTTGCCGGTTTCGAGCAAGTTACACCTGGCAAGCTGACTGCACTTGAATACGATAAATCAGTGGCTGATCTGGTGTCTTTCATGACCTGGATGGCCGAGCCTGCACAAAATACCCGCAAACGCCTGGGCGCTTGGGTATTGATGTTCCTGGGTGTGTTTATCGTAATCACCTGGCGCTTGAACGCTTCCTACTGGAAAGATATCAAGTAATTTTTTGCCCGTAACCTGCGGGCATTTGTTTTGGGGTGAGCCGCCTGCGTCTCACCCCTTTGTTTCTAAGGAACTATAAAAATGATGGTTCTCTATTCGGGCACGACTTGCCCATTTTCCCAACGCTGCCGTCTGGTCCTGTTTGAAAAAGGCATGGACTTTGAAGTACGCGATGTGGATCTGTTTAACAAGCCAGAAGATATCTCGACCATGAACCCATACGGCCAAGTGCCGATTCTGGTCGAGCGCGATTTGATCCTGTATGAATCGAATATCATCAATGAATACATTGATGAGCGTTTTCCGCATCCACAATTGATGCCGGCTGACCCATTGATGCGCGCACGTGCGCGCCTGATGTTGTTCAATTTCGAAAAAGAATTGTTCATCCACGTCCATGTATTGGAAAACGACAAAGGTCGCAGCGGTGAAAAAGCGCAGGAAAAAGCACGCAATGAAATCCGCGATCGCCTGACCACGCTGGCTCCCTTGTTCCTGAAGAACAAATACATGCTGGGCGATGAGTTCTCGATGCTGGATGTCGCGATCGCTCCATTGCTGTGGCGTCTGGATCATTACGGTATCGAATTGTCGAAAACCGCTGCACCTTTGATGAAATACGCAGAGCGCATCTTCTCGCGTCCTGCCTACATCGAAGCGCTGACCCCTTCTGAAAAGGTCATGCGTCGTTAAAATTTGCGTCATGCATCAAAATCGTTGAGTGAAAACGGATGGTTCATCTTGTGTTTCATTCAACGACATTGTTTTGATTTCATGGCACACTTTTTACATGCGTTGCATCGATAGGCATCATGTCTGAAACTTCTACCAAACCTTACCTGTTGCGTGCCATTTACGAATGGTGCACTGACAACGGCTATACCCCGTATCTGGCTGCAGTAGTCGACGCGAGTACGCGGGTACCCATGGAATTCGTCAAGAATGGCGAGATCGTGCTCAACATCAGTTTTAGCGCGACCAGTGGCTTGAAGATGGAAAACGATTTGATACGCTTCAGCGCGCGTTTTGGCGGTGTCTCGCGCGACATTTCGGTTCCTGTCGATAATGTCGTTGCCATCTACGCGCGTGAAAACGGGCAGGGCATGGCATTTGAAGCAGGCAGCAAGTCGGATGCGGCGCAGGCTGCGGACGAGCAGCCAGAGGATATTTCCGGTCAACCGGCGCAGTCTTCATCAGGTCCCTCATTGACTTCGGTGCCTATGGCACAGAAGCCAAGCGAGATAAATACGGGCGATGATGCGAATGATGTGCCGGATCCACCAAAAAAAGGTGGAAGACCTACACTTACTCGTATTAAATAGCGTAAAATACGCGCTGCGAAAAGTTTAGCCGACTTAGCTCATTTGGTAGAGCAGTTGATTTGTAATCATCAGGTGGCCAGTTCGAAACCGGCAGTCGGCACCAAATAAAAACCCTCTGTAACGTCAGTTACAGAGGGTTTTTTCTTGCCTGTTCCCGATGACTTATCTGGCGGGTGTTGCCTTGTTCAAGGCCACAGGCTCATCTATGTAGGCCGCAGGAAAAATGCGTTTCAGGTTGCTGATTTTCGGCAGATCGTTATAGACGATGTAGGGATGGCGCGGATTCCGCTGCAGAAAATTCTGGTGATAGGCTTCCGCTGGATAAAACTGCGTGAGCGGTACTACCTGCGTAACGATCTTGCGCTTGAATGCGCGCGCCTGATCCAATTGCGCCACATAGGTTTCCGTCAATTTCTTTTGCGTCTCGTCGCCATAAAAAACTGCAGAACGATACTGCGGCCCGGTATCCGGGCCCTGACGATTCAGTTGCGTAGGATCGTGTGCAACAGAGAAGAATATTTGGAGGAGTTCTCCATACGATACTTCTGCCGGGTCGTAGGTGACCTGCACGGCCTCGGCATGGCCGGTACGTCCGCGACTGACTAAATTATAGGTGGCGTCATCCTTGGTGCCGCCCGCATAGCCTGACATCACATTGCGTACACCGCGCACATGTTCAAACACACCTTCCACGCCCCAAAAGCATCCCCCTGCGAAAATGGCGGTTTGCAATGCGCCCTTGGCTTTCTGATTATCCAGCGCAGGCGCGGCGATGATTACGGGAGCTTCGGCCGCCTGGATAATAGGGGAAACAAAACCGCCCAGTGTGAGCAGGGATAGGAAAGTGACTTTGGTAATGACTTTGCTATTGCGTGCATTCATTGAATACTCCTGAACATTCATTGCAAGAAAATCGGTAGGCAGCTTATCCGCGCGGTACAAAATTCAGTGACACGGAATTCATGCAGTAACGTAGACCGGTAGGTTTTGGGCCATCATTAAAAACATGTCCCAGATGCGCGTCACACAGTGCGCAGGAAATTTCATCGCGTTGCATGCCGAAGCTTCGATCTGAACTCTTGCTCACATTTAATGCTGAGATCGGCTGCCAGAAGCTAGGCCAGCCAGTGCCGGATTCAAACTTGGTTTTTGAATCGAACAAAGCGTTAGCGCAGCAAATGCAGCGATACAAGCCGTCACCATGACTCTTCGCATACTCGCCGCTGAATGCCCGTTCAGTGCCGTCTCTGCGCGCGACCTTGAACGCTTGCACCGACAGCTGCTTGCTCCATTGCTCATCGGTCTTGATGACTTTTGGGATCGTCACAACTTTTTCACTCTTGCCAGCTGCTGAAAAAATTTCTATCGATACATCGCTAGTCTTGGTGGCAGATTCTTTTGTCGCATTTGCGGCAACAACCTCGCGTGAAAAGATGCCGCTGAACAAAGCCGCGATGCCACCTTTCAATAAAGTGCGGCGCGAGCTGCTTTCGTCATTGGGCTTGTCAGTTGTGCTGATGCTAGGTCTATCTTTGATCATCGTGTCTCCTGGATAAAGCTGGCGAAAAATTCGCGCTCGTATGGGTATATACGTTCCACGAGCATCTGTGGATTCGCTTACACCAGTTATTTCGTCGTGCAGGGGAAAAGGTTACAGAGAAACAAAGATAAGGATGCAGGGATGTAAAGCCGGCAATGCAGATAAGCAACGACGCTTGATGCGCAAAAGATAGAAGTGCTGAAACTTGCCCGCAGGCGACAGTTAAATTTATTCGGATTTCATACCCGACCAGCGCGGCGTCAATGCGTGCTGTATCTCGAATAAATCGAGTACGCGGCCAACCGTGTGATCGACCATTTCTGCTATCGATGCAGGGCGGTGATAAAAACCGGGGAGAGGTGGAAATATGATGCCGCCCATTTCGGTAACAGCAGTCATATTGCGCAGATGCGCCAGATTGAATGGGGTTTCACGCACCATCAAGACCAGACGGCGACGCTCTTTTAAAACCACATCGGCGGCGCGCGTGAGCAGATTGTCGGACAAGCCGTGAGCAACAGCGGCTAGCGTTTTCATCGAGCAGGGCGCGATGATCATGCCATCTGATTGGAAAGAGCCGCTGGCGATCGATGCGCCTACGTTGCGCACGTTATGCACAACATCTGCCAGCACTTCGACATCCTTGCGCTTCATGTCTAGTTCTTGATGGAGGTTCAGCAGGCCCGCTTCAGAAATCAGCAGATGCGTTTCCACATCTGCATGATCGCGCAGCACTTGCAACAGGCGCACGCCATAGATAACACCGGTAGCACCGGTGATCGCGATGATTAATCGCAACCGGCGCGGTGCTTGCGGCTGCGCTAATGAGAGTGCGTCAGCAGACGCCGTCACATTAAGCTTTCAACAAAGTTTGCAGTTCGCCCGACGCGAACATTTCGTTCATGATGTCGGAGCCGCCGATGAATTCACCGTTGACATACAACTGAGGAACGGTAGGCCATTGGGAGTAATCCTTGATGCCTTGGCGAACTTCTGCATCGTCCAAGACATTGACGGTGATCAGATCAGTTACGCCGCTTTCTTTCAGCAATGCAATCGCTTTGCCTGAGAAGCCGCATTGTGGAAATTGGGCTGTGCCCTTCATGAATAAAACGACTGGATTTTGGGTTACGGTTTCTTTGATCCAGGATTGTACGTCGTCGCTCATTACTGCCTCGCTGTGTAAGTTAATGCGTCATTATAAGAAAAACCGGGCGCTTCTGCTGCTTATCCCTTGAGTTTGGCAAAAGCCGCTGCCATCGCGCTACTACCGGACTCCGCCTGCCGTCCTTGTTGGTTCTGATGCTGAGACAGGCGCTTGCTGTCATTTCGATCTGCGCGTTGCTCAGGCTTGCTGCCAGCCACTGGTGCGGCATCGGATAAACGCATTGTCAAAGCGATACGTTTACGTTTCTCGTCCACTTCCAGAACTTTGACTTTCACCACCTGACCCGCTTTGACTACCGTGTGAGGATCTTTGACAAAAGTGTTCGACAGCGCGGAAATATGAACCAGTCCATCCTGATGCACGCCAATATCGACGAAGGCGCCAAAGGCAGCAACGTTAGTCACCACGCCTTCCAGAATCATGTCAGGACGTAAATCGCGTATCTCTTCCACGCCATCCTTGAAAGTCGCTGTGGTGAACTCTGGACGCGGATCGCGACCTGGTTTTTCCAGCTCTTTCAAAATATCGGTAATCGTCGGCACGCCAAACTTCTCATCCGCATATTTGGCCGGATTCAAGGACTTCAATGTCTTTTCATCACCAATGATGCTTTTTACATCGCGCTTGATGTCGGTCAGAATTTTTTCAACCAGCGGATACGATTCAGGATGCACGGCAGACGCGTCTAGCGGATTGTCGCTGACCATCACGCGCAAGAAGCCTGCAGCTTGCTCAAAGGTCTTGTCGCCCAGGCGCGGCACTGCGCGCAAATCTGCTCGCGAGGCAAACATGCCCTTCATGTCGCGATAACTGACGATGCTTTGCGCCACGCTATTGTTCAAGCCCGATACGCGCGCCAGCAACGGTGCGGATGCAGTATTGACGTCCACGCCGACGGCATTCACGCAATCCTCAACGACGGCGTCCAGCGAACGCGCCAACTGGGTTTGGCCGACGTCATGTTGATACTGGCCGACGCCGATTGATTTAGGGTCGATCTTCACCAATTCTGCCAAGGGATCTTGCAAGCGACGCGCGATGGATACGGCACCGCGTATCGAGACATCCATATCCGGCAATTCGCGCGAGGCAAATTCCGATGCGGAATACACCGATGCGCCAGCTTCCGACACAACGATCTTAGTCAGCTTCAATTCAGGACGCAGCTTGATCAAGTCTTGCGCCAGCTTGTCGGTCTCACGCGAGGCGGTGCCGTTGCCGATAGAGATCAATGCGACTTTGTGTTTCTCTGCCAATTGCGACAGCGTGTGCAAAGTGCCTTCCCAATCATTGCGCGGTTGATGCGGATACACCGTCGCGGTATCGACCACTTTGCCGGTCGCATCGACTACCGCAACCTTGACACCGGTACGCAAGCCTGGATCTAGGCCCATGGTTGCGCGTGGGCCGGCTGGTGCGGCCAATAAAAGTGCTTTTAGATTCAATGCAAAAACATGGATCGCTTCGACTTCTGCTTTCTCACGCAAGTTGGTCATCAACTCGGTTTCCAGATGCATGAAAGTCTTGACGCGCCAGGTCCAGCGCACGGTATCAGCCAGCCATTTATCGGCAGCACGATTTTTATTACTGATGCCGAAGCGCGCTGCAATGCGGCCTTCGCATGGATTGTGCGGCGCATCCCATTTTGGTTTTTCTTCTTCGGTGTCGAGACGCAGATTCACGTTCAACATTTCTTCGCGACGACCGCGGAACAGGGCGAGTGCGCGATGCGAAGGAATGGTGCCTATCGTTTCCGAGTAATCAAAATAATCGGCGAATTTTTCACCGGCATCCTGTTTGCCTTCGACCACTTTGGATTCGACGATGCCGTGTTCAGTCAGGTATTCGCGCAAGCTTTGCAGTAGCGTTGCATCTTCAGCAAAGCGCTCCATCAAAATCTGCCGCGCACCATCGAGTGCGGCTTTGGTATCGACTACACCAGGATTGTCTATGCCATCAACTGTGAATGCCGGTTTCAGATATTTTGCCGCTTCTTCTTCCGGATTCAGCGTTGGATCGGCCAGCAGTGCATCGGCTAATTCTGTCAGCCCGGCTTCGACCGCGATCTGTGCTTTGGTGCGACGTTTTTGCTTGTACGGCAAATACAAATCTTCCAAGCGCGTTTTGTCTTCAGCATGCGTGATGGCGTCGAACAAGGCCGGCGTCATCTTGTTTTGTTCTTCGATGGATGCGATGACTGCTGCGCGTCGGTCTTCCAGTTCGCGCAAATAGCGCAGGCGCTCTTCCAGCAAGCGCAGCTGGATGTCATCCAGGCCGCCGGTTGCTTCTTTGCGGTAACGGGAAATAAAAGGCACGGTCGCGCCTTCATCCAGCAAGGCGATTGCCGCAGCAACTTGTACGGGTTTGGCCGCGAGTTCGACGGCGAGACGTTGTTCTATGGAAGGCAGCATGAATATTGATTAATGAGTGTAGCGAGCGCTAGATGATACGCAATTCAGACGATTGCGCCAGTCTTGACAGAGGTGAAAACTCGGGAGACGAAATACAGTTTATTGAGGGATGTTTCTTGTTGTTACGTTTATGGTAACTACGGATGCGTTTTCTTCGATGAGCCTCAGTTGCCGGGGGTAGCCCGGCGGCTAGTTACCTTTTTTGCTTCGCCAAAAAAGGTAACCCAAAAAAGGCGACCGCAAGCCGCTGCCCTTCGGGTTCCCGTTTGTACAAATCAAAAAATGGGAAGCGAACGAAACTCGCCTGCGGCTCAGACAACGTTCACTTCTTTATCCATTTTCTGCTCCGCACAAACGGCAGCGTCACAGCGGAAGAGCGACTAGTTCGACTCGCCTTGTCAATGCCGGCTCAAACCTATGATGCAATTGAAATGAGCGGGGTGAAATGGTAAGAAGCTAGCGTGCTGACGTTGGATGTGAGGGGCGGCAGCGCAAAGGCTGCTGAAGAAGCATGCCACTTCGGTTCCGCAGTCCTCTTGATCTAAGGGTTAGTCAGTAAGCACCTTAGCAAGAGCGTGCAACCTAGATTCGTATTGTTCGAAAACGAGTTTGTCGACGGAGGGGAATATCTCCGCCAACTCAAAGACTGCCTTGATCTGGATTTCTATGGCTACAAGCCATGCTACCTCTTGATTTTGTGTGTCTGGCTCGTTCTGCATTTCGATAAGAAAGTTGTCGGCGTCCTTTACCATGTGGCGCTCTAGATCGATTGCCGCTCCATGGGCGGACCAACTCAGCGTCATGTATAAGCTGCGATACCAGTCTTCGTATCCGCCAGCCTCCGCAAGCTCAAAAGTTGAAATTGACTTTGATTCATCATTCAAGAACTCTTCCAGCTTACCGCTATCCTGCTGTTCTGCGGCAATAGTCTTCAGATCAGGATGCTGCCACAGCGTGATGTTTTTTGCTGCCCGTCGTTGTTCTGCTTTATGGGCTTCAATGAGGCGATCTACAAGTTCCGGTTTGGTAGCGATCGCGCCCAACGAAAACAATGCTTCGAGTGCACTGCGCAGAACACAATTAGCTTGAGCAACAAGGCCATGTTCAAGCAGTATCACTGCAGCTTGCGAGGAAGACAGAATCCGCGCGAACAACACAGCCCCAAACAATTCCCTGGGCTCTTCAGAATAGATTGTGATTTGATGTTGTAGCTCCACAGCTATGATGTTTACTTCGTGAAGAAGCGCATGCCATGACTTATGGTTGAGACGAACTTGGTGTCTCACCTCATCGAATGGCTCCGACAAAAATCCTCGCTCAAAACTGTGCATGGCTCATCTCTTATTGACTAACATTGGAAGCAAAGGGTGCGGAGACGACGCGCTGGCATAACATCTCTTGTTGCCGACGAGGGTATATCAGTACAAGAGGGGATAAGCGCCGATACACACAATAGAGAAACCTAAAAGATCAAATAGGCTTCCACGGAGAGATGCACTACGGTTATAGCTAGTAATTTTCATCCCTGGAGCAATCCTTGTTTGAAGCGGATGATTTATCCACTCACCTAGACCAATGAAGAATGCTCCCAAACTAATGAGAATGACGGTCTTGTTATCGACGCCCTTGAGGTCAACAGTCAAGGCCACTAGAAGAAAAACAATGCTGGCGACAACCACGGCTTTATACCAATAGTCGATCACCAATGATTGCAGTGGGTTTGTCATGGCAATGGTCAACTTGTTTTATATAGATAAAATAATAGATGCATGTAGGTTTCCTTATCATCCGGCTTTACTTCCCTACGAACCTCCGCAGGTTATTTTTTAAAACAAGAGTAATGTGAAGCGGGCAGTCGCACCACTGTCATTTCAAAGAAAAATCAACCCGATTCGCCTTCGCTTTTGCCGCATCATCTTTAGCACCTTGATTACCCGACTTCGATCCCAGTATGAAAATTCGTGTATCCGGCACTTTGCCTTCGCCGGTCAGCCAATCTTTCACAGCTTGTGCGCGGCGATTGGCGAGTGAATTCAGGTCGTCGTCGCTGACGGTGGCGTTGGTGCTTAAGAGATTTTCCATTTCTTCAACCGGCACGTCTTTTTGCAGGCCGACCAAATTGCGCGGCTTCTTGAAGTCGGCGTCTTTATAAACACGTTTCAGCAAGGCTGGATATTCTTGCGGCGTAACGGTGATGCTGTTTGCTTCAGCGGACTCGCCGCGGCCTACCATGTCTTTCAATTTCAATGCGCGGACCTTGCGGTCTATCGATGCTTTCTTCAAGCCTTCGCGATCTGCTTCAGGATCGGTGCGGCCGGTGATTTCCAGTTTCAGGGCGGGGCGATCCAGCAATAGTTTGGACATGCTGGTCAGCTTGGCGGCGCCAGCGTCGGTGATGCGCGCACGGCCCGGATCAAATTCGAGTATCGATAATTCTTCGCCGCCGCCGAAGAGCGAACCCAGCAAGGTGAACGGTGCTGTAACTGCTTTGGTGATGACGTTGACGATGACCTTGACGATCAGGCCGCCGACTGAAAACTGCGGATCGTCCAGCGAACCGCCTATGGGCAGATTGATGTCGATGACGCCGTTCCTGTCACGTAATAGCGACAGCGCAAAATTCACCGGCAGGTTGGTCGCGGTGGGACTTTCAATTTTGTCGCCTAGCGTTAATTGCTCCAGGATCAGGCGGTTCTGCGCAGTCAGTACGCGGTTCTCGACCCGGTAGGCGACTTCGAACGAGAGCTTGCCTTTCTCTATGCCGTAGCCGATGTAGCGACCTGAATAAGGCGAGAGCGGCGCCAGTTCCATGCCACGCACTGCCGCCTTGATATCCATCTCCAGATCGCCCTTGAGCGGATTGATCTTGCCGTCAATCTCTAGCGGCGCGCTGTTGACTTGTCCTTTCAAATTGACGTTGGCGCTGGAGTTCGCATCGGATGACAGGCCGCTGACGACGCCGCCAAATTTCATCAGGTTGGCAGTGTAGTTCGGCTTGATGAAGTTGTCGGTGAAGCGCACATGGCCGCCCTGCAGCGTCAGCTTCTTGATCTTGATGGGCGGGATGTCGCTCGCGGGTTTTGCAGGCGGCAGTACTGCAACCTTTTCTTTTGCGGGGGCTGCGGCAGGTGCAGTAGTCGGCTCTGCCTGTGTCACGCTTTTTTGTACGCCGCCGGTATCGGCAACTTTGACATCCTGCAAATTGATGCGTCCATTTGCATCGAGAATGATGCGGGCAAAGAAGTCGCTGAGGGCAACCTGATCGATGCTGAGCGCGAACGGTGCGAGGCGTACATCCATGCCGCCAAAGTACAGCGACTTCCAGCGCAGGAATTCATTGGTGCTGAGTTTGTCCACGGTGCCCAGATTGCCCAGCGTGACATCGCCCTTGAAGCCGCCCAGCAATTCGCCATTTTTTCCTTGATCGATTTGCAGTGTGCCCTTGCCGGAAATGTCGGCCCGCGTCAGCAAGATATTGATTTGATCGGTGATGTAGGGCTGCACTTGCATGATGTCCACACTCTGCAAATCCAGTGCCAGATTGGTGTGCAGAGGAGCCATGCCGAGATCGCCGCTGATGGCGACCTTGCCGGTTTTGTTGACTGCCGCCTGCAAGTCGAGCTTGCCACGCGCGCCCGCCTTGGTCGATACGTTTTGCATGGACAACTTCAACGGCTCTATGGTGGTGATGGCCGGACGTTTCAGGCTGCGGTCTTCCAGTCTTGCGGACCAGTTGTCGATGCCGATCTTTTTGACATCGATGGTGTAGGGTGCGCTCGCAGCCTCGCCCTTGGCTTTGTCGCTGCGCGCCACGCTGGCGGCTTTGCCGGCATCCGTCCGTGACTTGTCTTGCTGCAAAAAGAACGTGGCCTTGTTCGATACCACTTCGTCGACGCTGACGAGCTTGCTGCCGGTATCGACATTTATTTTGTGGACGGCCAGGTCAAACTTTTCTGCCTTGGCTTGCATCGGATGGGCTGCCTGCATATCGGTAAAACGCAGGGCTGCATTTTGAATAGAGAGTTCAGCCAGCGCAAAGCTGAGCGCGGCTTCGGGTTTTGCGGGTTCTGCTTTGCCTGCAGCGGGTGCTGCAGTAGTGCTTGCTGCAGGTGCTGCAAATGCCTGCGCTGCTACAGGCGTTGTGCCTTTTTTGGTATTCGCTGTCCCTGCACTCGGCGGCGTCAGCAGGTTTTCAAAATTGAATTGTTGATTTGGATTGCGGGTGATATCCGCTTCGATGCCGTTGATTGCGAGCTTGGCGACTTCGATGCGCTTGCTCAATAGCTGCGCATCTTTTAGCGTGACCGTCAGCTCCGGCAGTTTGATGATGGATTTATTGGCCGCATCATTCAGTTGCAGCGACTTCAGCTTGATGTCGCCGCTCAGCAATAGCGCCGGTGCCTGATTTTTGGGTTGCTGGAAATTCGCGATCAAATGCATATCGAGGCGCGCGCTGGGGACCTTGAAGTGCGGCGTGCCGGGTATGTATTTCAAATAGGTGGTGAGGTCGAGATTGTCCAGGTTTAGATCGACGACGGCCTGGACCGGGTCGGCGAAGGGCAGAGTTTTGCCCTTGATCAGCAGGGGTGTGTCATTGACGTTCGCGCTCAGCAGCGGTTCAACGAAGATGTCGATTTGCGAATGCAGCGATGAAATGAAGGGGACGCCCAGTTTTAAATCTGTCACCTGATGTACGGTATTAGCCGGTCTATCGTCGAATTCGATATGGCCCTTGTCGATCTGGATATTGAAGACGGAAAAGCGTGCAGGCTCTGGCGATGGCGGCTGGCTGTTGATCAGCGCGATGATGTCGTCGATGTTGTAGCGTGTCGCATCCTTGCGCACCAGGTGCACATAGGGCGCGCTCAGTTGCAATTGTTCGACCACCGGCGCGAAGCGGAACAGCGATTTGTACGAGACATTGACGGTCAGCGCTTCGAAGCCGGCAAATTTCACATCGCCTTCGGGTTCCATCATCTTGACATCGCGCAGGGTGACGCGCATCGCGTACGGGCTGACTTCTACCTGGCCTATGGTGGTTTGTCGGTTGAGCTTCTCGGAAATCAGTTTTTCTGCCTGTGACTTGATGATGCCGGGCAGCGCAAAGTAGCCGAACAAGCCGATAAAAACGATGAAAATCACCAGCCCAATTGCGGTCCGCCTGACCGCCGGTTTGCCTGAAAGTTGACGTAATTGGTGCGGCAGCTGCTGTAGGGATTTTTGCATGGAAGTCAGCATGGACCGAGAGTGGTGGTAGGTGGATTCTACCAGTGCACCCGCTGAATTGTTGCTGATTTGAATACGCTTTTAGTGGCTAGCTCAACGCTGCCGTGCGGCGCCATCGGCATGGCTGAAAGCGTGGGGCCGGCTGGCGTTGCCGCTGTCACTAGCGAGGTGACTCAAGCGGCTGGCTTCAACGCAAGCACCCCGCATTTAAAAATGCAGAGGAAGAAATTCAATCCTTCTTGGAGAATTGATACACCTCGTCAGCGTCGGCGCCCGTCACGCGCTTGCCGAGGCGTAAATCCCGATAAACCGCCGCCCGCATAATCAGCATGGCGACGACAGGTGCAGTCAGCAGCAGGAAAATCGTGATGATGATTTCATGGATGACCAGCCGTGATTGCAGCACGCTAAAGTACAGCATGGACGCAAGCAGTATGCAGCCTGCGCCCAAAGTGACCGTGATCGCGGGACCGTGTATGCGTTGATAAAAAGTGGGCAGGCGCATCAAGCCCAGTGCGCCTATCAGGATGATGGCGCCACCGAGTATCAGCAGCAGCGAGACCGGCAAAGCGGCCCAGGCCGGCAGGCTGTCAAAAGTCTTCATTCAATAATCTCCCCGCGCATCAGGAACTTGGTGAGCGCAATAGTGGAAACAAAACCGAGCAGTGCAATCAGCATCGCAGCTTCGAAATAAATCAGGCTGCCGAAGGTGATGCCCATCATCAACGCCAGCAGCATTGCGCACATCCACAAGGTGTCGAGTGCGAGCACGCGATCATGTGCGGTCGGGCCTATCAATAAACGTATCGTGCAAAACAGCATCGCCAGCAAGATGCAGATGAAGGCGAAGCCGATCGACCATTCCAGCAGCGTCGTCATGCTGTCTTCTCCTGTTCAAAGATTTCAATCAAGGGCTGTTCGTATCGCGTCTTGATGGTATCTATCCACCATTGCTCGTCATGCAGATCGAATACATGCAGCGCCAGTTCATGGTTGTCCGGCAGGATTTCCACCCACACGGTGCCGGGTGTTGAATTGATCAGGCACGACAGTACAGCGAGTCCATAGGGATTGCGCATCGTGAGCGGAATCTTGATGAACTGCGAATTCAACTTGCTCTTGGATGCAAACAAAATCACCCAGCTGACATTGAAGCAGGAGCGCACGATTTCCACCAAAGCCATCCCCAGCAGGCGAAACAGCTTGAAAGGGTTTGCCATGTGCGGATAGAGCATGGGCTGAAGCGGACGCGTCAGATGCGGCAAGACCACAGCAACGATGGCTCCTAACAGCAGATGTGCGGGTTCCACACTTTCGTTGAGCAAAAGCCAGAACAGGAAGAGCACAATCGACATCACGGGTGTGGGCAGCCATCGTTTCATGGTGCAACTCCTTCGTTGCGCGTGCCAGGCACGACGGGCGCGTCCAGCACCTTGTGTATATATTGCGTCGGCTGATGCAGGTCTTTACTGGTGCGCGCCAGATAATCGTAGGCGGGGCCGGCCTGCACCGTCAACGCGACACACACGAGCAGCAGCAGGCTGATAGGGGCGACTTCCGAAACATGCAGGCGCGGCGCGGCGATCGCGCCGGCAGCCCAGAATGTCCTTACGCCGAAACGCAGCATGGAAATGATGGCGGCCAGGCCGGACAGCACGATCAGTGCCATCAAGACCCAGGTACGCGAATCGATCACAGCATCAGGCGACTCTGGATTGAGCAGCGCATGGAACAAACCGAATTTCGCGACAAAGCCGGACAAGGGCGGCAGGCCCGTGATGATCAATGCACAACCGGCAAACGCCAGACCAAGAAAAGCCAGTGCGCCGGGGATGCCGACGCCGGCCGTTTCTTCCGGCGCTTCTTCAATCGCGAATGCTTCCATCGTCAGCGCCAACATGGCGGCACCGGGCGAACGTATGCGCTCTACCAATTCAATCAACAATACGAAGGCTGCCATCGCCAGTGTCGAGCCGATCAGATAGTACAAGCCCGCGGTGACCAGCGATGCCTGTCCATAACCGATTACGGACAGGAGCGTGCCGGACGAAACGATCGCGCCGTAGCCCGCCATGCGCCCCGCCGTCTGACTCGCCAGCATGCCGGCAGCACCGAACACGATGGTCGCCATGCCGCCCCATAACAATGCTTCAAAGCCGAAACCTGCGGCCGCGCTGGCATCTGAAGAGAAAGCCAGCAGCCATAGACGCAGAATCACGTAAGCGCCGACCTTGGTCATCAATACCAGCATCGCGGCCACCGGCGGTGAGGCTGCCGCATAAGTTGTGGGCAGCCAGAAGCCGAGCGGCCACATCGCACTCTTGACGAGGAAGGCGATTGCCAGCACGGCCACGCCTATCTTCAACAAGATCAGGTCGGTGGTGTCTATGTCGACCAGGCGCACCGCCAGATCGGCCATGTTCATCGTGCCGGCGCTGGCGTAAATCAAGGCGACGCCGATCAGGAACAAGAGCGAGGCAGCCAGATTGACGGCGATGTATTGCATGCCGGCGCGTATGCGGTTGGTGTTGTAGCCATGCAGTACCAGGCCATACGACGCTGCCAGCATGACTTCAAAGAACACGAACAGATTGAACAGATCATGCGTCAGGAAGGCGCCGTTAATTCCCATCAGCAGGAACTGGAACAGTGTGTGGAAGTGGACGCCGATGCGGCTCCAGCGCAGCATCGAGAACAGCAATGCGGCCATGGCCAATATGGCAGTCAGTAATAACATCAGCGACGCCAGTCGATCTGCAACCAGGGCGATGCCGAACGGTGCCGACCAGTTTGCCGCCAGGTAGACGCCCATGCCTTCCGTCCAGTGGCCGCTATCGGTCAGATAAACGAGTGCGACGGCAACGGCGAGCTGCAACAGCACTGACGACAGATTGACGAAGAACTTGAACTGATGGCGTTTTTCGTTGATCAGGATCAGTAACGCGCCGCACAGCAGCGGCAACAGCACAGGCAGAATGATCAGGTGTTGCATCCAATCCAGCTTCATTGCTCGGACTCCTCACCATCGACGTGATCGGTGGCGGTCAGGCCACGCGAACCTATCATCACCACCAGATACAGGGCGGTCGTGGCAAAGCCGATCACGATCGCTGTCAACACCAGCGCTTGCGGCAGAGGGTCGCTGAACAGGGACGGATCGGGCGTGCCCGCGCCCAGCGTCAGCGGCGGACGGTTCACCCAAAGCCTGCCCATGATGAAGATAAACAGATTGACTGCATATGACATCAGCATCAAGCCGGTCAGGACCTGAAAACTGCGCGGACGCAGCAACAGCCAGATGCCCGAGCCGAACAGCACACCGATTGCGAGCGAGATAACAATTTCCATTAAATGATTCCTCGCTTGTTGGTTGCCGCAGCGGGGTCGTTCGCGCTAGCGGCTTGCGGACGACGGCTACGTATCGATTGATGCGCCAGCGCGACCAGGATCAACATGGTGGCGCCGACCACGACCACGAACACACCGAGATCGAAGAAGAAGGCACTAGGGATATGTATTTCGCCGAGCAGCGGCAAATTGACATGGGCGGTGTGGCTGGTCAGGAAAGGATAGCCAAGCACGACTGCGCCGAGGCCGGTTGCGCAGGCAGTGACCAGCCCGAATGACAGCCAGCGCAACGGCCGCAGATGCAAGTGCGATTCCACCCAGGTAGTGCCTGCCACCATGTATTGCACGATGATGGCAACGGCGAAGATCAGGCCCGCGACAAAGCCGCCGCCCGGCAGATTATGGCCACGCATGAAAAAATACACGACGATTATGCCCATGAAGGGCAGCAGAAAACGCAGGTACACAGCGGGAATCATCAGGTAGCCGCTATCCACCTGTTCGGCCGGGGTTTGTTTGGCGGCGAGGTCGACCTTGTTGAGTTGCTGTTCAGGCAGCGCCATGCTTTCCGGCGTGGGACGGAAGCGCCGCAACAGGGCATAGACGGTCAGTGCGACGATCGCCAGTACGGTGATTTCTCCCATTGTGTCGAAGCCGCGGAAATCGACCAACAGTACATTGACCACATTGCTGCCGCCACCTTCCGACATGGCGCGCAGCAGGAAGAAGTCGCCTATGCTCGCCGGTTGCGGATGCGTGAGCACGATGTAACTGACGGCGGCGATGCTGAGACCGCCTATGATCGCCAGCGCCATATCGCGGGAACGGCGCAACCAGACTGTGCGCGGGATCTGCATATTCAATTCGCGCGGCACCAGGCGCCGTGGCAGCCAGCGCAAGCCGAGCAGGATCAGCACGGTGGTGACGGTTTCCACCATCAATTGCGTCAATGCCAGATCCGGTGCCGATAGCCACAGGAAGGTCATGCTGACCACTGCGCCCGTGCCGCTGATCAGGATCAGTGCGGCAAGGCGGTGATATTTTGCCTGCCATGCGGTAGCAATCGCGCAGGCACAACCGATCAACCACATCAGCGCAAACAAAGGATCAACGCTGGAAAACGAGATATCGCCTAATTTCGGCAAGGGTCTCACGAGCAAAAGCGGCACTGCAATCATCGCGGCGATGATCAGGAATAATTGCGGTTGCAGGCGGCGCGTGCCCAGCACTTTCACCAGCAAGGCTGCGCCAGCCGACACGCGCAACATCGTGCTTTCGTAGGCTTGCGCGCCACTCAAGCGGTGCAGTACCGGCACGCGATCGCGTGACTGCAGCGTAAAGTATTTGCGCAAGATGACATACAGCAGCACACCACCAGCGAGCGCAGCAAAGCTCATTACCAGCGGTAAGTTGAAGCCGTGCCACATGGCCAGATCGTAGACTGGAGCGCGCGCGCCCAGTACAGACACCACCGCGCTATCGAGAAACGGTTTGATGCTGATGCCCGGGGCAATCCCGACGATCAAACAAAGCAGTACCAGACAGTCAACCGGGAAGCGCATCCAGCGCGGTGGTTCATGCGGCGTTTTCGGCAAATCTTGCGACAGCTTGCCAAAGAATACGCTGATGAAACGCAAGGAATAAGTCACGCTGAAAATACCCATCGCAACTGCGGCATACGACATCCACCAGTTGTCACTGCCGCCGACCAGTGCGGTTTCGGCAAAGAACATTTCTTTCGATAGAAAACCATTCAGCAAAGGCACGCCTGCCATCGCCGCGCTGGCAACAATCGCCAGCGTTGCGGTAATCGGCAAGGCATGGCGCAAGCCGCGCAAAACCCGCATATCGCGCGTGCCGGTTTCATGGTCGATGATGCCAGCCGCCATGAACAGTGACGCCTTGAAAATCGCATGATTCACCGTGTGGAAAATCGCTGCCACCATGCCGAGTGGTGAGCCGATGCCCAGTAAAACCGTGATCAGTCCAAGATGACTGATGGTGGAATAGGCCAGCAAGCCTTTCAGATCGTGCTGAAAGATCGCGAACAAAGAGCCGAGTAATAAAGTGCAGACGCCGGCGCCGGCGATGATCCACATCCATTCTTCAGTGCCCGACAAGGCGGGCCAGAATCGCATCAGCAAAAATACCCCGGCTTTGACCATCGTCGCTGAGTGCAGATACGCCGATACCGGGGTCGGCGCCGCCATCGCGTGCGGCAGCCAGAAATGAAACGGGAACTGTGCGCTCTTCGTCAGTGCGCCCAGCGCCACCAGTATCAGCACCGGCAGGTATAAATCATGAGCGCGTATCAGGTCGCCGGCCTCCAGCACGGTATCGAGATCGTAGCTGCCGACGATGTGACCGATGATCAATACACCGCACAGTAGGCACAGGCCGCCGGCACCGGTCACGGTGAACGCCATGCGGGCACCGCGCCGTGCATCGATGCGGTGATGCCAGTAGCCGATCAGCAAAAATGACGTGATGCTGGTCAACTCCCAGAACACCACGAGCTGAATCAGATTGCCGGACAATACAACGCCCAGCATCGACCCCATGAACGCCAGCAGGAAAGAGAAGAAGCGCGGCACCGGATCTTCCGGCGACATGTAATAGCGCGCATACAGCACGACCAGCAAGCCCACGCCCAGCACCAGCATGACGAACAGCCACGCCAGACCATCCATGCGCAACATGAATTCCACGCCGAACGCCGGCATCCATGCGGCTTGATAACGCACGACTTCGCCAGCGCCGACTTGCTGATACAGATACGCGGAGACCAGCAAGCCGAATAGAGCGATGCCACCGGCCAGTACAGATTCACGATTGCGGGCGGTGGCCGGCATGCATGCGGCGATCACGCTGCCTATGAAGGGCGCGAGAACGATGGTGAGCAGCAAGATGGATTCGGAAATTCTGTACATGCGCAGGGAATCTTCAGGGAAAACGCTCAGCCGCTATCACTAGAAATCAGCAGAGATCAGAAAATAAGGCTCGCATCGCATGGGCGCGAGAATTCTTGATTGATAAAAATATCCCCTCAATGTTCGGAGATGATTGCGTTGGTCACAGTCCAGGACTGGATAAAACTCTCAACCACCCGCCTGAAGGCATGGCAGGTTTGTGTTGAGTGCGATGCGGGTAAGGCATTGCGGTTTTGCTATGTGATTACTGAGAATTGATGCGTGAGGTTGCGCGCATCACGTTTGCCTCAGTCAATATTATAAGGGCACGACGAAAACACGCGGGCAAAAAATCATCCGCGAATTTTCTGGAAGATCAATTTTTACAGCGTGAGTGGTCCCAGCACGCCTATCGCAATCGTCAGCAAGCCGATTACCAGATTGGTGGCGACCAGTTTGCGCATGGTTGCCATTGCGGCCCCGCCCGCTTGCCAGTCTTGCGCTGCGACTGCACGTTTCAGGCGGCGATAAGGTGCAAAAAAGATGTGCGCAAAGATCAGCATCATGGTTACGCCGAGTACGAACATCAGCATCACATGCATAGGCGGTTTACCCATGCCGGCCATCAGCGCCATACCGCTGGCAAAAATCAGAGCAATCGAAATCCACACCCAAAGGAAAAATTTGGTAAACACGCCAGCCAGCAAAGTCAGGCGTTGCGGCGGTTCCAGTGTCACTGCGGCAACAGGGCGCAATGCATTGTGGGCGAAGAACATGCCGCCTACCCACACTGTGAACCCCAGGATATGAAGAAATTTCGCTATGAGCATGGGATTTTCTTTGGGAAATGAATGTCGAGAGCCATAGAGTAGCCGATGAAACGCAGATCACAAAGCAGTTCAAGGCAATCAGCAGGCCAACATCGATGTGTCGAGTAAGCGATAATCGCGGTTTGCGAAATTGAAGCAGAAATTGAAGTGGAAGTTGCAGCAGTTGCGGCGATACGCCAATGATTGCTATCTGGAGAATGGAATGCTGGGCTGGTTTGAAAAATTATTGCATCCGTATCAGGAAGAAGTGCCGGCGACCCCGCCGCGCGGATTCATTGCATTTGTGTGGGCATGTACCAAGGGCGCGCGCCGCTATATCCTGGCCATGACAGTCGTGACCGCGTTGACCGGTGCATTTGAAGCATTGCTGTTCGCGATGATGGGCCGCATAGTCGATTGGCTCGCGCATGTGGAACCGGCGATGTTGTGGCAGCAGGAGGGTGACAATTTGTTATGGCTGGCAGCGATCATCATGCTGAGCGTGGTGCTGGTTGCATTGCAGACTTTCTTCAAACATCAGACGCTGGCTGGTAACTTTCCGATGCAGCTGCGCTGGAATTTCCACCGGATGATGCTCAATCAGAGCATGGGCTTTTATCAGGATGAATTTGCCGGTCGTGTCGCAACCAAGGTCATGCAGACTGCGCTGGCGGTGCGCGACGTGTGCATGATCACTGGCGATATTCTGGTGTTCGTATTCATTTACTTCATCACACTGGTCAGCGTGGTCGGCACCTTCGATCGCTGGTTGCTGGTGCCGTTCTTGACGTGGGCATTTTTCTATCTGTGCGCCTTGCGTTATTTCGTCCCGCGACTGAGCAAGGTCTCGCGCAAGCAGGCCGATGCGCGTTCGCTGATGACAGGTCGCATCACCGACGCCTATACCAACATCAGTACCGTCAAACTGTTCTCACATGCCGGCCGCGAAGCCGGCTATGCACGCAGTGCGATGAAAGAATTTATGGTCGCCGTGCACGGCCAGATGCGTTTGGTCAGCGGGTTTGAAATCGTCAATCACAGCCTCAGCATGTTGCTGATACTCGGCACCGCCGGTGCCGCGCTGTGGTTGTGGACCATGGGCCAGATCGGCGTCGGTGCGGTAGCTGCGGCGACTGCGATGGCGTTGCGCCTGAACGGTATGTCGCATTGGGTGATGTGGGAAATGTCGTCCTTGTTCGAGCAGGTCGGCACCGTACAGGACGGCATCAATACGCTGTCACGCGTACACACGGTGACGGATGCTGCCGATGCCATGCCCTTGCAGGTAAGCAGGGGCGAATTGAAATTCGAGCAGATCGGTTTTGCTTATGGTGGCAAGCGGGCCGTGATTGATCATCTGGATTTGACGATACGCCCGGGCGAGAAGGTCGGCCTGGTCGGTCGTTCCGGTGCGGGCAAGTCGACTATCGTCAACCTGCTGCTGCGCTTCTACGATCTGGAAACGGGCCGCATCCTGATCGATGGACAAGACATTGCGCACGTCACGCAAAATAGCTTGCGCGCACAAATCGGCATGGTCACGCAAGATACCTCGCTCTTGCATCGCTCGGTACGCGACAATATTTTGTATGGTCGCCCGGATGCCAGCGATGCCGACATGATAGACGCGGCGAAACGTGCCGAAGCGCACGATTTCATTCTGAACTTGAGCGATGCAAAAGGGCGCACCGGTTACGATGCGCATGTGGGTGAGCGTGGCGTCAAATTATCCGGCGGGCAAAGACAGCGCATTGCGATTGCACGCGTGATGTTAAAAGATGCGCCGATATTATTGCTGGATGAAGCAACCAGTGCGCTCGATTCAGAAGTCGAGGCCGCCATCCAGACCAGTCTGTATGAACTGATGCAAGGCAAGACCGTGGTGGCGATTGCACATCGACTGTCGACGATTGCCGCTATGGATAGATTGATCGTGCTGGACAAGGGCCGCATCGTGGAACAGGGTTCGCATCGCGAGCTGCTGCAACAGAACGGATTGTATGCCCGCCTGTGGGCGCATCAGAGCGGTGGTTTTTTGGGCGAGGAAGCAGAAGACGAGCAGCTGAGCCTCAATGCCTGAATGGTTTGCGCCATGTAAAAATGTCCAGGCGTGACGCACGCCTGGACATTTTTATTTCAGTTCGCTCCGCGTAATGCGTGTTGCTAAGCGCGATTCTTTACCAGCAACAAGGCAACGAGCGTTAACGCCGCCGCACCGGAAAGATAAAAACCGACGTAGTGCAAACCGTAATTGGTCGCCAGCCATGTAGCGGCATACGGCGCCAGCGAGGCGCCAAAAATTCCACCGAGATTGAAGGTCAGCGACACGCCGGTGTAGCGAATTTCGGCAGGGAAAAGTTCAGACAGCATGGTGCCGAGCGGACCATACGTCATCCCCATCAGCGCCAGCCCCAGCGACAGGAAAATTGTCACCGCAACGATATTGTTTGCGACAAACATCGGCGCCATCAGCAAGCCGAACAAAATCATCGCAATTGACACCAGTATCATCGTGATGCGTCGGCCGTATTTATCGGCCAGCAAAGCAGAGACGGGAATCGTGATCGCAAAAAACACGACGGCAAACAATTGCAGGATCAGGAACTGCTGGCGTGAATAACCCAGCGCTGTGGTGCCCCAACTCAAGGCGAACACAGTCATCAGGTAAAACAGCACGAAGGTGGCGAGCGCGATGATGGTGCCCAACACCAGCATGCGACCATGTTCGCTGAATACCGTTGCCAGTGGAATTTTGACGCGCTCGCCCTTGTCCAGCACTTTCTGGAAGGCCGGTGTCTCGGTAATTTTCAAGCGCACATACAAGCCGACTAGTACCAGCACCGCGCTGGCGAGGAAAGGAATGCGCCAGCCGTAGCTGAAGAATTGTTCATTGGTCAGCGTTTCACTCAGTAACAGGAAGATGCCGCCCGACATGAAGAAGCCCAGCGGCGCGCCCAGTTGCGGAAAGCAACCGTACCAGGCGATCTTGCCCGGCGGCGCATTTTCAGTCGCCAGCAATACCGCGCCACCCCATTCGCCGCCCAGACCCAAACCTTGACCGAAGCGGCACAAGGCCAGCAGCAACGGTGCGGCAGTGCCTATCGATGCATAGGTTGGCAGCAGGCCGATGGCGACGGTCGAGATCCCCATCGTCAGCAGCGCTGCGACCAAAGTGGCCTTGCGCCCTATGCGATCGCCGTAGTGGCCGAACACTGCAGAGCCGATAGGCCGCGCGAAAAAGGCAATTGCGAAAGTCGCCAGCGATTGCAGCACGGCGGCAGTCGGGCTGGAGGACGGGAAGAACAGATGCGGAAAAACCAGTACCGCAGCCGTCGCGTAGATATAGAAATCGAAGAACTCGATCGTGGTGCCGATCAGGCTGGCGAACAGGACGTTGGCAGGGGAGTTTACTTTTTTCAAGTCGGCAGTAATGCCGTGACCATCGCTCATCTTTTTATTCTTTCATCCCTGAGGCATTCAATGCCTTGCTTTATTGTTTTGCCGGCGGCAGTTAATTGCTGTTGTTGATGGCGGTTATGCTGCCGGTGGTGACGCCATGCGCCTGCTGGTCTGCGTGGTAGCTGGAACGCACCATCGCGCCGACTGCCGCATGCGCAAAGCCCATCTTGTAGGCTTCTTCTTCATACATTTTGAAAGTGTCGGGATGCACGTAGCGACGTACCGGCAAATGGTCGCCGCTAGGCATCAGGTACTGGCCTATGGTCAGCATGTCGACATCGTGGTCGCGCATGTCGCGCATCACCTGCAAGACTTCTTCATCGGTTTCGCCCAGGCCGACCATGATGCCGGACTTGGTAGGGGTGTTTGGATGCAGCGCCTTGAAGCGTTTCAGCAAGTTCAGCGAGTATGCATAGTCGGAACCCGGACGCGCTTCCTTGTACAGGCGCGGTGCGGTTTCCAGATTGTGGTTCATCACATCCGGTGGGGCGAGATTCAAAATCTCCAATGCTTTATCCATGCGGCCGCGGAAGTCGGGGACTAAAACTTCAATACGTGTGTTTGGCGACAGTTCGCGTACGCGGCGTATGCATTCGGCGAAATGACCGGCGCCGCCATCGCGCAGATCGTCGCGGTCAACCGAGGTGATGACGACATAACTGAGGCGCAATGCCGCGATGGTTTTTGCGAGGCTCTCGGGTTCGTTCACATCGAGCGGATCGGGACGGCCGTGGCCGACGTCGCAGAACGGGCAGCGACGCGTGCACTTGTCGCCCATGATCATGAAGGTCGCAGTGCCTTTGCCGAAGCATTCGCCGATGTTCGGGCAACTGGCTTCTTCGCAAACCGTCACCAGATTATTGGCGCGCAGGATGTCCTTGATTTCGTAGAAGCGGGTCGACGGTGATGCGGCTTTGACGCGTATCCAGTCCGGTTTCGGCAGCCGTTCCATCGGCACCACCTTGATCGGGATGCGTATGGTTTTGGCCGAACCTTTTTGCTTTTCGCTTGGGTTATAAGCGCGGGCAGGGGCTGCAGTTTGAGCGGCAGCTTCAGCTGTTGCGGAGGATTCTGGATTGTTGTCGATCGTCATTGGGCTGGTCGCTCTTCGTCAAGTATTGCCATGACAGCGCTGGGTACGGCGCTGGATAGCAACGCGTGGCGCAGACGTTCGTCTTTGCCACGATAAAAATGGATACGGCAGGTAATAAAAACAGTAATGCAAAAACGGTAATACAGAATGTGAATACGCGTCTATCTGGACAGGCTTTGCGTCAATTTTTCAGCCAGCGCATTTTGCACGGCACTTAATGTCGCGTGTGCGCCCAGACTTTGCATATCGATCGTGGCCAGGCCTTCATAACCGCAGGGATTGATCCAGGAAAACGGCGTCAAATCCATCGCCACATTCAGCGATACGCCGTGATAGGTGCAACCGTTGCCGCGTATCTTCAAACCCAGAGCCGCGATTTTTGCGCCTTGCAGCGGACCGTCCGCCAGGTAAATGCCGGGCGCGCCCAGCTTGCGTTCACAGGCAAGATTATACGCCGCCAGCGTATCGATCACCGCCTGCTCGATTTTGTTGACCAGCTCGCGGGCAAAGATGCGCGCATCGGCTTGATTGCGTCGCAAATCCAGCAGCAGGTAAATGACAACCTGGCCGGGGCCGTGATACGTGACTTCGCCGCCCCTATCGGTTTGTACTACCGGAATGTCATGCGGGTCGAGGACATGCGTAGGATCCGCCGCCAGCCCAAGTGTGAAGACCGGCGGATGTTCGACTATCCACAATTCGTCGGCAGTCTGCGGCGTACGCGCATCGGTAAATGCGCGCATCGCCGTGTAGGTGATGTCGTAGGATTCGCGCCCGCGTTGCAGAACGACGGGGCGGTTGAGTACTGTCATGCGGCTACTTACAGCACCACTTTCACCATCGGATGCGACGATAGTGCCCGATACAGATTGTCGAGTTGCTCGCGGCTGGTGGCACGTATCGTGACTGTCAGCGCCAGATAATTGCCGCCCGAGGATGGACGTGTTTCCAGTTTTCCCTCATGGAATTCAGGATCGTGCAGCGTAACCAGATCCACGATGGTCGCGGCGAATTCATCGTGCATCGCACCCATGATCTTGATGGGGAAGTCGCTGGGATATTCGATCAGGCTTTCGCTCGGATCAATCGGTTTGGTCAAATCAAGTGGTTTGGTCGGTTCAGTCATGGTGGTGCTCTCAGTGGTTGTCAGGTCGCGCAACGATATCAATAAAGTACGCAATAAAGTGCGTAATAAGTGCAGTAGTGATGAAGTGCGTCGGATGGATTTTCATGCAATTTTCACCGCCTGGTAAGCGGTGTATAACTTCTTGCAAATGGGGCCGGGCCTGCCGTTTCCAATGGCCTGACCATCAATGGACACGACAGGCAACACTTCCTTGGACGCCGATGACAATAATACTTCGTCAGCCGCAAAGACTTCTTCCCGCGCAATGCGCTGCGTCTTGAAAGGGATGTGGTCGGCGGCGCACAATTCTTCCATCAAGCCATAGCGTATACCTTCCAGGATCAGGTTGTCGGTGGGCGGCCCGATCAGGCTGCCATCCTTGACTATCCACACATTCGACGCCGACCCTTCGGTCAGAAAGCTGTCGCGGAACTGTATTGTTTCATTGGCGTCATTGGCTGCCGCATTCTGTGCGGCGAGTACATTGCCGAGCAGCGAGATGGATTTGATTTCGCAACGCAACCAGCGCTTGTCTTCCATTGTGACGCAGGCCACGCCGTGTTCACGGCTTGCTGCCGGGATCGGCATCAGCGGATTGCTCATGATGAAAACGGTGGGCGTCGGTTCGCTGCGCGGGAACGCATGTACGCGTTGCGCAACGCCGCGTGTGACTTGAATATAGACGAGCTGATCGGTAGCCGGTTGAAGGCGCACGACTTCGTCGATCAGATCCAGCCATTGTTGTTCGGTGTGCGGATTGACGATGCTGACGGCAGCCAGGCCACGAAACAGACGGCCTAGATGTTGTTGCGGACGGAACAATCTGCGGCGATACACCGGGATGACTTCGTAGATGCCGTCGCCGAAAATAAAACCCCTGTCGAGCACAGGGACTTTCGCTTCGGAAAGCGGGGTCATCGTGCCGTTCAGGTATACGAAGGGATCATCCATGGCTGTTCGCATCGTGGTTGAAGAACAGATTTTGGCACAAACGCTGTCGCTACGCGTTGAAAACATTGCAACAGCCTGGCAAGGGGAGCTCAAGCCAAAAAGACAAACGGCACATTCAAATGGATTGAATGTGCCGTTGCACTTGCTGCTTGATTTTGTGCGATGGCTGTGGCGCCAAGCGTTAGTTTATCGCCGCTATTGCCGTCTCATACTGCCAACCCGCGTGGGGGGGATCAATGTATCCACAAACGGATCGAATCCAGTGCGCGACCGAACAGGCCGGCTTGCGCCACTTGTTCCAGTGCCAACACCGGCAATTCGGCAATGACTTTATTGTCGGCTGACATCACCTTGATGGTACCGACCTGGCTGTTCTTGTCGATAGGCGCAACCAATGGGTCTTTGCGTGCCAGCACTGGCTTGATTTTTGCGCCTTGGCCTTTCGGTACGGTCACATAAACATCATGGGTAAAGCCGATCTTGATGCTGTTTTGCGAACCTTTCCAGACGTTCGGAGTAGCGATCGCCGCATCTTTTGAATACAGTTTGACGGTATCAAAATTCTGGAAGCCCCAGTTCAACAGCTTCTGGCTTTCCTGCGAGCGCGATTGATCTGAAGTTGTGCCCAGCACGACAGAAATCAGGCGGCGTTCATGATTGCCGTTTGGACGTTTTGCTGTCGAGATCAGGCAGTAGCCTGCTTGTTGTGTATGGCCAGTCTTCATGCCGTCTACGCTAGGGTCCAGCCACAGCAAACGATTGCGGTTGGATTGCTTGATCTTGTTGTATGTAAAGTCCTTGGTCGCATAGATCTTGTAAAACTCGGGATGATCGTTGACCAGATGCGTCGCCAAGATGGAAAGATCGCGCGCCGTTGAATAATTGTTCGGGCTAGGCAAGCCATGTGAATTGGCGAAACGGGTGGACTTCATTCCCATGCGTTCTGCCTCACGATTCATCAATACGGCAAATGCATCTTCAGTACCGGCAATTGCTTCTGCCAATGCCACCGCAGCATCGTTACCCGATTGCACGATCAAGCCGTACAGCAAATCGTTGACGGACACCGGAACGCGTGGCTCGATAAACATTTTCGAGCTTTCCGCATCGACTTTCCATGCATTGGTCGAGACCGTGACCATTTGAGCCAGGCCGATGCGTTTTTCCTGAATAGCGGAAAAAGCAATGTAAGCGGTCATCAATTTGACTAGCGATGCCGGCTCTATGCGCATATCCGGCTCACTAGATGCCAGGATTTGATTACTGGTCGAATCCAGCAAGAGCCACGATTTGGCGGCGATGGTCGGGGCCGGGATGGCCTGTGCAAAAGATGTCTGCGCAACAGCGTTGCTGGTGACTATGGCGGAAAGGGAAAAGACGGAGGCTGCGATGATCGCAAATAATTTTTTCATAAGACTCTGTATTGGACGCACGCGGTGACCATGCCATGCTGATTGAAGAAAGGGTGATTATAGACTTGCGGCCCTTGGACGGACAGAGATGCGAACAAGTTCCATCATCGTCTCCATAAGGCGATGACGTGATTTTTAATGTGATGCAGCTTGCGACCAAAAAAATGGTCTGCGCCGGGTACCACGATCACCGGCAGATCTTGCGGCCGGGCCCATTCAAAGACATTCGTCAATGGAATCGTTTCATCGAACTCGCCATGAATCAGAATGGTATCCGCCGGCACATCCGGCAAAGGCCATTTTCCCGGCGCCGAGCCGACCAGCACCAGCCGTTCGGCGGGCGTTCCCTGTTCTTCCAGACGTTTTTGTAATTGCGTCTGCACAAAGGTGCCGAAAGAAAATCCGGCCAGCGCAAACGGTACATCCGGATATTGTTCACGCATGTGGGTCAGCAGTTGCGCCATATCGTCGGTTTCCCCAACGCCTTCATCGTAAACACCCGCGGAAGCGCCGACGCCGCGGAAGTTCATGCGCACTGCGGCGTAATTCAGCGCCACGAATGCGCGTGCCAGCGTATGCACGACCTTGTTATCCATCGTGCCGCCGAACAGCGGATGCGGATGACCGATCAGCGCAAGGCCGCGTGGGCTTGCCTCAGGAAGATCGAGTGCGCATTCCAGCGCACCGGCTGCACCTTGCAAGGAAAAACGTTGGGTTTGGGCGTTCATGTTTTATCTTGAATGACGGGCTGTAGTGCTGATTTGCAGTGCAAGTCGTGTGCTTCGAATATTGCTGAAGAAACTAGATTTTCAAACGATCCACGATTTTTCCGGCGACCAGATGTTCGTCGATGATTTCATCGATGTCGTGATTGTCGACATAGGTATACCACGTGCCTTGCGGATAAATCACGAGTACCGGGCCTTCTTCGCAGCGCCCGAGGCAGCCGGATTGATTGACGCGCACATCACCGCTACGGCTCAATCCGAGTTCCTTGACGCGTGCCTTCAAGTGTTGCTGCGCAGCGTGCGCACCTTTTTCGGCGCAACATTCGCGGCCATCGTCGCGTTGGTTCATACAAATGAAAAGATGCTGGCCAAAATGCTGTTTGTCTTCTGTCATCACGGTGCTCGCTTTAAAGACCGGAATGATACACCGGCATCATGTTCGCTTCACGCGATGGCTCGCATGCAGCAAGAACCACAATGCTGCAGCCGGCCATAGCAAGGACAGGAATTGTGCCGCACCATTGAAGTTGAGGAATTTTCCCTGTACCCAGGTTTCTAGCGTGGCAACAAAATAAGGGTTGGCCGGTGCCAGATTGATGACGACGAATGCCGCGATCAGCAAGGCGACGGCACTCCGTCTTTGCGTGGCCGATGGCATAAAAGCAAAGCCTGTCAGCAATCCAAGTCCCAGCAAGACGCCGCCTTGCGCGCCTGGCGTGATCCACGTAAAGGCGTTTTCCGGCGTAAAGAAGAGGGCAGTGGAAAGCGCTTTGACGGCCAGCGCCGCAATCAGCAAAGCAAGCAGCAGTAGCACGCGCGGCGCCTTGTCGCGCAACACGCAGAGAAACGCCAGCAAGGCACCGCTCATACTCAATGCGGTAATGATGGCTTCTGCCAGCCAGTATTGTTCAACCGAAAGTTGCACTCCATTGCGCAACCAGCTGCCGAGATCGACAGGTGCTTCCAGCAGCATGGATAACCAGTCTGACAAGATAGGCAGGATTTGCCCATTGCCGAACAAATAGCTTTGCGGGTAAATCTGCGCCAACGGCCACAACGCAAAAATGATCAGGCCGCGACTCGCTTGTGCCGAAAACCAGCGTTGTCTGTAGTAGCGCAAGCGGCTGCGTTCCAATACCAAATGGCTGCTTGCACTGCCGATCAAAGCGCCTATCAATGCGCCCAGGCTATTGGTAACGAAATCCAGATTAGAGGCGACACGATTCGACAGCAGGGTTTGGATTGCCTCCATCGAGCCGGATAAAACCGTGCCAAAAAGTAGCGCGAGCAGGACCGCAGCGATGCGACGAATTCTGGGGTGCAAAGAATATACGGTCAGGATGCCGAGTGGCACATAACCGAGCACATTGATGGCGACGTCGAAGCCGGTCCAGTAGCGCGGCCATCCGGCAAGCAGATAGGTTTCTAGCGGCAGTCCCATGCTTTGCCAGCCTGTAAATGGATACAGACTCGCATAGATGATCAGCAGCAGATAAGCCAGTAGCGCACCACGCGAAAATGCCGATGCCTGCGGCTTTGGCGCGAGCGGTGGCAGCGGGCTTATTTCTTCGGCGGCAGTGTCGCTAACCATACGGCCATTTCATTAATGATTGCATCACTTGCCGCAGCAAGTGCAACGGCACCGCCCTGCGCATCGGCGCTGGTGGCTGGAACCTGCTTCACAAACATTTTTTGCGCACGCAGGATGCGGCCATCGAATACCGATGCACGCATCGCGATATTGCCGCTACTTTGTCCTGCGCTATCGAAGCCTTGCGAAAAATCATCGGCTTCAATGCGCAATATCGGCAGGTTGACGGCGCCATCCGATGCCGGCACCACCACACCGCCCGCCTGCGACAGACGGGACTTCAGACGCAATAAAAATAACTGGGCGGGCGCCATCGTCCATTTGCTCGCCGAATACGGGCGCGGTTGCAAATCGTTGGCGTAATTGAGCCGATAAAACATGGCCTGGCTATCCAGCCAGCTCGGTGCCTTGATATCGGCAACGCTGATCGCCGGCAAGGGTGCGCCGGCATTCAAGGTAGTCTGTGCGCGTAGCGGACCCAGATCGAAGAGGGCGGTGGATTGCGGATCGGTCGCGCACGCTGTGAGCAGCAAGCTACTACTTAATATGAGTGCAGCGGTGTGCGCAGTCAAAAATCGGCGGGATAGGTTTTTCATCTTAAGCCTTGAGCAATATTTTATTTACCTGCAGGTGCGCTGAAGCCGGTTTCGCCCGGCCCTGGCTGTGCGGGGCTGGTGCCAAACAAGATGCTTTGCGGCTGCTGATTGAGTGTTTCCAGTGTGCGATTGAGCGCGCGCATGGTGGTGCGGGTTTCATCGATCAGCGGCACGACTTCATATTCCACCGTTGATGCAGCCGAGCCGATATTGTCGACTGCGCCGTTGAAGCCGTTCAGTGCGCCATCCGGTCCATTCAAGCGGGTCGTGAATTCATTCAGGTTGCCGGTCAGTCGGGTTGCGTCGTCGGACAATTTATTGAGCGATAGCAGCACCTTATCTGCTTTCAACGTCAATGCCGGCAATTTGCTCAAGGTCGGTTCCAACTGATCCGAGATAGTACCTACCTTCTTGGCCGCGCTGCTGACATCCTTGAAGGCGGCCAGAATATCTTTCTGATTTTCATCCGTTAACAAGGTGTTGATCTTGCCTATCGTGGCCTCGGTTTGCTTGAGTATTTCCAGTCCGCGCATCTGCAAGGTGTCGAGGAAACCAGGACGCAATTCTATGCGTGCCACTTTTTTGCTGGACGATGGCAGCAAGACAGGTTTGCTGCCATCGTCATCGAGTTGTACATAAGCGAGACCGGTCACGCCTTGATAATTGAGCGTGGCAAAGGTGGATTGCGTGATCGGCGTATCTTTTGATACGCTGAAACGGATCAGGATCTGGCCGGGTTTTTGCGGATCGAACAGGACCGCGTCAACCCGACCGACGTCCAGCCCGCGATAGCGCACACCGGCTTGTGGATTGAGTCCAGGCACCGAGAGCGTAGTAGCGATTTCATACGGTACACGTTCTACCCGGTCGCGATTGAACCAGAGTGCGATAAACACGGCAGCGATCAATAAGACGATCGTGAAAATACCGGCCAGCAAGGCATGCGCTTTATTTTCCATAATTGCTTCTCAGATTGTTCAAGGTGCATTGTCCTGACGATGCTGCGGTTGAATTTCCGGGCGCTTTTCCTCCTTGCTTTCCGATTCACTGTCTTGTGCATCGGGCATCGCTTCGATGGCGCGCAAACCACGCTCACCGCGGAAAAACGTTTCGATAAACGGATGCTTGAACTCGACCACGTGAGCCGGTTCGCAATACGCGATGATGTGCTTGTCTGCGAGCACGGCGACGCGCGATGACAGCGCAAAAAGCGTGTCCAGATCATGCGTCACCATCACGACTGTCAAACGCATTTCATCGCGCAAGGTGCGGATCAGGTCGACAAAGCTTTCCGATGCATTCGGGTCCAGTCCTGCGGTCGGCTCGTCGAGAAACAGCAATTCCGGCTCCAGCGCCAGTGCGCGTGCGAGCGCCACCCGCTTGATCATCCCGCCGGATAAATCGGATGGCATCTTTAGCGCATGCTCGGGGCCAATGCCGGCCATGTGCAATTTCAACAGTGCGGCTTCGCGTATCAATTCTTTCGGCAGTACGCGCAATTCACGCATGGGCTGCGCCACGTTGTCGAATACGGTTAATGATGAAAACAGCGCGCCATGCTGGAATAGCATGCCCCAGCGGTTGCGCAGTTTCTGCAGTTCTTGCTGGCTGATCTGGTTGATGTCCTCGCCGAAAATACGCACCGTTCCGCTGGCGGGATGCGTCAGGCCCAGCATCTGCCGCAACAACACTGTCTTGCCTGAACCGGACCCGCCCACCAGAGAAACGATTTCGCCCTGGTTGATAGTCAGGTTCACATTTTCGTGCACCACGACATCGCCGAATTGCGTGCACAGATTTTCAATCTGGATGACAGGCTGCTCGCCTGCATCTGCGGCGGGACAGTCGATCACATTCTCCGGTACATTTGTTGGCGTTTTTTCCATTAAAAACCCACTCCGGTGAAGATGATGGCAAACACTGCATCGGCCAGAATCACGATGGTGATCGCACTCACGACGGAAATGGTGGTGCCTTCACCCAGACTCTCGGTATTCGGTTTAATCCGCAGCCCGAAGTGGCAGGCGACCAAGGCTATCAGGCCGCCGAAGACAACTCCCTTGCCCAAACCTATCCAGTAATTTGCCAGCGGCACGGCATCCGGCAATTCGCGAATAAAGTATTTATACGACAAGCCCAGCTCCAGATTTGCTGCCACCATGCCGCCTATCAACGCCATGGCATCGGTCCACACGACGAGCAAGGGCATGGAAATCGCCAGCGCAATGACCTTGGGCATGATCAAGCGATATCCGTGCGGCAATCCCATCACCAGCATCGCATCCAGCTCTTCGGTTACGCGCATCACGCCGAGCTGCGCCGTGATCGATGAGCCGGACCTGCCAGCCACCAGAATCGCTGCCAGCAAGGGGCCGAGTTCGCGAATCACGCTCATGCCCAGAATATTGACGAGAAACACATCGCCGCCAAACTGATGCAATTGTTGTGCCGACAAATAAGACAACACCACGCCGATTAAAAATCCCACCAGCGCGGTGATCCCCAATGCCTGATAGCCGGTATGGAAAATATTGGCGGAAATTTCTTTCCACGGACCGCGCACAGGATTTTTCGCGAACTGACCGAGATCCAGCGCCAATTGACCGATCAGGCTGACGAAGCCGACCAGATGATCCAGCATCTTGTGCTTGAATTGCAGCAGGGAAGCCGGTGCGTACCAGTATATTTTGGGTGGTTTCTTTAAAGCCAGCGTGCCGGTTTCTTCCAGCCGAAGGAAAAAATCTTCATGCTGCGGTGCCAGTGTTAACTGGGCCGGACGTTTCCTGCCCCATGCATCCCACAGCAATTGCGCGCCTATGTAATCGAGCGCAATCACTTGCGACAGATCCCAGTGCACATGGTCTGCGGCCTTGCACGCCGGACGTAGCGCGGCAGTGATGCTGGTCATGGTATTGCCCTCTGCCAGCGCGCGGACCTGCCAAGCGCCTGCCAGCGTGGCGGTAGCAGGATCGTCCGGTGTATAGCTAAGGGTGGGGGCTGCATCGTTGAGCATGCGGGAAGTGTAAGGGAGAAACGCCCATGCGTCACGTACGGCACCGCACATCCCGCGTATCCATTTGTGGCCTTCGTGCCGGATTGATTCCGTCGGCGTAGTCATCCCGCTACAATGCGCACATGACATTGACTGCCGCATCGCAAAACCTGGCTGCATTGTGCGCACCCGCTGCGCAACATATCGCTATCCGTATCGTCGCCGAGACGGGATCGACTAACGCCGACTTGCTTGCCGCGGTGGCCCACCTCGATGGCCCGACGCTGTTATGGGCCGAATCACAAACTGCGGGCAAAGGCAGGGCCGGCCGCAGCTGGCATTCGGCCGCAGGTGCAACGCTGACATTCTCGCTGGCCTGGAAGTTTGCCTTGCCGGTGCAGGCGCTGGCAGGTTTGTCGCTTCTGGTCGGCGTTGTGGTGGCGGAAACCCTAGCTTCTTTCGGGGTGGATGCGCGCTTGAAATGGCCGAACGATGTGCTCAAGGACGGCGACAAACTGGCCGGCATGCTGATTGAAACGGCGATGGATAAAACAGATCGCTCATCGATCTGGACGGTCATTGGAATCGGTATTAATCTCGCGCAGGCATCGCAATTGAGCGCACAAATCGGGCGCCCGGTAGCACAGGCCCCTGAACTGCTGGAGCAACGCGAACGTGTGATGGCCGCGTTGCTGAATCGATTCAGTATCGCGTTACCGGCATTCGAGCAAAATGGATTCAAGATGTTTGCTGCCTCTTGGAATGCACTGGATGCCTATGCCGGACGCGCGGTGAATATTCTGGATCAGCGAAAAGTTCTATATAGCGGAACAGACATGGGGGTCGACGATAGCGGCCGCCTGTTGCTGGATACCGCACAAGGTCGTATTGCGATAGTCGCTGGCGATGTGTCGCTGCGAATTGCAGAAGAATACAGAGAGGAATAAGACGATGCTGCTATTGGTCGATGCGGGGAATACGCGTATCAAATGGGCGGTGGTCGATAGCGCGCACGCGCAGACGCCGGGTACCTGGCATGCGTCCGGCAGCGTGGCACGCATCGATGTCGCACCACTGGTGCAGGCATGGCGTGATTTCAAGATAGACCGCATCCTGTTATCGAACGTGGCTGGTGCTGCGATGCGTGACGAACTCGAAAAAATAGTGGTGCGCCTGACCGGCATCAAGCCGATCGCGATGGAATGGTTTGCCTCGGTTGCCGCGCTGGCTGGCATACGTAATCAATATTTGAATCCGGCGCAACTTGGCAGCGATCGTTTTGCTGCAGTCATAGGCGCGCATGCCTTGTTCCCGGACCGGCACCTGGTGGTCGCGACTTGCGGTACTGCGACCACGATTGATGCGGTGAACGCAGAGGGTGTATTTGTCGGCGGCATGATTCTGCCCGGGCTCGGTTTGATGGCATCCTCGCTGGCAAAAAACACTGCGCAATTACCCGAAGTTGCCTTGCACGCGAATGCGGCGCAACCGTTTGCCGACCACACCGATGCGGCGATTGTCAGCGGGTGTCTGGCGGCGCAGGCGGGCGCCATCGAACGTGCGGTCGTTGCCCACGCAAACGCCCATCCCAACGACGAGGTTTGCTGTATTCTGGCTGGCGGCGCTGCGGATCTGATCGCACCGCAGTTATCGATTGCCTGCCAGCGCATCGATAATCTGGTCTTGATCGGTTTGCATACTGTGGCAATTCACACTCTACCAACATGCTAAAAATTCTGTTCGGCTTACTGTTAGTAATCAACGGCGGCTTGCTCGCCTATCAGCAGGGCTATCTGGATACATTGTCGCCACCGAGCCGTGAGCCATCCAGGCTGACACAGCAATTGAATGCGGAGAAACTGCAGCTGCTTTCGACGCCGGTGCAGACGGATGCGGACGCCAAGGCCGAGGACGAGGCCAAGCCGGATGCCAAAGCCACAACAGTGCTTGCCGCCGTCGAACCTGAAAAAACCCTGGCGCGCGCAGACAAGATGTCGAATGCGCTGGTCTGTGCCGAGGTCGGCAATTTTGATGCAAGCGAAGCGAAGAAATTCGAAGCGCAACTGGCAGGACTGGCGCTCGGCGAGCGCCTGACGCGCCGCTCCATTCCAGAAAATGTACGACACATGGTGTACATCCCGCCACAGGCCAACAAGGAAGCGGCAGACAAAAAAGCCGGTGAACTCAAGCGCCTGGGGGTGCAGGATTTCTTTGTCATTCAAGACAGTTCTGCAATGCAATGGGGCATCTCGCTGGGCGTATTCAAGTCTGAAGAAGCCGCGCGCAATCAACTGGCAGCACTGAATCAAAAAGGCGTGCGCAGCGCACGCATAGGGACGCAGGCGACAGGGGCGACCAAAGTGGCATTCCAATTGCGTGGACTGGACGCGACGGCCAGGAGCAGTGTCACCAAGATCAAGGAAGATTTCCCCCGGCAGGAACTGCGCGACTGTAGCGCCGACGCAGGATAGCAAGCCGCACTGGCTACATCAGACCATGCACGGAAGTATTAGCGATCTCCGCTCAGCCGCCAGGCTTTGCGCGTGACGTACGCAAGGTCGTCAGACATTGTTCACACATGCAGGTTTTTGCCTGACCGTCCGCATCCACTATCAACTTGGATTTGCTCGCCGTCGGCAAGGCCATGCACCAGCACTGTTGCGCCCAGACGGTATCGATCATCCCGCACGAAAATTCAATCCCGCATTGTGAGCAAAGACTCATTGTCGCTCCTGTCTTAATCCCGCATTCTTATAACGACCTACCGGGCACTTTTCAGCATCAGAGATATTGGCGCGGTGCCGTCACGCGCTTCGCCCGGTAGTGGCGGCAGTGTGGGATGCATCAAAGTGGGGCGCAACAGTCGATATGGATGGCCGATGTTGCGTGAGTGGCAGCTATCGCCCGGAATTTTTGTGCCATTTTGACAATCGCGCAATCCACGCGTGGAAAATTTGTGGAAATCCAGACAAGAGCCGGGAAAACATCCGGCATTCGCTGTAAAATCGCGGTCATCTATTTTCAGGACTTGCCATGACTGACACGAATGCCGATCTTACTGTAGTTTCGCCGCAAATACAGGCGCAAATCCTGGCCGAGGCGCTGCCGTATATCCGCAAATTCCACGGCAAGACCATCGTCGTCAAATACGGCGGCAATGCCATGACGGAAGAACGCCTGAAACACAGCTTCGCGCGCGATGTGATTTTGCTCAAGCTGGTGGGCATGAACCCGGTCGTGGTCCATGGCGGCGGTCCGCAAATCGACAACGCACTGAAGAAAATCGGCAAGCAGGGCACCTTCGTGCAAGGCATGCGCATCACCGATGAAGAAACGATGGAAGTCGTTGAATGGGTGCTGGGCGGCGAAGTGCAGCAGGATATCGTGATGCTGATCAATCACTACGGCGGGCAGGCAGTTGGCTTGACCGGCAAGGATGGCGGCTTGATACGCGCACGCAAAATGAAAATGCCGGACAAGGAAAATCCAGGTCAGTTTATCGACCTCGGTTTTGTCGGTGACATTGATGCGATCAACCCTGCGGTTGTCAAAGCCTTGCAGGACGATGCCTTCATCCCGATTATTTCGCCTATCGGCTTTGGCGATGATGGCCAGGCCTACAACATCAATGCCGACGTGGTGGCAGGCAAGATTGCAGAAATCCTGAAAGCTGAAAAGCTGATCATGATGACCAACATCGCCGGCGTGCAGGACAAGCAGGGCAATCTGCTGACCGATCTGTCAGCGCGCGAAATCGATGAAATGTTTGATGACGGCACGATCTCGGGCGGTATGTTGCCGAAGATTTCTTCCGCGCTCGATGCCGCGAAATCGGGTGTCAATACCGTGCACATTATCGATGGCCGCATTGAACATTCGCTGTTGCTGGAAGTGCTGACTGAACAGGCGTTCGGGACGATGATCCGTTCGCACTAAACAAAATTCACTCATATAAAAGGCGTGCCGACTTGATTGTCGGCACGCCTTTTATATTGGCTGTTGAGTGTTTGCTCAAGATTGAAGTGCATAAATCTTGAGTTGATTCGGCAGGATTGTGTCGGGCCCTGAAGCTGCCATTAAAGCGGTTTCCTGACTAGCTGCAACCGACTCAAGCTGGCCGTTCAGGCTTTTGGGAAGGGCAGTCCCTCTCGACTGCAGGGTTAGGCAAATTCATTGCGCACATTCAGGTAGCTTTATCCGTACAAAGACTGGGTGAGATCCAAAGAAAAGCAAGACCATGAGTGACGTTCTTTTATCTAGATGGACCAGTTTGCATAAAAATGTATCGCCGTTGAAATGATGAAATCGTTCAACAGAGAGTACGGTAAATTCTTTATCATTGGTCATAACGTTTTCTAGTTCAATTTCTGCGTTTTTGTGCAGTATTTCTCCTGATATTCGCCAGTACATGGCGCGGCATATTCGCTGAATGGCCGTTTTGAAGTGATTGAAATCAAAAGTTATCGCAACCATAGGCTTTGGGTCGCCAGAAGGTTGTTGCAAAAGAACATGCTCGGCAGTGCTAAATACTTCTGAGGCTATTCTTTTATTGTGACCGATTGTTCTACTGATGGAATCGACTAGCTCCTCTTGATGATCACGGCTATCTCCGGTTGAAATGCCAATGACAATCTTTAGGTGTTCGTCGTACTTACTTCCCCCTCCATTACATTCCAGGCATGCAGGGACTGTATGGAAGTCGAATTTCGCGGATGTTCTCTCAGATTTTGTGTAGATATTTTTGGGTGGGACATGGTCTCCCTTTCCAGAGAGCGCCGCTTTTTCCCCGCATATCACACACATCGGAACGGACATAGGATTTGCCTATCGTTTGAGATGAGAGGATGTGCCCCGGCAAGCCGGGGCACATCCTCTCGATTGAAGGGTTGGGCGTCACTTTGCTCAAGCTCCTAGCCTAATGGTTTGCCCTAAGGTAAGGCGCGTAGACTTTCTCCATCTGCTTCTGGATCAGCAGTCTTGTGCATCCACCGAGCAGGTTGTACGTTTCCAGAAGTTGGAAGGCATGTGACTTCATTTCTTCGTAGGTAGGGTTCTGCGAGAAAGAGATCAAAGTCTTCTGACGTTCAGAGAGTGTCTTGAACTCTTCAGACGACGTAAGACCTGACATTTGCATGTCATTCAGAAGAACCGTGATTTCTAGCGGAGCATGCTTAGCAACCGAGTGCATGAGACCGCCCATAAGCAACGCAAAGTCTTGACCGTCAGGCGATGAATCACCTGCTCGATAACCTGCTGCATAGCCAATCATGTGGCCGATTTCGGCATTCAGCTTTTCGGTCTGTTGATCAATGTGAAGCAAACGCTCCTTCAAGTGAGAGAAGACACTTTCTCTCGCCTTGAACTGATTTCCTTTGTCCAACTCGAGTAGCTTGGCATTGAGTTGAACCGCGGCGGCCTTGTAGGCCACATACGCCGCGATGCTGGCTGGCCCCAGAATTTTTATCGCCTCAAGCGATACCGTCTGAATGAGATTGATCGTTTCAATGTTCATCGAACTTGCCTTGGTGACGCCCAACGTAATGTATGCCGCAAGACCTGCGGGATAAAAAGACGGTTGAGGTATACATTGACTATGAGAATCCTTGAGATATAGCTTGCCTGCTTGTTTTTCAGCGCTTGTTTAGAAAATTCAGCAGTATAAAAATACTACGAAACCGCGCAGGCATCACGATAGCGGGAGTCGAACCCCCGATCACAAATGCTGCAGCAAGGATAAGTGCAGAACTAACGAAGCGTCAATCAGCGTCGCAAATAGAGATGATGAGACATTCGATGTGGCACGTATCCGATTGGTCGCTTGAATTCAAGGGCGATCTCGGTTCTTCGGGGGGCAATTCATTTTCGCTAAAGGCTGAAGTTAGGGATGCAATGCTCTACGCTAATGCAATCTAAACCTCAATACAATTTCTGCACCTTGTATCCGCGTTGCCGCAACAACTCAGGCACGCCTTTGTCACCGATCAAGTGCAAGGCCCCGACCGCGACAAAACTCTTCTTGTCGGTTTTCAGTAGCGTCTCTATCTTGTTTGCCATATTCGGATTGCGTTCGTCCAGTAGCACGCGCTGCAGGAATTTGGCCGACGTCGATTGCTCGCTTTGCAGCTCTTGCAACGCTGCCTGCAAAGCACGGTTGTCGGCGTGTTGCCAGGCAGTGATCAAGGCCAGTCCTTTCTTGATTGCGCTACCGTCGGCCAGTTGCGCCAGATTCTCCAGCAAGTATTCTTCCTGTTGCGCATCGCTCAGGCCGTTGAATAGCGAGAGTTGATAGTCGGCCGTTTCCAGTTGCTGCACGAGCTTGTTTTCCTTCTTGGCGACCGCAAGAAGATACAGTTCTATTCCCTGTTCGGTCGGGTATCCGGCGCGCGCCATTGCTTGCGCGATCAGCAGATTGGTCACCATCCACGGTTTCATTCTTGCAACGTTGTCGAATGGGGTGCCGGCGACTTGCAAGGCTTGCTTCAATTTTTCCAGACTCGCGTTCGACAGATGCTGGGTGATGCTTTGCCCTTCCGGGTAGATGCCATGTCGCATCACGGATTGCTGCAGCATGGCGGTGTCGCGGATGTCGACTTCCAGCACCAGTTTGTCGGCTGCTGACAAGGCGCGTGTCACTTGCGGTTCGAGTGGGTAGAATGCTGCTTGTCCGACATGGACGGTACCGAACAGATAGCAGGTATTGCCGCGATAGCTGGCGCGGTATAAAACGCCACGCTGCGGCGCTGACGATTTTTGCGCGCTGGTTGCCGGGGTTTTTAGGGCAGTATTGTCCGCATGCGCGGACGAGAAGAACAAACTGAACAGCAGGGTTACGACAAGAACAAAATGACGATGCATGTATATCCTTCTTCTGCGTTGATAGTGCGATCCCTGCATCATGCGTAAGCTGACCTGGTTGTTCGATCTGGACAATACGCTGCATGATGCCTCGCATGCGATTTTCCCGGCAATCAATCTGAATATGAATGCCTTCATCGCGCTGGTGCTGCACAAAGACGGCTTGCCGGCAGATGAGGCGGCAGTGAATGCTGCGCGCATCGCTTACTGGCAGCGCTACGGGGCAACCTTGCTCGGTATGGTAAATCATCATCAGGTCAGGCCTGAAGATTTCTTGCGTGAGGCGCATCGCTTTGATGATCTGGCGACCATGATACGTGCCGAACGCGGTTTGGGAAAAGTGTTGCGCCGTCTTCCCGGACGCAAGATCTTGCTGACCAATGCGCCGCGCCGGTACTCTCGCGACGTATTGCGCCATCTGGGTTTGCATAGGTATTTCGCCAAGCATGTGCCGATAGAGGCGATGCATGTTCATGGTCGCTTGCGGCCCAAGCCATCCAAACAGATGTTGCGCAAACTGCTAGCCCGCGAGCGTATTTCACCGCGTGATTGCGTACTGGTAGAAGATACAGTCGCGCATTTAAAGGGTGCGAAAGAACTCGGTATGAGTACCGCATGGATCACGCAATATCTGGCCAGCGATTCGATTAAAGGCGGCGTGACTGGCACGCACGCAACAGTCGCGCACACAAAACGCCCTATTTATGTCGATGTCAAAGTAAAATCCGTTGGGCAACTATTCAGGACGTTGCACCGACTGCGCTAGTCCGATTGCTTACCTACTTATAAAAAATATGGCAACCACCAAACCAGGCGAACGCAAGCTGCAGATACTACAGACATTGGCGACGATGCTGGAGCAGCCGAAGGGGGAGAAAATCACGACGGCCGCCTTGGCCGCGCGTGTAGAAGTTTCAGAAGCTGCCTTGTATCGGCATTTCGCCAGCAAGGCGCAAATGTTCGAAGGCTTGATCGAGTTCATCGAATCCACCGTGTTTGGCTTGATCAACAAGATCACCGAACAAGAGGACAACGGCTTGTCCCAGGTCCAGGCCATCGTGGGCATGCTGCTCAATTTCGCAGAACGCAATCCCGGCATGACGCGCGTGATGATAGGCGATGCGCTGGTCAATGAGGACGAGCGCTTGCAGGCACGCATGAATCAATTCATTGAGCGTATCGAACTGGCGCTCAAGCAAGCGCTGCGCGTGGCAGCCAGTCAGGGCCAGGCAAACGAAGCCGAAGTTGCGGCACGCGCTAACCTGATTGCGAGTAGCGTGCTCGGCCATTGGCAGCGTTACGCCAAGACCGGCTTCAAGCAAAATCCATCCACTTACGCGCCGGCACAGATCGCGATGCTGCTGGCTTGATATTCGACTCGCCGTCGCTGATCAAAATCGGCGGATGGCGTCTGCAAGCTGTTGCTGCTTGGTCGTACAATAGACGCCTTGCCCAGCATCGCTTGCCCTGACTTATGTCCCTGTTTGTTCCCGCCGATTCATCTTCCGACTGCTACGCTCTGCTCGATGATTGCGATGCCAGTGCGGCAGACGCGCGCTCACGGCTCTATTCTTCGCATTTCGGTACGCTGGTGTGCCGCGCAGCTGATCAATTACCGGCCATGTTGCAGCAGCTGCAGCAGGCTATGCAGCAGGGCCGCTATGCGGTCAGCTTGTTTGCCTATGAGCTTGGGGCGGCCATGCACGGCATTGCACCGCATCAGCTGTCATCACTTGAGATGCCGCCATTAGCGGAAGTGCTGCTGTTCGAGCATTGTGAAAAGCTGTCGGCCGATCAGGTCGGCGCATGGCTGGACGAGCGTGCTGGATCGTCGCCGGCTGGGATCGCCAACCTGCATCCGGATATCAATGAAGAGGCATTCGATAGTGCGCTGACACGGATACACGATTACATCGCTGCCGGCGATACCTATCAGGTCAATTACACCTACCGCTTGCGCTTTGATGCATATGGTTCTGCGCATGCCCTGTATCGCCGTCTGCGCGAACGCCAACCTGTGCCTTATGGCGCGTTGATAGATTTGCCGGACGGTCGCGCTGTCTTGTCCTTATCGCCGGAATTGTTTGTAAGACACGATGACGGCAGGCTGGTCGTGCGGCCCATGAAGGGCACGGCTGCTGCCAGTGGCAATTCGCAGCAAGACGATGCAGCTGCGCGTGCCTTGGCGGCCGATGCAAAAAATCGCGCAGAGAATTTGATGATCGTTGATCTGTTGCGCAATGATCTTGGGCGCATCGCAGAAGTCGGTACGGTAAGCGTCGATAAATTATTCGACGTGCAGCGCTACAGCAGCGTGTTGCAAATGACCTCGACGGTGCATGCGCAAATGCGCAGCGACACCGGATTGCCCGAGGTCTTCGATGCACTGTATCCCTGCGGCTCGATTACCGGTGCCCCGAAACATAGAACGATGCAAATCATTCGCGAGCTGGAAGCGCATCCGCGCGGCATTTACACCGGCGCGATAGGCTGGTTCGATCCGCCGCAGTCCGCGCGCTCACTCGGCAATTTTTGCTTGTCGGTACCTATACGTACCCTGCAACTGCAGGCGCAGGATGCGCAGCAAGTTCGCCGCGGAGAAATGGGCGTGGGTGCGGGGATAGTACATGACAGCGTGGCACAGGCCGAATATGAAGAATGCCGGATCAAGGCAGGCTTTTTGATCGATATGCCGGCCGAATTCGAACTGTTTGAAACGATATATGCAACGCGGGAAAATGGTTGTCGCCATCTCGATCGGCATCTGCAGCGCTTGCGTGCTTCGGCGAACTATTTTGGTTTTGCATTTGATGAAGCCGGGATACGCGCTGTCTTGCAGGACGTATGCGCGCATTTCGAGGCGGGTACGCCGTATCGCCTGCGGTTGGCTTTGCGAGCCGATGGCCTTGCTGCGATTCAAACTGCGTCGCTATCGGCAATGGCCGAACCGGTAAAAATTCTGTTGGCGCAAACAACAACTGACGCAGGCGACATCTTCTTGCGCCACAAGACCACGATCAGAACCGGTTACGACGCCGCATGGCGTGCAGCCGAGCAGCAGGGCGCATTCGATCAATTGTTTTGTAATGAACAAGGGCAGGTGACGGAAGGCGGACGCAGCACGGTTTTTATCAAGAACGATGGCCGCTGGTATACGCCGCCTTTGAGCGCAGGCGTCTTGCCCGGCGTGATGCGCGCAATATTGCTGGAAGATCCTGCGTGGAACGCGGTGGAAAAGACATTGACCTTGAGCGATCTGCGCAATGCAGAAGCGGTCATCGTCTGCAACGCCCTGCGCGGTGTATTGCCGGCCACGATCATCTGGAACAACTAAACAAATGACCGTGGCTGCGTAGAAACTTATGCCGGCAAGGTAACGTTGAAACAGCTGCCGGGTTCGTTACGCGCAACGCAAGCGACATCGCCGCCATGTCGGCGTGCAATTTGTCGTACCAGGCTCAAACCCAGACCGACGCCACCTTCGCGCTCGCTGGCACCTGCTACCCGATAGAAGGGTTCGAAGATTTTTTCACGTTCTGTCGCAGGTACGCCGGGGCCGCCATCGCAGACTTGCAGCAGGATACGATTGCCAGGTGCAGTCGATAGCGTCACATGGATCTCTGTGCCATTGCCGTAGCGTCGCGCATTTTCCAGCAGGTTGCGCACCATGCGCCGCAGCAGCCGTGCATCTCCAGCCAGTTCTATGGCTTGCGCGTCGAGTTGCGCATCGAGGCGTGCACATTCTTCCGCGACCAGCGCAGTCAGATCGATTTTTTCAAATGCTTGTGTCGTGTCAGCAGTTGCATCGAGTCGGCTGGCGAGCAAGATTTCATCGATCAATTGATCGAGTTCGCCGATGTTGCGCTTCAGCTCGCTACGGATTTCCGGTTGCGCTTCGCTACCCATCAATTCGATCGCCATGCGTATGCGTGCCAACGGTGAACGTAATTCGTGCGAGGCATTTGCCAGCAAGGCTTTTTGCGCATCAACCAGCGCTTCAATGCGCGCGGCGGAACGGTTGAAGCTGGTGGCGAGGCGCCCGACTTCATCCTGCCCCTCGACGGCAATGCGTGTCGATAACTGACCCGCACCCAGCGCCTCGACGCTGGTTTGCAGACGTTCCAACCTGCGCGTCAAACGCCGCACAATTGGGTAGGAACCTATGCCCATCGCCAAGCCGATCAAGACCAGCGTGGTGAAAAAACTGAAAGGCGGTTTGCGCCGCCCCGGATGCTGGCCGACCAGCCAGCGATCATCCGGCAATTTGACGGCAAAGACAGGTGGCCCGCCACCCATCCAGCCGCTGGTGGTTTGTGTTTCATCGAGCGGTGGCAGTTCGCGCCCGGCGGATGCAATTTTTTCCCGTTTGGCCGAGTACAGCGTCAAATCTGCACGCATGCGCGATTGCCAGCGCGCGAGTGCCTGTTGCTGCTCTTTGTTACTTGCTTCAGGTGGCGGCAATACGTCGGAAGCAATCGCCGCAAATGATTCAAGGCTGGGGCCGATCTGGCGTGAATCGGCATTCATGCGCCACGCAGCGGCAAACAGCAGACCGGCCACAGTCAGGCTGATCAGCATCGCCAGATAAATGCGCACATAAAGCCGGTGTGACCAGCTGAAGCGCGCGCGTGTTGCCTGTTCAGACATCCTGCGCCTTTGCAAATACATAGCCGGCGCCGCGTACGGTGATGATGCGCTTGGGCTGTTTGGGGTCATCTTCAATTGCTGCGCGCAAGCGGCCGATGTGGACGTCGATCGATCGATCGAATGCTTCCAGCGGTTCGCCTTTGACGGCATCCATCAATTGCTCGCGCGATAAAACACGTCCGGCCCTGTCTGCCATCGCTGCCAGCAGATTGAATTGATAGGCGGTCACTGGCTTGTCTTGCTCGTCGAGTCGAATCACGCGTGCATCCAGATCGATTTCCAGACGGCCAAAACGCAGCACGCGCTCGGCGCTAGTGGCAACGCCTTGCTGGCGACGCAATACGGCACGCAATCTTGCCAGCAATTCGCGCGGTTCAAACGGTTTGGGAATGTAATCATCAGCGCCGAGTTCCAGCCCGACCACACGATCCATGGGATCGCCTTTGGCGGTCAGCATGACGATGGGCATGGAACCTGTGGGTTGCGGCTGTGCGCGTATTTGCCGACAGACATCCAGTCCGTCGGCATCCGGCAGCATCAGGTCGAGCAGCACGATGGAGAACGCTTGCGTGGCATCGGCTTGCTGCAGTTGATGCAAGCCATCCTTGGCCGTCGCACTGTGCTGCACGTCGAAACCGTTCTGGTTAAGGTAAGTGGCGACCATGCTGGCGAGGCGCTGGTCGTCTTCTATCATGAGTAGTCGTAGAGTCATCTTGTTAGTGTAATTCCATTTCGCAATCAAAGCGGTAATCGTGTTGCCAGTTCCAGCAGTATGCGTGTGCTTCGCTTGCGGAATGGAATAATGTGCAGGTCACTAAAAAAGAGAAGTAATTGCGCCAGCATGACCGATCCTCCGGTCATGCTGGCGCTTTCATCTTAGCTCTGGCTTATGGTTTTGCTGCTGGTTCTGCAGCGCGTCCTTCGCCTTTGCCATGGTGTTGACCGTGGCGTGGTCCATGACTGTCACGACCGAAGCGATGGCCGCGCTTGCCCAGTTCTTCCACCGCTTTCACACGTTGTGCAGGTGTCAGCACGTCGGCTGCATCGGCAAACGCTTTGGTGACTCGACGTGAACGCTGGTCAGCCAGTTGTTGCTGTGTTTGGCGGACTTGTTCCAGCGCATTGCGATCGATTGTTGGCTGGGCCAGCAATTTCATGCCTTGTGCACGCGCTTCACGACTTTTTTCCTGTATCGGGCGCAGGTCAGTGAAGGCGGCTTTGGCAATGGTATCAAGTTTGGTTTTTTGCTCCGCCGTTGCATCTGGGACCAAGCGTTTCAGCATATGCTGCATGCGTTTTTCTGCACGGGCAGGATCCATTTTTCCGTGCGGCCCGAACTGATGTTCTGCCTGCGGCTTTTTCGGTGCCTGGACTTCTTGCGCATAGCTGACGCCGACGATGGAAAGAGCGCTGACAAGAGCAGCACCTGCGGTGATCATGATCATGCGGCGACCGTGACCTGTATTTTTAAGTTGTGCCGATACCGTGCTTGGGATTTGCTTGTTCATTCAAAACTCCTTTGTGTATCAAATGGAGCCTGCTGTGCTTTGCAGGCATGGTGCTACTTTAGTGGCGCTCTGTTGAGACCATGCGAGCGAGCGGTAAAGTTATGTAAAGGGATTCGACCGTCGTTGTTGGTGCAGGGGCTTGTCGGCGCGAGCGTGATCGCGCACCAATTTGGCGATGTGCAGAGCGTGCGGGGCTGAGTGCGCATGGGTTGGCGGGGTGTGGCTGGCACATCTTTTGCACTCAGGAATCTATGCCGGTCCTGCCTCGTGCCGCCATTTGACTCTAGCCCTCAATATAATAAGGAATAAAAAATGAACAGGCGTCACTTCCTCCAAGCCAGCCTGGTTGCCAGCGGGAGTTTGCTGGTAATTCCCTATGGCTATGCCGATGGCCCTATCACGCACATTAATGACGCCATCAACAAATCGGGTCGCCAGCGCATGCTGTCGCAGCGTGTGGCGAAAAGTTATCTGCAAATGGGCCAGTCCATTGATTTGCAGCGATCGAAAAAAATCTTCAGCGCCTCAATCGCTCTGTTTGAACGGCAGTTGTACGAGCTGGAAGCGTTCGCGCCCACGTCTGACAACAAGGGCACGCTGAACGATTTGAGGAAAACATGGGCCGCTTACAAAACCGTCCTCGTCGGCAAGGTGCCGAATCGTCAGGATGCGAAAGAGATGATGGTGATCAATGAGGAAGTGCTGACCCTGGCGCACGCGTCCACTGTGCAACTGGAAAGATTCTCGGGTTCGGTGGCGGCGCGACTGGTGAATATTTCCGGACGCCAGCGCATGTTGTCGCAACGCATGGCGAAGTTTTATCAGGCGATCAACTGGGGCGTGGCATCGTCTGATGGCTTGATCAACCTGGCCAAGGCACGCGATGAATTTTTGCTGGCGATGACGGAATTAAGCAACTCGCCGAAAAATACGCCGGCCATCAATGCGGAAATGACACTGGCGCAGCAGCAATGGTTTTTCTTCGATCAAGCCTTGAAGAGCAGCGCCGATAGTGTGGAAGCCAAGGTGCGCTTTGCGACCAATGTTGCGACGACTAGCGAGCGGATTCTGGAAGCGATGGATAGAATTACCGGAATGTACGAGCAACTGAGCTAAGCATGCAGCCAGTACCACGTCGAGCAGCTGCGCTGCACACGTGGCAGCCGTGTCGCAGTATTTTTGCGGCGCTCAGTTTGCCAAGGATGACTTAGTGTGCATGTCCGCAGACGCTACAGCTGGCATTGCGCGCGAACTTGATGCTGCTCCATTCCATGGTCCGGGCATCTAGCAATAACAGGCGACCGGTCAGCGATTCGCCTATCGCTGCAATGATCTTCAAGGCTTCTGCGGCTTGCATGCTGCCGATGATGCCGACCAGTGGCGCGAATACGCCCATGGTGCCGCAATTCACTTCTTCGAACTGCTGATCTTCCGGGAACAGGCAGGAATAGCATGGCGCGTTTTCATCGCGCTTGTCGAACACACTGATCTGGCCATCGAACTTGATTGCAGCACCGGAAACCAGCGGCACGCGATTGGCAACACAGGCGCGATTGACTGCATGCCGTGTGGCGAAATTGTCGCTGCAATCCAATACCACCGATGCACTCTGCACCAGTTCATTCAGGCGCGCACCCGACACACGTTCTTTCAGCGCGACGATCTTGATGGTCGGATTGATTTCAGTCAGTGTCTGTTGTCCCGATAACACCTTGGCCTGACCGACCCGTTGCGTGGTGTGCAGAATCTGGCGCTGAAGATTGGTCAGATCCACGGTGTCATCGTCGACTAGCGTGATGGTGCCGACACCGGCGGAAGCGAGATAAAACGCCGCAGGAGACCCTAGGCCGCCCGTGCCTATGATCAAGACATGCGCTGCCAACAGCTTTTCCTGGCCTTCGATATCGAGTTCATCGAGCAGGATGTGGCGCGAATAACGCAGTAATTGTTGGTCGTTCATAAGGTATCCGTGTGGGCGCGTATTCAATATCGCATGAGTGCCGCATCATTCGCTGGGTGCACATGAGAAAAATTGTGCCGCAATCAAAAAAGCCGCATCGCTGCGGCCTTTTTGGCGAATGCTGAAGACTATTTCTTGTCGTCGGTTTTCGGTTCTGTTTTTGATTCTGTTTTTGGCTGGTTGATACCAGGTTCTTTCTTCACTTCGACTTTTGCTTTCGAAAGAATCACAGGCAAACCTTTCAAGTGATTCAGCGCTTGCGCCAACTGGAAGTCGTCTTTGCTGCCGAACTCCAGTGGTTTGCGTTTTTTCTCCAGCGCAGCGATGCGTTGTTCTTCTTCCAGCTCATCAACTGCAGGACGGGCTTCAGCTTCTTTGTCCTTGTCGTTGGTCAAATGCTTTTGCAAATCGGCTTCACGCAGGCGCAAGCTATTCAAGCCATCGCCATCTGCAGTTTCATCGACCATCAGATCCGGTACGATACCTTTGGCTTGAATCGAGCGGCCGCTAGGCGTGTAGTAACGCGCGGTCGTCAACTTGACAGCGGTATCAGCGGAAAGTTGACGTATGGTTTGTACCGAGCCCTTGCCGAAAGTTTGCGTGCCCATGATGGTGGCGCGCTTGTAATCCTGCAATGCGCCAGCCACGATTTCAGAGGCTGAAGCGGAGCCGGAGTTAACCAATACGACCATAGGGATTTTCTTGATCGCATCAGGCAGTTTCGCCAGTGGGTCGCCGACTGCGCGTGCCGCATAGAATTCGCGACGTGCGTAGAAGCTCGCTTTGGAATCCGGTAATTGACCATTGGTCGATGTGATGACCACATCTTTCGGCAGGAAGGCTGCGGAGACACCGATTGCGCCTGGCAAGACACCGCCCGGATCGTTACGCAAGTCGAGCACCAGACCTTTCATGTTTGGTTCCTGTGCGTACAAGGCAGCGATTTTCTTCGCCATGTCGTCCACTGTAGGTTCCTGGAATTGCGCGACGCGCAACCATGCATAACCTGGTTCGACAATCTTGGCCTTCACGCTTTGCACACGGATTTCCTGACGCGTGATGGTGGTAACGATAGGCTTGTCTTCGTCTTTGCGAGCAATTGTCAGCGTGATCTTGGTATTTGGTTCGCCGCGCATTTTCTTGACGGCTTCGTCCAGCGTCATGCCTTTGACAGGAGTGGAGTCAAGGCGCGTGATCAAATCACCCGCCTTGATGCCGGCGCGATAAGCAGGCGAATCCTCGATCGGCGAAATGACTTTGACGTAGCCGTCTTCCATGCCGACTTCGATGCCGAGTCCGACAAACTTGCCTTGCGTACCTTCACGCAATTCCTTGAATGCTTTTTTATCCAGATAGGCGGAGTGCGGATCCAGTGACGACACCATGCCGGAAATCGCTTCCGTCAGTAATTTCTTGTCTTCGACCGGTTCAACGTAATCCGATTTGATGAGTCCGAATACATCAGCCAGCTGGCGCAATTCCTCGATAGGCAATGGATTGCCGGCACTTTTCTGTGCCATTGCATCCAGTTGCGTGCCCATACCGATCGCGCCGGCAACCATGCCTAAACCGATCAATCCGATATTCTTGAGTTTCGTTCCCATGTTCACCTAATAGTTACCCAACTGAGCGGGTCAAACGCGCGACCTTGGTGTCGCATTTCAAAGTATAAACCTGATTGTTCATTGCCGCCGCTATTACCTGTGCTGGCAATTACGTCGCCGGCTTTGACGACATCGCCGGCGTGTTTTAAAACGGATTGATTATTGCCGTAAATCGTCATGTACTGGCTGCCATGATCAACAATGATCAAATTGCCAAAACCGCGTAGCCATTCTGCAAACACTACGCGGCCCTGCGCCACCGCTTTGACTTCCGTGCCTTCATCAGCTCGTATGAACAAGCCTTTCCAGGTTGGGCCATCGCCACGTTTGCCGCCGAATTTGGCAGTCACGTCGCCGCGTATAGGCAGATGCAACTTGCCACGCAATGCGGCGAAAACACCATCTTGGACGCTGGCATCAGGAGTCAGTTCATTTCTGGCGAGGGCTCGCGTCGGTTTTTCTTGCGCTGGCGGTTCATCGTCTTCAATCGCATTCGGGTTGTTAATCTTGCCACTAGAAGCCTTGTCATTCTGTGCGCTGCGCTTTTTTGCCTGCGCCAAACGCTTTTCACGCTCTTCGCGTTCACGTGCTGCGCGTTCCTGCTTGCGCTTTTCCGCAGCGGCCGCTTCTGCCTTGCGTTGTTCCTGAATCAATATCGCAAGTTGGTCCACCAGGCTGGAAAGTCGCTTTTCATTGCGTTCGATATTGCCGACTTCCTTGCGCTGTGCGACCAGCTTGGTCGATAACTGCGCGAGCAAGCTGGCACGCTGTGCTTTTTCCTTTTGCAGAATCGCATGCTGTTCGCGTGCCTCGCCAGCAATTTCGTCGAGTTCATCCTTGGCGTTTTGTACATGGGCCTGGTTGTCTGCTATTGCCTGCAGGTTGGCACGCAAGGATTCGATCAGCGTCGCTTGCGCGCGCGAAACGTAGCCCATGTATTGCAGTTCGCGATTGATGCGATTTGGATTGTCGCCTGAGAGCAGCAGCTTGATACGATCTTCATTGCCGGCGATATATTGCTCGCGTAGCAGTTTGGCCAGCTGGTTTTGCTGAGTTTCTACAATTTTCTTCAGCGCAGCCTGCTGGCTGGATAGATCTTTCAGTTTGGCTTCGGTTTTTTGCTGTTCATCGGCAAGGTCGCGCAAATTGCGTTGTGCGTCCGAGATTGCTTCTTCCGATTTGGCCAGGGCGTCTGCGGCGGAGCTCTTTGCTGTCTCTGTCTTGTCGATGCTGCGTTTGAGTGTTGTCAGTTTTTGCCGCAAATCGGCGCGTTCGCTCTCGGCGATAACTTTCTGCTTGCTGCGGTCGGTAGTTTTTTGCGCATGCGCGTTGGCATATACGCCTGCGCATAACGCGAACACAACACACGAAGTCATTAAGCGCATACCCGTCAATCGTTGCTTATGTTGAGCGACCGGTATGTGCGTAGTGCATCTGAAGGAAGAGAGAAGCGAAATTGGCACGGAATTTATGCGACTTGCCCGTGGCTGGCGGCTGCCTTGACGGCGGCTTCCAGCGACGCCTGATCGCCCAGGTAGTAATGGCGTATCGGTTTCAGGTTCTCATCCAGTTCATAGACGATAGGACGACCGTTTGGAATGCTGAGGGAAACGATATCCTGATCACTGATGCCGTCGAGAATTTTGATCAGCGCACGCAAGCTGTTGCCATGCGCCGAGATGATGATTTGTTTGCCGGCGCGTATCGATGGCACGATGGTGTCATTCCAATAAGGCTCTACGCGCAGCAAGGTATCTTTCAGGCATTCGCCCAAGGGAATCTGTTCGCGTTTCAAAGCGGCATAGCGCGGATCGTTGTACATCGTGCGCGGATCGTCTTCCGCCAGCGGTTTGGGCGGGATGTCATAGCTGCGACGCCATTGCAGAACCTGGTCGGCGCCATACTGCTTGGCCGTTTCTGCCTTGTTCATGCCTTGCAGGGCGCCGTAGTGACGTTCGTTCAGGTGCCAGTCGCAGACGACGGGTATCCACATCAGATCCATCTCGTCGAGCGTGATCCAGAGCGTGCGTATCGCACGCTTCAATACTGACGAATAAGCAAGATCGAAGGTGAATCCTGCTTCGCGCAGCAGTTTGCCGGCGTGCTTTGCTTCAGCGCAACCTTTTTCAGTCAAATCGACATCGGCCCAGCCGGTAAAGCGATTATCGAGGTTCCATGTGGACTCGCCGTGGCGCATCAATACGATTTTGTACATGGTTCTAATAGGTAAGTAATGGTTTTTTGATGCAAAATGCCGAATCCGAATTGTATTCGGTCTTCTATTTTATAATGCGAACATTCTTTCTATTCATTGGAACACTGTGAAATTCATCATTGATAACATTTTTCTGATCGGCATCGTGCTGGTATCGGGCGGCGCATTGGTCATGCACACACTACAACGCGCTGGCGCAAAAGTTACGCCCTTACAGGCAACCCAGATCATTAATCAAGGGAAAACCCTGATTCTCGATGTCAGAAACGCAGATGAATTTGCTGCCGGTCATATCCGTGACGCGAAAAATATTCCATTGAAAGAATTGAAAGCACGTATCAGTGAGCTGGAAAAATTCAAGGCCCGCCCTGTGATTGTTGTGTGTGCCAAGGGATTGAAATCGGCAAAAGCAACCGCACAACTGAAAAAAGAGGGCTATCCCGAAGCCGCTAGTTTACTCGGTGGCCTGGATGCATGGCAATCTCAAGGCTTGCCTGTTACCAAGTAAGCATTCAGTAATTTGAGCTTAAGAAGGAAAATTATGACTGCGCATGTGACGATGTATAGCACTGGCGTTTGCCCGTATTGCACGATGGCGGAACGTTTGTTGACTGCCAAAGGGATTGCCAATATTGAAAAAATCCGCATCGACCTCGATCCCGCCCAACGGGTGGCGATGATGGAGAAGACCGGTCGCCGCACCGTGCCGCAGATTTATGTCGGTGATACGCATGTGGGTGGCTTCGATGATTTGAATGCGCTGGAACGCGCGGGCAAACTGGATGCATTATTGCAGGCGGCCTGACGTGTTTGGCTCGATACGAGTCGACGATGCGTTAATCTGTATTCAAACAAATTAAGCGGTAACTGTTCGGAGGGCTGATCGCCCTCCATTTTTAATCTGACTGAAAGTGCTTCATGGCTGACGAAAATCTGCAACCTGTATTCCAGATCCAACGTGTTTACCTGAAAGATCTGTCGCTGGAACAACCTAATTCGCCGGCAATTTTCCTCGAGCAAGAGTCTCCTGAAATTGAAGTGGCAGTTGATGTCGGTGCAGAGCAAATCGCTGATGGTATTTTTGAGTCGACTGTAACAATTACCGTCACCGCAAAGATCAAGGACAAGATCGCATTCCTGGTCGAAGGCAAGCAAGCCGGCATTTTCGAAGCACGTAATATCCCTGATGAGCAGCTCGATCCCTTGATCGGCATCGGTTGCCCAAGCACGATTTATCCCTACTTGCGCGCGAATATCGCCGACGCGATCACCCGTGCCGGCTTCCCGCCTGTGCATCTGACGGAAATCAATTTCGAAGTGTTCTATCAGCAACGCCTGGCAGCAATCGCGCAGCAGCAGACTGAAAGCAGCTCTGGCATCGTGATGGCAGACGGTTCGGTAGCAAAGCATTAATTGATATTTTTACCGCGCGCCGTGAAGTTTGACTAAGCATGGCGCGCAGCATTTTTCGATAATGTGTTGAAGGTAATCGCATGAAATGGTCTTTCCCGGCTTGTGCAACATTGCTGATATCGATGCTGGCAACAGCGCCGGCACAGGCGGCCGAATATAAATCTGTGGGTGCTAATCCTGCTATTTTGTATAACGCACCGTCTGAGCGTGGCCGCGCAATGTTCATTGCGCCGCGCGGTATGCCGGTGGAAATCATTTTTACGCAAAATGGCTGGAGCAAAGTGCGTGATGCGACGGGCGATTTATCCTGGATTGACGCAGCCGCATTGACGTCAAAACGGAATGTCATTGTCACGGTGGCCAATCTGAAGCTGCATATCACGCCCGAAGAAAACGCTGGCGTCGTAACGACAGTGGATAAGGGCGTATTGCTGGAATGGCTGGCGCCGCCTGCCGCAGGCTGGGTCAAGCTGAGGCACAAAGACGGACCCGTCGGCTTCGCAAAAACTGCGGAAGTGTGGGGCGAGTAGGCCAAATAATCGCTGTCCGAAACAATTGCGCTGTTGCCAAACAGAGGTTTTCCTGAGCTGCCACTCGGCCATGATCGTGGCATGATCGGCATCCTCATTCTTCGATACTTAATCTACTTAAGCAAATTCACTGCATGAATATCACAATATTAGGCGCAGGCGCATGGGGTACGGCTTTGGCGATGTCGCTGGCTGATAGGCATGCGGTTGTGTTGTGGGGACGCGATGCGGCGGCGATGCAGGAAGCGGAGCGGCGGCGTGAGAATGCGCCCTATCTGCCGGGTTTTCGTTTTCCGGATAGCCTCGTCGTAAGTGCGGATTTCGCGGCTGCCATCGCGCATGTCGCCTCGGATGGATTGTTGCTGGTGGCGACATCGTTGGCAGGTTTGCGTCCGCTGGCCGAGCAACTGAAGGCGCATGCCATTCCGAATATTGTCTGGTTGTGCAAAGGCTTTGAGGCCGATACGCATTTGCTGCCGCATCAAATCGTGCGCCAGGTTTTAGGCAGTGATATTCCGGCAGGTGCTTTGTCCGGCCCTTCCTTTGCACAGGAAGTCGCGCAAGGTTTGCCGTGTGCGCTGGCGATTGCATCGGATAACTCAGCATTGCGTGAACTGGTCGTCGCTGCCGTGCACGGGCCTAGTATCCGTATCTATTCGACCGATGATTTGATCGGGGTGGAAGTAGGCGGTGCGGTAAAGAATATTCTGGCGATTGCGACCGGCATTATTGATGGTCTCAAGCTGGGTTTGAATGCGCGTGCGGCATTGATTACACGTGGGCTGGTTGAGATCACGCGCTTTGGCGTTGCGCTTGGCGGGCGGGCCGAAACCTTCATGGGTTTGGCCGGCATGGGTGATTTAATTTTGACTTGCACCGGCGACTTGTCACGCAACCGTAAGGTGGGGCTGGGTTTGGCGCAAGGTAAAAAGCTGGAGCAGATCGTGACCGAGTTGGGTCACGTCGCGGAAGGCGTGCGTTGCGCGCAGGCCGTGCGTGCGCTGGCGCATCAACACGGTATAGACATGCCGATTACCAATGCGGTGGCGGCAGTCTTGTTTGATGGCGATTCGCCAAGGGATATGGTGGGCAGACTGCTGGCGCGCGATGCGCGGAATGAAAGCGCCTGATTCTGATTGTCTCTTCTCAGGTTCGGCAATCAATCCAAGAGCCTCAGTTAGTCCATCAGTCAGCGCATCACGGCAGCTATATCAATGCTGCAGCAGCAGCGTCAATAAAACCGACGAATCTTCCAGCGCATGCAAGGCATGCGGTTCACCACCGGCCAGATAAACCAGTTCCCCTGCCAGCAAGGTTTGGGTTTTCTGATGCGCATGCAATTCGATTGCGCCTTCCAGACACTGGATTGTGACTGCGCCAGGGACGGAATGTTCCGGCATGCCTTTGCCGCGTGGCAGCACTAGGCGCATCAATTCTAGTTGTGGGGTTTTAAAGAGGGCGTTGGAAACGGATGTTGTAATTCTCGTTCCCAGTGGCCTCACGTCTATCAACTGGCCGGATGTTGCATGCGGTAGAGCCATATTCTTCTCCTCAACATAGTTCGATTGCAATCAGGGCTGGTGCATTGCGTCAGATGCCCGCGCGACAACTCAGTTGCGATTTCCCCTTTGTTATAACAAACAAACCGCGCCGAATCAATCAATCGCAAAATGACAGAAGCCTGGAACAGGGCGCTTACTGCTCGTCGGGAGTAGTAAGTTTTTTCTTCAACTGCAGTTTTTGTATTTGTCGCTGCGCCGAAACGGATTTTTGATGCGACCCGCCCACGCGTTGTTTGGCTGCGACCGCGACCGGGTTGCGCGGTTTCAGCGTACGCTGCGAGGGCTCCGTGCGTATCGTCAGTTTTTGCCGTTTGGCGAGCGCCTTATTGGCCATGATGTCAATGGTGCGCATGCTGCCATGCGCACTTTTTCTCCATGATTAAATCGCAGCACTTCTAGCAAGTGCAAGCCTACAGTACGTACCGGGACAGATCTTCGTCAACCGCCAGGGCGCCGAGTCTTTCATCGACATAGGCGGCATCGATGGACAACGTCTGGTCCGGGCTGTCGCTGGCGGAGAAAGAAATCTCTTCCAGCAGTTTTTCCATCACCGTGTATAAACGCCGCGCCCCTATGTTTTCAGTTTTCTCGTTGACCGAATAAGCGATTTCCGCCATCCGTTGGATGCCATCCTGTGCAAATACGATTTTGATTCCTTCGGTTGCCAGCAGTGCTTCATATTGCCTGGTCAGGCAGGCATCGGTACCCGTCAGGATGCGTTCAAAATCGGCGATGGAGAGCGATTCCAGTTCTACGCGGATCGGGAAGCGACCCTGCAGTTCGGGAATAAGGTCGGATGGCTTGGCCAGATGGAAGGCGCCGGATGCGATGAACAGGATGTGATCGGTTTTGATCATGCCGTACTTGGTGTTGACAGTCGTGCCTTCTACCAGCGGCAACAAGTCGCGCTGCACACCCGCGCGTGACACTTCACCGCCACCGGTTTCTGAACGCGTGGCAATCTTGTCGATCTCATCGAGAAAAACGATGCCGTTTTGTTCGACATTGATAATCGCTTTTTGCTTGAGCTCATCTTCATTGACCAGCTTGCCGGCTTCTTCGTCGATCAACAGTTTGAGTGCTTCCTTGATCCTGATTTTGCGTGCCTTCTTGCGCGTGCCACCGACACCGGAAAACATGGACTTGATCTGCTCGGTCATTTCTTCCATGCCGGGCGGGGCCATGATTTCCATGGTCGGACCTGCTTCTGCCAGTTCGATTTCGATCTCGGTATCGTCGAGCGAGCCTTCGCGCAAACGCTTGCGGAAGGTTTGGCGCGTCGTGTTATCGGGAGTGCTTGCCGTGCTTGCAGCCGGTGACGAGCTGAAGCCGAAATCGCGTGCCGGCGGTACCAGAATGTCGATGATGCGATCTTCGGCAGCATCTTCTGCGCGCGCCCGTACCTTGCGTGTTTCCACTTCGCGGGTCTGCTTGATGCCGATGTCGATCAGGTCGCGGATGATGGTGTCTACATCTCGGCCGACGTAGCCGACTTCGGTAAATTTGGTGGCTTCGATCTTGATGAAAGGCGCATCGGCCAGTTTGGCGAGGCGTCGCGCGATTTCAGTTTTGCCGACGCCGGTCGGTCCTATCATCAGAATATTCTTCGGCGTGATTTCGTGGCGTAACGGCTCTTGCACCTGCTGCCGGCGCCAGCGATTGCGCAGCGCGATGGCGACGGCACGTTTGGCATTGGCTTGGCCAACAACGTGTTTATCCAGTTCGGAAACGATTTCTTTTGGGGTCATGTTCATGATGTGTTCGCCTGAGTCGGGCGCCTTCCAAATTAGTCCAGGGTTTCTATCGTGTGCGACAGATTGGTATAAATGCACAGCTCACCGGCGATGGTCAGGGATTTCTTGACGATTTCGAGTGGCGACAGATCCGTATTGTCCTGCAAGGCCTTGGCTGCAGATTGTGCATAGCTCCCGCCTGAGCCGATCGCGCCTATGCCGTCGTTCGGTTCCAGAACATCACCATTGCCTGTTATGACCAATGTGGTTTCGTGATCCGCGACCAGCAGCATGGCTTCAAGGCGACGCAGCATGCGATCGGTACGCCAGTCCTTGGCCAGCTCGACTGATGCGCGCATCAGATGACCCTGATGCTTTTCAAGTTTGGATTCAAAACGTTCCAGCAGCGTAAATGCGTCTGCAGTGCCGCCGGCGAAACCGACCAGTACTTTGCCGCCGTAGACCTTGCGCACTTTGCGCGCGGTGCCCTTCATGACGATATTGCCTAATGTGACCTGACCATCGCCGCCGAGCGCGACGATATTACCGCGTCGTACAGACAGTATGGTGGTGCCGTGAAATTGTTCCATGCTTGCCTCTGAAATAGAAGTGGCCGATTTAATGCAAAGCAGTGATGCAAAACGGATGATGTTTGATGAGTCGTGCGCGCCCTATGCTGAGAGCGGCATTCTAGAAAAAATGGGGGCGGACGCTTCGATTACAAGTCGAAATTGCGCCTTTGGTGATGGAGTCAGTTTTTACGCGGAACGATACGTACAAGCTCAGCAACACCCATTACATGACAGAGGGCGACGATAAAATGATTGGCATTGTGCAATTCGATGCTTTTGCCGGCGCTGATCAAGGGCGTCAAGCTGCCAAACAGGCGTCCTGCGGCATTGAAATCCATGCGCGTCAGGCGTGTGCAGTCGAGTATGACCGGATTGCGCGTGTGTGCGTAGGCAGTGATGCTTTGTACGAGCGTATCTGTTTTGGCATCGATGATAACCGGCATGGCAAAATGGTCGCCGGCAGTTTCGTCAGGTTCAGCGGTTTCTTCGGCTGCGGTCACCACTTTGTTTTGCGGTGAAACGAAGGAGGGCGGCGACACTTCAAAAGTGACACAGTAATCGATGCTGGTTTCTTCAAAATCGGATTCGCGATTCAACAGGCGTAAAATTTCCAGCAGTAATAACCATGGAGCTTCTGTCTCATCGCGTCGGCCTACCATCAGGATTGCACGAATCTTTTCTGCCAGTTCCGGTGCGCCGACCAGGATCAGATTGTGGCCGGATTTTTGCAGTCTTTGCAGCACACTGAACAGCAGGCCGCAGCCGACCGGGTCAACCTCGGTGACGCGAGCGAATTCGAGTTTGATGACATTACTCATTTCCGCCATGTTTTTGATGCGCTCCAGCTGCTTGATGCTGGTGGCGTCAAGCTTGCCGGCAAATGCAACTCCCGGCGTGCTACCGGCGCGCGGCGCGGCTGCTTGCTCCTTGGCTTCTACGCTATTGCCGTCTATCCACGTCGGTGGTGACATTTCAAATTTGTTGGCATATTCGATCGACAGGTTTTCAAACGATGTGCGCTGGCCGGTGACTTGATAGAGATCGAATAACATGCCCCACACGGTCAACGGTGTGTTTCCTAGTGCATCTTCTGCGATCGCATTCAACAGTATGGGTTCGACCAGGTCGGTCTGGCCATTAGCGAACAGGATCGCAGCTTCTTCAATGACGGGTGCCGATTCTGACGCTGAAATTGCGACCGGTCCTATGACCGTTTCTGCTCCCAGCAGGAAGGCGGTACTGGCACCCATGATGTCGGGCAGCATCGATGCCTGTTCTAGCGGGACTGTCTGATTGTCTTTTGATTTTGCGTGAGCACGAGCATCGGGCACGCGCTGTTCGGTATTCATGAACTGGCTGGAGGGGCCGGGCATTGTATTGCCACTGAAAGGAAGTGGTTTGACAAACTCCGACGACATTTCAGACTCAATGGCGTCGATTTTCAGGGCGGTCGCATGGGCTGCCTTGCGCTGCACCATTTGCGTTTGTTCGTTTTCGTTCTTTGCGGCGCGAGCAGCATTCTCGTCGCGCTTCTTTTGCGAAGACTCTTGCTCAGTCGGCTTGCGTGCCGACTGCCCGTCTTTCTTGCCAAATAGCGAAAAAATCCCCACGTCTATCCCGTTGAGCAACGGCTTGCACTTGTCAAAATTTTAACGGCGCGCCAAGTTTATAAAGTGCCTAGCTCGGAATGTCCCCCCGATGCATGGCTTGCAAAAATTCTCGTCCAAAGGTAACACAGGCAAGTAGCACAAAGCGACCCGCAGATATCCTGCAGGTCACTAGTGTAGCCAAAAAACGATGAACTATCTTTAAAAACTTGTACGAACGCCAACGATCAGGTTTCTTCCTGGTAATGGTGCGTTTTCACGCAACACTGATGTCGACAAGCGGATGTCTTCATTCAGCAGATTCTTGATAATGGCAAACCAGGTGACGTCGCTTGCATTGTAGCGTTGCGTGTACGACAAATTCGCGTCGACCTGCGTATATGAGGGCGTGACGAAGCTCTCAAAGCTGGCCAGCTTGTCCTGTTGTTGCGCGTGCAACACCTTCACACCTGAACGCCACGGACCTTGGCGATGAGCAACTTCGCCGCCGAACCGAGTGGCAGGCTGCAACGGCAGATTGTCGAGGCCGGTCAGTTTGCCGCGCGATGTGTCGGCAAAACCACGCCAGGACCAGCCCTGACCACGCAGGTTGTAGCTGATTTCGGCTTCCGCTCCGCGTATCGTCGCACTGTTTTGCGACCAGAAGCGTTCAGTGAATTCGCCGTCTGGATCTGCTACGCCATCTTCACCGACTTTGGTGCCATCGGTACGGCCGTAGATGAAATTCTTCACACGGTTTTGGTAGAGGTTGGCTTTCCAGCGCAGCAGGCCTTCGGTTTTTTGCAGGCTGATTTCAAAGTTGCGGGAAGTTTCCTTGCTCAGCTGGTTGTCGCCGATGTCATAGGTCGCCGTCGATTCATGCGGACCGTTGGAGTACAGTTCTTCGATTGCCGGTGCGCGTTGCGCGACAGACGCTGTGGCACCAAGGCCATAGCCGGGTGTGAATGCCCACAGCCCGCCGAGTGAGTAGGAACCAAGGTTGAAGTCGCGCTGCGCCAAGCCCGATGCTGCATCAGGCTTGCGCTCAACTGATTCCATGCGTGCGCCCGCACTGACGCGGAACGGGCCGAAGTCGCGTTCTTCCAACAGGAAACCGGCGATCGAATTGCTCTTGGTTAACGGCACTGTTTCCGGTCCGCTACCATCTGCGGCAAGTGCCGAGAATTCCGAGTTTTCGGTTTGCAAACCGAAGGTGCCGCGCCAGCCTGCCATCGGCTTGTGCGTCAATTCGATGCGGCTTTCCAGTGCATTATTTTTGAAATCGGTTGCCGGCGTGCCGTCTTGCAGATTTTCTGTGTGCTTGTAATCGGTATGCCCCAGTTTGAAGCGCAGGGACTCGAAGTTGGCGAACGGCTCCTTCACCAGCCCATCTATATCGAAACGTGTTTGTTTCAGGGTAATGAAAGATCTTTCCTCGGTTGGAATGCCGTAGCGATCGTCGTTGACGCCAACCGATGCGCCGATGTGACCCCAGCTCTGGATATAGGACGCTCCCAGCCCCATGCTGTTGGCGCGCGCATACGAGTTGGGCAAGCGACCGGAGCCTAGGCTCGGATCGCTCAGGCTGACGTTGCCAGGAATTTTATAATCGTCGGCATCGCGCCAATTGCCATCCAGATGCAAGCCGATATCGCCGGCGGCACCATCCACGGACAGCGACATATTTTTTGTATTGTCGACCGAGCCGTAGCGTGCTTCAGCTTCGCCTGTGGGTTTGGTATTCAAGACGGTTGGAATGCGGTCATTGATGATGTTGACCACACCGCCAATCGCGCCCGAGCCGTATAACAATGCGGCAGGTCCGCGCAAGATTTCAATCTGGCGTGCAGTTGATGCTTCTCCACCGACTGCATGATCGTTGGACAGGCTGGACACATCCTGTATAGACATGCCGTTTTGCAGAATTTTGACGCGTGGACCTTCCAGTCCGCGAATGATGGGGCGCGATGCGCCTGCACCAAATGCGGATGCCGAGACACCGAGTTCCTGCGAGAGAGTGTCACCGAGTGAATTGCCGAGTTTTTCGCGCAATTCGTCGCCATACAAAACTTTGGCTGGCGCGAGTATTTGTGCGGCTTCATCGCTGTTGAACGGTGTCGAGGTGACGACGACGGCAGGGAGGGTTTGTTCTTGCGCTTGCGCAAAAGCGGAGTGTGACAATGAGGCGAGCGCGGATAGAACAGCGCTGGCCAACAGGGTGCGTTGGGCGATCATGATACTTCCTTGAAAAATCGAATAAAAGCGGATGCGCTAAATCGCCGGGCGATCAGGCATGGCTGTACAAGCAGGAAAATCAGTTACGCCGCTGGCGGTGCGCGTGAGGAAAAATGACAGAGGAAGGGCGCATCCCATGATGTATGGGCAGCCCACAGCGCCAGAACTTGCACGCTGGTTTGCAACAAAGGAATAAACGGAAGTGCAGGCGCACTATCGGCCAGCGCCATGCCATCAAACAGCGCACAAGAATGGGATTTATCGCCAGCATATTCGACAGCTGGCGCGTCTGAGCCTGCGTTACTGGATGCGCTCGTGTTCACAGTCTGTACGGAATGCAGATTATCTGCCCCGTCGGCATGTTCGATCCGATGCCGCAATCCGATCCATTGCGCGAACAGTACGGCTACGATCAACAATGCGGCGAAGCAAAGTCGAGCTGCGGTTGATGTGCGGGATGAAAATACAGGTTTCAAAAAACACTCATTTATTTACGCGGCATTTGCGTCGGATCTTCCGACTGCCAAAATAGCGTGCCACGGATTTCGCTGGCTGGACCAGATATTGGGTGCAATAACCAACTCCCCCTGCTTCGAATACTCGCTTCGAGGCGATCTGGATAATTGCCTATTGCAACAGAATTGCATTTTACAAAAAAACAAAGCGCGCGGATAGGGGCCGCGCGCTTTGTTTGTGTATGAATCGTGATTAATTCCGGTTGGAATCAGTCACCATACAGCTTTTGTTTCAATTCACGACGTTGCTGAGCTTCCAGCGACAAGGTTGCAGTAGGGCGAGCCAGCAAACGCGGTACGCCGATAGGTTCGCCGGTTTCTTCGCACCAGCCGTAATCGCCGGCATCTATGCTGGCGATCGATTGCTGTACTTTTTTCAGAAGCTTGCGTTCGCGATCGCGTGTGCGCAATTCCAGCGCATGTTCTTCTTCAATTGTCGCGCGATCGGCCGGATCGGGGACGAGAACAGTTTCACGCAAATGTTCGGTGGTTTCGTCTGCATTTTTCAACAGGTCTTTTTCAAGCTGTTGCAGGCGATTTTTGAAGAATGCGAGTTGCGCCGCATTCATGTAATCCTTTTCGCCCATCTTGAGGATTTGCGCTTCGGTTAACAGGGTGCCGTCATTAGCGTCGGTCGGGGTTGCTTTGCTTGATTTAGTTGCCACTTCGCGTACTTTCGAAACTACAGGTTGTTCAATTTTATCTACTGGTGCGGAGATGACCTTTTTCGTGCCGTCTGCTCCAGACCGAGATGCGTTTTTGTTTGCGGCTACTGCGATTGCCTTGGGCGCGACTGCAGTAACTTTCTTAATTGGTTGCGCGGTTACCGCGGTTACTTTAACAGCTGCCTTTGCTTTGACTGCCGGTTTGGCTACGGGTTGCAGATTATTTGCAACGGCCGTTTTTTTTGCCGCGACCTTTGGGGATTTTACCGCACTCTTCGTCGGGGCCTTTTTTACCACTTTGGCGACCGATTTGACAGCTGGCTTTGCAGCGGTTTTCGCTGCAGTCACTTTACCCGCCGGCTTGGAACGAGCAGGTGTAACAGCCTTTTTCGCGGCAATTTTTTTTGTGCTTTTTGCAGATTTTGTGACGGTTGCGTTCATAGTCCCTTGTCTTTCAATGAACTTTCCCACACTCGGATCATATCGTGCTCTGCGTGCGATTCACACCCCTTCGCATCGTCCCGGCCGCTCTATCCTGAGCTCAAAACTGGGCTAGTTTATACCAAACATTGTTCTAGTCCGTAAATAAAAGTTTCTTTTGGCAGATTCTGTCCGATAAATACCATTTTGTTCGAGCGGATTTCATCGTTCCCCCATTTTCCACCTATGTCCGTGCCCATTATTTGGTGAACGCCCTGGAATACCACTTTGCGATCGGCCCCGTCCATCCATAGCACGCCTTTGTAGCGCAACATGCGCGGCCCGAAAACCTGCACAATGCCGCCTAGAAATTCATCCAGCTTTTCAGTATTGAATGGGCGGTCGCTCTTGAAGACGAAGGCGGCGATGTTGTCGCTGTGATGGCCGTGATGGTGGTCATGATGGTGATCTCCATCGTGAGTGCAGGCTGCATCGCAGGCGTGGTCGTGATGCTCGTGATCGTGTGCGTGTTCTTCCGCCGCAATGAAGTCGGGATCGATTTCCAGTTTGTCGTTGAGGTTGAAGCCGCGCAGGTCGAGTACGTCGGCAATCGCTACCTTGCCGAAATCAATCGTGCTGATAGCTGCACGCGGATTGATGCGCTTGATGCGTTCGGTTAAAACTTTTAATTCATCTGCGCTGACCAGATCAGTTTTCGACAACAGCAATTTATCGGCAAAACCTATCTGGCGCTGTGCTTCTTCATAGGTGTCGAGTTGATGCATCGCATGCTTGGCGTCGACTACCGTGATGATGGCATCGACCAGATAATCAGCCGCCACTTCTTCATCGATGAAGAAAGTCTGTGCGACCGGTCCGGGATTGGCGAGTCCGGTAGTTTCAATGATGACGTGATCGAACTGCAATTCGCCATCGCGACGGCGTTGCGCCAGCGCAGTCAACGCAACGATCAGATCGCCGCGCACGGTGCAGCAGATGCAGCCATTGTTCATCTCGACGATTTGCTCGGTGCCATCCTGCACCAGAATTTCATTATCTATATTCTCCTGACCGAATTCATTTTCGATAACGGCAATCTTGAAGCCATGCGGCTCCTGGAGGATGCGATTGAGGAGTGTTGTTTTTCCTGCACCGAGAAAGCCGGTCAGGATGGTAGTAGGGATGAGTGCCATGAATTTTACGTTGTGTTGAAATCGGATACGGGAATTGAATGTGAGCTACAGTCTTATATTGGTTGCGCGGCGCAGTCGGCGCACCAGCCCTTGATGGTGAGCTCGATCTCGTGACTCTGGAAGCCTTTGCCTAGCGTACTTTGCAATACCTTTTGCAATTGCTGGCGTAGCGTGGCTGCCGATGGATTTGCATTGAGGTTGGCATCGCTGGCGAGCAGTTTTTCATCGACGTTATCGATACAAAAGACTTTGGCGCAGCGCGTGCATTTGAAGTGACCGTGCTGGTGTTGCTGCGCCGGATGCTTGCCGTGTTCTATCTCTTCTATCCCCGCGTTATAGCGGAATACCCGATCGTCGCCGGCAATCTTGTGCGCCAGTCCGGCGTCTGTCAGGCTATCCAGCGCACGGTATAGCGTGACCCTGTCCATGTCGATCAGCGTGTCCTGTATGTCCTGATGTGAAAACGCGTAACGTGCGCCTAGCAGCGCGGCCAACACCTTGATACGGGCGTCGGTGGCGCGTACGGACGTGGTGCGTAACTGGCTTTCAGCCAGAGCCAGAAAATCGGGGGCGGCGGATTTTTTCATGATGATGCAGTGGCGGGTTGTATGGCGACGTGATGGCCTGATTATGCCGCAATTTGCAATTCAGTTGCAATATATCCGTCGCTGGCGCAATCCTGTGGAAGTATTGTGGCCGTCAGGGCTTCTTTTTTGCACGCGGATGGGCTGCATCGTAGACTTGTGCCAGCCGCTGAAAATCCAGCGAGGTATAAATTTGGGTGGCGGCAATCGATGCGTGTCCCAGCATTTCCTGCACGGCGCGCAAATCGCCGGACGATTGCAACACATGCGAAGCGAATGAATGGCGCAGCACATGCGGATGCACATCCATAGGCAGGCCGACCGCCTGTGCATGCGCCTTCAAGCGAAGTTGCACCACTCGCGCCGATACGCGTGTGCCGCGTTCACTCAAGAACAGCGGATGCGGGTCAAGTTTTACCAGGGTATCGCGTACTGCAAGCCAAGATTTCAATGCATCGATGGCCGCTTGCCCTATTGGTACGCTGCGCATCTTGTTGCCTTTGCCGGTGACCATGACTTCGTGTGCATCGAAATCGATCCATCCCGCCGAAACGTAGCTACTTTCCTGTGCATACCTGATGTCCAGTCCGACCAGCTCGGACACGCGCAAGCCGCTGGAGTACAGCAATTCAAACATCGCGTGATTGCATTGCTGCATGGCCGAATCTGGATTTTTGCCGGGGCTGGTTTCCGATACCAGCCGCACTGCGTCATCGGCTGCCAATGCTTTGGGGAGCGGCTTGTTGCGCTTGGGTGTCTTGATGCCATCGACCGGATTGGAAGTAATGGCACTTTGCTCGGACAGCCAGTTGAAGAAGCCGCGCCATGCTGAAAGCTTGCGTGCAATCGAGCGTGCATTCAAGCCATGTGCATGCAATTGCGCGGCGAATTTGCGAATCTGGAAATGACTGATGGCAGTGACAGATGCGTTCTTGTCAGTGGCTGTTGCAAATGCGATCAGTTCCAGCAAATCGCGCCGGTAGCTAGTGGTAGTGAGCGGCGACAGTTGACGCTGGCTGATCAGGTTATCGAGATAACCATCCAGATAAGCCTGATTGCCGGCAACGCTCACGATACGGATTTAGTCGAGCAAGCTCGACAGCGCGGCGCTGGCGGTCTGGCCGATATTGGTCAGGAAATCGGTCGCCATATCGGAGGTGAAACGATGCGGATCGGATGAGCCGAGTACCAGCAGGCCGAAGGCTTCCGGCGCATCCTCCAGCCGCAAAGGTAGCAAGGCCAGCGATTGGATCGACGGTGCGTCTTCCAGCCAGGAGGCGGCTTCAAAATCGTTGTTGCTGCCGCAGAATGGTACGGTCAAGCCGTTCGAAAACAGGCGCGAATCGGCAGAAACCGGTGCTGCGAACCAGGTATGCGCGAATTCTTCTGCCACGCCCCACAAACGCAAGGTGACGTGCGGTACCGAGAACGCGTTTTGCAAGCCTGTGGTTAATGTGTGCGGCAGATCGACATCATTGCGCGCCAGTAAGAGCGCACGTGTCCACGCGTGAAACTTGTGCGTGATCTGATCGTTTTCCTGCCCTATGCGTATCAGTTCAGCCAGGCGCATTTCCATGATCTTGAACTTTTCGCGCATGACGTCCATTTGGCGTTCTTGCAAAGACAGGGTGCGCCCGCCTAGCGGGCTCGACAGTTTTACCTGCGCCAGCACTTCCGCATGTTCTTCAAAAAAATGCGGATGATTGAGCAGGTAGTCGGCAACAGTGTTGGAGTCCAGTGGAGAAGTCATGTGTCGTAGTTGAAATCGTAAAAAAACGGTATGAGGGAAAGCTCGGCATCGAGATTGCATTGCTTTATCATCGATTGCCTATGATTGCGCAAGAGTTGGCCATGATTCTAACCGACATCGGCATCCGGTAAGCAATTCTGCGCACCTCCGGTGCCGCCGGATTTCAAGCTGTATCTTGAGCTGAATCTCAAAGTTCGATTTCGCCTTCGAATACGGTTACTGCCGGGCCGGTCAGCATGACAGACGATGTGCCGCCCGCCCATGCAATCGACAATTCTCCGCCGCGGGTTTGTACCTTGACTGGCGAAGCCAGCAGGCCGCGCCGGATGCCGGACACTACCGCCGCACAAGCTCCGGTGCCGCAGGCTAGTGTTTCGCCTGCGCCACGTTCGAATACGCGCAACTTGATTTGATGCACATCGATGATTTGCATGAAGCCGGCGTTGACGCGTTTTGGAAAGCGTGGGTGATGTTCGATTAGTACGCCATCTTCGCGTACCGGTGCGGTCTCGACATCGGTAACAACTTGCACTGCATGCGGATTACCCATCGACAAGGCAGCGACCCAGTAAGTTTCGCCCTTGATGTCCAATGGCCACAAGGTTTCTTCGCCATCGGCTTTGCAGAGTAGATCGGTGGTGTCGAAGGGGACGTCTTCCGGCCTCAAAACCGGCGGCCCCATATCGACGGTAATCTGGCCGTTCGCTTCCAGTCGCGGCTCGATGATGCCGGACATGGTTTCGACCTTGATCACATGCTTGTCGGTCAGTTTTTTGTCGGTGACGAACTTGACGAAAGCGCGTGCGCCGTTGCCGCATTGTTCGACCTCTCCACCATCGGCGTTATAAATGCGGTAACGAAAATCGACGCCCGCAGCCTGCGGTTTTTCCACTACCAGCATTTGATCCGCACCCACGCCAAAGCGCCGGTCTGCCAGATATTGCCATTGGGCCGGCGTGAATTCGATGGCTTGGTTAATCGCATCAATGACGACGAAATCATTGCCAGCACCGTGCATTTTTGTGAATTTGATTTTCATGTGACGATTATAAAGCTACTGAACGTGCTTGGTAAAAATGCATGCGCCTATCCGCATCCATCCATTAATTATTAAGCAGGAGGGGCTTCATGCGATGCATTGGATTCGTAGAAACCGCGTTCGCCAGCTGGCCGCGTCTTGAAGCGCTTGTGTGTCCAGAAATATTCTGCCGGCGCTTCGCGCGCCCGGTCTTCGATGAATGCGTTCATCGTGCGCGTCGCTGCGGTGATGTCATCGCCGGGGAAGTTTTCCCAAGCTGGATAAAACTTGACGGTCCAGCCGCGGTAATTTGGCAGATAGGTGGCCACCACCGGAATCACCTTGGCATCGGTGGCAGCGGCAATTCTGGCCGGTGCTGTCAATGTGGCGGCAGGAACGCCAAAGAAGGGCACGAACTCCGCATCCTTTTCACCGAAATCCATATCCGGCAACATGAAGAAAGGCAGATTCTCGCGCATCGCGCGAATGATAGGCTTGACGCCGTCGCTGCGAGAAAACAGTTTGACCGGCCGAAAACGTGAGCGGCCCTTGCGCAGCACTTCATCGAATACCGGATTCAATTGCTGCGTGTAGATAGAACACAGCGATGATTCCAGCATCACCGCGACACCGGCTACATCCAGGCTGACGAAGTGCGGACACAGTAGTATGGTGGGGCTGGCATCAATAGCGGCCAGTGGTACCGCTGGTTCCACCACGATCAGTCTGCGCAAACGCGCTTCCGATCCCCACCACAAAATGCCGCGCTCCAGTACGCTGCGCGCGTAATACTGAAAATGTTTTTTGGCGATGCGCTGGCGTTCTTCTGCAGTCCATTCGGGAAAGCACAATTCAAGATTGATCAGCGTAATGCGCCGCCGTTTTTTCTTGTAGATGAACAGCAGGCTGCCAATCGTTTCACCCAAGCGCGCGGTGACAGGTAGTGGCAACCAGTGCAATAGCCACATCAGGACGACCAGCATTCTCATGCCAGATCCTTTTGAACTGATACGTCGGGTGCGCCTGGTGCGGCGACGCCGGCTGGCACTTTGTAATGGTTATAGCTCCAGAAATACTGGGCGGGACAGACTGCAATTAACTTTTCCATGGCGGCGTTAATGGCGCGTACCTGTTGCTCTTGCGAGAGTTCGACTTCCATCGTGAAGGGCTGCAGATGCAGGCGATAACCCCGGCCGCGCGGCAGGCGCTCGGCGAAAGCCAATATCATTGCCGCACCTGTCATTTCCAGCATCTTGGCCGGCAAGGTCATGGTGTAAGCAGGTTTGCCGAAGAAATCAGCCCATAGGCCTTCACCGTTCTGCGGGACCTGATCCGGCAGCAAGCCGATGGCGCCGTTTCTTTTCAATGCCTTGAACAGGCTGCGCACGCCGCTCAGATTGGCCGGTGCCAAAGACAGGTTGTGACGGGCGCGGGCGCCTTCGATCAACGGTTTCAATACTTGCTGCCGTGGTGGTCTATACAGTACGGTCAGCGGCAATTTGGCGGCTGCAACCTGGGCCGATATTTCAAAACAGCCTAGATGCGGCGTTAAAAAAATAATGCCACGCTTGGCATCTTGCGCCGCTTCGACCAGATTCCAGTTGTCGACCTGGACGCACTTTAATACGCGCTCTGGCGGCGCACACCAAACGAAGGGCAGCTCCAGCATATTCTTGCCGGCTTCGCCAACGGCGGCAGACAAGTGATCGGCAAAACCTGCCTGTCGAATATTGTCTTGCAGGCGGCGACGATAAGTGGATGAAGACAGGTAAACCGCCCAGCCGACTGCACTGCCGATTGCATGCAAAAGTGGCAAGGGCAAAAAAGACAACAGTCGGAAAGTGAGGGCGAGCATGCGATTCTTTGTGCAATTCGAGCAAGCCTCACGAGAGACTTTACCGATTTATTTCAAGAGGCGTAAAATAGCACAAAGAAGCAACCGCCGAGTTAATGACAACTTGCGAGGCGGTATATAAATTTCGCTAAAGCGTCGCAGGTTCATTCAGTTGGCCGCGACATCTAACCAACTATAGAAAGAACCTGCGATGGCTAATGATTTTTTGTTTACCTCCGAATCCGTCTCCGAAGGCCACCCCGACAAGGTCGCCGATCAAATCTCTGACGCAATCCTCGATGCAATTTTCCAGCAAGATCCAAAAGCACGCGTAGCGGCTGAAACCCTTTGCAATACCGGTCTGGTTGTGTTGGCTGGTGAAATCACCACGTTCGCCAACGTCGATTACATCGAAGTCGCTCGTCAAACCATCAAGCGTATCGGTTACGACAACGCCGACTACGGTATCGATTACAAGAGTTGCGCAGTGCTGGTTGCATACGACAAGCAATCGCCAGACATTGCACAAGGTGTGGATGAAGGTGCTGGCATCGACCTCGACCAGGGTGCTGGTGATCAGGGTTTGATGTTTGGTTATGCCTGCGATGAAACTGCAGAACTGATGCCGGCTGCGATCCACTATGCGCACCGCATCGTTGAACGCCAATCCGAATTGCGCAAAGATGGTCGCTTGCCATGGTTGCGTCCGGATGCAAAATCACAGGTTACTTTGCGTTATGTAGATGGTCGTCCAGTGTCGATCGACACCATTGTGCTGTCGACACAACATGCGCCGGAAATGCAACACAAAGATATCGAAGAAGCGGTCATTGAAAGCATCATCAAGCCTGTCGTCCCGGCTGAATGGTTGAAAGACACGCGCTTCCTGGTGAACCCAACAGGTCGTTTCGTCATCGGCGGGCCGCAAGGCGATTGCGGTTTGACTGGTCGCAAGATCATCGTTGATACCTACGGCGGCGCAGCGCCGCACGGCGGTGGCGCATTCTCCGGCAAGGATCCATCGAAAGTTGATCGCTCGGCGGCATATGCTGGCCGTTACGTTGCTAAAAACATCGTGGCAGCTGGTTTGGCAGAACGCGCTCAAATCCAGATTTCATATGCAATCGGCGTGGCAAAACCGACATCGGTCATGGTGACGACATTCGGCACAGGAAAAATCAGCGATGAAAAAATTGCCCAACTGGTGCTTGAGCATTTCGACTTGCGTCCAAAAGGCATCGTGCAAATGCTGGATCTATTGCGTCCGATTTATCAAAAAACCGCCGCCTACGGCCATTTCGGTCGCGAAGAACCAGAGTTCACATGGGAACGTACTGACAAGGCAGCGGCATTGCGCGCAGCGGCAGGGCTCTAATCCAGCCTGCACTTGTGCGTAGCCGGATCAGCCCGCTTGGGTTGGCCGGCTTTTTTCTTTTTAAGGGTTTTCTCGATGCGCGTTTCAAGCTTGATCGGCAGATGGACCATTTTCATGGTGGCGGGATCCGCACTGGCATTGCCGTTCTCCGCGCAAGCTGAAACGCCCGTCACGTTGAAGGCGAGTGAATTATGTGATCGGCTGATTGCACGCATGCCCACCGTCAACAAAGCGATGTGCATGAAAGGCGGCTTTATCCCGAGCGGACGTTATTCGCTGCAAGGGTTTCCATTGCTGGTCAAGGATGTCCCTGCACTTAATCGCAACAAGAAAAAACCACCCTTGCGCGTGCTACTGATGGGCGGCATACACGGCGATGAACTTACCTCGGCGGCGATCGTGTATCGCTGGGTAGATAACATGAACGGACCCGCGGCGCAGCGCATAGACTGGCGCATCATGCCGGTCGTCAATCCGGACGGCTTGCTGGCGAAAAAGGCCATGCGTATGAATGCCAATGGCGTCGATCTGAACCGTAACTTCCCGACTCCCGACTGGGACAAGGAAGCGCCCAAATACTGGCAGGCACGTACGCGCGCCGATCCGCGCCGTTTTCCCGGAAAATCACCTCTGTCAGAACCTGAAAGTCGCTGGGTCGAGGATGAAATGCATGCCTTCAAGCCGGATGTAATTATCTCTGTGCATGCACCTTTTGGCGTGCTGGATTTCGACGGCCCGGCACAGCCGCCGCGCAAGTTCGGCCGCCTGTTGCTCAATCGGGTCGGAGTCTATCCGGGATCGCTGGGTAATTACAGCGGCGTGCACAAGAATGTGCCCGTGATCACGATTGAATTGCCGAATGCACAAAAAATGCCGCCGGAAGCTGAAGTAAGGCGTATCTGGATAGATATGCTGGGCTGGATCAGGGAAAATGTTGAATCTCAGTCTGGTGCGCCAAGCATGCAATCGGTTTCGTTGCCGAGTAAAGATGCCACAAAGAAATAATTTCCTTCAGTCAACTACGCCCGTTTGCCAGTTTTTCGTTTAAAATAGCATCCGCATCAAGGAGCGTTGCGATAGATCGTTCGATCTACCAGGCTTGATGCAGTCAGTAACAGCAACTGCGCTCACGTTTCTTTTTTTCTAACGAAAGGAGGGCGTGATGAACGCCGCAGTTATGACTACCCCTACCCAATTTTCCGATTACGTAATCGCCGACTTGTCCCTGTCAGTTTGGGGTGACAAGGAAATTCGCATCGCCGAAACCGAAATGCCTGGCTTGATGGCAATTCGCGAAGAATTCGCTGCTGCGCAACCTTTGAAAGGTGCGCGCATCACCGGTTCTATCCACATGACGATTCAAACCGCCGTGCTGATCCAGACGCTCGAAGCCCTAGGTGCGCAAGTGCGTTGGGCATCATGCAATATCTATTCAACGCAAGATCATGCCGCTGCTGCGATCGCTGCTGCCGGTACGCCAGTATTCGCCATCAAGGGTGAAACGCTGGATGACTACTGGGAATACACGCATCGTATTTTCGAATGGCCGAACGACGCCAAAGGCGCACCGGTTTATTCGAACATGATTCTGGATGACGGTGGCGATGCAACCTTGCTGCTGCACTTGGGCACACGCGCAGAAAAAGATGCGTCGATCTTGAACAATCCAGGTTCCGAAGAAGAAATCTGTCTGTTCAACTCGATCAAGGCGCATCTGGCAGTGGACGCCACCTGGTATTCGAAGCGTCTGCCGCAAATTCTCGGCGTGACCGAAGAAACCACCACGGGTGTGCATCGTTTGTATCAAATGCACAAAGAAGGCAAACTGGCTTTCCCTGCGATCAACGTTAACGATTCCGTCACCAAATCCAAGTTCGACAATCTGTACGGTTGCCGCGAATCGCTGGTTGACGGTATCAAGCGCGCGACCGACGTCATGATCGCCGGTAAAGTTGCGGTCATCGCCGGTTACGGTGACGTCGGCAAGGGTTCGGCACAAGCGATGCGTGCTTTGTCGGCACAAGTCTGGGTAACTGAAATCGATCCTATCTGCGCATTGCAGGCAGCGATGGAAGGTTATCGCGTCGTGACGATGGATTACGCTGCAGAACACGGCGACATCTTCGTTACCTGTACCGGCAACTACCACGTCATCACGCATGATCACATGGCGAAGATGAAAGACCAGGCGATTGTCTGCAACATCGGCCACTTCGACAATGAAATCGAAGTTGCCGCATTGAAGCAATACACCTGGGAAAACATCAAGCCGCAAGTCGATCACATAATCTTCCCTGACGGCAAACGCATCATCCTGCTGGCTGAAGGTCGTCTTGTGAATCTGGGTTGCGGTACCGGTCATCCGTCCTACGTAATGAGCTCGTCGTTTGCAAACCAAACGATCGCGCAGATCGAGTTGTACGCGAACACGAAAAATTATCCAGTTGGCGTCTACACCTTGCCTAAACATCTGGATGAAAAAGTCGCGCGTTTGCAATTGAAAAAACTCAATGCACAACTGACGATGCTTACCGACGAGCAAGCCAACTACATCGGCGTGCAGCAAGTTGGTCCGTACAAGCCAGAGCATTATCGTTACTAAGAAACTGTAGATGCAATCGCAGCGGTCCGGCTCATCTTGAGATGGATTTGCTGCGAACAGCATCGCTGCTTTCGAGCGGGGGTTTGACATTAGTTGCCGCGCCGTTTCATGGTCTTGCGATGGAACGGCGGTTTCCTGAAATTGCATTCAAGGAGAAATAACATGCGCTTATTGTTAATCTGGGCGATCAATGCAGCGGCGCTGTTTGCGCTTCCTTATCTGATGACGTCGATCACGGTCGATAGCGTAGGCACGGCGATTATTGCCGCACTGGTATTAGGATTAGTGAACACACTGATACGTCCAATACTCGTTTTGCTGACTTTGCCTGTTACCTTTTTGACGCTGGGTTTGTTTATCTTCGTCATCAATGGTTTGATGTTCTGGGCAGTCTCGCAAATGGTAGGCGGCTTCCACGTTGCCGGTTTTTGGTCGGCGGTGGGCGGAGCGATTTTGTATAGCGTCATCTCGTGGATCTTGTCCGCGCTCATACTTAAAGAAAAATGAAACAACAGAATTTCAGCATAGAATTTTTCCCGCCCAAGACTCCGGTCGGCGTGGAAAAATTGCGTGTCACTTGCGCGAAGCTGGCCGAATTGCATCCCAAGTATTTTTCGGTCACATTCGGTGCTGGCGGTTCGACGCAACACGGCACGCTGGATACGGTGTTGGAAATCCGCGGTGCAGGTCATGAAGCAGCACCGCATTTGTCCTGTCTCGGCAGCTCGCGTGAAAATCTGCGCGCTATTTTGCAGGAATACAAATCGCACGGTATCAAACGCATAGTCGCCTTGCGTGGCGATTTGCCCAGCGGTTATGGTGCGATGGATGCGTCTTCCAGCGAATTTCATTACGCCAATGAGCTGGTCGAATTCATACGTGCAGAAACCGGTGACTGGTTTCACATAGAAGTAGCGGCCTATCCGGAAATGCACCCGCAAGCCAAGTCGCCGAATGACGACCTTGTCAGCTTTGCACGCAAGGTCAAGGCTGGTGCAGATTCGGCGATTACGCAGTATTTTTACAATGCGGATGCCTACTTCCGGTTTGTCGATGATGCGCGCAAGGCGGGGGCCGACGTGCCTGTAACTGCGGGCATCATGCCGATTACCAATTACTCGCAACTGATGCGTTTCTCGGACATGTGTGGCGCAGAAATCCCGCGCTGGATACGTTTGAAGCTGGCGAGTTATAACGATGACACCGAGTCGATCCGTGCTTTCGGTCTGGATGTGGTGACCGATTTGTGCGAGCGCTTGCTGGCTGGTGGCGCGCCCGGTTTGCATTTCTACACACTGAATCAGGCGGCAGCGACGCATGCAATCTGGAGTCGTTTAAACCTGTCTCGGAAATAAGCGTGATCGCAAAAAGAAAAAAGCCGCTTATGCGGCTTTTTTTGTATGTGTGACTTTAAGAAAACGTGGCTGATGGTGTCATCACGCTATCCAGTGCCACATCGTAGGGATCGGCCGCGAAAGCGATTTCTGAACAGGCATAGGCCACACCCACTGTAACCGGTCTGGGCACCAATGCCAGCGTGCGATCATAAAAACCGCCGCCATAACCGAGCCGGAAACGCTGCTTGTTAAATCCCAGACAGGGGATGATCAGAGCCTGCGGTTGCAGTTCTGAATGCTGAACTGCCGGTACGGCCGCGCCGTATCTATCCTTGATCACCGGGTCGCCTGGTATCCATGCGTAGAACTTTAATGGGGCATCATCACTCACAACAACGGGTAATGCCAGTGTTGTGCCGAGTTCAGTCAATGTTGCATATGCAGCAAGCAAGTCAGGTTCGCCGCGCATGGGCCAATAAACGCCTATCGTAGGGAAGCGCTCTACTGACCACCACGCCAGGATTTTTTCTACAAGTTGTCTATCCCACAGCTGTTTTTGCTCAGCAGACATTGCTTTGCGCGATTCAAGTAATCGTTGGCGTAATTCACTCTTGTTTTGCATGTGATGGATTAAAGATTTGAAGGGATCGCGTGCTATTCTAGTTATCGTTAATGCGAGCCTGTCGGCCGCAAGATTTTCGAGCAATGCGCGGTGCAATCTTTAGCGCATGTCTGGCTTATTGCTCCGCTCGGTACTTAGCTGAATACTCAGCTTAGTGTGCAGTATAAGCACGGTCAAAAAAAGGGTCACGGAATTCATGTTTTCAAATAAATTATTATCTCGTATCTTGCTCGTCGCGATGTCGGCTGCATGCTTGTTGCCGGCTGCGCATGCGCAAAAACGTGCAACCGGTTTTGCCAGCGACGACGATGCGTTTCTGGCATTGCGCGATGCTTCGCGCCGTAACGATGCTGGTCGCGCTGCGGATATTGCGGCGAATCTGGGCAACTATCCTATCCCGTCTTACGTTGATTATTATCAACTTAAGCCGCGCATCAAGGATGCAACACCTAGCGAGTTACAGGCCTATCTGGCGCGTTACAACGGCAGCGCGATTGCGGATCGCTTGAGGAATGACTGGTTGCTGGAACTTGGCAAGCGGCGTGACTGGCTCACGTTCGATGAACAGTATCCGCAATTCCAGCTCAACGATGATACGCAGTTGAAATGCTATGCCTTGATGTCGAAAGTTGCGAAAGGCATCAAGGTCGCCGATGAAGCGCGCGCGTTGCTGAACGTGCCCAAGGACTTTGGCGAAGCTTGTGTCGCCTTGGTGGGAACCTTGATGGAAACCAGGCAGTTTGATGACGATGATTTATGGGCGCAAATACGCCTCGCATCGGATACCGGTTCCACTGATTATGTGCGCCGCTTCGTACCGTTGACCGGCATTGAAGATGGCTCGCTGGTCGCTGCGATGGATAAACCCGCTTCTATCGTTGCACGCGGTGTGGGCTTTCGCCGTGTCCGACACGAAGTTTATGTCGTCGCATTGGGACGTATCGCCAGGAATAATCCAGCGCAAGCGGCGGATGTCTTGTCGAATAACACCTTGTTGCTGAGTAAAAAACAGGAAGCATTTGCGTGGGCGCAGATCGCGTATCAAGCGTCTATGAAGCTGGCGCCGGAAGCCGTTCAATACTGGCGCAAGGCGGGTAACGTACCCTTGTCGCTGGAGGCGCAGCAATGGAAGATTCGTGCTGCCTTGCGCGCTGGCGACTGGAAGCTGGTCCAGGCAGGTATCGAAGCGATGCCTGCGTCCCTGCGCGATGACGCTGCATGGACTTACTGGCTGGCGCGCGCCTTGCGTGAAGATGGCAAGGTCGATGCTGCGAATGCGCGTTTTCAGCTGATTGCCCCGCAAACCAATTTTTATGGGCAACTGGCACTGGAAGAGCTGGGGCAAAAAATCACGATCCCGCCGCGCGCATTGCCGGTGACCGAGGAAGAGATTGCGCCGATGGCGAGCAATGCAGGCTTCCGCCGCGCGCTCAAATTTTTCGAGCTGGATTTGCGCTTTGAAGGATACCGTGAATGGAATTGGGAATTGCGCAAGATGAATGACCGGCAGTTGCTGGCGGCCGCCGAGTTTGCGCGTCGCAGCGATGTACTGGATCGCATGGTCAATACCTCGGATCGTACCAAGGCCGAGTTTGATTTCACGCAGCGGTTCCCTGCGCCGTATCGCGACATCATGCGTAGCACGACGCAGCGTCAGGGTATGGAAATGGCTTGGGTATATGGCTTGATCCGCCAGGAGTCGCGCTTTATCATGAATGCGCGCTCACATGTAGGTGCGTCGGGCCTGATGCAGTTGATGCCGGCTACTGCCAGGCATGTCGCCAAAAAAATAGGCATGACAGATTTTTCGCATAGCCAGGTGAATGAAATCGAAACGAATATTTTGCTGGGTACCAGTTATTTGAATATGGTGCTGAGCGATCTGGAAGGTTCGCAAACAATGGCGACGGCTGCCTATAATGCCGGGCCAGGGCGGCCGCGCAGTTGGCGTTCAAGTCTGGTGCGGCCGGTTGAGGGAGCCATTTTTGCCGAGTCGATTCCTTTTTCCGAAACGCGCGACTATGTCAAAAAAGTATTATCGAATGCGACTTACTATGCCGCGCTGTTCGACGGCAAGCCGCAATCATTGAAGGCCCGTTTGGGCAGTGTTGCACCTGCTGCCTTTGTGCCGACTGATTTGCCGTAAAAGCGAATTGCCTGTCCCGGCTCCCGGCGAGCCGGGCTTGCATCCGATCACGCCACTTTTCCCCGACCACATTTATGCAAACCACAGAACTTGATCCTACCCTTTCGCAAACGCTGGGCAATGCCGAAAAGAGTGGCCTCAAACTCGTGATCGCCAATAAAAATTATTCGTCGTGGTCGATGCGCCCTTGGGTCGCTATGACGGCATTCAATATTCCGTTTCAGGAAATCCCCCTTTTGCTGGATCGTTCAGATACGACGGCGCAGATCGCGCATTATTCCTCGGCCGGTCGCGTACCTATTTTGCTAGCTGGCGAAACAACGATTTGGGATTCGCTGGCGATTTGCGAATATCTGGCAGAGCAATTTCCTGAAAAGAAAATGTGGCCAGAAGATGTAGTGGCACGCGCGCTGGCACGCTCGATTTGTGCGGAAATGCACTCCGGTTTTACCGGTGTGCGCTCCGCAATGTGGATGAACATACGCGCAAAATTTCCCGGCAAGGGCCGCACGATAGAAGCGCAAGCCGATATCGGCCGCATCAGTGAAATATGGGAAACCTGCCTGGCCTTGTCTGGCCCCGGCGCATTTCTGTTTGGTGAGTTCTCGATTGCGGATGCGTATTTCGCACCCGTAGTCATGCGTTTCCGTACGTATGAAGTCGTGCTCGGTCCGGCTCTCGATGCTTATGTCGAGCGGGTTGCTGCCCATCCGGCCGTGGCGCAATGGATAAGCGGTGCCTTGTCCGAGACCGCGTGCATTGAAAAATACGATATCTATCCCGCCTGAGCCATCCGGATCGCATGGACCTGATATGAAAACCTATATCGTCGGCGGCGCGGTGCGCGATGAATTGCTGGGCGTTGCAGTCAAGGATCGCGACTACGTCGTGGTTGGTGCCACGCCCGAGCAAATGATTGCGCAGGGTTATACGCCGGTCGGCAAGGATTTTCCGGTTTTCCTTCATCCGGTGACGCACGAGGAATATGCGCTGGCCCGCACCGAGCGCAAAACTGCGCCAGGTTACAAAGGCTTCGTATTCCATACAGATGCCAATGTCACACTGGAAGAAGATTTGATCCGGCGTGACTTGACGGTCAATGCCATGGCCAAAGATGCGGATGGGGGCATTGTCGATCCTTTCGGTGGCAAGCAGGATCTTGCTCAGTATATTTTTCGACATGTCTCGCCGGCGTTTGCCGAAGATCCGGTGCGCATACTGCGCGTGGCCCGTTTTGCTGCGCGCTTCCCGCAATTTTCAGTCGCGACGGAAACCAATGCCCTGATGCACGCCATGGTCGTTGCCGGCGAGGTCGATGCCTTGGTACCGGAGCGCGTATGGCAGGAGTTGGCGCGTGGCTTGATGGAGCAGCAACCGTCGCGCATGTTTGCCGTGTTGCGCGAGTGCGGCGCTTTGAAACGCATCTTACCTGAGCTCGATGTTCTATGGGGCGTGCCGCAACCAGCTTTGCACCATCCAGAAATTGATACCGGTGTGCACGTGATGATGGTGGTCGATTACGCGGCTCAGCAAAGGCTGTCACTGCCTATACGCTGTGCTGCACTTTTGCACGATTTGGGTAAAGGTGTGACCCCGCCGGAACTGTGGCCCAAGCATCATGGCCATGAAATGCATAGCGCAAAGCTGGTTGAGATGGTTTGCCAGCGTTTGAAAATCCAAAATGATTGTCGAGATCTGACGCTGATGACCGCGCGCGAACACGGAAATGTTGGCCGTGCCCTGGAATTGCGCGCGGCGACCATCGTGAGTTTGTTTGAGCGTTGTGATGCTTTCCGCAAGCCACAACGATTCATCGATATGTTGCAAGCTACCGAATGCGATCATCGTGGACGCACCGGTTTTTCGGAGAAAGCGTTTCCGCAAAACGCTTATTTGCAAAAAGCTTTAAGTGCGGCACAAACCGTCAATGGCGGCGAGGTTGCCGCGCTGACACGGCAGCGTTATCCAGATCAGCCTGCGCGCATTCCCGATGCGATACGTGATGCGCGGGTCACCGCAGTAGCTGCAGCCATCAATCAAGCGAAGACCGAGATTTGATGGCAGCGCTGTTTTCTAGCGTATGAAGCGGCCGTCTTTGCTGATCATTGTCATCTCGACGAACTCGCTACCGGTGTGATCGGTAGCGGTGTAACTGATCATCAAACCACCCATGTCAAATTTCTGCATCGATTCCATTGCACGGACGAAGCCTTCGCGCGTGAGATTGCGACCGGCGCGTTTCAATCCCTCCACCAATACCTTGGCCGCCACGAATCCTTCCATTGCGGCATACGACACCGTGGTGTTGCTGGCTTTGGCCAGTGCCATGAATTCCTTGCCCAGGCCTGTGGTTACCGAATTGGGGGCAGGAGTAATTTGCGACACGATCACGCCAGTGCCTGCAGGTCCAAGATCCTGCACAAAGGATTGCGATGAATTGTTAGACAAGGTCATTATTTGCACCATGCTGCCTTTGGCCCTTATTGCCTTGATGAGTTCCACCGTGTGCGCGGATGAGCTGACGATGATCAAGGCATTTGGATTCGCCTTGATGATGACGTCAGCGCTCGCTGGGTAATCAGGTTTGACGCGCGGGAAGGTCGCAACGATAGCCGGAATCATGCTGTGGTCATTCATTGCGCTGACAAAGCCCGCCAGGCCATCCATCCCGAAAGAGTCGTCGACGTGCAGCAAACCTATGCTTTTTGAGCCTATGGTGGTGAAGTGTTCGACCCCTTTTCTGACTTCATCCTGATATTTTGCGCGCACATTGAATATCAGAGGATTGACTGGAGTATGGAAAACGCGGGCTCCGGTACTAGGCGCAATCAACGGGATTTTGTTTGCTGCAAGAATTGGCAGGATCGCCTCGGTGAGTGGCGTGCCGCGGTTCTGGAACAAGGCAAATACACGTTCCTTCTTTACCAGTTGTTCAGCGTTGCTTGCGGACAGTTTGGCATCGAACTTGTCGTCCAGTGTCAGCAGCTCTATCTTGCGACCGCTGACGCCGCCGCGGCCGTTGATGCTGGCAAGGTAGGCATTGGCACCTTCATTCATTTCCTTGACAGGCCCTGCAATGGTGCCTGTCAGCCCTATCGTTTGCCCAATCAGAATTCTGGTATCGGTCACGCCATCTTCTGCATACACCTGGCAGAAGAAACCAGCGGAAATCAGACCGACAATTAGTACGCGCAAAGAACCAAACATGTTGTGCTCCCCTAGGCGGGCCATATGCGCAGTTAGCGCTGCTGGCTCATTTTTTGATGGTGCCTAAGAATGCCATAGCCGGATTCAAGCAACTGATTTTTCAATCAATAATGTTGGGGTGCAGCATGCGTTTTTGATAATTTGAAAGGTTTGCGCATACGAATGTCGAGCGCAAACGAGGGGACAATTTGGCTGCCTATGCAGCATACCACTTTGCCGTCCAACAAGTGGTCAGCGGCTTTACTCAATCAAGCCGAGTATCAAGTCATAGGCACATGACGGCGCGTGGAAAGCGCATACAGGCGTAACTCCTGGCGTGTCACGACACCATCGCTATTGGTGTCGATTCTTTCAAAATTTTCCACTACGCGGACCAGTTTGGCCGCTTTGGCTTGCGATTTTGTAATGCTTTTTGGCGTCTGCGGGTTATTGCGAGCCGCTGTATTTTCGGCTGCGGCGCGGCGTACATCCGTTCCTGCAGCTGGTTGTGAAAATGCAACATTGCTCAGCAAAACGGTAGCTATGGCGAATAATTTTGCATTCATGATGGTTCTCCCTTTACAAGCACGAAGGCGTGTAAACCGTATTGAAAAGTGATTTCGTGCGATTCGCCAATGCATTTACGCCTTGTTACATTTCTGGCGGATATTTCTTTTCCTCATAAGCAAGGAAGAAAGTCTACGGTTGAATTGATGTGTTCGATTCGTAAGCTGAAACCTCATGCATCTGATTCAGTGAGGGGGCAGATTGAATACCAATGCAATGTGTGAGCGCACGATGGAGAGTTGCCATGGACTTAATCGACTCAATCACTGCCGCGTCAGCTGCTGCATTAGTGATTGCGGCGCTGATGTGTCGTTTGTAGAGCCTAACGGTTAAATCCGCGAATTAAAATTTCGGTATGTGCAAGGTTTTGCTGATCATCAGACTGCCGGACAATACAAACAATAGTGCGAAGGGATGAAATTCCCACGGGCCCAGTAGGATGATGTTGCCGTAAATCTCGCTTCCAATACGTCCTTGCGAAGCAAGCCACGCCAGAATGCCGGTGATGACGACGCTGGTTGGAATGGGCGTGCCTTCAAAATAGGCGACTTTGTCTGCGCCTTCGGACAAGGTTTCGGCGGTAACGTTGTAACGTGCCAAGCGACTCACGCCGCAGCAGACGAAATAAATCATCGCGACCCAGTCCCAGCCACCGGTCAGTCCAGCCGCGAAACCCAGCGTTACCGGAGCGAGTCCAAATGAAATCACATCGGCCAGCGAATCCAGTTCGCGGCCCATAGCCGAATGCTGGCGGCGCCAGCGCGCAATTTTACCGTCCAGCACATCGAATATAAATGCGGCCGGTGCCATCGCTGCTGCAGCATAAAAATGTACGAGCGACTGGCTGTTCATATACAGCATCGCAAAAAACACGGCAGCCACGCCGCAAGCTGCATTACCGAGGGTAAAGAAATCAGCGAGGTGAAAACCGCGCAACATTGAAAAGTGCTTGCGCGGCGGTTTGGGTGAATTCATCGCATCTCTTTGAATAAAATTTTTTGATCAGTGCACTGACAGCAGGGAGCACAGTAATTGCGGCTGAATTGCAAGTATGTCATTGAATGAAATGATTGTGCACGGAAATAATTTCGATATGGCATGTGAGCGGCAACTGATTTCGCGTCTTGGCCATCATCACGCAATTTCGATTCAAGATATGCCGGTTACCGCACATACAAGGACTATGCATGCACTTAGTCTGGTGTTTTATAAAGCGGGAGACTGACATGTTATTTATTCAAAATAATGCATGCAACGCACGTAAGTATGTACTGGCGCTGTCTTTGTTTGCCGGCAGTATGGGTCTTGGTTCGACAGCCGCTATGGCTGCCGACGCGAGCGGCAGTTACCAGCAAGAGCGCGCGGCGTGCCTGAGCGGACAAACGCAACAGGACAGGGCGACTTGTCTGCAGGAAGCGGGCGCGGCACGTGGCGAAGCCAAGCGTGGCAATTTGAATGATGGCGCAGCCTCCTACCAGCAAAACGCGCAAACCCGATGCAATGCCTTGCCGCCAGCGGATCGTGATGCCTGTATGCGCCGCATGCAAGGTCAAGGAACGGTCTCGGGCAGTGTAGATGGAGGCGGTGTATATCGCGAAACAACGACGATAGTGCCAGCGCCTGCAACAAGCCCGCAATATTAATAATTGCCCTTTAAAAAGCCGCTGCAACGAGTCAATCGTTGCAGCGGCTTTTGGCTTTAATGACGCGTGCGCATTCAGCCTAGGTGTTAACGTACCCACTCTGTGCAAACTCGGCATACCCGCGCGCGCGCAATGCACATGCAGGGCAACTGCCGCAACCGTATCCCCATTCATGTAATTTGCCGCGTTCGCCGAGATAACAGGTATGCGTTTCAGAGCGGATCAGGTTGACCAGCGCGGTACCACCTAAATCCTGCGCCATTTTCCACGTCTGCGCTTTGTCTATCCACATCAGCGGCGTTTCCACTTCCAGATTGGTTGCCATTCCGAGGTTGAGCGCGACCTGCAGGGCTTTCATGGTGTCATCGCGGCAATCCGGGTAGCCGGAGAAATCTGTTTCGCACATGCCGCCCACTAATACGTTCAAACCGCGCCGGTAAGCGACAGTTGCCGCAACCGTCATGAAGAGCAGGTTGCGACCCGGAACGAAGGTGTTGGGCAAGCCATTTCCCAGCATCGCTATCTCGACATTGCTCGTGAGGGCAGTGTCGGATATTTTGGCAATCAGCGACAGATCAATCATGTGATCTTCGCCTAGCCGGCTATTCCATTCTGGTGAAAGGCCGCGCAGCTTTTGCAACACGGTTGGACGCACGGTCAACTCGATTGCATGACGCTGGCCGTAGTCGAATCCTATGGTTTCCACTCTCGCATAGAGCTCAAGCGCCCATGCCAAACAAGTGCTCGAGTCCTGACCGCCGCTGAAAAGTACCAGTGCGCTATCCATTGAATTCATGTTTCCCTTGCTGATCACATTCGATAGCCGAATTATATGTGTGTAAGTACGGCGTGTAAGCGCACGGCTATCTTTTGATTATCAGGATTGCGGCGTGATCTTGGAAATGGTTTGTTCGATGAAGTCGCCGGATGGTTCGGTAAAACGTATACGTACCGGATACCATTCTTTGCCGGATGCGAACCAGATTTCAATTTTTTGTTCCTTGCCTCCATCCTTGATGACCTTGTCGACTTTGACTGCTTTCAAATTGCCCAATGGCGTTTTGATGGTTTCAGTCTTGCCGACTTTGAAGGTCCATGGATCTGCATCTTTTTGTCCAGCAACGACCACTGGAATGTTGGCGCCTTGCTTGAATTTGGCGGGCAGGCTGCGTGCGATGGTTGCCAACTGCCACACGACGCTGTTGCGGTCTTGCTCGCCTCCCTTGATCGGGTAGCTGGCATCGGATGCGCTGAAGGTAATGTTGCGGGTTTCACGATTGAAGGTCGTAGTGGTCGGGTCCTTGCGATAGCGTTTCTCGGTTGAGGTCGCAGGCGCCAAACCGGAGGCATCGATCGCACCTTCGCTTTTTGCTTCGAGGATTTTGCCCAGCAACATGGCGCGTGTTTCAGTGCTGATCGCGTATCTATCCTTGCTGTTGCTCCAATGCAGCATGGCAGAGCCAGTCAATGGCAATCCCTTTTGATTGGCATTGATGGTGTAGTCCAGATCGGCTGATGGCGGCGGATTGAGTGCTGCCTTGGCGGCTTTTTGGGCAAAGGCAGCAACAGACGAGGTACTGGCGACGCACGCAAACAGCCCCGCAATTAAAGTACGCTGCAACAGAGAGCGGGAAAGCAGGGATCGAGAAAGAAAACGGGTCATTGAATCACCAAATATCAAGTGGTTGAAAAGATCTGACTAATGTACTGCGGAAACGTTCAGGTTGGTCAGCGTCATGTCGAGGTAATCGCCATTGGTTTCGGTATAGCGCAAGCGTACCGGATACCAGTTCTGTGCGGGGGCCAGCCAGATATCCAGCTTTTGTTCATGAGAGCCGGCGCGCGGTGCGCGGGCCACATGCCAGGCGCGTGTAGTGACACCATCTATCGTGATGTCTTCCAGGCCCAGGATCAGGATTTGCCAGGTTTCTGCATTGCGGGTTCCAGCCACAAAGAGATCGATGCTGGTGCCGGCGATGAATTTTTCGCTATCGCCACGCCCTATGCCTGCCAGTTGCCAGACGATGCTGGCTCTATCTTGCTCGCCGCCGGTGAGCGGGTAAGACAGGGTGGAAGACGAGAAGCTGATTGTATTGCGCTCGCGGTGAAAGTGCGTATTGGTCTCTGCCTTGCGAAAGCGCTTTTCACTGTAGCGTTCGGGAACAATGCCACCGTCCTCGATGGTGCCGCTGCTCTGAAAGCGCAGCGCGGTAATGAATAGCACGCCAAAGTCGCCGTCCACCGTGTACTTGCTGCCGTCGGTATGCCAGTTGATGGTGCCGTTGCCATGCATGGGCGCACCATCTTGCGGGATTTTCTGTATGTCGTATTTCAGATCGGCGGAAGGCGGCAAATCAATGTTGTAGCTAGTCGCTTTCGCATCCGAGGCTGTATCCATGGGCGCCTCATATGCCTCATATTCTTGCGCTGCGAGTTCATCCGCGAGTGAGATTTCGGCTTGCGTTGCAGCTAGCTCGGTCGCCAATGCGGGCTTGCTACTCGACGCTTGCAACACAGGTGATTTAGCGGCACGCGGTTTGGCCGCGCGTGTTGACACTTTGGGTTTGATGGGTTTAGTGGCGGCCTTGATCACCGGCTTTGGTGGTTGTGCTTCCAGTGTCGCCGCAATCACGGTGGTATTTTCTGGTGTTGCAGTACTTGGAAAAACGATCGCCCCGCTGAACCAGTTGATTGCGATCAAATGCAAAATAACTGCTGCGATCAAGACTGACAAATGGCGAGCAGGCGCGCGTTTGTCTTGAGTTGAGTTTGAGGGAGGATCCATCGTCATGTCAGCAGTGTAAACGCAAGCTCAGCAATTCGGTGCACAAGCGTGGGGCTGGTGCGCCGCGTAAAATGCCGTCTTTATAAAATTTCCCTGACTATGCAAAGTAAAAAGATTTTCGTTGCCGCCTTGATATGGTTCTCCTGCAATCTCGCTCATGCAGGGGACGCTATCCGTATCGGGATGATAGAAGGCATGTCCGGCGCATTCGCGAACGCTGGCGAGGCGGTCGCGCGCAATCTGCAATTCGCTATTGCAACCGTCAACGCACGCGGCGGCGTTAGCTTGCCGGATGGCAGACATCCACTGGCGCTGGAAATATTTGACAACAAGCAAGCGGTCGAAGAATCGTTGATGGAATTCAAGCGACTGACCGATAAGCGCATCGCCTTCATGGCGCAAGGTAACAGTTCTGCGATTGCCAGCGCCTTGGTAGAAGCAGTCGACAAACATAATCAGCGCACACCGGATAATCGCGTCCTGTTTCTAAATTATTCCGCAGTCGATCCTGCTTTGACGAATGAAAAATGCAGTTACTGGCATTTTCGTTTCGATGCGCATGCCGATATGCGCATGCATGCACTGACCGAGGTAATCAAAGGCGACAAGCGAGCCAAACGTATTTATCTGATTGGACAGGACTACAGCTTCGGTCGCTTGGTGGCACAAACGGCGCGCACTCAATTGGCCGCCAAACGCCACGATATTGCGATCGTCGGTGACGAATTGCACCCGATAGGAAAGGTCAAGGATTTCGCTCCCTACATTGCCAAGATCAAGGCGAGTGGCGCCGATACCGTCATCACAGGCAATTGGGGAAATGACCTGACCTTACTCGTCAAGGCTGCCAAAGAGTTTGGCTTGAACGTCAAGTTCTATACCTTTTATGGCAATAGCCTGGGTGCGCCTGCAGCGATAGGTGACGCCGGGGTGGATCGCGTACGTGCAGTCGCCGAATGGCATCCCAATGCGGGCGCGGGCGTGAAAGAGTCACCCAGTGACCGGTTCTATCAAGGCTTCCTTCAGCGCTATCCGCAAGCCAGGGATGATTACGTGCTGTTGCGCATGCATGTAATGATAGAGATGCTGGCCGCAGCGATTGAAAAAGCCGGCACTACCGATGCCCATGCAGTAGCCAAAGCGCTGGAAGGCGCCAGTTATCACAATGCGTTTCATGATGCGACGATGCGTGCCGCCGATCATCAATTGATTCAACCCTTGTATGTCTCCGTCATGCGTAAAAAGGCGACTGACGGCCTGCGCTTCGATAATGAGGGTAGCGGTTACGGATTCAAAACGGAGCTTTATTTGCCTGCAGCCAATACGGCCTTGCCGACTAGTTGTCGCATGCGAAGAACTCCACACTAAGGCAAGGCCTTTCTCTGCTAAGCTGGCATATACGACCCAGGTTTTTCATCTTGCCTTTTTCCGGAGGTGCAGCATGACCCAACCCAATATGCCTCATCTTCCAGGTTTCGACGTGATGGCCGACACGCTGGAGTTCGTTAAAAACATGTGGGGCGGCATGCAGGGGGCGACGGGGATTCCCGGCATGCCCATGCCCATGTTGTCGCTGGAAGAAATCAACAAGCAAATTGCGGACCTGAAGGCAGTCGAGTCGTGGCTGAACGTTAACATGAGTATGTTGCGCGGGACGATACAGGCGCTGGAAGTCCAGAGTGCGACGATTGCATCATTGCATGCAATGGGTGCGACCTTTGGTTCAGAAATGAAGCCGCATGCACCGTCAGCCAGTGCCTCATCTAGTGCGCCGAATACCAGCGCCAGTGCTCCACCTGCAGATAAGCCTGGTCAACCGTCTGTGCCTGCTGTCGATATCAATCATTTAAATGTCAATGCAGCGGCAGACGCAACAGCAGCGTGGTGGAATGCATTGCAGACGCAATTTAATCAAGCGGTGAATAGTGTGATGGCAGACGACCCGTCGACCAGACAGAAGCAAACCACCTCGGCCCAGCCTTCAACAACCGCTACCAAGAAATCTGCAGCAAAGTCAGGCACCAAAGCCGACCAGAGCAAAGCGGATGCTTCTGCCGAAACACCAGCCAAAACTGCTGTTAAAAAACGGCGACAATCTGCCAAAACCTGAGGCTGCCGGCCACCTCAGGTTTTTTCGCTAGTTTTCGTAGCACTTCCAGCTATGCGCAAATGCCGTGCAATCCAGATCGTCAGCGCGCCACATGCGACGGCAATATAGCCGACTGTATCGTAGTGGTCGATTTGTCCGCCAGGGGTGCGCGTAATTATCAAGCCGGCCACCAGTGTCGCCACTCCTGACGATAACATTTGCACCGAAGATACGAGGCTCATGAACGTGCCGCGCACGTGCGGCGCAGGAACTGCACTGACCATCGCCATCCCCGGCACCATCCGTCCTGGCACCAGGATGAAAAATAGCGTCGAATTAATCAGTACCAGCCACCATGCAACAGGCACGAGATGCGTCGTGATTAGCAAGGGAATAAACGACACCAATGCGACGCGGCGAAACATTTTCAGCTTGCCGTGTTTGTCCGACATCCTGCCTATCAATTGCGAAGTAAAAAAGGTGGCTGCGCCGCCACATAGATAGACCAGGGTGATGAATGATGCCGTCATGCCGACATTACTGGTCAGATAGAGCGGGATGTAGGGGATCACGGTAAAGCCCGCCATCATCAGCAAGGCAATAAAAACGAAGGCAGTCAAATGGCTGGGTTCTTTTGCTACAGCGAACAATTGCTGAAATACATTGCCGACCCGATTGTCGTGCATATGCGCGGTCAGATTTGGCAGCAACTTGTATCCAATGAACCAGAATGTACACGCCAGCAAGACAATGAAAAAGAAAGGTGCACGCCAACCGATGTCGGGAAAGGTCGACGCCAGCAGCAAGCCGAGTGGAACGCCAGCTACTGTCGACATCGAGAATGCCGTCATTACCGTGCCCATTGCCTTGCCGCGTCTTTCGAACGGGATCACATCCGCCACCATGGTTTGCACCATCGCACCGAGGATGCCGCCGAATGCGCCCGCCAGTGCGCGTGCAATGAGCAATGCCGTGTAGTTGGGCGCAAGCCCGCAACACAAGGTTGCGATGATAAAGAGCGCATACAGCGTCAGCATCAGCTTGCGCCTGTCAAAGCGGTCGATATAGGTTGCGGCCAGCAAACTGGATGCTGCAGCGGTCAACGTATAGGAAGACAATAACAAGCCGAATTGATGCGTGTCGATGTGCAGCACCCGGATCAGTTGCGGACCGAGCGGCATCATGATCATGAAATCGAGTATGTGCGTGAATTGTATGCCGGCGATAGTCAGCAGGAACAGGCGTTCATTTTTTACCAAAGGGATGGGTGAGGCTGCTTGCAAAGAGGGTCTGCCGGTTGAAATTTTGTGAAAGAATCCGGTTCAATTACTCGCTAAAATTTATGAAAGAAAAGTCAGCATGTGCATCCAGTAGGGCAGGATTTTCTATGCGCTAGTCTAACGGGTTTGGCGCCGCCTTGCTGGTCCGCATCCTGTAAGGAAGCACAGGAAATTTAATGGCGCCTGACGTATAGTGTCGCTTGCGCTGGCAATCAATTATGTTCTGCCAGTCGAGTATTTTCAGGCCAGTAAAAATAAGGCGGATCACATGCAATCTATCGTGAGTAAGTTGTTAAACCAGGTTTTGACTGTCGAGGTGTGCGCATGATGTGGTTTGGCGCGTACGTTGTCGCTGGCGCTTTTGTCGGCGTACTGGCGGGCTTGCTTGGTATTGGCGGCGGCATGACACTGGTGCCTGTCATGGCGGCTCTGTTCGCGGCGCAGCATTTTGCGCCTGATCACATCGTGCATATGGCATTGGCAACATGCATGGCATCGATTGCATTCACGTCCGGATCCAGCGTGCGCGAGCATCTTAAATTCGACGGTGTCGATTTTCACATCGTCAAGCGCATGACGCCGGGTTTGGTGATCGGCAGTTTGCTGGCCACATCGGTATCAGCCTGGATACCGCAGCGTCATCTGGCCCTGAGTTTTGCTGTGATCGTATTCTTTGGCGCGACCCAAATTCTGTTGAATAAAAAACCGAAAGCCGCGCGGACTCTGCCGACGGCGGGGCCGTTATTCTTTGTTGGCCTTGTGATCGGTATTATCGCCGGGCTGGTTTCTGCCGGTGGTGCCTTCCTGACGATTCCATTCATGTTGTGGTGCGGCGTGCCTATGAAGAAAACCATAGGGACGGGCGCAATGATGGGTATTCCGCTGGCGGTAGTGGGGACGATAGGCTACATCATCTCCGGCTGGAACGTGCCTGGCTTGCCGTCTGATGCGGTGGGGTTCATTTCGATCATTGCACTGGTAGGTATCGTCTGCGGTAGCGTGGTCACTGCGCCGTTCGGCGCACGCCTTGCGCACCGATTGCCGGTGCCGATATTGAAGCGTATTTTTGCCTGCCTGCTGTATGTGCTGGCGGCCAAGATGCTGTGGACTTATTGGTAAGAGGTGGGGCGCATCACTGGTTCGACGTGCGTCGAGCCAGTGACAAAACGGGATGTTATTCGCCGTGATTAAAAACGGATCACTGTCGGATCAGTTTTTGCGAGAGAATTTTTCTGCCAGCTGGCTGAGTTTTTCAGCGCGCATGCGATCTGCTTCTTCGGCTTGTTTTTTTGCCGCTTCCGCTTTGCGCTGGGTTTCTTCTACTTGACGCTGCGCCTTGCGTTGATCCGCATTCTTCTTGAGGCGCTCTTTCAAGGTTGTCGTCGCATGCGCGCGATGCACATCCGTGACTTCATCCGCTTGCGTGCCGTCCAGATTGAAACGTACTGTGGCCTTTTCCATCACCTTCAGATAACGCAGCGAGTTGGTGTGTATGCCCAGTGCGGTACGCAGCGCTTTACGGCTGACCTCAGGGGTGAGCGCGATCAATTGCTTGTCGATGCCGATAGCTAATGGCAGGAATTCGCCGAATACGGTGAATTTTTCCTGAAGTTCCTTGAGCAGAGTGCGGGCGGATTGAAAAGGGTTAGGCGTTGGTTCGGTAGTCGTCATGAACAGCAGTCGAGCAATGTATGAGCTAGGGTGCGCAGGATATCACGATGAAGCGGTCTTGCCTGTAGTTGTGGCTATTTATCTTGCTGCCGTATCGAGTATATCGTCGCAACGTGTACAGTGTGCGCCTGAATTCATTATTAACGATGAGAAGCAAGATGTTTGAAGATGACCAGAAAAAACCGGACGAGCCTGTCGAGCGGCCGTGGATTGTATTAAAAACCACGTACGATGTTGAAGCGTGGATAGATCAGCAGAATCGTGCAATTCAACAATTAATTAATAGCAATAAGGCAAGTGGTTGGGGGATTTGTTTTGGCTTGAGCGAGGGCGGCGAGCTTTATTTGCACACGACCTCAGAAGGAGATGTGTTGTTAGATGTCACGTCTGACGCGGAATGGGTTTCACCGCTTATTGCTGCTGCCACACAAGTCGATATGCCGGCTGGACAGATATGGGCTTTGCCCGGCGACAGGCTGACACAATTGGTATTTGGCTTGAGCAGCTTGATCGCGACCACACGACTGGTAGCTGAACACAATTTCAATATGAAGAAACGATACTAGCTTCGGGTCAATCTCTGACCTGTATTCGGACAGTTTGTAATCCGATCTTATATATGAGACTGCATAAAAAAAGGGCGAACCGGCATGGCCGGTTCGCCCTTTTTAGTGTCGAAGCAAGTGCTCTCAGGCGTTTGCTTCAAGTCGAATCACATTACGCGGCAGCAGCGTGACTGTGACGTTTGCCCAGATAAGTGCCGACAATGACTACGCCAATTGCCAATGCCAGGCCTGGGATGCTCAGGTGGAGACCCGCCAATGAGAGTTCGTGGTGTGGGATATTTGTTTCGATCCATGGGGTGACAATTGGATCGGAGAACAACATTTCGCCAGCCAGATAACCCAACAATGCAGCGCCCAAGGTGATGATGATAGGGAATTTTTCCATCAATTTCAAAACCAATGCGCTACCAAACACGATCAACGGTACGCTGATTGCCAGGCCGATTACCAACAAAGTGACATTGCCGTTGGCAGCGGCAGCAACGCCGAGCACGTTATCGAGACTCATGACCAGATCGGCAATCAGAATGGTTTTGATGGCGCCCCACAGGTTGGAATGGCCCTCAATATTTTCTTCGCCGTCACCTTCGGCCAGCAATTGCACGCCGATATAAAACAACAGAACCGCACCGATCAGTTTCAGGTACGGCAGAGTCAGCAATTGCAGTGCAAAGATAGTCAAAACGATACGCAGGATAATCGCTGCAGCACTACCCCAGATCACTGCCATTTTCTTTTGTTTCGGTGGCAGCGACTTGGCGGCCAACGCGATCACGACAGCGTTGTCGCCAGACAGCACGATATTGATCAAGATGATGTTGCCGAGTGCGGCCCAGAATGCCGCGGTTCCAATAAATTCCATGTCTTCCTCAAGGTGTATTAAGTAAAAGTGGCGGTCGACGTACGACCATGTAGTTGTCGATCATCAGGAAAACCCGAAAAATCTTTTATGGCCACTACGTGTTCGCGTGCGCGACATTTCGCTTTAAACGGAATGCCTGCGGTTCAAGATAAAAAATACTTGAAACCGGTTGGAGAAGTTGAATTGCCTAGGTAATTCACTTCACTGCACAGGCGCAGATTAGCTCTGAGGAACTTAATTAGGTGTGAGAATAACGTTAGATTTCCGTTAAAATTGTTTTAAAAACAATTCGGAAATTACTGCCATTTTTTGGATTATTTTCGACATGTAGTGTTGCGTCGAGATATTCACAGATGCGTACGACGAGTGCCAGGCCCAAGCCTGTGCCGGCAGAGCCAACCAGGGGTTTGGCAGAAGGCTTATTTTGCAGGCGTGCCTGTATGGATTCCGGCAGTCCGGGGCCGGTGTCTTCGACGATCACGGCGTGGTCTGTCATCTTGACAGTGACGGAGCCGCGCTCGGTATATTGGCAGGCGTTGCGGATCAAGTTGCCGATGGCCGCTGTCAGCAACTCCTTGCGTGCCTCCACTACAAAATCAACGCCTTCCTCGAAAGTCAGCGTGACCGGTTTGTTTGCGATGAAATGCTGGCAACGTGCAAGCTCCGCGTGTATCACATCTGCAATTGAGGTTTCGGGCCGATTGATCTGGTCTGGCGCGCGTGCCAATAGCAGCAGTATTTCGACGCAGTCGTTGGCTTCTTTGGCCGCTCGCAGGATGCGATCGGCGGGAGCGTACAGCGCCGGTTGTGCCTTCGTTTGTTCGACCAATAATTCTGCCGCGCCTGTGATGATAGTGAGCGGGGTGCGCAGTTCATGGCTGACGTCACCAGTGAAGAAGCGTTCGCGAGCCAGAAATTGTTTGAGCTCGGTAGTATGGGCGGCAAACGCGCGCGCCAATATGCCAAGCTCATCCTTGCTTTTGAGGAGCGGCAGCTCTGTTGGATGGTTATTGTCCTTTACCGCTGCGGCGAGTTCGATGATGGGATCGACAAAGCCGCGTGCGATAAAGCTGCCGAGAAACAGCGACAGTGCGACGAATCCCAGGAAGCCGGCCATGATCATCGCGTAAATGACGTGTTCGATATTTTTGTATTCGCTGGCGCGATCAACGACGACATAGGTACCGGCGTCGTCTTCTCCCACCAGAAGATGAACGACTTTACCTTCAAAACTTTCCTTGGCGACGCCGAGGGCCATGCCGCGCAGTGGCTCGGGAATATTATCCCCATGATAAAAACTGACATCAGACGGCATTTCCACCGGCATACCTATCGCATGACGCGGTGACGCCCACGCAGCGATGCTGCGTAAATGTTCATCTACCAGTAAATCTTCTGTCCCCTCAATGGCGACGGCTACCACCGCACCAAAGAAAGTACAAATCGCAAGCGCAAAGAAAAGATAGGCAACGACAATGCGTCGTCGCAATGAACTACGTCGTTTCATCCGAACCTACCAAGCGGTAGCCTATGCCCTGAACCGTGCGTAACATTGCGAAAGGATGTGCTTTATCCAGTGCCTGCCGCAATGCATGAATGTGCGTACGCAGTGCATCGCTGTCCGGCGGATGATCGCCCCAGACTTCGAGCTCCAGCGTTTCGCGCGACACGACTTTCGGCGCTTCTTTCATCAGGCAGGCCAGTATCTTGAAGCCGGTTTTGGTCAGCGTGATCGGCATGCCGCCGCGTTTGACCTGATAAGTCGAAGTGTCGAATATCAAATCACCAACGCTCAGGAAATTGGTGCCTTGGTTTTTGCCGCGAGCACGACGTATCAGTGCTTTCAGACGTACTTCGACTTCCAGCAGCGAGAAAGGCTTTACCAGATAGTCATCTGCGCCGCTGTCGAAGCCGGCAACCTTGTCGTCGAGCGTATCGCGCGCTGTCAGCATCAATACAGGAGTATCGTTTTGCAGTTCGTCGCGCATTTTGCGGCAAAGCGTCAAGCCATCGATGCCCGGAATCTTGATGTCGAGAATGACGGCATCGTATTCATGTTGTGCCGCAAGTGCGAATCCTGCATATCCATTCGCTGCGCAATCGAGCACATAGCCGCGCGGCTCAAGAAATGCGTACAGATTTGCGACGATATCTGCGTTGTCTTCAATAATCAAAATGCGCATGGTAGGAAGGCGAGGACCGCCTGTAGTCACTTTCAGTTTCGGTTTGTTTCATGAAAAAATCGCTGGCGAGAGTACGTGCCGGGTCATTTGTTCAAGAATTTGGTCAGGTTCGACATTATGCATGCTGATGGCATGGTGCGGCGCTTACTGTGCGCCGGAGCCTACATGCGTTGTTTTCTCCTGCAATTCGCACAATGGTGGATTTGAGGGCAGGTGTATCGACAGCCCCTATTTTTGCGCTATGGCCTGTTCAATATCCGCGATCAATTTTTTATCTCCAGGCGTCACTTTCGATGGGTAGCTGGCCAGGACATTGCCTTTGCGATCCAGCAGAATTTTGTGAAAATTCCATTTTGGCGGCTGCGCTCCGGCCTTCATCAAGGATTGATAAAACGCATTGCTGTTCGCACCGACTACCGATGTTTTGGCAAACATGGGGAATTTCACGCCATAGGTGTTGTTGCAAAACTCCGCGATTTCCTTATTCGCGCCGGGTTCCTGCTGGCCGAAATCATTTGATGCGAAGCCGAGGACCACCAAGCCTTGGTCTTTGTATTTGGCGTACAGCTTTTCCAATCCTTCGTATTGCACCGTGTAGCCGCAGTAACTAGCTGTGTTGACTGCCAGAACGACTTTGCCTGCGTACTGGCAAAGATTTTGCGGCGCCTCATCTTGCAGGCGCTGAACTGTGTGATTCAGTGTTGCTGGACATGCTGCCTTTGCAGCTGTTTGCGCATATGCATTTGCGCCGATGAACAGGCCAGGCAATAGCGCGCAGCGCAGGATGGTGGATATGATTTTCGTCATGATGAGGGAGATTATCGGATTTGGATGCTTGCATCTTGCATCAAGATGGGAAATTTGTCATGGCGCCTGCTGCGGAGTTCTTTGTCTGACATGGTTTTATTAAACAGCTCTTTCGGGATTGAATTGATTGCGGAATGATTTATGTTTGTAAGAGTATTGATTGCCCAGAATTGGGCCCTTGAAAGCGGCCTGGTGGGCTTTTTCCCGAGCAAGGAAAATGAAATTTCATGCTGAAAATAAAGCTTTGAACAAGCAAATTGCAGGGCTGTTGCTGGGTAAATTACGAATTTCTTGGTAGAATCAAGGACTTAACTCAATTTTTAAGGCGCATATGTTGTACCCAGAATTGTTTAAATCGTTAGAGCAAGTTCGCTGGAACATGGAAAAAGATATTCCGTGGGATCAGTTCGACGGCTCCAAGCTCACGGATGAGCAGGCACAAACCATACGCATGAATGCGATTACGGAATGGTCAGCCTTGCCAGCTACCGAAATGTTTTTGCGTGACAATCGCGGCGACAGTGATTTTTCTGCATTCATGTCAGTCTGGTTTTTTGAAGAGCAAAAGCATTCGCTGGTGTTGATGGAATACCTGCGTCGCTTCAAGCCAGAATTTGTGCCGACGGAAGAAGAGTTGCACAACGTGCGTTTCGAATTCGATCCGGCGCCTGCGCTGGAAACGCTGATGATGCACTTCTGCGGCGAGATTCGCCTGAATCACTGGTATCGCTGCGCGTCTGACTGGCACACCGAACCTGTCATCAAACAGATTTATAAAATCATCAGCCAGGATGAGGCACGTCACGGCGGCGCTTATCTGCGTTACATGAAAAAAGCGTTGAATGAAGTCGGTGATAGCGCCCGCGCTGCATTCGCGAAAATTGGTGTGTTGATGGCTTCGGCACGTCGCACTGAAAAACCTTTGCATCCAACTAATCTGCACGTGAATCAATCATTGTTTCCGAACGATACAGTGCAGTCACGTTTACCGGATCCTGAGTGGCTGGAGCGTTGGTTAGATGGCCAGATCAAGTTTGACGGTGAGTGGGAAAAGAAAGTGGTTGATCGCATCTTGCACAATATGTCGTTGCTGTTCGAGCGTACTTTCGGTTCGGTGCAGGAATTGAATCGCTATCGCAAAGAAATTGTCACGCGCATGGCAGCAGTACAGGCAGCCTGAGCGTCAATTTTTGCAATCTTGAAAAGCCGCAGAATTTTTGCGGCTTTTTGTTTGTCCGAAATAATCTACAGTGCACGTGACTCGCATTTTTGCGAGTAGGCAGAGTGTTAAGGAGAAGAGTATGCAAAGAAGAATTTTTCTCGGTGTCGCAGCTTTGTTTGGCGCGATGCCGACGATTGGTTTTGCCAAAACTGAACAACCGTTGATTGAAGTATACAAGAGCGCAACCTGCGGTTGCTGCGAGCAGTGGGTAGATCATTTGCGCGCCAACGGCTTCAAGGTACGTACTCAGAATGTGCCTAATACCGCCGCATATCGTACGAAGTTGGGCGTGCCCGCATCATTGGGCAGCTGCCACACCGGAACGATAGGCGGTTACGTGCTGGAAGGGCATGTCCCGGCGGCTGACATCAAGCGTTTGCTGGCAGAAAAGCCGAAAGCAACAGGGCTGGCGGTCCCCGGCATGCCAATGGGATCGCCGGGTATGGAAGTGCCAGGTGAACCGGCTGATACCTACGATGTCTTGTTGTTTCAGGCCGATGGAAAATCTACTGTGTACCGCCATTACGCAGCGAAATGATTTGAAGTGGAAAATGAAAAAGGGGACGTTTTAATAACGTCCCCTTTACTTATTCCGCTCGCCGCTTGCTGGTTTTTCAATAATAAACATGGCTCGACGTGCATGGTTACTCAATGATGGTGATGCTCTTCCTGTTTTAAATCAGTATTCTTGACATTATTTTCTTCAACGAAAATCGACGTTTCCACTTTTCCTGCTTTTTTGAACGTCAGTGTCAGCGGTAATTTATCACCTGCCTTGAGCGGCTTTTTCAATCCAAGCAACATGATGTGATAACCATCGCTCGGTTGCATGACGATTTTTTCTTGCGGCTTGAGTTCAATGCTGCTTACCTCGCGCATGCGCATCACATGATCGGCTGTCATGGACATGGTGTGAATTTCCACGGATTGCGCTGCCGGCGATTGTGCGGAAATCAATGCATCCGCTTGCTTACCCTTGTTTTCCAGCGTCAGGTAGGCGCCGCCGCTGGTTTGGCCAGGCACGGTTGTGCGCGCATACGGATGATCGATATGGATGTCGCCTGCGCGATACTCATGTGCAAGCGCGGCACCACTGATCAACAGGCCGACGGAAATGAGTGAGAGTGAGCTTAATTTCATACTATCCTTTGCGATAAACGGTGAGGGTGAGGTGAGCATCGTAGCGTAAAACGGGGTGGCATTAACTTCCTCCGAAAAAACCGTTTTGTCGCCACGCTTCATAGACCACAACGGCCACAGTATTAGACAAATTCAGGCTGCGGTTGTCCGGCCGCATTGGCAGGCGTATTCTTTGCTGCACAGGGAAAGATTCGCGCAATGCCGGATCCAGCCCTTTGGTTTCGGAGCCGAATACAAAAATATCGCCGGGCTGAAATGCTATGCCGGCAAAGGGTGTGGAGCCATGCGTGGTCAGCGCAAACATGCGTGCCGGATTCAAAGGCTGCTCGGCTGGAAACGATGCAAGAAAGGTCGGCCAGTCGCGATGTACTTTCATTTGCGCGTAGTCATGGTAGTCGAGCCCCGCACGGCGCATCTTTGCGTCATCCAATGGAAAGCCAAGTGGTTCGATCAAATGTAATTGGGCGCCAGTGTTTGCACACAGGCGAATGATATTGCCGGTGTTCGGCGGTATTTCGGGCTCTACCAGTACTACATGAAACAAAACAATTCTCCCTGGCTCAATAATAAATGCCGCTCGTCTTTGAATAATTAGATCGTGGATGGATCGGATGGCGCATTTTAATCCGATGTGCAGCTATTTACTTATACGGCGTGCGCGCAAAAACCAGATTGGTGATGCGCACAGCCCCATGACGCTTCAAGGTGGCGGCAATTTCATTGAGAGTCTCACCGGTGGTCAATACATCATCGACCAGGCCTATGTGCTGTCCACGAACGAACTTTATGGCGTTGGCCGGCAATGCAAATGCATGGCGGATATTGCGATGCCGTTCAGCGGTCGGCAACATTGCTTGCATCAAGGTGTCGCGGGTACGTTCAATTAACTGAGGGGCGAGCGGGATGGCAATCGCACGAGCGAGGGGCTTGGCGATTTCCAGCGCCTGATTAAAGCCGCGTTCGGCTAATCTCTTTTCGCTCAAGGGCACGGCAGCCAGCAAAGCGGGCATGGCGAAAGCTGGCTCGCGCAATATCGCGTCTCGCAGCTTGCGCGCAAACAGCGGCGCCAAAGCCAGGCGATTGCCGAATTTGAGTGCGAGTACCAATTGATCTACGGGCGCGGTGTAATCGCTGGCGACGATTGTGGCGTCAAAAGCGGGCGGGTTGCTCAAGCAGTTGCCGCAGCGCTCCAAGTTGTCGCTAATGTATGCCAGTGGCGCCGCGCATTGTGCGCAGCGATGCGGATGTTGGCCAAAAAATCGCGTATTGCAATTGTGGCAAAGCGAGTCCGCACCGCTGACGCCGCACAATGCACATGACGATGGCAGCGCCGCCGGTAACTGGCGGATGAAATGTCGAGTCCAGTCGAGAAAACGATAATGCATCGCGCAATCCAGCCTTCAACCGTGTAAACTTGCTGCATTATCTCATTGAATCTATTGCCCTATTCGTGTCTTCCCTTCCTGATTCCAGCCTGAGCGCGCCGATTGATTTAAACCGGGTGCGCACCTTGTTCAATGATCCTGCACGCGTGGTCGAGTCGACTTTTTTGCGTCGCGAAGTAGCAACGCGTATGCATGAGCGTCTGGCGCTTGTTCGGCTTGCGCCAGAACGCGTGCTTGATGCAGGTTGCGGCGAGGGGGCGGATCTGACGACTCTGCAAAAGCGCTTTCCGAAAGCGACAATGCTCGGTTTGGATGCTTCGCCGGCAATGTTGGCACAGGCGCAGTTTGCACAAACAGCAGCCTTGTCTTCCATGAATCGGCTGCTTCAGCAGTGGTTGCCGGCCGCTCTGAGCCGGGAATCAAGCGCGAATTTGTTATGCGGTAATTTTTCACAGCTTCCTTTCGGCATCAACGCCGTCGATCTGGTGTGGTCAAATCTGGCCCTGCATTGGCATCCGCAGCCGGATCGGGTCTTTGCCGAATGGCGTCGGGTGTTGCGGCAAGATGGCCTGTTGATGTTTTCCTGCTTTGGCCCTGATACCTTCAAGGAGTTGCGTGCTGCGTTTGCGGTGGCGGATAGTTCATCGCATGCCTTGCCCTTTGTCGATATGCATGATTTTGGCGACATGCTGGTCAATGCCGGATTTTCCACGCCGGTTATGGATATGGAGACTTTAACCGTTACCTACAGTTCGGTCGATAAGCTGATGGTCGACGTACGTGCTTTTGGCGGCAATCCATTAGATACAAGGCGCAGAACCTTGCTGGGCAAGCAAGCGTGGCAGCGGGTGGTGGACGAACTGGAGAAAAATCGGCGAGCGGATGGCAAGATTCCGTTGACCTTTGAAATTATTTATGGACACGCATTCAGGCCTGCACCGCGCACCACTTCAAACGGTGAGTCTATCGTCCGCTTTGATTTGCCAAAAAAGTAAGAAAAAAATTACTGAAAAACAAGTATCCTTGCTGACATAGCGTTGATTTAATGCAGCAAGTGCTACAGCAAATTTTGATCAGGTGGGGTGAAGTGTTGCGTACTTTCAGCATTTAATCCGAATAAAGGCGGCTAAATTCCTGTGCGCTTGATAACACTGTCATTTAAGACTTATACTTCGACGGTTTTGCGCTGGAGTGACTTCGGTCACCCATGCAGGCCCTAAATAAGCATGTGCTTCGACTGAGGCAAGTGCCGTAACTGCACTGAAAGCAAGATGCAGTAAGTAAGTTAGTGTGGTCGGAATCGCAAACACACCGGTCAGATGTGGGTGATTCTTGATGGTTCAAGGGGGGCATTCGAATTTGAATTGCACCAGAGGCTGGGTCTGGAAATTTTGCCCGGTGGTCAACAGAATTCTTAATTTGGGCATTTGAGGAAATCATGGAACTTGCGAAGCGCCTTCAATCTTTGATGCTCGGTGCGTCGCTCCTGACGGCAGCTTTGCCGTCTTGGGCGGTGACCGATAGTCCAGGCGGACCTGCAGTGCGTCAGCTCAATTTTCAGCAACCTGTGACGCAAATCGCCGAACAGATTTATTCGCTGCATACATTGATGCTGATTATCTGCCTGGTGATTTTTTTCGCCGTCTTTGGCGTGATGTTTTATTCGATACTCAAACATCGCAAGTCACTCGGCCACAAGTCCGCTAAATTCCACGAAAGCACTCTAGTTGAGATCGCATGGACCGTTGTCCCGTTCCTGATCGTTATCGGTATGGCGCTGCCTGCCACCAAAACGGTGGTGGCAATGAAGGATACGTCGAATGCCGACATCACCATTAAAGCCACCGGTATGCAATGGAAATGGGGCTATAACTATTTGAATGGCGAAGGGGAGGGCATCAATTTCCTGTCTAACCTCGCCACACCGCGTGAACAGATTGTTGATTCGTCTGTTGCCAAAGGTCAAAATTATTTGATCGAAGTCGACAACCCTGTCGTCGTTCCGGTGAACAAAAAAATTCGTATCGTCCTGACGGCCAATGATGTGATCCACGCATGGATGATTCCTGCGTTCGGCGTCAAGCAGGATGCAATTCCGGGTTTTGTCCGTGACACCTGGTTCAAGGCAGAAAAAATCGGTACTTACCGCGGTCAATGCGCAGAGTTGTGCGGCAAAGATCACGCCTTCATGCCTATCGTCGTGAATGTGGTCAGCGAGGAAGATTACAAAGCGTGGGTCGATGGCAAGAAAAAGGAAATGGCTGCGAATGCAGACGATCCTGCCAAGACCTGGACTATCGATGAACTCGTGCAGCGTGGCGAAAAAGTCTATACCTCAAATTGTATCGCTTGCCATCAGGCAAACGGCAAGGGTGTCCCGGGTAGCTTTCCTGCACTGGATGGCTCGGCGATTGTCACCGGTCCTAAAGATGCGAATATCCATATCCTGCTGGAAGGTAAGAATGCCATGCCAGCATGGAAGTCCGTATTGTCGGATACCGAAATTGCAGCTGTGATCACTTACACCCGCAACCACTGGTCCAACAAAGCGGCGGAAAATATTGTCCAACCGGCTGAAGTGCTGGCTGCGCGTAAGTAATTGAATCAGGAGATTGATATGAGCACAACCGCAGTCGATCATTCACACGACGCCGCCCACGATCATTCGCACGACGATCATCACGGCGCACCACACGGCTGGCGCCGCTGGGTTTATGCAACCAACCACAAGGATATCGGCACGCTGTATCTGTGGTTCTCCTTCATCATGCTGCTGTCTGGCGGTTTCCTCGCGATGTTGATTCGCGCAGAACTGTTCCAGCCAGGCCTGCAATTGATGCAGCCCGAATTCTTCAATCAGTTGACCACGATGCACGGTTTGATCATGGTCTTCGGCGCGATCATGCCGGCCTTTGTCGGGTTTGCCAACTGGATGGTGCCACTGCAAATCGGCGCGTCCGATATGGCGTTTGCACGGATGAACAACTTCTCGTTCTGGTTGTTGCCACCTGCCGCGATTCTTCTTGCAACTTCTTTTTTGGTTCCGGGTGGCGCGACTGCCGCTGGCTGGACGCTGTATGCGCCCTTGTCTACCCAGATGGGTCCCGGCATGGACATGGCGATTTTTGCGATGCACATCATGGGTGCGTCGTCGATCATGGGGTCGATTAATATCATCGTCACCATCCTGAACATGCGTGCGCCTGGCATGACACTGATGAAGCTGCCAATGTTTTGCTGGACTTGGTTGATTACTGCTTACTTGCTGATTGCCGTGATGCCGGTCTTGGCTGGTGCCATCACGATGACATTGACCGATCGTCACTTCGGCACGTCCTTCTTTAATGCGGCCGGCGGCGGCGATCCTGTCATGTACCAACACATCTTCTGGTTCTTCGGACATCCAGAGGTGTACATCATGATTCTGCCTGCGTTCGGCATCGTCTCGCACATCATTCCTGCATTCGCTCGCAAGCAATTGTTCGGCTATGCATCGATGGTGTATGCGACCGCTTCGATCGCGATCCTGTCATTCATGGTGTGGGCACATCACATGTTTACCACCGGTATGCCGGTGACTGCGCAGTTGTTCTTCATGTACGCGACGATGCTGATTGCAGTCCCGACAGGCGTGAAAATTTTCAACTGGATCGCAACCATGTGGCGCGGTTCGATGACCTTCGAAACACCTATGCTGTTCGCGATCGGCTTCATCTTCGTGTTCACGATTGGCGGTTTCACTGGTCTGATTCTGGCCGTGACACCGATTGATATTCAATTGCAAGATACCTATTACGTGGTTGCCCACTTCCATTACGTGCTGGTGGCGGGCTCCTTGTTCGCACTGTTCGCCGGTTTCTATTACTGGGGACCAAAGTGGACAGGTTTCATGTACAACGAAACCCGCGGAAAAATTCATTTCTGGGGTTCGTTGATTCTGTTTAACATAACGTTCTTCCCTATGCACTTCCTGGGGCTGGCAGGTATGCCGCGTCGTTACGCTGACTATCCTGCGCAATTTACAGACTTTAATGTGATTGCATCGATAGGCGGTTTCGGTTTCGGTTTGATGCAGGTGTATTTCCTGTTCGCTGTCGTATTGCCTTCAATCAAAGGCGGTGTGCCGGCTGCGGACAAGCCTTGGGAAGGCGCAGAAGGTTTGGAATGGACTGTGCCTAGCCCGGCGCCTTTCCATACATTTGAAACACCACCGACTGTTAAGTAAATGGAGCGACGAACACATGCAAGTGAGTTCGTCTTCAAATGACTGATCAGAAAAAACGTAATCTGCGTACCGGCCTCATACTGGCCGCGATCGCAGCAGCCTTCATGCTAAGCGTGATCGCCAAACGCATTTGGTTTAGTTAGGAAAAGATGGAAAACCAGACAGAGCCAACGGGCAGATTGAATGCCCGGATGTTCGGCAAGCTAGCCGTGATTGCGGTGATGATGTTTGGTTTTGGTTATCTGCTGGTTCCGATTTACAAGCAGATCTGCGAACTGACCGGTGTCAATATCCTGACTTCGCAAGAGATGAAGGTAAAACCGATCGACAACTCGCAAATCGACAAGAGCAGAACCATAACAGTTGAATTTGACGCGAACACCCAAGGACCATTTCGCTTTCGCCCGACGGTAAGCAGTATGCAGGTGCATCCGGGTGAAATGACGCAAGTGCTGTACGAAGTGGTGAACACGCAAGCGCGCAGTGTTGAAGCACAGGCAATCCCAAGTTATGCGCCGCAGCAGGCCGCAGCGCATTTCAAGAAGGTGGAATGCTTCTGCTTCCAGCAACAAACACTGGAACCAAGTCAGGCCAAGCAAATGCCGGTTGTTTTTTATCTGGATCCGGCCTTGCCCAAGGATGTAAAGACAATTACCTTGTCCTATACTTTTTTTGAGATTGCCAAGCCTGAAAAGACAGTCAAGTTGGCCCCCGAAGTTGCAGGATAAAAAATACGACGATGTTCAAGTCGATAGGTTTAAATGGAATTGAATTGCGGTGCTTGTGACATGGGTCAAAGTTGCCGTTGCATCGTAACTATTTGAATTTTGTATTGGGAGATGGAGATGAGTGCTCAACACGCGAATGCGCCTTATTATTTCGTGCCTGGCCCGTCCAGATGGCCGGTAACGGCTGGTATTTCGCTGCTCATAATGATGGCTGGTGCATCGGCTTGGGTGAATGACATCGCTTGGGGCCCGTATGCAAATGCAATCGGCCTGATCGGTTTTCTGGTTGTTTTGTACAAATGGTTTGGCGAAGCAATTGCCGAATCCGAAGGCGGCATGTACAACCAGCGCATTGATGCTTCTTTCCGCTGGAGCATGAGTTGGTTTATTTTCTCTGAAGTGATGTTCTTTGCGGCATTCTTTGGTGCCTTGTTCTATGCGCGCAGCATCACGATGCCGTGGTTGGGTGATCTTGATCACAAAATTCTGTGGCCTGATTTTGCGGCGCAATGGGGCAACGTTGGCCCGGCCGGCACGGTCGAAGCATTTGCGACCATGGGACCATTCTGGATTCCAACCATCAATACAGCATTGCTTTTGTTGTCTGGTGTGACGCTGACGATTTCGCATCATGCGATTCGCGCCAATCATCGTACCCAAACAGCAATCTGGTTGGCAGCGACGATTTTGCTGGGCGCGATTTTCATGGGTTTCCAGGTTTATGAGTACATGCACGCTTACAGCGAGTTGAACCTGAAGCTGACATCCGGTGTCTATGGCTCAACCTTCTTTTTGCTGACAGGCTTTCATGGCTTTCATGTGACGTTGGGCGCAATCATGCTGAGCGTAATTTTGTATCGTGTGCTGAAAGGCCACTTTACCGCTGACAATCATTTTGGGTTTGAAGGTGCCGCCTGGTACTGGCACTTTGTCGACGTGGTCTGGCTTGGTTTGTACGTCGTCGTTTATTGGTTGTAATCAGCAATAAGCAAGACGTAAAAAAGCCGCACTTCGGTGCGGCTTTTTTACGAGCAAGTCAGATGTTGTATGAGATGCAAAGATCCTTGAACCCTCGGATATTAGCGTATGCCGGTCGGCTGGATATAACCGAGGCGATACGCAAGTAGCACCAAAAGAAATAGCGTGATCGAGAAGCCGACGCGCATTGCGAGGGCCTTGACTGTACGATCGCTTTTACCTTTATCCTTCATCAGGAAAAACAGTGCGGAGCCAAGGCTGCCGAGTATCAGGATAAAAGCGATAGCAACGATAATTTTCATGATTGTGTCTGTCTACCGTATGGCATCGGTATGCAACGCAGAATGGTTTGAGTGAATTGGTATTGTAATGCGAATCACCTTTCGATTTAGGTTCATTCCGTTTGTTGCGGCAGCGATTGCAGTGGCGGTGGGATTGTCGTTGGCGCAATGGCAGACGCGACGCGCAACCGAGAAGATCGAGCTGGCCGAGAAGCTGCAAGAGCGGCAGTCTGCGCCGCCGATTCGATTGGGTGCGGCCTTGCCGGATGGTGAGGGCCTGGAGTTTCGGCGCGTGCTGGTCAAAGGAGAGTTCTTGCGCGGCTGGCCGGTCTATCTGGATAATCGCCCGAATAACGGCGTTGCCGGTTTTTATCTATTGATGCCATTCAAGATTGTCGGGAGCGATCGATATGTACTGGTGGCGCGTGGCTGGATTCCCCGCAATGTTTCTGATCGTACCAAAGTCCCTGTGATCGCGACGCCCGATGGCGTGATTGAAATCGAGGGCGTTGCGCGCCAATCGATCGGTCAGGTCATGCAGTTGGGGGCGGTTGATGCTCCGCGTCCTCATGCGATTGTGCAAAATCTCGATATTGCCAGTTTTGCCTCATCCAGCAAGTTGGCGATGCAGCCGATTTTTCTTGAACAGTTATCCGATACCCATGATGGCTTGGTACGCGACTGGCCGCTACCATCTACGGGTGTCGAGAAACATCGTGGTTATGCCTTCCAATGGTATGCGTTGGCGGCAATGGCTTTCATTTTCTTTGTTGTGACTGGAATTCGACGTGGAAATAAATAAATCCAAAGGACGCTGGAAATTAATGGCGGTTTTGCTGGTCTGCGCCTCGCCTATCATCTTGTCGTATCTGACTTATTACGTGATCAAACCGCAGAGTCGCACCAATTACGGTGCCTTCATTGATCCGCGCGAGTATCCAATTCCGGCACTGGGAACCACGACACTGGATGGCAAGCCGCTCGCTCTCGATGCTTATCAGGGAAAATGGATCATGCTGCAAGTAGATGGAGCAGAATGCCCTGCCGTGTGCGAAAAGAAACTGCATGACATCCGTCAGCTACGTCTGGCACAAGGCAAGGAAATGGAGCGCATAGAGCGCGTCTGGCTGATCACCGGTAGCAAGCCTGTCGATACGATATTGATGCGCGAATTTGACGGGACCAATATGCTGCGTGCCAAAGCGGAGGCGGTGCGTGCCTGGTTGCCAGTGGAAGACGGGACGACGATGTCCGATCATATTTACATGATTGATCCCTTGGGTAATTTGATGATGCGCTTCCCCAAAGATGCAGATCCGAACAAGATCAAGAAGGATGTGACCAAACTTTTGAAAGCGTCGTCCATTGGTTGATTCCAATACATTATTTCAGTTGGCCAGCAAGGGGCTGTTCGTCGCATTGCTGGCATGCGTGATCGTCTGGTCTTCGAAAGACCCGGACAAGTATCGCAAGCTGGTGTGGGTGACGGTATTCCTGACCTTCGATGTGATCATGTTCGGTGCTTTCACACGTCTGACCGATTCCGGTCTGGGTTGTCCTGACTGGCCGGGTTGCTATGGACACGCCAATCCTTTACAGGCAATGGAACATATACGCGCGGCCGAAGCCTTGATGCCGGATGGTCCTGTCACCGTCATGAAGGCATGGGTCGAAATGATCCATCGTTACCTGGCGATGGGCATAGGTGTATTGATTATTGCGATTGTGGTGATTGCATGGCGTTTCTGGTTGCAGAGCGGTCGCAGCAATCAGCGTTTCTCGCCACGTTATCCGATGCTGCTTTTTATCTTTGTCTGTATACAAGGTGCGTTCGGTGCATGGACAGTCACGATGAAGTTGCAACCCATCATCGTCACCATCCATTTATTGCTGGGGATGACTTTGCTCGGCATGTTGACTTGGGTGGGCGTGCGGCAAAAGGATCATGGACCGGTTGCAGCGCAGGCGTCGGCATTACGACTCCCCGCCTTGATAGGCTTGGTATTGTTGACGTTGCAAATCGCATTGGGCGGTTGGGTCAGCACTAATTACGCTGCGTTGGCGTGCACTGACTTTCCGCTATGCCACGGCGCAGTGATACCGCAGATGGATTTTGACAATGGATTTACCTTGTGGCGCAGTCTGGGTAAAACAGCGGATGGCGAATATCTGCCTTTTGCTGCACTGACTGCCATTCACTGGACACACAGAATGTTTGCCTTCGTGCTGGCAGCGTATCTGGCGTGGCTTGGTTACCAGGCGTACAAGATAGAAGGTATGAGACCGGTTGCGCGCGCTTTGCTGGTTGCACTGGCTTTGCAAATCACGATAGGTATTGCCACAGTGTCATTGAAATGGCCGCTCGCACTCGCAGTGGCGCACAACGGTTGTGCAGCGCTGCTTGTGCTGGTGCTGGTCATGTTAAACTACAAGACAAGAATCTCGGGCCAGCCCGGGAACATCGTGAGTCACATCAAATAGATTTTGCATATTGGTTTGAACTCACCGACTGCTTCAAAAGATAACGCATGACAACCTTGACCGCATCTCCCAATCGCATCGCCCAATACTGGGCACTAACCAAGCCGCGTGTCACGCAGCTTGCAGTTTTTTGCGCCGTGATCGGCATGTTTCTCGCAACCCCAGAACTTCCAAGCTGGAAGATTGTTGTTGCCGCAACTGTCGGCATCTGGCTATTGGCCGGGGCGGCTTTTGCGATTAATTGCCTAGTCGAACGCGAAATTGATTCACGCATGGCGCGCACTGCAAGACGCCCGATGGCGCGTGGCGAAATCACGGTGCCGCAGACGCTGGTTTTTTCCGGCGTGATTGGCGGCGCAGGCATGTGGATACTTTATAACTTCGTCAATCCGCTGACGATGTGGCTGACCTTCGCAACCTTCGTTGGCTACGCAGTGATTTACACCATCATCCTCAAACCTGCCACGCCGCAAAATATCGTGATCGGCGGTTTGTCGGGTGCGATGCCACCGGCACTGGGTTGGGCCGCAGTAGCAAATGATTTACCCATGCAGGCATGGATACTGGTCTTGATCATCTTCATCTGGACCCCGCCGCATTTCTGGGCGCTGGCGCTGTATCGTCGCGATGAATATGCGAAATCCGGATTGCCTATGTTGCCGATAACGCATGGCACTGCATTTACGCAATTTCATATCTGGCTGTATACGATTGCATTGGTCGCCACCACCATGCTGCCTTTCGCGGTCGGCATGAGCGGTGTGATTTATCTGGCTGCCGCTGCGGTGCTCGATGCCATTTTTGTCTGGTACGCATGGCAGGTTTATCGCCATTACACAGACATGATTGCGCGCAAGATGTTTGCGTATTCGATTATCTATTTGTCGCTACTGTTTGCCGCATTGTTGGTCGATCATTATTTGAGGTTTTGAAAAAGATGCGTTTACGTTCCCTGCTGCTGATCTGTACTGTTTTGCTTTCCCTGAGTGCCTGTGGCGACAAGGCTGTGCCATTCACGAATACCGATGTAACAGGGCTGGCGTATGGCAAGGATTTTTCCTTGCATGACCATCATGGCAAGCTACGCACGTTGGCTGATTTCAAGGGCAAGGCAGTTGTCGTGTTCTTCGGCTTCACGCAATGTCCTGATGTCTGCCCGACGACGATGCTGGAAATGGCAAATGTGATGAAGGCACTGGGGCCAGATGCCGACAAGGTGCAGGTATTGTTCATCACGGTCGATCCTGAGCGCGACACGGCAACCTTGCTGTCGCAATACGTGCCTGCATTTGATCCGCGTTTCCTCGGATTGCGCGGGGATATGGCAGAGACTGAAAAGACGGCCAAGGAATTCAAGGTCTTTTACCAAAAAGTGCCGGGTAAAACGCCGGGTAGTTATACCGTCGATCACACCGCAGGCAGTTATGTATTCGATACGCAAGGACGCATACGCTTATTCATTCGTCATGGCCAAGGTGTGGAGCCTATCGTGCACGATTTGAAGATTCTGTTGGCTGAATCGAAGTAATTGGCTCTGTAATCCGACATAAAAAAGGCGCTCCATGGAGCGCCTTTTTTGTTCACTGCTGCTTGCTTAATCACTTAAGCGTAAGCAGCCAGCGAGCCTTTCATTTTTTTCAATGCCACCGCTTCGATCTGGCGTATGCGTTCCGCGGAGACGCCGAATTCATCAGCCAGTTCATGCAGGGTCGCACCTGAGCCATCGTCGTTGGCCAACCAGCGTGCTTCCACGATACGGCGTGAACGCGCATCCAGTTTGCCCAAGGCGGTCGACAAACCTTCGGTCTGCAATTTGTCGTAGTGCTGTGATTCCAAAACCTTGGTAGGCTCCTGCATATCCGAAGACAAATAAGCGATAGGCGCAAACTTGTCATCTTCATCGTCAGTTGGCGCTTCGAGAGCAATATCGCGACCGGATAAACGCATTTCCATCTCAATGACTTCTTCGCGTTTAACATTCAGCGTTTTTGCCAAGGCATCGACCTGATCCGGTGTCATCGAATCGAGGCCGGTTTTATGGCTGCGCAGATTAAAGAACAATTTGCGTTGTGCTTTGGTTGTCGCGACTTTGACCAGACGCCAGTTTTTCAGGATGTACTCATGCATTTCTGCCTTGATCCAATGCATCGAATACGACACCAAGCGCACGCCTTGATCGGGATCAAAACGCTTCACGGCTTTCATCAAGCCGATGTTGCCTTCCTGAATCAAATCAGCATGGGGCAAGCCATAACCGAGGTAGCCGCGCGCAATCGATACGACCAGACGCAGATGCGAAAGCACCAGCTTTTGCGCAGCGCCCAAATCGTTATCGTCGCGCAGGCGACGTGCCAGCGACATTTCTTCTTCGTGCGTCAGCATAGGCAGGCGATTGACCGCCGAGATGTAAGCGTCAATATTGCCCAGCGCGCCAGAAAATCCCAGTGCCATGATGTTGCTGGCTGGAATCATTGCGGTGGATGCAGATGCTGCTTTCATGCTTTCTCCTTGCTCACTTTTATTCAAAATCGATTTGCCTTGCTTACAGGGAAATCGGTTAGAACGGCTATATTAGCACTCTATAAGAATGAGTGCTAATGAGCGTTTTATACCAAGCTGATAGCTAAAACATTATTGCAATTTTTATTACAATAAATTCTAGCTTACGGGGTTTAGAGCGAAATCCTGCAATGAAGTTGCGTGTGTGAGATGACTTTTTTACGCCGAAGCTGATTTTCTGAGCGGCACAAGAAATCGCCATGTAATCACTGAATTGAACGGTCAGGCGCCGAGTGTGTACTTACATGACTTAACGGCATGGGCAATGCAGCACTGAAACGCCGGGCTCTTTCTTGGCATCTGATGGGATTAAGTCAGCCGCGCCAAATGTCGCTGCACTGATAGCAATGCTCCCAGCAAACCCAGAAAAGCGCTGGCGGCCAGCATGATCAAGGTTGCGACTGCGTCCAAAGGTGCCAGCCTGAATTCCGAGGCATATAAGCGGGCAAAGTCGGCGATAGCCGCGTTCAACGGATTCAAGGCAATTGCAACGGCGATCAATGCAACCCCACCAGCGATCAAACCCAGTAGTGCGCCCGTATAGTAAAAAGGCCGGCAAATGAAAGCGTCCGTTGCGCCCACCAGACGCGAGACTTCGATTTCTTCGCGTTGTGTCATGACTTGCAGACGTATCGTGTTGAAGACAACGGCAACCACCACCACGCCCAGTGTCGCGGCAAGAAAAAGCAAGACCAGACGCATTACTTGCAGCAGCGCTGCCAGGCGTTCGACCCAGGCCGAGTCGATCTGTACGTATTCAACCCCGCTCAGGGCCTGCAGTTTTTCCGTGATTTGCTTGATCTTTTTGGCGTCATCGCCGTTCTGGAAACCCGTCATTTTGACGACATAGGCATCCGGCAGGGGATTTGCGCCCAGCGTGCTGATCGCATCTTCCAGTCCGGTTTTATCCTTGAGCGTACTGAGTGCCTTTTCGCGCGGGATGAATTCCACCTTGACCGGGTGCTTGGCTTCTTGCGCAATGCGTTTGATTTCCGGCGCGAGGGCGGTGGCGCGTTCACGCGAGGCATCCATCTGCATGAAAATACTGATTTCCGGTTCCACCGCCAACTGTTCGGATACAGGCCTGACATTTTCAATCAGTGTCAGACCGGCAAATGGCAATGCCAGTGCAATCGACACGACCAAAACATTCAGTAAAAAATTGCCCGGTGTCTTGAATAAATGACGGAAGGCATCGCCCAGTGCAAAGCGATGCTGTCTGAACCAGCTATTCATGCCATCACCTGCGGAGTCGTTCTGCGCCAGCTTTCGACAATCTTGCCATGCTCAAGATAAATCACGCGGGTTGCTGTATCAAGAAATTGTTCGTCATGGGTGGAAATCAGGCAGGTCACGCCGACTGCATGGAAAGCTTTTAAAGCATCCAGCACCTTGTTAGCGCTTTCCCTATCCAGATTGGCGGTCGGTTCATCGGCCAGAATAATCTGCGGACGATTCACTATGGCACGCGCAATCGACACGCGTTGCTGTTCGCCACCGGATAAAGTCTGCGGTGCAGAACTTGCCTTGTCCAGCAGGCCCACCTTGTCCAGCGCAGCGCGCGCGCGTCGTTCTGCATCTGAGCGCGAAGCGCCGCATACAATGAGGGGCAACATCACATTCGCCAATACATTGCGATCCGACAGCAAGCGTTGTTGCTGGAAAATCAAACCTAGATTGCGACGCAAATAGGGCAGGCCGGAATTCTTGATGCGACCGATATCGTGGCCACTGACAATAACCGTGCCTTCGCTCGGTCTTTCCATCGCGGCAATCATTTTCAATAGCGTCGATTTGCCGGCGCCGGAGGGGCCGGCCAGAAAGACCAGCTCACCCTTGTTGACCGACAAAGTGATGTCCGACAGCGCAGTGACGTTTTGCGTATATTTTTTTGAAACCTGGCGAAATTCAATCATCGATGTCGCGTTATCCCAAGAGTGCTTCAACAAATTCCTGCGCATTGAAAGGCTGCAAATCTTCGATCTGCTCGCCGACGCCAATAAAGTAAACCGGGATCGGTCTTGCGCGCGCAATCGCTGCCAGCACGCCGCCTTTGGCGGTGCCGTCCAGCTTGGTGACGACCAAGCCAGTCAGGCCCAAGGCGTCATCAAACGCCTTGACCTGCGTCAGTGCGTTTTGGCCCGTGTTGCCGTCTATGACCAGTAAAATCTCATGCGGAGCAGAAGCCATGCCTTTGGCCGTGACGCGTTTGATTTTCTTTAATTCTTCCATCAAATGCAATTGCGTAGGCAGCCGCCCGGCGGTGTCGACCATCACGACATTGGTACCGCGTGCCTGCGCCGAATGGACTGCATCGAAGGCAACCGCGGCCGGGTCGCCTGATTCCTGCGCGATGACGGTTACGTTGTTGCGCTGGCCCCATACAGTCAATTGCTCACGGGCGGCGGCACGGAAAGTGTCGCCTGCCGCCAATAAAACCGATTGGCCATGTGCCTGCAAATGTTTGGCGAGCTTGCCGATAGTCGTGGTTTTGCCCGCGCCATTGACGCCGGTGATCATCATGACTAGCGGCTGGTGCTGTCCAAGTACCAGCGGTTTTTGCAGCGGCGTCAGCATGTCGAGCAGCAGGCTGCGTAATGCGGATTTGACTTGCGCGGCTTCTGTCAGTTTTTCACTTTTGACCTTGCGCCTGAGTTCATCCAGCAGGAATTGTGTGGCGTCGACGCCCGCATCCGACATTAACAAGGCGGATTCCAGCTCTTCATACAATTCATCGCCAATTTTTGCGCCAACGAAGAGCGTCGTCAAATTGGATGATGTTTTGGAAAGCCCGACTTTCAGGCGCGTCATCCATGATTGTTTTTGGGCTGCAGGAGTCTCGGCGGCAACGATCTCTGCCGAAGTCGAAGCCAAAGCCGATGCGGGTGTTGCCACTGCAGTCGCAATGACGGGCGGTTCTTGTTCGGGAGCCGACGTGGCAGGTGCGCTCGCTGGCGGGGTAGGTTCTTGCGGTTTTTTCTTGAAGAAACTAAACATCGGGAATGGGGTCAGAACAGCGGTCACAGGCGCTTGCCGGTGTGTTGCAGGCAAGCGGATACAATCGACGTATTCTATCAGAGCGAAGGCTATCAAATTGCGTATTAGAACAATGAGAATAATGGTGTTGGCAACATCCATGATGTTGGCAATATCCTTTGCCCGTGCCGCACAGACTGAGGAATTCACCTTGAAAAACGGGATGAAGATCATCGTCAACGAAGATCATAGGGCGCCGACCGTGGCGCACATGGTCTGGTATCGCGTGGGGGCGGTGGATGAGCGCAATGGCACCACAGGCGTGGCGCATGCGCTGGAACACATGATGTTCAAGGGTACCAAGAAGCTGAAGGTCGGGGAGTTCAGTAAGCGCGTCGCCCAACTGGGTGGACGTGAAAACGCATTTACCAGCAAGGATTACACCGCTTATTTCCAGCAAATCGAGAAATCCAAGCTGGAAGCCGTGATGGCACTTGAGGCGGACCGCATGGTGAATCTGCAGTTCGACAAGAATGAATTCGCAAAAGAAATCCGCGTCGTGATGGAGGAGCGCCGCCTGCGCACCGACGACCAGCCCATCGCGATGGTGTACGAAGCCTTGACCTCGACTGCCTACGCGGCACATCCGTATCGCAATCCGATCATAGGCTGGATGGATGATTTGCAGCATATGACTGTCGCAGATGTGAAAGCCTGGCATGACGCCTGGTATGTGCCGAACAACGCGACGATGGTGGTATCCGGCGATGTTGATGCCAAACAGGTGTTTGCACTGGCGGAAAAATACTTTGGCCGCACTGTTGGTAGAACCTTGATCCGTACCCGTCCGCAAAACGAGCCGCCACAACGCGGTATCAAGCGCGTGACCGTCAAGGCGCCGGCAGAAAATCCATATGTTGTATTGGCGTTCAAGGTGCCTGCCTTGCAAGATGTCAAAAAGGATGACGATGCATTTGCACTCGATGTACTGGCGGCCGTGCTCGACGGTTACGATAACGCACGGCTGACAGCCAAACTGGTTCGCACTGATCGCGTCGCGAATGAAGTAGGCGCCTCTTACTCCGGCATTGCGCGTGGTCCGGTCATGTTTTTGCTGGACGGTTCGCCGGCGGCAGGCAATACAACTGAACAACTGGAAAAGCAATTGCGCGCCGAATTAACGCGCATTGCGACCGATGGCGTATCTGACGCTGAATTGAAGCGCGTGAAAACGCAATTAATTGCAGGTCAGGTTTACAAACGCGATTCGGTATTCGGCCAAGCGATGGAAATCGGCGCCATGGAAATGGCTGGCCTGTCATACAAGGATATCGATCTGATCATTGAACGCTTGCGTGCGGTGACGCCGCAGCAAGTGCAGGCAGTGGCGCAGAAGTATTTCGGCGACGATGCCTTGACCGTGGCGACGCTAGTCCCGTTGCCGATGACGGATAAGAAAGCTGCTCCGCCAGCAGCCGGTCCGCTGCATTGAGTGCGCCAATTTTATTCCGCGCTGTAAACCAATCAAGTATTTCTGGAGTCTTCATGTTCAAAATGATTGCCGGCCTCGCCTTGTGTGCCGCATGCAGTATTTCCCACGCGGCATTGCAGATCCAGTCGTGGAGTTTGCCGAATGGTGCGCGCGTATTGTTCGTCGAAAATCACACGATTCCGATTCTTGATCTCAGCGTCGATTTCGATGCGGGTTCGCGCCGTGATCCCGCCGGAAAATCCGGCGTCGCTGCACTGACAAACGCCATGCTGGCACGTGGTTTACGCGCAGTGCAAAGCCCGAGCGGGAGTGAGCCGGCTTTGAGCGAGGCGCAGATTTCCGATGGGTTTGCCGATACTGCAGCTATCCGTGGCGCAAGACTCGACGAGGATCGTTCAGGTGTGACTTTGCGTACGCTGGTTACAGAACGCGATGTTGCCGTTCCTTTGCTGGGGCGCTTGCTGGCTCAGCCCAGTTTTCCGCAAGACTTTCTGGTGCGCGACAAGGCACGCACGATTGCTTCGATCAAGGAAAGTTTGACGCAACCGGAAGCGATTGCCGACAAAGAATTCTCGCGCTTATTGTATGGCTCACATCCGTATGGGCTGCAGTTGACGGTGGAATCGGTGACTGCCATTACACGTGACGATTTGTTGGCTTTCCATGCTGCGCATTATGTGGCCAATCGCGCTGTTGTTGCGCTGATAGGTGACGTCACACGTGATCAGGCTGACAAAATAGCGCAGGAACTCACGCGACGTTTGCCACAAGGTGCGGCATTGCCAGCGTTGCCTTCCGTGCCGAATGCAAAGGGTGCAGAGGAACGTATCCCGCATCAAGCGTCACAAGCCCATATCTTGATCGGCATGCCGGCGATGGCGCGGCACGATCCCGATCACTTTGCGCTGACCGTCGGCAATTATGTGTTGGGCGGCGGCGGTTTCGCTTCTCGCCTGATGCAGCAGGTGCGCGAAAAGCGCGGGCTGACTTATGGCGTGAGCAGCTACTTCAATCCGATGGCGCAGTCCGGACCTTTCCAGATTGGCTTGCAAACCAAAAAGGAGCAGGCCGACGAAGCGCTGAAGGTCGCGCGCGATACCGTGGCCGAGTTCTTGCGCGACGGCCCGACTGCAGTGGAATTGAAAGCGGCCAAGGATAATCTGATTGGTGGTTTTTCCCTGCGCATAGATAGTAATAGCAAGATATTGCAGAATATTGCCGCCATCGGCTTTTACCAATTACCGCTGGATTATCTGGATACCTGGACTGCCAAAGTTGCTGCGATCACGACGGCGCAGGTCAAGGATGCATTCAATCGCAAGCTGCAAATGGATAAATTGTCGATAGTGGTGGTGGGTGCCGACAAGTAAATGCGGCGGACTAATGGATGGAATATGCCGATTGGATAAATACATCGCGTAGCGCTGGCTTGCATAGTCTGTAGTCATTACAATCCATGCTGCGCAAGCTTTTCTGCGTGCCGCTTCCATCACATCGCCCCATTGCATTTTCATTCATGTCCAAAAAAATACGTAACAAGCCTCCAAAACCTGTCGCCAAGCGTCCGCCGCGTCCAGTCATGACGCATCAGGTGCGCATCATCGGCGGGCAATGGAAGCGTACGCCGCTTGTCGTGATCGATGCAGAAGGTTTGCGCCCGACGCCCGATCGCGTGCGTGAAACAGTATTCAACTGGATCAATCATTTGATCGATGGTCAATGGAACAAGCTGAAATGTCTGGATTTGTTTGCCGGGACCGGCGTACTGGGTTTTGAAGCGGCGAGTCGCGGTGCTGAGCAGGTGGTGATGGTGGAAATGCACACGCCCGCAGTGCGGCAACTGGAGACGACTAAGGAAAAACTGCGTGCCGAGCAAGTCACTATTGTGCGTGGCGATGCCCTGTCGACGATACAAGGCTTGCATGCTCGTGGCGGCAATGGCCAGTTCAAACTGATTTTTCTCGATCCGCCGTATCACCAGAACTGGCTCGCCAAAATGCTGCCGGCGTGCGCGTCCTTGCTGACGGATGATGGCTTGATTTATGTCGAATCTGAAGTCGCTCTGGACGTAGCTACACCGCCGGATTGGCTGCAAGACTGGGAAGTCGTGCGCGCCGATAGCGCCGGATTGGTTTTTTACCATCTATTGCAAGCGAAAAAACTGCCTGAACTTCAGGCATAATGCGCATTCAGTTTATTTGCGGTGCCCATAGTGTCGTACTGCGCTATGCCGGAACAAGAAGCAAAACGCTCATATTGCCCCTTCAACCGGCGCATGCGCCGCGTGCTTTTTCCGCCAGCTGACACTTAGCCACCATACGGGAGCCATCATGGTCACAGCCATTTATCCAGGTACATTCGATCCACTGACACGTGGTCACGAAGACCTGGTACGTCGGGCCTCAGGTTTGTTCGACAAGTTGATCGTCGGCGTTGCCGACAGCAAGAACAAAAAGCCATTCTTTTCTCTGGAAGAACGTCTGACGATCTCCAATGAAGTGCTGGGCCATTACCCGAATGTGCATGTCGAAAGCTTTTCCGGCTTGCTGAAGGATTTTGTGCGTAGGCACGATGCGCGTGTGATCGTGCGCGGCTTGCGCGCGGTTTCCGATTTCGAATACGAATTCCAGATGGCTGGCATGAATCGTTATCTCTTGCCAGACGTGGAAACGCTGTTCCTGACCCCCTCCGATCAGTATCAATTCATCTCTGGTACGATAGTCCGTGAGATTGCCGCACTCGGCGGTGATGTATCGAAGTTTGTTTTTCCTTCAGTCGACAAATGGCTGAAAGAGAAAATCGCTGCGCAAGGGCAGGGATAAGTCGCGAATTGAGGTTGTCATGGCACTGCTGATCACGGACACGTTGAATGGGGTTTCGCAAGGCACTGCCTTGCGCCGTTCATCGCAGCGAGCGCCTGCCGGCGCTTGTTGTATTCGTCCTGATACTGCTTATTCGTTTGCTCAGAGAGGTTCATCATGGCACTTCTGATCACGGACGAATGTATCAATTGCGACGTATGCGAGCCGGAATGCCCGAACGATGCGATTTACATGGGGCAGGAGATCTACGAGATAGATCCGACCAAATGTACAGAGTGCGTCGGACATTTTGACGAACCGCAGTGCCAGCAAGTCTGCCCGGTCGATTGCATTCCATTCAATCCGGCATGGCGTGAAAGCAAGCAAGAGCTGCAGGCAAAATACGAACGATTGCAGGCCGAACTCAAAGCGGTGTAATTAATTTCAGTCGCATCAATCAGCAATAAAAAAGGGAGCAATCATTGCTCCCTTTTTTATTGCTCGTGTCGTTGCATTTGATCTGGCGATTACTCAGCACTGACTACCTTGTTTCTGCCGCCTTGTTTGGCCAGATACAAAGCCTGATCCGCTTTTGCCAAAAATTGTTGCGCTGCGGCTGCGGTTTCTTCCTTGCGGCTGATGGCTTTGAGCGTAGAGACACCGATGGAAACCGTGGTGCGCAAATCCTTGCCTGTCGTCAGTGCAATCGGCGTGTTGCAGATACTCGTGCGTATGCGCTCGGCGACGGCGACTGCGGCATCCAGCGGGGCATCAATCAGCAGGACGACAAATTCTTCGCCACCGAAACGACCGAGTGCATCGCTTAAACGCAACTCGGCCTTGATGCGGGCTGCGACTTCACGCAGTACTTCGTCGCCACCTTGATGTCCGTAGTTGTCATTCACCTTCTTGAAAAAATCCAGATCGATATACATGCTGGACAATGAGTAGCCATGTCGCTGCGTGCGGCCGACTTCTTCCAGCAGGCGCCGCTCTACATAACGGCGATTGTTGACGCCGGTCAGCGGATCGGTCAGGCCGATATGTTGCAGGCGTTCATTGTTGATGACGTTTTCTACGCAAATTGCGACGATGGAGGCGCGGTGCTGCAAGAAATCGCTCGCCATGTTCGCTGTGAAGCGGGTGGGATCCAGGCTGCCCAGGCTGAGCCAGCCGATCAGCATATTGCGGCGTATCAGCGGAAGTACGGCGACGCTGTTGGGCTTTAATACCGTATCCGGGAAAAGACGGCGATGCAGCATCGTGCTGTAGGGGCCGATAGACGGCTTGCGCGTTGGATGCGTGATCTCGTCGACGTCTTGTTCGACGAAAATGAGATTCGGGTAATCGCTGACATCAATCCGCAGGTCGGTCAGGATGCGCCGAATTTCTGCATCGGGATCGATCAGTGACAGCGTGACGACATCGAGTTCCGATGCCTCGGTGAGCGTATCGAAGACGCTATCGATCAATTCCTGGAAGGTGTTCGAGCCGATGAACTTCAGGTCGAACTCTTGATAGCGCTGCATGATTTGCTGATTGCGATGCGCCTGTTCCAGCAGTAGTTTCAACTGATTGCGTAACTGCGAATTTTCGTTAGTCAGCGTGTTCGTCATGGACATCAGGTTAAAACTGCAAGGGCAGTGGCGCTATGAAAATAGCAACAGTGTGCAGCATACTACGTCGATGCTTACCTTGTAGCAATTTTTGTGCGCAGTTAAGATCGTTTCAATCCCAATTCAAGTGCATAAAGCAGGAGATGTCCGGTGTTGCGATCAGGGCTGGGTGCCGCCTGCTTCAGAAATCCAGCTCAATTTCAACGTTTTGCCCCACGCGTATCACTTCTCCTTCGCCGCTCAGCAGGAGGGTGTTCATGCCAAACGTGATGCGATCATCCAGCTTGGGATTGCTGCGATAACTCTGCAGAATATCCAGCGGATCCGGGCCGAACTCGCCGCTGGCCTGGTCAATGGACGGAATCGGGCAGCGTGGTGACGGCTTGACCGGCTTCACCTGCGCATTGCCGATGGTGTAGAGCGTCGCATAATCTTCTTCAAACGCTGGAAGGTCGCTGAATACCAGGTTCGGACGAAAGCGGTTCATGGGCAAGGCAGCACGCCCTTGCGTCACCAGTTTTTCATTCAAGTCATCCAGTGAGCCTGTGCCGATCACCAGCATCGGAAAGCCGTCTGAAAACAGGGTCGGCGCGTCGATGTCCTTGGTCCATTCCTTGTTCGCTAGCCTTTGCGCATTCGGATGAAAGCGTACCAGTCTGCAAGCAGTGCCCAATGCGTTCGAAAACCACAGCGCAGTCGTGTCGTCGCAATCGTAGGCATCGACTTCATCGTCCCACACCTTGACGCGTATGACTTTTTCATCGGCCGGGTCGGGGAGATCCAACGGCACTTCAAAACGCAACATGCCGGGTGAACGCAGCTCCAGGGTGTCAGCCTTGATGCGTGGTTCGATCAAAGCCATTTTGGGGAATTCGCGTTGCGTCAGCGCCTGCCTGTTTTCATCGACAATCATCCATTCGCGATCATAAATATGCTGGCTCATCAAACCGGCTGGCGTCAGTGTCGCCTCGCGCAAGGAAATGCCTGCGCAGGATTTGATCGGATACAGATTGAGTTCAGTGAGGATGGGCATGGGCGTTTGGAATTGTCTGGAAAATTGCCGCTGGCTTCGGAAGATTGAAAGCAGCGGCAATGCAGGGTGAGACCGGTTAATTTTTAATTGCTTTTACACCCGACCTTCAAGTCGGGCGATAACGCAGATTGTATAAATCGTCGTACGGTTTTAATTCTGGGTTTTATACAGGCCTTTTATGCGGGCTTTTTATACATTAAACAGGAAGTTCAATACATCACCGTCCTTGACGATGTATTCCTTGCCTTCGGCGCGCATCTTGCCTGCTTCTTTTGCGCCTTGCTCGCCTTTGAACTTGATGAAATCTTCATACGCAATGGTTTGCGCGCGGATGTAACCGCGTTCGAAATCCGTATGGATCACGCCTGCCGCTTGCGGGCCGGTATCGCCGACGTGGATGGTCCATGCACGCACTTCCTTCACGCCGGCGGTGAAGTAGCTTTGCAAGCCCAGCAATGAGAAACCGGCGCGGATCAAGCGATCCAGACCTGGTTCTTCCATGCCCATATCGGCCAGAAATTCCTTTTTATCGGCATCTTCGAGTTCGGCGATTTCCGATTCGATCGCAGCGCAGATCGCAACCACAGGTGCGTTTTGCGATTTGGCATAAGCGGTCAATTGATCCAGCAAAGGGTTGTTGGTGAAGCCGGAATCGGACACGTTGCCCACATACATCGCCGGTTTGGCAGTGATCAGGCACAGCGGCTTGATCAATTCCATTTCTTCCTTGTCTAGGCCCATTGCACGTACTGGCTTGGCTTCGTTCAGGTGCGGCATGATGCGTTCCAGAATTTCGACCAGCTTGGTCGCATCCTTGTCGCCGGAACGGGCTTTCTTGTTTTCGCGATGGATTGCTTTTTCGACGGTACCCATGTCGGCCAGTGCAAGTTCAGTCTGGATGACTTCGATATCGTCGAGTGGATTGATCTTGCCGGCGACGTGGATCACGTTGTCATCTTCAAAGCAGCGCACCACATTGACGATGGCATCGGTTTCGCGGATGTGCGCGAGGAATTGATTGCCCAGGCCTTCGCCTTTGGATGCGCCGGCGACCAGGCCCGCGATATCGACGAATTCGACGGTGGATGGCAGTATGCGTTCCGGTTTGACGATGTCGGCCAGTGCCTGCAAACGTGGATCAGGTACTTCGACCATGCCGACGTTAGGCTCAATCGTGCAGAACGGGTAGTTCTCAGCAGGGATGCCGGCTTTCGTCAGCGCATTGAAGAGGGTGGATTTGCCGACGTTAGGCAGGCCGACGATGCCGCATTTGAGACTCATGATGTGTGCTTTGCTGAGAGATGAATTAACCCGCTATTTTACCGTAGCGCGAGGGGTCTGCCGTGTTTGGCGAATGACTACTTGAAGTAGCTTGTGATTAAGTCGATTGTGAGGCCAGGCTTGGCTATTTTTTCGTCATCGTTTCTTCTGCCAATCACGATGACTGTCGGAGATGCATTATTTTTCGACCGTGTGCAACTTCATCGCTGCTGCATTGAAGTTGCCTTCGCAGAGTAGCGGAATAATCGATAGACTTTTGGCGATCGCCTCATCGATCAAGGGCTGTTCTTCCTTGCGCGGTCGGTGCAAGACAAAATCAACCACGGCTTGCTGCAAGTTCAGCGTACGCGGATGGCCTATGCCTATGCGCAGTCGCCAGTAATCCTGCGTGCCGAGCGCTGCGGTAATGTCTTTCAAGCCATTGTGCCCGCCGGATGAGCCGCCTTTTTTCAGCTTGGCGATGCCAGGTGGAATATCGAGTTCATCGTGGGCGACCAGAATCTCATCCGGCAGGATTTTATAGAAGCGTGCCAATGCACCTACCGATTGCCCGGATCGGTTCATGAAGGTTTGCGGCTCCAGCAGCCAGACTTCCTGTCCGGCGATAGTCGTTTTTGCGGCGAGCGCATGGTACTTGGACTCGCGCGACAGATGGCAGCGGGGCGTGCTGCGCGCCAGTTCATCGACTAGCCAGAAGCCGGCATTGTGACGGGTTTGTTCGTATTCCTGGCCGGGATTGCCGAGACCGACGATAAGGCGAATAGGCATGGCGTTGTGAAAATTGGAAAACCTGATTATCGGGGATGCAGACGGCTTGTGTCCGTTCCATCATAAAAAAACCCGCCACGAAGGCGGGTTTTTCAATTGCCGGGCAAGCCGGCAACCATGCGATTACTTCTTGTCAGCAGGTGCGGCAGCTGCATCTGCAGCAGGTGCGGCAGCTTCTTCAACTTTGCCAGCAGGGATAGCAGCAGTAGCGATCGTTGGGTTGTCTTCACCACCGTGGATCACTGCAACAACGCCTTTTGGCAATTTGATGTCAGCCAAGTGGATCGAGTGACCGACGTCCAGTGCTGCCAGATCAACTTCAACGAATTCTGGCAAGTCAGCTGGCAGGCAGGTGATGTCGAGTTCAGTTGTGACGTGGCTGATGATGCCGGCCGACAGTTTCACTGCAGGCGACGTTTCAGCATTCACGAAGTGCAGAGGCACTTTAACGTGGATTTTTTGCTTGGCATCGACGCGTTGGAAATCAGCGTGCAAAACGAGTTGTTTGTAAGCGTGGACTTGGAAGTCGCGCAACAATACTTTTTCAACTTTGCCATCGACTTCGAGATCAAGGATCGACGAGTGGAAAGCTTCTTTTTTCAATGCATGGTACAGCGCGTTGTGGTCGAGCGAGATATTGACCGGTGCGTCTGTGCCACCATAAACGATACCAGGGGTGAGGCCTGCAATGCGCTGGCGGCGGCTCGCTCCGGTCCCCAGGTCATTACGTGCAAATGCGATTACTTTCATGATGAAACTCCATATGTGCAGGATGAAAATCATCCTGCGATTAAATCTCCCGCGACCAGGAGATTTGAAAAGTGGTGCAGTAGATTACTCAACGAGGTAACTCATCTAAGCAAACCAACCACACCGGGTTTTGGATATCGGCGAAACTGCACTTCGTCGGCATCCTTGCCTGTACCCGAAGGTACAGGTTTCAACGTTCTTGCTATGACTCTGCGAAAAGCGACATGACGGAATCGCCGGTACTGATGCGCTTGAAAGTTTCTGCCAGCAAGCTCGCGCAAGACAGTACGCGGATCTTTGAACAGGCTTTGGCTGCATCAGTCAACGGAATGGTGTCTGTAACGACCAATTCATCCAGCGGTGAGTTCGTGATGCGTTCGATTGCAGGACCCGACAATACCGGATGCGTACAGTAGGCGACGACTTTCTTCGCGCCGCGTTCCTTCAATACTTCGGCGGCCTTCGTCAATGTGCCGGCGGTATCGACCATGTCATCCATGATCACGCAGTTACGACCTTCGACTTCGCCGATGATATTCATGACTTCGGATACGTTCGCTTTCGGGCGACGTTTATCGATGATTGCCAGATCGCAGTTCATGCGTTTTGCCAATGCACGTGCGCGAACCACGCCGCCTACGTCAGGCGAAACGACCAGCAGGTCGTCGTAATTCTTCGCAACCAGATCGCTCAACAAGATGGGCGATGCATAAATATTATCAACCGGAATATCGAAGAAGCCCTGAATCTGATCTGCATGCAGATCCATGATGAGTACGCGTTCTACGCCGGCTTCCTGCAACATGTTGGCGACGACTTTTGCTGAAATTGCAACTCGCGCCGAGCGTGGGCGGCGATCCTGCCGGGCATAACCGTAGTAAGGAATGGCTGCGGTGATGCGTCCGGCCGAAGCGCGTTTGAGTGCATCGACCATCAACATGATTTCCATCAGGTTGTCATTGGTCGGTGCGCAGGTTGACTGCAAGACGAACACATCTTTGCCGCGTACGTTTTCATTGATTTCGACAACGATTTCGCCGTCGGAAAATTTGGAAACAACTGCTTTGCCGAGCGGTATGCCTAGATGTTTGGCAACCCCCAAAGCCAGATCCGGATTTGCGTTACCGGTAAAAACCATCAGGTTTTCGAGTGCCATGGAATTCCCGCTACAAAGTTAAATGACAGTAAAAAGCTGGAAAGCCGCCAAAGCCTGACGGTGACGTCTTGCGTTGGCGGCTATTGTTTTTCTTGCTATAGATATGAATGGCAGGGGAAGAAGGATTCGAACCTTCGAATGCTGGAATCAAAATCCAGTGCCTTAACCAACTTGGCGATTCCCCTACGCAACCTTTGTGTCTTTCGTACTATCTTCGCTTTGTTAGCGGCGGATAATCCGAACGACGAATTCTGACTTTTTACGACTGCTGCATTTACCTTGCTAAATAAGCGAGCGGATGATGCGCGATCGCTTTGGCTTTCCAGGCTTTCCATTGTGGCGGTACTGTTGCCAGCACTGCTTCGACTTGTTGTTCTTCCTTGAAGGCACAAAACACACAAGCACCGGAACCTGTCATTCTCGCATCCCCGTATTGTTGCAGCCATTTGATGGCGTCGGCAATCGGGGGGAACAAGTTTGCAGCCACGACTTGCAGGTCGTTTTTACCGAAGCTTTCTTGAGCTCCGGAAAAGTCCGATATTTTGACGGGTTTCGTATCCCTTGTCAATTCAGTTGCAGAAAATATCTGCTGCGTTGGAACAGACACGCCCGGTTCGATGACAACAAACCAGCATTCCGGCGTTTTTACCGCGACCAAAGCCTCGCCTATACCCTCTGCAAATGCGTTTTGCCCGAATATAAAAAAAGGTACATCCGCGCCTAATTGCAGTCCAACTGCCATTAACTCGGCGCGTGTCAGCCCGGTTTGCCACAGATGATTGAGGGCGATCAACGTGGTGGCTGCATCGGATGATCCGCCCCCGAGGCCGCCGCCCATGGGCAGATTTTTTTCAATGGCGATCTCTGCGCCCACGACTTTGCCTTGTTTTCTTGCTTCTGCTTGCAGCAGGCGCGCGGCGCGTACTACCAGATCACTTTCGGCTGGCACGCCCGCCAGTTCGGTGTTGCGCTGGATGACCTCGTCGTCACGCACCACAAAGTGCAGTACATCACCTTTGTCTATCAGCTGAAATACGCTTTGCAGCAAATGATAGCCATCCGCCCGTCGACCCGTGACGTGCAAAAAAAGATTCAGTTTGGCCGGTGCCGGGCAATTGTTGAGTATGCGAACCATAGGCGGCGGTTTAATATCTATTGGCGAAGAGCGCGGTTTATTGTGATTGCCATTTGTCGAGCACGATGCGGATCGTGACGTTGCCGGCCTGTTCGGTCTGACGGCTCAGGTCTATGCGTTTCGGACGGCTTTGCACTGGTGTCTGATCGTCGTCGTCCCAGCTCATGTACTGTATGTGCCAGCCATCCCGTGTCTGCACATTCGTCTTGGACTTGCTGGCGACAAAGGCTTGGTTATTGGTATCAATGGCAAATCCTTGCAGCCAGTTGCGCAAGCCTGAAACCGGCAAAGGCCAGCCGAGTGCCTGTTCTGCCAGGGCATCAACATCCGCTGCGCTACGCGATGGCTGGCCAGACTGCGTCAGGGTTGCTATGCCTGGTTTGCTATCGATTGTGGCCAGAATTTGCCCCAGCGGCGACAGAATGGTGATGCTGCTGCGATCTTTGCTTTGCTTCCAGTTAAAGCTGGCGTGTATCGCTTGATCTTGATCGTCTTTCTGATATTGCACAGACAAGCGTCCATCCAATTCAAGTGCCTCTTTATAAATGCGAGGGCTTGCCGTTTGTTCTTCATTGCCTGTGCTATCTGGCGATGGAATCGTTGCGCAGCCGCCCAATAACAGCGCGCATAACGCGATTGAGCCGGCAATTTTGCGTGTGAACGTTTTGGTATTTTGTTGAGACATTGAGTCCGATATATGAATATCTATCGCTGGTGTGGAATGCCACATCAATCAATCGAATTGCATTGACTGTCTGTGACTGCATCAAGCGGTCGATTGTAAACGAGTGCATGGGCGGCGTGACATGCCGGAAATGAAAATCGGGATGTGACGAAGAGTTTAGTCCGATCCCGATAAATAAAATGCTAGGCATGCCGTGGAATTAAAGCTTTAAAAAGCATGGTTCCCGTTGAGGCTTCTAACCAGGCTTCAATTCAGTCTTGAATCAAAGCGTAATTTTCAGACGTGCCAATGTGCTTTTCAGTAAATTGTTTTGCGGATCCTTTTGATTCGCATCGCGCAGCAATTGTTGGGCAGCTTCCTTTTCACCTTTGACCCACAGCACTTCACCCAGATGCACGCCGATTTCCACATCCGGACGAATTGCATAGGCGCGGCGCAGGAAATCTTCCGCTTCCTGTAATTTGCCTAGACGGAAATAGATCCAGCCCATGCTATCCATGATGAATGGATCTTCCGGTGCCAGCTTCGATGCCTTGTCGATCAGCGTGTATGCTTCCTGTAAATGGATATTACGTTCGGCGAATGAGTAGCCTAGTGCGTTATATGCATGTTGATTGCTGGGCGCGAGCTTGATGATCTTGCGCAATGCGTTTTCCATCAAGTCGAAGCGGTTGGCCTTCTCTGCCAGCATGGCGTAGTCATACAGCAAGCCGGTATCTTCAGGAAAACGTTCCAGACCTTTGGTCAGTACGGCCAGTGCTTCTGGCACACGATTGGCATCGCGCAGCAATTGCGCATCGGCCACCATGATTTGAATCTGTTCACGTTGACCGTCAGGTTTCAAATGACTGAGCAAATTACGTGCGCCACTCAAGTCGCCGGTATTTGCCATGATTTGCGCGCTCCTTACCTGTGCTTCCAGGTAGGCAGGGCCAGGTTCGACTTGCGCCAGCCACGCAAGGGCGGCAGGGAAGTCTTTGCGATCTTCGGCGATTTGCGAAAGGATCAGCAATGCCTGTACCGGATCGCGTTCGTCATCCGGATTGTTTTCCAGTTCTTTCAGATAGGCGCTCAAATATTTCTCGGCGCTCTCTCTATCGTTCATTTGCGCACCGAGAATACCCATCGCATACATGATGCTTAGATCGTTCGGCTGGTCCTTGAGCAAAATCTCGAATTGCTTGCGCGCCGCATCGTATTGCTTGTCGTCGATCAGAATTTTTGCATAAGCGATGCGGACGTCGCGCGCTTTCGGATAATTTTTCAGGAAGCTTGCCAGCGTCTGCAAAGCCTCTTCGCGGCTGGATGTGGATTGCGCCTGCATCAAGACAGCGATTTCCAGATCGGGTTTGATGGCGAGCGCTTTGCCTGCCTCGGTGCGTGCACGTGCCAGGTCACCTTTGGCATGTGCCGCCTGTGCGAGTGCGATATGCGTTTCTACCAGGCCTTGATAGGGTGCAGTCAACTCTTCCTGCAAGGTAAACGCCGCATTCTTGTCCTTGGTGCGTCCTAGCAGACGTTGAATTTGCAGGATCAGCAAGCCACGCGCTTGCGGGCTGACTTCGCGCAGACGCTCTACAAAGACCGGTTTGGCTTCAGTCAGGTTTTCACCCAGTACCACCAGTCCCAAATAAAACTGATTGGCTTCGTCCGAATGCGGTGCCAGTTCGCGCCAAAGTCTGACGGCAGACAAGGCTTCGCCTGTTTGTTTTACGCTCAAGGCAATTTCTGCAGCGCGACGTGCGAGTCGGGGGTCGCGTGTTTCCTGCGCTGCAACCAGCATCGTCACATATGCAAGTTGCCAGTCACCTCGCTGGTAGGCAAGTTCTGCGCGCAACAACTTGAAGAGCAAATCCTCCGACATGTCGAGTGTCGGCAATGGGTCTTCCAGCTTGTCGCTGACCACTTTTTTATCGGTACTTTGGCCACTTGCCGCGGAAGACTTCTGGCCTTCTTTCGCAAGTAATTGTGAGGGCTGAGGCGCTTTTGAAGTTACTAATGGTTGCGCTTGCAGGTTGGTACCGGCAGACAACAGTACGGACAGCGTTACAATAACGAGAGCATTTTTCAATTGAAGTCCAAGCAAATCGAGCAGGTTTTTATTCTACGCTTAACCGTTGCCGAATGTGCGCGGTGCCGCACTGATAGGCGCCATGGGCGAGCCACCAAGGAAGTAAAGTCGTCATGCCTGAATTACCTGAAGTTGAAGTAACACGTCGCGGCGTGGCACCCCATCTGGAAGGACAAGTTGTCACGGGTGTCGTATTACGGCATACCGGTTTGCGCTGGCCATTCCCGGCCGAGCTGTCACAAACGCTGGCAGGCCATACGGTGCGCAGTACCGGGCGACGCGGCAAATACCTGTTGATACATTTTGATCATGGCACCTTGATCATTCACCTCGGTATGTCCGGTCACATCCGGATACTGCCATTAGGCGTGCCGCCGCAAAAACATGATCACTTCGACATGGCGGTCGGCAATCAGGTGCTGCGTCTGACCGATCCGCGTCGCTTCGGAGCGGTGCTATGGCATGCGGCGGAAGAGGGCGCGGTCGAGAATCACTTGTTGCTGCGCGCTTTGGGTGTCGAACCGCTAGAAGATTTGTTCAGCGCAGAATGGCTATATAAGCAGACGCGCAGCCGCAGCTCGGCAATCAAACAAGTGTTGCTGGCGGGAGACATAGTTGTCGGTGTCGGAAATATTTATGCTTCGGAAAGTTTGTTTCAGGCGCGTATCAATCCGAAGACGCCAGCACATCGAATTGGCTTGCAACGCTATGAACGTCTGGCGCAGGCGATACGGGAAATTCTGGCCGCCGCCATCGAGCAGGGTGGTAGCACGCTGAAGGATTTCATCGGCGTCAATGGTCAGTCCGGTTACTTCCAGCAAAACTATTTTGCCTATGCGCGGGCGGGAGAACCTTGCCGTATTTGCAATGCACCCATCAAACAAATCGTCCAAGGTCAGCGTTCGACCTTTTACTGTCCAAATTGTCAAAAGTGAAGACAGATGCTAGTGTCGCTTTGTGAACGGCAGGCCCATTGGCACAACAACAGCAAAGCGAGGTCCATGTGAGTAATCTGGTGCAGAAATTTCAGCAATACAGCGGCTGGCGCGATGACGTCAAGAATTCGCTGCAGCGTTATCGCGATTGCGTGAAGGGCATTGATTTAGCCGATGGAGCCAGCGATCAGCGTTTCATGCACATGCTGGCGCGCCTGAATGAAGACAAATTGTCGATTGCCTTTGTAGCTGAATTTTCACGCGGCAAATCAGAACTGATCAACGCCATCTTTTTTGCCGATTATGGTCAACGCATTTTGCCAACATCGGCCGGCCGCACGACTATGTGTCCGACTGAATTGCTGTATGACGAAACATTCCCGCCATCGATACGCCTGCTGCCAATAGAAACGCGTGCAGAAGCGCAATCGACCAGCGATTTCAAGTCACAGAGTCAAGTGTGGACCGTGCTGCCGCTGGATATTTCATCCGGCGACGGCATGCTCGAAGCGTTCAAACAAGTCAGCCTGACCAAACGTGTGCCAGTAGAAGAAGCGGCCTTGTATGGTTTGTACGACGAAACCGATCTTGACATGGCGATGGGCGTGGATGAAAACGGCATGGTTGAAATTTCGCAATGGCGGCATGCGATCGTGAACTTTCCCCATCCATTATTGCAACAGGGTTTGGTCATCATCGACACGCCGGGTTTGAATGCGATAGGCACCGAACCGGAGCTGACCCTGAACTTGATTCCGAATGCGCATGCGGTGCTGTTCATCCTCGCTGCTGATACCGGTGTGACCAAGAGCGATATCGATATCTGGCGCAATCACATAGGTGGCACCGGCGCGGGACGTCTGGTGGTGCTGAACAAGATAGACAGCATGTGGGATGAGTTGCGTTCGCCAGCCGAGGTTGAAGAGCAGATCAATATGCAGATCGGCAATGTGGCACAAACGCTGGGCATAGGCGAGCGTCAGATATTCCCGGTTTCTGCGCAAAAAGGTCTGGTGGGTAAAATCAATCTGGATGCGCCTTTGCTTGCGAAGAGTCGCTTGCCGGCGCTGGAAAGTGCATTGTCGAATGAGTTGATCCCGGCCAAGCAAGACATTATCCGCGCGCAACTGATGACTGAAGTCAAAGAGCTGGCCGCGTCCAAACAGGCTTTGCTTTCTTCGCGCTCACGCAATGTGGTCGAGCAGTTACTGGAATTGAAAAGTTTGCGTGGCAAGAACCAGACCATTCTTGATCACATGATGAAGCGCATCGATATGGAGAAAACAGAATTCGATGGCAGCCTGTTTAAATTGCAGGCCACGCGTTCCGTGTTTACCCGCTTGTCGAATGAAGTGTTCACCCATCTCGGCATGGGCGTGTTGAAAGACAATATTCGTAAAACGCGTGACGCGATGGAAAGCAGCAAGTTCTCTGCCGGCTTGCGTATGGCAGTCAAAGAATTTTTCCAGCAGGCGTTGACCAATCTGCATCTGTCCGCCGAAAAGACAGATGAAATCGGCGAGATGATGTCTGTCATGTACCGCAAGTTTTCGACTGAACATGGTTTGGCTTTATCTGCGCCAATGCCGTTTTCGCTTGAAAAGTACATGAAAGAAATCGACATGATCGAAAAGCTATACCACAAGCAATTTGGCGCTGCGACTATCCTGACCACGCCGCAAGTCGTCTTGATGCAAAAGTTCTTTGATTCCATCGCGTCGCGCGTCAAGCAAAGTTTTCTGCAAGCCAATCGCGATGTAGAGGCGTGGCTGAAAGTCGTGATGGCGCCGCTGGAAGCGCAAATCGGCGAGCATAAATTGCAATTGAAACGGCGACGCAAATCCATAGAAAAGATTCATATGGCAACCGATAGCCTGGAAGAAAAAGTACAGGCATTTGAACAAATGCAAGCCGATCTTGAAGCGCAAAAGACAGAATTGAAGCGTCTGGAAAATGAATTGAAGGCTGCGATCCTGGCGCAGCTGGGTTTGTATAAAGCAGCGGCCTAGATGAAACGAGTAGTCGACGAACAGCAGCTTGTTGCAGATGTTTCAGATCAAACGGGTAGCTCAAAGAGATTGGCTGCAAAAGAGATGCACGCAGCCGGTCTGGCCGATCCCTCTTTCTCACAAGATGTAATCGATTGGCAAAAGCAGCACGGACGCCATGCCTTGCCCTGGCAAAACACGCGTGATGCCTATCGCGTCTGGTTATCTGAAATCATGTTGCAGCAGACTCAGGTTGCGGCGGTGATTCCCTACTACCAGCGCTTTCTTCAAACTTTCCCAACTGTAGACTCGCTTGCCGACGCGCCGTCCGAAGAAGTCATGGCGCACTGGAGCGGCCTGGGCTATTACTCGCGTGCGCGCAATCTGCATAAGTGTGCACAGGCAATCGTGGCGCAGCATGGCGGCGTATTCCCCAGCGATCCGGTGGTGCTCGAAGAACTGCCCGGCATCGGGCGCTCGACTGCGGCGGCGATCGCGGCATTTTCCTATGGAACGCGTGCGGCCATTCTGGACGGGAACGTCAAGCGTGTGTTTGCGCGGGTGTTTGGCGTCGAGCGCTATCCCGGCGAAAAAGCGATAGAGAATGAGATGTGGGCGCGTGCAGTGGCCTTGCTTCCTGGGACTGGTGTTGAAGCGTACACGCAAGGTTTGATGGATCTGGGTGCGACCTTGTGTACACGCAATCGACCATCCTGCCATCGCTGCCCGCTGGCGCAGCGATGCATTGCCTATGCAACGGCTAGAACGAATGAACTGCCAGTACGCAAACCGAAGAAAGCAGTGCCTGAGAAATCCGTGGCGATGCTATTGATCATTGATGGCGATCAGATAGTGCTGGAGCAGCGCCCGGACAAAGGTATCTGGGGCGGTTTGCTGTCCTTGCCGGAAATGGATGCGGCGCTGCAACCCGGCAATGCAGATTTCGATGTTGCGGTAACGCGTGCGACGGCAGCATTTGGCGTGCCTGATTCGGTGGAAAAACTGATGGAATTTTCCCATACCTTCACCCACTTCAAATTGCATGTGACGCCGTATCGAATCAATCTGGCGCATCGTCTGCAGATCGCCGGACAGAGCACGCACAACTGGTATCCGCTGCACAGAATGGCCGCTGCGCCTTTGCCTGCACCCATCAAAAAATTATTGCTGGCAGTTTTCCGCGAACCCGATCTGTTGTCTGAATAGATTCTAGATAATGTGATGTTGTTGCAGATACTGGTTAATGATTGTCAGGCGAATCTGCGGATCATCCAGCTCGAGTAATTTTTGTCTGGCCTTTAAAGGTATGGGCAATATTTCAGTCCATCGATCCGCGACCCAGCCCGCATCATTCAGTTGCAAGCTTTCCGGGAATGGATTTTCAAAATCTGCTCCCTGTTCGGCGCGCCTTTTGCTGTTGATATCCCGTATCACCAGTTCCAGCGTGCTGGCGCAGAGCGCATTTTGCTGTGGTAACGCGCTGACGATGTTGTCCAGCATTTCAACGCGCGCTTCCAGATGTTGATCCTTGTGCGCACGTATTTCCAGGATGCGAAAGCGTGCACCGCCTTGCGTGCGCAATAGTAGTACGCCGAGTTGCGGCGCATCCCAGTTGGTGATGTGCGCCAGACAACCCACATCTTCCGGTTCTGCTGCAACGCCTACTTCCTGTCCCGATTTAATCAGCACAACGCCGAAGGGCATTTCCTGTTTCATGCCGTTGCGCACCATGTCTACGTAGCGCGTTTCGAAAACCTTGAGAGGAAGTATGCCGCCAGGGAAGAGCACGGTGTTAAGCGGGAACAGCGGAAGCCAGTTTTTGTTTTCAGGCATGATGAAAGCGGGGTAGTGTGAATGTGGCGCGCTTGCTTGTACGAGTGTCTGCACAAGCACCACGCTACCTAGATTTTATGACATTAGTCGAGTTCGCGATGGCGGACCAATACATGTTCAGTCGGTCGAAAAAATTGCGCCAGCTGTTCAACGATATAAACCGACCTGTGCTGGCCACCGGTGCAGCCGATGGCGACAGTCAGATAGCTGCGGTTATCTTTCTTGAAGGACGGCAGCCATTTTCCGACAAAGCCGCGTATATCTGTAATCAATTCAGTAGCATCTGTTTGTGCCTGCAAGAAAGCCTGTACCGGCGCATCGCGACCCGTCAAAGGCCGCAACGCGGCATCGTAATGCGGATTGGGCAATACGCGTACATCGAATACCAGGTCTGCATCGAGCGGCACGCCGAACTTGAAGGCAAACGATTCGAACAACAGCGTCAGTGGCGCGTGATCGCTGGCGACCAGGCCCTTGATCCATGCACGCAATTTATTGGCGCTCATACCGGAGGTATCGATCACGTGACCGATTTCTTCCACGTCTGCGAGCATTTCGCGTTCTTCGCGTATGCATTCGGTCAAGGTGCCGGGATCCGTCGCATCTTGATTGCTGAATACGCGATGTGACAGCGGATGGCTGCGGCGGGTTTCAGAAAAGCGCGCGATCAGCGAGTCGGTTTTAGCAGTCAGGAAGAGAACCTTGACGTCATGCCCCTGTTCACGCAACCACGTAATGTCCGCAGGCAAGCCCAGTAATGAACTGGCGCTGCGTGCATCCATCGCTACTGCGAGCGTGTCCGTATGCTCTTCGGTACAGGTGGCAACCAGGGCGCGCAATAAATTCGGCGGCAGATTGTCTACGCAAAAATAACCCGCGTCTTCGAGGACTTTGAGGCCGACAGATTTGCCGGAACCTGAGATACCAGTGATGAGAATAATCCGCATGGCAACATCATACCGCAAGCCGGATAGGCTCACAAAAGCACAGTTGGGTACTTGACGGAGTGCCGGATGGTGAAAGGACGGGTGGCGTCGAGGGCGATTTGAAAAACTAAATTACAGCGCAAGCTACGAAGATGAAAATGGATTGCTGTGCTGTTTTAATCGTCGCTTTCCATTGCTTTTTGCTGGCGCACCATGAAGTCTTTGAGCGTATCTATGCCGCGCAACTGCAGGATGGTATTGCGTACTGCGGCTTCCAGCAAAACGGCGATATTTCGACCTGCTTCTACCGGGATCACAACTTTGCGTATCGGCAGGCCCAGTATCTCTTCGCTCTGCGATGGCAGCGGCAGGCGCTCGTAACTTTCTTCCATCGTGCTGCGTCGGACCAGATGCACAATCAGCTTCAGGCGCATTTTGCGGCGGACTGCGGTTTCGCCAAAAATCGTACGGATATCAAGCAGGCCCAGGCCGCGTACTTCCAGCAGGTTTTGCAATAGTGGCGGGCAGCGACCTTCAATCATGTGCGGTGCAATACGCGCAAATTCGACCGCATCATCTGCCACCAAACCGTGATTGCGTGAAATCAATTCCAGACCGAGTTCGCTCTTGCCCAGACCTGATTCGCCGGTGATCAATACGCCCACACCCAACACATCCATGAACACGCCATGCATAGTGATGCGTTGCGCCAGTTTTTTGGACAGATAGACGCGCAGATAATCGATGACCTGTGCCGCCGGTAGCGGCGTGGAGAACAGCGGAATATTTTTTTCATCACAGATAGCCATGATGTCTTCCGGCGTATCCAGCCCTTGCGCGATGATGAAGGCAGGTGGCTCGCCGGCAACCAGCTCTGCACTTTGATAGGCGCGTGAAGCTGGTGACAGGCGTTTGTAATATTCAACTTCCTGGTGACCGAAAATCTGGATGCGACCAGGATGGATCAGATTCAAATGGCCAACCTGATCCGCCGCGGAAGTCGCATCGCCGGAAATCAGGCGTTCGCCACCAGGGAATCCCGCGAACCAGCCCAACTGCAGCGATTCGCGGTTGTCGTCATACAGTTGCTGAATAGTGAGCGGGGTCGGTAATGGCATGGTGTGCGTAAGTGCTGAAACTAATTACGAAAACGGATGCGCGCCGTAGAAGCAGGCTGCAGCTTAGTTGGAACTTTGCATGCTTGGCTGCCAGGTAATCAGGCGCGCATGCACGGCAGCAGCATCTTCCGTTGTCGACAGCAGGGTGCGGAATGCTTCATCGGAAAACATTTCTGCCAATTCGGACAGAATTTCCAGATGCTGTTGTGTGACATTGTCCGGGATTAACAGGAAGATCAGCAGGTTGACCGGCTGACCATCTGGCGACTCGAAAGGAATCGGTTGAGCGAGGCGAACGAAAGCTGCGAGTGGCGCCTTCAAGCCCTTGATGCGGCCATGCGGAACTGCCACGCCATGACCGAGGCCGGTCGAGCCGAGACGTTCGCGCGCGAACAGGTTTTCGGAAACGACCGAACGCGCGATGCCGCAATTATTTTCAAAAATCAAACCAACCTGCTCAAATGTACGTTTTTTGCTGGAGACATCCAAGTCGAGCACGACATTGCTGGGAGGGAGAATCTGGCTTAAATGGTTCATGGTGCGATGCACAAGAAAGGGCTCTGGCGGGAATTATAGGCCTATTTTTTTACGATAGGGCTTGAATCGGGAAACGCAGGCACGTGCTGCGCCGGATTGTTGTGCAATAACCCCATTCCACTCAACAAACTTGCATTTCTACAGATGTTGCTCCTGAAAATGGAAAGTGCGGATAGCTTGGTGTCTGCATATCGATATGACATTGCATCCGGAAAATCTGACTTTAAGTGATTCACGTATAATTTTCGCTGGTTGCATAATGTTTCCCGCTTGCAATCCGAACACGTTACGAGTTCTCGTAACGAATTCCACTCTGACTCGTAAAGCGATCAAGGATGTCCTTTTTGAAGACCATGCTGGTGATCGCCTTCATCATCATTTATGTAACGTTGAGCCATGTTGCGCTCGCGGTGCATGATGCGCATCGCATCTGGCGCCAGATCGCGATGCTGATGCTGCTTGTCCCGATGAGCAGTATTGCATGCTGGGGGGCGGTGACATTATTGAAGCAATTGGGTGTAAACAAGTTGCTGCGCCTTTCATGCGGGATAGCGATGGCGTTCTCGCTGGCCTATGCCGTATTGATTTTCTGGCCGGTGCTATTGGCGCGTCTGGATCTGATTTATCTGACGGAACATATCGCGACCAATTCGATGTTGTGCTGGTTTTTTGCGCACACGCTGTTTGCCGGTCGCACGCCCATCATTACCACTCTGGCGCGCACGATACATGCGGAGATGCCGGACAACGTGGAGCGTTATACGCGCAACGTAACAGTTGCATGGGCATTGTTTTTTGCGGTACAGATTGCATTGTCATTGCTCATTTTTATTTTTGGATCAATTGAAGTGTGGTCGCTGTTTGCGAATGTGTTGAACTGGCCTCTGGTGATCCTGATGTTTGCAGTTGAATATGCATGCAGAAAACGGGTGAATCGCGACTTTCCACATGCCACCATCAAGGAAAGCATCGATGCCTATTTCAACAACAGTCGCAAAGCGTGAGCAATTGGTCGCACCAACAGACGCCATTCAATACGGTCGCCACGTTTCATTCAAGTAGTAAAGCATTCAGCAAATGGAAATGAATCATCGCTATGCAAAATAAATGGCAAGCCAGTGCTTTTCTCAAGGCGTCCGCCGCGCTGCACGCGGGTGCGGCAGCGTCGGCACTGGTGTGGCCGAGCACGATGGGGTTCGGTATCGCCAGCCTGATTGCGAATCACGCGGTGCTGGCGGCGGCGGGCCTGTGGCCCAGGAGTTCCTTGCTGGGCCCTAATGTGTTGCGGCTGGCGGGCGACAGGGCCGAAATTGCATTGACTATCGATGATGGCCCCGATCCGAAAGTCACGCCATATGTGCTGGATATACTCGCCGAGAAAAATATCAAGGCGACGTTTTTCTGCATCGCGTCCAAGGTGAAACAACATCCCGCGCTGGTGCAAAGAATGATCGCTGAAGGGCATCACATCGAAAATCACAGCATGCAGCATCGCCATTATTTTTCCGTCATGGGTATGGGCGGGATACAAAAAGAAATCCTGCTCGCGCAGCAAGCGATTGAGGATGCTACCGGGAGGGCACCGCGATTCTTTCGCGCACCGGCTGGCTTGCGCAATCCCTTCCTGGATCCGGTATTGCACAGGCTGGACTTGAAGCTGGTGAGCTGGACCCGGCGCGGCTTCGATACGCGGGTACATGATGCAAAAAAGATTACGCGTCGTTTGCTGGCAAATGCAAAGGCGGGCGATATTTTGCTATTGCATGACGGAAATGCATCGCGCAAGAGAAATGGTCAGCCGGTGATATTGGACGTGTTGCCGCAGCTTATAGACAAACTGAAGCAACAGAATTTGCGTTTCGTCAGAATCGAAGACGGCATGCGCGTCTGAACTTGCCAAGTGAATTGCTGTGCGATCGCCTCTGGATTGCCTGATCCAGGCAATCCAGAGGGATGAGGGTAGACGTTACTGACGTGCGTTGCGTGCGTTGGATGGCTGCTTGCCTGTGCTGAAATTACTGCGCCACGGATTGATATCCAAACCGCCCCTACGCGTATAGCGCGCGTAAACGGCCAGCTTTTGCGGCTTGCATTGACGCATGATGTCCATGAAAATGCGCTCCACACATTGCTCATGAAATTCATTGTGTTCGCGGAATCCGATCAGATATTGCAGCAGACCGGCTTGATCGATCGCGCCGCCCACATACTTGATCTGCACACTCGCCCAATCCGGCTGGCCGGTGACCAGGCAATTCGATTTCAGCAAGTGCGACACCAAGGTTTCTTCAATCGCAGGTTCGTCAGCTGCCGACGACAGCAACGAGGCATCCGGCGCATATTCCGTCACCTCGATATCCAGCCTGTCCAGCAACATGCCATCGAGTTCTCCCATCGGTACCTGGGCAAAATTCTCCGGCAAGGTCAGCGTGATTTGTACCGGCGCGCCGAAACCTGAACTCAGATCTTCGCGCAGCAATTCAAGCAAGGCCTCGGTGCCGCCGAGTTTGGTTTGATTCAGCGAATTCAAATACAGCTTGAAGGATTTCGACTCGATGATGTTCGGGGAATCGGCCGGCACGATGATCTTTGCCATCGCCACTTGCGGTTTGCCGCGCATATTCAGCCACGACACTTCATACGCATTCCAGATATCCACCCCGAAAAATGGCAGGGTGCCACTGCTCAAACCGATTTCATCGCGCTTGTATTGGCGCGGAATCGCAAACAGTAGGGATGGGTCGTATTGCGTCTGGTAGCTCGACGGCTTGCCTAGCGGCGAGTCGGCTGGTCCGAAAGGGTTGCTCATAACTCTCGCCCTTATAGAAACAATTTGTATGCGGGATTGTCGGTTTCATCCCAATGACGATAGCCGAGCCCTGCCAGCGAAGTACGGAAGGCTTTCATTTCTTTCTTCGGTACCTGCAAACCAACCAGAATGCGACCGACATCGCCACCCTGATTGCGATAGTGGAACAGGCTGATATTCCAGTGCGGTGCGACACTATCGAGGAAGCGCATCAATGCGCCCGGACGCTCGGGGAACTCAAAGCGATACAGCAATTCATCGTGTGCCAGTTCGCTCTTGCCGCCCACCAGATGGCGAATGTGGCCTTTTGCCAGTTCGTCGTGCGTCAGGTCCAGCGTCTTGAAACCTTGCTTTTCAAAATGCTTGGTGATCTTGCCCGGCTCATCGCGATCTGCGATTTGCATGCCGACAAAAATATGCGCTTGTTTTGCATCGCTGATGCGGTAATTGAATTCGGTCACATTGCGCGGGCCTATCAATTCACAGAAGCGCTTGAAGCTGCCGCGTTCTTCCGGAATCGTCACGGCAAAAATCGCTTCGCGCGATTCACCGACTTCGGCGCGCTCGGCGACGAAGCGCAAACGATCAAAGTTCATGTTGGCGCCGCAGGCGACTGTGATCAGCGTTTCATTCTTGATCGGCTTTTTATTCTGCCTGGCGCGTTCTATATAGGCTTTGGCACCGGCGATAGCGAGCGCACCGGCCGGTTCCAGTATGCTGCGCGTGTCCTGGAATACGTCCTTGATTGCAGCACATACGGCATCGGTATCGACCAGAATGATGTCATCGACTACCAGCTTGGCGACGCGGAAGGTTTCCTCGCCTACCAGTTTGACCGCCGTGCCGTCAGAAAACAGGCCGACGTCCGGCAATGAGACGCGGCGACCGGCTTTCAGGCTGCGTGCCATCGCGTCCGAATCGGTCGTTTGCACGCCGATGATCTTGATATCCGGGCGTACCTCTTTTACATAAGCGCCTATGCCGGCGATCAAGCCGCCGCCACCGATAGCGACAAAAATGGCGTGAATAGGGCCGGGATGCTGGCGCAGAATTTCCATTGCGATCGTGCCCTGGCCGGCAATCACATCCGGATCGTCGAAGGGATGGACGAAGGTCAGCTTGCGTTTTTTTTCCAGCGTCAGTGCGTGATTATATGCATCGGTATACGACTCGCCGAACAGCACGACTTCCACATTGTCGCCACCGCGCGCTTTGACCGCATCGATTTTGACCGGTGGCGTGGTGGTCGGCATCACGATCACGGCGCGACAACCGAGTTTGGTCGCCGACAAGGCCACGCCTTGCGCATGATTGCCTGCTGAGGCGCAAATGACGCCGCGCTTCAATTGCGCCGGCGGCAGATTCGCCATCTTGTTGTAGGCACCGCGCAGCTTGAAGCTGAAAACGCTTTGAATATCTTCACGCTTGAAGTAAATCTGGTTGCCGAAGCGCTGTGACAGCGTAGGCGCCAGTTCAAGCGGGGATTCCACTGCCACGTCATATACGCGCGCGGTGAGGATTTTCTTCAGGTAGTCGGTTGTCATAGAGATCAATGTGATTGGCACAGCCATAAAGTCGAAGCGACGCTGTGCAGCCGCTCATTATAATGGACGGCTTTTTACAGCGTCGCATTACTATGCTTTCCTTTCTGCCGAATTTACGATGACCTGCCTGGATACCGATTTGAAAACTTCACTGAAGCGCATACATGATTGAAGCCTGCGTGCAATGGTTGCTGGCTTTCCTGGCCGTGCCCGAAATCGGGCTGTTTTCGGTATTTGTCATCAGTCTGGTATCGGCTACTTTGTTGCCGATGGGCTCGGAGCCTGCAGTATTTGCCGTCATCAAGGCCAATCCATCCTTGTTCTGGATGACGATACTGGTGGCCACCGTCGGCAATACCATCGGCGGCGTAATCAATTATTGGATGGGCGTTGGCGCCAAACAGATTTTTGCAAAGGAGCGCCAGACGCGCTGGTTCGACTGGCTGCAGCGTTTCGGCCCAAAAACCATGCTGCTGGCCTGGCTGCCGGGCATAGGCGACCCGATCTGTCTGCTGGCAGGATGGTTAAAACTTCCGTTCTGGCCCTGCGTGGCTTACATGGCGGTCGGCAAGTTCTTGCGCTATGTGACGATGACCTGGTTGCTGCTGTATGTGCCTGATGGTGTCTGGCAATACCTGATCAAACTGTTTTGACCATAGCAACAATGGGTTGCGATCTGGTGCCCAACGCTGATTTTCCTGCGGCTGGCGGAGATAAAACATTGCGGCCTGTGGGCGGGTTTTCTCATTTTTTCCTCCGTTTCCCCTGCATGCAGTTCGAACGTGTTGCACTGCAATCAGCTAAAATGCTTATTTAGCGTGAATGCAACGAACCACTGATGATCGCCCACTGATGAACGCCCCGGTACATATTCAGACTCTTCTGGCCGATGCCCCTGGTGGCGCTGTGCCTACGCGCTTGCGCGAAATTCCCTATAACTACACTTCATTTTCCGACCGCGAGATAGTGATTCGCCTGCTGGGCGAAGAAGCATGGTCTTTGCTCGACGAATTACGCGGTGAGCGCCAGACAGGTCGCTCCGCGCGCATGCTGTATGAAGTGCTCGGTGATATCTGGGTCGTGCAGCGCAATCCGTACCTGCAGGACGACATGCTGGACAACCCGAAGCGCCGTCAGGCGCTGATCGATGCGTTGAACCATCGTCTGGCCGAAGTCGACAAGCGCCGCAAGAATGATCTGGCCAATACCGGTGATGCCAAGGCAGAACGCCGTGCCGTCGCAGTCGAAGCATTGGTGCAGGCTGCCTGCAAGGCGGTCGCCGATTTCGCGGAAGAATTCCGCAATACCTACGATTTACGCAAGCGCACGAACAAGGTGTTGGGTCGCTATACGGCCAAGGACAATATCAAGTTTGACGGCTTGTCGCGCGTCTCGCATGTGACCGACGCTACCGACTGGCGGGTTGAATATCCGTTCGTCGTGTTGACGCCGGATGGCGAAGATGAAATGGCCGGCCTGGTCAAAGGCTGTATCGAACTCGGCCTGACCATCATCCCGCGCGGCGGCGGCACCGGTTATACCGGCGGCGCAATTCCGCTGACGCCCATGTCGGCTGTCATCAATACTGAAAAACTGGAAGGCCTGGGCGAGGTCGAGATGACGATGCTGCCTGGCGTCGACCGTGAATACGCGACGATTTATTCCGGGGCGGGCGTGGTCACCAAACGCGTAGCCGATGCGGCCGAGAAAGCCGGCTTCGTGTTCGCCGTCGATCCGACTTCTGCCGAAGCGTCCTGCATAGGCGGCAATATCGCGATGAACGCCGGCGGCAAGAAAGCCGTTTTGTGGGGCACTGCGCTCGACAATCTGGCGAGCTGGAGGATGGTCGATCCGAATGGCGACTGGCTGGAAGTCACGCGCCTGGAACACAATCTAGGCAAGATTCATGATGCACCACTCGCCAAGTTCAAGCTGGAATGGACGCACCCGAGCGAGAAGGGCAAGACCAATCAGCCTTTCAAAACCGAGACACTGGAAATCGTAGGCCGCACTTTTCGCAAGGAAGGGCTGGGCAAGGACGTTACCGATAAATTCCTGTCCGGTTTGCCAGGTGTGCAAAAAGAAGGCTGCGATGGTTTGATCACATCGGCGCGCTGGATCTTGCACAAGATGCCGAAACATACGCGCACCGTTTGCCTGGAATTTTTCGGTCATTCGCGCGATGCGATTCCATCAATCGTCGAGATCAAGGATTTTCTCGATGCTGAAACCAAAAAAGGCGGCGCAATTCTGGCCGGCCTCGAACATCTGGATGAACGCTACCTGCGCGCCGTCGGTTATGCGACCAAATCCAAGCGCGGCATCCTGCCGAAGATGGCCTTGTTCGGTGATATCGTTGGCGATGATGAAAACGCCGTAGCGCAAGCTGCATCCGAAGTGGTGCGTCTGGCGAACACACGTGTAGGCGAAGGTTTTGTCGCCGTCAGCCCCGAGGCGCGCAAGAAATTCTGGCTCGACCGGGCGCGCACTGCCGCGATTTCCAAGCATACCAACGCGTTCAAGATCAATGAAGACGTAGTGATCCCGCTGGATCGCATGGGCGAGTATTCGGACGGTATCGAGCGTATCAACGTTGAACTGTCGATCAAGAACAAGCTGCAATTCCTCGACGAATTGCACAACTTTTTCACCAAGGGCAATCTGCCTCTGGGAAAAAGCGACGACGCCGAAGGCGACGATATTCCTGCGGCTGAATTGCTGGAAGACCGTGTGCATCAGGCTGAGGAATTAATCGCTGCCACGCAGGCGCGCTGGGCGTATGTGCTGGCGAATCTCGATCAGCCTTTGCAGGTTGCGAAGGATAATTTGCTCGCGCTCGGCATGGAAAAACTGGCGCCGGTTTTCAATGAGCGTGTGCAGGCACAGCCGAATGCCACGCTGTTCGATGTGGTGCAGGATCGCACTGTCCGTATTTCGTGGAAGGCGGAAGCGCGCTTGCCTTTGCGCCAGATTTTCAGCGGTGCTGCATTCCGTCTGATCCTCGAAGAAGCCAATGCCATCCACAAACGCATCTTGCGCGGCCGCGTCTTCGTCGCGCTGCACATGCATGCGGGCGATGGCAATGTACATACCAACATCCCGGTCAATTCCGATCACTATCAAATGCTGCAGGATGCGCATGCTGCGGTAGCGCGCATCATGAAACTGGCGCGTTCGCTGAATGGCGTGATTTCCGGCGAACATGGCATCGGCATTACCAAACTCGAATTTTTGACCAGCGAAGAACTGGCCGATTTCCGCTCATACAAAAAGCGTATCGATCCGGATGGCCACTTCAACAAGGGCAAGCTGATGGATATGTCTGAGCTGAGCGCAGATTTGCGTAACGCTTACACACCATCGTTCGGTTTGATGGGACACGAATCGCTGATCATGCAGCAAAGCGATATCGGTGCTATCGCCAACAGCGTCAAGGATTGCCTGCGCTGCGGCAAATGCAAGCCGGTATGCGCAACCCATGTGCCGCGCGCGAACTTGCTGTATTCGCCGCGTAACAAGATTCTCGCGACCTCCTTGCTGGTCGAAGCCTTCCTGTATGAAGAGCAGACGCGGCGCGGGATATCGATCAAGCATTGGGAAGAGTTCGAAGACGTCGCCGATCACTGCACGGTTTGCCATAAGTGTCTGACGCCTTGCCCGGTCGATATCGACTTCGGCGATGTGTCGATGAACATGCGCAATCTGCTGCGCAAGATGAACAAGAAATCGTTCAATCCGGGTACTGCGGCATCGATGTTCTTCCTCAACGCGAGCGATCCTGCCACCATCAATGCGACCCGCAAGGTCATGATCGATTGGGGTTACAAGGCGCAGCGTTTCGGTCACGATGTGCTGAAAAAATTCGCGAAGAAGCAAACGGCAGCGCCGCGTGCAACGGTAGGCAAGCCGCCGATCAAGGAACAGGTCATCCACTTCATCAACAAGAAGATGCCCGGCAATTTGCCGAAGAAAACCGCGCGCGCCTTGCTTGATATCGAAGACGACAAAGTCGTGCCTATCATTCGCGATCCGAAGACCACCACGATGGATACCGAAGCGGTGTTCTATTTCCCTGGTTGCGGTTCCGAACGATTGTTCTCGCAAGTCGGCTTGGCGACGCAGGCCATGCTGTGGAATGTGGGCGTGCAAACCGTGCTGCCACCGGGTTATCTGTGCTGCGGTTATCCGCAACGCGGCACCGGCAATTACGACAAGGCCGAGAAGATCATTACCGATAATCGGGTGCTGTTCCACCGGATGGCGAACACGCTGAATTACCTCGATATCAAGACTGTTATCGTGTCTTGCGGCACTTGCTATGATCAATTGCAGGGGTATGAGTTCGAGAAGATTTTCCCGGGTTGCCGCATCATCGATATCCACGAATATCTGATGGAAAAAGGCGTGAAGCTGGAAGGTGTCAACGGCGTGCGCTACATGTATCACGATCCTTGTCACACACCGATGAAACTGCAGGACCCGTTGAAAACGGTGAACGCCTTGATCACGACCGTCGATGCGCAGAAGATCGAGAAAAACGATCGCTGCTGCGGCGAGTCCGGCACGCTGGCAGTTACACGTCCCGACATTTCTACGCAAGTGCGCTTCCGCAAGGAAGAAGAAATGACCAAGGGCGCAGACAAGCTGCGCGCCGATGGTTTTGCCGGCGAGGTCAAGATATTGACTTCCTGCCCCTCGTGCCTGCAAGGTTTGTCGCGTTACAACGATGATTCCGAAACCACAGCCGACTACATCGTGGTTGAAATGGCCAAGCATTTGCTCGGACCTAACTGGTTGCCGGATTACGTTGCGCGCGCCAACAATGGTGGCATTGAGCGGGTGCTCGTCTAAGCATGACGGCGGCCTGCGAGCTGTGTGAAGAATCCGGCGGCGAAATCCTGTTCCGCAATGAGCAGTTGCGTGTCGTATTAGTTGCAGATGCCAATTACCCGGGCTTTTGCCGCGTGATCTGGAATGCCCACGTCAAGGAAATGACCGATCTGGCGATAGAAGACCGGTCCACCTTGATGCGCGCCGTGTGTCAGGTCGAAGCCGCGTTGCGTGAAGTGATGCAGCCGGAAAAAATCAACCTGGCCTGCCTCGGCAATATGGTGCCGCATCTGCACTGGCATTTGATTCCCCGCTTCAGCGACGATGCGCATTTCCCTCATCCGGTCTGGGCACCAGCAGTTCGCCAGACCGTGGACGGAGTGCTGTCGCACAGGCGCGCCTTGTTACCGGCCTTGCGTGCCGCGGTCACGCGCCACGTCTCTTGCGCAAGCTGAGATGCCGGCTTCAATATAAATATTCTTTGCAGATGCAAAAATAATTTGCTTCTGCGCAATCCGAACGAGAGACGATCATGACTGGTTCCAAACAAACACCCCCGACGCCACAACCAACCGGGCTCACAGTGCGCAAGCAATCGCGCGTGCTGGAGATCGAATTTGACGATGGTAAAAGTTTTTCCTTGCCGTTTGAATTGCTGCGCGTCTGGTCGCCTTCGGCAGAAGTGCGCGGTCATGGCCCGGGACAGGAAACCCTGCAAACCGGCCAGCGCAATGTGGAAATCACGGCGGTAGAACCGGTCGGCAATTACGCGATCAAACCAGTGTTTTCCGATGGCCACGATACCGGCATTTTTTCGTGGGAATATCTGCACCACCTCGGCAGTGAAAAAGATGCTTTGTGGGAAGATTACCTGCGCCGCTTGGAAGCGGCCGGCTTTACGCGTGAAAGCGGGCGCGATGCGCCGATGAACAAGGCCGTAGTGAGTGGCAGCGGTTGCGGTAGCCATTGATTTCAAAGCGGTTTTTGCCCTGAGCACAAATAAATTTCACGTTTATTTCACATTTTCTTAACGCATGTATAATCTAGTTAATTGAGCTGCCAGCCATGACAAATTCAACACATTTCGGTTATCAAACCGTCGCTGAAGAAGAGAAGGTCCACAAGGTCGCTGAAGTGTTTCATTCAGTGGCGGCAAAGTACGACGTGATGAACGATGTCATGTCGGCCGGGCTGCATCGCTTGTGGAAGACATTCACGATTGCGCAGGCTGGCATACGTCCAGGCTTTAAGGTGCTGGATATTGCAGGCGGTACCGGTGACTTGGCCAAGGCATTTGCCAAAAAGGCAGGACCAACCGGTGAAGTCTGGTTGACGGATATTAATGAGTCGATGTTGCGTGTCGGGCGCGATCGGCTGTTGAATAATGGCATGATCATCCCAACATCCTTATGCGATGCGGAGAAACTGCCATTCCCCGATAACTATTTTGATCGTGTAAGCGTAGCGTTTGGCTTGCGCAACATGACACACAAAGATGTGGCGCTGGCAGAAATGCGGCGCGTATTGAAGCCCGGCGGCAAGTTGCTGGTGCTGGAGTTTTCCAAGGTGTGGGAGCCTTTGAAAAAACCGTATGACGTTTATTCGTTTTCCGTGTTGCCGTGGTTGGGTCAACGCATAGCAGGCGATGCCGATAGTTACCGCTATCTGGCTGAATCGATCCGCATGCATCCCGATCAAGAAACACTGAAAAAAATGATGCAGGATGCAGGACTCGAAAGAGTTGAGTATTTCAATTTGACAGCCGGCGTGGCGGCATTACACACCGGTATAAAACTTTAGGAGGCAGCATGAAGAAATTATTATTGGTAGTGGCGGTCATGGTCAGCTCTATGACCTTTATCGCGACTGAAGTCCAGGCTAAACGCATGGGCGGTGGTGGTTCCTTCGGCAAGCAATCGCAAAGTTATCAGCGTTCGGCTCCGGCACAATCTTCGCCGACTAACACTGCCAAGCCTGCGGCAGCACCAGCAGCGGCTGGCGCGACAGGCGCAGCAGCAGCGGCCAAACCTAGCATGATGCGCAACATCCTTGGCGGCGCATTGCTGGGCCTGGGTCTGGGCGCATTGTTGTCGCACCTGGGTATCGGTGGCGCGTTGGCCAGCATGATCAGCACCATTTTGATGGTCGGTTTGTTCGCGTTCGCTGCGATGTTCATCTATCGCATGATCAAGAACAAGAGCGCAGGCAATCAACAAGGCGGTCTGCAACCTTCGTTCCCGAACAACTTCTCGGCAAAGAGCAATACGCCTGAAATCGGTTCGCGCATTGACCAGTCTTACGGTCAGCCTTCGGCATTGCAATCGGCAGCGCCTTTGGCATCCGGTTCCGCGTTTGGTACACCACATGAAGCCGGCAATGATAGTGATTTGCCTGCCGACTTTGACGTACAAGCGTTCATCCGCAATGCAAAAACATATTTCATCCGCCTGCAAGCGGCGTGGGACAAAGGCGATGTCAACGACATCCGCGAATTCACCACACCAGAAATGTTTGGCGAATTGAAAGCGCAGTTGCTGGAACGCGGCTCGTCGGAAAACCATACCGATGTCATTTCGCTTGAAGGTATTTTCTACGGCGTGGAAACCGTAGGTGACGATTACATCGCCAGCATCAAGTTCACCGGCCTGATCAATGAAGGTGCAGGCGCACCGACAGAACCGTTCAGCGAAGCGTGGAACCTGTCGAAGCCAGTGCATGGCGATGGCGGTTGGGTACTGGCTGGTATTCAACAGCTGTAACAGCCACTGAAAATCGGCAAGTCCTTAGGGATTTGCCACGATGTAGATAGTTAGCGCTGCCTTACGGCAAACTGCTAAACTTGAAGCCGCCCGTGAATAGTCACCGGCGGCTTTGTTTTTGGCTAGACCATTTTGACGATGACTTCTTTTTCTCCCTCCCATATTTTTCCGGCTGCCATCAATCACCTGCTAGCGCAGGAAGCATGGGCACGCGCCAAACTGATTCCGCATGCAGGCAAGATCGCGGTACTCGATGGCGGCGTATTGGCTGCACGCCTGAAGGTGACGGCCGACGGCATGCTGGAGGCCGCGACAGTGCATGATGTTGCAACAGTCACTATACGTGTTGCCTTATCCGATCTGCCTGTCATCATGCAAAATCGCGAGCGCGCTTTTTCCTATGTGAAGATAGACGGCGATGCCGATTTCGCTAATACGATCTCGCAACTCAGCCAGGGTTTGCGCTGGGAAGCAGAAGACGACCTGAGCAAGTTTGTCGGCGATATCGCCGCCAACCGTATTGCTGGCGGCGCGCGCTCCGCGGCACAGGCAGCCAAATCCCTGCATCAGTCTGTAAGCGAAAACGTGGCCGAGTATTTTCTGGAAGAGAATCCCATGTTGATTCGTCCGCAAGCAGTGACCGAATTTACCGCCGATGTGACCAGATTGCGCGACGACGTTGCGCGCCTGGCCAAGCGTATAGAAAAGCTGAAGGGCATTAGTTAATGACATCAATGATCTTGAAATTTGTCCGCGTATTGAAAATTTTGCGTGTCGCGATCCGCTACGGCCTCGACGACATCGCAATGTCCGGCCTGGCAATCCCGCGCACGACCAAGTTGCTGAATCAAATGATGTTCTGGCGCGACCTGTCGGAGCCGCGTGCTGTGCGCCTGCGCCGCGCGCTGGAAGATCTCGGTCCTATCTTCGTCAAGTTCGGTCAGGTCCTGTCGACGCGTCGCGACTTGATGCCGATGGATATCGCCGATGAGCTGGCGCGCTTGCAGGATCGCGTGCCGCCGTTTTCTTCCGAGCTGGCGATTGCACAGATTATCAAATCGCTGGGCGCGCATCCCGACGTGCTGTTTGCCCATTTTGAAGCCGAGCCTGTGGCGTCGGCTTCGATTGCGCAGGTGCACTTTGCCAGATTGAAAAACGGCAAGGAGGTGGCGGTCAAGGTGCTGCGTCCCGGCATCAAGAAATCCATAGACGACGATGTCGCGCTGATGCATATCGTGGCCGGCCTGGTTGAAAAATTGTGGGCCGATGGCAAGCGCCTGAAGCCGAAAGAAGTCGTTGCCGAGTTCGACAAGTATCTGCACGATGAACTCGACCTGATGCGCGAAGCCGCCAACGGCAGCCAGTTGCGCCGCAATTTCGCCAAATCAGATTTGCTGGTCGTGCCGGAAATGCACTGGGACTATTGCTCGACGTCGGTCATCGTGATGGAACGCATGAACGGCATCCCGATTTCGCAAACCGACAGGCTGATTGCTGCCGGCATCGACTTGAAAAAACTGTCGCGCGATGGCGTCGAGATTTTCTTCACACAGGTTTTCCGCGACGGCTTTTTCCACGCCGACATGCATCCAGGGAATATTCAGGTGTCGGTCGCCGCCGATACCTTCGGTCGTTACATCGCACTCGATTTCGGTATCGTCGGCACGCTCAACGATTTCGATAAAGACTACCTGTCGCAAAACTTCCTCGCCTTCTTCCGCCGCGATTACAAACGCGTTGCGGAAGCGCATATCGAATCCGGCTGGGCGCCGAAAGAAACGCGCGTGGACGAACTGGAATCTGCAGTGCGCGCCTGCTGCGAACCGATCTTCGACCGACCGTTAAGTGAAATTTCATTCGGCCAGGTGCTGCTGCGCCTGTTCCAGACCTCGCGCCGCTTCAATGTAGAAGTGCAGCCGCAACTGGTACTGCTGCAAAAGACCTTGTTGAATGTCGAAGGGCTGGGTCGCCAACTGGATCCAGAACTCGATCTGTGGAAAACCGCAAAACCGTATCTAGAAAACTGGATGAACGAGCAGGTCGGCTGGCGCGGCTTCCTGGAAAACCTGAAAGCCGAAGCGCCACGCTACAGCAAACTGCTGCCGCAACTGCCACGCCTTGCGCATCAAGCGTTGACGCAAGCATCCGAGCCGCGGCACGACAATACCGAGTTGATGAAGCGTTTGCTGGAAGAACAGAAGCGCACCAATCTGCTGCTGGGGACGGCGATTTACTTTGGTGTTGGCTTGGTAGGCGGCGGAATTTTGACGCTGGTGTTTTTTACTTTCGGTGGGTGATGCTGAGTAATTGAGGAATATAGATTCGCATCACTTTTCTCCATAATTCCGATTTGTGAATAATCATACGTTTAACTTTAGACATGAAGTCACCGACCAGTTCATCATTGCTGACGTCCGAGTTACCTATATCGGCAATGGCACCCAACTCGCCGTTTTTAGCTACAAATGTGCTAATGGCTGCGCCAGTGGTAACGCCAACCGCAGCTGCAATGACGATAACATCCCCTACGACTCCTGACTTAAATAGTCCGCTAGTTACCGCAGACGCACTTGCGAATGGATTCGCAACCCTTGTTGGAGCACTTCTAGGCGCTTTGCTTGCTTACTGGTTTCAAACCAGAGTTCTGCGCAAGCAAGAACAAAAATCTGCTTTACTCTCCGCTCATCGAACGATGTTTTCCCTCCTTCAGCAGATAAATACGATCCTGCTCATACAAAGAGACTTTGTTTTCAAGGAGCTTGAGAATCCAGTACGTTTTATTTCAATTCAACCTACGTCACCATTTGATCCAAACAAGAATGTTTTGAATGTAAACGATCTTTCGTTCTTGCTGGATACGGCCGAGGGTCGTACTGTTCTTCTTGAACTTTATATCGCACAAGAAAACTATGTTGAGGCAATCAACCATTGGAACTTGCGTTCGAATACTCATGTGCAGCAGTTGCAGCCAGCGCTTGTGGCAGCAGGGATACTCCCCAACGCAATGGTGAATATCAAGTCTTTTGAAGCGGCCCTGGGGCCGCTCTTGCTTGGAACGATGGTTAATACAACTGATAACAGTCTGCTTGCTCTACGGAGAGCGTTTAAAAAATTAACTTTATGTAAAGACAAGGTTCGGGCGTATGCAGTTCGACGATTCAAGCGTAATGATTTCACGGACTTTGATTGCCCAGATACGTGGGGTTTGACCGAGAAAAAATCGACTGAATCCGAATGAAAGTGAAGCGCCTATTTACCTGTGAGATGTAATTTTTTAAAGACGAAGCTAAGTTCTTCTTTAAATTCCAATAAATTTCAGTTCCCCTTTCAAGACGCCATTTTTTTAGAAATCAATTTCGCTATTTGCTACAATTGCCCCGTTTTTTCATTCCCTGTAACCCCTTGCAGCCCGGCCCAGGACAAGATGGCGCTTCTCGAAATTCGCAATCTCACTCGCCGTTTCGGCGATAACACCGTAGTCGACAACATCAGTCTTTCGATTGAGGCTGGCGAGTTCTTTACGTTGCTGGGTCCGTCGGGCTGCGGCAAGACGACACTGCTGCGCATGATTGCCGGCTTCGACGAACCAGACGCGGGACAAATCCTGCTTGATGGCGTGGACCTGACCGGGGTGCCGCCCGAGCAGCGCGCGGTGCGTACCGTATTCCAGAATTACGCTCTGTTCCCGCATATGACGGTGGCAGGCAATATCGCGTTTCCTTTGGAAATGGCGAACACACCGAAATCCGAGATCAAGCAAAAAGTCGATGAAGCGCTGGAAGATGTGCGCCTCACCGGTTTTGCCGCGCGCTATCCGCATGAATTGTCCGGCGGTCAGCGGCAACGCGTATCGATCGCACGCGCTTTGGTGACGCGTCCCAAATTATTGCTGCTGGATGAGCCGCTGTCGGCACTGGATGCGCAATTGCGCGAGCAGATGCAGATCGAGTTGATCAATCTGCAGAAGGAAGTCGGCATTACCTTTATCTACGTCACGCACGATCAGGCCGAGGCGCTGGCGCTGTCGCACCGCATCGCCGTGATGAACAAGGGGCAGGTCGAGCAGCTCGATGAGCCTACGCGTATCTACAGTTATCCACGCAGCCGGTTTGTCGCAGACTTTATTGGTACCTGCAATCTGTTCGACGGCACCGTGACAGATATCGCCGGCGACATGATGTCGCTGGATGTACCGGGCATGGGCGCGGTGAAGGCGTTAACGGTGGCTGGCGTAGCGGTCGGCAGCAAGGGTACGATCGCCTTGCGGCCGGAAAAAATCCAGGTCAGCGCCGAGATCGTGAGCGGCGTGCCTGATGAAAATCACTTCGACGGCTACGTCAAGGAATTGCTCTACATGGGCGGCGTGACTGTCTATATCGTAGAGACCGAGGGCGGCGTGCGCATAGAAACGCTGCTCGCCAATTCCGCCATCGGCAGGCCGCGCTTCTATGAAGTCGGCGACACTGTCGATGTTGCATGGCGCGTCGATGCCGGTCATTTCCTGGCTGACACTGTTCATGGCTAATGTTGTGCAAAAAGCGGTGAATACTCCGGCTGGCGGCAAGCAATCCGTGGCGCGCTGGCTGATTAGCGGGCCGCCGCTGCTGTATCTGATTTTCTTCTTCGCAGTGCCGACGCTGATCATGGCGTTTGCGGCATTTCGTTATCCCGGCGATTACGGCGGCTTGGCTCCCTTGTTCGATGAGAGCGGTGCGCTGGATCTGACGCTGGAAAGCTTCGCGCCGTTTTTCTCCGATTTCGTCTACACAGCGATTTTCCTGAAGTCGTTTTTGTTCGCCGTCATTACGACTCTGGTTTGCTTGTTGATGGCATATCCGCTGGCGCTGTTGATCGCACGTAGTCCGCAGAAGTGGCGCAGCCTGCTGGTGCTGCTGGTGATCCTGCCGTTCTGGAGCAATTTTCTGATACGCATTTATGCGTGGATCATCATTCTGGGGCCGCAATCGGCATTAACGCGTGGCGTGAATGCGGTGCTGGGCGTGTTCGGTTTCGAACCGGTGACCTTGCTCTACAGCGCCTTTGCAGTGATCGTCGGCCTCGTCTATGTGCATCTGCCGTTCATGGTGTTGCCGCTGTATGCCAATCTGGAAAAACACGATCCAGCCTTGCTCGATGCCGCACAGGATTTGGGCGCGAATGCATGGCAGCGCTTCTGGCGCGTGACATTTCCGCTGTCGCTGCCCGGCGTGTATGCGGGCGCAGCCTTGGTTTTCATCCCGGCGCTGGGGATTTTTGCGGTGTCGGATCTGCTCGGTGGCACCGGCGGCATCATGATAGGCAACGTTATCAAGCAGCAATTCCTCGATTCGCGCGACTGGCCGTTTGGCAGCGTGTTGTCCATCATGCTGACGGTAGCAGCGCTGGCGGCAGCCGGTTTGGCGGCCTTGCTGGCAAGACCGCGCAGGAGGGCGCATGGCTAGGTCTGGAAACAAGCGCCTCTCGATCGGACTGACGCTGGCAGCGGTGCTGGTCTATGCATTTTTATATATACCGCTGATGATCGTGGTCGTGTATTCATTCAATGATTCGCGCCTGAGTGCAGAGTGGGTGGGCTTTACGCTGGACTGGTATCGCAAGTTGTTCGCCAATGAAGAAATGCTGCGCGCCGCCGGCAATTCGCTGATCATCGCGCTGGTGTCGAGTGCAGTATCAACGGTGCTGGGAACGATGGCCGGTTTTGCGTTGCATAGATACAAAATCCGTGCGCTGCAGATACTGGTGCTGACGCCGATTGCGATTCCTGAAATTCTGGTCGGCGTGTCGCTGCTGATTTTCTTCGTGATGCTGAATCTGACTTTGGGCATGCTGTCGGTGACGCTGGCGCATATTGCTTTCAGTCTGGGCTTCGTCGCGATTGTGGTACGTTCACGGTTGAGCGGCATGGATGAAAGCTTGACCGAGGCGGCGCGCGATTGTGGTGCAACGCCGTGGCAGGCATTCCGGCGCGTAACCTTGCCTTTGATCATGCCGGGCGTGGTGGCGGGCGCGCTGATGGCGTTTACGCTGTCGATTGATGATTTCGTGATTACCTTCTTTACTGCCGGTGCGAATACGCAAACCTTGCCGCTGCAGATTTATTCAATGCTCAAGATTGCGGTTACGCCGGAAGTGAATGCCGTTTCCACGCTGCTGATGGCATTGACTTTGCTTCTGATTGTGATCGCTTCCAAATTGTCACCTAACGCCTTACGTTCCTGATTCTTTTCTCTGGACTCGCCATGAAAAAATTATTCGCTATTGCCTCGCTGATGTTGCTCGCCGTTTCCACCGCCACCTCAGCGCAGGCACAAAACAAGTTGCATCTGTATAACTGGAACAATTATCTCGCGGCAGAAACCGTGCAGCGCTTCGAGGCGGCATGCAAATGTCAGCTGGTACAAAGCTACTACGGCGACAACGAGGAAATGCTGGCCAAGCTGGCTGCCGGCGCCAAAGGCTACGACCTGATCGTGCCGACCGGGAACGCCTTGCAATCGCTGATCAAGCAAAACGCCTTGCAGCCTATCGACAAGAGCAAGTTGAGTAACTTCAAGAACCTGAATCCTCAATACCTGACCACCGATTTCGACAAGGGCAATGTGTACTCGGTGCCGTATGCATATACGATCACGCTGCTGGGTTACAACGAGCAAAAGATGAAAGAGCTGGGCGTGCCGGTCGATAGCTGGGCCGCGATTTTCGATCCGGCGATTCTGGCCAAGATCAAGGGTAAGGTGACTGTGCTGGATTCTGCCAATGAGTTGATGGCGGCGGCATTGAAGTATCTGGGTTACTCGGTCAACGACACCGATGAAAAACACTGGCAGGAAGCCAAGAACGTCATCCTGAAAGCCAAACCTTACTGGGCCGCGTTCAACGGTACCAGCTATATCAAGGGCTTGACGGTAGGCGATATCTGGCTGGTGCATGGTTATTCCAGCGATATTTACCAGGCCGATATCGATGCGCAAAAAGCCGGCCGCAAGTTCCGCATACGTCACGCCTTGCCGAAAGAGGGCGCAGCGATGTCGCTCGATAGTCTGGTGATACCAAAAGATGCGCCGCGTGCGGATCTGGCGCATCAGTTCATCAATCTCGTGCTGGACGGCAAAAATTCTGCCGAACTGACCAATATGATAGGTACCGGCAATCCGAACAGTGCTGCGCTTGCTTACATCAAGCCTGAAATTTCAAAGAACCCGGCGATCTTCCCCGATGCGGCAAATGCCGCCAAACTGGAAATGCTGAAAGACTTGAACAGCAAGCAACGCCGCGCACTGAATCGCATCTGGACCGAAATTCGCGCCAAATAAGGCCCCTTTATTACTTGCGAAGACGCGTATTGTGATGTCGCCTTTGCAAGGGATGCCCGTTATCTGGCTGGCGGCAGCTGGGTCGCTGCCATCAAGCAGGTGTTTTCCGCCCGGCGGCAGGACACCTCGCGCAAATCCGCAGTAAATCGGGGCTGAAAACCTTTATAATTCAGGGTTTTGTAAGATTTTCGCGGGAATTTGTCATGCCGATTTATGCGTACCGTTGTGAAGCCTGTGGTTTTGCCAAAGATGCGTTGCAAAAGATGTCCGATCCAGTCCTGACCGAGTGTCCGCAATGCGGCAAGGCCACGTTCAAGAAACAGTTAACCGCCGCCGGTTTTCAGCTCAAGGGCACTGGTTGGTATGTCACTGACTTTCGGGGCGGTCAGGGTGGCACGACAGCACCTGCAGTTGCCAGCACGGCCGGCAGCGATGCGCCTGCTGCCAAATCCGATACCGCCGCTTCGGCAGCCAGCGCCACGCCGGCACCTGCAGTCGCGTCGGCAACATCGGCTGCTGCGACTACTGCGACTACCAAATCCGATTCATGACATTGCATCGTGCCGGAACAGTCCGGCCGATTTTTTTACGGTAAATCATCATGCGTAAATATTTCATTACCGGTTTGCTGATCCTCGTTCCGCTTGCGATCACCTTGTGGGTGTTGAACCTGATCGTCGGCACGATGGATCAGTCACTGCTCCTGCTGCCGGCGCGCTGGCGGCCGGAGGCACTGTTCGGTTTTGCGATTCCCGGACTCGGGACGATACTGACGCTGCTGATCATTTTCCTGACCGGTCTCGCCACACGCAACTTTATCGGCAATCGTGTGGTCGCTTTGTGGGAATCGGTGTTAAAGCGCATCCCGGTATTCAACACAATTTACTCTAGCGTCAAGCAAGTGTCGGACACCTTGTTCTCTTCATCCGGCAATGCCTTCCGCAAGGCACTGTTGGTGCAGTATCCGCGTCAGGGTTCGTGGACGATTGCTTTCATGACCGGCGCGCCGGGCGGCGATGTACGCAATCATTTGACCGGCGACTATGTCAGCGTCTATGTGCCGACTACACCTAATCCGACTTCGGGATTCTTTCTGATGGTGCCGCGTGCGGACACGATAGAACTCGACATGAATGTCGATGAGGCTTTGAAATACATCGTATCCATGGGCGTCGTTACACCTGAATATTTCGATAAAACACACATCATCGATCCGAACAAGGTGCACTCGGACGAAGTTTAGCAATGAGCAATCGCGTATTTCTGTGATTGAAAACAAGAAACCTGAAACTGGAAATTGAATATGTCTATGCGAACCCAATACTGTGGTCTTACTTCCGAAACGCTGCTCGACCAAACCGTCAGCCTGTGCGGCTGGGTCCATCGTCGTCGTGATCATGGCGGCGTGATTTTCATCGATCTGCGCGATCGCGAAGGTCTGGTGCAAGTGGTGTGCGATCCGGATCGCGTCGATGTGTTCAAGGCAGCGGAAGCTGTGCGTAACGAATTCTGCCTGCGCATCACCGGTGTCGTACGTCACCGTCCTGACGGCACCAGCAACAGCAATCTGACTTCGGGCAAGATCGAAGTATTGGCACATGAACTGGAAGTGTTGAACCCATCGGTGACGCCACCGTTCCAGCTGGACGATGACAATCTGTCGGAAACCACACGCCTGACCCATCGCGTGCTGGATCTGCGCCGTCCGCAAATGCAAAACAATCTGCGTCTGCGTTACAAGGTCACGATGGAAGTGCGCAAGTTCCTCGATGCGCAAGGGTTCATCGATATCGAAACACCGATGCTGACCAAGTCGACGCCAGAAGGCGCACGCGATTATCTGGTGCCTTCCCGTGTCAACGCCGGCCACTTCTTCGCGTTGCCGCAATCGCCGCAATTGTTCAAGCAATTGCTGATGGTTGCCAACTTCGATCGCTATTACCAGATCGTCAAATGCTTCCGTGATGAAGATTTGCGTGCTGATCGTCAGCCTGAATTTACGCAAATCGATTGCGAAACTTCGTTCATGAACGAGCAGGAAATCCGCGATATGTTCGAAGGCATGATTCGCCTGGTCTTCAAAAATTGTCTGAACGTTGATCTGCCTAACCCATTCCCAGTCATGGATTACGCCACCGCGATGGGTATGTATGGTTCGGACAAGCCGGACATGCGCGTCAAGCTCGAATTCACCGATCTGACCGCGATCATGAAGGATGTCGAATTCAAGGTATTCTCCGGCGCAGCGAATATGGAAAACGGACGCGTAGTCGGCTTGCGCGTTCCAGGCGGCGGCGCGATGCCACGTTCCGAGATCGATGCATATACGCAGTTCGTCGCGATCTACGGTGCCAAAGGTCTGGCGTACATCAAGGTCAATGAAAAAGCCAAGGGCCGCGATGGTCTGCAGTCGCCTATCGTGAAAAATATCCACGACGAAGCGCTGGCAAAAATCATCGAAGCAACCGGCGCACAAGATGGCGACCTGATTTTCTTCGGTGCCGATAAGGCCAAGGTTGTGAATGATGCGATCGGCGCGCTGCGCGTCAAAGTCGGTCACAGCGATTTCGGCAAGAAAAACGGTTTGTTCGACGACGAATGGCGTCCATTGTGGGTAGTCGATTTCCCTATGTTCGAATTCGACGAAGACAATCAGCGCTGGTCGGCAACCCATCATCCATTCACCGCTCCGAAAGACGGTCACGAAGACTTGATGGAAACCGATCCGGGCAAATGCCTGTCCAAAGCCTACGATATGGTCTTGAACGGCTGGGAACTGGGCGGCGGTTCAGTCCGTATCCACCGTGCCGATGTACAAAGCAAGGTGTTCCGCGCATTGAAGATTGGTGCAGAAGAAGCGCAACTGAAGTTCGGCTTCCTGCTGGACGCATTGCAATACGGCGCGCCACCGCATGGTGGCTTGGCATTCGGCCTCGACCGCATTGTCACCATGATGACCGGTGCTGAATCGATACGCGACGTGATCGCTTTCCCTAAAACCCAGCGTGCGCAATGCCTGTTGACACAAGCGCCTTCGGAAGTCGATGAAAAGCAATTGCGCGAATTGCATATTCGTTTGCGCAATGTGGAACCTGCAGTAAAAGGCTAAGTTCCTTGGGGACATTGCTTTTTACGGCATAATAAAAAGGCGCGGAATTCCGCGCCTTTTTTTCGCTCCAATGCTTGAGTAATTCGCACTTTGAAAGACACGATTGGTATGAGCCGGCCTTACAAAATTCCTGAGTCTGTTTTAGTGGTAATTCATACCGCTCAGCTGGAAGTGCTGTTGATAGAGCGTGCCGACAGGCCTGGCTTCTGGCAGTCTGTGACCGGTTCCAAGGATAGTGTGGACGAGCTTTTCCTGGAAACGGCGGTACGCGAAGTTGAGGAAGAAACCGGGATTGCGGTGCGAAATTTGCCTTTTGAACAAGAGCAGGTTGCAGGATTGGTCACAATAAGCGCCCATGTTCCGCTGGAAAATCTCAAGGATTGGCAACTTTCCAATGTCTATGACATCTATCCGGTATGGCAGCACCGTTATGGCCCGGATGTGACACGCAATACCGAACATGTATTCGGGTTGCGGGTGCCACGCGACATTCCGGTTGTGCTGGCCCCGCGCGAGCATTTGAACTTTGTGTGGCTGCCGTATCGCGAAGCTGCGGATAAATGTTTTTCTGCCTCGAATGCCGAAGCAATTTTACTGTTGCCGAAGTACGTCGATAGGGCGGGATAAGCGACTTTCTGCCATTGACCGGGATACAAATATTTGCAATTGAATACTCTGAAACAGATTTACTCGATCATCGATTCAATTTAATTCGTCAGGCATAGACTGCATGAAACTGCGTATCACGACTTACAACATTCACAAGGGCGTATCTTCATTTGGAGCCCGACCACGCATACACGCATTAAAACAAGCCATCAATGCGATGCAGTCCGACGTGCTGTTCCTGCAAGAAGTGCAGGGGCGTCACGATTTGCATGCGCTTAAACATGCAACCGACTGGCCGGAGTTGTCGCAGCAGGATTTTCTGGCAGGCGACTCGCATCATTGCGCGTATGGCATGAATGCCATCTATGATCACGGCCATCATGGCAATGCCTTGTTGAGCTGCCATCCTATTCTGTCATCTCGTAATCAGAATATTTCGGATCACAAGTACGAGGCGCGCGGCATTCTGCATTGCGTGGTGCAGGCGCCGGAAGCAGAGGTACATTGTTTCGTGATTCATCTGGGTTTGTTTGCCGGCAGCAGAAAGCGCCAGACCGAGGCCTTGATCGAAGCGGTATCCGAATCTGCTCCGGCCGATGCACCTGTGATTATTGCCGGCGACTTTAACGATTGGGGCAATCACTTGAGCGAGGAGTTACGCGCCAGGCTGGATGTCACTGAGGTATTTGATGCAAATCTTTCGCGGCGCGGCTTTGGTACTTACCTCCGTCAGTTGAGTGGACGCGGCACCAAGATTCAGCCGGCACGCACTTTCCCGGCGGCGATGCCTTTCCTGCAGCTGGACAGAATTTATGTGCGCGGATTCAAAGTAGAATCGGCTGAGGTTCTGCACGGTGCAATGTGGGCAAAATTATCTGACCATGCGCCTATTGTCGCGAATTTGCAGCTGAAATAACCGACGGCTGAACAGACATCATTAGAAAGCGGGCGCATGTGCTTTGTGCGCTCCGAAAAATCGGTCAGTATCAAGTCGCACCAGATCAAGTCGCATCTATACCCATTATCCTTTCTCGCAAGGTAGCCCACACTTATGCGCCCCGTCAGCTTTATCGGTCAAAACGATATCCAGCTCCTGCATGGCGGTGCGGAATATTTCCCCGCCATGATCGAGGCATTTGACGCGGCGCAATCGGAAATTTATCTCGAAACGTATATCTTCGCAGCCGATGAAGCGGCGCAAGCCATCAAGGCTGGCCTGGCGCGCGCTGCCGCGCGTGGCGTCATCGTCAATGTGATCACAGACTGGATAGGCACTGGCAATCTCGCATCGGGCACATTGCAGCGCGAGTTCCAGGAAATGGGTGTCGATCATCGCAGCTTCAACCCTTGGTTCAGGCGCGGCATCGCCCGCATGCATAGAAAATTATGTGTAGTGGATCGCTCGGTGGCATTTCTTGGCGGCGTCAACATCGTCGATGATATGCACGACGACGATGATGCAAGTATCGTTCTTCCCGCACCGCGCTGGGATTTTGGCGTACGTATTGTCGGTCCATTAGTGGCAACCATCCATTGGGAAATGGCATTGAACTGGGTGCGCCTGGGTCATATCAGCCTGCGCACGCGCTGGGCTACTTTCAAGGAGCAGCGTGCACGCCAGCCGACCGAGGCTCGCGTACCGATAGTGGCCGGCATGGTGGTGCGCGATAATTTACGCAATCGCCGCACGATACAGAATGCATATTTAAAGGCATTGGGTGGTGCGCGCGAATCGGTATTGCTGGCTAATCCTTATTTCGCTCCGGGCCGCAAACTGCGCAAAGGATTGTCGTCGGCTGCCTCGCGCGGCGTAAAGGTGACCTTGTTGCTGGGTGTAGGGCATTACCAGTTTCAGGATGTGATTGCGCGCGCGTATTATCCAGAATTGCTGAAATGCGGCGTAAAGATCGTCGAGTATAGAAAAACGCAATTGCATGGCAAGGTCGCAGTGGTCGACGATAGATGGTCTACGGTGGGCTCCAGCAATTACGATGGCTTCAGTCTGTTCGTGAATCAGGAAGCCAACGTGGTTGTGATTGATGTTGATTTTGCAAAACAGTTGCGCGCGCATATCGAACGTGGCGTAGCCGATGGCGTCGTGATGGACTTGTCTGAGTTCGACCAGATTCCCTGGTACAAAAAGGCGTTCTATCGTTTCGCTTATCTGATTTATAAAAACCTGTTGCGACTGATCACCTGGGGCAAGTCGGCCGAGTAGCGAGTGTGAGTGTAAGGTCCTGGCGTCTGGTATCCACGAATTGTATGGCGCGACCTGCGGGCAGCGTTTAGTAAGCGCGAAATCTCTGGATCAGCGATTCACATAAGTTCTCGACTTCGCGGTGCGAGATACGCAAGGCCTTTGACGCGTACAAGCCGGCCGCCACCCATTCCAGCGAACCAGCCTGGCCACGATATTCCTGAATCGCTTTTTCCACGACGTAGTTGAGTGCGATCAATGTGCGTACCACCGGCGTATAGGCTTTGTCGAACAGCACCTGATGCGAATGATGCATGCGGATTGCCAGTACGATTTCAGGCCCCAGCGACCAACGCTCCGCCAGCAGCGCACCGACTATCGTGTGATTGACACCATGCCTGTCGTTTTCGACCTGCAAAAATTCGTCCGATGCTTTCAGATTGGCATGCAATAGTGTTTCTAGATATGACGGAAACGCGCCTTTCAGCAATGGAATGCCGGCATCGCAAAAGAGGCCGAAGGTATAGGCGATTTCCGGCGAAAGTATGCGCGTTCTTTTTGCCAGCATGCTAATGCCTATCGCGCGTTTTTCCGAGCCGTCCCAAAACCTTGCCATCATCTTGTTGCCGAAGTGAAGCGATTTGCGCAGGATCAGCCCCGACATGATGGCGTTGCATTGATTCAGCCCCAACAGCACGATCGCGTCTTCTACCGTGGCAATACGACGGCCGGGATTGAAGTAGGCCGAATTGGCAAGTTGCAGCAGCGTGCCTGTCATGGCGACGTCGCGTCGAACCAGGTCGGCAAAGCGCTTGGTATTGGGGTTATCTTTTTGGATTTCGTGTTGCAATGCCATCAGCAACGCAGGGCGCGGCGGAATGCTATCCAGTGAAAAATCCGGCGTGACCAAATGTGAGGGCGCAAGGCTGGATGGAGGCGATGCCACGACGAATTTCCTTTAATCTATTGATGTATGGCAACATTTTGTTGCTCGTTTGTTATTCTTTCTGCGTCGCAAGCAAAATAACATCTTTTTAACAAAGCGAGAGTACTTGCCCTTTCTTTTCTAGTCTTATTTGCATAAGTTCACAATTCGACGGCCAGCTTTTTGTCATCTCAAAATGTGCAGAAGCGTTCCAATGTCGCCGTCGTTACAATGGTGTTTCTGAAATCGCATAACGGTTTGTAAATATGGCTGCAGAAAACGTACGTATCGACAAATGGTTGTGGGCAGCGCGGTTTTTTAAAACCAGAACGCTGGCAAGCGACGCTGTCGATAACGGCAAGGTGAAGCTGGATCGCGATCGCATCAAGCCCGCACGCAATGTCAAGGTAGGCGAGGTCCTGCAAATCGATAATGGCGCGACTGAATGGGAAGTGACAGTCCAGGCATTGTCGGACGTACGCGGTTCGGCAGAAATGGCGCAGAAGCTTTATACGGAAACAGAACAGAGCATCATCAAGCGACAACAGGAAGCGGAGAAAAGAAAATTCTTCAAGGAGCCTGGATTGACGCTCAAGGGACGACCAACCAAACGTGATCGACGTCTGCTCGACAAGACGAATCAGTAATCGATTTCAGATGATAGTATTCAATAGCGTTTAAACCAAAATAGCTTCCAGGAGACATTCATGGGTCAATACGTTGCGCCTTTGCGCGATATGCAATTTGTACTGCACGAACTGCTGCATGTTGCAGATGAATTGAAACAATTACCTAAGCATGCCGACATCGATGCCGACATCATCAATCAGGTGCTGGAAGAAGGCGGAAAGTTTACTTCAGAAGTTCTGTTCCCACTCAATCATTCAGGTGATCGCGAAGGCTGCAAGCTGGACACGACCACGCATGAAGTCACTCCACCAAAAGGTTTTAAAGCTGCGTATGAACAATACGTGGCAGCCGGCTGGCCATCGCTGACTTGCGATCCGGAATACGGCGGCCAGGGTTTGCCTATGGTGGTGCAAAACTCGTTTTATGAAATGCTGAATGCGTCGAATCAGGCATGGACCATGTATCCGGGCCTGTCGCATGGTGCGTATGAATGCCTGCATGAACATGGCACGGATGAACAGAAAGCGCTGTATCTGCCGAAGCTGGTTTCGGGCGAATGGACAGGCACGATGTGTCTGACGGAAGCCCATTGCGGCACTGATCTTGGCTTGTTGCGTTCGAAGGCCGAGCCGCAAGCTGATGGCTCCTACAAAATCACCGGCAGCAAGATTTTCATTTCGGCTGGCGAGCACGACATGGCGCAAAACATTTTGCATCTGGTGCTGGCACGACTGCCGGATGCGCCAGCCGGGACCAAAGGTATTTCGCTGTTCATCGTGCCGAAATTCTTGCCGAATGCAGATGGCACTATCGGCGCACGCAATCCGATATTCTGCGGTGCGCTTGAAGAGAAGATGGGCATCCACGGTAACGCCACCTGCCAGATGAATATCGATGGCGCGATCGGCTGGATGATAGGCGAACCGAACAAGGGTTTGAACGCGATGTTCGTGATGATGAATGCTGCGCGCCTTGGCGTCGGCATGCAGTCCTTGGGTTTGACAGAAGTCGCATATCAAAACGCCTTGATCTACGCGAAAGATCGTTTGCAAATGCGTAGCCTGACTGGCGCGAAAGAAGCAAGCAAGCCGGCCGACCCCATCATCGTGCATCCTGATGTGCGTCGCATGCTGTTGACAGCAAAAGCGTATGCCGAAGGCGGCCGCGCATTCAGCTCCTACGTTGCGCTGCAGATCGATAAGGAACTCAATCATCCGGATGAGGCGATCCGTACCGAAGCAGTCGATGAAGTCGCGTTGCTGACGCCTATCATCAAGGCCTTCCTTACCGACAACGGCTGGATCTCTACATCAGAGGCGATGCAGGTTTATGGCGGCCATGGCTTCATCTCCGAATGGGGCATGGAGCAATATGTACGTGACTCACGCATCAACATGATTTATGAAGGCACCAACACGATCCAGTCGCTGGATTTGCTGGGTCGAAAAATCCTGCTGGATAACGGCAACAAGCTGCGCAAATTCGGTGAAAAAATCCGCGCCTTCATCGAAGAAAACGGTACCGATGAAGCGATGTCGGAATTTATTACTCCGCTGGCTGACCTTGCAGAAAAAGTGCAAAAGCTGACGATGGAAATCGGCATGAAGGCCTTCCAGAATCCGGATGAAGTCGGTGCCGCCGCCGTGCCGTATCTGCGCGTGGTCGGGCATTTGATCTACGCTTACTTCTTTGCGCAAATGGCAAAGATCGCATTGGCGAAACAGGATGGCGGCGATAACTTCTACAAATCCAAACTGGGAACTGCGCGTTTCTACTTCGGCCGTCTGCTGCCGGAAACCGCAATGCTGATTCGTCAGGCGCGTTCCGGCTCTGCCAATCTGATGGCACTGGATGCCGATCTGTTTTAAAACCTGAGCAATATTGTTGCGATTGAAACGGTGCGCGATTGACTATGCTTAGTTAATACATTGATGGCGCACCATTCATCAAAAGTTTATCGAGAGGTTGAAGCATGTCAAATTTCATCGTCAAAAAAGTAGCCGTACTTGGCGCCGGCGTGATGGGCGCGCAGATCGCTGCGCACTGCGTGAATGCCAAAGTTTCGGTCATCCTGTTCGACCTGCCAGCCAAGGACGCGAACAAAAGTGTGGTCAAGAATGGCGTCGTGTTACGCGCGATCGAGAATCTGAAAAAACTCAATCCCGCGCCCCTCGCCAATCCCGATTACGCGGCTTTGATAGAAGTCGCAAACTACGAAGATCATCTGGAAAAATTACAGGATTGTGATCTGATCATTGAAGCGATCGCCGAGCGCATGGACTGGAAGCATGATCTGTACAAGAAGGTCGCGCCGCATATAGCTCCCAACACGATCTTTGCATCGAACACATCCGGCCTGTCGATCACGGCCTTGTCGGAAGGATTTGATGCCGATCTGAAGTCGCGTTTTTGCGGTGTGCATTTCTTCAATCCGCCGCGGTATATGCACTTGGTTGAATTGATCCCGACCGCTGCGACCAAGCCGGAAATTTTAGATCAGCTTGAAGGTTTCCTGACATCGACTTTGGGCAAGGGCGTAGTGCGCGCCTTCGATACACCTAACTTCATCGCCAATCGCGTCGGTATCTTCGGCATGCTGGCAACCATGCATGAAGCGCAAAAATTCGGACTGACGGTTGATGTAGTCGATGACCTGACCGGCAGCAAATTGGGCCGTGCCAAATCCGGCACCTTCCGCACCGCTGATGTGGTCGGACTCGACACGATGGCGCACGTTATCACGACGATGCAAAACACTTTGCAGGACGATCCTTTCTTCCCTGTGTATCAGACGCCAGAGATTCTGACCAAACTGATAGGTGGCGGCGCCCTGGGTGCAAAAGCCGGTGCAGGTTTTTACAAGAAAGTCGGCAAGGACATTCTGCGTATTGATCCAGCAAAAGCAGATTATGTCGCTGGCGGTGGCAAAGCCGATGATCTGGTCGGACGCATCCTGAAAGAAAAAGATCCTGCCAAGCGCATGAAGGCTTTGCACGATTCGACCAATCCGCAGGCGCAATTCCTGTGGGCGATTTACCGCGACATGTTTCATTACATTGCCGTGCATCTGGAAGCGGTCGCCGACAATGCGCGGGATATCGATTTCGCCTTGCGCTGGGGTTTCGGCTGGACTAGCGGTCCGTTTGAAACATGGCAGGCTGCAGGCTGGGAACAGATCGCAAGCTGGGTCAAGGAAGATATAGACGCTGGCAAAGCACTCAGCAATGCACCTTTACCGGCTTGGGTCTTCGATGGTCCGGTTGCGAAAAATGCAGGCGTGCATGCGCCTGATGGCTCGTGGTCACCGGCGCAGAAAAAGAATGTGGCGCGTTCCAACCTGGCTGTGTATCAGCGCCAGGCATTCCGCGCGAGTGTCTTCGGTGACAAGGCTGCGAATGGCAGTACTGCCGGCACAACTGTATTCGAAGATGAGTCGGTGCGTATCTGGCATCAGGACGACGAAGTCTTGATCCTGTCGTTCAAGACCAAAATGCATGTGATTGGAGGCGGCGTGACTGCAGGCATCGCGAAAGCCATCGAAGAAGCGGAGAAGAATTACAAAGGTTTGGTGATCTGGCATGCGGATGCAGCTGAAGGCGGTGCATTCTCTGCTGGTGCAGATTTGCAATCGATGCTGCCCCTATTCATGTCTGGTGGCGTCAAGGCGATCGAGCCCGAAGTCGTCAAGTTGCAGCAAGCGCATCAGGCCTTGAAATATGCGAACGTGCCTGTCGTTGCAGCAGTCGCAGGTTTGGCGCTGGGCGGCGGTTGCGAATTGCTGCTGCACGCAGCCAAACGTGTCGCATCGATAGAATCGTATATCGGTTTGGTGGAAGTCGGCGTCGGCTTGATCCCGGCCGGTGGCGGCTTGAAAGAAGCCGCAGTACGCGCTGCGAATGAAGCCAAGGGCAATGACATCCTGCAATTCCTTAAACACTATTACATGAGTGCAGCAACGGCGGCCGTTTCCAAATCCGCACTGGAAGCGCAGACCATGGGTTATCTGAAGAGCGATGACGTGATCGTCTTCAATCCGTATGAGTTGCTGCATATCGCCAAGGTGCAGGCACGTGCGATGTTCGATGCCGGTTATCGCGCACCGCGTAAAGCACTGGTGGCGGTGACAGGTAAATACGGTCTGGCGACAATCGGTGCGCAGCTTGTCAATATGCGCGATGGCGGTTTCATCTCTGCGCATGATTACAAGCTGGGCACGATGATCGCCGAGATTGTAAGTGGAGGGGATATTGAACAAGGTTCGCTGGTTGATGAGCAATGGTTGCTTGATCATGAGCGCAAGGCGTTCATGGAGTTGCTGAACAATCCGAAAACTCAGGAGCGCATCATGGGCATGATGCAAACCGGCAAACCAGTCCGCAACTAAGGAAGGGTCGATAAAGCTGCTGCGCGATCCAATCTCAGCGCTGTGATGCTCGCCGTACTTGCGTACGACTCTGCTTCTCGCACTGACCTTGAACCGCTCGCTACGCTTTCTCAACCCTTCCTCAATCTTTCCGATTAGTCGAATAAAAAGATTTCATTAGGAGCACAAGATGAGCAAACAACTTCACGATGCCTACATTGTTGCAGCGACTCGCACACCGATAGGCAAGGCGCCGCGCGGGATGTTCAAGAACACACGGCCCGACGATTTGCTGGTGCGTGTATTGCAGTCGGCGTTGGCGCAAGTTCCCGGCCTCGATCCGAATCTGATCGAGGATGCGATAGTCGGTTGTTCTTTTCCCGAAGCGGAGCAGGGTTTGAACTTGGCGCGCATGGGCGTGTTGCTGGCGGGTCTGCCGAAGACAGTGGGTGGCGTTACCGTTAATCGTTATTGCGCATCGGGTTTGACGGCGATTGCGATGGCCGCCGATAGGATACGTGTGGGTGAAGCTGATGTGATGATAGCCGCTGGCGCCGAGTCGATGTCCATGGTGCCGATGATGGGTCATCATCCTTCCATGAATATGGGTATCTTCAAGGATGAAAATATCGGCATGGCTTACGGCATGGGTTTGACTGCTGAAAAAGTTGCCGCGCAGTGGAAAGTGTCGCGCGAAGCGCAGGATCAGTTTGCGCTGAACTCGCATTTGAAAGCACTGGCGGCACAGCAAAGCGGCGAGTTCAACAACGAGATGACGTCGGTCGATATCGTTGAGCGCTTCCCGAATCTGTCCAGCGGCGAAATCGATATCGCGACACGCATGGTGAACATGGATGAAGGCGCGCGTGCTGATACCAGTTTAGAAGTACTCGCAAAACTGCGCCCTGTGTTTTCACCGAAAGGTTCGGTCACGGCGGGAAACAGCTCGCAAACCTCGGACGGTGCCGGCGCATTGATACTGGTCAGCGAAAAAATCCTCAAGCAATTCAATCTGACGCCACTAGCGCGCTTCGTCTCGTTTGCCGTGCGTGGCGTACCGCCGGAAATCATGGGCATAGGACCGAAGGAAGCGATCCCTGCGGCGTTGCGCGCGGCTGGTTTGAAGCAGGATCAGATGGACTGGATAGAATTGAATGAAGCGTTCGCAGCGCAAGCGCTGGCGGTGATTCAGGATTTGGGTCTTGACCCTTCCAAGGTCAATCCTATGGGTGGTGCGATTGCGCTTGGCCATCCGCTCGGTGCGACCGGTGCGATTCGTTCCGCGACTGTGGTGCATGCCTTGCGTCGTAAAAATCTGAAATACGGCATGGTGACTATGTGCGTGGGCACTGGCATGGGGGCAGCGGGGATTTTTGAGCGTATGTGATCAGGTACGCATGTGATCAGTCATATTGGTATTACTTAAAAAGCCGCACGATTTGGTTCGTGTGGTTTTTTTATGTATCAACTCTATCCAGAGTTTCTAAAGATGAGGACGCTGCTGCAGTTGTGGCAACATTCCGGTCAAGTTGCAGACTGCGCATTCGCATCTTGCAAGCGTAATTATTTCCCCAGCAGCGCCAGCGTATGATCCCATTCCGCAGCCCATGTGTCCAAGAACGCATGCGTATTGAAAGATTTTTTCAAGTGTGACATCGGCACCCGATACACATCATTCAATCCCAGCGCCAGCGTGATCGGATTCCACATGAATTTGCTCTTGGTTTTTTTTCCGCTGCCTTTAATTCTGGCTCCCTCATCGCCGAATATGCCGCCGCCGCTGGCCAGGGCCTGCTCCAGATCGATTTTTACCAGGCTGGAAAATGCGATCAACACTTCCTCCTTGCTGATGCCGACCTGTGATTCCCTGGCTTCTTCAACTTTGGCCGGTTCAGCCTCGCGCTTGAGTTTTTTTACCAGATGCTCCAAATCTTTTTTCAGGAAACGCAACTCATGCAAGGCTCTGCGAAAGCCCGGTGGTGGTAGTTGCGTCACTATCTTGTAAGCGTCTTTCGTAATCGTGATGAGTACGTCTTCGCTGCCGGTAGCAAGTCGGCGCGTGTCGTCCTCGAAAAATATCGGCGCTGCATAACCACCGTTCGCATCACCGAATAGCGCCGGATAGTCGGCGTCATATTCCAGCCAGACGTAGGGGGTCAAGCCATGCTCCAACATGAGCGCCAGCGTCCATGGCGTGCCGGTCTGCTTTGCCAGCCAGCCGCAAGCCTGTTCTGTTGTTGCGCGAAATGGTAGTTCGATGATCGTCATTTTCATGATTGTCTTTTACGCAGGCCCAATTCAATTATCTGCATGCGCGCCTGACGCCGCTTGCAGGAAAGTGCACATCATATGCGAAAGCGGCAGGAACACTTGGTTTCATCATGGTGCACACATGCGGTGCGCGTTTTGCACCAGCGCGACACCCTTACTTCTCGCACTGCTGTTTCCCTTCATACGGTTAACTTCCTGCACTCTCCCTCGTGATTCTGTCGTATTGCCAGCTCCAGACTGACATGGCACAGACCTTGCACTAACAAACTTGTACACAAGAAGGTATTTAATCGCCGGCTCGCGTCGACACCCGCTCATCCGTTCACTCTAAGGAACCGCCATGCAAACACGCAGAACATTCATCGCCACCCTGATCGCTGCCTCCTTCGCGCTTGCTGCAGGAGCCCCTTCCGCATTCGCAGCAGATCAGGTTATCAAGGTCGGTACGCTCAAACTGATGCATGGCATCACGCCTTACTTCTACGATAAATTCACGCCGCCCGGTTACAAGATCGAAGTGATTCCATTCGAAACGCCGACCGATGGCAAGAATGCGGTCGTCACCAAGTCGGTTGATTTCGGTACCTACGGCCTCGCTGCTGCAACACTTGGTGGCGCAGCCGGTGAGCCGGTGGTGATCATCGCAGCGCAATGCAATCGCGGTATGGCAGTGGTAGCGCGCGCAGACAGCAAGATCGCCACGATCAAGGATTTGAAAGATCAACGCGTCGGCATTCTGCCTGGCTCCACACAAGAAGTCGTGATTCTCGATCGTCTGAAACAAGAGGGGATGACGATCAAGGATATCAAGCCGGTACGCGTGTCGTTCAGCGAAATGGCTTCTGCACTGGAACGTAAGGATATTGATGCATTCGTCGGCGCAGAACCAGGCCCATCGATCGCAGTGGGCAAAGGCGTAGGCAAGATTGTCGAGTATCCGTACTCAACCCCGACCGGCACCGTCAACATGGTGATGACTACGCATGCGGATAACGTCAAGGACAAGGCTGAACTGATCAAGGTTTTCCTGAAGATCCACCGCCAGGCAACCGAATACGCAATGGCGAATCGCGCCGAGTTCGTCAACATGTCGGTGCAGAAGCTCGGCTTGCCTGCCAAGACAGCTGAACTCGCTGCGCCAAATGTCGAGCTGACCTGGAAGCTGGATGAAGACTGGATCAAACGCGCCAAGTACTACGGTTCGCAAATGCTGGACAAGAAACAGATACGCCAATTGCCTGACTACGGCACCTTCATCAACGCCAGCTTTATTCAACAAACCAAGTAATGACTTCAGCACTGATGGACATAAGTGCTGAAGCAACTCGATAAGCAAGTGAACAGGCAAGTGCAGTTAATCTGGAAGGAATCATCGTGGAACATACCGCCGAATTATCAATCAAGGATGCGGGAGGGAGTGTAGCAAGCAGTCCGCCTGCAGCCGTGGCGAAGGAACCGGCTGCGGTCGTCAAATCTACATTCTGGCCGCGCATCAAACGCATAGTGACACCGTTGGTGGTGCCGTTTCTCTTGCTGCTCGCTTGGCATGCGGCGGTGCGCATCTCGGGTACGCAATTGATCCCGTCGCCGAAGGACGTGGGTTTGATGCTGTATGACTTTGCATTCGGCGGTATTTACGATGATGCATTCAGTGAAACCTTGTGGCTGCATTTGTGGAAATCGGTGACCCGCGTCTATGGTGGATTTTTCGCCGCAGCGCTGGTGGCGATTCCTTTGGGTTTGCTGATAGGTCGCATCAAACTGATACGCGATTTGCTCGATCCGACTTTGCAGCTATTGCGTCCAGTGCCGGTGACAGCATGGTTGCCGCTGTCTATGATTTTCTTCGGTATCGGTCCCAATGCTGCGATCTTCCTGGTATTCCTCGGTGCGTTTTATCCTATCGTCTTCAATACGATCTTTGGCGTGAAAGCGGTCGATGGTCGTTTGTTTGAAGCGGCGCTGATGTTGGGTTGCTCAGGTTCTTCGTTGTTCCGCCAGGTGGTCTTGCCGGCAGCGATTCCTTCGATCCTGAATGGCTTGCGCCTCGGTCACGGCTTCGCATGGATTCTGATTGTGGTTGGTGAAATGACAGGCGTACCCGAAGGACTGGGTGCCGTGATCATGGACGGTCGCATGCTGTCACGTACCGATCTGGTGATCGCTGGTATGGTGGTGATTGGCATCACCGGCTATACGACAGATCGCTTGCTGGTCTTGCTGAATAACCGCTTGCTTAGATGGAGCCCGCAACATCATGTCTGAATCCAAACCTGTAGTGTATGCAGATCGCCAGCCATTGCCGGCGATCGAAATCAAGAATGTCGGCAAGGTTTTTTCAGTTGGCAATCAAACCGTGCAGGCTTTGCGCGACGTCAACCTGACAATCAAAAAGGGTGAGTTCGTTTGCCTGATCGGTGCTTCCGGTTGCGGCAAGTCGACGCTGCTGCGCATCATGGCCGGCTTTGAAAAGGCGACCTCCGGCATCGTCAATATGTACGGCATGCCTATCGATGGGCCTAGCCCCGAGCGCGGCATGGTATTCCAGGATTACGGCCTGTTCCCGTGGCTGACGGTCAAGGAAAATATCGGCTTTGGCCAGCGGCAGCGCAATCTGCCGAAAGCCAAGCTGGAAGAAATTTCGGCCTATTACACCGAGATGGTCGGCCTCACGAAGTTTGCCGATTACTATCCCGGACAATTGTCAGGTGGCATGAAGCAGCGCGTATCGATTGCACGTGTGCTGGCGAACGATTGCGAAGTGCTGCTGATGGATGAGCCTTTCGGCGCACTCGATGCATTGACGCGCGAAAAGCTGCAACAGGATTTGCTGGAAATCTGGGAACGCACCAAGGTCACCATCGTCTTCGTCACGCATGCGGTCGAAGAAGCGGTGATGCTGTCGGATCGTGTCGTCGTGATGACGGCAGGACCAGGCCGCATCGAAGAAGATATCAAACTGGAGCTGGAACGTCCGCGTGATATCACCGCGATCGAGTTCAACCAGGTGCGTCGCGATATTACGCAATATATGACCAGTCACGTTTCGACCAAGGCCGTAGCGTGATAATGGGCATGACAGGAAGCATGACTGCAATCTATCGCGACATGGATCAGACTGCGCTGGACGCTGGCTATAACAATACGCTGGCGGTCAGCGACAGTGCCGCTTTACTGCAGGATTTCGATGAGCGCAGTGCCGCGTTGCGGATTGCACATGGTGAACATCTGGATTTGCGCTACGGTCCGGCACCGCGCAATCGCATCGATTATTTTGCTGCGGAAAAACCAGGACCATTGCTGATCTTTATACACGGCGGTTACTGGCAAATGCGCGCAAAGGAAACCTTCAGTTTTCTCGCCGCTGGTCCGCTTGCACATGGAATCCATGTTGCGATGATCGGCTATACGCTGGCGCCTGATGCAACGCTGACCGAGATCGTTGCGGAAGTGCGCACGGCGATCGCGTGGTTAAAAAATAATGCTGCAGAATTTGCCGGCGACACTGAACGCATGGTCGTGTCTGGCTGGTCGGCCGGCGGTCACTTGACAGCAATGTGTCTGGACGAACCGGGTGTGATTGGTGGCGTTGCCATCAGCGGCATTTACGATCTGAAACCGGTACGGCTTTCGTACCTGAACGACAAATTGCGTTTGAGCGATGAAGAAGAATCTGCGCTTAGTCCCTTGCATCTGCCATTGAGCGAAAAACCGTTGACGATCACTTACGGCACAGGCGAATTGCCGGAATTACAAAGACAGTCGGAACAGTATGGCGAGGCACGTCGCGGCTTGCCGGGTGAAGTCCTGCCGCTACCGCAGCACAATCACTTCACTATCTTGAATGAGCTGGCTGCAGTTGATGGTGCGATTACGCGTGCAGTGTGCAAAATTGCGGGAATCTGAATCGCCTCTATCAATTTTTCTCTGATTTGGTTTTCTTCTGCATCGCATCGTCGGTTCTAAATCGCTCGCGATAATCGACGGGGCCTATGCCCAGCCGTTTCGCAAATACACGGCGCAAGGTTGCTGCATTGGTAAAGCCGCAGCGCCTGGCTATTTCTGTCAGGCTGATATCGGTAGCTTCCAGATGACGCCGCACCGCGTCTATGCGCGCATCGTTGACGAAGGTCATCAGCGTCATCCCGCATTCCTGCTTGAAGATGCGCGATAGATGACGTTCGCTCATCTGCATTTTTTCTGCGATGGACGGCAGCGTATGTTCGACATCCAGATTGGCGAGTACGTAGCTCTGAATGGCACCGACCGGCGAATCGGTTTCTGCCTGCAGCTCCAGCAAGGGGCTGAATTGCGATTGCCCGCCGGCGCGACGCAAATAGACGATCAGGTATTTGGCAACATCCAGCGCCATCTTCTTGCCGAAATCTTCTTCAATCAAGGCCAGCGATAAATCGATGCCGGCGGTGACACCTGCGGTCGTGTACAGCGCATCGTCCTTGACGTAGATGCGATCCGGTTCAACGATCGCCTTGCGAAACATGCTACTCAAGCGTGCTGCATCCATCCAGTGTGTGGTGACCGTCTTGCCATTGATCATGCCTGCCGCGCCAAGCGCAAACACGCCATTGCAGATCGCACCGACGCGGCGGCAATTTTCACCTTGTGCGAGCAACCAGTCGATCAACGGTGTATCTTCCAATAAATCGAAAACACCAAGTCCACCTGGCACGATCAACGTGTCGAAATGCGGTGCCGGATCGAAGATGGTGCGATCAGGCGTAATGGTTAATCCGCTTGATGATTGTATTGGTCCGCGTGTGGTTGCGATGGTCAGGATTTCATATTCGCATTCGCCATGACTGAGCACCTTCACTTCTGCGAATGCATCGCTGGGCGCAGCGATGTCCAGCATCTGGAAGCGGGGGAAAACCAGTAGGGCGACAGTAATTTTTCGCATGGTTGATAGGGGCCGGGATGGCGATGAATACAGATTGAATTGTGCATCGATCATATCAAGTTGTGCGCCATTGAGGAATTGTCATGAAAATGAGAAGCACAAGGGAATGAATGTTGATTCGTATAGCCAGGAATTAAAAGAGCGCCAGATGGCGCTCTTTTACCAACCGGTGTTACACCAACATCAAACCGCTTGTGCCGCGTGCAAGGCTGCAATTTGCTGTGCGTTGTAACCGAGCTTGGCCAACACTTCATCCGTGTGTTCACCCAGCAATGGCGACTGAGTGATTTCCACTTTATTGGCGGACATCTTGATCGGGCTACCGACTGTCAGGTATTTGCCGCGTACCTTGTGATCGACTTCGACAATGGTTTCGCTTCTACGCAAGGATGGATCGTTGGCGATTTCCTTCATCGATAAAACAGGGCCGCATGGAATATCGAATTTACGGAAAATTTCAATCGCTTCGAATTTGTCTTTGTTTTGCAGCCATGTTTCGATATACGCAAAGATGTCGAAAATTTTGTCCTGGCGTGCACGCGCTGTCATGTATGCAGGATCGTCTATCCATTCTTCCTTGTTGATGGCGCGGCAGGTTTGTGGCCATGCTGTTCCTTGAATCGTGAAGTAGATATACGCGTTAGGATCGGTTTCCCAACCTTTGCATTTCAGGATCCAACCCGGGTTGCCGCCACCACCTGCGTTACCGCCGCGTGGGACGACGTCCGTAAAGGTGCCGTGCGGATACTGCGGATACTCTTCCAGCACGCCGGTACGATCCAGACGTTGCTGATCGCGCAATTTGACTCGGCAGAGATTGAGCACGGCGTCCTGCATCGACACCGCCACTTTTTGACCGAGGCCGGTCGTGTGACGTTGCTGCAATGCAGCCAGAATCCCAATCGTCAAATGCATACCGGTGTTGCTGTCGCCGAGTGCCGCGCCGCTGACAGTGGGTGGGCCGTCCCAGAAACCGGTGGTGCTGGCTGCGCCGCCCGCTGCTTGTGCGACGTTGTCATAGACTTTCAAGTCTTCGTAGAAATGGCCGTCGTTGAAGCCTTTGACAGATGCCAAAATCAAACGCGGATTCAGTTTTTGAATGGTTTCCCACGTGAATCCCATACGGTCGAGTGCGCCTGGCGCAAAGTTCTCGACCATGATGTCGGATTGCTTGATCAACTTCTCCAGCACTTCCTTGCCTTCGGGTTTCTTGGTGTCCAGCGTCAATGACTTCTTGTTGCAGTTCAACATGGTGAAGTACAAGGCATCCGCACCGGGAATATCCCGCAACGAGGTGCGCGTTGCGTCGCCGGAGCCTGGGCGCTCAACCTTGGTGACGTCGGCGCCGAACCATGCAAGTTGCTGCGTGCAGGAAGGGCCAGCTTGCACGTGGGTGAAATCGATAATCTTGATGCCGTCTAATGCTTTGCTCATGATTGATGTTCCTTCGTTCTTCGTTAGCTATGTCCGTATTTGGCTGTTTTCAAATAGTCTGAATGATTTGAAACAGCTTTTTCGCGGCAGAATTGTCACCCGCTTCCAACGACTTTACGTGGCCGGCGCAAGGCCGTTTTCAGCAGGTTCGAAATGATTCTGCCTAGGCTTTTTTTGCATTTCCACGTCTATTTTTCACTTGGCTGCCATCGTCTCGCATGCGGCAGTGCATGCATGTACCCGTGTCTGAATTTGCTTGGGATTCGTTAAACGGACAAGTTTGAAATTGGCTTGAATCGGACAGATGGGATGCAACGGCCATCGCCGCAAATGGCTGAATAAATGAAAAATGAAAGCCAAAGAAGGTGATCGATTTGCAATGGCGAATTGAAAAAGTGCAGGTGGCGCGCGGAAAAGTGGAGCGCTAATAAAAATTACATGAAGCTGTCGCTCATCTGGTTTGAAAGCCGGCAAAGTGGGCGCGATACTGCATCGCGGTGACGCCCAGTCGCTTGACAAATACCTGGCGCATCTGGTTGGCATTGCTGAAGCCGCAGCGATAGGCGACGACCTTCAAGGGATCGCTGGTCGCTTCCAGCAGCGCACGCGCCGCATCCAGTCGCGCGCTTTCAATAAAGTCCGCGGGCGTGATTTTGGTGTCGCGTACAAATACGCGTGCGAAGTTGCGCGGGCTCATAGCCACGACAGATGCCAGATTCTCGACAGTCAGTTCCTCTGCCAGATGCGCTAGTACATATTGCTGCGCGATACTGGCGGCTGAGGTTTCTTCGACATAGGGGGTCAGGTAAGGACTGAATTGTGATTGTCCACCCCGCCGCTGCAGGAAGACCACCAGTCGCTTCGCAACATTCAGCGATACTTCGGGACCGACATCATTCGACAGCAAATACAGCGACAGATCGATGCCCGCAGTCACGCCGGCCGACGTGTACAGATTGCCGTCTTGCAGAAAGATGCGATCGGCATCGACTTTGATCCTAGGGAACATCACCGCCAATCCGGGCGCATCGTTCCAGTGTGTTGTGACCTGCTTGTCGTCGAGTAGGCCTGTGTGCGCCAAGAGAAAAACGCCGTTGCAGATGGCGCCGAATTTCTTTGCGCGCATCGCGCTGCCGCGTAACCAGCTCAATAGCTCTTCATCGCGTGGCATGCGCGGCAATTCAGGTCCGCCAGCGACCAGCAGCAGATCGAAAGCTTCCGGCGCTTCGCTGTAATGCCTGTGCGCGATGATGGACAAGCCGTTTGAGCAGCGTATCGGGCCATGTTCTGTAGCCAGAACTTCGAGTTGATAGTGCTGTTCGTACGGCAGAAAGCGATTCGCTTCCGCGAACACATCCAGCGGACCCGATACATCGAGCGCCTGTACGCCGGGAAAAACCAGTATGGCAACTGTAGGCACGATTACTCCTTGCTGTCTTATGCGTAATAAATCGTTATGCATGCATCGCTGTGATCAGGATATAGATTTCTGCTGGATTGCATATGCGATCGCATTGCCCTGGCAGAATTCCCACTATCGTTGTCAGTTTGTAGCGTCATGCTGCGCTAGGGATGGCCAGGTTTGTTCACCATAATTTATCCCAGGATGTGAGGGCATGTCGCTTTCATGTAAATGTGGAGAATGAATGATGAAAGAATCTGTACCTAATTTCGCCGAGCGCGTCGGCCCGGCTTTTTCGGTAGACGGGATGTTGCAGGCGAGGGCGGCAACACGCGACGCGATACGCACCATCGCTGCGCTGGTCAAGTCCGGCATGTTGGAAGAAGACGCGGTCGATATGGCGAAGCGTACCTTGATCGCGTCCGGCCTCGATCTGACCTGGCATCCGACGCGCGTGCGCTTCGGCAGTAATACGATGAAAGCGATGAAGCAGGCATCCGAACCCGGCATTGTTTTGAAAGACGACGATATTTTTTTCATCGACATGGCACCACGTTTTCATGCGTGGGAAGGCGATGGCGGCGCTTCTTTCACGGTAGGCAGCAATGAAGAATATGCACGTTGTGCTGCCGATGCAGAAGCGCTATTCCACGATGTACGTGCACTGTGGCAGGCCGAAAAATTGAATGGCCGCGACTTGTATCGTTATGCCGATCAAAGGGCAAAGAGCATGGGCTGGGAATTGAATTTCGATTTGCCGGGCCACCGCGTCTCCGACTTTCCGCATGCGGCACTGCACACCGGCTCGCTGGCTGACTACGATCTGCCGCCATCAGCGATGCGCTGGATACTGGAGATTCACATCCGTCATCCAGAAAAGCAATTTGGCGCTTTTTTTGAAGACATGTTGCTGGATGATGAAAGCTACATCCGCTAGCTGGAAAGCAGGGACGTGGGCTTGGTATGGCAGACAATCGAAACGCGAAAATGCTATTTCGCTGAAAAGATTTCATCCAATCTGCGCCGCGATTTTCAGCGGCGACTGATACGATATGCCGGTTATTCGAGACGGTATATTCAAGTTTTGATATCTGCGTGCATATCGTCATGCAAGTTCTTCCCTTACTCTTGTCCCTACCATGCTCAACACACTGCTTATCCTGCTCATTTTCCAGACCATGGGCGAAGGTTTGGTTTATGTCCTGTCGTTGCCGGTGCCGGGCCCGGTCATCGGCATGCTCTTGCTGCTGGTTTATCTGATCTGGAAAAAGAAGGTGGCGGCGCAACTGGCGCCGACCACTTCGCAGTTGCTGGCACACATGGCCTTGCTGTTTGTGCCGGCCGGTGTCGGCATCAGCGTACACATGCACAGGATAGCGGATGAATGGTTGCCGATCGTGGTCGCATTGGTCATCAGCACCGTGGTGTCCATCGTGGTGACTGCTTTCGTGGTCAACAAGCTGAAAAGCCGGGGTGGAAAATGATGCCGCATCTGAATACGGTATGGGTCTATCTGGCCGGGTCGCCATTGCTATGGCTTACCGCGACGCTGCTTGCGTATCGGATCTCGACGCTGATTTACGAGAAGAGCAATCATAGTCCTTTGGCCAATCCGGTCGCGATCTCAGTCGCGCTGCTGGTGCTGGTTTTGTATATCAGCGACACGCCCTATAAAACCTATTTCGATGGCGCGCAATTTGTCCATTTTCTGCTGGGACCGGTGACGGTTGCATTGGCGATTCCGCTTTACCAGCAGATGGAAAAATTGAAGCGCAACTGGTTTGCCCTGCTGGCCGGAGCATTGATAGGTGGAACGGCGGCGATCACGTGTGCGATGTGCGTAGCATGGGCGCTGGGCGCATCGCCATTGACGATACTGTCGATGGCACCGAAGTCGGTGACGATCCCGATCGCCATGGGGATTACTGAAAAAATCGGTGGTTTGCCGACGCTGACGGCAGTGATGGTCATGCTGACCGGCATCTTCGGCGCGGGCATCGCGCACTATGTTTTCAAGTGGATAAAGATAGACGATGACCTGACTTGCGGTTTTGCCTTGGGTGCAACGGCGCATGGCGTAGGCACTGCACGCGCGTTTCAGGTCAGCCAGGAGATGGGGGCGTTTTCCGGACTGGCGATGGGGATGTCAGGCATTCTCACCGCCTTGCTATTGCCGTTGGTACTGAAACTGCTGGGCTACTTTTAAACCCAGCCCGTAGCCGGTTCAACCGAAAGCGCCGCCCGTCAAAAATATATCGGTGGCGCGTGCGACGCAGAAAATGAAGGTCGTGATGCCCAGGCCAAACGTGATCACCAGCAACACAATCAGCGGCCATCCGGATGACGACTTGCGCCGACTATGCGCATTGTGTCTGGCGTCCCATTGGGCGTCAGCTGTCAAGCCCGTCACGATTGCTTCTATCCAGCCGGCAAAAATAGACGCCGGGAACAGGGCCAGCAAAGTGATCGTCAGCGTATCCGTTGATCGGGCGAGGAATGCGGCAGAGGCAAACAGAATGAATGCGATTAGATAGTTCCACGCCCAGAAATCCTTGGCGCCATGCAAGTAAAAGCGATGGACGCCGATACCGCCGAGGAAAACCGCTAATAGCGTGGTCAGGGTTTTGTTTTTATGGTGTGTAGTTGCTGCTGAGTTCATATTCAATGGCGCGAACGATACTGGTTGACTTCATTGGATGAGATTGCATTGCCTTGATTGCCCCATGAATTTCTTACATAGGTCAGCACGGCTGCGACTTCCTCATCCGACATGGATTGACCGAATGGCGGCATGCCATAAGGACGCGGGTTACCGACTGTACTAGGAGCGTAGCCGCCATGCAAGACCATACGAATGGCATTGGTGGTAATCGGCGTGTTGATCGCGGTACTGCCGGCCAAGGCCGGATAAACTGATGGCACGCCTTTGCCGGATGCCTGGTGACAGGTCGCACATTGATTTTCATACAGTTTGGCGCCGGCCGTAATCATCGCCTTTTTATCTTCAGGGCGCATGTTTTCGGCGGCAGCAGCGGGTGACTTGATCTGTTGCGGCAATGATTTCAAATAACCGGTCAAGGCGCTGATATCTGCATCGCTCATGTGTTGCAGGCTGCCTGCGACCACTTCTGCCATCGGCCCGCTGACGGAGCGATTCGGCGCAACGCCGGTTTTCAGGAAAGCGGCAAGATGTGCGGCTTCCCAATTGCCGAGCCCGTTTTCCTTGTCGCCATTCAATGGCGGTGCATACCAGTTCAAGATCGGGATCATGCCGCCGCCGAGTTCGGCTTTCAGATTGGTGCCGCCGAAAGAATCGCGCGGCGAGTGACAGGCGCTGCAATGGCCCAGACCTTGTGCAAGATAAGCGCCACGATTCCATTCCACTGATTGCTTGTCCTCATTCACGTATTGCCCCGGGCGGAAGTACAAGGCGCGCCACACATAAAGGAGTGCACGGTTGTCGTAGGGAAAGCGCAAATCAGGATCAATATTCTTTTGTGCGACCGCTGGCAATGTTTGCAGGTAAGCGAAAATCGCATCCGAATCGGCACGCGTCACCTTGGTGTAATTCGTGTACGGAAAGGCTGGGTAGAGCAGGCTGCCATCTTTGGATTTGCCGTTATGCATGGCCTGCCAGAAATCACCGTTGTTCCATTTGCCTATGCCGGTTTCTGCATCTGACGTCAGATTGGATGTGTAGATATTGCCGAAAGGTGTAGGCACGGCGCGACCACCGGCGTATTGCTCACCGCCGCGCGCAGTGTGGCAGCTCATGCAATTGCCGACGCGCGCCAGATATTCGCCTTGTTTGATCTGCTCCGCAGGATTGGCTGGCGGGACGGACGGCTGATTCAGGTCGGGATTGCGATTTGCCAGCGCCAGCCAGAGCACTGCGCTGGCAATGATGGCCACTAGCATTGCAAGGATGCTCCACAGGATTTTTCGTTTCATCATCTGTTTGATCTTTATTGTTTGCCTGGCTTGCTGAAATGCGCTTGATGGTATGGACGCGGGTACAGGATCAGGGCGACAGCTTGCCGCATTCCAGCGGCAGTTTGACGGTGAGCGCTGAGGCAGGCGCGGCATCTGCCGGCACCCGTTGTTCGGACAGCCATGCGGTCACAGCGCTGATGTCTGCCGCATCCATTTTTTGCACGATGTGCGCCATGCAATCCGGCGTGGCAGCCTTGCGCGTGCCTATCTTCCACGCGCCTATCTGGCCCAGTAAATAATCGCGTGGCAATCCAATCAAGCCGGGAATTGCCGGTGCAGTGCCGGTCATTTTTGCGCCATGGCAAGCCACGCAAGCCGGTATGCCTTTGGTCTTGTCGCCGTCATGCACCAGGACGCGTCCACGCTCCCGTTCAGCTGGATTCGACTGCGTGGGTTGCGGTTCCGGATAAGGTGGATGCTGCTCGGAAAAATAGTGTGCAATCTCGCGCAGATAGGCATCTGACATGTTTTCCAGCATCGCTGTCATGACTGGATAAGTGCGTTTGCCATCGCGAAAATTGATCAACTGGTTATACAGATAGCCGGCCGGCTTGCCGGCGATCCGCGGATAGTAGCCATCGCTACCGGCACGACCTTCCTTGCCGTGGCAGACCACGCAAGCGGCGACGCGTTGTGCAATTGTATCGGGCACGCGGGCTTCTTCGGCGCGTGCAAAGTTACTGCCGCATATGAAAACAGCAATACCCGCAATGAACATCGCGTTGAGCGGGGATCTGGCTAGCGTGGTGCGGTTGGTACGCATGGTGAATGGCTCACTCATTTTTCTATGGTCTCGTGGCAGATGCCTGCAGCATCGATGATGGGTTGTAGAAACGCTGCAAACGTGATCGCGATGATGCGCTGTTGTGCGCATGGAATTGCAGCCGCGGCTGATCACTCAAACTGCAGCTTCAGCAATGATACTGCAAGGGTAGGCGCAGTCCGGTGCTTTATCCAGCATCAGAAGCCGGATAAAAAACCGTAGCAGTTGGCCGACAGGCGTATTAGAAAGGAAAGCGGATTTCTGTGAGAGGGAGCGCAAGCCATCCGTAATCATCAAACAGATTGTGCGACCAGCTGGCCCAGGCTTGCCAGCGCCGCTTCGGTGCGCGCATCCCATGTATGGCCGTAATTCAGGCGTATGCAATTGCTGAAGCCGTGATGCGCAGAGAAAATCGGCCCTGGCGCAATGCTGATTCCTTGCGCCAGCGCTTGTCTATGCAGGCGCAATGCGTCGACATTATTCGGTAGCTCCACCCACAGGAAGTACCCACCTTTCGGCCGCGTTGCCTGCGTTCCTTCAGGAAAGTAGCGCGCGATAGCTGCCATGAATTGCGTCTGCTGCACTGCGAGTGTATGGCGCAATTGCCGCAAGTGGCGATCGTAGCCACCTTTTTCCAGATACGCGGCGAGCGCGGCTTGTGCCGGCGCGGATGCGGCCAGTGTCGTCGTTAATTTATGGCGTGCGACAGCGCGGGTATAGCGTCCGGGCACTGCCCAGCCTACCCGATAACCAGGAGCCAGACATTTGGAAAAAGACGAACAGTGCATCACCAAGCCTTTGGTGTCGAAAGCCTTGGCCGGTGTCGGCCGCTTGTTGCCGAAATACAGTTCGCCATAGACGTCGTCTTCTATGAGCGGGATGTCATGGCGCGCCAGCAGTTCGACCAGATCACGTTTCTTTTCATCCGGCATCAGGCTGCCGAGCGGATTCTGGAAGTTGCTCATCAGCCAGCACGCTTTAGGTTGATGTCTTTCCAGCACGCGTGCCAACGCTGCGAGGTCCATCCCTTCGCGTGGATGCGTTGGTACTTCAATCGCGCGCAAGCCGTTGCGCTCCAGCGATTGCAGCGCGGCATAAAAAGTCGGCGACTCGACCAGCACCGCGTCGCCGGGACGCGTCACCGCCATCAGGCAAAGATTCAGTGCTTCAAGCGCGCCATTGGTGATCACGATCTCATCCGGCTGCACATGCAGGCCGTCTGCCAGATAGCGTAGCGCGATTTGCCGGCGCAACTGCGGATTGCCCGGCGTCAGATCGTCCACCGAACTCCAGGGATCGAGTTGCTGCACACTGGCGGCCATCACTTTTGCGAGGCGCGCCAGTGGGAATAAAAGTGGGCTGGGGAAGGCTGACCCAAGAGGCACGACGTCGCGCATCCTGGCTGATTCCAGCACTTCAAACACGCGTTCGCTGATATCGACAGTCGCTGAATCTTCATTCGGTTGCGACGCTTGCTGCGGTTCTGGCGGCAAGGTTTGCGCACCGACCGCGACGTAATAGCCGGAACGTTCGCGCGCGCGTATCAAGCCGCGTGCTTCCAGCAGGTAATACGCCTGGAATACGGTTGACGGGCTGACTTCGCGGCTGGAACTGGCCTGCCGTACCGAAGGGAGCCTGTCGCCCAGCCCAAGCACGCCATCCTGTATGGATTGCGCGATCTCGGCGGCCAGCGTTTCGTACAGTTTCATGCGGCGATCTTATTGGATGGAGTGTGATGGTGCAGACCAAGGTGGGTAGAGCCAAGTGCATGATAAGACATTATCCGGGCCTTTCCCTGCGTGAGCGGCTACAATGTCGGCTGAAGCAAGCCAAGACAATCGCTGGCTGTCATTTCGGTGATGGCGGGAGGAAGGTCCGGACTCCATAGAGCAGGGTGACGGTTAACGGCCGTCCGCCGCGAGGCGAGGAATAGGGCCACAGAGACGAGCGTATTAAGTTACGGTGAAACGCGGTAACCTCCACCTGGAGCAATTTCAAATAGGCACGCGTTGACGTTGCTCGCGGAGCGTGCGGGTAGAAAGCTTGAGCCGTGGAGTAATTCACGGCCTAGAGGAATGGTTGTCATAGCGCATGGGCTTGCTCATGCGCCGTAACAGAATCCGGCCTATCGGCTTGCTTCAACTGTATTCAAAAGGCGGTGCGCGAACAATTGCGCACCGCCTTTTTCTTTGCGGGGCCTGTTTTGAATGGCGATCATTTCATAGACATAGGCCAATAATCGTAATCAGACAATTGAATTCCGGCGGCGCAAGGTTCAAGTCTTCAGCTGATTGGACACTTCAATCAGGTTACAGTCCGGATCGCGGATATAGAGCGACATGATGGGGCCGGTTGCGCCGGTGCGGCGGATCGGGCCTTCCAGTATCGCGATGTCGCATGCAGCAAAATGTGCCGCCACTGCATCCAGCGGTACCGAGGTAAGGAAGCATAGATCGGCAGAACCAGGCGTCGGTCGTTCGGCTTTGGGTTCAAATTCTTTACCCTGCTGATGCAGGTTGATTTTTTGCGTACCGAAGGCCAGTGCTTTTCTGCCTTCGCCGAAAGTGATCACGCTCATGCCCAGCACGCGTTGATAAAAATCGACAGTGGTGTCGATGTCTTTGACGGTCAGCACCAGGTGGTCGAGGGAATCCAGTTTCATCATTGTTTGCGAGCTCTATATAAAGAGCTTCATTTTAATGGACGTCAGGTTTTTGCTGATGTGGATAGTGCGACGTGGTCTGCAACATTATATGCAGATGAGGTAAGCTGGCGTTGCTTGCACATCCGATGCATGATTTTAAAAGGAAGTTCCATGAATTTGCACATTACCTTAGCTCCCTTGATTTCCCTGATTGCTGGTGTATTGATCCTGTTGATGCCGCGACTGTTGAATTTTATCGTGGCGATTTATTTGATCGCCATCGGCGTGATCGGGATATTTGGAATTCGTTACTGAGTCCACACAAGGTATATGTTCTGCATGCGATGGTTCTGACTATGTTGACAGCTTCGCTCGAGAAATGAGGCAATCATGAATGCCAAAACGGTGTTTTTACTTGCATGCTGCATGCTGTTTTCGGCAGCGTCTGCGGCAACCATTTATCAATGGGTCGATGAAAACGGGCGTACGCATATTTCCGATACGGTGCCGGCGCGCTACAAGGATGTGGCAACCAAGCTCGATACCGGGGCCTCGCGCGTAAGTGAAAAACAAAGGCAGGAGGCATTGGAGCGCGTTGCCAGAGAAAAACAGCAGATAGAGGCTGCCGACAAGGCAAGGGCCGAGGCCGCTGCAGCAGCGAGGGCTGCGGATCAGTCCGCGGGGCAAAAAAGTGCGATTCCCGTAGTCGATGGCAAGAACGACGACTGTGAAGAATTGATGCGAGCCTACCGCGAAAGCCAGGAATGCTTTGCGCCTTACATGCGAGTTGAGGGCGGGCCACGGGAAGAGGCCTACAAATACTGTACGCCGGTCCCCGACCCTTCCGGTAAATGCGGATTGCCTGGCGAATTGCCGGAAAGGATCAATCGGTGAGTGGCTTTTTCATCTAAATGTTTTTCCGCTTTCTTCCTGCGCCTATCTGATTCGCAAAACCTTCTGCATTTGTCCCTCCCATCCCTCAAACCTTGAGGGATGCGGCGTATTAGCTGCGTATTGATCAAATTTTTGCAGCTATTTGTGGGGTTAGGCAATTCGCTGACTATATAGCCGTTATAAAACAATGGCTTATCAGAATTTACAAGGCATATTGCTGACCTTTATGCAGGCATAAGATTGACTTATCGGACAATAATTAGTCATAAGACTGCCCTATTAAAAATCGTCGCAGTCCTTGGTTTTGAATCTCGAGGCTTTACTAGATGCGCCTAGCCTATAAAACCATTTGGGTAAGACGGATTTATAAATCTGCATCCGATCGTAGGAAGATGTCCGCAATCGGCCAAAAGCAGACATCTCACTTCTGCTGCATCGCATCACTACTTAGGTCCGAGTATTGCAGTCATCTGGGCTTCGGTTGGAAGGCCATTGTGCCGTTGCACCATACCTTTATCGTCGCGATACACAACAGCTGGGGTGCCCGTGAAGCCGGACCGGGCCATTAGTATCTGGTTCTCACCGAGTGCTTTCCGTGTCTTGTCACTAATATGCGTAGCTGGCTTGATTCCGCCTTTGGAATAGTTGGATTCGTTTTTCTTGAGTGCTGCTGCTGGATTTGCGGATTGCAGCATAGCCGCAGCCTTTGAAGCACTGTCTTCTTTAATGATGCCTACCATGATGTGTCGAATTTGTACCTTTCCACTATCCACCCATGGTCGTGCAGCCTGCCAGAAGCGATTGCAATAGGGGCAATTCGGGTCACTGAAGGTGAAAACAAGTTTAGGGGCACCTACATGGCCATCTTGAATCCAAGTCGAAACCTGCAATTGCTCCCACATTCTTTCTCCCATCGGCTTGAGAGCTAGTTCCTCTACCTGAGCTTCATCAAGTGCCTTGGCTTTTGAATCGACGCGGGTCCCAATAATTGCAGTCCCATCCTTTGACACGTAGATAGCAACGGGACGCATGCCAGCGGTCCCGGCAAATGCGCGCATGTCACCAGGAATTTCAAACTCCTGGACAACTTTGATTCCTTCGTCCTCCAAGGATTTGAGAACTGCTGGTCTAGCATTGTTCTGCGCAGCCACTGTTGTGGACAACAAGAACGTGATTACACAGAATATTCGAAGCTTAAATTTTGTTGTCATGGCTGTTCCTTTTCGGCTGCTTGAGCTGTAATGTTGAAATTTCGACGTAATGAGTCATATAGTGCAGGTAGAGTGAATTCGCCCATGTGCCTGTCCATAAGTCGACCTTCGCTGTCGAAGAAGAGTGTTGTTGGTAACCCAGAGATTCGTGCCTCGCGCATTAGCAAAGAACCTCTATCCAACACCATGTGCTCAAACTCCAACTTTTCCTTTTCCAGGAATTTGAATACCACAGCCTGACTTTCTCCCTGATTTAGCATGACGAACTTCACTTCGGGAAATGCCTCCTCAGCACGGCGGAATGCTGGCATCTCTCTTCTGCAAGGTGGGCACCATGATGCCCACAAATTAACCACAACAGGCCGCTTCTGGATATCACTCAATGTGACCGGGCCACCGTCCGAGTCTGAAAAAACTGTCGTTGGAAGACGAGGTGCATTGTCAGGGTTGACTGATTGGAGGTAGAGGCCAATGTTCAATGCGAAAGCACCGCTGATGATGCCGAAGATGACCGGTTTGCGAAGCTGCGTTTGCTTTCGTGTGCGAACGAATAGATAAATGGCACTGCCAACGACTCCACCTACCCATGAGAACCCGCCGTCACTGATTGCCAGAATCGACCTTGGACTTGCGCTGTACTCGGACCACCAAATAGCGATGTATACAACACGAGCACTCAAGAAGCCGATAGCGATAGTGTCCAGTACCTTATCACCGGCCTTTTTAAATGAACTTTCCTTTTGACGTTTAGCGAATAAACGCGCAACGGTCCACGCCACAAACATTGCAAAAAACAGGGCCAGTACTGAAAATGGGATAGGTCCTAGTCCTGACATCACATACCTGCCTTATCTAGCCGAGCCAAAAACTGGTCGGTATTAATTTCACCAACTGAACGCAAAGCGCGCTTTTCTTTCCCGTCTGCGCCAACAAAGATGATGGTGGGTGGTCCAAGAACACCCCAGCGTGAAAGTAACCTCTTATCATGCTCGTCATGTGCAGTCACGTCTGGACGGATGACCTGCACCCTTTTAAGCCGAGCGATTACCTGGTCATTGCCTAATACTTCCTTCTCGAAGATGTGACAGCTAACGCACCAGTCCGCATAGAAATCAATCATGGTCGATTGTCCACGAGTCGCTGCGTCCTGAATGAGCCGGTCAATATCTTCAGCAGACTTTGCAGGTACGTACTGAACTGACGATGGTGAGTTGGTCTGACTGACGGCTTGAAAATGCCCTAGTGGCCGTAGTAAAGAGTTTCCGCCTGAGGCTGCGCCAACAACCATGAGGACAGACCAAAGGCCGACGGATAGCGAAACTATTTTGAATGTCCAGCCTTTGCGTGAAGCAAGATAATGACTGCCGAGAAACCACGTACCTACTGTTATAGCGATACCCAGCATCCCTGACGCTGCTAGCACTATCTGGTCCGGCAAAAATCTCGAACCAAAATAGATAGCCATGGCAACCATGACATAACCAAAGGCAACACGCATCCTGTCCATCCACGCTCCGGGCTTCGGAAGAATGCGTGTTCCGAAAACAGCAATAAGGAAAAGTGGCAACCCCATACCCAGGCCCAAGGAAAACAACGCGAATCCGCCAGTGGCTGCATCACCTGTTTGACCAATGTAAAGGAGCGCACCTGCTAACGGTGCGGTCATGCACGGCCCGACCAGTATCGCGGACGCGAATCCGAGTAACACTGAGCCAACGATGCTACCTTGTGCGCGGTTTCCGCTCAAGCTGCTTAACTTGTTTGTTATGTAGGATGGCAATTGGAATTCAAACCATCCGAACATAGACGCAGCAAGTATCAGGAACAGAACTGCAAACGTGCCGAGTAGCCATGGCGACTGCAAAGCCGATTGCACATTCGAACCGGCAAGTCCTGTTACTACACCAAGTACGGCGTACGTCGACGCCATGGCTAGTACGTATGCTGCAGTGAGAGTTAGATTTCGCTTAACGGATGTACTTGTGCCGATAACCATAGTCGACACAATCGGAATCATCGGAAGGGAGCAAGGCGCAAAGGCCAACAGCAAACCAAGTCCCAAGAAGACAATACTGGCACCTACTGGCCCAAGCTGCGTTAGCCGCTGTGCATTGAGCTGGTCTTCTCCCTTATCATTGGTCGATGTTTCTTGACTGTCCGAAACCCAGGCAAGTTGCTTGCTTCTAAAAACTTCATTAGCGCTGTGGTCGGAGTGAATAAGTTGAGTTTGAGGTGGATAGCATATTCCCCCTTCAGAGCAACCTTGCCATTGAAGAGTAAGCGGTAGTTTGAAATCAATATTAGGAATCTGAAAGCGAAGCGATGCATTTTTGTAGATTTCCGTATCGCCAAAGAACTCATCATGTTTCGCTTCACCATCTGGAATCACAAATAAGATGTTGTTGTTCGAAGCATCTTTGATACTGAGGGAATGACGATAGACGTAGTATTGGTCAGCAATGTTGGTCTGAACAACCAGATTGTCCTCGCGACTCTCGATATTCGTCAGCTTCAAAACTTCACTTGGTTCCAAGAATGTCGCTTCAGCCGATGACATTGATGGCGCGCTCCAAGCCCATGGGACACAGGACCACACCAACAGCAACAGCATAACGAACGTCTTTTTCACTAACACACCCATCTCCAAACAAGTAATGAACCTATATTGAATGAGCCCGATTAACCGAGAGTTAAGAGCTAAATGACATATGAGTATTTGCGCATTTGACTTAAACTCAATGCAAAACAGCAATGGGAAAAGTGATATGCAGGTACTTGTCGTCGAGGATGATGAACTGATTGCAAGCGGTTTGGCTGCAGGCCTGCAAGCGCACGGTATGGTGGCTGTGTGTGTCACAACTGCAGTATCAGCGGAGCAGGCTATTTATGCGGCCGACTTCGATGTGATGGTCTTGGACCTTGGATTACCAGACCAAGATGGATTGACCCTGCTCAAAGAGACAAGAAGCCGCAAGCTTTCGCTCCCCGTGATTGTACTAACAGCAAGAGATGCGATTGAGTATCGAATCGCTGGATTGCAAAGCGGCGCCGATGACTACGTGCTGAAACCATTCGACTTAGGTGAACTAGCAGCCCGTATTCATGCAGTGGTGCGTCGAAGTAAAGGTCGAGCGACACAAGAAATTACAGCAGGCCCTTTAAGACTGGACCCGCAATATGGCCAGGTATGGCTGAACGAGAAACTTATTGCTTTATCTCGCCGAGAGTTCGACATACTGATTCATTTGGCAAATGCGGCAGGACATTGGCTTGCGCCCTCAACCCTACGTGACAGGGTTTTCGGAGAGGATATCCAAATCAGTAGTAATGCGCTCAACGTGCACATCCACAACATCCGTCGCAAACTTGGTGCTGAAGCGATTGAGACATCTCGCGGTTTAGGATTTCGTTTGGGGTGGCGTTTATGACGAGCATCCGCATTCATGCTGTATTGGTAACAGGTGTCGCACTTGTTCTGTTCTGGGCGTTATCTGCAATTTGGATGACCAATAGTGTTCAAGAAAATCTCGATGCAACCTTAGACCAAAGATTGTCGATGTCTGCTCGAATGGTTGCAGGCATTCTCAAAGATACAGGTATCGTCGGCCGTGCACCTCGCGAAGAATGGGATAGCGCCTTGAAGGTTGGCGGCGGCAAGGGTATTGCATGTCAGATTCGTACGATGCGAGGTGAAATTGTGGCTGAGACAGAAAATGGCCCTTTTCGAAACGTTGAGCCGTTACCTTTAGGATTGTCGACCAAGATAGTTGATGGCCAAACGTGGCGTGCTTACACGTTGCAAAGTGGGCAGTATCGAATTACCGCATCGGATTTAGTCGAAGAACGTCGACATTTTGTAGATGCTGTATTGCTATCGGCAGGGCTTCCCTTTCTGGTGGCGGTCATAGGCGGTCTATTGGCGCTATGGATTGGTATTGGCAAGGGACTTGGTCCGCTGGCTGCATTGAGCAAAACACTTCAGAAAAAGAATGCGAATGATTTGGCGCCAATCGCTGACCAGTATGCTTCTAAAGAGCTTCGACCAGTTATCGACTCTCTGAATCAGATGCTGGGGCGAGTCAGCAGTACGTTGGTTCAGCAGCGAGCTTTTACGGATGGTGCCGCGCATGAGCTCCGAACACCTTTAACGATTATAGGGACACATCTTCAAGTCGCGAAGCTCTCGACAGGAACCGCACTTGAAGTTTCATTGAACAGCGCGGAAGAAGGTGTTCGTCGTCTAAATCACACTCTGGAACAGATGATGGCACTTGCTCGCGCTGACAGTGTGACCGTGGAAGAAGAGTGCGATTCTGTCTCTCTGGTCATCGAAGAATTGGTCGAACGACTTCCGACAGTTTCCATGCGACGCCTTCGGATTGATTTCGCTGAGCAAGATGCCGGCGCAAAGGTTCCGGCTTCCTTACTCCATACCGCAGTAAGAAATCTACTTGATAACGCCTTTCGGTACTCAATGGGCATGGTCTTACTCTCGGTGACCTTCGACAATCACAAAAAGCTATGCCGAATTTCTGTTGCAGATAGCGGCCCTGGACTAACTGAAGAACAAATATCAGTCGTCAGCCAACGATTCTGGCGGGGAAAAACCTCGACGCATACTCAAGATGGTTCAGGCCTTGGTTTGTCCATTGTGAGCGCTATTGTCGGGCGGTATGGTGGAGACCTCATATTGGCTGGCCGGTCCGAAGGTGGCCTTATCGCAGAACTTGTGATTCCAGCCTTCACTCATGAGGATGCATGATTTTCGCTATCAGCTAGGTCCCCCCTAAATCCCGTCAGCTGCAGACGCTGATTCATCGCCACGACATCTCTCCGTCAACCTTGCGGGCTCCGATTCATTTGCTGGCAATAGCTCTCCAAATTCTCCGGTAAGTCCTTCGGACAAACCCCGCATTGCTGGTTGCCTAAAACAGCATAGTCAATGAACTTTGGATATGGCAGATTCAGATTCGCCATAATGTGCTTAAACTCTTCGAGTGTCTTGTTGTCACCCAAGCGGGGATTGCGTGCTTTTTCCTGGGCTATGGACGACACAAAGCGCTGTTTGTAGTCATGGCTCGGATATACCAACGTCTCATCCGGCAAGGAAAACAGCTTTTCCTTCACGCTTTTATACAGCGCGTCGGCATCACCATTCTGAAAGTCAGTACGACCGCAGCCTTCAATCAGCAACGCATCCCCAGTAAATACCCGGTCGTTAAACAAGTAGGAAAAATGCCCCTCGGTATGGCCAGGCGTATGGAGTGGATGTAGCGTGATGCCGTCGACTTGAAACGGTTTGCCTTCCTCAATGCCGATGTCCGTGCAGGATAGGTTGTCATGTGCCGGCGTAGCAATCTTGCTGCCAACTGCGCGCTTGAGCTCGAGCGCCCCGGTGATGTGGTCCGCATGAATGTGGGTGTCAACTGTGTATGCGAGTTTCAAGCCGAGACGGTGTACTTCTGCTAAATCGCGCTCCATAGTAGAAATAACAGGGTCGATGAGAATGGCGCGACCGGTTTGTTCGTCCCCCAGCAAGTAGGTATAAGTGCTAGACAGCGGTTCGTAGAGTTGTCTGAAAATCATAATGGCTCCTGAATGAGTCAAAAAAAATGGTAGTAACTTTTTCGCAAATAATATATGTTAAAATATATTATTATAGTATATTATTTTGGTGTAAAGCGTTACTTCACCCGATTTCATATGACCAATCCAAAGCAAATTGAATTAGTAAAACTCCAGGCAGCTGCTGGACAGGCCTGCGGCTTACTGAAGACTCTTGCCAACCCTGACCGCTTGCTGCTGCTATGCCAGATGACGCAAGGAGAATACTCGGTCGGCGAGTTGGAAACGATGACCGGGATTCGCCAACCGACGCTGTCGCAGCAATTGACCGTGTTGCGGGAAGAGAAGGTTGTAAACACTCGTCGCGAAGGCAAGCAGATTTTCTACAGCGTTAGCAGCCCAGAAGCGCTGGCGATACTACAAGTACTTTACCAGTTGTACTGTCCAAAGGATGAGGAGTAACGAGATGACGATTGACTGGATTCACTTCACGCCATGGGCCTCGCTTGTTGGCGGCTTGTTGATTGGTGTATCGGCCACGCTGCTCCTGTTCTTCAACGGCAAAATCGCTGGTATCAGCGGAATTGTGGGCGGCCTGTTCAGACCGTTCAACGGCGACATCGGATGGCGCGTTGCCTTCATCGTTGGCTTGGTGTGCGCACCGCTTGTCTATGGCTTCGCAGTGCCGCTTCCTGACGTAAGCTTCGATACCAGCATGCCAGCACTCATCGTCGCCGGACTGCTGGTGGGCATTGGCACCCGTTATGGTGCGGGCTGTACCAGCGGGCATGGCATATGTGGTCTGTCTCGCCGTTCACCGCGCTCGATGGTGGCGACTCTGGCCTTTATGTTTGCAGGGTTTGTGACTGTCTACCTCGTGCGTCACGCGTTTACTTGAGGAGACTGAAATGACATTGCTGATGTCGTTATTAGCCGGCTTGGTATTCGGTCTTGGTCTGATTATTTCAGGCATGGCAGACCCATCCAAGGTACTTGGATTTCTGGACCTGGCTGGAAACTGGGACCCGTCACTTGCCTTTGTCATGGGGGGCGCACTGCTAGTCGGCTCGCTGGCATTCCCGTTCGCAGTCAAGCGACCGCAATCACTGCTGGGTGAAGCAATGCGTCTGCCGACAGCCACGAAAATTGACCGGCGGCTTGTGCTTGGTAGTTTGACCTTTGGCGTCGGTTGGGGCTTGGCGGGATATTGCCCGGGGCCTGCCCTGGTATCGCTTTCCCAAGGGGGCGCAAAGCCCTTGCTGTTCTTCTTTGCGATGATAGTCGGCATGCTCATATTCGAGCTCCTAGAGCGCGTATCAGCAGCGTCGCACAAGAAAGCCGCATAAATACACCCATGCTATCTAGTCTCGTTTTAGGAGCGACGGTCGGGCTTGTCATGGGCTTGACGGGAGCAGGTGGAGGCATCCTTGCCGTACCGCTCCTTGTGTTTGCGCTTAACATGACAGTCAGTGACGCCGGACCAATCGCGCTACTTTCGGTCGGAATCTCGGCAGCGGTAGGAGCAATGATTGGCTTTCGGGCTGGAGCTGTCCGTTATCGGGCAGCAATGGTGATAGCAGGCACCGGCATACTTGCTGCTCCAATAGGGTTATGGCTTGCCCAGCGCCTTGATACAAATCTTCTTAGTATTTTGTTCGCAGTCGTATTGATTTGGATTGCGTACAAAAACTTGATGGACGGCCGACAAAAAACACAAAAAGCAGTCAATGGGGATTCCTTACCGTGTATCCGTGACGAAAAAAGTGGTCGCTTTGTTTGGACCAGCAAGTGCGCAAGCCGGCTATTGTTAGCCGGTAGCTTTGCCGGGATATTGTCCGGCCTGCTAGGAGTAGGTGGTGGTTTTGTGATGGTGCCCGCTCTGCAACGCTATACCGACTTGGCAATGAAGTCCGTGGTGGCAACGTCGCTTGCAGTCATTGCATTTATATCGCTCACAGGGGTAGTTGTGAGCATATCTGCTGGGCACTTTGACCAAGGTGTCGGTGTGCCTTTCGCCGCGGGCTCAGCTCTGGGAATGCTTATAGGTCAACCTCTGTCGTTGCGACTACCTGCAAAGTATTTGAAGATTGCTTTTGCAATCATTTGCATACTTGTCGCTTGCCTAATGGTTGGCAAAACCATTTCGAGTTGACTGACAGGTGGTTGCGTAGGTTAATCGCTTTGCCTGCAATTCATCCGTTGTCCTGTTAATGCCCGCTTTGGGTCGAAGCCGGACGACCGCTATCGGCCAATAGCAGACACTCGGTTTCTTAATCAGGCACGGCACGGGAAGCGAATTCTCTGTTTTAGCCATATTCATGGGATGCGGTAAAACTCCTACGCTCTTACACTCCATGTATGACTAAAACATAGGGAAATGGCGATGAAAAAAATAATAATGGCAATGCTGGTGACCTCGATTGCATCTTTTGCTTTTGCTCATTCCGGTGGCACTGATAGCAACGGTTGTCATAATGATCGAAAAAATGGCGGTTACCATTGTCATTAATTAGCAAGATAAAAAAACCGGCATTGGCCGGTTTTTTTACGTCCCAATTTAGCCGCTAACACTTTTAGATCAGTTCAACACCAAATCGACGCATAACAAATGCAAAAGTAGCAAAGCAAATGAGCGTGATTACGACAGAAGCGAGAAGCGTTGGCCAAAAACCTATCCGCGGTAGCAGTGTGGGAAAAATCAAAAACATCGGCAAGGTTGGAACTACATACCAAAAGGTATACCACGCGTGATTGGCGATTTTTGCTTCCGGTTGCTTTTCAATGTAAAGCCAAATCAGCGTCAGCACTGTAATCATCGGCAATGCAGCGATTAAGCCGCCGAGTTTGTCGCTACGTTTGGCAAACTCCGAAACAAGAACAACCACGCCGGCAGTAATTAGATATTTGGTGATAATCCAATACATATTTTTCCTATATAGCTGATGCTGGCATTAACAAAAATTGACGGGCGAGACGTTCAAAAAGTACAAAGTAATGAATGCCTCGATCATTACTCTGTACATATGAGCAGCACCAACTTTATTTAACTGCAAATCTCACGTTAACAGTGCTTTTATCGGCAAAAGTAATTGCTGCAACGACCTTTGCACCCTTAGATAATTTGACTTCACCTTTCGATACCAGCTGGTTGGTTCCAGCAGCTTCAAGTGGCACTTCGGTTTTTTCAGCGCCATTAAGAATAGTAAGTTTGCCTGTTGCACCCGCAGTGGAAAGTGCTTCGTCATGATCTTCAACATAGATCGTGGCTTTGCCATCTTTAGCGACTAATTCAAAGTTCAAATCATTAACGCTCTGCGCAATACCACCGTGACTTGCTTTTGCGCCGTGTGCGAGAACTTGACCAGTGGTGGTAAGTGCAATTGCCATTGTTACCAAAGCTAAAATCTTCTTCATCATTTTCTCCAAAAAATGTGGCGTGTCTTGAATAGGTGCCGCCACATAAACCTTATTAATAAGCATTTTCCTGTTGCCCTGCAATCAGTCGTTCAAGTGGCTTGCGTCCGACTAACCAAAATATCAGTGGAGTGAGAAGCGAGTCGAGAATCGTCGAGCTAATCAGACCTCCAAAAATCACGACCGCAACCGGATGCAAAATCTCTTTGCCCGGCGCATCCGCCGCCAATAACAATGGTGTCAAGGCAAAGGCAGCTACCAATGCTGTCATCAACACGGGTGTTAGTCTTTCCAGCGAGCCGCGCACGATCATCGGCAGGCCGAACGCTTCGCCTTCGAACTTGCAGAGATTGATGTAATGACTGACTTTGAGGATGCCATTACGCGTTGCGATACCGGCTAGCGTAATAAAACCAACCATGGATGCTACAGACAGCGATACGTCGGCAATCCACATCGCGATGACGCTACCAATCAATGCAAAGGGGATGTTGCCCATAATGACCAACGCCAGGACGCCAGATTTATATCGCGAATAGAGCACGAGGAAAATCATCGCCAACGACAATAGGGATAAGCCTACGATAAGTTTCATCGCTTTTTCTTGCGCTTGGAATTGTCCTTCGACACTCACGAAATAGGCGCTAGGCATTGGTGTCGCGGCAATTGCGGCACGAACGTCGCCGATGATGCGCGACATGTCAGATCCGTCTGTATTGGCATAGACGACAATGCGTCTTCTGCCATTTTCTCTACCAATCTGGTTCGGCCCGTCGCCTTCCTCAACAGTTGCAATCGATGACAACGGTATTTTTCCCGCAGGTGTATCTATCATTACGCGGGATAGGTCTTGGGGTGAACGACCATCGTCCGGCAGGCGTATCGTCACATCGAATCTACGAATCCCATCGACAACTTGCGCAATGCGCTTTCCTTCCGAAAGCGTTTCCAACATGGTCAATAATTGGCCTGGAGCTATTCCATACTGAGCGGCCTTACGATAATCCACGTGTATTTTGATTTGCGGAATAAGAACTTGCCGCTCAACCGAGAGATCCACAAGGCCGGGCACCGTAACCAAACGTGAACGCAATCCTTCTGCCAATCCACGCAGGGTATCGGTATCGTCACCGTAAATCTTCAGTGCAATCTGCGCGCGCACACCAGAAAGCAGATGATCAAGCCGATGTGAAATCGGCTGTCCAATCGCTACCGATGCCGGGATGGTCGAAAGCTGCGCGCGAATGTCCGCCATTATTTCTTCCCGACCACGTTCTGATCGCTTCAGGTCGACGTCAATTTCTGACGAATGAACCCCTTCGGCATGTTCATCAAGTTCAGCACGGCCAGTGCGTCGTCCAACCTTGATTACTTCTGGAACCTGTCGAATGAGCGTTTCAGCCATTGCACCCATTCGATTGGCTTCTGCCAATGAAGTGCCTGGGGTGAATGTCATGCCCATCACCAAAGAACCTTCGTTAAATGGCGGCAAAAAAGCACGAGGAAAGAATGCAATCGTAGATGCAGAGGCAACGACTAGAAATGCAGCTACAGCCAGAATCATTTTTGATCTTGGGAATGACCACATTAGCACTCGCTCATCCCATGCCTTCAGGCGGCTGACCAGAGGGCTATCGCCGTGCTGGAGCTGCTTCATGTGTGGCAACAGGTAATAAGCCAGCACAGGAGTGATCGTCATGGAAACCAACATTGAGGCCAGTATCGACACAATGTAAGCAATACCAAGCGGCGCGAACAAACGGCCTTCAATTCCAGGTAAGGCGAACAGCGGCACGAATACAAGGACAACGATAACGGTTGCATACACGATGCCAGAACGCACCTCGACCGATGCGCGCCAGATTACTTCCATTACCGATAGTGATTTGTCTCCGACACTTCGCTGCTTGAGACGCCGCAAAATATTTTCAACATCCACTACCGCATCATCGACGAGTTCGCCGATTGCAATGGCGAGACCGCCGAGTGTCATCACGTTGATCGATTGACCCAGCAAGTGAAATGCGACGGCAGTTACTGCAAGCGATAAAGGAATCGCAATAAGTGATATTGCGGTGGTCCGGACATTGAGCAAGAACGCAAACAAGATAATCGCAACGAGGATTGCACCATCACGCAATGCTTCCACCACGTTATTGATCGATGCTTCAATGAAGTCAGCCTGTCTAAACAGCACTTCCGGCGCGGAAAGACCCTCAGGAAGCCCTTGTTTGAGTTCACTTAATGCGGCCTCAATATCTCGCGTCAACTTGACCGTATCTGCAGCCGGCTGTTTCTGCACGCTGACGATTACTGCTGGCTTGCCGTTAAGTCCTGCATCGCCTCGTTTAAACGCTGCAGCGAACCGCACGGTTGCTACTTGATCTATTAATACAGGTTTGCCATTCCGGTAGGTAACCGCCAATCCTTTTGCGTCTTCCAGACGATTGGTACGCCCCAGATTGCGAATCAGATACTCTCGACTATTAAGGTCAATGAAACCGCCGCTTGTGTTGGCGGCAAAGCCACGTAGTGCGCTTTCGATTTGTTCAAGCGTCACATTGAACTGCGCCATGCGTGCTGTATCCGGCTCAACCCGCAACTGCCTTACGTCACCGCCAATAGGAATGACCTGGGATACGCCGGGAATAGACAGTAACCTCGGCCGTAGTACAAAGTCGGCATATTCCCGCGCGCGCATTGGATCGGTTTTAGCGATATCAATAGGGAGTGCTATCAACATTACTTCGCCCATGATGGAGGAGACCGGTCCCATGATTGGCGTAATGCCATCGGGCAGTTGTTCCTTCACAAGTGCAAGTCGTTCCGATACCAGCTGTCGGTTTCGGTAAATGTCTGTGCCCCAATCGAACTCGGCGTACACAATCGACAAACCGACGCCCGCCACTGAACGCACTCTAGTCACGCCCGGCATCCCGTTCAACGATGTTTCAACGGGAAACGATACCAACTGCTCGACTTCTTCAGGAGCCATGCCTCCGGCCTCTGTCAGAACCGTCACTAATGGCTTATTCAAATCCGGGAATACATCAATCGGTGTACGCAATGCCATTAATGTGCCGTACACCATCAAAAGCAATGCTGCCGCTAAAACAAATATGCGATTGGTCAGACTGAAACGAACTATCCAGTTAAACATGAGTTCGCCCCTATCGGATTTGATTGATCAGTGCAGTGCCTGACACAACAACGCGATTTTCGGGAGAAAGCCCCTTCACCACAACGATTGTGTTTGCATCCAATGCGCGTGTTTCAACCTTCTGAGCAATAAAACGTTCAGCACCTGATTTGATCCAGACGATGGGCTGGTTTTCAGGATTGCGTACCAGCGCCTCTGCAGGGAGTGCGATTCCCTTTACCTTTTCGTTCAGTTTAGCGATGACGGTAACGGGTTGGCCCACAGCTAACGCCATTCCTTTTCCCTGCGCCTGAAAAGTGATTGGCAATGCACCATCACGTAAGCTGCGTCCGCCACCCAATAGAATCAGGTCGATAGCCGGAAAGGACACCAGACTTGCTTGCCCAATGCGATTCGCGAGTGCAACGTCCGTGCTGCTTGCTTCAACAAACATACGATTCGGATCAATGATTTCGAATAACACATCGCGTGCTTCTACTATTTGCCCGCTTAAAACGTTTGCGCTGGCGACTATGCCGGACGCTGGCGCCGTAATGCTCTCGCTACCGATGACACTTACAGACACAGCCCGTTCACGTCCTTTCAAACTGCTTAGCTCTGCACGTGCTGCCTCAATGTCTTTTTGAGGAACGCTACCTTCCAGCGATTCGAGACGTTCAACTCGTTGCTTTGCCAAAATAAGGTTGGCGCGTAGGTCAGCTAACTGTGCCTCTTGATTGCTACGGTCAATGGCACTGGCGACGGGTTTTATACGGATGAGAATCTGTCCCTTCTCAACGCGTTGGCCAGCTACTGGCAATCCCTTTGGGCCAGCTTCAATGCGACCAGAAAATGGTGCTTGTACGCGTCCGCCAGCATTCGGATCTATCGCCACGCGGCCATTCAGTTCAACGGTTAGTGGATGGTCATTCTCGACCGCCATTACCGTTCGGATGGCCATACTTCTTTGCGCCTGTTTAGGAACATTGACGCTGCCATCAGGCAGGCGTGCCAATCCGCTACCGCTACCTGACGCCGCACCGTCCAAGTGCTCCCCATCTGGGCCATGCGCACCTGGCGCACCGCTAGCTATCGGTGAAAGCAATCCAATTACGAATGCCGGAATGACAAAAAAAGCGAGTTTGTTATGCATGATTATTTCCTGTCGATTTTTTGCGGCGGCGGAATCTGATGATCGCGTATAGCAGTACGGCTACCGCGAATAAGCCCACAGCACTCCATGCCCATGGAAAATGTGAGTGGTCGTCTGCATCAACCTCGCTTGCTACCGTGAGCGTGCCTTCCAGCAAATCACTTTCGTTAGCTGTAGATAACGTGAAGAGAAGCGAATGCTTTCCCGGTGCAGCTAGCGCCTTCAACATACGTTCGTCACTGACTGCATAGTCGCCGTGATCACTATGAAACTTTGCAAGCACTTTCAAGCCGTTTAAATCAACCTCTAACTTTGCATTGAGCACTGGCTCGTTGGTTTCGTAACGGTCGATCAAGATCGATAGCTCGTCTGCTTGCAGGCGGCCGACCAATTCAAATGACTCAGTGAAAGTTTCAACACGAGGTCCCGCGTCACGATGTGTGTGTCCAGAGGCGCCATCCAGATGCTCGCCATCTGGACCATGTGCACCTGGTGCGGCAACAGCTGACATGGTCAGCACAAAATATAAAATACAAAATTTGAGTAGCTTCACGGGAGTATTCCTAAGGCTTGATTTAAACGCGCATGGGCTAGTCCCACTGCGACTTTCTGCTGTCTTTCACTTACATCAGCTTCATGGCTGAGTGCATGAGACCGTAATAGATCGTTCAATCCACGTTCGCCCATACGAAATGACTTGGCAATCAGCTCGGTATGTTCTCGTGTAAGCGCGGCACGCTCCGAAGCAGCTTGCAGCCCTTGCTCGGCGGCTGTTAGTTGTTGGCGTGCCAGTTCTATATCGCTTTGAAGGATGCTCTCGGTTTGCGCTGCTTCTGCTCTAGCGGTTTCGATTTTGGTGAGTGCTGCCGACTCTAATGGAAGGTTGCGCGCATTTGTTCCGAATGGAATCTGGACAGCAATTCCGACACTCTGGGTGGACCCGCTCACCAACCCATCTTGTTCACGTCGCATTAATAAGCCAACAGTAGGTGGGTCGCTACGCGTCGAGTTCACTGCATGAAGAGACGCTTGCGAACGCTGTATTGATTTACGCGCAAACAGCATTCGGGGATGCGGCTCTTGCATTGATACTGCAATAGGTTCAGGTACAGGGGACGGGATGCTTTGCTGGCCGGTTAGCGTAACGTAGCGGGCCGTTGCAACTTGTAGCCGAGTCTGTGCGACGGTGATTGCACTTTTTGCAGCGAGGACTTCTTGCTGTGCGAGCAAACCATCAGTGCGAGCAAGGTCTCCCGCTTTTACACGACGCATGACATCACCAGAGAGTGCGTCAAGGTGACGCTGATGATCCTGCACCTCCGCCAGCTCTTCGCGAGCGGCAGCAACTGCCCATAGCTGTTCGCGTACCTCGCCGGCGATAGCTAGGCGCGTTTGCGCTATTTGCGCTTCTAACTCTTCAGCGTTGACAGTGGCCAAGGACTCTCGTGCTGATCTCTGGCCTGGCAACCAAATCGGTGCGGAAACAGAAACCTCTGTTTCGCGATAACCGGTTTGATTGCTTCCGCGGTCATTGCGTTGGGATAAGCCAACTGAAGGGGAGCCGGCAATCCAAGATTGCGCTGATTCCTGGCCTGCAACAGACTCGCCTCGGCGGGCTTCAAGCGTACGAGCCAAAGGCGATCTTTGCCAGGCGGCATCCACTGCAATCGAGAGCGGCGTATTGGATTCAGATAGGGCTATAGGTGCTGTAAGCACCAATGCGGCTAAAAGACATAAACGACAAAATATAGAACTGGCAAACATGCGATCTCCATTCGGTAACCAAAAAGGTGAACCGAAGGTATGCACATGCCAAACGGAATACTTCCGTGCGGAGTTTAATAAATATTAAAAAGGCAATACCCTCGGTAGATTAACCGAGGGATGAGGGAGGTCGCTGTGGACGTTCGAGATGAGGATTTGGTATATGAAAATAGTTGCGTTCTGACTCAACAACGATGAACGCAATCAGTGGACTTAACGGTGTAACGCTAGCAGGCAAAGTTGCGCTCTGTCCCGATGCGGCGTGATCCGAGAAATGCTGGGCTGATTCGCTTGAGTCATCGTAATGAATTGAGCCGTCATCGCCATGATGATGATTGATACCTTCCTGATGCACCAGTTCGTGCGAAAGGTCGTATGCGCTTCCGGACGACAGCCAAGCTCCTTGCATAGCAAAGCTATGTAAGGGCAAAAGCATCAACAGGAAAATGCAGAAATAACGACGCACGAAGTTCTCGCAGACCAAATAGTGGGCTGATTATAGCAACTAATTTCTACGTTAAACCTATTCAATATCGGCTCGACTTGGTTATAGCCAATGAACGTCCGCCGTTGCTAAGGCTCCTTCGATCAAACTCACGGACCTTGCATCCGCCAATTTATATGGTAGAGTTCAATACATAATTGTAGAGAAAGCTACCAATATGAAATGGATACTACTGATTCTGACCCTGCCGACTGAAAACGCTACGGCGCGAATGCGGGCATGGCGGGCGCTCAAATCGTCCGGTGCTGCGGTTTTGCGTGATGGTGTGTATCTATTGCCTGAACAAGGTGTCAACAAGGAGACGCTCTCAGAAATCGCCGACGATATCGACAAGAATGGCGGCACGACGCATTTACTGCAGACGAATACCGATAACGAAGCGTTCGTTACTTTGTTTGACCGTTCAACAGAGTTCGCAGAGTTGTCAGCTGAAATTGCTCTGCATCGTGCCAAGCTCAACGACGAGACTGCGAATGAAGCACTGAAGCAAGCACGCAAATTGCGTAAAACATTTGACCAGTTAGTCGCTATCGACTTCTTTTCTAGTGAATCGCAAAAGCAAACCGCTGCAGCATTGCTGGAGTTAGAGACCTCCGCGATTCGCACGTTATCGCCGGACGAACCGCATTCCATTTCAGGAGAGATTCCTCGGTTATCACTTGCCGATTATCGCGGCCGCACTTGGGCGACACGTGCTCGTCCATGGATGGATCGTCTTGCAAGTGCATGGCTGATTCGTCGCTTTATCGATGCCGATGCGCAGATCTTGTGGGTGGCCTCGCCTGCAGATTGTCCGCCTGATGCTTTGGGATTCGATTTTGACGGCGCGACGTTCTCTCATGTCGGGGCCAAGGTCACGTTCGAGACCTTGTTATCAAGCTTTGGCCTGGACTCACCCTCGCTCTCACGGCTCGGTGCCATTGTCCATTTTATTGATGCCGGTGGCATACAGCCGCCAGAAGCCAGTGGTATCGAACGTGTATTGGCAGGCGTGCGCGCAACCATTACCGATGACGATCAACTTTTAGCCATAGCGTCAGGCATTTTTGATGCCCTGATAACCAATTTTGAACAGGACATTTCTACATGAGTACCACTGTATCCACGCAGGTCGAATCAGCTGAGGAAGTCGCGAGACCTACTGAGGTTCCGTTCTGGGAAGCACTTAAGCTGTGGTTCAAGTTAGGTTTCATCGGTTTCGGTGGTCCTGCTGCGCAAATCTCACTCATGCACAGAGAATTGGTCGAGCAGCGGCGCTGGATCAGTGAGAGGCGGTTTCTCCATGCGCTGAACTATTGCATGCTGCTACCCGGACCGGAAGGGCAACAGCTCGCGACTTATATGGGATGGCTAATGCACCGTACCAAAGGCGGCATTGCCGCTGGTGTGCTGTTCGTGCTGCCATCACTATTTTTTCTGATCGCGCTATCTTGGCTGTATATCGCTTACGGTCATGTGCCTCTGATTGCAGGTTTGTTTTACGGCATCAAGCCTGCGATTACCGCGGTTGTTGTACACGCCGTTCATCGTATTGGTTCGCGCGCTTTGAAGAACAATCTGATGTGGGCAATTGCCGCCGCATCATTTGTCGCCATCTTTGCAATGAACGTACCTTTCCCTGTCATCGTTGCAACAGCAGCGCTCATTGGTTATCTCGGTGGCCGCTATATTCCGAACAAATTTACAGTAGGCGGTGGTCACGGCGAATCAAAAAAATCGTATGGCCCGGCATTGATCGACGATGACACGCCGACACCTGAACATGCGCAATTCCGTTGGTTTGGATTGACGAAGATACTGATCGTAGGTGGGGTACTGTGGTGTGTCCCGATGGCTGTCTTGACGCTGCGATTCGGTTGGGACCACACGTTGACGCAAATGGGATGGTTCTTTACGAAAGCGGCACTGCTGACTTTTGGCGGTGCCTATGCCGTATTGCCTTACATTTACCAAGGTGCGATCGGGCATTACAACTGGCTGACGCCAACGCAGATGATTGACGGCTTGGCCTTGGGTGAAGCTAACCCTGGCCCACTCATCATGGTGGTGGCGTTTGTAGGATTTGTTGGCGCTTATGTACAAGCTGTATTCGGCCCTGATTTACAGTTTCTTGCTGGAGCTACCGCAGCAGTGCTCGTGACATGGTTCACATTTCTGCCATCGTTTATCTTTATTTTGGCTGGCGGTCCATTGGTCGAATCGACTCATGGCAATCTGAAGTTCACCGCGCCATTAAGTGGTATTACGGCCGCCGTCGTTGGCGTCATTCTTAACCTGGCGGTGTTCTTCGCCTATCACGTCCTATGGCCGCAAGGCTTCGCAGGCGCCTTCGACTGGATCGCTGCACTTATGTCAATTGCTGCTGCAATTGCATTGGTTCGCTACAAACGCAATGTGATCCACGTCATCGCGGCCAGCGCAGTGATGGGACTAATCTTGAAAACAGTTTTTGCAGTTTGATTCATTTACGTTATCTGGCCTACACGGCTGACCGCAAATGACAAACGAGTTCAAAAGATGGAGTCGGAATGTAGCAAATGCCGATTTGAAGAAGGATATTTCCATCTCATCCAATACCAGTCTACTGAATGCAGGTGGTTGGTTGATGGAAATAGACAAAGCCGCGGTACGGCAACAAGCTTTGAATCTAATGAAATGCATAGAGACGGACGATAACCTGCAAACAGCTTGTACCTGTTTACCGGAGATTTTGCTTTTGCTAAATGCCTCGCTTGATGAAACTCTGGACCTACCCTTCAGGGGAGACACGCCTTGTTCTGTAGACCTAGAAAGATTGCGTACCTCTGTCGCCTCAAATCGCGACTTCCGTTATAGGTATTACAGTTTTATATCTCTGATCCGAGGTTGGCCGAGGTTTTAACCTCTTCATGAATGTCCGCTTTGGGTGGCGGTTTCAACCGGTGAATGCAACACACTAAAGGCTATGCAGATAGCGGGAGTGTGTCATGGTTCGCCGAACAAGGATCATTTATACCGATAGCCAAAAGGCTCTGATGTGGGATCGCTGGAAGAAGGGAGAATCTCTCCAGCAGATTGCTCAGCTATTCGATCGAAACCATTCGTCTGTGCAACGCATTCTGGCTGATAGTGGTGGAATCCGACCACCACCAC
>NZ_JBHTCC010000002.1:0-620184 GCF_042665175.1 Herminiimonas aquatilis
CTCGTTCTGTGACCTGTTTGACTGCTTCAATCTTGAATTCTTCTGTATATCGCTTTGCACTCATAACACCTCCGTTAACCTATAAATTTATAGGCTCAGATGTGTCTAGTAAAGCCGGGGCGATTCACACCTTAGAACTGTACCCCCTAACAAAGACACCAAGGTTACAACTCGCCGCCGACAAGGCGACATCATCGATTATCGACGACCTGAAATGAACTCGTTTCGACGAAGATCCCACGTGATTAGTCTTCTTCATAGCGTCTACTATTACCGTCCAATATCTTCGTAAGCAGTCATCGACGATACTGTTTTGATCAGATTGATCAAAAACATATGAGATGAATTTTCAAGATACGGTTATCGACGCATTATCTTGTATTTGCATGCAGCTGGTCAGTGTAATCAATCATAAGCAAATCGCCCGCGCGATGAGAAAGCACCTTTTCCGTATCGCATGTCCACAATCTTTCAACCAATACCGGACAACGAAGGTGATTTGGGCGTCTTTCCCAATAGCTATCGTGATTCCTTGAAATAACCCGGGTTGATTGATTCAATGAACGAGTCACAAATCACAGTATGACCGATAGCTGCAGGCCTCAGGAAATTATCCACATCACGGGTACCCCGGATAACATCAAAAATCCTCCAATTTGCTATCAAACACGAACATGCATAAATCTCAAAAAAGACATTTCGACTGATTCCATGCCACCACCGTTTTGGTATAAATTAACCCTAACCTAAAAGAACCCGACGTGAACGACAAACCCATTTTGCGGATTTCTCCATCCGACCTAGATAACCTTCTAAATGCACTCGAAGTGCATTTCGTGCGCTTGTCTGAATGCCTGATCAATCCAGGTTGGCGACTTGAATTAGGGGGCGTTGACTCACCTGCTATTCACTACAACATTCAGGGACATGGTCGTATGATTGTTGGTGAGCATGTCATCGACTTGAGACCTCACACACTTGTCATTCTGCCGGCTCGACAGTATTTTCGCATCGAAGTACCAAGCATAGATGTTGGATTGGTTGGCATGCCGATAATGGAAATCCTTGACGGACGAACCATGGTGTTTCCTCCTGACGCCATTCGCCGCTATGAGGCTGGCACCGGTGAACCAGAGTTAATCATGATCTGTGGATATTTTCGTGCACTGTATGGCGCATCGATGAACCTGTTTTCCAGCTTGGCAACGCCTATCGTTGAACAATTTGATCCTTCTGATCAACTTGATTACAAATTGAAATCTGCATTGGCCGAATTGGTTGCGCAGGAAGTAGGCATGGGAGCTATGACAGCAACACTGCTGAAACAGGTATTAGTGCTCCTACTTCGACGCTCATTGTGTTCCATCAATCTTTGGGTGGAAAGATTTTCCGTTCTCAGTGACCCTCATATAGCCCATGCCTTTGCTGATATGGTTACGCAACCAGGTGCGCCGCACTCCGTCAAAAGCTTAGCGCAGAAAGCTTGTCTCAGTCGATCAGCGTTCATGGCACGCTTTACCAATTTGTTCGAACAATCGCCAATGGCTGCATTGCGTGAAATTCGTATGCGTCAAGCGGCCATCCTGTTTTCCAATGAAAGTCTTTCAGTCGATCAGGTTGCACGGATAGTTGGTTACGATAATCGAAGTAGTTTCTTTCGTGCATTTCGCAAGACCTATGGCTGCAGCCCGTCTGACTATCGTGTGTCTGAAAACGAAGCTGCTAATTCAAGTGTATTAACTGACGAAAAAGCAAGTTAAGTGGTACTGCCATTCCATATGCGGTTTGCTTGTCGCACATATCGGAAAAGGAAATAGAAGCAGCACCCAGATAAAAAAATGAATAATTTATTCGACGCGGGCCATGAAGCGTGCAAAACAATAATCTTGCTGGACGTTTTACATCACTTGCAAGACTTTTAGATTTAATGGTTGCTTTAGACTATTAAAAAGATTTAAAAGCCTGAATTTATTCCTTCGCCCATTAACAGACTTTTATTCCAACACCGAGAGAACTAGATCATGGCAGCAGGAGAAATATCCGATGTAACGTCGTTAGTGATGTTGGTGCCTGCTATAGTTTTCCTTGGACTTGGTATTACGACGGCGATCGTCAGCCGAGCTGTGGGTCTCAGCCCCATCGTTGGGTATATCGTATTGGGGCTTGGATTAAATATAAGTGGCTTTGGGCTTCTATATGGCAAGTCCACAATTTCATTGCTAGCAGAGCTAGGTGTTGTATTCCTGTTATTTGACATCGGTCTTCATTTCTCACTCGACCGTATCAGGAAGCAGGCGTCGGATATTTTTGCATTCGGACCATTCCAAGTCATATTTGCTACCACTGGCCTGACCCTCACTGCACTGGTTTTGGGGATAAGTATTGTTCCCGCGCTGTTGATCGGTTCTATTCTCGCCCTCTCATCAACTGCAGTCGTCGGACGACTGATCGCTGAGCGTCACCAACAAAATTGTCCGGTTGGACTGACTGCTACTTCCATTCTTATATTTCAGGACGTTGCGGCGATATTTTTGCTTATCGTTGCCAATTCTCTTGATGACGGCGGCACAATCTGGACCGTTGCAGCGCTAGCTCTATGCAAAGCCATTCTAGCGTTCGCGATCACTGTGGCCATTTCCCGTCTGCTGATTGGTTCATTGCTTGGTCTTGTGGCGCGCAGTAAAAACGAAGAGGTTTTCACAGCAGCAGCCCTGTTGATTGCGTTAGCAGCAGGTTGGGCCACGGGAAAAATGGGATTGTCACTGACATTAGGCGCATTTCTAGGGGGACTCGCCCTAGCAGAAACACCTTATAGAGCTGTAATTGAATCTGAGATCCGGCCGTTTCGTGGGCTGTTGCTGGGATTTTTCTTCATTTCAATTGGTTTATCGTTGAATGTGAATGTCCTTGCACATTCGTTGCCACTGATCATTGGCCTCACTATTCTTCTATTCATAGTCAAAATAATATCCAACATCACAGCCAGCCGTGTTTTTAAATGGTCAGTTCCTGGCTCGACACAATTGGGTTTTTTATTAGCCCAAGGTTCAGAATTCGCGTTTGTGATTTTGAGCCTACCATCAATGCAATCTGCTATTGGAGATACAAATACGTCAGTCATTATTGCAGTAGTTGCATTGAGCATGGCGGTAACGCCGAATCTCGCCGACGTCGGCCGCAAACTTGCTGGTCGCATGCGCATGCGCAAGCGCGTAAAAGAGGCATTAGATGCTGAGCTCACACCAAAAATTGACAATGCTCCGATAATTATTGTTGGAATGGGCACCATCGGTCGCACCATTGCCGATGCGCTGATTAAATTTGAGATCGGCTATTACGCAGTTGAGTTTGATCAACAACGCCTTGAAATGGCGATTGCGGATGGTTATGACGCCACTTTTGGCGACGGTTTCGACATGCAAATGTGGGGCTCTTTCAAACTGCATGAACGCAAATTCAGCATTCTTACTACACCCAATTTCGACATTCTCGATGGAACCCGCCATATGGCCAATAGTCGGTTTCCAAATCTCAAACGTTATGTCGTTGTCACAGATGAAATCGAAGCACAGCGTTTTAAAAATATTGGCTTTGCTACCGTTATCGATCGGCGCTTTCCTCGTGGCTTGGATGTTGCAGAGGCGATTTTGTCTGAAATGGGCATAAGTCCGGAAGCGATTGAAAATTGGATTCAACAACAGACTCAACCCAATGATTCAGTATCACCACTTGCCAAAACGGCTGCCTGATCTATCGCAATGGCAAGCACACTAAAGCGATTGAGATAACGTCCGATCTGGACATGATTAGTTACAGAAGAATTTGGGAGTTTTTCTTTCAAATCCACGATCCAACTACATCGAATCACTAGGGAGATGACACGGGAGGTGGTGGCCGAAGTTGCATCCGCAGAACCATTTTGACAAGCGGAATCCGAACATCAAAATTATCTGAAAAAAAAATCATTGGGGTAGATATACCTGCAATTTCAGTCACGGAAACTGGTGCCCCTCTAACAAAACATGGATTGGACGATGAACAAGAAAATCGAACCGACAAGCGCCACCACATCTGGTAAACAAACCGAAATCTTCGATGCCATTATTATCGGAACGGGTCAGGCGGCGCCAGCGCTTGCTAATCGACTAACAGCGTCTGGTATGCGCATTGCTGTTATTGAGCGCAGCTCCGTAGGAGGCACCTGTGTCAATACCGGCTGCACGCCTACAAAAACCATGGTCGCAAGCGCCTACGTTGCACGAATGGCTGCACGCGCGGCCGAATATGGTGTTGTTTTACATCACCCGCCAGCGATCGATATGAAAGCTATCAAAGCACGTGTCGATAAAATCGTGCAAACAGATCGCGTCGGACTTGAAAACTGGATGACTGGAATGCCCGGCTGTACATTGATTCGTGGACATGCGCGGTTCGAAAGCGGCAATGAAGTCTGTGTCGATGATCGGCGCATTAAAGCGAACAAGATATTTATCAATGTTGGTGGCAGAGCCTTCATACCAGATGCGGTGGGCTTAGAGAATATTTCCTACCTGACAAATACAGACATGGTTGCGCTTGATATTGTCCCGTCGCATTTGATCATCGTCGGTGGTAGTTACATCGGACTGGAATTCGCCCAGATGTTTCGACGATTCGGCTCGTCCGTGACCGTGATTGAGCGCGGCTCTCGTCTGATAGCACGTGAGGATGAGGAAGTCTCCGCCCAAATTAAAGACATTCTTTCGAACGAAGATATTTCTATCATGCTCGACGCGGAGGAGCTTCAGTTCCAAAAACATGCTGCCGGTGTTGCAGTTAACGTCAAATGCAAAAATGATTGGAAAAAAATAAGTGGAAGTCACTTACTTATCGCAGTTGGAAGACGTCCCAATACGGATGATCTTGGACTCGATAAAGCTGGTATCGAAACAGACACTATGGGATACATCACCGTTGACGAACAACTACGCACAACAGCGAATGGTGTCTGGGCACTTGGCGATTGTAATGGGCGCGGCGCATTCACTCACACCGCCTACAACGACTTCGAAATCGTCGCTGCGAATTTACTGGATGGCGAAACACGTTGTGTATCCGATCGTATTCCGGCCTACGCGTTATATATCGATCCCCCACTCGGTCGTGTTGGAATGACTGCGACACAAGCAAAAAAAGCTGGCCGAAAAATTCGCGTGGGAACAAGACAGATGACACGCGTAGCTCGCGCCATCGAAAAAGGTGAAACTCAGGGATCCATGCGCGTCGTGGTCGATGCAGAGACAAATGAAATTCTCGGCGCCGCAATTCTTGGCCCCGGAGGAGACGAAGCAATTCACGCTATTTTGGCAACGATGGCGGCCAAAGCGCCTTACACCCAGTTAACTCACACCATGGCCATCCATCCAACGCTGTCAGAATTGATTCCGACCATGTTGGGCGAACTATCAAACCCACAGTAATCGCCGATGACAAAAATAAATGTAATAACCAATAAGAACACATTCACCATTAAACACGGTTCCTTTCAGTCCGATGTAATGTCAGGTTTGTCAGGCCTGAAAAAGACTCTGCCCTGTCGCTGGCTATATGACAACTTAGGATCAGAGTTATTCGAAGAAATTACACGTGTCCCAGAATATTATCCGACACGAACCGAAACTATCATTCTGCAAACATATATTCGAGAAATTGCGGATTTTGCAGGCCGAAACGCTATTCTCGTTGAGTACGGAGCTGGGGCTGGAATCAAGACCGAGACATTGATTGCAGCACTACAGTCTCTCGCTCTCGACTGCTACATTCCTGTCGATATTGCGGGAGAATTTCTCGAAGAAACAGCATCCCGCATACAGGGGAAATTTCCGCATCTATCCATCAAACCGGTTGTCTCGGATTTCATGACCGACTTTGCGTTACCACCGAATCTTCTGGGTACACGTCGTGTGGCATTTTTTCCTGGATCGACAATAGGAAACCTAAGTCCAAAACAGGCTGGAGATTTTTTGAGACGTATGCGTAATCACGTAGGCCCCGAAGGCGCTGCAATCATAGGATTCGATTTAAAGAAAGACGTCGAGACGATGATTTCTGCCTACGATGATAAGGCAGGAATTACATCCAAATTCAATCTCAATTTACTGACACGCATCAACCGTGAACTGGAAGGCAATTTTGAACTTAGTCGTTTCAAACATAGTGCTCGTTGGAACGAGGAGGAATCAGCGATAGAAATGCATATCGTGAGTCTGGAGGAGCAAATCGCGACGGTTGGTATGTTTAATTTTCATTTTCGGGCTGGAGAAACGATTCATACGGAAAGTTCACGAAAATACGATGTTAAAGGTTTTGAAATGCTTGCCAACGCCAACGGATGGAAAATGGATCACATCTGGCGTGACAGTGACAATAAATTTGGAATAGCTGGATTACGCTAGACCTAGGTCGTAATAGTTTCAATTTCTAGTTACTGCCTTTTTAATGTCCATCCAAACGTTGATCCAATGCGTCGTGTCACATCTATGGCAACGCATTGTCGTCGATCATCAAACAGCGCTTAAGATCGGGGCCAGATGATTGCCTTGCGCAGTACCTCTTCTTGCTACGGTGTCGTCACCCAAGCCTTCCATTGGCTAACAGCGGTATTGGTTCTTGTTGCCTATGTACTGAGCAAGAGTGATCGCTATTCACTCTATTCCGCCGAAGCAGACGGAATTCGTAGGATTCACGAAACGCTCGGCGTACTTGTTTTCATTGTCGTCGTGCTGAGGTTGCTATGGGGATTGATCGACAATATGCCTGTCAGACGAATAAGACCTCGATGGATGGCAATGGCCGCGACGTTTGTCCGATTTGCACTTTATGTGCTCCTCATCTCAATTCCGACAACAGCAGTGATCGGTACCTGGCTTGAAGGAATTCCTATTACGCTTATCGAATTCGACATCGCCCCTCCGATTGTGGAGGCACGTGAGATGGGACAGCTAATCATGAGAATACACAACATCCTCGGCACAGCCATACTCTGGATTGCTGGTGCTCATGCAGCCGCTGCTCTTTTCCACCATTTCTATCTGCGCGATGAAGTCTTTAAGTCGATGATTCCAAGTCGATGAATGTGAGTAGTGCGTTAACGCGATGAAGTGTTCTTCTCCGAATCCTAGTTAACGCAACACGGTTGACTTGAACCTCACATCTCGCACGACGGCTCAGCACGATATTCGGACGTACGTCTACAGCACTAACTGATTTTTATCCCTCCTTCATTTTCAAATTCCTATAGTCGTCCGAAGACATGTGTGGCAATAAACAATTCAAATATTTGGACGATACAGAACAAAGACAAGACCAAAGGGAACGAAGACGAAGATACGATGAAGCCTCATCTAGTCTTAAAGAGAAGGAGAAAAATTATGCGCACTTCCTTACCGATTATCAGTGTGATTTTTAGCGCGATAGTTGTGACAACTGCTTTTGCCCAACCTGGGTCTGGTGACGATGGCTCACAAGCAAGAAAACGTTACCTTCCCGAATATACAAAATCAGGTGAACTGATTTTGCCGAAAAATTACCATGAATGGGTATACGTCGGCTCACCACTTACCCCTAACGCACTCAACGGCGGCAAGGCCAATTTTCCTGAATTCCATAACGTCTATATCGAGCCAGGCTCATACGCAATTTACAAAAAAACTGGCAAATTCCCCGAAGGAACGATCTTCTTCAAAGAACTACAACTCACACTACCAGGCCAGAATCCGGATGGATCGCGCACTGAAGCATCTGGACGTGGTTACTTCCCCGGAAAATTCAACGGCGCTGATGTAACTGTCAAAGATTCTAAACGGTATGCAGATACCGGAGGCTGGGGTTACTTCAACTTCAATCACCACGAACCAAAGGCCCCGACAGCGACCGCGAAGCCAAATAATGAATGTGCGTTCTGCCACAGAGCCAGTGCTAAGAAGGACGACATCTGGACTCAGTTCTATCCTCTCCTGGATAACTGAAATTTCCTATAAACGTACCCGCTTACCAACATAAGGAAGCAAAGTCATGAGAATCATAGGTGCATTGGGCGTTGCCCTAATAGGATTGTTCATAAGCGTCGATGGCACTGCCTACGGCCAAACCACTACACATTCACAGTTCGGAGCGACGACTGCGGCCGTTGTCGATGACAAAGGAAATATGCACGTTCCTGCCGACTATCAGACCACTTATCAGATATTAGGTACATGGGCTGTGGCTACGGACAATGGCGTGGGTTCAAAGGAAATGCACGTGGTTTATGCATCTCCTGGAGTAATCGCGGCATATCGCAAGACGGGGCACTATCCCGATGGCGCTGTCCTTGTGAAGGAAATACACAAGACGGCCACCAAACCAATGACAACAGGAACCGTGAGTAGTGCCGACGCTCTCGTTGGTTGGTTCGTTATGGTGAAAGATGACGTCGGTCGTTTTCCAAAAAACAAACTTTGGGGAGACGGATGGGGTTGGGCTTGGTTTAATGCAGCTGATTCTAAGGTGACTACCTCCACGGACTACAAGAAGGATTGCCTGTCTTGTCATGTGCCCGCTCAAGCGTCAGATTGGATCTACAGCTACGGCTACCCGCCTCTGAAGCGATAACGAAGCGTGGCGCTGATCATGTCATTAGTCGGGACACTATTCTTCATCAAGTAACTCGGAACAGAAGTCTTGTCGACCACGGGTAGCGTGCCGAGTTGAACAAGACTTCTGTCTCTGCAAGATTTTCAGTAAACGGACAAACGATTAAAGAAACGATTTTCCCGCAACTGAAATGACATGCTCATTCAACTTTACGTGCGGATTAGAAAGCACGCGACGACTTGATACAAAGGAGAAGGTGATGAAGGCAATCATAGTGACAGAACAAGCTACCGGAACGGCTGGGATGAAATTGGCGGAACGACCTGAGCCGCAGGCAGCGATAAACGACGTTATTGTGCAGATTTATGCGTCGGGATTCGTCGCGACCGAATTGGAATGGCCCTCGACTTGGGTTGATCGCAATGACCGGAACCGAGCGCCGTCGATCCCAGGTCACGAGCTGGCAGGAGTGGTCACTGCTCTCGGTTACGGTACGACGGGACTATCGGTCGGACAGCGAGTGTTCGGCCTCGCGGACTGGCATCGCGACGGCACCTTAGCGGAGTATGTAGCGATCGAGGCACGCAATCTTGCACCCTTGCCGGGTGATGTTGAATTCACAGTAGGTGCGAGTCTACCGATTTCAGGTCTGACTGCATGGCAAGGATTGTTTCAACATGGTCGCCTTCAATCTGGCCAGCGCGTCCTCGCGCACGGCGCCGCTGGCGCGGTCGGTTCGATGGTAACCCAACTAGCACACGAAGCAGGTGCCTACGTCATTGGTACCGGACGGGCCACAGATCGCCAAGCGGCACTCGACTTCGGCGCACAAGAGTTTATCGACCTCGATAACGACACACTAGAAGACATTGGCAGAGTCGATTTGGTATTCGATGTCATTGGCGGTGAGATCGGAAAACGATCAGCTCGCTTGATTCGTGGCGGTGGAACACTGGTGTCTGTTGTCGGAGCGCCAGAGGTGCAGCTTGACAATGGTCTAGTGGTTGACTTCGTAGTTGAGTCAGACCGTGCGCAACTGACTGAGATCGTCAAACGCGTGCGAGATGGACGATTACGAACAAACATCGGTACCGTGGCATCCCTTGACGACGCCGCCGCTGTCTTCAATCGCACCCAACGACCCAAGGGAAAAACGGTCATTCGCATTCGGTGAGAGCTGAAGACGATGCATGTGCGCTGGAGACTAATGGCAACACTCTAGACTCTCAAGCAAAATATTGGAGACTGATCGTGAAGTATAGAAAGTCCGAAAAGGCAATAAGCCAACTAACTGCGGAACAGCGACGTGTTACTCAGGAGTCTGGAACCGAACGCCCGTTTTCCGGTGAATACAACGATCACAAGGAACCTGGCATCTACGTGGACATCGTCTCGGGCGAACCTCTCTTTGCGTCGTCCGACAAGTTTGATTCGGGTTGCGGGTGGCCTAGTTTTACCAAGCCGATCGTTCCTGCAAATCTCAACCCGCTGTTCGACACATCTCATGGAATGACCAGAACTGAGATTAGATCCACCCATGGCGACAGCCATCTTGGCCACGTATTCCCGGATGGTCCAACCGATCGCGGTGGCCTGCGTTATTGCATCAATTCTGCGGCACTCCGGTTCATTCATAGCGATGATATGGAACGCGAGGGTTATGGAGAATATCTCGATCAAGTCAAAGGAATTTAACATGCATCAACGTGCTGTACTTGCGGGCGGATGCTTCTGGGGAATGCAAGACTTGATCCGCAAACTTCCTGGCGTTGTCTCGACTCGTGTCGGTTATACCGGTGGTAACACACCAAACGCGACCTATCGCAACCATGGTACTCATGCGGAGGGAATCGATATCGTCTTCGACACAACTCTGACAAGTTACCAGATCATCCTCGAATACTTCTTCCAAATCCACGATCCTACGACTTGGGACCGTCAGGGGAACGATGTAGGCACAAGCTACCGTTCGGCCATTTTCTATACGACTGACGAGCAGAGAAAAATAGCAGAAAAAACAATCGCCGACGTGAATGCATCAGGTCTGTGGCCGGGCAAGGTCGTTACTGAAGTGGAGCCTGTTGGAGACTTCTGGGACGCTGAGCCGGAGCACCAGGATTATCTTAAAAAGCTGCCGGAAGGCTATACATGCCACTTTCCGCGTCCGAACTGGACCCTTCATAAAAAGAAGAGTGCAGATTAATCCTCAACGACTTCTGATCATATCAAAGTGACCATTCGATTTTAGATACGCCATAGATACAACATATTGTGCACAAACTTTGCGGCGTCCAAGACACCAGTCCCGATACCACTTGCTCAGTGCTCGAAGTAGTAGCCCTCGGCTGCGAACGAGATCAGCGCAAGCTATTTACGGGACTGACCTTCCGCTTACGAGCCGGCGACATGTTACGTATTCAAGGCCCCAACGGCAGCGGTAAAACGAGCCTGCTGCGCTTGCTATGTGGCCTTACCCAACCAACCAATGGGCGTGTTGAACTTTTCGGTCAGACATTAGCTCGGCAACGGGACATACGCGCTTCAAAACTGCTATGGATAGGCCATGCCGCTGGCGTCAAGGCGCTTTTGACAGTCGAGGAAAACCTAACTTGGCTAAGTGCTTTGCATTCGACTGGAGAAACCGCTGCAATCGGAAAGGCTCTGGCTGCAGTGGGCTTGCGCGGTTTCGAAGACACGCCTTGCCATGCACTGTCTGCAGGACAGCAACGTCGTATCGCATTGGCACGTTTGTACTTACCCAACCTACCAAACTTGTGGTTATTAGATGAACCCTTCACAGCACTAGACACCGCTGGCACAGAGCAATTGGAAGCGCATTTAGCAAGACATTGCGACCATGGTGGCACAGTTGTATTGACCACACACCATGAGCTAAGCAAACGAGCATGCGCGTATGTTGATCTTGATTTAGGTCAATACACCTCGTGAACAATATCTTTATCACCCTTTTTTATAATGAGCTACGCCTCTTATGTCGCCAATCCGCAGACTTTCTCAATCCCTTGGTATTTTTCTCAGTTGTCGTTTCACTGTTCCCATTGGGATTGGGAGCAGAATCGCAGCTTCTGAAAAATGCTGCTCCAGGGTTACTTTGGGTCACTGCGATGCTGGCAGTATTACTATCCCTAGACGGTTTGTTCCGTGCCGATTTCGAAGACGGCTCACTGGAGCAGTGGGCACTTTCATCGCACTCATTAGTGGTGCTAGTGCTGGCCAAAGTAGCAGCACATTGGCTTTGCAGCGGCCTTGCGCTGGTAGTACTAGCTCCGCTCTTGGCCTTAATGCTCGGCCTGCCGATCCATTGTCTCCCAGTGCTAATGTTGTCGCTGTTGCTAGGCACACCTGTGCTCAGCCTGCTTGGGGCAATCGGCGCGGCTCTTACAGTTGGTTTGCGGCGCGGTGGACTACTGCTGGCTTTATTGATTTTACCGCTGTATATCCCGGTACTGATCATAGGCAGTGGCGCGCTACAAGCTACCTTGCAAAATCTTCCCATCGCAGGACATCTACTTTGGCTAGCATGTTTCACCATACTAGCTATCACCCTAGCTCCATTTGCCGTCGCCGCAGGGTTGTCCATCAGCATAGCCGAATGACACAAGAACAATTCAAATGAACTGGATCTGGTTACACAAATGGGGTTCGCCCAAATGGTTCTACGACATAAGCGGCAAATGCCTGCCTTGGCTCGCCATTGCCAGCGCATTGTTGCTCTTGATCGGCCTTACATGGGGGCTGACATTCGCGCCGCCGGACTACCAGCAGGGCAACAGCTTCCGCATTATTTATATCCATGTGCCTGCCGCACTACTGGCTCAATCCATCTACGTCATTCTGGCTGCGACAGGCATCATCGGCATGATCTGGAAAATAAAACTAGCTGACGTTGCTCTACGGCAGGCTGCACCAATTGGGGCATGGATGACGGTCATCGCCCTAACCTCAGGAGCCATCTGGGGTAAGCCAACTTGGGGGACTTATTGGGTATGGGACGCGCGCCTAACTTCCATGCTCATCCTGTTATTTCTGTACTTGGGCGTGATCTCACTGGGTCAAGCGATCACCAATCGCGACAGTGCAGCTCGGGCTTGCGCGCTGTTGGCCGTGGTAGGCGTCATCAACATTCCCATTATTAAATACTCGGTTGAATGGTGGAACACCCTGCACCAACCTGCCAGCTTTTCGCTCGCGCAGAAGCCGACCATGCCATTACAAATGTGGCTGCCGTTACTGCTGACCGTGCTGGGTTTCTATTGTTTTTTTGTGGCGGTTCTGTTTGCGCGGATGCGTCTTGAAGTATTGAGACGTGAGGCAGACAGTCGCTGGGCCACAGCTGAAATCGACCGACTGCTCGAGGAGCATACATGACAGCATTTGCATCATTCGCTGATTTTCTTGCCATGGGTGGCCATGGCGTCTATGTCTGGAGTGCCTACGGTTTGTGCATGGCACTCCTGACATTAAATGCTGTCCTTCCCTTGTTGGCGCACCGCCGTTATCTAAACGACCTAGCGCGCCGCCGACGTCGTGAGAAATTGTTATGAATCCTATTCGCAAGAAGCGCCTATACTGGATACTAGCCTTGCTCTGTGGCGTTAGTATCGCTATGGCATTGGCTCTCTCCGCCCTGCAAGAAAACATCAATCTGTTCTACACCCCAAGCCAGATCGTCGCTGGTGAGGCACCACAAGGCACGCGCATCCGCGCCGGTGGAATGGTCGAGAACGGATCGCTAATGCGCACCCAAGATTCACTGGCACTGCGATTCAGCGTCACAGATGGTGCCCACAACATCACTGTACGCTATCAAGGCATTCTGCCTGACCTATTTCGCGAAGGCCAAGGCATCGTCGCTATGGGCAAACTCGACCGCAATGGGTCGCTGATTGCCGACGAAGTCCTGGCCAAGCACGACGAAAACTACATGCCGCCCGAAGTCATCCATGCGCTGAAACAAGCCGGCGTGCTCGACAATCCCAAGCGTGTCAAACAGGAATCTACTCGATGATCCCTGAACTTGGACTGTTGGCCCTGATCCTTGCGCTATGCCTCGCTCTAGTGCAAGCCAGCATTCCACTGATCGGTGCCTGGCGCGGCGACCGACACTGGATGGGACTAGCAAAACCGGCTGCCTGGGGCCAACTTACCTTCTTATTGTTCTCATTCGCCTGTTTGTCCAATGCATTCCTGACCGACGACTTCTCGGTTGCATATGTTGCACACAACTCCAACAGCATGCTGCCTTGGTACTACAAATTCAGCGCGATCTGGGCCGCGCATGAGGGTTCATTGCTACTGTGGGTCTTGATATTGGCCGGTTGGACATCCGCTGTCTCGTTCGGTGCCAAGCAACTACCGGAGGCGATGCTGGCACGGGTTCTGGCCGTGATGGGCATGATCAGTACTGGTTTCCTGCTATTCCTCATCAGCACCTCCAATCCCTTCGTCCGCTTGCTGTCCAATATCCCCGCTGATGGCCGCGATCTTAATCCTCTCCTGCAGGACATAGGCTTAATCGTCCATCCACCCATACTCTACATGGGCTACGTCGGCTTCTCGGTGGCTTTCGCCTTCGCCATCGCGGCTCTGTTGGACGGCAAGGTTGACGCCGCTTGGGCACGCTGGTCTCGACCTTGGACAACTGTGGCTTGGGCGTTTCTCGGCTTGGGCATCGCCCTAGGGTCGTGGTGGGCTTATTCTGAACTAGGTTGGGGCAGTTGGTGGTTCTGGGATCCCGTCGAGAATGCGTCGTTCATGCCGTGGCTGGTGGGGGCAGCACTGATCCATTCCTTAGCTGCAACTGAAAAACGCGGCGTGTTCAAAAGTTGGACCGTACTGCTTGCCATTTCCGCGTTCTCACTCAGCTTATTAGGCACCTTCCTGGTTCGATCAGGAGTACTGACCTCCGTGCACGCTTTTGCCACTGACCCTGCACGTGGCGTGTTTGTGTTGGTGTTGTTGCTAGCAGTGGTTGGTGGCTCGCTTGCATTATTCGCACTGCGGGCTCCAGTAATCAAGAGTCAGGTCAGCTTCGGAATACTGTCGCGTGAGACGTTACTGTTGGTAAACAATCTGCTGCTGTCGGTAGCAGCGGCCATGATCCTGCTCGGCACGCTCTATCCCATGATTCTTGACGCGTTTACTGGAGCAAAACTATCGGTCGGCCCCCCTTACTTTAACGCCATGTTCGTGCCGTTGATGGCGCTACTAATGGTGGCAGTGGCAGTCGGTATGCTCACGCGTTGGAAAGATACGTCGGGGCGCTGGCTGGCACGCATGCTCGTCCCGGTGCTGGCTGTCAGTCTACTAATCGCACTAGGCGCTGCTACGCTGCATGACCGATCGCGTTGGGCAGTGATGGGGGTCTGTCTGTTGGCTGCTTGGGTCGTGCTGACGGGCCTGCGCGACATATTCGACAAGACTCGCCACATGGGGTTGTTCAAGGGTTTGTCGATGCTAGGCAACAGCTATTGGGGTATGCATCTAGCCCATCTGGGTTTCGCCGTGTGTGCTCTAGGTGCTGTGCTGACTACCGTCGGAAGCCTTGAACGAAATCTGCGCATGATGCCCGGTACAGCCATCGAGTTAGGCGGCTACCACTTCATATTCGAAGGAACAACCCGACTCCAGGGACCCAATTACGTTGCCGACTACGGCAATGTACGGGTTCTTCGCGACGGCACTGAGATCGCGTTGCTACACCCTGAAAAACGTGTTTACCACGTTCAGCAAACCTCCATGACCGAGGCAGGGATTCAAGCTGGCTTCACACGTGACCTCTTCGTGGCGTTGGGCGAACCACTAACTGACGGCGCTTGGGCGGTGCGAGTGCAGATCAAGCCGTTCGTACGCTGGATCTGGCTGGGTGCACTACTTATGACCCTGGGCGGCTTGCTAGCAGCGACTGACTGGCGCTATCGCAGAGGATCTCGACTGGCTCCAGACACGCGCATGGTCGGAGAACAACCATGAAACGTTTACTGCTATTGCCGCTGGCATTGTTCCTGTTCCTCGCAATCATGCTATATCGCGGACTGTTCCTCAATCCAACTCAGTTACCTTCTGCATTAATCGGCAAGCCCTTCCCCGTTTTCACGCTTCCCTCTCTTGACGATCCATCACGCTTGTTAACACGGGAAGACGTCAAGGGTAGGCCAGCACTGGTCAACGTCTGGGCAACATGGTGCCCATCCTGCCGTCAGGAACACCCTGTGTTGACCAAGTTGGCTAACCAAGGGGTCATCATCTACGGTGTCAACTACAAGGATGATCGGGACGCAGCGCAGCGCTGGCTGCGCACCTTGCACAACCCATACCAACGGAACATCGAAGATGCGGCCGGTACGTTGGGTCTGGACCTCGGCGTATACGGTGCTCCGGAGACCTTCTTCATCGACGCCCAAGGCATCGTTCGCGACAAGTATGTTGGCATCATTGATCAACGCGTCTGGCAAGAAGAATTAGCGCCCATCTACGAAAAATTGTTACGGGAGGGCGCGCCATGAAGTGTCTGCTTGTCGGGATCATTCTGGGCGTTGGCGTACTCGCCAGCAGTCAGGCCGCCATCGACACTCACGAATTTACCGATGACAGTCAACGCCAACGCTATCACGATTTGACCTTGGTACTACGCTGCCCCAAGTGCCAAAACCAGAATATATCGGAATCGAATTCACCGATCGCCAACGATTTACGCAACGAGATCCATCGCATGCTAAGTACGGGTCAAAGCAACGAAAAAATCATCGATTTCATGGTTTCGCGTTATGGTGAATTCGTGCTGTATGACCCCCCATTGTCTTCACGGACGGTGCTGCTATGGTTAGGCCCGATTGCGCTACTGCTGATCGGAGGTGTTGCAGTAGTCGCTATCGTCACAAGCCGACGCCACCCACGGCCGGCAGCAGGAAGTGCATTGTCCGATGCCGAACGACATCGCCTGGTTCGTCTGCTGCAAGAGACAACCTCCACTACCGAGCAGAACCTATGATCACTTTTTGGCTCTACGCTGGACTGCTGTTAGTAATAGCCCTAGCCTTCATTTTGGTTCCTCAACTACGTCTCCCTCGCGGCCAAGTCGACGTCGATCGCACTCGTGCGAATGTAGGTCTATACCGAGAACGCCTGCGTGACTTAGAAATACAGCGCGACGCCGGCACGCTCGACGCAATACAACTCGAGGTTGGCCGGGTCGAAGCAGCTCGCAACCTGTTGGACGATACACGGATATCGAAACATGCCGCTGACACCCCACTGGGTCGAACTATTCCCTTGATTGCAGCACTATCAACACCACTGCTAGCGTTGATGCTATATCTGCACTGGGGTTCGCAGGATCAACTTATGCTGGCGCGCGAACATGCCGGGCATTCGGCACGGAGTATCGAAGAAATAACTACACATCTAGAAGTGTTACTGGGTGCAACACCCGACTCGGTCGAAGGATGGTCACTACTGGGGCGCGCCTACACGAAGCAAGAACGCATGGCAGATGCAGCTTACGCGTTTGAACGTGCCGCCACTTTGGCAGGACGATCATCCGAACTATTAGGGGACTGGGCCCAAGCATTGTATTTCGCAGGAAAACGACAATGGACGCCCCAACTGCAGGCACTGACTGATGAGGCTCTGGCTAACGACCCACAGGAGGCCACCAGTCTGAAACTAGTAGGCTTGGCCAGATTTGAGGCGGGTCGCTACACCGAGGCAGTCATCTACTGGGAACGCTTGGCAGCCACCCTACCTGAGGGAGATCCGCGTCGACTCACGATCTCTGATGAAATTTCGCACGCTCGCGAATTGACTAAAGCCTCAACCACGAAAGAAATGCGACAGTGAATGCGACATGAGTACTACGTTGAATTCGGTGATATCGGTTACTAATTTTTTTGGGGAACTATGCAAAAAATCGCGTAGTTCCATGCTGACATCTAGAACGAATCGACCCACTTTTTGATTCTTTCTGACATTTTATTGAGTCAATTCAGTCTCGAAATTGGTATTGGATAAGCCTAAAGTGGAGGCTCTTAACCACCCGATGAACAACCTGAACGGAAAACACAAAATGACTATTAAGACAAATCAGTTTCATCTACAAATCGCTGAAAAAAATGTTGGATCGCTCTCTCATCTTGCTCTGCTCAGATGGGCGCTGGTCGTCATCTTTCTTTGGTTCGGTGGAATGAAATTCACTACATATGAAGCAAACGCCATTGCTCCGTTCATCACCTACAGCCCCATCATGAGTTGGCTACATACCTTATTTGGAATTCAAGGAGCAAGTTACGTTATAGGTGTACTTGAGCTGTCCACTGCAGCAGCTTTGATTCTTGGTGCGTTCAAGCCTATTTTTTCTGCTTTGGGAGCTGCGATGTCGGCTGCAACCTATCTGCTCACGCTCACCTTTTTCTTTAGCACCCCTGGCGTAGCAGAGGTAACGGCGGGTGGCTTTCCGGCCATTGGAGCTATGCCAGGCCAGTTCCTTCTTAAGGATCTTGTCCTACTGGCTGCTTCGCTCTCTCTCCTTCTGGCATCCATCCAGACCTCCCGATCTAGCGCTCGGTAATTATGAAGTAATTCTCCGATCCGAATATTTGGATCGGAGAATCATATATGGCAAACATGAATACAAAGAAAAGATTGCCTATCACGCTGTATCAGTTGAAGCTAATTACGGCCATGTGCAGACGAACACAATCGGAAACATGACCTATGTATCCGTCGATTTTCAAAAAATGTGAATTATCCGAGTCGTTGTGCTTTTGGCGAGTTGTGAATTTATGCCATGTGTGATTTTTCAAACCACAAATTTCGTGCTTAATCGAATAAACAGTCTGCAAGAATCTAGTCGAAAGGAATGACGTTGACAGCACTTGCTCTTTTGAACTCGATGGTTGTTGAACACAAATCCCCTCGTCATATATTTCGCAGACGAGCTGTCATGACTTCCGACACTGTAACTCTTCACGTTAGAACATTAGATGTGTCAGAACACGGCTTTGGCGTAATCGCCAAAGAACCTGTCAGAGTTGGTAAAACCTGCTCTCTCGTCCTCAACGCTCTGGTCGGCGAACATGTCATTCAACAGACTTTTGCTTGCGAAATCGTTTATTGTATTCTGACTGGTGTTGATGGATTTCGTATCGGTCTGAACATAAACAATGCTGCAATAGACTCCTCGAAGCAGCACTTGCGAAAAATCATTTCCAGTTGTTCTTCGCCATTTTCCTAACAGCGGCGTATCCACGATTAGTACCGAACGACGACCTTGTCGACAATCTCCTGAGCGAAGAACAACGTAACCAAAACTATTAGTCGAATCACCAACGAACGAATAATATTTCTTGCCACAACCGCTCCATCAAGATTAAGAGGCTCTCTCAATAAAGAAAAACAGAACGCTAAATAACGTTAGACACTGACATTGCTGATAATGAATGTCTGCTTTCGACCCAAAGCAGACATCTCTCACATCCAGCGTAGAACGTACATGCTCTGTTCTCATACTTACCCATTACGCTCTTAAACAATAGCTTCGACTGCGAATGCTAGTACGCACATCACGGCCACATATACCAACCCAAAAAGCGAAGTACCGAACGCCTGAAATACGGATGCTTGGGCCCGCTGTACTCTGTCAGTTCCTGTGAGCTGAAGCGCGCGAGTACAACGACGTGCCGTTAAAAGTGCGGGAAGATACATAGTGGCCGCTACTATGTAGGTGATAGGAAAAGGAAGAAAGAATGGCCCTATGACAAGAACAACCGGCCCTAAAGGAAATAGTAAAGCGGCGTATGCCAAACTACTCGTTTGACGGAACTCATTCAAGACCGTTACCTCACGGTTAATCCCCACGAAAACTCGGTAGGACATTACGGTAAAGAAAATTAACAGCGCCAAGTCCAGCATTCGCGTTCCTTTTAATTTAGATTGTTCTTCTTGAAAAATGATCGATTTTTACCGATATGGAAGCAATAAGGATTACAGAAAATAGCCTCAGCAAACTTTGTCTTTTTTAAAAAAGACAAAGTTAATGCAAAGCGCCACTGCGCAAAAAACGGAGATTAGCTGATTAACCCACATCCCCATCATTACGGTCCAAGCCATTCCAATATCCATACCGTGATATTGCGGTTGCATTGCACATAAATAGGCAAAACTCGCCCATGAAAGGGTGACCAAAAATCGGGGTGATACCAACATCAATCCACAAGCAAACAGGCAAAGGCCAATTCGCTTTAGGGGTTGCGTGACATGTTTAGTTTGAGCGAGCCAATACAGCAACAGACAAAAAGTAACCTCAAGATAAATCGACGTGAAAAAGAAGAGATTGGTAATCCATTGCTCCATTTTTTATTCAACCCTTACGATTTTTAGTGCTAGGAGCAATCTGAAGAGAATCCTTGAGAGTGGTGGAACGTGAATTTCGGCGACATGGGGCTCATACGATTTTTGTTCGACTACGTTTGTCCAGATAGGAGCATATAGCGCCCGAGAATCCGCCCACCGATCCAAGCAATAGTGGAACGTCAATACTTGGCTCAAAAAAGCTAGATAGCAAAAAAAGAAGTATCGCGGTTGCAAAGTACCCACTGATAAATCCAATGATTACCTCGTGCGTGCGTCTGCCATCTGTCTGGGGGCGATAAATATGCCATTGGTATAGGAGCCCGCTGAGGGCAGCTGGAAGAATGCCGACCACATAGGAAAAAGCCGCTATTGATACCGCACCCGCGACGATTTGAACTACGCCGGGAGATCCCGCCGTCGTAGACCAAACAAATAATATGGCTGGTACGGCACCAATTAAAGGCCCCCATAGTGCGAAAACAAGAACGGTTTTAATCCGTTCCCGTTTTGCAGGAGAACTGTCAGTTGAAATGCGCAAGATATGCCAAGCGATGAGGGCAAGCGCTTGCTCCGCCGGCAGCAGCTATTATATTTATCATCAATCAAGCGTACGCAAAGCAACCTCAATTTACTATCCCATGAATGTGGGATGGGTGCCGTTTAATGTTCGCTTTTGGCCGATAGCGGACTACTGCAATCAACCCAAATCAGACATATAGAAAATCGGTGTGCCTGTCAACAGAAATGTATCGCACAACTCTCCCAGAGCAAAGAGTTATTGAATGCAAAGCATATCAACTAGTCTCGCAAAGTATGCACTTAGACCTAACTCAAGCGACTTCTTTATCTTCAGATTGAGCGTATACGCTGAGAGAAACACATCGATTGCTTTTGACAATCGGAAAATAACGTCTCGCTACGATAAAGAAAATTACATACGTCGACGGTCAAATGTAGAGTGCGCATAGACGCCAAATGGAGCGTCATAAGAGATATAAGTTTTAAACTTGCAAACGGAACAAACGAAATAAGTGCCTTTTACATCTTTCAAACATGTCACATTGGCTTTCTGAATTACACACATGCATTTTTCGACTTGGCATTGATATGACATAACGTTCTCCTCGATATGCATTAACTCTGCGCCGAGGTATCCGAAATGCTGTTTTTATTATTCTTTGTTACAAATCAAGCAAAAATTTTGGGAACTGTAGTGCTTGTATTCCTTTTGGCCAATAGCGGACGTCTGCTTTCGACCCAAAGGAGACATTCAACGCAGCTTTTTACGAACAAGCAAATCTGTATATTTTTTTGATCGGCGAACTGAAAGTACAACGGCACATGTAATGATCAGTAGCGTCAAAATGATCAGCGAACCGCTAACTAGATTTGGCCGTTAATGGCAACATCGATGCGAGTATCAAGTGGCTGTTTCTATAGTGTCGCTCTGCATCATTTGCCTTTACAATCGCACAGTCATCGCTATGCCATATTTCATCGACTTCACCCAACCACCCAATGTTTCTTACTAAATATCAATGGCTTCACCTCAATGATTTTCACACGCCTAGCTCAACTCCACAATTACCCTGCCCTTATTGTTTAGAGGAGTCATTGACTTTAGATGTTGAATCATTATCTGTAGATGAGAGCCCTGCTCATAGGTGTCACATTGCTGCAAACAGGTCGATCGCCGAAACAAAAAGGAATCGGGAAGCACTCGGTGGGGATGGTTGGAAGCTCGTCTTAGCTGTTACAGAATTAGTCACTAAAGAGGAAGCGACTCCAGGAATTTTTCACTCGACTCTTTATTGTCAGGATTGTGGGGGCGTTGTTCTTGGAATCGGTTCAGCGATATATCGGAGCAATAAGAACTTCTCCACTGTTGCTGTTAAACATGAATACTTTTGTCCTTCAGTCCCGCTCTTCGAAATAGCTTCTAGTGTTCCTGAAAGTATCAGACAAGAGCTACTACAAGCATTTAATTACTTTCACAGTGACATATCGACCGCAGGCTTCAAATTACGACGCGCAATAGAGCGAGTTTGCGAAGAACTGGGATACAAGGGGAAAAATCTTCATCAATGCATCGACCTCATGGCTGATAAACATAACGAAGAAGCCATCTGGCTAAAAGCGTTAAAACTTGTTGGCAACGAAGCCACCCACGCAAATGGTGTTAACGCATCGGATCTGCTGGACGCATTTGCAGTCTTTCCGGGAGTTTTGCAAATCTTTGAAAGACAGAAATTTTCCAAAGATGCATCCGAAAAAGTGAATGCCTTACACAACAAATTCAGCAAGCAACTTAAATAACTTGCAAGTTGAAAGGATTGAGTCGGTAGCTAACGTCTGCTTCCGACTCAAATGAAAATTCAACCTGTGCAACTGCTCTGGTACACCTAGCGACGAGAGCAGCCTAGATTATTGTTTTGAGACAGATAAAGTCGTTACTGTCGCGATGCCATCTATGTTCTCGACCGTAAATTTCACCTTATCACCCGCTTTTACATTTGAAAGCAGCGTTTTGTCTTTCACTGCAAATTGCATGGTCATTGCTCCCATCTCTACCGTCGCACTTTTGATGCGTCCATGTTTCAAAGTAATGCTTTTGTTTTCTTTGTCGACAGCTTTGACTTCACCGTCAGATAAGGCTGTTGCACTCGCTGGTTTCACCTGCATGCTATCCATCTTCATCCCTGCCATGTCCATTCCTTTGCTGCCTTGTTCAGCGTAGACGTTCACTGCCAGAATGGATAATCCACAGACTGCCACCAGATTCAAAAACGATTTCTTCATTTGATACTCCTTAGTAGTTAAATTGATTTGTTTTGTACTGCCAAACGTAATTTGCGTTCTTGAAGCAAACGCCATGCTGCTGGAATCACAAAAAGCGATAACAATGGTGCGGTAATCATGCCGCCCACCATCGGTGCCGCAATCCGCTGCATTACTTCAGAGCCGGCGCCACTGCCGAACATAATCGGGATAAGGCCAGCCAGGATAACTGCCACTGTCATGGCTTTGGGACGCACACGCAGTACCGCTCCTTCTCGTATCGCTTCCGCAATGAGCTCCTTGGTCAATGGCAAGCCGGACTGCAATCGCTGATTCAATGAATTACGTAGATACACCAGCATCACAACACCGAACTCAGCCGCCAATCCTGCCAGTGCAATAAAACCGACCGCAGTGGCAACCGAAACAGCATGCCCCAACAACCATACAAACCAGAAGCCGCCGATGAGTGCAAAAGGTACTGTCAACATGAGTAGCAATGCCTCAGATACTGAGCGAAACGCCAGATACAGGAGGATAAGGATGACGGCCAGAGTTAACGGAATCACCGTTTGCAACTTGGCGAGCGCCCGTTCCAGGTATTCAAACTGCCCCGACCAGCCTATCGAATATCCAGGTGGGAGTTGCACTTCTTTTGCCACCGCTGCCTGCATTGCTTTCACGGCTGTGTGCAAGTCAGTTCCGCGTACATCGACATAGACCCAACCAGAAAGCCGTGCGTTCTCGCTGCGTATCATCGGCGGCCCATCGCTTACCTTGATGTTCGTAATATCGCCTAGCCTTACCTGCGCACCTCTCTCTGTCACGATAGGGAATTCGCGCAGTGTCTGTACCGAATTTCGATATTCCTGCGGATAGCGGACATTGATAGGAAAACGCTGGCGTCCATCCACAACCTCTCCAATGTTTTCTCCGCCAATCGCAGATGAAATGACCGACTGCACATCCGTCACCGCAAGGCCATATCTTGCAGCTTTTGCTCGGTCGATATCAACATCGATATAACGTCCGCCGCTTACGCGTTCCGCCAGCGCAGAAGTCACCCCGGGTACCTTTTTGACGACGGCTTCGATTTGCGTAGCGATCTTGTCGATTTGTCCGAGGTCGGCACCGGATACCTTCACACCGACAGGCGTCTTGATACCTGTCGAAAGCATGTCGATACGATTACGGATAGGCGGCACCCAAACATTCGATAGTCCCGGAACCTTGACTATCCGGTCCAGTTCTTCAATGAGCTTTGCAGAGGTCATGCCGGCACGCCATTGGTCTTTCGGTTTGAACTGTATGGTCGTTTCAAACATCTCCAAAGGCGCAGGGTCGGTTGCCGATTCTGCGCGGCCGGCTTTGCCAAATACCGTGGCGACTTCAGGTACCGTCTTGATTAAACGGTCTGTCTGTTGCAGCAATTCGCTGGCTTTGGATGCTGACAGTCCAGGCAATGCAGAAGGCATGTACAGCAAATCACCTTCGTCCAGAGGTGGCAGGAATTCGCCACCCAGTTTGAATAGTGGAATCACTGTCAGGACAAGAGCGATAAATGCAATCGCAATCGTCCATTTCGGATGCGCCAGACTGGCATTCAACCAAGGTCGATATATTCGTATCAGTACGCGATTAATCGGATTCGATGCCTCGCTTGGAATACGCCCACGTATCATGTACCCCATCAGTACCGGTATCAAAGTAATCGCCAGTCCGGCTGCCGCAGCCAAGGTGTAGGTTTTTGTATACGCCAGTGGCGCGAACAGCTTGCCCTCCTGCGCTTCCAATGCGAATACCGGAATGAAAGATAGCGTAACAATAAGTAGTGAAAAGAACAGTGCAGGCCCTACCTCGATAGCCGATTCTGCAATCAAGTCCCAGCGCTCTTTCGCACTGATTTCCTGATTCGGATGCGCGTGCGAATACGCCTCCAGATGCTTGTGCGCATTCTCAATCATGACAATTGCTGCATCGACCATGGCACCGACTGCAATGGCGATACCCCCCAGGGACATCAGATTGGCATTGACGCCCTGGTAGCGCATCACAATGAAGGCAGCGAGCACGCCCAAGGGTAGCGAAATGATGGCAACCAAGGCACTGCGCAGATGGAACAGGAAGATGGCGCAGACCAGTGCGACCACTACAAACTCTTCAATCAGCTTGTCCCTTAGGTTCGTGACTGCTGCCGTAATCAATTTGGAGCGGTCGTAGGTCGTGACGACTTCCACACCTTTAGGAAGCGAGCTTTGCAAGGTAGCGAGCTTTGCCTTGACTGCTTTGATGGTTTCCAGCGCGTTCTTGCCGGAGCGCATGACAACGACGCCGCCGGCGACCTCACCTTCTCCATTCAACTCCGCAATCCCGCGACGCATTTCAGGACCAATGCGAACAGTTGCCACATCCCTGAGCAATACTGGCGTACCCGCATCATTTGCGTTGAGTAGAACATTGCGGAAGTCTTCCAGTGAGCGCAGATACCCGTGCGAGCGCACCATGTATTCTGTCTCGGCCATTTCGACGACCGAACCACCGGATTCCTGGTTTGCCTTCGCCAATGCATCGAGCACCTTGGCGTGAGAGATACCGAAAGCGCGTAACTTGTCCGGGTCGAGGATGACTTGATACTGTTTCACCATGCCGCCGATGCTGGCTACCTCGGCTACATCCGGCACGGTTTTAAGTTCGAACTTCAAAAACCAGTCGTTCAATGTTCGCAACTGACTGAGGTCGTTTTGCCCAGTACGGTCGACCAGCGCATATTCAAATACCCAGCCGACTCCGGTTCCATCCGGCCCAAGCTCGGCCCGCACACCCTGAGGCAAACGGCTTTGCACTTGGCTGATGTATTCCAGGACTCTGGAGCGAGCCCAGTATTGGTCCGTCGCATCATCGAAAAGAACATACACAAACGAGTCGCCAAAGAAGGAATAACCACGGACAGTCTTGGCGCCGGGAACAGCCAACAATGCCGTAGTCAGTGGGTAAGTAACCTGGTCTTCCACTATCTGCGGTGCCTTGCCGGGATACTGGGCGCGAATGATGACTTGCGTGTCCGACAGGTCCGGCAATGCGTCCAAAGGTGTTTTGTTTAACGACCATAGACCCCATCCTGCAATGACGAGCGCAGCAAGCAGCACCCAGAATCGGTTGGCAATGGACCAGCGAATAATTCGCGCAATCATTGCTTGCCTCCGACTGGTTTGACACTTTCGAGCAGGTAGCCGTCGTCATTTTCCCTGAATGAAAACTCAACTTCCTGCCCTGCTTTTATCTCGCTGAATAACTCGGGACGCGACTTGTAAAAGTCCATCGTCATCGCATCCCATTCAAGTTCAGCAATCGGCTTGTGCGAAAGAGTCAGTGCTTTTGGCGTTACTTTTTCTACCGTGCCGACGCCCCGATGAACAGGAGACGTTGCCGGCCGCATTGTCTGGCTATTGCCGGAAAACTTGGGTAATACCGACTTCAAGCTAGCTTCCGAATCGATAAGGAATTGCCCCGAGGCGACTACCTTCTGCCCTTCGCTCAAGCCACTCAAAATCTCGGTATCGTTTCCGCTATCACGGCCCGTCGTCACAACCACAGGTTGCATGCTGTTGTTTTCGCCAACCACCAGAACGATGGATTGCTTGCCGCTTGCAATCACGGCTTCACTAGGAACCAGAAGACGTGAAACGGACTTCTCGGTATCCAGACGAACACGCATCAGCATGCCCGGCGTGAGACTGCCATCACGATTATCCAGCTCCAGTCGAGCCTGCAAGGTCCGTGTCGCAGTACTGATACCCGGCAGGATTTCTCTAACCTTGCCGCTGTATTTTCTATTCGCGTCACCGGAGAACGTGGCTTCCACCGTCATGCCGGAACGGACTGAATTGTTCAGTGCTTCGGGTACTTCCGCTAGTAGCCAGACTTTGTTTAAGCCAGCGATTTTTGCGATGGTCATGCCGGGCGTTACCATCGCGCCATCACGCACAGACAGCTCAGTGATGACGCCAGTAACCGGTGATGTCAGCGTAAAGTGTTTTTGAGACTGCCCGGTGCGGTCTGCCTGATTGATCAATCCGTCCGGAATAGACATCGCGCGCATTCTTTGTCGGGCAGCCGATGCCAGTTCCGTATTGCCACCACGCTTGAGAGCCAGATATTCCTCTTGCGGTGCAATCCAGTCAGGAACGAAAATCGAAGCAATTGCTTCGCCACGCTTGATGCGCTGCTGAGGCGAACGAGCATACAGTTTGTCTATATATCCCGTCACGCGGCTTTGCACGACTTCCGATGCACTCTCATCGAACTGCGTGGTGCCGACCATTTCAAATGCATCGCGTACTTCTTCGCGTCTTACGGTTGCAAATCGAATACCCAGATTCTGCTGAAGTGTGGGGCTGACTTTTACGCCGCCATCTTCTGAACCTTCATCCGCATAAACCGGTACCAACTGCATATCCATGAAAGGACTTTTGCCTGGCTTGTCGAACTTGTTTCCCGGGACCATAGGGTCGTGCCAATACAAGACTTTGCGGCCCGTCTTCGGGTCAACTTTCTCGGTTGCCGCGCCAGATGTAGCAGCGTTATCCATACTTCTTTGCGTGCCGACCCAATACCCGCCAAACATGAGGCCAGCACCTGCTAATACCAACACAATCGTTTTCAATGCGAACTTCGATTTCATTTCATTTCTCCTGCAGACGCCATGTCATGTGGAACCACGTGATATTCCAGCGCCGCCCAGGTCAGCGCCGCTTCTCTTTCAAGCTCGGCTATTTGCAGCCGTCGTTCCAACAACATTTTTTTTGCATTGAATACGGCACTCAGACTGCCGGCACCCGAACGGTAAGCAGCAGTTGCCAGTTCCACCTGCTGCGATGCTGCCGGCAGCAATTGCGCATTGAGTTGCGTTACACGGGCTTTGAGACTTTCCAGAGTGGACGATTGATTCTCGATTTCAGCCTGTAGTTCACGCAATGCTTCTTCGTATTGCATCCTGGCCTTGGTACCTAGCGCGGATTTTTCTGCAATGTCGCGATTCTGTTTTTGCGCACGATTAACGGCCAGAGGAATGCTGATGCCAAAAGACACCATGTTTGAATACTGACTGCCGCGCTGACTGTAAGCGGCTTCAAGCGACCAGTCTGGATTGCTTTCACGGCTTGCTACTGTGCTGTCGGCATCTGCTAGATTCACCGCTCGACGCGCACTTAAAAGCATCGGATGATATTTTTCGAGTTCTTCTACCGGCAACCCAGGCACATGTGAAGTCAGTTTGGGTGTCTCGTCGGCGACAGTGGCGGCTGGCATGCCAGTCCAGCGGCTTAGCGCAAGGCGCGCATTTCTCAAATCCTGTGTGTTCTTGCGCGTCGCATCTTGCGTTTGCGAGAGCGTCAATTGCGCTTGCATTACGTCCGAGGCGTTTGCCTTGGCACCTCGATGGGCAGCATTCATCGCATTCAGGTCTTCGGCCGCTTCTTTTTCCATTGCACTGACCAATGCCAATGTGCGCTGACCATAAAGTACATTTACCCATGCCTTGGCTGCTTCTTCCCGCACCTTGGCAACGCTTTCCAGATAAGTACTTTCTTCCATTTCGACAGCGCGCTGGGCACGTGCTGACCGTGCAACACGTTTGTCGGAAGATACCCATTGCTGTTCGATACCAACCCGACGCATGGTCATGAAGTCGCTTGTGGTGCTGTAACGGTCAGCACCAGTCACAGGCAGATTATCGATGCCAACTTTCAGCATCGGGTCCGGCAATTGGTCGGCTTTCGCTGCTGATTCACGACTGGCCAATACGGATGCATTAGCGGCCTTGGTCAGTGATGAGCGCTGCAATGAAAGCTGCAATGCTTCGTTTAATGTGAGTCCATTGGATTGGGCGTGAACAAAAGATGTACCAAAAGCCAACGCCAGTAAAACGCTGATTTTGCACAGAGTGCGCGACTGATGATTCAGTGGCGCGTGGATACGCAAAAACATATAACCCCCGATAATGAAGACGAACGCCGACCACGGCACAATGCCGGTCAGCGAAACAACTGGGGGTTAAATCAAATGCGGAGTCGTTGCGTGCGGAGATAAGGCGGAGCTACGCCTAATTCCAGAGGAATGTCTGTCCAGGCTGAAGCCAGAACTGCAGGAACAACCGGCAGAGGTGCCGGCATGATGAATGAAACAATGGTTGGCGCCAGCAATGGTGCGGCGGCCAGATGTTCAAGTGCCAGCTGCGTACCTGATTGGTGGGAAGCACAATGAACCGGCTTCTCGATATCCATCCCTGCACACGGTGTGTCGCCCATCGCCATCTCTTGCACAGGAGCCGTTGTCTGCGGACAGACGTAGGCAGCCATTGCTATTCCTGAAGTCAGAACGGTCATGACCAGAAGGCAAGCAATTAGGCGGCAAAAAGATGAAAAAGAATGGTGCATATGTGGAATCAAGAATTAGATAATAGTTTATCTCAGATCTTTCAAAGAAATCCTATATTGAGAGCAAACATTTTGTGACTAGCTGTCGGCAGATTATTGATTATCACTGCCGAAACGGTTTGCTAAAACAACTTGATATAAATTATTTGATGCCTAATTTATGATCGAGTGACACCGAACCACCTCCGCGTGCAATCAAATACAGCAGCAACCCGGCCCACGACAGATGCGTCGGCCAAGCGTCCGGATAAACGAATATCTCTATCACAGCCGTCATGCCAAACAGCGCAAATGCTGCAAAGCGAGTGAACAGGCCGAACACCAGCAGGATCGGAAACAGATGTTCCGAATACGTCCCGAGGTGCGCAGCAATATCCGGCGGTACCAGTGGCAATTTATAATCGGTTGAGAACAACGAATAGGTGCTGTCGGTTAAGGTCAAAATTCCCGTTACCTTGGTGCGGCCTGACAGAAAAAAGATCGATGCGATACCGAAGCGCATTACCAACGCCAAAAAAGAATGCGTTAGGAGGCGATTCAAGAAATCCGCACACGTGTTCCATTGCATTTTCAGTTTACCGAGCCGCGTGTTAGTTACTGCGTTTGATTGCATCATGGGGGTCTCCAATTAAGAAATTCGTGCAGAGCGTCCGACGGAAGCAAAAACGCCGGCGGTAAGAAGATCGGAAAGCATGCGTGCGATGTCGAGCGACGGTTGCGCTTCTATCGCAGCATTGGCCGCCTGTTCCAACGGCATACCAATTGCACAGGCATCGAGAAAAGCACATGCACCCTGTTCCAGACTGCGCCAAGTGACGACACCATCATCGCGGACAAGCAAAGCTCCCTGTCCTATCCACTCTATATTATCGGCAAGAGTTTCCCCTTGTCGATTGATGCTCCAGATTGTGTAAATTGGTTGCGTGTCAAACCAGATCCAATGGGCACTGACGAGTGTTCGCAGCACGGCTTGGCCTAATTCTTCTGGAGGCAACTTTCCAAGTGCGGACGGGTCAATCGATTCTTCATCTAGTGCCGTATGTGATTTGACCCAGAAGCGATCGAGTCGTGCAACATTTGCCAGATAAGGCAATTCTTTGGCTGGTTCAAACTGCACGAGAAAATCGGCAAACGTTTCGCCATATTCCATCAAGCTGACATTAGTGGGTCGCGTCTCGCGCACATAAATAGCAGCCGCAGCACGGAACCATTCGGTACCAACTAATCTTTCTACCGTCGGATAGTTGGCCTGCAATGCATCGATGCAACCCTTGATAATCGTATTGCGATAAATGGCAAAGCCCGGTTGTACAACTAATGCCGCTATCGAAGAATCGGCACCAAGATCGCCGTAGATCGCTTGTACGAAATCGTCTTGAAAGCGTTCGAGCGTATTGTTCATGCGGTGACTTGTAATTTTGTTTTCTGGCGCGTAAGCACGTCTTGCGCATGTTCCCGTTCTTTTTGAAGAACCGAGAACGCAGGAATATGGTCATCACGTTCAATCAACGTCGGTCGTGAGCCAATGCGTTCGATGAACACGCTGTACAACGCCCAAACATCAGGCGCAATGGCAGCATCGTGTGAATCAATCAGCAGTGATGTGTTGTTTTTATCTTCGTTATGGCCGGCCAGATGAATTTCCATCACGGCCTCGCCAGGAACGCGCTCCAAGTATTGTGTAGCGTCGAATTGCAAATTGTTCGCGCTGATAAAAACGTTATTTACATCTAGCAGCAAGCCGCAGCCGGTACGTTTGACAAGTTCCGACAAAAAGTCGATCTCATCCCATTCATGCTGGTCGAGACGTAAATAATGTGTCGGATTTTCAACGGCAATTCGCCGACCGAGACGGTCTTGAGTACGCTCAATATTGCCCGCAATACGTGCAAGAGAAGCGTTAGTTCGCGGAAACGGTAGTAAGTCGGGATAATAATGATCTCCCCATGCCGACCAAGCTAGGTGTTCAGAGACTAACGCCGGCTCTGTACGATTGATCAGTTCCGACAGTTTTTTCAGATGCTCTGCATTTGGCGGCGCATCTGCTGCCAGTGATAACGATACGCCATGCAGTGAAATCGGATGACGTTCACGGATTGCGTCCAGCCATCTCAATCTAGGGCCGCCTGCCACCATGTAGTTTTCCGGATGTACTTCAAACCATAAACCAGTATCCGCGCAGTTCAGCGCTTCCTCGTAGTGTTGTGATTTCAGGCCGAGACCAGCGCCGAGTTCCGGTTTATTCATGGTGTGCAGACGGCTATGCAATCAACGCAATCGAATTAGATCGCTTCCAAGGAACCATGGCCTTTTGGTGTTTGGATCGAAGTGCAAGTGCCAGCTGGAACGTTTTTCCAAGCATTGCCTTGGTAGTCAGTTACCGAAGTACCTGCACAGGTGGTACCGGCACCAGCTTTGCAATCATTTTTTCCTGCGAGCGAAACGCCATAGCATTTTTCGACAGCTGTTTTGGTGGCAGGTGTTTTGTCTTGTGCCATTGCAGTACCGGAAACGATGGCTGCAAGGGTGAATGCTGCGGTTGCGAAATTACGTGCGTTCATGTTGGACTCCAATTGATAAGGTTAATGTGTTGATCGCCTATCTTAAAAAATGCTTTCGGCGATCTGTTAAGTAATACGTCATTCGACACATATTGGTTACAAAGACTTTTAAAATAATTTCTGCTGAATGAACAGCACAGGCAATGTGCCGCAGTAAATCTCAATGAACGCGCGATTTGATGACAACGCTAGCTAAGAATATTTGGCCGGTAGATCAACACGAACTTGGAAGACGATTAGTTTGGGTGATTTTCTGCAAACAGGGGCGCCCTCTGCTCAACGTGCTCTCTGTTTTGAATTGGATCACCGCCCCCCTTCCTTGACACCTATGCCGTGACCAAGGGGGCTGCTTGGTTACTTACGAACTGTCGCGCATTGAGTTGAAAAACCAAGACACACAAATTCTTGGTTTTCATGCGGGTTTTATCGATTAGAACTGGCGTATGGCATTGATGCGCCGAAGGCACGCCCCGAGGACGTTGTGCGTGCGTCGCATGAAGCGATCGAGGCGGGCGCTGATGAGGTAATTACCGACGAGACAAGTCGCCGAGTCAAGCAGGGTCTGTGGCACGGAGTGTATCTGACGGACGTGGTTGCGGGGTAAGTCACTCTTATAACGGCATGCAGACATAGGCCCCTATTTGCTCTGCATGCCTTACGATCATTTTACAGACGATCATTTTATGTATCTTCCATACGGCGACAATTATCCAATCATCGTCCCGACGCAGAATTCGGTGTCGACAGCATCATGTGATGCGCCGCATCGAGCCGAGCTGACAATCTTGGTCGCGCATAGTCTAGAAACGCGCGTACCTTCAATGGTAGGATGCCTTGCCCAGCATGTACTAGGTTGATAGGCCATGCCTCCCTCTCATATTCCCGTAGCACCATCTTCAACTGCTTGTCGCGCACACGCTCAGCAATTTGGTAGCACAGCACACTGGTGATACCGATATCGGATTCCGCCGCCTCAATCGCAGCTTCGGCAGTATTGACGACCACGCGCGAGAAAACGGGCACGTTAATTTCGCGACCGTTCTCGCATAGTTGCCACAATTTTGGCGCCATTAATCCATCAAACGTTATGCATTGATGCTTACTCAAATCATCCGGCTTCTTTGGTGTACCGTTCTTTTTCAGGTAAGCGGGACTTGCGCACATCACACGGTTTATCGTTCCGATACGTGCTGCCACCATGTTGCTATCAGGAAGCTCTCCGACGCGCACCGCGATGTCCACATGTTCTTCGAGAAGATGTACGACATGATCGGCAAGCACCACGCGTACATTAATGTCCGGATACGCTTTTAAAAATTGTGCGACCACAGGCATTACATGTTTGCGACCAAATACGATCGGCGTTGTAATAACTAGATCGCCTTTTGGTGCCGCGTATTCGCCTGATACGGCCCGTTCGGCCTCGTCGACTTCCTCTAGGATGCGTCGGCATGCCGCCACATATGCTTGCCCCGCTTCTGTCATTGACAACTGCCGCGTTGAGCGCTGCAGTACGCGTGTTTTCAACATCGTTTCCAATTCACCAATCTTACGACTGACTGTAGCAAGCGGTATACCAAGACGCCGCGCTGCGCCGGAAAAACTACCCGCATCCACTACTTCCACTAGCAGCGCCATCGATTCAAATCTGTCTGTCATATTCTCAATTTATGGAAAAATCGTTCTCAATATTACCGGATTATCATTTCTATTAAGATTATTTAGGATGTGTGTGTGCCAATCACGGCCGCCAACACATAAAGGAAAAATCATCATGTCCCGTCTCTTTACACCAGCAACTGTCATTGATTCACCTGCTAAATCGCAACCACTGCTCGAAGCAGTCAACAAACAGTTGGGCGTCGTGCCAAATCTATTTCGCTTGGTCGGCAGCAATCCGGCTGCACTGGAAGGTTATTTAAATCTGTCCGGCGCACTTAACAAAGGCGCTTTGCCGGCTCCTACACGTGAGCGTATCGCTTTGGCCATCGCTGAATTCAACGCTTGTGATTACTGTCTGTCGGCCCATACCTATCTGGCAAAGAATCTCGCCAAGCTGAGCGATGCCGAAATCACTGCTAATCGCAGCGGTAGTTCCAGCGACCCAAAAGCGGAAGCGGCAGTAGCATTCGCTCTGAAGGTCGCGACCGATCGTGGTCATGTTAATGATAGCGATATTCAGACGGTCAAAGCTGCCGGTTACGATGATGCGCAAGTGATCGAAATCATTGCACACGTCGCGCTCAATGTGTTGACTAACTACATTAATTCGGTAGCCCATACTGAGATCGACTTCCCGGTTGTGCGTGCACGCGCAGCTGCTTAATCAACCATTCGTCGGAAAGCTCAAATCATGTTAAGTTCAAAGAAAATTCTGCTCGCGACGGTCGTCGCTGCTTCTTTCGTCGCCACCGGTGCGCAAGCGCAGGCCAAAACGCACAAGGCCAAACCTGTATCGGTCGCTACTACAAACGTTACATTCCACAAAGTGGATGTAGGCGACGTCAAAGTGTTCTATCGCGAGGCCGGTGATCCATCCAAACCGACGATTCTTTTATTGCATGGCTTTCCGACGTCGTCGTTCATGTATCGCAACTTGATTCCGTTACTCGCGGATCGCTACCATGTGGTTGCCCCGGATCTGCCGGGCTTTGGCTTCACCGAGGCACCGGATCGGGCTCACTTCAAATATACATTTGAGAACCTCGCGAAGGTGATTGATGGATTCACTCAAAAACTGGGGCTGTCACATTACGCGCTACAAATATTCGACTATGGCGCACCGGTCGGCTTACGCCTGGCCCTTGCCCATCCTGAGCGAGTGACCGCAATCGTTTCGCAAAACGGTAATGCATATGAAGCCGGCTTGGCCAATGCATGGACGCCTATCCAGACATACTGGAAAGCACCGACTGTAGAAAACCGCGAGTCGCTGCGCCAATTTCTGCAACCGGACGGACTGAAATGGCAATACGAAACCGGTACGCCGAATCCTGCTCTAGTTTCACCTGAGAGTTACACGCTGGATTCCGCATTGATGGCACGTCCTGGGAACGAAGAAGTACAGCTCGATCTGTTCCTTGACTACGCCAGCAACGTCGCGCTATATCCGCAATTCCAGGAATACTTCCGCAAATACCAACCACCGTTACTCGCAGTGTGGGGCGACAAGGATCCCTTCTTTGCGGTGGCGGGTGCAGAGGCTTACAAGACCGATTTACCGAAAGCGGAAATCCATTTGTACAATGCCGGGCATTTTGCGCTTGAAACCAATCTTGGCGAAATGGCACCGGTGATCCGCAATTTTCTGGATCGCAAGTTGAAACGATAACTCTGTTGGGTATAGCAAGGGAGCCCGCGCAAGCGGGCTTTTATTGCTAACGCGGTATGCGTCCTTACAATTTGTGTCCATTCAAAACGCAGATTTGCGGCTCTCTAGGCGGATACCGTAACACCTCCTCCGTCCGCAGAAAGAAGACCAAAACAACCATGCCGACCTATTGCGATCATGTCGTGTTAATATAACCTTCCTTCTAGTAGGATTGTTATGCGACTAACTACCCCTTCCAACACAAAAAATAATATTATCGTGCTTGCCAAGCAACTGCTTAAGACACGTTCATATCTTGGCTTCAGTTTCCAAGATATTGCTGATGAGATCGGGTTACGAAAGGCCAGTCTGCACCACCATTTCCCATCAAAGGAATCGCTCGGTGTCGAAATAATTCGTGAACTACGCGCTAGCTTTGAAGAATGGGCGGAATCGACTCCAATTGATCCTCATAAAAAGTTGGACGCATACTTCTGCCGGTTTCGGAAAACAGTAGATGTAGGTGCTGAGGTGTGCCCGGCTGGCGGCTTGGCATCAGGTTGGTCATGTATCGGAGAGGAAATGCGCATCGCTGCGCGCGATCTACGTAATACCCACGTTTCGTGGCTAACCGACGTTATTGGCACGATTAAGCAGAAAAAATCAAAAACGATGAAGGAGTTAGCATCCTACGTTTTTTCAGCGTGCCAAGGTGGGCTAATCTCATCGAGAATGACCGGGCGGAGTGAAGAATTCGACTTGGTTGTAAAGCAACTTCGCGTAGCCATATACAGCTAAATAACTTCAAAGAGCTGTGCTTTTTTATAACCTACTCCTACCTTCTGATAGGTAGTATTCAGGAGTGAAAGTTTGAATATCGTTTCTCAATCAACCACAATCGCGGCCCACCAAAAACATCGTCGTATTGTTGTTACCGGCATGGGCATAGTTTCGCCTTTGGGATCAGGAGTCGAAACCGTTTGGTCGCGATTATTAGCTGGACAATCAGGTATACGTCGACTTGAGGAAGATGTCACCGATGGCATTGAAGCCAAGGTGGGCGGTGTTGTGCCAACATCCTTGGAAGATCCGGCAGGTGGATTCGATCCGGACCAACATGTGTCCTCGAAAGATCAGCGCAAAATGGACAAATTCATTATGTATGCCCTAGTGGCATCAGAAGAGGCATTACGTCAGGCAGATTGGCATCCTACGACAGAGGCAGAAAAAGAACGGACCGCAACCGTAGTTGCGTCGGGAATCGGAGGATTCCCTGCGATTGCCAACGCAGTGCGGGTTACGGACAAAAAAGGGCCGAATCGACTATCGCCGTTTACCATTCCCTCATTCTTGATCAACTTGGCGGCTGGGCATATTTCAATCAAGCATGGTTTCAAAGGACCGATTGCTGCTCCAGTTACCGCCTGCGCAGCGAGCGTTCAAGCTATCGGCGATGCTGCACGCATGATTAGAAATGAAGAAGCCGATGTCGTTCTATGCGGAGGGGCAGAGGCTGCAATTGATCGAGTCAGTCTCGGAGGGTTCGCTGCTGCACGCGCGTTGTCAACAAACTTTAACGATGACCCAACTACGGCATCGCGTCCTTTTGATGACGAGAGAGATGGTTTCGTTATGGGCGAAGGAGCTGGCATACTCATATTAGAGGAACTGAGTCATGCATTAGCGCGAGGGGCGAAGCCAATCGCAGAACTGATAGGCTACGGGACAACTGCTGATGCCTACCATATGACGGCTGGCCCTGCGGACGGCGGTGGTGCTGCTCGTGCAATGTCGATCGCACTTCAGCAAGCAGGCATCATAGCGACTGACGTTCAACATTTGAATGCCCACGCAACGTCTACACCGGTTGGGGATGCTGGCGAATTAGCGGCAATCAAAGCGGTATTTGGTACCGATAATCGCATAGCCGTCACGTCTACGAAATCTGCCACTGGACATTTGCTGGGTGCGGCCGGAGGTGTCGAAGCCATCTTTACCATTTTGGCGCTTCGCGATCAGGTCGTCCCAGCAACATTGAATCTTAAAACAATAGATTCTGGCGCTAACGGCATCGACATCGTTACGCATAGCGCACGTAATATGAAAATTGAGCATGCGATGTCGAATGGCTTCGGCTTCGGTGGCGTGAATGCAAGTGTTCTATTCAAACGGTGGAGCGAGTACTAGTGATGGCGCCCGGTCATGAAATTGTCGGTCGCGTTTCTGCGGTCGGCGCGCACGGGAGCGATATTGCCGGCGTCGGTTGCATAGTTGGATTCATGCCGACATTGCGCAGCATGCAACGCCGATCTCGAACAATATTGTGCCAAAGGTGCGACCTGGACTTATAACGGGACCGAACACGACAGCGACAAATTGACCTTCGACGACTACTCCGATCACGTTGTGGTGGAAGAACGCTTCGTCGTCAAAGTGCCTGGCACGCTGGATGTCAAAGCCGTTGCGCCATTGCTGTGTGCCGGTATCCCCACGTATTCACCGTTGCGTCAAGATTGGCCCGGGACAAAAGGTTGGCATCATCGGCCTCGGTGGCCTGGGTTATATGGGCGTCAAATTTGCCAAGGCGATGGACGCGCATGTGGTGATGATTACTACCTCGCCGGATAAAGGCAAGGACGCAGATGAAATTCTGGTCTCGCGCGATCCTGCCGCAATGACTAAACATGCTGGCAGCTTCGACTTTTTGCTCAACACGATTCCGGTCTGTCATGACGCCAATCCTTATCTCGGCTTGCTAAAGCTGGATGGAAAAATGGGCATGGTTGGTGTGCTGACCGAGCTGGAACCGATTGTCGGCGCCAATCTGATTTTCGGTCGCAAATCGATGTTCGGTTCCGGTATCGGCGGCATGACCGAAACGCAGGAAATGTTGGATTTCTGCGGCGAGCACAATATCATCAGTGATGTGAAGATGATCGCAATCAAGGACGTGAATCATGCGTGAGGACGGATGGAAAAGAATGATGTTCGTTACCGCTTTGTGATCGATATGACGACGCTGGGATAATTTAGCAATAACCACGCTTACCTTCCTGATCGTCAGCGCATAGCAGAAACAAAAAACCGTCTTCGCGACGGTTTTTTCAATACTCGGCAAACAAGCACGAAAGTCCTGCCGAAGTACGTCGCTAACGCAGAAGGCAGCAATTCTTCGCTATTTGAATCTCAATTGACTTCTGACATTAGCCATTCCCTGAATGCCGCAACACGAGGCAGTTCTGCGCATTCTGGTCGGTACACGATGTAATAAGCCAGTTTAGATGGGGAGGAGATTGTTTCGAATAATCTCACCAGGCGCCCAACTGTCAGATCTTCGCGCATCATCACACTACGACCCAATGCAATGCCTTGGTTATCGATTGCCGCTTGTAGTACCGCAGCAGAGTTATTGATCTGAAGTCCTCTTTCCGACTGCACCGATGGAAATCCGGCGGCATCAAGCCAACTTCGCCACGTTTGAAAGCCGGGATGATTCTGCATCGATAGATCATGAATCAGCGTATGTCCTGCAAGAGCAGCTGGATCCACAAACGGGCCATGACGTTTCAGATAGCTCGGCGAGCAAACCGGATATATTTCTTCATCAGCTAATTTGATTGCTGCAAGTCCAGGCCAGTCCCCCGAACCGTACCTCACGCCTACATCAATGCCGCTCGCGAGAAAATCCAGCGCCTTCAAGTTAGTGTCAAGTCGAAGATCTGTTTGCGGATAAGCCTGATGAAAACGGTCGATTCGTGGCATCAACCATTTGGCCGCGAATGCCGGACTGACCGTCACAGTCAACGCGCCACCTGTCGATGCTTGTTTGAGCCGTTCCAGACCAATGCTCAATTTATCAAAACCGGCTCGAATATCCGGCAGTGCTCTTTGCGCCGTGTCGGTTGGCATCAACCTTGATGTGCCTGTTCCGCTGCGATAAAAAAGCGGCGTACCAAGCCATTCTTCCAATCCTCGTACTTGCTGCCCTACCGCTGCTGGCGTGACATTCAGTTCCGTCGCAGCTGCCGAGAAACTCTGATGCCGGGCACTTGCTTCGAACGCCCGCAGCGCATTCAGATAAACAGGATATTTCATATATAAGATAGTTTTTCTTTGTCGATGACGTGGATTATCTCATTTGTCACGAGCTCTTTCAATGTCGATACTGCTCAGGTAGTTCAATTTTCTTAAGGATAAATATCATGAATAGTTTTTCTTCTAAGGTTGCAATCGTAACCGGCGGTAGTTCGGGAATTGGTAAGGAAGTAGCGAAACGTCTGGTGGCAGCAGGCGCTTCAGTGGTGATCGGCGGCCGTGATGAGGCCAAACTGGCAAACGCCGCCAGGGAAATCGGCGGCAAAGTTCTATACGTAGCCGGTGATATCGCTTTGCCTTCCACCGCAAAAGCATTGGTTGCCGCTGCAACCGACGCTTTTGGCGGCGTGGATATCTTGATCAATAATGCAGGTGTTTTTAAACCGAAAGCATTTCTTGAAGTCGATGAACAAGAATACAGCTGGTTCCTGGACACGATTTTGAAAGGTAAGTTCTTCATGGCGCAAGCTGCAGCGAAAGCCATGCAATTACGCGGCGGCGGCGCAATCGTACAGACTGGTTCGCTGTGGGCGATTCAAGCCATTGGCGCGACACCTTCTGCTGCTTATTCCGCCGCCAACGCTGGCGTGCATGCACTGACGCGCAATCTCGCAATCGAACTGGCACCGTTCAATATTCGCATCAACACGGTAGCGCCAGCAGTAGTGGAAACGCCGGTCTACAACACCTTCATGACCGACGATCAAGTGAAAGACACACTGCCGTCATTTAACGCTTTTCATCCGTTGGGACGCAATGGTCAGCCAGCCGACGTTGCGGAAGCAATGTTGTTTCTTGCCTCGTCAAGCGCGTCCTGGATTACTGGCACTGTTCTGCCGGTTGATGGCGGCGTGACCGCTGGCCGCATTTAAACGGGAGAAAATAATGATCATGGACTGGAATAACTACAGAGACCAACTCTTGGCTCGCGTCGGTGAATTTGCAAAATTAAGCCCTGATACCGTACGCGGCTTGCAAGTGATGGAGACCGCCGGAATAAAAACAGGTCATCTTGAACCCAAGATGCATGAGTTGATCGCACTAGCGGTCGCTGTTACAACGCGTTGCGACGGATGTATTGCGGTGCACACCCAAGCAGCAGTGAAACATGGCGCGTCAAGAGAAGAGATTGCTGAGGCGCTGGGCGTTGCGATAGCACTGAACGCGGGCGCGGCAGTTACCTATTCCGCTCGCGTATTGGACGCCTTTTCAGCACTCGAAAATTAAAAAACCTAACGCTGGCGCATTTGTGCCAGCGTCTCACTTGACTACAAATTTATGTTGGTTAACGCTGATTTTTCCGAACGCGTGGCGATTCATTCCACAGAAATGGAATGGATTACTTCGCCACAAAGCGGAGTCAAGCGAGTAATGCTAGACCGCATCGGAGGTGAAGTAGCCCGTGCGACCAGTCTAGTTCGGTACGATAAAAATTCACGCTTTCCGCGCCACACGCATCCGCTTGGCGAAGAAGTCTTGGTACTGGATGGCGTGTTCTCCGACGACAGCGGTGATTATCCAGAAGGTTGGTACCTACGAAACCCGCCAAAATCTTCGCACCTGCCGTCCAGCATTGACGGCACGTTGATATTCGTAAAGCTAATGCAAATGTCTCTAGAGGAGCGCAGGCCCGTCCGCATCAATACGCGAGATCCAGCCATGTGGCACGTCCACCAAAATCAACTGGTGTGCCCCTTATTTTCTAATGAGCAAGAACAGGTCATGTTGGTACAAATCCCTGAAAGTAGCAGTGGCGAAGAAATGTATGACTTCGGCGCAGAAATTCTTGTACTTCAAGGCCAGATGAGGGATCAATACGACGAGTATTCTGCTGGAACATGGTTACGACTACCACCCCGGTCTATTCAGACGTGGACTAGCGGCGCAGGAGGCGCGCTGATTTACCGTAAATCGGGACATTTGAAAGATCTACCAACCGACAAGTTGAGCCATGAATTCGAAGATATCTTCTAAAAAAACGATGATGCTTGCATGGGCGGGCTCCAATTTGGGCGCCGCCTTGGTGACGCAATTCGGGCATTCAGCTATCGGTCTGTCCCATTCTGGTAAATCAATGCAGTCCTCTCTCTACACAGCACTAAAGCGCGACCTAATAAATCCTCCGGAGGTGGTCGCGCCGGCCGGAGCGTTCCACCTTCACGGCGTTTATGTCTGTCGCGTTGTACGCGACAGACTAATGGCTTCGAATAACCGGCGACTAACGCATGCGGACGTGAATATTGGATGCTTATCGCATTCGTCACAAATCGCGGATAAATATTGGCGTCTTGCGCATCAAAGTCACTCTCCGTGGGCACGCGAACTGAGCCTGTGCCCGTCCGCGGAGCGCTCTTAATGGGCAATATTCGCGTGGGAATCTTGGGTGGCGGCCTGAGCGGCTTGTATGCCGCTTACTTACTAGAGCGGCACAGGGTCGATTACTTTGTATTGGAAGCGCGTACCAGATTGGGCGGCCGTATTCTCTCTAACGTCGATGGGTCCGGAAGGGCAAGCGCGGCTCGTTTCGACCTTGGTGCGACGTGGTATTGGCCGCCGCTCCAACCTGCCATGAACAACCTGATCGAACAACTAGGGCTGCGCACACTTCCACAATACGATATGGGCGATATCGTATTGGAGCACTCACGTCACCAGATACCAATCAGACAGGCCGCAGCTGGCCTTGCCGAAGGCTCGATGCGGATCGCCGGAGGTACTGCGACTTTGGTTGACAGACTGGCCGCTGACCTTCCTCGCGAAAAGCTATTCCTGAGCCATCAAGCTGAGTCGATTAGACTAGATTCACATCGCATCAATATCAAAGCCATAAATGGACTTGCCAAGCCAAAAACATTCGACGCAACCCATGTATTGTTGGCCATACCACCGCGACTGATGGCGCAAAACCTTGCATTTGAGCCTGCAATCGATCGACATTTGCTCCAAAGCTGGAAAGGCACAAATACATGGATGGCTTCTCATGCAAAGTTTGTTGCTGTCTACGAGCAGCCATTTTGGCGGGAAAATGGATTATCGGGCATGGCGCGCAGCACAGTTGGTCCGCTTGTGGAGATTCATGATGCAAGCGATATCAACAAAACAGCAGCGCTGTTTGGATTTTTTGGCTGGCAAGCAAATTCCCGCCGATTACTGAATGAGGAAGCACTAATTGCGCAATGCATTGCGCAATTAGTACGGCTATTTGGGCATCAGGCGGCACAAACCAGAGCAAAACTTTTCAAGGACTGGGCGCAAGATCCGATGACCGCAACGCAGGCCGATCAGTTTTCCTTCGGACATTCTGATGCAGATTCGTTGAAGCCCAAAGATATTTGGGCGGATCGATTGCGACTGATTGGCAGTGAGGCATCGACGACATTTCCTGGATACTTGGCTGGTGCATTAGAAGCCGCCGAAACCGGCGTCCAGTCCCTTCTCTCTTCTCACGAAACGTAGCAGCGGTGTACCGACCCGAATACAGGAGATTCTTTGGCCATTACATACTTTGATTCGATATTGATGTATGCCGCAGATCATTGCAACTAGAGGTCAGATAATTTGGGTATTCACCGGCCATTTTTCTTCATGGCATCAGAAATAATTCCAGTGCTTATATCCTTTATCTCGGCGGCGTAGGCGTCATCCGTCTCCAGCCGCTTGTTCATCACATCATCAAGTAGGTTATACATGTTATGAGTCAAATGAGCGATCTCATGATTGAGCTTAAGGAGTAGTTCCAATTGTTTGGGATTAATTTTACTCATGCCGAATGCGAATGTCGAAAAGTTAATTCAATTGTTCAAGCAGAATCGATTGATCCAACAATCGCGGTACGTCACTTGACGGAATTGGTTTCGATACAAGATAGCCTTGAATTTCGTCACATCCGAGTTGCTGTAGAACGCGCAACTGTTCAATCGTTTCAACACCTTCAGCTACCACCCTCATCTTCAGTACTTTTGCCATTGAGACAATGGAACTAAAAAATATCTCCCCCCCCTTGCCATTGCAAATCTGAGACGTGAATGCACGATCGACTTTCAGTACGTCCATATTGAATTTATAAAGTAAAGATAACGACGAGTAACCGGTACCGAAGTCGTCGACGTGAATTTGAATCCCAAGTGCGCTGATGGAACTAATTTCTCCACGAACTTGTTCAAAATTTCCCATCATTGCCGACTCGGTTAGTTCTATTTCTATAAATCTTGGATCCACGGCATATTTATTCAGACAACTTGCAATGAATTCGCTGACATTGCCTTCATCAAACTGCCGGGCAGAGACATTAACGGACACCGGTACAACTGCTAGTTTTTGGAATTGCCATGCAGCGATTTGACAAAACACCTTTTCCATCACTAGTCTTCCCAATGGAAGAATCATGCCGGTACTTTCAGCCAACGGGATGAAGTGATCGGGCGCAATCAATCCCCGTTCTGGGTGCGCCCATCGAACCAGCGCTTCCATACCAACCATGCGGCCTGTCTGTGCTTCTACACGGGGCTGGTAATAAACGATGAAATGGTCCTCTTGAATTGCCCGGGCCAACTGGCGTTCGCCATCAACTCGTAATTCAATCTCTTCGTACAATTTTTTATCGTAGACGCGGACCTTATTCTTACCATCGGCCTTTGCAGAATACATAGCGATATCGGCGTTCTTCAATAATGTTTCTGCATCGCGCCCATCGAACGGATATCTACTGATTCCCATTGACGCACTGATTGTCAGCATTTTTTGCTGAATTTCGAATGGCTGATTAAACGTTTGCATGATCCGGTTTGCGATTAAAGAAATATCCTCTTGCAACGGTAAGGATTCGAGCAGGAGTGTGAACTCGTCTCCGCCTAATCGTACAACGCTATCACCAGGCCGAAGAACAGACTCAAGACGAGACGCGACAACCTGCAGTAAGCTATCCCCGGAAGAATGTCCCAACGTATCATTAATATTCTTAAAATCATCCAGATCGATAAATAGAACCGCTAGTGAATCTTGTTTCTCATTTGCCTCGTTTAATGCTTTGGGCAAATGATTCATGAGCCAGTACCGGTTCGGAAGGTTTGTGAGGGTGTCTTTTGTTGCGAGACGATGTAATTCCTCTTCGTGAGCTTTGCGGTCACTGACATCTCTGAAAGTCACCGCAAGACCATCTTCACAACGGAGCATGCGCTTGTGTATCCAACCTTGATTGTGGGCCTGCATCTCGAAGTCGTCTTCGTAAAAACCTTTTTCCATCGCAATCCGAGATTGCTGCATCAGGGTATATAAGTAGCCCCTAATAAATTCGACCGTTGACAATTGGGTGTTCAAAAGTTTTTCTTTGCTTGTCCCAAAAAATGTCGCTCCACGTTCATTACAATCTATGATTTCAAAATCAACAAGATAACCATTCCGATCCTGAATCGCGCTCCAAATGTAATACCCCTCATTGCCAAATTCCGTCGCAATCCTATAGGTGTTACGAACAGCATCGAGTCGATGTGATTTCCATGCAAGCCGTAACGACATAACAACAGCAATGACGGCAAATACAAAAAGAAAAGTTGTAATAGCAATTGCAGCATTACGAATTGTGTCTCTATGAACGGTATAACGAGCAAGCACTGAGTCCTGGCTCATTCCAACGATAGCAAAAAACGGATAGCCATTCAAACTAGAAGAAGCCACATAACGTGATTTTTTGTCGTGAAACCATTTTCTACCGTCCAATAACACAGGGACAGTCTGCTGAGGTGTCATCGCAAAAATGGGCGCTAGGGACGACGGTTTTGATTCACTCTCCTTTGCCACACGCACCACCCTATCCATTCCCACCAATGCCTGCAACCCGCCTTGTCCCAGAACAGGTGTATTCGCAAACGAGAAAAAATAATCCGGCGTGACAGAAGCGACGATCATGCCATTGAAATTTCCCTTGGCATCCTGCAACCTTCGGGTAATTCGCACAACAGTTCGTCCTGAAATTTTCCCTTCGGAAGGCATGCCAATATGAAGATCATTTGATTCATGAGAACGATGATAGTCGTAGGCATCACTATCTCCCCAAGACGTACGATTATCAAACGGAAATGAACTTGTTATTGGCGCTCCATGCCGATTCACGATAGTAATTGCCGCAGAATACTTAAAGTTGAACACGCCATTTCGCGCGGGTTCCTCCAGTCTGTACGCGCCACGAGATTTTTCCCAGTCGTACTTTACTTGCAGTGTCAATTGATCAAGTCTCTCGATGGTTCGGGTCAAATATTCCGCGTAAGACCTTGAAAGTAACTCGACATCTTTAAGCGCATTTTGCTCAATATTCTTCTTTTCTCTATTGAGCTCAGAAGAGACACCTATCCATAACAGAACGCCAAGAATCAAAATGACTGTAAACCACACCAATGGAAAATGAATATTTCTTGCAAAAAAACGGGCGCGATCGGCATGCCGAATCTTGTTCCAAGAACGTATTCCTGTTGAACTACAGCTCACCAACGAATATGCCACAGCAAGATGGGCATGGTTTATAAAATCCGGCTTCATTAAAATATGAACATCCAGCCTAAAACTGTGCCCACTCACCTCCAACGGCAACTGGAAGTAAATTTTTTTGATTTGGCACAGAGCCGGACTTCACGCCGTCTGTCGCAACTTGGTCACTTCCTCTCGACGTCACCGACGTTAATTTCGTCATCCCATTGAGATTCAATTGTGAAGCCATTGGCATCATGTGCTGCGTATTGTCTAACTTGAAGACCCTGACAACTTTTGACAGATTCTCTGCTTGCTCACGAAGAGAAGCTGCAGCAGCAGCAGCTTCTTCGACTAATGCGGCGTTTTGTTGTGTCACCTGATCCATCTGAGCGATAGCCTGATTCACCTGTTCGATACCAGCACTCTGTTCCTCGGAAGCCGCGGTAATCTCCGCCATAATGCTCGTTACCTGCTGCACGCTAATCACAATCTCTTTCATTGTTCTGCCTGCTTCTTCCACCAGAAGACTACCCGCATCAATTTTTTGCACCGAGCTGCCGATGAGAATACGAATATCTTTTGCTGCTGCACTCGATCGCTGAGCGAGATTACGTACCTCAGTAGCGACCACCGCAAATCCGCGGCCTTGTTCGCCAGCACGTGCAGCTTCCACCGCAGCATTTAACGCTAGGATATTGGTTTGAAACGCAATCCCATCAATGACGCCGATAATGTCCGATATTTTTCTGGACGAGCCATTAATAAACCCCATAGTCTCGACAACCTGAGCAACGACGACGCCCCCACGACTCGCCGCATCTGACGCATTCAGTGCAAGCTTATTTGCCTGCCGTGCATTGTCGAAGTTGTGTTTGACCGTCGATGTTAGCTCCTCCATTGATGAAGCTGTTTGCTCCAGGGAAGAAGCCTGCTCCTCTGTCCTCGCTGAAAGGTCGAGATTGCCGGTAGCAATTTCAGCAGAAGCCGTTGCAATGGTCTCTGTTCCATGTCGTACCTGCGTAACTATGCTTACAAGATTGTCATTCATATCTTTAAGAGCATGCAGGAGTTGACCGGACTCATCAGCTGTTGTTATTTCAATGTGACTGGTTAGGTCTCCCAATGCCACCGTGTTTGCGACATTCATCGCAGAGATAATTGGGCGAGAAATTGATCGCGTAATGACCCATGCGATTACAATTCCAAGTATCAGCGCAACACCAGAAAGCGCTCCCATATAAAGCTGCGAATTTTCATATGTAGCTGTCGCGGCGACGGCATCCGCTTCGTTTGCATGTTTTTGAAGTTGAATACTTTGATCTAATGCTTGTTGCCAAGCTTGGTTAAGCGGTTCCGCAGTTTTAATCAAAAGCGCGCTTGCTTCTTCGTCCTTGTTACCTCTAGCAAATTCAATAATTTGATCGTTAACTACACGTGCGTCTGCTTGAGCTCCTTTTATTTTTTCTCTCAACACACGTTCTACTTCGAGAGCAGGTTTTTTCTCAAGTACCAAAATTGCAGCATCGTATTTACTGCGCGCATCTACGACTTTCTTTATCTCGAGAACCATCTCACTTTCGTTGCGCATTAAAACAAGGGTCCCCATACTGTGGGAAACGATATGCACCGACTCCGACATATCTTGAAGTAAGTTCATTTTATGAACATTGTCATCAATAATTGTGTTCAGCCGTTTTTGGATATTCTGCATGCCATTTACGCCGCACGCAGTTAGAGCCGCCATAAGCGCTAGGACCAGAAAAAAGCCAATGGTCAGGCGCGTTCCGATCTTCAGATTTGAAAATTTCATTCTTCTATCCCGTAAGATTGCGTATAAATGAACATCGACCAGGCATTTTTTACATGGTCGCGTCGTACGCCAACAATCAGAAATGGGAGGTCAAATCGACATGGGAGTGCCGACGCAGACCAATTGCCCCTGACGACTGGCAGCAGCAATCGTCGGACAAACTGAAGAACTAAAACATCAGGCAATGATGATTTATGTGTAGGAATTTTCCGAATATGGATCGTTAGGGGCGTCGAGACACAATTTACTCGAGCATTCCGTGGGCTATCGCATATCTAATCAGCTGTGAAACGTTTTCGCATTTCATCTTCTCCATCAATCTGGTCTTATGGGTGCTGACTGTTTTGTTGCTAATCGAGAGTTCATCCGCTATTTCATTGACGCCACGGCCATGTACCAGCAATTGAAAAATTTCGTATTCCCGAGTGGAGAGCAGTTCATGCGAAGGTCTGGCTCTGGTGCCATGGTCAAACAACATTTCCTCAGCGAGCCCACGGCTGATGAATCTGCCACCCTCAGCAACTCGATGGATTGCATCGATCAATGTCTGCGGGTCCGTGTCCTTTGTTATGTACCCAGATGCCCCGGCATCTAGTGCCCTTCTTGCAAACTGAACCTCGTCATGCATGCTTAGTACAAGGATGTTTGGCGCTGTTTTTTGGGACCGGATGTGATGGATCAATGTTGCACCGCTAATTCCCGGCATCGTCATATCCAGCAAGATGAGATCAACGTCAGTTCGACGTAACAACTCAAAAACTTGGGGCCCTGTAGAGGCTTCTGCAACTACATCAATTCCTCCGACAACCGAAAAAAGATGCTTCAGTCCTTCGCGCATCAATGCGTGGTCATCTGCCATTAGAATACGCAACATTTATTTCACTCCGTTGTCGGGATATTTACCCGGATAGTTGTACCTTGGCCTTCTTCGCTCTCAATTTCTACTTTTCCACCCAGAATCAACACGCGCTCCTTTATTCCCATAAGACCAAAAGAGTTAAATGGAACGTTGGTTGTATTGAATCCCCGACCATCATCGCGAATAGCTAGGAGACACATTCCATCCTTGTGACTAAGATTAACGTCAACGTTACAAGCTTCGGCATGACGTGAGATGTTTCTCAGCGACTCCTGAGCAATGCGAAAAATTGCCGTGGCAGATCGATCACTCAAGATCAAATTCTCGTCATGAATATGAAGCCGACAAGAAATTTCTTTATGCGTGGAAAAATCCTTCACCAACCATTCCAAAGCCTGAACGATACCCATGTCCAAAGCCGTCGGACGCAACGCCGTAATAACATTGCGCGCTATTTTAATAGTTGCGTCTAGACGCTCAATCATGGTTTCCGCTTGCCCACTAAATGCCGAGCTTAGATGACCGAACTCCAATTTCATTACTGATACATTCATCCGCAGCGCAGAAAGATGCTGAGCGAGATCGTCATGTAGTTCTCTTGCAATATGTTTACGTTCATCCTCGATAGAGGTTTCACTGCGATCCGCCAATTGACGTAGAAGCTTCTGAGATTGCCTCAATTGATTTTCGGCCTCTATGATCGATGTGATATTGCGACTAATCGCCAAAACGCTTTCAGCCTCGCCTTTCGAGTCGAACTCGGCCACAGCGTGGACGGCAAAAAACACGATGCCCCCATCAGGTCGAGTCCACCGGCCACTAACCTCCGCTGGCTGTCCAGTAGTCATCACACTTCTGAGTATCGCCCGATACTCATCCACTGTCATATCGGCTCCCCAGTAGGAATCCAATGTGACATTAACTGCATCATCATATTCAACGCCCATGTTTCTGAGGTGCGCCGGATTTACATAAATTCTTTTACAGTCTCGATCGTAACGAATCACGCCATCAGGCGAATTTTCTGCCAGCGTACGAAATTCCTGTTCGCTTTTCCGCAATGAATCTTCCGCTTGACGCTGAGCCGTGATGTCGACTGTCACACCAATGTAGCCTTCGAAGTGGTCATTCCGAGAAAAAACAGGCATCCCAATCCCACGCAAAAACCGTATGCTGCCCGCCGAAAGGATAATCCTGTAATCGCATTCGAACCGCTGTTTTTTAGCTACTGCTTCTTTGACGACATTCGCTAGGAGAAGATGGTCGGTTGGATGCGCTCGACTGGAATACATTTCGAAGCAGGACATGTCTGACGATGGTTCATAACCAAAGATGCGGTAATGTTCGTCTGACCACTCAAGAGAGTGCACCTCTATATTCCAGCGCCAACTGCCCGTGCGACTTATTTTTTGTCCTTCTGTCAAAAACGCTTCGCTATAGCGAAGTGATTCGTGGATACGATTGCGCTCCGTATTCTCCATCTCTAGTTTTAAATTAACGCTTTTAAGATCATCTATTGCCAAGGCGAGTTTGTCGCTTGCGCGCTTAGCACTTCGCACTGCAGATTGCTGCGCAGCCGCAAGCCCGCCGATGAAGATCGCCGCCATCGAAAAGAAAAGAATACGAAAGGAGTGTCGTCCATTTATGACGAATGAATGCAAGGGTGTTACGAAGAAGTAATCGTAGGCCAGAACCGACAGGACGATGGAAAAGAAGCATGGTCCGGTTCCACCTACCCACGCTGTAAACATGATTGCGCATAAAAATAATGGCGTGGGTGCCGCAGAAAATTGCGGTCTCATGACAGAAAGAACGAAAAACGCTAACGCCACCGAAAAGAGAGCGGCAGCATAGCCAACAATAGTTGGCTTGTTACTTTGTGAAAGTTTAATAATCCACACTTTCTTCCCAAATGAATCAAATTTCGGCAAGATTTTTGACGCTTGCTAAGTAAAGCTGCAAGTATATAGAGCAAACTAAAACTCTGTTGAGGACAAAAAATCCCGAAAGAATCAAGACAAATAGCAACTCACGCGACAAGATAATGTATGCCTGTTTTTTTGATTTAAGGGTTAACCATTTTTCCTGGCAAGTCTTATGTCAATCTCGTGATCAATGTAAGACCATTCGTGAGTAGTACGTAACTGCGCCACTAAATCATCAAATTGAGAAGCGTCAGAAGGGCTAAATTCAAACCATGTCAAAAAATCGAATGGCTCAGGTGTTCCAATGTCGCGACAGTGGTATAGCCGCCGTGCGATAGCGGGTAAATAAGCCATGCCAATTTGAATGTGATGGGAACGTTCTTCGAGAATCTCTCGTCGCTCTTCCTGAGTGAGCAACCACCAGGAAGCATTTTTTCGAATGGGAATTAATGCAGCTAATGTTGATTCAGTACGTCCCAATCCCTCTTGCGTAGCAATCAAGCGACTCTTTTCTTCTTTAGTCACGTAACGTTCGTTGCTAGTCACTCCACGAAGAACCCAGTGAGCATGATGTCCTTGGATCGAAAATCCGTTTAGTATTGCAATGGTCTTTACTTCAGGGAGTGGTGCACCTTTAACAGCACGCATTTGCGTGACTTCCCACGCACCTGAGTCGCCTCCAACAAAACCAAAAAGTCGTTCGTTCATTCTTACTCCTTAAAATACTATTGCGGAATCATCATTACCGATGGTCAGCGGCCGTGCTTTATCAAGTATTTTCACGGCACCACGATAGTCTGGATTGGCAGTACGAAAAACTGAAACGGACTCGACAAGACGCCTAGCCTGAGCCGTGAGGCCGTTGGCGGCGTTAGCTGTTTGTTCAACCAGCGTCGCATTTTGCTGTGTAGATCGATCCATTTGCACGACTGCTAAACTAACCTGTTCGAGCCCAACCGATTGCTCCGAGGTCGCAGTCGATATCTCCTGCATCGTGCTCATGACGTTGTGAACGGATGTGACTATTTTTTGCATGGCTTTGCCAGCTTCTGTGACCTGCCCGGAACCAAGGTCAATATAAGAAGAAGACTCTCCTATCAATCCTTTCACTTCCTTTGCGGCCTGTGCGCTGCGCAATGCCAGTGACCGTACCTCTGCGGCGACGACGGCAAAACCCCGCCCTTGCACGCCCGCACGTGCGGCTTCAACCGCAGCATTAAGCGCAAGAATATTGGTCTGAAAAGCGATACCGTCAATTACGCCGACGATCTCGGATATCTTGCTAGAACTGGCTGAAACCTTCCCCATGGTCTTGACAAGGTCCGACATCATCTCGCCACCGCGAACGGCATCACCAGCAGCATCACTCGCAAGACGATTGGTTTGATGCGTGTTTTCCGCATTCTGTTTAACCGCTGCGGCCAACTCTTCAAGTGCTGATGCGGTTTCTTCCAAGGCCGAAGCCTGCTGCTCCGTTCTACTCGATAACTCGACGTTGCCTACTGCAATGTCTCGCGCACTATGGTCGACATCCTCAGTGGCCCGTCTAATTGTAGATACAGTCTGCAACAGTCCTTGTTGCATGCGCTGCAACGCGGCCAACAATGCACCAATCTCATTGTTTGAAACAACATTGACTTGCGCCGTTAAGTCACCGCCAGCGATACGATCAAAATGCGCGCCGACTTCTTTTAAAGGCTGAAGCAAAACACGATTGAAAAAGAACCAGTAGAACCCGACCAGCAACAATGAAAATACAAACATCCCGGTCGCAAGGTAGGCCGCGATCATGAATCGCCTTTCGGATTCAACACGAAGATTGTCACGTACCATTTCGGCGTGATTAATCATCTCGCGCAAAGCAGAAGCAAAAACACTATCGGCTTGTTCTGCATCGGTTGTTGCGGCCGCATAATTGTCAAGAGAGACATCGTATAGCGCTTCTTCGCGCTTACCTATTACTTCTGCGTAGCGATCGTAAGCGCGGATGACGTTCACCGAACGGTCGGCAAGATCACTATCATCTTTGATGGCTTCTCGATATCGGTCGAACGCTTTTTTACCCTCTTGAAAAGAAGCGGACGCCTTACGAGTGTAATCGTTGGCAATGACTTGGTCGCTCTTTACTAAATTGATATACGCGTTGTCCATGTTGATCAATGTGGAAAGCAGCAACCTTTCTGTGTCATGAAGAGGTTGAATTTGGCTATCAGACAATTTGATCACCGCTTCTAAAGCCTGAGCTGACTGGCGTGCATATGTCCAAGACATGAACACAGCAGTCCAAAGCGCGATAGAGAACATACCCAATACAAATAACAAGCCGGTGCGAATCTTCAGTTTTGAAAACATGATGAATTATTTGTTGGAATTGAAGAATGTATGTCGATCTCGGAATTCGAGAAGACATCAATGTCGCCGCTTTTTCCTGGCGATCTAAGGATAGTTCGCCAACGCAAGAACAATAGTTACAGTTTTTAGGAAATTAATTTCCAAGAAGATAGTAGTTAGAACTGTGCAGAGAACGCTTATTTTCGTATAAGCTGGCACAGCAAGCAGATCGAAGTTATCGAGAAAAAGAGGCCAGTCTCACCGGGTTTAGCAAAAGGTGTTGATGTAGATGCTAGAGGAGCGCAAGCGGACCTTCGTTAGAAGAACTTTCGGGGAACTACCTACTACCAAGATAATGCTCGGGGTCCGATCAAGGTGCCGATTAAGGCCGGGATTAAAATCCCCAGCAAATACCAGAAGCCGACAAACGGTGCTGCCATTTCTGGGCAGTGCAGGCAATAGACGGCGGCGGCGGCGGCGCCGGCAGTCAGGCCAGCGGCAGCGCCGGCCAGGCGCAAACGGGTCGGGGCCAGTTCACGCATCGCGCTCAAAATCGCAATAAAAATCGGGATCGACAAGCCCGAGATCACAAATGGGCATGCTTTCCACGTATCGCCCCAAAACAGTTCGGCGCGCTCGCCGGGTGCAGCAGTCATTAGCGATACGGCGGCAATGCTCCAGATAATTACGATCGGCACCGCCAGCATGGCCGGCACACGATTGGTCTTGCCGCCCGGCGACGACAAGCGACGGGCGGCAATCAAACCAATGCTGGCCAGCGCAATGACGAAAATGAACTTCATCCAGAACGCCGGCAGCATTAGCACTTGCAACAGGTTCTCGCGCACACCGAGAAACGTCATCATCAGCGCGATTGTCACCAGTAGTCCGAGCGTAATGTGCGTCGCGATTCGCAGAATAGGAATCGGCTGCGGCTTGATGTCGCCACTTGCCAACATGTTGATCAGGTCATCCGTTTTCATGATTCGTTCCGTAATTTGGCCGCCAACGTTTTCAGGCCGCGATGCACAGCAATTTTGACGTTGGATTCCGACATCTTCAACACGACAGCGGTCTCGCGCATCGACCAACCATCAACTTTGGTATGCAAAATAGCGGCGCGCTGTTGTGGTGGTAACGTTTCCAGTACCTTACTTAGATCGCGTCGTGCTTCGTGTGCATCGGCATCGGCGGTCGAGAAAATTTCATTTTCATCGTCCAACGGATCGTTTTGTGATTCGCGTCTTGCGTGTCGTCGTAACCAGTCGATCAGCTTGTACTTGGCAATAGCATACATCCACGCCGTTAGCGGCGCGCCCTTGTCATAGGTCGTACGCTGGTTGTGGATCGCCAATAGCGATTCTTGCACCAAATCTTCCACCTGATCCGGCCAGTGGCTTAGGCGTCTGCGCAAAAAAGCACGCAAATGCGTAGCCGTCATCTGTAAAAATTGACGATACGCATTTTCGCTACCGTTTAGCCCCTCCAACAATAGAGCGCGCAACCGCGTTTCAGCTTGGCTGACCGATTGCTGCTCTCCCCCCTGAATACGTTGCATTTGCACCCTTAGTTACATAGCCGTGACATTTTTTGAATATTCAAACTATTTCTTAATTAATTTGTAACCAAACCAACTCTGGTTGCGAACTAACCTCCATATCGTCGAAGGATCGCGCCATGAAACTAACCGCACTGACCATTTTTGCATGTGCACTGTACACTGCTCTGCCATCGTATGCCGGGAATACCTGCGAAGTCAAAAGTAACGTATCGACTGCCGCCCTGGTCGAACTGTACACAAGTGAAGGCTGCTCTAATTGCCCTCCCGCAGACAAACAATTGAGTCGGGTAAGAGAACTAGTGGGGCCAAGTGCAAATGTCGTTCCGCTTTCTCTGCACGTCAGCTATTGGGATTCGATTGGCTGGAAAGACGTCTTCGCGAAAAAAGCATTTGATGATCGACAAAGTGAATTGCTGGCAAACAAACAGAGCCGCGTCGTGTACACCCCACAGTTTTTTGTCAACGGCAATGAGCTACGTTCATGGCGCGACAATCTGCCGAGTGCGATACGTCAGATCAATGCGCGACCAGCACCAGTTGTCATTACACTGAAAACGTCGGCGGGCCCTAACAATACAATAATGCTGGACGCGATAGTTAAGTCGATCGATGTGAATGCAAAGATCAGTGGCGATCTATACGTTGCGATTAGCGAAAACGGATTGACATCACGGGTACTGCGCGGCGAGAACGGTGGCGTCACACTGCATCACGACAATACGGTACGACTTTGGTACGGGCCGATCCATTTATTGCAAGGTAATGCGCAATTCAAGCAAGAAGTAAAATTGCCAGTTGAATGGAATCGGCAAAACCTGAATGCCATTGCCTTTGTGCAGGACCAACGTGATGGCAATGTACTGCAAGTCGTCAGCACGGCAAAATGCATGCCGACCGCGACGTAAGGTTTGTGATAAGCGTTGCCATAGAAAAGGCGGTTTTATTTCCTCGAAAAATAGATTCTGCAAGTTAAAGGAGCCACTTGTTTGTGCAATAACTCGTTGATTAGCGTCACGAATTCGTGCCACATTTAGTACCCGCTATACAACCGATATTCATTGATCCCTCAGCTTATATCGTTCTTACCTCTCTTAGGGACCTAGAGAACGCTATGCCTATGTCATTTGGATTGTCGAAAATTTACCAGAGCTACTATGAACATACTCAGCCGCATAAGTAATTTATTTACCGATAAGTCGAATACAAACCGTAAAGATCTTTTAGTTAGCCTGTTAATTATGGCTTGGGTAGTCGAAGCCAGGGATCCATACACGGGAGGCCATCTCTGGCGCGTTTCTCGTTTCGCGCATAGGTTGGCTTTAGAGTTAGGAATGTCGGAAACCGACGCCGCACGAATCGCTATTGGCGGATTTTTGCATGACCTTGGAAAAGTTGGTATTCCCGATCAAATATTAAACAAGAAAGACAAATTAAGTGAAGAGGAGTACGACGTCATTCGTACTCATCCAGAAATCGGATGGAGAATGTTGGCGAATCATCCACTTGCTCATATTGCCGAACATGCGATCCGATTCCATCACGAGACACCTGATGGTAAAGGCTATCCTACCGGCATTCGCGGCACCGATATTCCAGTTGAGGCCAGAATTGTTGGAATATGCGACGCCTTCGACGCGATGACAAGCACCCGACCGTATCGAAAAGGTATGCCAATTGAGAAAGCACTTTCAATCATTGAATCCGAGCTTGGGCGTCAATTCGACTCTATCATAGGTGCTAAGTTCGTAGCGCTGGGAAAGCTCGGGCATTGGAATCACGTTGTGGGCCACACTGATCAGGGAATCCCGCTGCAGGTGTGCGGAATGTGCGGGCCAACGGTGGTTCTGCGCAAGGAGCAGCAAGCAGGTGAACACGTTTACTGTCGCAGCTGCGCCACCGAATTTGTCACAGAACAGCGCGATGAGGTATTAGGGATTTCTCCGACTGGTCGCAATGGTCGAGCGCAAGATTTGGAGCCAATAGCGGACTTGAAGCTTATTAAGCGTCTACTAGTAGGGGTGGCGATCTAGGATAGTATTCGCGGTTGTTTTGCACCGAAAAACTGACCACGTTTAAATCACTTTACCGTGCACGTCCGAATACATATTTTCCCATCAAAATGTGACTTCTAAAACGCTCGTTCTCGGCGAAATAATTGGCAGCTCTATCGCACTCATCGTGAGTTAGTAATTTTGGCATGACGGCATACCTTAAGCGATAGAGAACTACAAGCTTTGTCATCGAGCTCGTAGACTTTGTTGATTTGCTCGTAAAATTGACCCTCTCTAACTGATCCAGTTTCCACTGTCTAGCGAAGGCTGCGACCCGGTCATACGGCCCTTCATATCCCAACGCACACAAGTCAATGTGTATCTGTTTCAAGGTCCGACGTTGTTTACGTAACTTCGTTGCCTCAGTCTTTAACCAGGCTGAAGGCTTGAACGCGTATTTATTGAGAGAAGTCGGAGAACGTCGATCATTCCAATCTCCTATTCACTTTGGTAAGTAGAATTGTGTTCTAAACGTGGGTCAGTTTTCAATACAAATCAACACCCTAAAAAAGAGAAGACGATAAACCCCACGGCTGCTGAGCTCTGTCGGCGTCATCCGTCCTTAAGCCGCCGCACCACGGTTGATTGACTAACCTGCAAATGTTTTGCTGCCGCACGTGTGTTGCCATAGCGTTCCACAGCCTCTTTTACGATCTTGCGTTCGAAGTGTGCGGAGCGTGCCTTGATATCTAAACGTGCCAAGTCACTTTCAAGTTCGGACGAACGCAGCAAGGTCGGTAAACTATCGGACCGGATCAACGATTCCGGTGCCGTTACTACTAGCCGTTCAACCATGTTACGCAACTCGCGTACGTTTCCAGGCCAATCGTAATCTAGCAGCGCCGCTAAGGCCTGTTCCGATAATCTTTTGTCCAAATCGTATTGCGCATTGAGCTCGTCGAGATAATGCTGGATCAGAGGCAAGATATCTTCGCGCCGCTCACGCAGCGGCGGCACATGGAGTGGCACCACGTTAAGCCGATAAAACAAATCACTGCGAAACTGGCGTGCATCAACCATCGCCTGTAAATCGCGATTGGTGGCGGCGACCACCCTGACATCAACCTGTATAGGCCGTGTACCGCCCAAGCGTGTGAGCGTGCGGTCCTGTAAAACCTGCAAGAGTTTGACTTGCAAGTCCAATGGCAACTCGCCGATTTCATCCAGGAACAGCGTCCCTTTATCGGCCACTTCAATCATGCCAACCTTACCTTGACGTTGTGCCCCGGTAAAAGCACCCGCCTCGTAGCCAAACAGTTCGGACTCCAGCAAATCCCGCGGTATGGCGCCACAATTTATTTTCACGAAAGGGCCTGCGTGATGAGCACTTTCCTTGTGAATCAGGCGAGTCAGCACCTCCTTGCCGACACCAGATTCGCCACTAATTAGCACAGTCGCACTCACCTTCGCGACCTTCTGGGCAAGTGCGGTAATTTGCTGCATGCCGGGACTGCGAGTAATAAGACCGGCGATTGCAGGATTATCCATGCGTAGCTGGCTAACCTCCATTTCGAAGCGATGCAGTTTTTCCTGCGCGCGCGCCAACTCCTCCTGTAACTGAATCAGTTCGGTCGTGTCGCGCGAGTTGATGATGACCTTTCGCACTGCGCCTTGATCGTCCAATAAGGGAATGCCGGTCACCATGATGGTCTTGCCGATACTGGTTTCCTGTACCGCGCTGATACGTTGGCGACTTTCAATCACGCGCATGGCAATGACGGGATTAATCAGACCGCTGCGCTGAAATTCTGACACATGCCGACCGATCATTTCGCTCGCTGGCACGCCGTAATTGCGCTCACATCCCTCATTGACCATTAAGGTGGTGCCCGTACCATCGGCGATAAAAATTCCATCGAAAGAATTGCGATAAATCTCCCGAAAGTCTTGATACATCTGCTCCAGCTGCTCCATCTGCGGCGCGAACTTCACTGCGGCGGCAGTGGGCCACAATAACAGCGCTTCCCTGTCTTCAAGCACTCCACATTCCACCTGATATTGATCTCCATCCACTTCAAGCATGCCTACTGGTGCTACACCACCATGAAACCATTCGACAAGTGCTGGAACGTCGGTCGATGCAAGGTTGGAATGACGGGTGCTGAGGAAATCATTGAACCACACAGATCCATCTCGCTGGCGCGCAATGATACCGATGGGTAGGCACGACAACAGGGCGGCAAGGGCATGAGGTGATGGCGACATGAGATATCCAAAGTAAGAGCGAATCTCCAAAGCACTCAGATTCGCGATTGAACCAATTATGAATCAATTTTAAAAAATTTGGAAAATCGAAATTTCATTCTAAAAATTTATTAGTTGTAAACAGAAATGATCTATATAAGCCAAACTGATTCTAAAATGAATCAAATCGATTCATATATGACTCAGAATTTAGTATTTTCGTCCAAAATTCTGCTTAATTTTTAGTTTTTTCCTTATAAATCAATTACTTGAATATTTGGCACGAAGGATGCTAAAGAAAAGTGCTATCAGTCGCCCGTTAGAGGCACGAGAGGCATAACTTCATATCAGGAGACACGAAAATGGCTGCAAACTTGGTACTCAAGGAACGCGAACTTCTCAGCGCTTCCCGTCACACCCTACGCCGGCAATCTTGTAGTTCGCCTGGATTCCGCGACTTAGTACAGACAAAGAAACGCATCGTGGCCCCTCTCCTAGTAGTCAGCCTAGGGTTCTTTTTCTGCCTCACGTTGCTCGCCGGATTCGCCAAGCCGCTGATGTCCACCAAGCTGGCTGGATCCTTCAACATCGGGTTCCTTCTCATCCTAGTAGCCTATTTGGTCTGCTGGGTGACTGCCGTTTTATATGTGAGGGCGGCCAATCAGATCTTCGACAAAAAGGTAGCAGCGATCATGGATGCCGAGCCTAAAGGGAGCAATCAATCATGAAGCTCCTTACTTTTGGAATTTTCGTATTGATCCTCTCTCTCACACTGGTAGTTACTTATTGGGCCGCTCGGCGTACCAACACTACCAGTGAGTTTTATGCGGCTGGCGGTAACCTGTCGGCCAAAGAAAACGGCTTTGCCCTTGCTGGCGACTGGATGAGTGCCGCGGCTTTCCTCGGCTTCACTGGCCTGACTGCCTTGTACGGCATGGACGGATCGCTTTATGCCGTTTCGGCACTTGCGGCCTTCCTTCTAATCTTGATGGTTGTGGCGGAACCGATTCGCAATACCGGGCGCTACACGTTGGGTGATGTGATCGCCTATCGCATGCAACGCCCGCAAGCGCGGCTCGCTGCTGTCGTCGGCACGGCGATCGTCAATCTCGCCTACATGATTCCGCAATTGGCAGGCGCTGGCGCACTGATGAAACTGCTGCTCGGTGTCCCCTACTCCACCGCCGTTATTTTTGTCGGCATCGGCATGGTGGTGTACGTGCGCTTCGGCGGCATGATCGCCACCACTTGGGTACAAATCATCAAGGCTGTACTGTTGTTGGCCACGGCCACTGTACTAGTGACGTGGCTGTTAGCGGAAGTTGGATTTAACCCGCTTAAGCTGTTCTCGATTGCGGAAGACAAATACGGTCTGCAGATGCTCGCGCCTGGCAATTACCTGAAGCATCCACTAGACGCGTTCTCCCTTTCACTCAGTCTGATCGTGGGCACTGCAGGCCTGCCACACATCATGACGCGGTTCTTTACGGTGCCTGACGCGAAGACTGCACGCAAGTCGGTCATCTGGCTGATGTTCTTGGCAGGTTCGTTCTTCCTTGCCACGACGCTCATCGGCTTTGCCGCAGCGATCTTCGTTGGTCAGGATGCGATTCGCGCAGTCGACAAAGGCGGCAACCTTGCCTTACCGCTTCTGGCACAAACCTTGGGTGGCGGCGCTGGTTCAATCGGTGGCGAGATATTCCTCGCGATCGTCTGCGCGGTCGCCTTTGCGACCATCCTCGCAGTGGTGGCAGGCCTGACCTTGGCAACATCCGGCACCGTGGCGCACGACCTCTACGTGAATGTGATCCGGCAAGGCAAGGTCAGTGAAGCCGACCAAGTGCGCGTGGCAAAACTCTCAACCTTGGCTATCGGCGCCATCGCTACGGCGCTCGGGTTGCTGGCTGAAGGCGTGAACGTCGCTGTGCTGGTGATTCTCGCCATTTCCATCGCGGCGTCGGCAAATTTTCCGGTCATTGTGTTGTCGCTATTCTGGCGGCGTTTCAATACTGCTGGCGTCATCGGCGGCATCACAGTCGGCCTCGTATCTGCTGCAGGGCTGGCGTTTATCGGCCCCGCATTCATGGGCAAGGCAGCGATTTTCCCGATCGTGAATCCAACCATCCTCAGCCTGCCACTTGGCTTGCTGGGGGCAGTGGTGGGCACCTTCCTCGGCGGTCGTGATCTGGCCAATGAAGAACGCTTCGAAGAGGTTTTATATCACGCACAAACCGGCGCAGAAATTCACTAATCGTCCATTTTTATTCAGCTGCGGCTCAGGGGCCGCAATATTATTAAGGAGAGCAGTAAATGAAAAATATCCAGAGCATCGTCTTCGACCTTTATGGCACCTTGTACGATGTGCAGTCCGTCAGCACCGCGTGCGAAGAAGCCTATCCCAATATGGGCGACGCCATTGCCACATTGTGGCGGCAAAAGCAGCTGGAATACACTTGGCTGCGCAGCCTGATGGATCGCTATGTGAATTTCGAAAACGCGACCGAAGATGCGTTGCGCTACGCCTGCGGACACCTCGGGCTGAAGCTCGACGAGACATTGCACCGCCGCCTCAGTGATGCTTACTTGCGCCTCCAACCACATCCTGACACGCCAGGCGCTCTGCGCCGCCTGCATGACGCCGGCTTCCCTTTGGGAATCATCTCCAACGGCTCCACCGCTTCCATTTCGCAAGTGGTAGAAAACTCGGGATTAGGCTGGGCGTTTGACCAATTAATAAGTGTTGAATCTGTACAGGTCTTCAAACCGCATTCAAAAGTCTATGCATTGGCCGAAAGCCGTATGGGGCTACCGCGCGAGAACATCCTTTTTGTTTCGTCAAATGCATGGGATGCAACAGCGGCGGCACATTTCGGCTTCCCTGTGTGTTGGGTAAATCGGCGCAACTCAGTGTTTGACGAAATGGGCACACGGCCCACATACACTGCGCCAAGCCTTCAAACGATGGCAGACATGTTGGTGGAACAGCACGACGCTCTGCGCACCGCCTGACCATCCGTCCGGTTGACATGCCGTTGCCGCTAGCTGCGGCATGTCGCATACCGGTCCCCCCGACCTATCGGCGTTGTCGCCTCAGCTTCCATGATCGATTATTTATCGCGGTTATCGTTGGGCCGCGCTGTTCTTTGGTGCTATTTCATCTGGTACAGCCTTGCCATCGCCTGGTATTTCGATCCCTCGCCCACACTGTGGTTAACTTCGCTCGGTATTGGCACTATGATGGGTTTCGGCCTGCTTTTCAGCACCACCGGTTTTCCCTTTACACCGACCAACCTCGGAAAATGGCAGGTATGCCGATTCTTCTTCATGCCGTTTTGCGTATCTAGCTTCTCAGCAATCGTGAAGGGGCACGGATTCACGTTCATTGTTTTTCCGACGTCCAAGCAAACCGCTATCGCTATCATGACGTGCACTATATTTTGCGTGCTAGTGATTTCTTTGAAAAGGATGAAAAGCGCAACATCATGAAAGCCAAATATCGCAAAACTCTGTATCAAGCCACGGCATTGATTCAGTTGTAGCTGTTGGCGTGCAGTTCTCTCGGAGTATTGCCGTGGACCACACTTAAAACTTACCGCCAAGGAAAGCTTTAGTACCTAATGACTTAAATATTTATATTTTTATGTAGGTAACGGTAATGCCTTTGGAAACACAGTCCACTCAACCGTGCTTGCCGGCATGTGTTTCGAATGCATTCTATTTAACCGGAAGACGCTCACGACATTAGCTAAAGCGATTGCCTGCTCTTTCAATGATTCAGCTGCTGCAGCCGCTTCTTCAACCAGCGCGGCATTTTGTTGCGTAACCTGGTCCATCTGGGCAACTGCCTGATTGATTTCATGTATCCCCGCACTTTGCTCCTCGGATGCAGCTGCGATTTCACTCATGATGTCAGTACCTGCTTTGCGCTTCTCGCAATTTCACCCATTGTCTTGCCAGCCTCGACTTTCTCAACTGAATCAGCAATGAGGATGCGAATATTCTTGGCTGCAACTGCGGAACGTTGCGCCAAACTTCTTACCTCACCTGCAACGACTGCAAATCCTCTTCCTTGTTCACCAGCACGTGCTGCTTCAACAGCTGCATTTAATGCAAGAATATTCGTTTGAAAGGCGATTCCATTAATCACCGCAATGATGTCCGCGATTTTCTGAGCTGACGTTTGAATGAATGCCATGGTTTCGACTACTTCGTTGACTACATTCACTCCTCGACTGGCGGTTGTCGATGCTGCAACTGCTAATTGGTTTGCTTGACGAGCGTTGTCCGCATTCTGTTTGACGGTCGACGTGAGTTGCTCCATAGAGGATGCTGTTTCCTCCAGCGAAGAAGCTTGCTCTTCCGTTTGTGATGAAAGATCAAGATTGCCTGATGCAATTTGGTTGGATGCCATCGCAATCGTCTCAGTACCGGTTCTTGCTTGACTCACGATACGCACCAAATTGCCATTCATTTCCCTCAACGCACCGAGCAACTTGCCTGTTTCGTCGGTGGGCGTCACCTCAATCTCGCGTCTCCGATGCTGCGTCATATTTTTTTCGTGCGTCTAGAATTTTCTGAAATTCTTTTTGAATGTTACTTTTTTCTTGCGCGAGAACTAAAGTCCCATTACTTTCAAAACTATATGGACCGATTCAGACATGTCCTGGAGAAGATTCATTTTGTCGACGTTGTCTTCGACGATCGTATTAAGGCGATCATGAATACCTCCCATGCCCAGCAGTCCTGTCACCGTTAACGCTCCCATCAATACAAGGACAAAAAAGAAACCAATCTCTAATCGCGAGCCGATACCAAAGTTAGAAAATGTCATCTTGTTCATCTAAGAGTTTTGTTTGTCGAAAGCAAGTCGATGGCATTGGGTTATTGTGCTGTATGGCCACCGTCGACAGCAATGCTCTGTCCGGTGAGGTAACTCACCTTGTCGCTTGCGAGAAACACGATGGTCTGTGCGATTTCATCCGGAGTAGCGGCACGACCTGCTGGTATCGTGGCAAGGAAGCCCGCCTTGTTCTCTTCACTGCCGCCGACGAAGCGGTCAAGCATTTCGGTGGCGACGGGACCAGGTGCTACGGCGTTGACGCGCACACCGGCAGCAGCACCCTCGAGTGCTGCACTTTTTGTGAGTCCTTCGACTGCGTGCTTACTAGCCACGTAGACCGATGCGCCCGCAATACCAACCTTTCCCGCAACTGACGAAAGATTGATGATTGAGCCCGACCCTTGCGCTAACATCACGCGCATCTCATGCTTGAGCGAAAGCATCGTGCCCAGCACGTTGACCCCAAAGGTTTCTGCATAGTTGGCCGCCGACTGCTCGACGATCGGTGCCAGCTGGCCTTCAGTACCTGCGTTGTTAACCGCCACATCAATGCGACCAAAGCGTACAACTGTTTGTTCGACTAAATTGCGTACGTCCGCTTCGAAACGCACATCTGCGAGCAAAAACTCTGCTTCGTTGCCTAGTGCACGAAGTTCTGCGGCAAGCGCATTGCCGGCTTCTTCACGGCGACCACTTACTGCAACGCGATATCCCTCACGAGCGAATGCGAAAGCGGTCGCGCGACCAATTCCTGTTAATGCTCCGGTAATAAGAACGGTAGGTGTATTCATTTCATTGCTCCTCTGGTTGGTATCGCGTTTTGCGATGCCTGAACTTTGATTGATTCCCGAAAAAAGATATAGATGGAGTATGCTCATATAACTAATTCCAATTAGGAATATATAAGGCATAAATGGACAAGCTTCAGGCAATGAAAGTTTTTGTGCGAGTGGTCGAGGCAGGAAGCTTTTCGGCAGTGGCCCACGAGTCAGATACGACGCAAAGCGCAGTAAGCAAACAGGTAGCCGCGTTGGAGCGGGAACTGGGAGTGCGGCTGCTGACGAGAACCACACGCTCGCTCGCACTGACTGAAGAAGGCGAACGCTACTTTGAACAATTACGACGTTTAATTGCAGAGATTTCCGAAGCAGAAGGTGAACTCCAGCGAGGCGAGCAACAGCTAACAGGTTGGTTAAGGATTGCTGCGTCTGTAGGCTTCGGACGTCTCAAACTCATGCCATTGGTACAGTCGTTTCTCGCTGAGCATCGTGGAGTCAAGATTGATTTGCGTCTGCATGACGGTTTTATAGACCTCGTGGAACAAGGGATAGATGTGGCGGTACGTCTTGGCGACCTACCTGACAGCAGCTTGATAGCACGGCGCGTGGGAACAGCCTCTCGGATGCTGATGGCTCATCGCAGCTATTTAAGATCTTTACCAAAGGGGACTAAAACCCCTATTACTCCGGACGATTTGTCGGAACACAATTGCATCGTCTACACGGAGCTGGCAATGCGAAATACCTGGAACTTTAAGGCGGGTCCCGGAGCTCCAGATGCAATAGGAACTACACGTATCGTTCGGGTTGAAGGCAATCTACAAACCAATAGTAGTGAAGTCATCAGAGCGTCAATACTGGGCGGCATGGGTATCACTTATTCGCCAACTTGGCTCTTTGAAAAAGAATTGGCTAGCGGCGAGGTTCAGCGGATACTCCCAGACTGGGAAACGCTACCCATACCGATTCAACTCGTGAGTCCACGGGAACGTCGACACTCGGCCAAGGTCAAGGCTTTCGCTGAACACGTCGGTCAGAAATTAAGTTCGTAGATAAAGTTAGCTTTACAACATATGTGACTGTCCGCTATTGGCCGATAGAGGACGTCTGCTCTCACCCCAAAGCCGACGTTTGAACCGGGCTCAGCCTTGCGTCCTCCTGACCGATAACTCAGGGCGTGAAGCGGCCCTTCAAGCCGGGCGCGCGACTCGGAAACCCAGGTCATCGATGGCGAAGGTCGGATGGCTGCGGCGCCGGTTGGTGACCAGGCAGCCGCGCTCCAGATCGTCCCAGCCCCCGCCGCGAAAGACCCGGTACTCGCCGTACACCTCGGGGTCGTACAGGTCTTGACACCATTCCCACACATTGCCCAGCATGTCATGCAGCCCCCAGGCGTTCGCCGCTTTGAGGCCGACCGGCTGGGACGCGCCCGCAGCATTGCCGCGGTACCAGGCGATGTCATCGAGTTCGCCGTAGCGCGGCTCCCGGGTGCCGGCGCGGCAGGCATACTCCCATTGTGCCTCGGTGGGAAGCCGATAGCCGCGCGCTTCTGGCAGGAGCGTAACCGCCTGGCCATCGGCTGCGATCGCGTACGACGCTGCCAACCCCTGGGACAATGACAGCAGATTACAGTAGCGCACAGCATCGATCCAGGAGACATTCACCACGGGGTGCTGGGCTGTTGAGCCCGGCTCTGGCGCGCCCCCGCTCAACTGGGCGTATTGCGCCCGCGTGACGGGATACTTGCCGATAGCAAAGGGCGCCAGCGCGACCACCCAGCTCTGTTGCTTGCGGTCGTCGCGGAGATTGATGCTGCCGGGCGGAATGCTGATAGTTTCCATGCTTGATGAAAGGAAGGGGTAATCCGGCATTCTAAGTGCAGGTCGTAGCCGCACGCGTATTTCTCAGCACTTTGCCGACAGGAGTACATCACCGAGTGACTGCAAACGCCCCAAACCGGCCATTGCTACAAGAGGTACTACAAGGCAATTGCTCTCAACCGATGACCGCTCGGCAACTCCGATTCCGAGACATCGCTCATCACTCTAAGCGGCATCGCTAAAGGGCGATCGACAAATTCCTGATCAGTCAGCGGATCTAGACATTCGACGATCAACCAGTGAGCCTTCAAGGGATCAGGGCAACCCGCGCAAAAATCTAGAAGCACGGCGTCGCGCATCAGCTTCTGACAATCCATCCGATTCTGGCTGCGTAAGTTTGCTCAGAAGTTGGATCAAGCGATCTTTGCTGAGTTTTTCTTTCATTGCCGCCTCAACCTCCTTAGCTCTTCTATGTCATCTCTTGGCCGATTGCTTCCGCGCGCTTTGTCATGTCCGGATTGGAGAAACAAACCCGTTGATAGCTGCGCCGTTTGCAGCGCCAAAGCAGAGCAAAACGTCAGTGCCCATCCGCAGAACCGACAATAGACAAGTCCCACGTTCAACGTCCAAAAAGACCCCACCACGCACGCCTTCTGGCTCTAGCCCATCCGAAGTCACTTCTTCAGCAGCGCCCACGAATACCCGCCCCGATGGTACCTTTAGCATAACGCTGGCCTGCGGTGTTGGTAGGTGGTCCTAATGGTGACCGAGAACATTCCATCGCCCCCCAGCCCCACAAACGCGACGTTTCCCAAGTTAAGTTCCTCCAACTCGCTCTGCGGGGTGCACCACCAATCCGCATCGTCATTCAAGCGATGCCTCATGCACGCGACATCGAAAACGCACATGGTCGACGTGTCGGTTACAAAAGTGAATTCAGCTCTCAAATTTGTCTTCCCCAGTAAGAACGCGAATGACTGCTTCTGGCCGAGACGAGACATCCACTATTGCCCCAACGCCAACTTAATCAAAGCTCCGCCAAGGGCTTGTTGCTCGCATTACTTCAGTCTCGGTCAGGCGCTCCAAGAGGAAAGTACGGACGGAAATAGCGCGCCTCGTCCACTGCCCGTGCAAAGGACGGGCGGGCAAGTAACCTCGCACGGTATCCGAGTAGCACTGGAAACGCCTCAGAAATCTGATGCGTCCAATCCGCATAAAACAGCGAGGGCGCGGCTGCACAGTCCGCGAGTGTGAAGTCCGCACCTGCGGCCCAAGTTTTGCCGGCAAGCTGTCCTTCAAGCCACGCATAGGCGCGCTCCAACTTTTCCACAGCAAGCGCCAATTCTTCCTGGCGCTTCACAGGATCACCCGTCAGCGCACCGCCTACCGCATGCTGTACTGGACTCATCACATGCAGGTCGAAGAACCGGTCGAGAAAACGCACGTCAAGCGCAGCCATCCGATCGGCGGGTAACAGGTGCACTGGCCCGGGATGCACGAGCTGCAGGTACTCGATAATAATGCTGGTCTCTGCTACGCTGCGCTCGCCGTCCACCAGCAAGGGGAACTTGCGTAGCGGCCAGCGTCTCAGCCACTCGACCGAGTGCTGCGGCGTTTCTGGCCCCAGACAGAGAAATTCGAAAGGGGTGCTGTTCTCATACAATGCGACAAGCACTTTCTGCGTGTATGAGGAGAAGGGATGACCGTAGAGAATGAGTGACATATTTAACCACTTGTAGTTTGCAAGTGGTTGTAGCATATTCTTATGTCTTTCATATTGCAAGTACCTGACTAAGGAGATCGGCCGTGCCGCAGACAAATCGATCAGGCTGTCCAATCAACCTGACTCTTGAGCAGTTGGGTGATCGTTGGAGTTTAATAGTCATCCGCGACGTGATGTTCGGTAACAGGCGCAGCTACGGCGAGCTGCTTGCCCAAAGTGAGGAAGGTATCGCCTCGAACATTCTCGCGAACCGGTTGAAGCGCCTAGCTGCGGCGGGGCTATTGACGAGATGCCCTGATCCTGAACACAAGCAGAAAGGGATCTATAACCTAACTGAACCAGCCATCCAGCTTGTGCCCCTGCTCGCCCACATGGCGGCTTGGGGGCGTCATCATACTTCCCCTAGTAAGGAATTATCCGTGCGCGCGGAGCTGCTGGAAAAAGGCGGTATGCCGCTTTGGAATGCTTTTATGGTTGAGTTACGCCATCTTCATCTCGGCGCAAAACGTCCTAGACGCTCTGTGTTTGGCGAGCTACAGGCCGCTTATGAAAATGCAATGCGATAACTTAAAGCGATCAGCGTCCATAATTTGCATCCCATGAATGCGGGATACGCTGCTCTCAATGCGCATGCGATCATCTCGCCATGAACTTATTTCGCTCCGAGATTTCGCATCCTGTTGATTTGCTCGCAAAATTGACCCTCTCTAACTGATCCAGTTTCCACTGTCTAGCGAAGGCTGCGACCCGGTCATACGGCCCTTCATATCCCAACGCACACAAGTCAATGTGTATCTGTTTCAAGGTCCGACGTTGTTTACGTAACTTCGTTGCCTCAGTCTTCAACCAGGCGAAAGCTTGAACGCGTATTTATTGAGAGAAGTCGGAGAACGTCGATCATTCCAATCTCCTACTCACTTTGGTAAGTAGAATTGTGTTCTAAACGTGGGTCAGTTTTCAATACAAATCAACAGCTACCCATACCAATTCAACGGGTGATTCCGCTTGCTCGTATGGGACGTCCGGAAGAAGTGGCCGCAACCGTCCTCTTTCTTGCGTCAGACGATAGTAGCTTCGTCGCAGGCATTGAATTGAGTGTCGACGGCGGCATGGCACAAGTTTAATACTTGAACATGATTTTTTAGGTGCGCGACATGTTCGTGCGATCTAAATTCAGTACTGTTTGCAAAAAGGTCTATGCCACAGCGGTTGGCATAGACCTTTCTCATTTCTATTTTCCCAAACACACTGCTTATTCTGAAAATAGATGTGCTGTAGTAGCTAGTCGTCGTTGACGAGCTTCAGTAACGGTCTCGATATTGTCGTGCCCCCAATCACACATCGCTGTGATTATTTTTTCCAGCGACAAGCCAAAATCGGTAATTTTGTATTCGACCCGCGGCGGCACTTCGGGATAAACGGTACGTTCGATGATGCCATCACTCTCCAGCTCGCGGAGCTGCTCGGTCAGCACCTTTTGCGAGATGTCCGCCATTGCCCTCCGCAACTCTCCAGTTCTGTGAGGTTGTTCGAAGAGATAGCAAAGTATTGAGCATTTCCATTTTCCGCCAATCAGAAAGATCGTTGCATCAATAGGGAATTTAAATTCAGAAGATTTCATATGGAACCTGTAGGTTATCAAGGTACAAAAAAGTGCCTACTTTTCAACTGCGCTATGCGTCAGTAGTATGCAATTTTTCGTTTGGAAGGTCATCATGAAACTCAACAAGACACTCGTTATCGTTACCCATCCGGACATAGAAAATTCTGTGGTCAACAAACGATGGGCTGAAGAGGCACATAGAAATTTGGATTTTGTTACCGTTCATTCGATTTATGATCGTTACCCTGATATGAAGATCGATGTCGGTGCGGAACAGAAACTGTTACTGAATTATGACGTTATTGTGTTTCAGTTTCCTCTCTACTGGTTCAGCACCCCTCCACTTCTCAAGATGTGGTTTGACGAAGTTCTGACTCAAGAATTCTCCTATGGTAGACAAGAAAATGAACGAAATCTAAGTGGAAAGCGCATTGGCATTGCGGTGTCTGCCGGAATCAAGGAGATAGACTTTACCAAAGACGGACGTTACGAAGGCACTCTCACTGATTATCTACGGCCACTCATATCGACAATGGATTACATCAGCGCGAAACCACTCCCTGTATTTGCGTATTATGGAGTGGAGTTTGGAATTTCTAACGATGATCTAGAGAGCAGCGTCGAGCAATATTTACAATTCCTCAAACATTCAGCAGTTGCGTAACTCAACGCTTGGCATTATTTTTAGATGAGTTTCGTACGGCAGTCGTACCAAATACGAAAGTAACTACCAGTAATATCTGCTTTGGCCGATTGCACGCATTTTTAAACGCTTTTTCAGCGTCAATTACAGAATGTTAATTTTGCGAGCAAATCAACAACTGCGTCACTTAATGTTCGAGGAAGCCGAACTTTCTGGACGTTTTTAAAAATAAGTGTGTGCGCTAACTCGATGGAGCATTTTTAAAATGAAAAATCAGCTCGCTTCTGACTTACATCTTGAGTTTCTTGAACGAGATTTCGTTATCTGTTTCTAGATAACGAAATCTTAATGACGCCTACAATTCAAGTGTTACTGAGACTCTCGCTCGCGATACACAAGGCATCATTCGGTCCTGTCTAGCAGACACATTTAGTATGGAATCTCGGTGTATTACAACACCCTCCGAGTATCCGCATTCGCAGGACCCACATACGCCAAGACCACAAGAAGTAGCGACGTTGAATCCATTTTGATGCAACGCCTCCAGCGCAGATTGATTGGCTGCAACACGAATGACATTTCCGGTTGACGCAATCTTTATATCGAAAGGTTCAGGCTTGAAATTTTCATCCAGCGTTGCGGAAAATACCTCAAAGTGAACCTGGCTCTCTGGCCAGCTTTCTGTTGCCTGCCGCACCGCATCCACAAGTTTGCCAGGCCCGCAACAATAAATATGCGTCCCTTCCACAGGGGGGCCAATTTCGTTTACATCAAAACGTCTGCGTTCATCTCCATTGCTAGCCCACAGATGCAAGTTCTCCTGCACCACTGTTTGCTGAAGAAACGTCAGCAACGGTGCATCAGCAGCGGACCTGACGCAGTAATCAAGCTGGAATGGAACATTCGCATTCTTCGATTCGATAACCATGGAAGCGAATGGCGTAATGCCTATACCTCCGGCAATAAAAATATTGCGCGTCGCTATTGGGGAAATCGGAAAATTATTTCTTGGTGCAGTAACGTGCAGGACAGAGCCGAGGTCAACTTGTTCATGCATCCAGCGCGATCCACCGCGGCCTGAATCTTCTCTGCGTACTGCGATTTTATAAATCGTATCGTCTGCAGGATTGCCACAAAGAGAATACTGTCGAATCTTGCCGTCCGGGAGTCGCACATCAACGTGCGCGCCAGCAGTCTGTCTGGGTAAGGCGGACTTGATTAGATGCTTTAATGTGTAGATTTTGACGGTAGGCGTATCTTGCACGATGTCCGTCACCATTAACTTCATAATAATTCTTGCTGTCATATTTACGCCTTATTCGTCTATCGGCTCAATCATTGCACCAGGTTTGATAAATCCGCCAACTTCAATCGAGCAATTCAACCCAGAGCGGTTATAAAGTGGCAGGTACAGCGGCATACCCAGCAATTCCTCAAGGTACTTGCAGGGAAAATTGAGCCTGCCACCTTTGAGAATGACATCACCGACACGGAATCTTTTTCCAACCAGATGATTAAGAGGGACGCCGCGCACTGTCAAGTTACGCCTGTGGTCCTCAGGCTTGAGCAAGATGGCCTCAGCCTGTAATGGCGGATCATTGCGCGCCAGCGCATCCAGCACGTCGATATCAAACAGCGTAACTTCACGGATATCCGGCTTGGGAGAGTAAGTACCGGTACCGTTATAGTATCGATCCCCGACAATGCCCTTGCCGGCAATCAGTTCCGCTACCTGCAACTCCTCCATTTCATAGGACGCCGACGGAGCAATGTGTATGTGCAGCAGTTTGCCGCCAGACCACTGGATCATTTTAGACTCCCTTCAATTTCGCAAGCGCTATGGCTTCTACTTCAACCAGCACATCTTTTGGCAATCTCGCGACTTCAATTGTCGAACGTGCTGGTGGATCGCCGGGGAAGTAAGTCGCATAAATCGCATTCATCAGAGGGAAGTCATTCATGTCCTTCAGGAACACCGTCGTTTTCAGAACATCATCCATGCTGGCTCCCGCTGCTGCCAGTACCGCAGCCACATTTGAAAGTGACTGCCTGGTTTGCGCTTCAACGCCTTCAGGAACCGCTCCTGTTTCAGGATTAATCGGAAGCTGTCCAGAGCAAAAGGCAAATCCCAATGCCTGGGTGCCTTGGGCATAAGGCCCAACAGCTGGTGGTGCATCTGGAGTGGAGATGGTTATCTTGTTTGTCATTATTAATCCTTGTTTAATTTTTTACGAAAATTCCGGCCGAACATGCAATCGCATTTCGGCCCTTTATAAAATCACTTCAAGAGTGCTTCATTTTTGGTTTCGCGAGCAAAGAACGCAGCCGTGAGCGTAATGAGCGCCAGCAGGATGAGCATGATGGAGACGCCGGCAGTGCCGCCCAGGTATCCGGCCAGAGCTGTAGCGATAATCGGACTCAAACCACCGCCGATTGCCGCCGCCACCTGGAATCCGAAGGATGCACCGCTATAGCGAACATTGGCGCCAAACAGTTCCGGGAAGTAGGTCGCTTCCGGCGCAAACATCAGGCCGTGGCCCATACTCATGGCAACAACAACGGTGAGAATGACGGCCTCAGGCGTGCGCATTTCCATAAACAAGAACAGCGGAAACGCAAAGGCAATCGTGAATAAGGCGCCAATGAAATACAGTGGTCGACGTCCGATTACATCAGACAAATAACCAAACAGTGGGATGGTCACAATTTCTACCATGGCAGCAATAAGGATTGCCTCCAGAATCAGCGACTTCGGCAGTCCCAGGGTAGTGGTTGCGTAGACAACCATGAATACCGTCAGCATGTAGACCCAGGAAACCTCGGAAATTTTCAAGCCTATGGCGATGAAGAATGTACGCGGATGTTTCAGGATGACGTCCATGACAGGACTTTTCGATAATGCCTTGCGCATCTTCATGTCTTCGAAGACCGGAGATTCTTCAACATTCTTGCGGATGAATATGCCGACAATGATCAGTACGGCGCTAAGCAAAAATGGAATGCGCCAGCCCCAGCTCAAGATGTCTGCCTCAGGCATCTTGGATACGAAGGAAAACACCAGCGTTGCGATTACAAGGCCGAGAGGGAAGCCAACCTGGACCAGACTTCCATAAAAACCTCGACGGTTCTTTGGAGAATGTTCCAGCACCATCACTGCAGCCCCACCCCATTCACCACCCAGTCCTATGCCTTGAATAATGCGCAGGGTGATCAACAAGATAGGCGCCCATATACCAATTTGGCCGTAAGTAGGTAGCAAACCAATGAGGAAGGTCCCGATACCCATCAGGGCCAGAGTAATCATCAGTATCGATTTCCGCCCGATGCGGTCCCCATAGTGGCCGAAAATTGCGCCGCCCAACGGTCGTGCCAGGAAACCTACCGCGTAGCTACCCAGTGCGGCGAGCGTTCCTAACAAGGGGTCGATATTGGGGAAGAACAATTTATTAAAAACCAATGCTGCGGCCATACCGTAGATAAGAAAGTCATACCACTCGATAATGGTACCTATCGCACTTGCGAAGACCACCGACCTGATTTTTTGCTTTTCTGCCCGCGGATTTACGGTAGAGGCAGTTGCGCTTGCGTTGAATGCCATGCTCATTTCCTTAATGAAAAAGTGATTGGGAAAATAAACGGCATAAATATGTGCTCATATTAGGAAACATTTTTTGTAAAAAAATGTTTAATTTTTATCGTGCTTTAATTAAGTGCACTAATTTACCTATAGGATTCTATATTTTGCCGACTTAGTCATTACTGCATGTTTCATGCCATGAAACATTTGTGGCATTATGTTTCATATTGAAGCACTTATTTAAATAAGGAGAAATGCATGAAATTCGGTGTTTTTATCTATGAAGGCGTAGAGCCCGTCGACTTGGCGACGTATGGAGTACTGTCGATGGCAAAACGCATAAAGCCAGAAATCGAAATCTGCACGATTGCACCCAAACGAGGCAATGTACTGTTTTCAAATGGGTTGGTGGTGCAAGCAGATTTCGGAATTGAAGATGCACCAGAGGTGGACGTGCTGATTGTTACCGGCGGTCCAGGCTGGGTTGAGCAAGCTAAAAACCAGACTACGCTTCTTTACCTCAAGCACGCAGCTGTGACCTCCCTTATTGCATCGGTATGCACCGGCGCCATGATTCTCGCCGCAAGCGGGGTTCTAGACGGCAAAACTGCCACCACAAAACGCGCCGTTGTTGAGCCCGAATACCCGCCGATAAATCTTATGCAAAAGAATTACGACAGTATTAAGGTGGTCGAAGGTTCCGTGATCGACAACGGACGCGTCATCACTGGCGGCGGAGTTACGCTATGCATAGATACAACTCTATACATTCTTGAGAAGATATTTGACGCTGAAACAGCTGCTGAGACCGCACGTATCATGGAGTACACTGTCGCTCGCAGCGCAAACATGAGTGCGCTCCCCTTTCAACATTCAAGACATTCAGAATGACAAGCAAGAAAGCAGACAAACAGGACAGTGCGTCAAGTATTGAAATTCAACTTGGAGGAAGAATTTCAAAACTCAGAACTTCACGAGGTTTTACCCAGGACAAACTCGCCTTAGAAACGGGTTTTACCAAGGGCTACTTGTCCAAGATTGAAAACTCTAAAGTGATTCCTCCCATCGGGACCTTAGTCAAAATTGCGCAGGTTTTGGATACGGATCTTTCTGCTTTATTGGAGCCGGAAACAGAAGAAATAGATTCCCCTGTCTGCATTGTCCGGTCATGGCAACGAGAATCAGTCATTAAGGGAGCCTCTTCGTTTGGATACGACTACACCGCCTTAGCTCACAAGCGACGACACAAGCAGATGGAGCCGTTTATTATGGTGTTCCCATCACAAATTGAACGTGAAGTTCGTTTTGAACATGACGGAGAAGAATTCCTTTTCGTATTGGAAGGCGAGGTGGAGTTTGAAGCAGTAATCGGTGGTCGGCCACAAACTTGGATACTTGCTCCGGGAGATAGTGTGTACTTCGATTCGCGGACACCTCACCGCGGGCGAAGCCTCAACGGAGACTCTCGCGTACTGGCAGTGATTTATCGCACGAAGACGTCACAGACCTAGACGACGTGTCACCGCTAAATTTTGCAATCAAAAACGAAGAATGGGTCAGAATTCGATGCAATTCAACAGCAACTGCTTTAACCGCTTTCATATTGACGCCAATTAATTACTGTCGCCTATTTTTCTACTTACGGCATCAATGTAATCTGCATATCCCTGCATCATGATCTTACGTTCCTCCAAAAAAGATTCCCTGTCATACGAAGCGCCATAGGCCTCTCCTGACGAATGCGCTAGTTGACGTTCGATATTACTTATATCGTTTCCTAACGTTTTTAAGATGCCTTTAGCGAGTGAACGGAAACCATGACCAGTATGCTTGCCGGCATAACCGAGTCGTTTGAGAGCCGCAAGAATTGCACCATTGCTGATCGGTTTTTTAGGATCACGTTGATTCGGGAAAAGCCATTGATTTCCACCAGTATAGGTACGCAGCTCTCTTAGAAAAGCCCATCCTTGCTTCGGCAGAAACACATGGTGATCTACTTTACGTGGATTGATCTTTCGCTTGCCCATTTTCATGCGCTGCCATGGAATCACCCACTGTTCGTTTTTCAGGTCAACTTCAGACCAAGGCGTTTCCGTCAGCTCTGATGTTCTGACAAAGGTCAGCATCATCAACTGCATGAGAATGCGCGTCACCGGGAACATTCTGGCTTTGTTGTGATTAAGCGTTTCAAGAAACTCTGGGAGTTCTGCGACCAAGATGGCTGCATGAACGCCTTTGATTCGAGGCTTGAGTGCCCCTCGTAGAGCGGGAACTGGATCATTTTCAGCGATGCCGCAAGCAATGGCATACCTGAAAATTTGGCTGCAAACCTGTGCATTTCGTCTAGCTATCTCTGCCGCGCCACGTTTCTCAATCTGCCTCAAAACATCCAGCATTACGGGAGCCTTAACTTCTGCGATGGGTCGCTTTCCAATGAGAGGAAATACATCCTGTTCAAGTCGGCGAAGAATATTGTTAGCAGTTCTAGGCTGCCATTGCTCAAGCTTGTTTTGGTGCCACATTCTTGCAACGGCCTCGAATGTGTTCGCTGCAGCGGTTGCCGATATCGCTTTCTCGACTCGACGCGCTTGCGCTGGATCCACTCCTTCTACAATCTGTTTCTTTGTATCCGCGCGTTTGCGTCTGGCCTCTGCAAGACCAACAGCGGGGTAATGCCCGAAGGTCAAACGAGTGCTAGTCGTTCTGTTTTCCTGACGATATGCCATGCGCCAAACCTTGGACCCGGAAGGCAGTATTTCCAGATACATTCCCTCCCCGTCAGCTAACTGGTACGGTTTTTCCTTTGGTTTTGCAGCTTTGATACGCAAATCGGTTAAAGGGGTGGCGAGTTTTGGCATTTTGTACCCATGGTTATTTACACATATCCTACATGTGCACAAACATGGGTGCAAATCTGTTGGATTTCAATGGACATCAAAAGACATCACAAAACAAAAAACCCGCATCAGCACTAGGCTAGAGGCGGGTTATTGGACGTTCTTGGACTTCTTAAAACTAGATTCTGGCGGAGAAAGGGGGATTCGAACCCCCGGTAGGCTATGAACCTACACACGCTTTCCAGGCGTGCGACTTAAACCACTCATCCATCTCTCCTGAATTTGTTCTTCGCAGACCTGCTTTTTAGCGAAGTCGCCGATTATAGCAAAATTTTATCCGAAAAGGCCGGTTTTACCACCATTACCTTGCACAAGACGCGTAAAAAAGCCGTCGCAGCGGGCGGCAGCGACGGCTTTTGCTGAAGACGCAAAGCTTATTGGGCCTGCTTGAGCTGTTCCAGGATGGCTGGATTCTCCAGTGTCGAGATGTCTTGCGTAATCGCCTCGTCTTTGGCGAGTACGCGCAACAGGCGGCGCATGATTTTGCCTGAGCGGGTCTTCGGCAGGTTGTCGCCGAAACGGATTTCCTTCGGCTTGGCAATCGGGCCGATTTCCTTGGCTACCCAGTCGCGCAGTTCCTTGGCGATCTGCTTGGCTTCGTCGCCTTCCGGACGGGTACGCTTGAGGACGACAAAGGCACAGATGGTTTCACCGGTGGTTTCGTCCGGTTTGCCGACGACAGCGGCTTCGGCCACCATGGGGTTGGCGACCAGTGCAGATTCAATCTCTGCAGTGCCCATGCGATGACCGGAAATATTAAGCACGTCATCGATACGGCCGGTGATGGTGAAGTAGCCGGTTTCTTCATTGCGGATTGCACCGTCGCCCGCGAGATAGGTTCTGCCGCCCAGTTCGTGCGGGAAGTAGCTTTTCTCGAAACGCTCAGGATCGTTCCAGATATTGCGGATCATCGATGGCCATGGCCGCTTGATGACGAGCAGGCCGCCTTTGCCATTCGGCAAATCATGACCGCCATCATCAACCACGGCGGCAGTAATACCCGGCAGCGGCAAGGTGCAGGAGCCCGGCACCATCGGTGTCGCGCCCGGCAAAGGCGAAATGACGTGACCGCCGGTTTCGGTTTGCCAGAAGGTGTCAGCAATCGGGCAACGCTCGCCGCCTATATGTTTGTAATACCACATCCAGGCTTCAGGATTGATAGGCTCGCCGACTGAACCCAGCAAGCGCAGGCTGCTGAGATCGTAATTGTCTGGATGCACGGAAGGATCGGCATCGGCCGCCTTGATCAGCGAACGGATCGCGGTCGGTGCAGTGTAGAAGATGGAGACCTTGTGCTTTTGCACCATGTCCCAGAAACGGCCGGCGTTCGGGTAAGTCGGCACGCCTTCAAACACGATTTGGGTCGCGCCGACTGCGAGTGGACCGTAGGTGACATAAGTATGGCCGGTGATCCAGCCGATGTCGGCGGTACACCAGTAGACATCTTCCGGCTTGATATCGAAAGTCCACTTCATCGTCAGCATGGCCCACAGCAAATAGCCGGCGGACGAATGCTGCACGCCCTTCGGTTTGCCGGTGGAGCCGGATGTGTAGAGGATGAACAATGGATGCTCGGCACCAACCGGTTCGGGCGCGCATTCGCTGGTTTGCTGTTCGACCAGCTCATGCAGCCAGACATCACGGCGTTCGACAAACTCAACCGCGCCGCCGGTGCGTTTGTAGACGACGACATTGCGTATCGTGTCGCAGCCGCCAAGCGCGAGCGCTTCATCGACGATGGATTTGAGCGGCAAATGCTTGCCGCCGCGCACTTGATAATCGGCCGTCAGGACCGCGACTGCACCGGCATCGATGATGCGTTCATGCAGCGACTTGGCAGAGAAGCCGCCAAAGACGACAGAATGGGTGGCACCGATACGCGCACAAGCTTGCATCGCGGCAATGCCGTCGATCGACATCGGCATATAGATGATGACGCGATCGCCCTTGTTAATACTGAGCGACTTGAGGCCATTGGCAAATTTGCAGACGCGTTCGTGCAGCTCTTTATATGTGACACGCACGACGTTGCCGTCGTCAGCCTCAAAAATGATGGCGACCTTGTCGGCATTGCCGTTGGTCAGGTGACGATCCAGGCAGTTCCACGAGACGTTGAGCTCGCCGTCTTCAAACCACTTGTAGAACGGCGCGTTCGATTCATCCAGTCTTTTGGTGAACGGTTTGGTCCAGTGAATATTCTGTTGAGCAAGACGCGCCCAGAAACCTTCGTAATCGTCAGCCGCTTCTGCGCACAACGCTCGATAGGCATCCATACCGCTGATGGCAGCATTGGTGACGAAATCTGCGGGCGGGCTGAAAACCCGCTCCTCCTGTTTGAAGCTTTCGATGCTGGACATTGTCCCCTCCGTTACGGATTTTATTTTGTTATTCACAATATGCTTTTACTCTTACTGAAGCCTTACACCAATCTGACTCAAATCTTAATGAGAATCGAGGTACAGACCTGGCCAAAAAAATTCAATTCAACCGCTGACAATACACTTTGATGCAAGCCGGCAAAAAGTGCGGGCGCGTGTAAAATGCAGGCTTTCTTCAGTCATCTATTACTCCAGCGCATCTACATGAAATCCACTTCTACCGACACATCAGCAGTCAAAAAACCGATACACCCGCTGGCTAATTTCATCTTCATGACAAGATGGCTACAGTTGCCATTGTATATTGGTCTGATCCTTGCGCAATGCGTCTACGTATTTCACTTTTGGGTAGAGTTATCAGATTTGATCGGTGCGATATTCGGCAATGCTGATTCGCTGAAACATATTCTTGATGTCGTAACCATCCCCGGCGCGCAACGCGCAGAGAAGCTGACAGAAACCACCATCATGCTGGTGGTACTGGGCTTGATCGACGTGGTCATGATCTCTAACTTGCTGATCATGGTGATCATAGGCGGCTATGAAACCTTCGTTTCGCGCATGAATCTGGAAAGCCACCCCGATCAACCGGAATGGCTGTCGCACGTCAACGCGTCGGTATTGAAAGTCAAACTGGCGACGGCGATCATCGGCATCTCGTCCATCCATTTGCTTAAGACATTTATCAACGCGTCGTCCTACGATGCAAAAACGCTGTACGCGCAAACCGGTATCCATATTGTTTTCCTGATTTCAGCATTGGCGATTGCCTATGCCGATCGCATCATGGCGGAAACCAATGCATTGAATCATCAGGTGCATTAAATCGATGCGCTTTAAATTGAATTGTTGCTATAAGTTGATGCGTATTAAGTCGATGCTTAAGTTGAATTATTCAGTCGAAGTATTCAGTTAGTCTTCCCATTAACGTTCACAGCCGATACCGCCATGACCATCATAAAACAAGACGATTTGATCGAATCCGTTGCTGCAGCTCTGCAATACATCAGCTACTACCATCCGCAGGATTACATCCAGCATCTGGCACGCGCGTATGAAGCAGAACAAAGCCCGGCGGCCAAGGATGCGATTGCGCAGATCCTGACCAATTCGCGCATGTGCGCGGAAGGCAAGCGTCCGATCTGCCAGGACACCGGCATCGTGAATGTCTTTTTGAAAATCGGTATGGAAGTGAAGTTTGAGGGCTTCGGCAAGGGTTCGATCACCGACGCCGTCAATGAAGGCGTGCGCCGTGCGTACAACCATCCGGCCAACACGCTGCGCGCATCCATCGTGGCCGACCCTCACTTCGAACGCAAGAACACCAAGGACAACACACCGGCAGTCGTGCATATGGAGCTGGTGCCGGGCAACACCGTCGATGTGCAAGTGGCAGCCAAGGGCGGCGGCTCGGAAAACAAAACCAAATTCGTCATGCTCAATCCATCCGATTCGCTAGTCGATTGGGTGATGCAGACCGTGCCATTGATGGGCGCAGGCTGGTGCCCACCGGGCATGCTCGGCATCGGCATCGGCGGCACGGCAGAACGCGCGATGCTGATGGCCAAACAAGTGTTGATGGAAGACGTCGACATGTACGAACTGAAGCAACGCGGTCCGCAAAACAAGACCGAAGAATTGCGTATCGAATTGTGCGACAAGATCAATGCGCTCGGCATAGGCGCGCAAGGTCTGGGCGGTTTGACGACCGTGCTCGACGTCAAGATCATGATGCATCCTACGCACGCGGCGTCCAAGCCGGTGGCGATGATCCCTAACTGTGCGGCGACGCGTCACGCCCACTTCGTGCTCGATGGTTCTGGTCCGGTTTATCTTGATCCGCCTTCGCTGTCCGATTGGCCGGATGTTAACTGGACGCCGAACACCGAGCTGTCGAAACGCGTTGATTTGAATACGCTGACCAAAGAAGAAGTCGCCTCGTGGAAGCCGGGCCAAACCCTGCTGTTGAACGGCAAGATGCTGACCGGTCGCGATGCTGCGCACAAGCGCATACAAGACATGCTGGCCAAAGGTGAAAAGCTGCCTGTCGATTTCACCAACCGCATTATTTATTACGTCGGTCCGGTCGATCCGGTACGCGATGAAGTTGTTGGTCCGGCCGGCCCGACCACGGCAACCCGTATGGATAAATTTACCGAGATGATGCTGGCGCAAACCGGCTTGATCTCGATGGTCGGCAAAGCCGAACGCGGACCGACTGCGATCGAGGCGATCAAGAAACATCAATCGGCTTATTTAATGGCGGTGGGCGGTGCCGCTTATCTGGTATCGAAAGCCATCAAGAAAGCCACCGTAGTGGGCTTCGCCGATCTGGGAATGGAAGCGATTTACGAATTTGATGTGACCGACATGCCGGTCACGGTCGCCGTCGATTCCACCGGCACTTCTGTCCACAACACCGGACCGAAGGAATGGAAAGAGAAGATCGAGAAAATTCGCCTGAACGAAATTCCTGTGTCAGCGGTTTGATTGCCCACTGCCGCCACATCCGATCACTCATTTAATAACATCACGACCTTGAGCTTCTCTGTCACTCCCGACCCTGTTGCTGCTGAAGCACCTATAGGCATATTCGATTCCGGTGTCGGTGCCTTGTCGGTGCTACGTCATATCCAGGCTCGCTTGCCATCCGAACATCTGCTGTGCTTTGCCGACTCGGGCCATGCGCCTTATGGCGGAAAATCGGATGCCGAAATCATAGCCCGTACGCTGGCGATTGCCAGCTTCCTGGTGACGCACAAGGTCAAGGCCATCGTTGTTGCATGCAATACAGCGACGGCTGCCGCCATCGAGGCATTGCGTCAGCAATATCCGGACTTGATCGTGGTGGGGGTCGAACCCGGCTTGAAGCCGGCAGCGGTATTCAGCAAGAGCGGCAAGGCAGGCGTGCTGGCTACGGCAAGCACACTGGCCAGCCCTCGTTTCATCGCGCTGCGCGACCAGATTGCAGAAACCACCGGCGTGTCTTTCCTGACGCAGGCTTGCGTCGGTTTGGTCGATCAGATTGAAAAAGGCGAGCTGAACTCGCCGGAGACCGTCCAGATGCTGGAGCGTTATGTCACACCTTTGCTGCACGCCGGTGCCGACACGCTGGCGCTGGGTTGCACCCACTACCCTTTTGTCCTGCCTTTGATTGAAGCCATTGCGCAGCGCGAGAGCGCGGTCCCTGTCACTGTCATCGATACCGGCGAAGCCGTTTCTCGACAGCTCGAAAGATTGCTGCAGCAACGCGGCCTGCAACGATTTGAAAACAGGCCGGGTTCACTGCATGCATATACAACCGGCAGCCAGAATGCGCTGGAAAAAGCCTTCGCAAACTTGCTGCATTTGCATCCGCAGGTCGCAGCATTGACAACGTAAGCCGCGGTCTGACGCGATACTGCTCAGTACAAATGGGATCGCCATGCGGCAATAGCACCGCCAGAACGTACGCATTTCCCGGTGCCAGCCCTTGCGCAGCATCGACTTTTTCAAGTTTGTTGATTTGATTTGCCAGCGGCGTATGAATTTTGTATAATGCGCAGCTGTCTTGCAAAACATCGCAAGTCGCTCGTTGTAAATCAGTGGTGGCTGTAGCTCAGTTGGTAGAGTCCAGGATTGTGATTCCTGTTGTCGTGGGTTCGAGCCCCATCAGCCACCCCAAGAATTCTAGCCGTGCCCTATGTGAAAACATGCGGCACGGCTTTTTCTTTTGTGGCTGCGAAAAGGCGCTGATTATTCGTTCATTGTTCGTTCGTTATTCGCTTGCCATTCAGCAGGTGCCTGGGTGTGAAAGCCGACTATCCGGATACAAAAATATGTCGGCCTCAGTTGCAACGCAGGCGCTTATTTTCCAGCCAAAATAATCATTGCCTCTTGCTTGCCGATCAGCCCTTTCAATTCCGTCATATATGCAGCCCTGCGATAGTCTGGCATGTCTTCAGACAGGTAATGAAGGCAACGAGATAAGTCCTTGTTGGCCTGCCACATTGCGTACGATGATTTTGGAATGTTGTGCATGATTGGTACCTCCTGCGAACCAGTCTAGGCGCATTGACCGTATTTAGATCCCTATGCTTTGTAACAAAGTTTATTCGTGGTGCATGGTGTTATTGGCAAGCAAAAATCGTGATGTCGAAGTGTTATCGCATGCATGTTGCACATAAAAAAAGCCGTCGCAAGCGACGGCTTTTTTTATGATGAAACGAATGCGATTAATGACCCGACAAGGCAGCTTCAGCAGCAGCGTTTTGTTTACGGATTTTTTCTTTTTCAGCGTCTTCAGCGCTCATAGGAGCTGCTGGTGTGGCGTCAGCCGCAGCTGGTGCAGCTTCAGTTGCAGCAGGCGCTGCTTCTGTCGATGCAGATTTTTCCGGGTTGCAAGCGGTCAATGACAATGCCAGCAAAAATGCGACGAATAACGATGTTTTCATTTTTTCCTTGATATGGATAATGTTCAGACGATAACGCTGAGAATGCGTTCGAGGCTGGCGGGAATGAATACTCGCACCTGCCCGCTAACTGGTGTGCCTACTATAGAGATGGGTCGCACATCGGTAAATTGTGGAAGTCACCTAGTCGCTGCCAGTTTGCTCATGCGTTTTACAAACAAGCGTTGCCCATGAAAAAACCCGCGACGCGGCGGGCTTCTTCATGTTTTCTGCAGCCAATATTGCCGACTGCGCATATCTGCTAGATCTGCTATTACATCAGCTATTGTTCGTCGCCTTGTTAGGCTGCTTGATCGGGTTGTTATGCTGAGACACATGCGCGTTCTGACTGGCGCGAGCATTGTCTATCTCGGCATATTTCTTCTTCATGATCTTTTCCATCTCCGTTACATCCTGCTCAAGTACGGGATTGCCAGGTGGATTGGCTTGATGATTGTTTTCATCGTTCTGATCGACTTGCTTGTCTGAGTTTGGCATGGTGATCTCCTAGATGGTATGTTCAGTTACCTTAGCATCGATGCGTACCGAAAAGAATAGGACTAGCAGCCAACGCTGTGTAGGACTGAACGAAGCAGGATGTTTGCATGCAATGAAAGCACCCTGCGCAAAGCCGGACCATTGGTTGCAGTTCGCTGACTCAGACTGCTGCACTAAGGGGATACGCTCAGGCGGCTGCGCTATCATGCTGGCTTATCCTGAATCTTCATTATATTCGCCATGACGCACACTCTGCTAGACACCCGGAAACTGGAAACCGTATTGCAAGAATTCGCCGATGCGCGCAATTGGCAACAGCATCATTCTCCCAAGAATCTGGCAATGGCCTTGACCGGTGAAGTCGGAGAACTGGTGGAAATTTTCCAGTGGCGCAGCGAAGAAGAATCCTGGCAAGTTGCACAAGCACCGGAGACGGCAGAACACGTCAGGCAGGAACTGGCCGACGTCGCCCTGTATCTGATTCGCCTCGCTTCGGTATTGAAGGTCGATTTGAATGCGGCGATTCAGGACAAGCTGATCATGAACGCAAAGAAATATCCGCCACTGTAAAATTCGGACTCGGGTATTTATCATCGCCGTTGTGTGGGATCAATTCATGCACACGGACTGACAATGCCTGATCCGCGCATTGCGTCCTGACCACGCTTTTTTATTTGCAATTTTCGTCTCGCGCATGCGAGAAAATCACCAGATCAATCAATGCCATGACCGATACCACTTTCAGCAAACGCAGCAATCCCGCCAGCACCTTCACAGAATGGTTGCGCGAACAAAATCAGGAAAACTGGGATGCGGCGATCCATCATCGTTTCATCGATGAGTTATTTGCCGGTAGCGTCGCTGACGATGTCTTGCAGCACTACCTGGTGCAGGACTATCAATTCATCGATCGCTTTGTCGCACTGCTGGGTGCAGCAATTGCCAGTGCCGATCTCTTCACGTCGCGCGTACGCTTTTCGCGTTTCGCCGCGATGATCACGAGCGACGAAAATACTTATTTCCTGCGCGCCTTCGACGAATTGGGTGTGGCTGACAAATACCGGATCACGCCACCGCTGACCGAACCGACAACCGCATTCCAGGCCTTGATGACCGAATCGGCGGAAAGCCGTATCTATCCGCTGTGCCTGTCGGTGCTGGTCGTGGCCGAATGGCTGTACTTAAGCTGGGCCGATCGCCCTGACGCGACATTGCCGGAACGCTTTATCCATGCAGAATGGATTACGCTGCATAACAATCCAGCCTTTGCCGAGTTCATCGGCTGGCTGCGCACCGAACTGGATCGCACCGGCCCATTGCTGAATGAAGAGGAGCAAGCACGTTGCGCCGATATGTTCGGTCGTGCCGTAGCGCTGGAACGTGCGTTCTTCGATCACGTCTACACACCACTTCAATACTCTTGAATCTCACCCTGCCTGCAATCGTCGCGCGAGTAGCCTGAAATCTTCTTTAAGGAAACCCATGTCTTTTACCGCTGACATCTGGCAAGAAACCTTGCCGCTGTTTGAAACCATACGCACCATGCCCTTCAATCAGGAACTGGCTGAAGGTACATTGAGCCAGGAGCGCTTCCGTCACTACATGATTCAGGATGCGCATTACTTGATCGCTTTCGGGCGCGCGCTGGCGGTTGCTGCAGCCAAGGCAGACAACACCGACGAGATCGTGCAGTTCGCCAATGCCGCGCATACCGCAATCATTGTCGAGCGCAGCCTGCATGCGGATTTCATGGAGCAATTCAATGTCAGTCCGGCTACCTTTGCAGCGACCCCGCTGTCGCCCGCTACTCATCATTACAGCAGCTATCTGATTGCAACGGCCTGGAGTGCGTCTTACCCGGTTGCGTTGGCCGCATTGCTGCCCTGCTTCTGGATTTATGCAGAGATCGGCAGCGACATCCTGAAGCGTGCAGCGAAAAACAATCCCTACGACTCGTGGATCAGCACGTATGCCGGTGAAGAATTTCACGAAGCGGTACGCGGCGTGATCGCCACTGTTGATCGTGTCGCGTCAGTTGCCAGTGAAGAAACACGCCGCGACATGCGCGTTGCCTATACGCATGCGGCAAAGCTGGAATGGATGTTCTGGGATTCTGCATATCGCCTGGAGCAATGGCCGCTCTGAGCAAGCCGCATTAAACAATCTGGCACGTCTGTCATCAGGCCCGCTCACTTTGATGCGGGCCTGTTTTTTATCTACCGCGGAGAGAGTCAATTGCTTATGATGTGAATGAGGTGCAGCATGTCGCCGCCCGCAAGCATGCGGCTGCCATTTCTTGCATCGCCTCACTTTTCCCACGACACAGGAGTGCACTATGGACGAAGAAAGCTTCAATCTCAGCATGAGAAAATTTTTGAAGATGGTCGGTGTCAGTTCTCAAAATGCCATCGAGAAAGCAGTTGAAAAGGCCATTGCAGAAGGCCGCATCAGCGGTACCGAATCTTTTCCGGCGAAAGTCACACTGGAGATAGAAGGCGTCAAATTGCACATTACTTTTGACGGAGAAATTCGTTTGCAGTAAGCCGCTTACATTCAGCCCTTAGCGCCACTGCACACGGAACTGCAACTCATCTGCAAGTCATGTGCAACACATGGTGGCTTCATCTATCAGATGCACAGCGATGTGCATCTGCTTTTTTATGTGCTCTTCACCATGTTTTCATTCTTGTCGCTGTTGTGTGACTGAGCGCACAGAACATCATCCAGCAAACGCTTATTCTGCGTCTTCCTCATGCTCGCCACCGAATCAAATTGCAGGAAATGCTTTTCCCTCAATGAAAAGACATACCTGAAAAATCGATTCCAGCGGGATATAACGCAGACATACGGAGGTTGAAATGGGCAGCAACTACTATATCGGCTGGCTAATAAGCGCTTCCGTGCTGGCAGTCATATTCTTGTATCTGGGATTTTAAAGATTACGGCTGACAGGCGCATATACGCTGAAGGTAACAGCAAGGCTCTGCAACACTGTAAACCAGTCGCGCGTTCAGTTGCGAACACTCTACCCTGTATGTGCAGATGCCCTTCAAACAAAAACAGCAGGCCTGTTATCGACAGGCCTGCTGTTCAGCATTCACTTAAAAATCAGAATTGCGGACTTACCATTTGTAAGGTGGAATCGCCATCGTTACCAGCGCATTCACCTGCATCTCGCTAACGAACTTCTCTGCATTGGTTTCAGCTGACACAGCAGCCGGATTGAACACGATAAACAGCCCACCAACCAAGGTGATGGCGCATATAAATAATGAGATGAAGTGGCGTTTCATGATATCGCTCTCGATTCTAAAATAAAGATCATTTCCACGAAATGATCAGATAGCTGCTTCGTTGGGCACGTCCGACACTGCAATCTGCGGACCGAATGGCAATACATTTCCATTCTCTACAGTAGATTTCCCCAACCCCTTGTCATGCATGGCATACGTTCTCGAAGCCAGCCATGGATTACGACGCACCCGCGCTCTTGAGTTTTCTGCACCCAACTCGGATACAAACTCGGGCGTAAATATGCGTGATTCTGTTTTTTTATACCCGGCAATGCCCTTGCATGCTGCTTCGCCCAGGTATTTCAACGCCTTGTAGCGTTTGCGGCGCAGTGCGCGCTCGACAGGATCGGCTTGACGGTCTGCAATTTCGGCACAGGCCTTGGTATAGGCTGGCCACTCAATTGCCACTCCTTTTCTGAGGGCAAAAGAGGCATCGGATAAAGTTGTATGAAGAATGGACATCATGCACCTCGTGATTGATTTTCGTTCTAATCGTTTGGTCGTATTCAGATAGTCGGCATCGTGATTTTCAGCCTCGCCTTTTACTCATCTAAATATGAGAAGGTCTGTCGCGGCATGGGAAGGATCGTATCCGCATGACGAATTTAACAATATAGGACAGCGTCGCAACCTCTTGTAGGAAAGGAGGAAGTTTATGATCTATATCAAAAACGCAAATAAACTCCATTAAACGCATTGATAACGCGCCTGTTCAGTGCACAAGTCAGGCATGTCAAAATGGTATACAAGCTGGTGCACATCTGTTTTCGCGATTTGTTGTACCCTTACTTGCTCTGCATTAATTTTGACTTCTTCCATGCCCGCCGACGACACTGCAACACCATCCGCGTCCCCGATCCCGCCACTTGCCATCCCCGCCTTGTCGCTTGCTGCGTTTGGCAGTGCGATTTCATTGCGGGTAACAGATCCACTCCTGCCGCGACTGGCATCGGAATTCGGCATGTCGCTGGGCAATGTTTCTTACGTGATCACCGTCTTTTCGATTGCTTACGGTTTTTCCCAGCTATTCTTCGGTCCTGTCGGTGACCGCTTCGGTAAATATCTGGTAATTGCCTGGGCTTGCCTGGCATGTGCAGTCACCGCACTGTTGTGTGCCCTGGCCCCCAATTACCCATTACTGATCGTTGCGCGCCTGATGGCTGGCGCCACTGCGGCCGCGATTATTCCCTTGTCGATGGCATGGATAGGAGATGTGGTGCCCTACGGCGACCGGCAACCGGTATTGGCGCAGTTCCTGATCGGCCAGATCGTCGGCATTTCTGCTGGTGTCCTGCTGGGTGGTCTGGCCGCCGATTACTTTAATTGGCGCCTGCCTTTCTTCGGCATTGCCTTCTATTTTGTTTTTGTCAGCCTGACGCTGTTTGCCTTCAACCGAAAATTGCCTTCTTACGCGGTGACTACGCACAAGGTTGCGGGCTCCGCCTTGCAGCGCATGATCAATGAGTTTGGCCAGGTGTTGGCCAAACCGTGGGCGCGCGTAGTGTTGATTACCGTGTTTCTGGAAGGTGCTTTTTTATACGGCGCGTTTGCCTTCATCGCCTCGCATTTGCATCGTGTCCATCATCTGTCACTGACCAATGCCGCGGCGCTGGTCATGTTGTATGGATTGGGCGGCTTTCTGTATGCGACCACGTCACGCCGGCTGGTGCGCAGCCTCGGTGAAAAAGGATTATCACGCTGGGGCGGCATTATTGTTGCCGCGGCTTATCTGACCATCGGCCTTGCGCCCGACTGGCGCTGGGCGATCCCGGCATGTTTCGCCGCTGGGCTGGGCTTTTACATGCTGCATAACACCCTGCAGATGAATGCAACGCAAATGGCACCGGAACGACGCGGCGCGGCTGTCTCCACTTTTGCGGCCTGCTTCTTCCTGGGCCAGTCGGCTGGGGTCGGCCTGGCGGGATTTGCGGTTGAACAGTGGGGCACGGGTGCAGTCATTTGCATTGGCGCGATCGGCGTCGTATTGACAGGACTCACTTTCAGTCATTTGAAGCAGGCATCCTGAATAATCTGTGTAGTTAAGCCTGACCACCAATACCTAGGCGACCGACTTGTCCGATCGGCCGTTAGCGATATACTGATCATGCACCCATCGCTTATCAGGAGGTCTTATGTATCGCAAGATATTGATCGCTTATAACGGCACACTGGAAAGTCGCTCTGCCTTGCAGGAATGTGTAAGGCTGGCTCCAGGCCCCTCTGCAGAAATCCACTTACTGGCAGTCGTCAATCCGCCACCATCGGTGGTCATCGGTGAGTATGCGATGGTATCCATGCAGGGTATCGAAGAAGAAATTCTCGCTGAAAAGAAAAAAATGGAGCGCGAGGTAAGCGATGGTCAAGCCTACCTGCGTGAAGCGGGCTTGCAGGTACAAACGCATATTGAAGTGGGCGAACCGGTCCCCACCATCGCCGAACTGGTCGATAAACTGGGTGTCGAATTGCTGATCGTTGGCCATTCACGTCATCAATCCTTGGCCATGCGCTGGTGGCGCGGCGCCACCGATGCCTTACTGGTGGAAAAAATTCGCTGCAGCCTGCTGGTGGCGATGGATCCGAAGCATGATGAATGAGTAGAAGTAGATATGCCGCACAATGAGATTCAAATTATCGTCTGCGTGGATGTTGTCGTATGACTAATGCATCCATGAAACGATACAGATTGTTACGAATTAGCAGTAGTCGAAGAGGATGATTGAGCGTTAAATATCATCATCCATATTGAGATTTTCATGAAAAAAATTATTGCACTTTGCGGTTTGGCAAGCGTCCTGACACTGGCAGCAACGTCGGCAATGGCAGGCGGCGTGAACTGGTCAATCAACCTGGGCGTGGGTGGCTATTACCCACCGCCACCGGTTTATTATTCACCACCGCCGCTCTATAACAACTATTCCAATTACTACGCGCCACCGATCATTTACGGTAGTCAGGTACCTGTTTATGCACCGCCACCTGTCGTGTATGCGCCAGCCCCGGTGGTCGTTTATGGTTATCGCGATAGATATTATCGTGGCCCGCGCCATGACAACTATTACGGCGAACACGGGGGCTACCATCGCGCACCGCGTGATTACCGCGATTACCGTGAAAATCGTGATTACCGCCGCTGATTTTCATCACGCAAAAAGTAAAAATGGCTAGTCGCATTGACTAGCCATTTTTATTTAGTGCGTTCGTTTGAGTACGTTCGTTTGAGTGCGCTCGTTTGGATGATCTGCTGATCACCTGTGACCACGACCATGATAACCGCGACCACCATGGTAACGCGGACCATAGTAACCACGCGAACGGTAACTGAGTCCGAAATTAACGGCCGGCGCAACATAGACTGGTGCGGCATATACTGCCGGACCGCCATATACCGGTTGATCGTAATAGCCTGAGTTATACGGCACGACTGCACAACCACCCAGGGCCGCCAATCCTGCCAGCGAAATAAGCATGCGCTTCGCTACGCGTGTATTGAATATTTTCATCGAAACAGCCTTTCTTCCAACAAAGTGGAAAGAGAAAAATGCATAGCTTGTTGCTGATGCGCGATGCTTCTTTTTCCCCGCCTTCCACTTCAAAAATGCGCTGTAACGTTTATCGCTCTAATAATAATCTGGCTTGTTACGCTGGCATCGCATCGATGCCAGCGTCCTCCCAAGCTTGACGTTTTGTACGCTTGCTTTCAGATTTAAAATTTCTTAGCGACGATAATCGCCGCGCTCATAGCCACCGTATTCGCCGCGGCGTCCATTCGATTGATAGCCACCGCGATAATCGTTGTGTCTATCGTAGCCATTGCGATATACGGGTCTCGTATAAACCGGAGCAGGCCGGTAATAGACAGGCTGCGGTTGGTAATGAGGTTGTGCCTGGTAATAGCCTTGCGGTTGGCGGTAGCCGTAATTGCGATCATCGTTGCGACCGCCGGAAGCACTTGCTCCCACTACGGCACCCAACACACCGCCAATAATCGCTGCGTCCTGACCGCCGACGCTGTTACCAATTACTGCACCAACCACGGCACCGAGCGCCGTGTTGACACCGCGATTATCAGCCGACGCTGTCGTCGAGACTGCAGCTGTCGCCAGCAAGGCAATGCCTATCCATTTTTTGTGCAGCATGATTGACTCCTGTTAGCCGCCTCGAAAACCAGATTTGGTTTATGAATCGCGTCGGCATGGAATCACTATATAGATCGGCTGCGGGAAATCCACGGATGAAATAGTCTTTTACAACTGTAAAGAAGTATGAAGACGCGATGAATCAAGCCAGGGAATGATGCAAGGAATTGCGGGAGAAATATGTGATGAAAATCACATCAATTCTATTGATGACTCTCAATGTGACTACAGAGATACCGACGCATCGGTATCTCTGGTCAAGCTCATTGCAAATTGACTTCAGAAACGATTTTCCACTGCGCACCTTCCCTGGCCCAGTACTGGCGCTTGCGCGTGACATGCTTGCCTTTGCCGATGATGGCTTCCTGAGTGAAGGCAGCAACGATCATTTCTTTTTGATCCTTACCATCCGGATAGCGGAACAAGGTCACGTCGCGCAGTGCCACGTCAATCTTGCGTGCGCCCAGAGTTGATTGCTGCAACTTGGTCAGCCAGCCATCCAGGCTTTGCCCGCGCGGTGCCTTGAAGCTGCGCGAATAATGACGGCGCAAACGATCCGGATCGGTACTCTCAACATCGACACGCCATGACTCCAGCATTTTGTTGGCGCTGAGTTTGTCTGCTTCCCATTTTGCCTTGGAGACGAATTTCAGATCATCGCTGATAATGACCGGCGTATTGCCGACTTCAACCGTCGCGGACAATTCCTTCAAATCGGCATTGGTGAGCACCACGCAACCATCCGAGGACAAAGGTGGGCGGCTGTAACTATCCGATGGCACGCCATGCAACCAGATGCCCGAACCACTGCGGCCATTGGCCTTGTCCCATTCATTCGGATAATTGATAGGCAAGGCACCTGGACCGTAAAAATCAGGCAGCTTTGCACCCGCTAAACGTGCGGTGATGTAATAGACGCCGAGCGGCGTCTTTTGATCGCCTTCCTTGAATTTTTCAACGCCCAGTTTGCCCTGACTCACATAATAATCACTGACCAGTTTCAACTGATTGTTGACGCGCTCATAGACATAGAGCCGTGAGCGCTTGGCATCCACCAGCACAATTTTTTTCTGGTCGTCGCGCATCTGCAGAATAACGCGCGGAATCATGTTCGGATCCGGGCGCTCGCGCAAGGACTTCAAGCGCACGACCGCTTCGGCACGCAGATTATTGAGTTTGTCGGCGGGTGCGTTAGGTGCCGCGCCAAAGGTTTTGATAGTTTGTGTATGCAGCAAGAGCAAATCGCCACGCACCAGATGACCCAGCCGGAAAGTTGGATAGGCCGCAACCAAGGCATCGGCCTTGGCCTGCGCATCGCGCAAGCGATTTGCAGCGAGGGACTTGTAGACTTCGATCAACATGATTTCCGGATCGAGACGCGCGGGCACTCCCGGCTTGTTGCCACTGGCAAACGATGGCAATGGCAAGCTGGCACCACCGGCAACCAGTAGGCTTAAAGCTGCTGCACCTGACCAACATCCAATACGACGTGCGAATAAGCGCAACTTTATTTTATTTCCAGCCATTAGCTACCCGCACGCTCCTGCTTGATGTGCCATTTACCGGATTGCTTGACCAGCACCAATGTCTTGCGGCTATTAGCTTTGACCCGATCAGAATCATAAATCTGACGGAATTTTACGGTCGCATTATTGCCGCTTACGTTGACTTGCGGCGCTTCGATTTTGACGCTGATGCGATCTTTGTCTTCGATGCGGGCACGGCGCTCATCTGCCCATGCCTTGCGTGATTGTCCTGCCGGCAAATCGAATTCGCTGGAATAAGCATTCAGATACGCTTTGACGTCGCGTGCGCTCCAGGCTTTGGCCCATGCGTTGACTGCAGTCATTACTTGATCACGCTCGGCATCGGCGGCGGCACTCGCCTTGGCCTTGGCATCACGCTTGGCTTCGGCTTCCTGCTTTTGCGCCAGCTTTTGCTGCTCAATTTTCGGATCTGGCTTGGCTTCGACTTTTACTTCAGGCTTGGCTTCAACTTTTGGCTCGACCTTAGGCACTTCTTTCACAGGAGGCTTAGGTTCAACTTTAGGTTCCGGTTTAGGCTCGGCCTTTACCGGTGCTGAAGGTGCTGCCGCAACCACCGCAACTTTTGGATTGGTGCCGCCGCTTGTATTGCCAACCAGCGTGCGTACCATAGTCAATTTGGATTTGGCACCGCTGTTGGTGTTATCAAGCTGCAGCGCCTTGTCGTAGGCCTGGCTCGCCAGCTTGGCATGTACATCGCCGAGGTTTTCGTAAGCTGTGGCATACGTTGGATTGGTCCGTATCGCCATATCGAGCGCGGTGCGCGCTTTTTCATATTGGCCGCTGGATGCGTACAGTACTGCCAGATTGTTGTAAGGCTCAGGCAAAGTTGGATAGTCTTCAGTCAACTTGCTGAAAATCGTGATCGCTTCTGCCGACTTGTTTTGCTCGGTCAGGATCACGCCCTTCAAAAAACGCATTTGCGCATCGCGTGGATTCTTGTTCAAAAAAGCATCTGCTTTTGCCAATGCAGCAACATGCTGACCGGAACGCAATAATTGCGACACATCGGTCAGATCATCGGCCAGCGCCGGGAAAACACAGAATCCTGCCAGAGACAAAGCCAAGGTCCGGCCCAACACATAACGTAAGCCTGAATTGAAAGTGCGACGTGGCGCGAAGAACATGGTTTTCCTTGTTATGGTTATTCGATAAATGCGCACAGCCAATATAGTACGACAAACCGCTCATCTTCCCCAACCGATTGCGATGCGACGATGCGGCCTGACGACCAGGTTTCGTGAATGGCACAAGCACCGCGCATGAGCTGATATAAATGAGGCTGCTTAAATTGCAAATGCGATACAGGATTTTCCGGGATTCAACCGCTTACGGCAAGTAAATCAATGCTTGTCATTGATGCTTTTATCGCTCCCTGCAACGCAACCAGAGAAATCTCAGCCTGAATGCACCAAGAGGGCGCAAGGCTGAAGCCTGGCACCCTCTTGCATAGATAAATCGCTGATCGCTAATGCATGCCGATCCGGCCTTGCATAAAGACTTATCTGACTTCTGCGTCAACCGTCCCATTTGTTGCAGCAGCTGGCGAACTCGACAATGCATATGAGATTTGCAACGTGGCCGGGGCCACCGCTCCGCTTGAAACATTGCTCACAGCCGCCACCGATTTTGCTGCCTGCGGTGCAAACATATGCAGCGCATCGTGCTGAACACTCCAGCCTGCGACACCAACAAGCAATGCCAGACCGGCCGCAATCGATGTCCACATGCGCGCGCCAGATTTGGCTTTTTGTGGAAGCGATGCGCCCGATTCTGCCAGGACGGCCGTCGCGCGCGCACGCCATTCTTCATGTTGCTCGCCACGATCACTGATGCGGGACATCAAATCGCGTGCAATCGCTTCCGCTTCTGCCTGTTCGCGATCGCGTTGTAGCTGATCTGCCTTCGATAATTCAATTGCAGTGGCAGCAATTTTCGCTTTCTCTTCGGCGGCAGCCAGTGCTGCGCGTTCTGCTGCAAGCTGCGCTTCCTGCGCCAGACACGCTTCTTCTTCTGCAGCAAGACGCTGTTTGGATACTTCGGCCATTTCCAGTTCGGCAATTGCCGTCAGCTCGGCCACAGTGCATGCTTTTTGTTCGGCTTGCAGTTTTTCTTCAATCGCAGCCAATGCGATTTCGCTGGCTTCCAGGCGTTGCTGCTCCAGCATTTGCTGTTCTTCCAGCAATGCCAGTGCGCGTTGTTCGGCCAGCGCACGTTGCTCCTCGACTTGTGCCAGCTCGCGCACTTCCATTGCCTTGCGTTCTGCCGCTTCCATCACGATTCGCTGCGCTTCGACCTGCTGCATTTCCGTGGCCAGCAATTCCTTTTCTGCGTTGGCAATCACTTCGGTCGCATGACGCATTGCCTGTTGCGCCTGCTGTCTGCTGCGCAGAATTGTTGCCTGTTCTTTTTCCGCTTGAATTCTCAATTCTGCTTCATGCAAGGCAGCTTTCTCGGCTGCGATTTTTTCCTGCGTCACACGCAATATATTGGCTGCGCCCTGCAGACGCCGCTGTTCAGCCTGCAGCTTTTCTTCAATCGCGTCCATCGCCTTTTTTTCAAGATCGGCACGTGCACGTTCTGCCTTGGCCAATTCCACGGCTTGGCGCGCTGCGGCTTGTGCTGCTTGCGCTGCCTGACGTTGCTGTTCTGCCTGCTGGGCTGCGGCTTCCAGCATTTGCTTTTCGGCCTGCAGGATCGATTCATTGGCCGTACGCGATGCGTGCTCGGCATCGGCACGCGCCTGGAACACGCCTGCCTGTTCCTGCTCCTGCAAAGCGCGTGCTTCGGCTTCGGCACGCGCTTTTTGTTCGTTGCTCAATTTTTGCTGTATCGCTGCCAGCGCTTTTTGTTCAGCCAGGCTGCGTTCACGTTCGGTTTGTGCAAGTTCCAGCGCTTCTGCCGCACGTTGCTCGGACGCTAGTGCATTCGCTTGTTGCAGCTCCGCCTTGATTCTGGTTTGTTCCAACGCTTCGCGACTTGCAATGCATTCCACTTCAGCCGCTTCCCGAATTTTGCGTTCGTTCAATTCGCGCTCGCGCAGCAATTCCATTTGCTGCAAATCTGCCTGGATACGTGCCTCGGCTTCCGCCTTGGCGGCCGCTTCGATGCGGCATTTTTCTTCCAATGACTGCAAGGCCAGTGCTTCGGCTTCTGCATGCTCGCGCTGTACACGCGTGAGCTCGACCATTTGACGCACCTTGTCGAGGGCCAGATGCGCAGTTTTTCTTTGCAATGCGGTCTTGGCCTTAGCCTGTTCCAGGATGTGCTCATTCGCCACACATTCAGCCCGACGCGCCGCATGCAGTTCCTTGTCGGTCTGCTCCTGCGCCGCCAGTAATGCAGAATTCTCTTCATTCGCACGCACACATGCTTGCGCTGCCGCACGGGCCGCATTTTCTCTGGCAATCCTGGCTTGCGTGGTTTGCACTTCCTTGCGTACAGCTTCGGCATGCTCGCGCTCGGCAACCAGCTTTTGCTGGGCCACAGCCAATGCCTTTTGTTCATCCTGCAAACGTTGCGCCTGCACCTTGGCCAAAGCCACCGCTTCATGCGCTTGTGCCAACGCCGCTTCTGCTGCAGCGCGCTTCAAGTCTGCTTGTTTTGCAGTTTGTTCCAGCTTGAGTTTGAGTGCGGCACTTTCGGTTTCTTCTGCTGCCAGCGCCTGTTGTGCCGCATCCTGTTGTTGCTGCAGCAAAGCTGCCTGTTCCTTGCTCACTTCGGCGCGTGCAGCTGCGGTGGCTGCTGCAGCTGCTTCCAGCTGTTTCTTTTTCTGCAAGGCCAGCAGGGTCGATTGCTCTGCTTCCAGGCGCGCATGTTCTGCGTTCGCCAGCGCCAGTGCTTGCTGTGCTTTTTGTGCGGCGATTTCTGCCATTTGCTGTTGCAGGGCTGCGCACTCTGCTGCCTTGTCGACTGCAAATTTTTCGGATACGGAACGTGCGCTTGCCATTTCCGCTGCAGCGCGTTCCATCGCAATGCGTTGTTCTGCCAATTCTCTGGCGCGTTGCTCTTCTTCAGCACGTACGCGTGCAGCTGCTGCTGCCTGCTGTTCTGCAATTGCGCGCTGGCGTGCCTCTTCTTCGCCACGGGCTTCGACCGCGATGCGTGCACGTGCCTGTTCGTCGGCCTGATGTTCCGCTTCCACGCGGGCAATGGCCGAAGTCTGCAATTGCTTTTCAACCTGAATACGCGCTTCGGTGGCAACACGGATGCGTTCTTCGGCTTCGCGACGTGATTGTGCCGCGACGGCTGCCATGCTTTCTATATGTTCGCGACGTTCTGCAGCGGCACGCATTTCGGTTTCTGCATGCAGGCGCGCCTGGATAGCTTCCAGCGCACGTTGTTCTGATTCGATACGCGCTTGCGCAGTGGCATGCTGCTCTTGTTCTGTCGCTGCACGTGCCAGCGCATCTTCACGGGCGCGCACTTCGGCTGGAACACGATTGAGCATCGAGGCGAGCGCTTTGGTATCTGCTTCTTCGCGCTGCTGCGTCAGCAGCATCGCATCGCGCCGTGTATTCAGCAGTGTCTGAGTCGTTTCACGCGCGCTTTTTTCGCGGCGTTCATGTTCACGCGCGACGTCAGCCACCTGGGATTCAAGGCGTGCACGTTCTTCAGCTTCGGCTTTTGCCGCTTCGGTCGCGATATGGGAGGCAGCGATGTTCTCCACCATTTGCCGACGTTTGTGTTCTGTTTCCTGCGCCAGTTTTTCAGCTGCTTCTGCTGCCTGCGCGCCCAACTCTGTCTCTTCGGCGATTTGTTCTATGGTGCGTTTGCGCGCCAGTTGCTCGGCCTTGGCACGTCCTATGGCAATGATGCCCAGCTGGGTATCGGCTTCGGTGCGTGCACGCAGTTCGGCGATTTCCTTGTTGACGGCGACCGTACGGGCTTCGCTGGCGGCACGTGCCTGGCGTTCAACTTCGAGACGGGCGCGGCTGGCGGCGATGGCTTCTTCGGCCGCCTTGGCGTTGCGGTTGGCTTCTGCGATGGCGGCGGCGTCGGCTTGCGCGCGATCTTCGGCAAGGGAACGGGCATGCGCTTCGGCATATGCACGATTCTCGGCGGTCACGGTTGCCTTGGCTTCTGCTTCCACGCGGGCGATGGCTTCACGAATCGCCTTCAAATCCATACCTGCAACGCGTGCGCCAGTCTTCGGCGCATCGATCACGGTATCGATGAAGTCGTCATTTCCCGCATCCGCTGCTTGCAGAGAAAAGTTTTTACGCAGTGCCTGATTCGTTTCCATCGTCATCCTCGCTTGAAAGTCAATTCCGCCGACCTTGCTTAGGCCAGCCGGAGTTTCTTAATAGGCATTATCGGAGGATGGGGTGTAAATCAGGCGGGAAGAAGAAGGGGGAAATCCGGCTATTTCAACGATATGGCCGGTTCCGGACGATGCTGGGCCGGCAAAATCGCGCCGGATTTCAGGTTGCTGCTTGGGGCAATTGCTGCAAAATCCCACTAAAACGCTCCATTCTGAACGGTTTGACAAGAAAATAGTTCATCCCGGCATCCATGCAGGTATGTATATCCGCCAGGGTCCCGGCGGCAGTCAGCGCCACAATAGGCAAGCTGGCTGCGGGGCCGGACAAGCCGCGGATGATACGGGTCGCCGCCACGCCATCCATTTCCGGCATGTGCACATCCATCAGGACCAGGTCGAAATGACTTTGCTGAACAGCAAGGACGGCCTCATGACCGTTTTGTGCGACTTGCACGGTATGGCCGGATTTTTTCAGCAAGGCGACAGCCACCTTCTGATTCACTTCATTATCTTCAGCCAACAGGATGCGCAGCGTGCGGCTGGCGAGTGGAATGGCAATACTCACATCAACCGCTTTTTCCCTGACCTCGGCTGCGGGTGCAAATGTCAGTTCGAACCAGAACCGGCTGCCCTCGCCCACGATGCTTTCCACGCCGATACAGCCGCCCTGCATTTCGACGATCTTTTTGCAGATGGACAGGCCCAGGCCGGTACCGCCGAAGCGTCGGGAAATCGAACTGTCTGCCTGCGAAAAAGACTGGAACAAACGGGCCTGCGCTTCATGTGCGATGCCGATACCGGTATCGATGACCGTAAATCGCAACAGGATCTGCGCATCGCTCGCTGGTAGTTGTTCTACCTTCAGCGTGACGCCGCCCTCTTCGGTGAATTTCAAGGCGTTATTAATCAGGTTCAGCAAGACTTGCCGCAAGCGGCCCACATCGCCCACCAGCGCGCGCGGCAAGCCGGCGGCGCAATCGAGGCTGAGCGACAAGGCAGTGTTGCTGGTTCGCGATTGCAGCAGATTGATGACGCTATCCACCGCCTTGACCAAGTCGAAGTCGGTCGCCTCGAAATCCAGCTGGCCGGATTCCAGCTTGGAAAAATCCAGTATGTCATTCAGGATGGTCAGCAAGGCTTCGGCCGAATACTGGGCGGTCTCCAGATGCTCTTTCTGTTCCGCATCCGATGCCTGCGCCAGGGCCAGTTGCATCATGCCGAGCATGCCGTTCATCGGCGTGCGTATCTCATGGCTCATGACCGCGAGAAAATCGGATTTGGCGCGATTCGCCGACTCCGCATCTTCTTTCGCCACCGTCAGTTCGCGCGTGCGTTCCAGCACCTGACGTTCCAGATCGCGACTCAAATTTTCCAGGGCGACGATATCGTCATAGGACCGCAAGGCAGAAATGATGCACGTCAACAGCTTTTGGCGCGTCAGTTCAGTCTTGGATTTGTAATCATTGATGTCGTAATCGACCACCACGTCGCGCTCCGGGGCCTGGCCCGGCTGGCCGGTACGCAACACGATGCGCAGGCGACGATTATTCATTTGTTCGCGAATATGCCGCACCAGTTTCAAACCGGCATCGTCTTCTTCCATCACCACATCGAGCAAAATGATCGCGATGTCGCCATCTGCGGCTAGCATGTCACGCGCTTCGCGTGCGGAATACGCATGCAGGAATTCCAGCTTGCGTCCCTTGAACTGCACGTCGATCATCGCGACCGCTGTCACCTGATGGACTTCTTCCTCATCATCCGCAATCAAAATCTTCCACGGCATGTGAATGCCGTCGGTGCCGTCTTCTTTTTCTGGCGCAAATACAAAATCTTCAAACATGATGAGCCTTAAAGCAGACGTTGCGCAGCATGCGCTTCTGCAGCAGCGGAGATTGCAGCCGCATTGGAATTGCGCGGAAACCGCACAATGAAAGTAGTACCGACGCCAACCTGGCTTTCGACGGTGATCTGTCCCTGCAAGCTGCCAGTAACCAGATTATGAATAATGTTCAAGCCCAGACCGCTGCCGCCACGGCCGCGCATGGTCGTGAAGAAAGGATCGAAAATCCTGGCCAGATCTGCTTGAGCGATGCCGACGCCATTGTCGGAAAAACGCAATTCGATCAAATCGGTTTCCATCCCTTTTATATAGACATTGCGCACCACGATCAGCATGTCACCCGACTTATCGTCAGGGAAAGCGTGCAGCAATGCATTCATCACCAGGTTGGTAATGATCTGCGCCAAGGCACCCGGATAAGTATCGATTTCTATGGCATCGTCGCAATTGACGGTCATCCGGTGTTCCGAGCGGCGCAACAGCGGGCTCAAGTTAGACAAGACTTCATCGATATAGGCTTTCAGGCGGAAGATGCGCCGTTCTTCGCTGGTCTGATCCACGGCGACATCCTTGAAACTTTGTATCAGCGTCGCCGCCCTTTCCATATTCGACAGCAGCAATTTGCTGATTGTGGTGGCGGTACCGACATACGCGTCGAGATCCGAGCGCTTCATGTCGCCGCTCTGGTATAGCGATTTGAGGCGCGTGGTTTCTTCCGCCAGCGTCGAGGCCCCGGTCACACTGACACCGACCGGGGTATTGATTTCATGCGCGACACCGGCCACCAACTGTCCGAGGGAAGCGAGCTTGGCCGATTCCACCAATTGCTTTTGCGTGAGCCGCAGGGAATTCAGCGTATCGTGCAACTCGGTATTTTTCTGGCTGAGCGCCTGGGTACGCAACTCGATTTTCTGTTCGAGGTCGTTGTACAAGGTGGCGTTTTCCAGCGAGATCGCAATCTGCGTCGACAGTATCTGCAGCAGTTCTGCATGCTCGTTCGTGAAGGCATCGATCGCCAGATTGTTTTCCATATACAGCATGCCGACCAGCTGTCCCTGCTTTTGCAAGGGCAGGCACATGATGGATTTCGGGTGCTCCTGCTCTATATATGGGTCGCCATTGAACTGGCTGTCGTTGGCTGCATCACCCAGCACTACTTTCTCGGCGGTGCGCTTGACGTAGTTGATGACCGAGAGCGCCAGACTGCTACTTTTCTCCACCGCGACTTTCTGCTGCAAAACGATGGCGTCGCCGTTGATTTCCGCCTGTACAAACAGCCGTCCGTGTTCTACCACCAGTAAAGCGCCTTTTTGCGCACCGGCATTTTCGATTAGCAAATGCATTAATTTCGACAGCAGCTTGTCGAGTTGAATTTCGCCCGACAGCGCCTGCGATGCGCGGATTACCGTTTGTATATCCACCTGCCGTTCACGCGCTTCGGCCTGGCCGCGGCTGTCTGACCGCCTGCGCGCAATCACGCGTGCCAGCAATGCAGAATGTATCGTCTCCAGCTGCAGCGCCTTGGCAAACGCACCCCACTCTTCATACTTGGCATGCGCCTGCTCCAGATGCATGCGCGCATTGATTTCTTTTCCAACACCCAAGTAAAACTTGCCTGCAAGTTCATGCGACAAGGCTTCATCGTTCAGGAAGGCATTGTCGCGCGCACCCTTGATTGCCCGCTCATAAAACTGTTCTGCGCGTACGCTTTTGCCAGCGACGCGCAAGCGTTCGGCTTCGACCAATTGCCATTTATGCAGATAATTCATGGGAGCCGCATTCGCCCACGCCTTGAAACGGGCCTGCATCGCTTTCGCGCTGGCGAGTGCATTGGTGTTGTTGTCGTAGGGACGGCAGCGTGCAAGTTCGGCTAAGGAATGCACCCACATCAGGAATCCCGACGATGGTGTGCCGAAGTCAAAACCGGGCAAGTCGATCGCTTCCTTTGCATGCGCATGCGCACTGCTGAATTCACCGAAATAATATTCGCCTATCGCTTGTATCGTGCGCACGTAAAACAAGCCCCACGGATCGGCGGCATTCTTGCGCGCCAACGCATAATCTTCCTGCTCGCGGCCCTGCGTGATGTCAGTGATCGACTCGCCCACCAGGCGTGAGAACAACAGCGCCCACGGAATCATCACGCCAAGCAAGGCCGCGTAATCCATCTTGCGATAGATATCGAGATCCTTGCGTATCGTGGCCAGTGCATCGTTGACATTGCCACCGGACTGAAAACGTATCGCATCCGAAAATGACAGCGCCACCATCGCCCCCGGCCGGTCGCCGATTTCCATTGCCTTGACATAGGTATCCATCAAGGGTTCCAGCGACAGCCGCAAGTGCTCGCGATGATGCCGAATGATGCCGTGGAAGATGCCGACCGCGCCCAGCAATTGCTTGTGACCGCCCAGCTGCTTGGCCACCTTGCCGAATTTATAGCCCTCTTCGTGTCGGCCCAACTTGCCGACAAGCGTGCGGCCCCATACCGCATACGCATACGCAGAATTCGGCGACGAGCCGTAACGGATGGAACGCCGCACGATTTCCAGCGCCACCCATAACACCACATTGGAACCCGCCAGATAGGTAAAGCCGTAACCGAGAAACGCCATCGTCGCATGCAGTTGCAGCAGATACTGCGGATCGGTGGCCGGCGGCAAGGTGGCCAGCTCAAGCGGATCTTTGCCACGCAGCGCCAGCTTGAGCCGCAGACGCGCAATGCGTATATCCTTTTCGTCGAGATTGACCGGCACCTTGATGCCGGAAATTTCCAGCATCTCGATCCCGGTTTTCATCAATTCCTGCGGCTTGTAGATCGCGCCATAGCAGCGGATCAGATAATCCTTGGCTGCAATCACCTCGGAAGGTGTAGCGCTCTTTTCGCAGACGATCTGGCACAGCCTTTCCATCTCGCGATAATCGGCACGGGCAAACGCAACGTTGATCAGCTCCATGTACAACTCGTGCATGAAGCCGGGCTTCTTGCTCCAGTCGTCCTCGCTGCCAAATTCATTTGCAATCTCTATGCATTCGTAATGCACATCGAACGCAGCCGACTTGCGGGCTTTTTTGGCCGCCAGCAAATTCAGGTTGGCCAACTCGTCCTTCTCCGCCTGCACATCCAGCAGATTGCGGCCCTGGTTCAGGTGATCGACGATATTGAATATCTGCTCTTCTCGTTCCCCTGCGCTCAGGCTGTTCAGCAGCAGGCGACCTATCTCCAGATGGACCGCATCGGTTTCTTGTTTGGCGATGCCTTCATACGCGGCCTGCTGCACGCGGTCATGCTGGAACTGGTACGACAGCGGCACCATCGCGACTGCCGCCGCCGTGTGTTCAGACGGGATAATCAAACCGGTTTGCAGCGCATCATGCAATAACTCGCTGATTTCCTGCCGCGGTCTTTCGCTGACGGTTTCCAGCGTCTGCAGGTCGAAGCGGTTACCGATACACGCCGCGATCGTCAACAGACGTTGCGTAGGTTGCGGCAGGCGGCGCAGCTCCTTGGTCAGCAACTCGACCACGTTGTCGGTGATATTCAGCGCTTGGATCTGCTCGATATTCCAGTTCCACGCGCCGCCTTCAAATTGCAGCAACGTCTCGCTATGCAAGCTCTTGATGAACTGACCGATGAAGAAGGGATTGCCCAGCGTCTTGCGAAAGATCAGTTGCGCCAGTGGCCGCGTTTCCGCCGAATCGCGCTTGAGCGTATCGGCGACCAGCTCTTCTATGCTGTCTTCCAGCAAGGGACTGACTTCGACGATGGTGACGATCGCATGTTTGCGGATCAGATCGATGGTCAGATTCAACGGATGTGCAATATCGACTTCATTGTCGCGGTAGGCACCGACCAGCAACAGACAGGGATCGTCCAGATCCTTCATCAACAAGGTAATGAGTTTCAGCGAGGCCGCATCCGCCCATTGCAGATCGTCGAGAAACAGGACGATGGGATGATCAGAGTGGGTGAACACGCTGACGAAATTCTGCATCACATAATTGAAGCTGTTGCGCGTCGCGCCCGGCAGCGGCACTTGCGGCTGCTTGCCGATGATGAATTCCAGTTCCGGAATCGCTTCGATAATCAGCTGGCCATTGGGGCCCAGCGCCTTCAATAACTTGGCGCGCCAATCGGCAATGCGGTTTTCGCTTTCGGTCAGGATTTGCCGCATCAGTTCGCGGAAGGCTTCATTGAAAGCCGAATACGGGATCGTGCGTTTGAACTGGTCGAATTTGCCCGAGATAAAGTAGCCGCCCTGCGCCACCACCGGCTTGTGGATTTCATTGACCAGCGATGATTTGCCGATGCCGGCATAACCGCTGACCAGCAGCAGTTCCGCACCGCCGGCCGCCACGCGCTTGAACGCATTGAGCAGGCGGCTGTATTCGTAATTGCGACCATACATTTTTTGCGAAATCTGCAGGCGATCGCACACATCGTATTGCGCCAGCACGAAGGGTTCGATGATGCCGCTTTGTTCCAGCGCTGCCTGGCAACGCTCTACGTCCTTGAGCAAACCCTCCAGGCTTTGATAGCGGTCCTCCGCATTCTTGGCCAGCAGCTTGAGGACGATATTGCCGACGACATCGGGAATGACAGGATTAAGGCGGCCGGGCGGCAAAGGCTTTTTGGCGATGTGGCTGTGCACCAGCTCCATCACACTATCGGACTCGAAAGGCAGATGGCCGCTCAACAACTCATACAACACGATACCGAGTGAATAATAGTCGCTGCGGTAATCGACCTGCCGGTTCATGCGCCCGGTTTGTTCAGGTGAACTGTAAGCCAGCGGCACCGTGGCATCGCTGCGCAACTCCACCGAACCGTCTTGCCGCAAACGCAAGTTCGCTAGACACAAAGCCTGATGCAGGTCGGTACGCTGATGAACCTCGCGCAGGCCATGGATCAACGCGACAAACAGCGCCAGCGCCGCGCTCAAGTCATAAGTGCCTTGTGCGCCTTGCGCTACTTGAAGTTCGGAATTGGTTGCGATCGACGGGCTGAAGAACATCGAACGATGCAAACCGGTTTTTACCGTGCCGTCGCGCTTCGCCAATGGTGACCAACTCGATGCTTGTGGAAATATGATTTGATGCCCCGCTTCTATCCAGAGTGACGAAAGCTGTGTCGCTTTTTCTTGCCAAGAAAATAATTACAGTTGATGATAGCCAAGTATTACCGGGTCCACCGCCCCCACGTAATATAGCCCGAAATGTCAGCTGCGCGGCAACGATACGGTATCAAATCAATAATAAATTATGCCCAACAATGCACTCGCTCAAGAAATCATCCCCGCCCACGAGATAGAAGACACACGCGACCTTGCCGCGCGACTGCAAGCCAAAATCATTCGCGACAATCCGACCGGCATCATGCGGCGCGATGCCCATCCCAAGATGCACGGACTGGTCACAGCAGAATTCATCATCGAGCCCGATTTGCCGGCTGACCTGCGAATCGGGATTTTTGCCGAAGCGCGCAGCTATCAGGCATGGATACGTTTTTCCAATCAGGACGGCACCATCCAGCCCGACACCTCGCGCGACATACGCGGGATGGCGATCAAGCTGATGGGCGTGGCCGGCGACAAATTGCTGGAAGCAGAACGCGACGCGCAGACGCAAGACTTTATCGTCATCACCACCAATGTGTTCGTGACCAAAGACGTGGCCGAATTCGATGGCTTGATCAAGGCCATGACCGGCAGCACCTGGGCAAAGATCAGCTACTTCGCCACGCACTTGCGCGTGATCTGGAACCTGATCAAGTCACTGAAAAAATTCGCCAATCCACTGCAAACCCGTTACTGGAGCACCACGCCGTATCTGTTCGGTGAGACGGCAGTCAAGTATTCGGCGATCCCGCGCGTCACTGATGCAGATGAAATACCTGCGAATCCCGGGCCGGATTATTTACGTGAAGCGATGGTGCAGCAGTTATCGCAGCGCGAAGCCGTGTTCGACTTCACCGTACAACTGCAAGTCAATGCGACCAGCATGCCGATAGAAGATCCAGGCCATGAATGGAAGGAGTCGGAATCGCCCTTCCGCAAAGTCGCCACCATACGCATCCCGCCGCAGGAATTCGATGGCGAAGCGCAACGCAGCTTTGGCGAAAATTTATCGTTCACACCCTGGCACAGTTTGCCTGCGCATCGACCTTTGGGCGGCATCAATCGCGCGCGCAAGATCGTTTACGATGCGGTTTCTACCTTCCGTCATGCACGGAATAATGTGACGCGGCAGGAACCTACTAGTTGGGAAATTTGATTGAATCGTTATCGGACTCAAACTTTTTGTTCAATCATCGAGAGGAAATATAGATGAGCGGTTTAGATTTGGCTTCCTTTGATTGGCAAGGGCTACTCGGACAAACTACTGACTTTGCTGTTGAGATAGCAAAAAAACAGTCGAAAGAAGTTGTTTCCTCAATTAGCGACAGACTTCTGGAGACCATTAGAACTAAATGGGAGAAGGTAGATTGGAAAGGAACGAGAAACGACTATCGAAAAAATCTTCTTGAGAATTTGAGTACCACGAAAATTTTGGGGAACCCGAAAACAATCAGGATTGAAGATGTATATACGGATGCATTTGTATTTGACCGCATAAGTGCCCTGAAAAGGTTTGCGGGAGATATCAATAGCCTGCAAACGGCTGACTCGCTTCAGGAAGGCACTCGATTACCTGCACTTGAAGTAGCTGAAACGGGCGACAATTTATTTATTCTGGGAAGACCGGGAGCAGGAAAAACGACGTTTTTGAAGTACTTGGCAATTCTTGCTTGCAAAGGAAGAATTAAAAAGACTCCCATTTTTATTTCACTAAAGGACTGGAGTGATTCATCATTATCCTTAATTCCCTATATTGCCAACCAGTTTGATCTATGCGGATTTCCGGACGCTGAGATTTTTGTCCGTGCTTTGTTAGAGCGTGGGGATGCAATAATCCTCCTTGATGGCTTGGATGAAGTGAATGAACAGGACAGTAAACGAAAGCAAACAATTAAGGAGGTAGTGAATCTCTCCTTAAAATACAAAAAATGCCAGTACTGTCTTACGTGCCGCACCGCGGCAACGGATTACTCCTTCGAAAAATTTAAGTATTTGGAAGTGGCAGATTTCGATGCGAATCAACAAATTCAGCTTGTCACGCAATGGTATGGCGAAAACTCTGAACATCTAAAACGGTTTATCGCCGGGTGGAAAGAGAATGAGCAAGAAGGTTTAAGGGATTTGGGGCGAACACCTTTGCTTCTAACACTTCTCTGTCTTGCGTTTGAAGAATCGCTCGTTTTCCCTGCTCGGCAGGTCGACCTTTATAAAGAAGCAATCGATGCATTGCTTCGGAAGTGGGACACTTCTCGACTTATATCGCGTGATGATTTTTATAAAAACTTGTCGTTCTCGCGGAGGGAACATTTGTTCGAAGCAGTCGCTGCGAAATTCTATTTTGATTCGAGGACCGTATTCCGTCGCTCTGAATTAGAGCGCACAATTTTAGACTTTCTTCGCGACTTACCTGATAAGGAAAAGTCTGAGGAAGCGGATGCATCAATAGTGATCAAGCAAATTGAGGCACAGCACGGGTTAATTGTTGAGCGCGCCGTAGACATTTTTTCGTTTTCGCACCTAACAATACAGGAGTACTTCACTGCTTCTTTCCTCGTCAAATCACACGATGAGGTTATCCTTAACAACGTGGTCGAAGTTGCAATGCAAGACCAAAAATGGCGCGAGGTTATGCTCTACACCGTAGGACTATTGCCATCCGCTGACTCCGTCTTAGAAAAGATGTCGAAGCAACTGAAGAATTTGAGGGGATCCGATCCTGGCGTGATTAGGTTTCTCGGCTACTGCCATTGCGACGCTCTCCTACGGAGAAGGAAAAATGGTACGCCGGCCATGGTTGGCACCACATCAGCCGCAATGGTAAAGCGTCGAATCGAAGAATATGTAGGCAAGACGACAAATCCACCACTGACCTCAGCAGAAACAGAAGCAATTGCTGAACATTTTGTAAAAATTCGCAATTTTCTTCACACGCGAGAAGACAAGTACGACTTTGGTATGGCCGCGGACATTGTTACATCTGCTGCGGAATTGATTACTAAGCAGCCAAGTAGGGCGGCAGCGATTTTGGGTGGTTATTTTACGCGCCCAGACCAGTTCATCTCTTATTTGTACGCGTGCCGACTGATGATTGAGTGTTTGGAAGTTGCAGTTGTCAAACAACGGAAGATCTATATTGAAAGCATTATGTCTATCAACGATAACGAAATCACCGGGGCGCTTATTTTGCGACGAGCGTGAGGTGCCGCGAGCCACGTAAAAAGTAAGAATACTAAGCAAGTGCCGAATGAAGGTTTGAAATAGATGTCGGATTAAAACGGACACTCGCTAATCCAGGAGAATCGATTGCCACTAACCGGATGGTCAAACTCCACGCCAGTAGCATGTAGGAAAAGTCTACAAGCCATCCGCCGACTATCAGCCGTGCCATACAAATCGCAACCCAAGATAGGATGCCCAATCCCTGCACTATGAATTCTCAACTGATGCGTGCGTCCAGTACTAGGCGTGAACAGGACGCGGGTGGTATCCGGCCCAGCCTGCCTATCCAACACCTGATAATGACTACTGGCAGCCTTGCCGGTTTCAAAACACACTTGCAACTTCGGAAAATTAATCGGGTCCTTGGCGATCGGCAATTCGATATCGCCTTCATCTGCTGCGACGTGCCCGGCCAATACCGCCTGATAAGTCTTGACCACGGTACGCGCCTGAAACTGTCGATTGATATTCGCCGCGACCCTCTTGTTAAGTGCAACAATCATGATCCCCGAGGTACCAAAATCAAGCCTGTGCAATAGCAACGCACTCGGGAATTGCTGCACCAAACGGTAATGCACGGAATCGAGATTGAGCGGATTTTTACCTGATAGCGACAGCAAGCCGCTAGGTTTATTGATCAGTAATATCGCGTCATCCTGATACAGGATGACGATGTCTTCGGCACACGGCGGTGCCACAAAGGTGTCGATGCGGGCGTTCATAGGGACGCATGATAGCGTGATCCGGTCAGCACTCTGCAAAACGCCCGTTGCAGATCAATCAGGGAATCGCAGCAGCGATCCCCTGACCTACTTGCTTGCCTACCTCACTTGAGTTCCTGAGATTCCTCATCAAGTCGGATCGACTATCCCCTTGGCGATCATCCGCAGCGCCGTCATACTAGGAATGAAGAAGTAATCGCCACCGCGCGTTTCCACCAGACGCGGAATCTTGTTGAGGAAGTACGGTGCATCATCGCTGTCCTTCTCTACTTCCAGCACCGCACGGCTCGATAAATCTGCGCCATGATTTCCGAGGATGATTTCCTTGTCGTTGCCGGCGTGGAAGTCGTTGCCGTAATTGATCCACTGCTGCTGCACGAATTCAAATTGGCGGCTGATGCTGGCGCTGATCATCATGATGATGATGCCGTGATTGCCGTCGTCGCGTGTCTGGTCTTTGACTTCGCCGTAGGGCAATCCTCTCCGCATGACGCGGCGGCGATTGGCCAGTGCGCCGGGAGTTTCAAATGCATCGGGCGTTGTCTCCAGCGAGGCGCGTGGATTGATGCGACGCAGATGCGAGCTGAACGGGCATTTCGCACCATCCATATCCTTGTTGAACGTGAAGCCGCTCAACATCTTGTCCTGATCGACGCGGTTCGCAGCGTAGAACCTGGCATCCCATTCCGTCTTGCTCTTTGCATCCGGTGCATCCACCAAAGGTGCGCCATTATCACGCCAGCGACCAACGAATTTTGCGGCCAGCAGTTCTTTGCCGCCCGGATATTTGGCGCCCTCCTGCTCCAGATAGGCGTTGAAGGTACCGACGTTTTCATGCAGCTTGCGATACACCATGAAGGTGCCGTTGCGCGACAACAGTTGTGGTGCGGGCGCCTCCGGATATTCGTCGGCTTCATCGCGATGGCCGAGGATAAATTCGCCGGTTGCCAGCGGTGCCCATGTGCCATCCTTCATCTGCTTGCCGCGACCGATGACGCGCTCTGCCCGCCCCGGCAATCCTTCGAAGACCGGATCGCCGATGCCATCGGTGTAACCGAAGTGTTCCTTGCTGGTCGGTTTGCCGTCCTGCAGCACGACATGCACATCCTGAAACGGCAAATTCTCTGCGCCATCATCGCCGCGATGTCCGGACAAAACCGCCACGCCGTCTCCACTGCGCGCCACCAAATCTTGCAGCCATTCGTAGCGCTGTTGCATCGCGGCCGGCGTCTGGCCGTTGATCGAAATCCAGATGTGCACATCCTTGGCCCAATCGGTTTCGCGATTGTCGCGCCAGATCGGGTCCCAATGTTCGGGCGCACTACGACCATCATCGCCAAGAATATCCTTGCGCTTCTTCATCCCCATCACGAATTCCATCGGGAAGCCGATCAGCGATGCGCGCGGCAATTCAAGCTGCTTCAAACCCTGATAGCTGAACCCGATATTGACGGTAGCGAGCGGCTTGGGAATCGGATTTGGGCCATCATCCCATCTGACGGCAGTGGTGACTTCCTTGGTGACTGCGCCGACAAATTCGCGCGCACGTTTGCCGTCGCGAATGTTCAAGAAGACATAGCGCGCCACTGGAAAATTATAGCGACCGTATGCCTTGATTACATTGCCCTGAATGTCCAGCAGATCTAACTGTTTATCCACGATGTTTGTCCTTTGATTTTTACAGGGCGGATTGGCCTGGCGTCCACGCCGGTCCCGCCAGATTGAGCGGCTGCACGCGCTGTATGAATACCTGATAGGCCTGCTGCAACTGCGCTGCCGGCAAGCCTTGATGCTCGGCGGCGAAGCGCGAGAATTCCTGCTTCAAATACAGCGCCTTCAATTGCTCAGGCAGGGGATCGTCGTTCGAGCCGACAAAGAACAAGGCTGCCTTCAACTGGCATTTCTTGATATAGGCGACGAAGCTATCCGCATCCGTGACTTCATCGAAGCCGTAACAGAATTGCCAGATGTGCCGGATGTCGTCGCTGATCGCTTCCCACATGCCGCGCAGATAGGCGTCCAGATCGCCATGCAGATTGCAGGAGAAAACAATGTACTTGGACTTGAGGTGATCTTCACGCGGCAAGGCTGCTCGACGAAATTTATCCGAGAAGATGGACATGAAGTCGTAGAAGGTGCCGCCGAATTCGGTCCCGGCCAGCGATTCGTAATACACATCGTCGAGCACAAAGTAGCGGCACAAATAGGTTTGTGGCACCTTGGCCATCGGGCTGTGTTCCAGCAAACCCCAGTTCTGCAGGCGGTGCCTGACTTCATCACTGTAGGCGGTGCCGTTGTAGTGGCCCTTCTCGATAGGACACAGGCAGGTTAATGCATAGGCGTTGCCGCTGATGTTAGCCATCTCAATCTCCCTTGGCCTGGTCGGCCAGACTGACAATCGGCAACGGTTGCATGGTGCCCATATCGTGCTGCAGGCTGCGCAGCAAAGCTTTGTAGTTTTTCAGGAATTCATCCGGCGACGCATTGTTGTATTGCGCGTCGAAGGCAAGCAGCTGGGTTGTCAGGGTCTTGGCCGACTTGACGTCATTCGATGCGGCCATCGGATAGGCGCTGTAATAGTGATCGGTCTGGATCTGGTTGAACTGGATGTATTCATGGAAAGGCGTCAGCGGTACCGAGCGCGGGTAACGGATATTCCATTTCCAGAACAGATCGAGGCCGCTCGGTATCGAGAACGTGAAGGAATCGACGTATTGCGCCCAGCTGCCATTGAAATTACTGAAGAACAGCATGTAGGAATAATTCAGCGTTTCCTCAGGCTGGCGTTCGCTCAGATGCGGAAACTGCTTGCGGCCGACGATGACCCAGCGTGCATAGTGGATCAGCGACAGCGTGATCAAACCCTTGAGCGTCGATGGCATTTTGAGCGCCACCCAGAAAATGACCTTGTTAATCCACGTCATATACCAGCGGATCGGTGTGATCACATTCATGGCATAGGCTTTTCCAGCGATATTGGACATGCACTCTCCCCTTGCAACAACTGACACCATTACGGAAATATCAGTACGCAGAAAAGACGCCCAATCAAAGCAGCGCCTACGGCTTCTGATATTGACTTTTGGAACGGGCATCAAGCTGGTTCGCTTGTGCAGCCCTGATTACGATCTTGATTTTTCTTTTACTCGTATTGCATCCGCATGGCTCGGCGTTGCTCCGCTTGAATACTCGCTGCCGACCTGATGGATAGTGCGACCTGTGTTTGCTGCGCTTGTATATTGAATTCTTTAACGAATTCTTTATTGAATTTTCTTTTGATCACGGGCCGCAGCAAGATTACATGAATGAATGCCATTGTCGCAATAAAATAAAGCACTGCTATTCATTCATTTGCGCCATGCTTTGCTATATTCTTGATTTGCACCGGCGCGGCACTTGATGCGACAAGACGTCCATCAGCTGCCATATCAGATGATGCTGAAAAACCTCCCAGAGAGATCATGTCCTCAACCATCCGCTTCAGACTGAAGCCACAGACCAAGGCACAGCACGCTCGCTTGCAGCGTCGCCGCGCTACTCATAACAATGTATTGGACGGCACTGAATTGACGCCGCTGCGGGCGGATGCGCTGCAACGCACGATCAACACGCAAATGAACGGCATCATCGGCGCGCTTGAGATGATCCGCAAAAACGAGCTGCCATCTGACCAATCCGAAATGATCAATCTGGCGCAAGACAGCGCCGACACGCTATTACTGGAAGTCGATCAGTTGCTGGCGTCGCATCAGGATTGCAGCAGCGAGACGCCGTCAGAGACAGGCAACGATCCGGTGGCCGACATCAGAATGATGCTGGTCGATGCAGACGCGGATAGCTGCGCGCGCATCGAACAAAAACTGCAGCAACGCGCGGTCCGCATAGAAAGTTTCGCGCTGCCGCATGATGCGCTGGCGGCGCTGGAACAGGCCGTGACAGAGGGCGATCCCTATCGCATCGTCTTGCTGGATCAACACCTCACGGGAATTAGCGGCGAGACGCTGGGCATCGCCATCGGCAACTCGCCCCTGTATCGCGATGCGCTGCTGGTGCTGATCAGCGATGAACACAGCCGATCCGATGCCAACAAACTGGCACACGCAGGATTTTCTGCATGGTTGCCCACGCCTACCTCGCACACCATGCTGCTCAATACCTTGCGCATGTTGTGCACCTGCATTGCAAAAAAGGATGCACCGCGCTTCGTCTGTGCCGGTGTGCGCCTGGGTTCAAAACTGAATGCGACATTTCACGCGCAGCCGGGTGAGGAAGACACTGAATTGCCTGCCAGCTTCTCGCATACGCGCATTCTGGCCGTCGATGATCATGCAGTGAACCTGCAGGTGATCAGACAAATGCTGACGCGTTTTGGCTGTCAGGTCGATACCGCATCCAACGGCGAGCATGCGCTACAACTGGTTCATGCGCAGCACTACGATCTGGTGCTGATGGATTGCCAAATGCCGCAGATGGATGGCTATCAAACCACGGCCTTGTTGCGCGCGATGGAATCGGGTGACAGCCATATGATCGTCATCGGCTGGTCGGCCGGCACCCGACACAATGAACGCGATACCTGCCTGGCGATCGGCATGGATGATTTCATCGCCAAGCCGTTACGGTTGCGCTCGCTGAACGAATTGCTGACGCGCTGGCTACCGGCGACTGCGGATAACAGCATGAAGACGCTTCAGCAAGATGACGAGCTGGATGCAACACAACAAATGTTTGGCGACGATTTTGCCGAGCTTGCGCAACTTTTTCTTGGCGACAGCCCCAAGCGATTGGCTGCGCTGAGCACAGCGATAGCCGAACAGGATGCAATGACAGCGGGACGACTGGCACATGTCCTGTGCGGCAGCAATGCGTCCTTGGGTGCGACGGCACTGGCAGCTCTTTGCCGCGACCTCGAAATCAAGGCGAAAAATCATGAACTGGATGACGCCCCTGCGCGCTTGAAGGCAATTGAGCTTGAATACGCACGCATCGAGACAAAATTGCATGCGATGCTGGATGCGGCAATCCAGACGGAGTCCGGCAACTCGCAAGGCAAACATTGACGAGCGTCACCACGATTGACTAGCGAGACTATCCATTGATCAATACACCAGCCAAGCTCAATTTCGTCATCGCCGACGACGACAGAATGACGCGCAATGTGCTGCGCATGTTGTTGCGTGAAAGTTATCACCAGGTTGCCGGTGAAGCGGGCGATGGCGAGAAGGCGCTCGAATTATGCATAGAGCATCAGCCTGATATTGCCTTCATCGACATCGACATGCCCAAGCTCGACGGCCATCAGGCGACGCAAAAAATCCGCGAGCAGTGCAAGCACACGCAGGTCATCGTCGTCAGTTCACTGGCCACGGTCAGCCATGTTCAGCAAGCGCTGCAAGCCGGCGCAAACGGCTTTCTCGTCAAACCTTTTAACAGCAACAAGGTCAACGAAGCCATACAGCAATGCATGAAAAAATTAAAGACCGATTGAAGCTGTCTGGACAATATTGAAACGCGGCGTTGGCTGTATCATCATGGAAAAAGCGCGTACGCAACACTTCGCGCATCCCGTACAGAACATGCTGAAGGTACTAAAAAATGAACCAGATTCCCGAATCAAAAAAGAACCATCTGTGGCGCAAGACTGTCTGGCACACCGATCCGGAAGAATTTCCGCTCGGTCCGCATCACTCGGTGGAAGTGTATTGCTGCGAAGAGTCGAACGGTTACGCAGTCTGGTACGCGCGCCGGCTGGCAAAGGATGACAGCAGAAATAACGGAGGAATTGAAAACGGTGATTACCTGCTCAATTTTTTCGCCAAGACCAAACGCGACGATGCGATAGAACGCGCAGTACTGATCGCCAATAGCGATCCGTCTGCCGACAAGGTGATCGCAGCGCTGGACGCTTTGGCCAAAAACGCGCAAAAGATTTAAAACGCATTCGCAAGCGGATAAAGCCTGAACTTGAGTTTGCGCTTCAGTTTAAGAAGCAGCGCGCGGGCTGCCCGGACTGCAGGCTAGCAGGCGAAAGCCACTGATGCCGGGACCGCCGTACGGAACTGGTTCTTGCCCGCAGCCTTGGCTTGATACATCAGGCTGTCGGCACTTTTCAAAACGTCTTCAACCGTACGCAGATCTGCATGCGGCAGCACGCAAATACCGACGCTGGCACCCAGCCGCAAATCCTTGCGCGCCAGCGATATCTCGGCAATCGCCTTCAGCATTTTTGCCACTACCGCTTCGGCACTTTTTTCGCTGACGATATGACGCAGTAGCACGCCGAATTCATCGCCGCCGAGGCGCGCGACCTTGTCGGAGATGCGCACGCAATGCGTCAGCGACAGGGCAACTTCTTTCAGTATCGCGTCGCCCCCCGCATGGCCGCAGGCATCGTTGATCGCCTTGAAGCCATCCAGATCCAGCAGCAGCACGGCATCAATTTCGCCCGATGCCGCACCCGAACCAAACAGCTGCTCCAACTCATCGGCGAAGCCAGCACGATTCAACAATCCGGTCAGATAGTCGCGCTTGGTCGCCTCCTCGAAGTGGGCGGCACGCAGCTCAAAGGTTTGCTTGGCATCTTCCAGTTTTTGAACCAGCGCCACCACATACAGCGGTACCAATACGTTCACCAGCACAATGCCGCCTGCGACTGAGGGGATCGTGCTCCAGTCGGATGAAAAGTAAAAAGCCGTAGCCATCAGTGGGCCGCCAACTATCGATGACAACCAGGTGTATTTGGTACCGTAACGCAAACCGCTCCCTATCGATCCGAGCGCAGGAACCCAGGCGACCAAACCCGCGATATAGCCGGCCAGGTACATGCCCAGGGCTGGCAGCGCTTGATCCAGGATTGCCGCCATCGTGCGGCGCAGTGTGACGCCAAGCAGCGAAAAACGTACAACGAAGATCCAGATGAATGCATAGGCGATGTAACCCGCCGCGCCGATGGCCACGCTTTTCGAGACGCTATGCCACTGGAAATGCCAGGCCAGAATCATGTAGAGACAAAACGGCGTGACGTTAAATGCACGTAACTTGGCTTGCGCGAACTCGCTGGCAGCTTCAATTGTATGGTTAGACAGACTGGTGAACCAATGGAAAACACGCATATCGACTAGTCTAATGAGGCTATTTTATGAAGCGGAAAATGGGGATTTGGACGAACTCTGGAACTTGCCGAGCGGCTATTGTTCTTGCGAGTGCCGCAGTGTGCCACAAGCAAATAACCTTCACAATCGCGGCGCAGCTTTGCGTCGATTACACATACATCAAGCAACACATTGACGGGTCCAGATAGCCAAAAGATTAGTATCTAGTCTTGGCAAGGACGCCCTGAGGTTGATGGTATTCAGGCGATTAGCAGGCCTTCCAGGCCGACCCGCTTAATCCCATAATGGCGCTTCATCCATCAGCGCCACTTGTTCGCGCAATTCCAGTATCCGATCTTGCCAATAGCGCTGCGTGTTAAACCAGGGGAAAGCCACCGGGAAAGCGGGATCGTCCCAGCGCCGCGCCAGCCAAGCCGCGTAGTGAATCAGGCGCAGCGTGCGCAAGGCTTCAACCAAATGTAGTTGGCGCGTATCGAATTCGGCGAAGTCTTCATAACCTGCCAGCAAGTCAGAGAACTGTCTGACCATATCGCGGCGTTCGCCGGATAACAGCATCCATAAATCCTGAATGGCCGGGCTGGTGCGGCTATCGTCAAAATCGACAAAGTGCGGCCCTGCATCGGTCCACAATACATTCCCTATATGGCAGTCGCCATGCAGACGCAGAGTCTTTACGTCACCAGCCCTGTCGAAACAGCGGCGCACGCCATCGATCGCCTGCGCAATCACGCTGCGATACGCGTCCAGCAAATCGGGGGGGATGAAGTTATTGGCCAGCAGATAATCACGCGGCTCTTCACCAAAGGTCGCGATATTCAAGGCGGGCCTGTGTTGATAAGGCTGCAAGGTGCCGACGGCGTGAATACGACCAATAAAACGCCCCATCCATTCCAGCGTCGCCGGATCGTCAAGTTCCGGCGCACGGCCGCCATGGCGCGCGAAGACAGAGAAGCGGAAGCCGGAAAATTCATGCAGCGTTTTGCCATTTGCCAGCGTCATCGCCGGCACCACCGGGATTTCCCTCTCGACCAGCTCAGCGACGAATGCATGTTCTTCCAGAATCGCCTCATCGCTCCAGCGCGCAGGCCGATAGAACTTGGCAACCAGCGGCGGGCCATCTTCAATACCGATTTGATAGACGCGATTTTCGTAACTATTCAGGGCGAGCAGGCGTCCATCGCTGTACAAACCGACGCTTTCCAGCGCATCGAGTACGCAATCAGGCGTGAGATTCGTAAAAGATGGCGTCGAAGACAATGCAGAGGATTCATTCATCTGCGCATTGTACGGTGCAAGCGCATTTTTCATCGACACGTTTCCGCCGGAACACAAGTCCCGCGCCTAACAGGGATTTCCGCAATCGCACTTAATTATGGCGCTTCATGCTGATACACTTCGGCTCTGCACATCCACAAAGAAACTCATCATGCATCTCGACCAGCCCCTCTCCGATAAAGAATTCGACGAACTCGATAAATTCCTGCTGTCCGATCGCACCGCCGACGATTGCATGGCGATGGACTCGCTGCACGGTTACCTGACCGCGCTGGTAGTCGGCCCGGAAGAAGTGCCGCTGGCCGAATGGTTGCCACACGTCTGGGGCGAAGATGCAGAAGCGATCCCGAAATTCAAGAACGACAAGGAATACGAACGCATCGTCGCGCTGATCGCCCGTTTCATGAACGAAATCGCGATCACGCTGGAAGTCGCGCCGAAAGAATACGAACCGCTATTCTGCGAACACGAATGGGAAGGCAAGCCCGTCCTGGACGGCGAAGCCTGGGCCTGGGGCTTCAACCTCGGCATGAGCCTGCGCGCAGAAGCGTGGGAACCTATCCATACTTCGAATATTGCCCCACTGATGCGCCCTATCTATCTGCTGGGTGCGGAAGAAATCGAAGAAGAAGAAATGGTGCTGGTCGACAACCCGGTCAAATGCCACAAACTGACGATCGAGATCGAAGCCGCCATCCCAGAAATCCACAAGTTCTGGCTGCCACACCGCAAGTCCGCAGTGAAAACTGTTCAGCGCGAAACACCTAAGGTTGGTCGCAACGACGATTGCTCATGTGGTAGCGGCAAGAAATTCAAGAAGTGCTGTGGCGCTGACACTGCGGAGTAAGCATTTCTTAATTCTGCTTTCATTCCATGCTTATGAATGTAATGAACTTTGCCGAGTTTCACGATTCTTTAGTTATTCGTAAAAACACAGACCACGGTGAGGGACGCAATATGGCACAACGGTTTCAGAAAAATATCGTGAGCGATGCGTGCCGCACCAGCCATTTTATTCCTCAGTGTTTGCGGTATACATTTCGTTAGGCGCAAAGCAATGAGTGCCGAGCAGATTTACTTATTAAACGGTTGGACTGTCGAGTTCCAAAAATACATTCACATGCATTCGCACAGCCTCGAACTGTCGAGAGGCAGTGAGGCTTATCAAGTGTTCTGTGAAGACACGCGGTATGGCTTTGTGGGAATCTGGCCGTATGAGCTGAAAGAAACAGTTACTGATGCTATTTTTCACGAACTCTTGGCGGTGTTGCGAAAGTGGGCAAGCTTGTCCGATTTTCAGTACCGACTTTACACGTCGCAAAATGACTATGAGACCAATGACACGCAAGCCTAGAACGCCTAACCCTTAGGTCTACCGGACCTGCCTTCGGCGGACAGGTTACCTCCAACGTTAAATTGCACCTTGGAAAAACTATTGCCCTCTAAGTAGCTTTTGAAGTTGCCGTTGCTCTTACCCGCTGTGACGCAGCCGTTTGTGCGAAGCAGAAAATGGATAAAGAAGTGAACGCTGTTTGAGCCGAAGGCGAGTTTCGTTCGCTTCCCATTTTTTGATTTGCACAAACGGGAAGCCCGAAGGGCCAGCGGCTGTGCGGTCGCCTTTCTTTGCCTTCTTTCTTTGGCGAAGCAAAGAAAGAAGGTGGCCGCCGGGCCACCCCCGGCAACTGACTACCAACTATCAGTAAACTTCAGCCCAAAGCGCCAAACTTACATTTCAACAGAAACAAAAAAACGGACGCCACCATCGCATCCGTTCATCGCTTACCCCTTAAGGAAATCACTCCTTAATGAAATGCTCGCGGTAATAACGCAACTCTTCAATCGACTCAATAATGTCAGCCAGCGCAGTATGCTTCTGATGCTTCTTGAAACCGCTAGCCAACTCAGGCTTCCAGCGCTTGCACAATTCTTTCAGAGTCGACACATCGAGATTGCGATAGTGGAAGAAGGCTTCCAGTTTCGGCATCCCTTTGGCCATGAAGCGGCGATCCTGGCAAATTGAATTGCCGCACATAGGCGATTTGCCTTTTGGGACATACGCCTTCAAAAATTCGATCAATGCCTCTTCCGCCTGCTCTTCAGTCACGGTCGATGCCTTGACGCGTTCGATCAAGCCGGAGCGGCCATGCGTGCCCTTGTTCCATGCATCCATGCCGTCCAGCGCCTCATCCGATTGATGAATTGCGAACACCGGACCTTCGCCGATAATATTCAATTCTGAATCTGTTACCACCACGGCAACCTCGATGATGCGATCGTTTTCCGGATCGAGGCCGGTCATTTCCATGTCCAGCCACACCAGATTGAACTCATTCGGACGTGCAGGTGTGGTTGGTGGCGTTAATTCTTCAGCTTGTGACATAATTGTTTCCCTTAGACCGGCGTAATCCGTCATTTTCTCACAGGAAAAGAATGTCATCACTTGCGTTTACTGTTTTGTTTGTCAGCTTCCTGCTTATCAGCCTGGTAGTTCGCTTCTGGCTGGCGTCACGCCATATCCGCCACATCCTTGTGAATCGCGCTGCCGTGCCTGCGCAATTTGCCGGTCAGATTTCGCTGGAAGCGCACCAGAAAGCCGCTGATTACTCGATCGCGAAAACAAAATTTTCTCTTTTTATTGTGTTGTTGAATGCTGCGGTGCTGATCGGTTTTACGCTAATGGGTGGCCTGCAATGGCTGGCGACCGCATCGTTTGATATTTTCGGCGATGGATGGCGCTATCAGTTGGGACTGGTGCTGGGGTTCGCCTTGATCTCGGGTCTGATTGAACTGCCGTTTGATTATTTCCGCCAGTTTGTGCTGGAAGCGCGCTTCGGCTTCAATCGCATGACGCCTGCGCTGTTCTTTACCGATCTGTTCAAAAGCACCGTGCTGTCGCTGGCTCTCGGCCTCAGCCTGGTGTGGGTCACCTTGATCCTGATGGAAAAAGCCGGCGACCTGTGGTGGTTGTATGCATGGGTGCTGTGGTGCGGCTTCCAGATGTTGATGCTGGTATTGGTGCCGCTGTTCATCGCGCCCATGTTCAACGAATTCAAACCGCTGGAAGATGACAGTCTGCGTACCCGTATTGAAAACCTGATGCAGCGCATCGGCTTTGCCTCCAGCGGCTTGTTCGTGATGGATGGCTCGCGCCGCAGCGCGCACGGCAATGCCTACTTCTCCGGCTTTGGCGCGGCCAAGCGCATCGTCTTTTTCGACACCTTGCTGGAACGTCTGGCACCGCATGAAATCGAGGCGGTACTGGCGCATGAACTCGGACATTTCAAACTCAAGCATGTGGTCAAGCGCATCCTGGTGATGTTTGCTGCTTCGCTGGCTTTCCTCGCTTTGCTTGGCTATATGAAGACCCAGGCGTGGTTTTATACCGGCCTCGGCGTGGAGCCGATGATGGGTGCCAGCAATGACGCAATGGCGCTGATTCTGTTTGCGGTGGTGCTGCCGGTTTTCGCCTTCCTGCTGTCGCCGCTGACTTCGCTGAGCTCGCGCAAGCATGAATTCGAAGCCGATGCCTTTGCCGCGCAACATACGAATTCGCAGGATCTGGTATCCGCACTGGTCAAACTGTATGAAGACAATGCATCGACACTGACGCCTGATCCGCTGCATTCGGCGTTCTACGATTCGCATCCGCCAGCCAGTGTGCGCATCAACAAGCTGCTGGCCATTTGAGCCGACTCGTCATGAGCAACGCTGCCGATCTACGCAAACAAAAATGTCGCCATCAATTGACGGCATTGAATGCAGAAGGGATCGCGCAGCGTTTGCCGGCAGTCGCCGCCTGGAAGCTGCAGGATGGAAAAATCGTCAGGGAATTTACCTTCGCTGATTATTACGACACGCTCGCCTACGTTAACGCCCTCGCCTACATCATCCATGCCGAAGATCACCATCCTGAACTGGTGGTGACCTACAATCGTTGCATCGTCAAATTCAACACGCATTCGGTCAATGACGGCAAAGGCGGCTTGTCGGAAAACGACTTTATCTGCGCCGCGAAACTGGATGCCCTTTTTGAACGATCGTTCGCTTGATTGTGCGTCCGAATACCTACGTGATTTATCTAGCCGATCTACCAACGTGATTCACCAACCTGATTAATGGCCGCATCTATCGACACTCTCACAGGCACCGTCATTGCCGCACATGGCCGACACTATCTGGTTCAAGCCGCCGACAAAAAACTGCAATGCGTTACACGCGGCAAGAAAAGCGATGTGGCTGTGGGCGATATCGTCAATCTCAAACTGACCTCTACCAACCAGGGCGTGATCGAAGCGATCACTGAACGTAAGACCCTGTTGTATCGCTCGGACCAGTACAAATCCAAGCTGCTGGCGGCAAATGTGACGCAACTGTTTATCGTGGTGGCGACCGAACCCGGCTTCACTGACGATCTGGTCTCGCGTTCGCTGGTCGCGGCCGAAGCCGCCGGCGTTGCCGTGCATATCATCCTGAATAAAATCGACGTCGTTGCCTCGCTGGAAAAAACCCGTAAGCGCGTGGCCTTTTACGCTGGCCTCGGTTATCCGGTGCATGAAGTGTCGGCTACTGCACAGCCGGAAGCTACCGTCGCCGCGCTGATGCCTTTGCTCACCGGACAATCGACGATCCTGATTGGCCAGTCCGGGATGGGCAAGTCGTCCATCATCAATCTGATCGTGCCGGATGCGGATATTGCGGTGCGCGAGATTTCTGCCGCGCTCGATACCGGCAAACATACGACGACATTTACCCGCCTGTACAAGATGGACGAACAGACTTCCATCATCGATTCGCCCGGCTTTCAGGAATTTGGCTTGTATCAACTGACCGAAGGCATGCTGGAACGTGCGTTTCCGGAGTTCAAAGCGTATCTGGGCAAGTGCAAATTTTATAACTGCCATCATTCCAATGAACCGGAATGCGCGATCCGCACCGCAGTCGCGACCGGCGAGATCGCACCGATGCGACATGCTCTGTACTTGCAGTTACTGCATGAATCATCGCAGAAGCTGTATTGAAATCCGGCCAGCCTCGTTGCGGGTGGCTTTTTGGGATGAAAATCCCTTATAATTGAAGCAGTTACAACATTCGGCGGCAGGCGCCAACCTAGCCGCCGTTTTCATTATGGCAATCAAACACTTTCTGCAATTTTCCGATCTGACGCTGGACGAATTCGATTATCTGATCGAACGTACGCGCATCATCAAACGGAAATTCAAGAATTACGAGCCCTACCATCCACTGGCTGATCGCACGCTGGTGATGGTGTTCGAAAAAAATTCGACCCGCACACGTCTATCGTTTGAAGCCGGCATGCATCAGCTCGGCGGTGCTGCGATTTACCTGAATACTCGCGACAGCCAGCTCGGCCGCGGCGAACCGGTGGAAGATGCAGCACAAGTGATGTCCCGCATGTGCGATGTCATCATGATCCGCACCTTCGGTCAGGACATCATCGAGCGCTTCGCCGCCAATTCGCGTGTGCCGGTCATCAATGGCCTGACCAACGAACATCATCCTTGCCAGGTTCTGGCCGATGTATTTACTTACATCGAGCACCGTGGATCGATCAAGGGCAAGACAGTGGCGTGGGTAGGCGATGCCAACAACATGCTGTATTCATGGTTGCAGGCCGCTGAAGTGTTCGATTTCCATGTTCAGGTGTCGACCCCGCGTGGCTACGATATCGACCCGAGTCTGGTCGCACCCGGCAATACGCATTACACCGTGCATGCAACACCGACCGATGCCTGCACAGGCGCACATCTGGTCACGACCGATGTCTGGACCAGCATGGGCTTCGAAGAAGAAAACGCAGCACGCCTGAAAGCATTCGATGGCTGGATCGTCGATGCCGCCAAAATGCAGCGCGCGCAGCCGGATGCCTTGTTCATGCACTGCCTGCCTGCACATCGCGGCGAAGAAGTGTCAGCCGAAGTCATCGACGGCCCGCAATCAGTCGTCTGGGAAGAAGCGGAAAACCGTTTGCACGTTCAAAAAGCGTTGCTCGAATATCTGGTTCTCGGCAAGCTCAATTAGCCATCGATGCAGTCTTATCTGAAATCATCGATTCAGTTTTATCTAAATCCTATCCAAGTACGCTAAGCACATACCATGTCGACTATTCTCCAATCCGTTCCCGTCAATCAAAAAGTAGGCATCGCCTTTTCCGGCGGCCTCGACACCAGCGCAGCGCTGCACTGGATGCGTCAAAAAGGCGCGATCCCGTATGCGTACACTGCCAACCTGGGTCAACCTGATGAAACCGATTACAACGCAATTCCGCAAAAGGCAAAAGCCTACGGCGCAGAACTCGCGCGTCTGATCGATTGCCGCGAACAACTGGTGGCTGAAGGCATCGCTGCATTGCAAAGCGGCGCCTTCCATATTTCGACCGCAGGCGTTACCTACTTCAACACGACCCCGCTGGGTCGCGCAGTCACCGGCACCATGCTGGTTGCCGCGATGAAGGAAGACAACGTCGATATCTGGGGTGACGGCAGTACGTTCAAGGGCAATGACATCGAGCGCTTCTATCGCTACGGCTTGCTGATGAATCCGGCACTGCGCATCTACAAACCGTGGCTGGATGATGCGTTCATTGAGGAACTTGGCGGCCGCAAGGAAATGTCGGAATTCCTGATCAAGTCCGGCTTCGACTACAAGATGTCCACAGAAAAAGCGTATTCGACCGACTCCAACATTCTTGGCGCTACGCATGAAGCGAAAGATCTGGAAGAACTCAGCAGCGGCATGAAGATCGTCGAGCCCATCATGGGCGTCGCATTCTGGCGCGATGACGTCGAAGTCAAACGCGAAGAAGTCACCGTACGTTTTGAAGAAGGCCGTCCGGTCGCATTGAACGGCGTATCGTATTCGAACATGGTCGAACTGATGCTGGAAGCCAATCGTATCGGCGGCCGTCACGGCCTCGGCATGAGCGACCAGATCGAAAACCGCATCATCGAAGCGAAGAGCCGTGGCATTTACGAAGCGCCCGGCCTGGCGCTGTTGTTCATCGCGTACGAACGCCTGATCACCGGCATACACAATGAAGACACGATCGAGCAGTACCGCGAAAGCGGCCGTCGCCTCGGACGCCTGTTGTACCAAGGCCGCTGGTTCGATCCGCAAGCCATCATGTTGCGTGAAGCCGCACAACGCTGGGTCGCACGCGCGGTTACCGGTGAAGTCACGATCGAACTGCGTCGCGGCAACGATTACTCCATCCTCAATACGGTCTCGGCCAACCTGACCTATCAGCCTGAGCGCCTGTCGATGGAAAAAGTGGAAGATGCACCATTCTCGCCGCAAGATCGTATCGGTCAATTGACGATGCGCAATCTGGACATCACGGATACGCGCCAAAAACTCGGCATCTACAGCAGTGTCGGTCTGCTGACAGGCAACTCATCCGTTGCACTGCCAAGCTTTGAAAAAGACAGCAAAAAATAATTCTTCAACATCCAATATTTATATCAAACACAAAATCATGACTACTCAATTCGATAACGTTTCCGTCGTCAAAAAAGCCAATATCTACTTCGATGGCAAATGCGTGTCACACACAGTCTTGTTCGCTGACGGCACCAAGAAAACCATCGGCATCATTTTTCCATCGACGTTGAAATTCAACACCGGCGCTGCAGAAATCATGGAGCTGAATGCAGGCAAATGCCGCATTCGCCTGGCGGATGCAACGGAGTGGAATACCTACGAAGGCGGCCAGCAATTCGAAGTGCCGGCAAATTCGAGCTTCGATATTGAAACGGTGGAAACACTGGACTACGTTTGCCATTTCATCTGATATCCCAATACCTCAAATAAAAAAGCCCGGAATACTCCGGGCTTTTTTATTATTTGCGGCTGTCGGGCCAAGCACCCTGCATCTTTAATCCGCAGGAGGAAAATCCACCACGGTGTCGTTGATCCGATTGAACAAGTTGGTGAACGTGATGCTGGTAATGGCGAGCACGACCTCTACGATTTGCGTATCCGTAAATCCGGCATTCTTGATTTTTTCAACTGTCGCGCCAGACAATGTCCCCTTTGTCGAAATCAATTCCCGGGTGAAGCTTGCCAACGTATCCAGACGCGCATCGCTGGACGGAGTGCCATGACGGATTGCCAGTACATCTTCCTTGCTCAAGCCCGTTTTTTTGCCAATCAAGGTGTGTGCCGCAAGGCAGTAATCACACTCGGCTACCTGACTAACAACGAGTTTCACGACCTCTCCTTCTTTCGCGCCTAGCGCTCCTTTTTTCAATGCACCATCAATATTGAGCAATGTTTCCAATGCAATCGGACTATTGCTGCCGATGTTGACGTAAGCGTTTGGCACGAGACCTACGGCTGCTTTGATGCCAGCGTAAAGCTGTGCGGCGTGTCCAGTGGATTCGGATACTGGTTGGTTAAATAAACGGCTCATGATTATTCCTTGAAAAGTGTGAGTGAACTGGCGGCCTCAAGCACGCCAGTAGTACAGATGAATCGTTGGTGAATTCTTATTCTGCGGATTTTTCGATTGCAGAAACCAGACCTTGCACATCGGTCAGGAACGGTATGTGGCCGGTATTGAGCGTGAACTCCAGGCGCACTGGCGTGGCGGCCACCATCTTTTGCTGCAGGTAAGGACTGACGACCTGATCCTGTGCGGTGTGGATGTAGACCTTGTCGACCTTGCCGAAACGCGCAGCAGTCAATTTCACTGGCGTGACGATTGGTCCCAACGGCTCGTCGATGATCAGATCGGGCAATGCCTTGCGCAAACCTTCTGGCGCGCCGTTGGCAAACAAGTCGGCGCGGGCTGCATAGTTGACCGAGACCATGCCTTTGGCTTCATCAATCTGCAGTGCCGGACCGGCCTTGCTGTCGCGGTCCTGTTTCGCCAGAGAAATCATCGATTCGCCATCCTGCGGCAGGTAGGCGGCCAGATATACCGCTGTCTTGATCTTGGCGGGAGCCGCTTCCGCTACCGTTGATATCGCAATGCCGCCAAAGCTGTGGCCGACCAGCACCACCGGCTGCGATTCGCCATTGATCGCCTTGAGTACCGTGTCGCGATACACATCGTTGCTGACCAGATTGGCCGCCATCGGTGCGCTCGGACGACCGGGCAGATCGACGTTGATCACACGATAGCCGTCCGCCTGCAGTTTGGCGCTGACGCCATCCCAGATATGTGCGTCTTCAAATGCGCCGTGGACGAGGGCAATAGCCGGCTTTTCTGCAGCCATTGCTGAAGCGCCGACCAAGGCGGCGGAGGTCAAAATCAAAACGTTTAATGCTTTCATGTCATACTCCTGAAAAGGGTTTATAAGCTCGGGAACCACAGGACAAATGATAGGACTCAACAACATGAACAACCATATCCAGGAGCCCGGACTTCATGATCAATCGTCCGGAAAAATGCCGGACTATGGCATGGCGGCCACCCGTGCCGACGTCCTGTCACAAGTGCTGACCTTGATACGATTACGCGGCGAACTGGTGTATTCGGCGCAGCTGCGGGCACCGTGGAGCATTGCCTTCCCCAAGGGGGCGGCGCATTTCTATTTCGTTGAGACCGGCACGATGTGGGTCAAAACCCTGGGCGCTGAGCCGCTTGCGGTAAGCCAGGGTGACATGCTGCTACTGCCGCATGGCACCGGTCACATGATTTGCGATGATCCGATCACGCCTCCGGCAGAAATCGGCGACCTTATCGGCGAACACTTTGATCGCGACAAATCGGTGCTCGATTACGGCGACGACGGCACACCGACTCGCCTTGTCGGCGGCCTGTTCCATTTCGAGGGAGGATCGCTGGCCGCCATCATGGCAGCGCTGCCGTTGGTGGTGCATATCCCCAGTGAAAACGGCAAGACGCCGGACTGGCTGCATGCGCTGACGCATTTCCTCGTCAAGGAGTCGCACGAGGTAGAACCCGGTTCGTCGCTGATGATTTCGCGATTGATTGATTTGCTGGTGATACGTACGCTGCGTACCTGGGCCGCCAGTCAGACTCATCCCGGCGGCTGGATTGGCGCACTGGGTGACGAACGCATAGGACGCGCACTAAGCGCCATCCATGCCGCCCCCTATCATCCGTGGACTGTGAAAGGACTGGCCAGTCTCTCTGCCATGTCGCGCTCGATTTTTGCGGAGCGCTTTACCGCACGCGTGGGAGAAGCGCCGCTTCATTACGTAAAACGCTTGAAACTGACACTTGCAGCGGACATGCTCGCGAGTGGCGGGGTGCGCGTTACGCAAGCGGCGGAGCGCATCGGTTACGCATCCGATGCGGCCTTCAGTCGCGCTTTCAAGGCCCAGTTTGGCTACGCACCGAGCGAAGCAAGCCAACGTCAGGATGGTTCCTGACGTGACAAGTGCGAGACGTCAGGAGAAGACAGCTATGGACTGCGCTCTGCGCCTTCCACCATAATGACGCCATGAATAGCACCGCCAATCTCTCGAATCTAATTAATCCTCTTAGTCCGGCCTGTCCGCTCGCGACAAGCCCGACGTAACTTCTCCAAGAAAGAAACATATGATCCTTGGCATTGATGTGGGTGGCACACATACCGATTCGGTATTGATGCAGAACCGCAAAATCATCCGCAAGTCCAAAGTCCTGACCGACAAGAATGATATTCTGGGTTGCGTGATGCGCGCGACGCAAGCTGTCACGACAGCCGACGATATCAGGCAGTTGAAGCGCATTGTGCTCAGCACCACGATTTCGACCAATGCGGTTGCGCAAAACCAGCTTGATACGGTCGGCCTGATCGTGATGAACGGGCCGGGTGTTTCGCCCAAGGATTTGCCGCTCGCCGACAAGACGCACTTGATCGCTGGTTACATGAATCATCGCGGCATCGAAGCTGAAGCTATTGAGGACGACGAGCTAGAAACGTTGAAGCAACAGTTCGCCAAAGACAAAATTGAGCACCTTGCCGTCATCGGCAAGTTCTCGACACGCAATCCGGCCCATGAGCAGGATGTCGGCTCCTTCTTTGCAGACAAGATCACGCACGTCTCACTTGGTCATCACCAATCCGGCGTGCTGAATTTTCCACGTCGAATCGCCACCACTTATCTGAACGCTGCGATCTGGAGCCTGCATAGCCGCATGGTCGATCAACTGGCCGGCTATCTGCAGGAACTCGGCGTCAATGTGCCGCTGTTCATTCTGAAAGCGGACGGCGGCACGATCGGCGTCGAACAGTCGCGTAACTATCCGGTGCAAACGATTCTATCTGGCCCGGCCGCGACCATCATGGGTGTGTTGCCGTTTGTATCGTCCACGCAGGACTCCGTCTCGATCGATGTCGGCGGCACTACAACCGACATCGCACTGTTCGCCGACGGCGCACCATTGCTGGAACCGAAAGGTGTCGAGATTGAAGGACACAAGACGTTGATCCGCGGCCTGCTCACGCATTCGATGGCGCTCGGTGGCGACAGTCATGTGCAAGTCGTCAACGGTGCATTGCAGATCGGCCCTGAGCGCAAAGGCTCGGCCATGGCTTTCGATGGTCCGGTGCCCACGCCTACCGACGCGCTTATCGTGTTGGGACTTGCCGATATCGGCGACAAAGCCAAAGCGCTGCGCGCGATGGAAAGTCTGGCAACCACACTGCAGCAGACGCCGCAACAGGTTGCGCAATCCATCGTCGACAGTATGTGCGCCAGCATCGCCACCAAGGTCACGCAAATGGTCAGCGAGGTCAACAGCAAGCCGGTTTACACCATTCATGAACTGCTCGAAGGCAAAACGCTGAACCCGCAGCAATTGATTGCCGTCGGTGGTCCTGCGCCCTACTTGGCCAAACAGGTCGGCGAGTTACTGCAGTTGCCAGCGCTGGTGCCGGAGAATTCGGACGTTATCAACGCCAGCGGTGCGGCAATGGCACGCACTACCGTCGAATTGAATTTGCTGGCCGACACTGAATCGCAGCAATTGAGTTTTGCCGAAGATGGCCGCAAGGTGCAAATCTCTTCGCGCGCCACTGTCGACGATATCGTCGCGATCGGTCAGGAACGTTTGCTTGAAATTGCCAGAGCCGCCGGCGCACGCGATGAAGACCTGGAAGTGGAAGTCGCCGACTGCCAGTCGTTCAACGTCATCCACGGGTATGCAACCACCGGCAAGAACATCCGCGTCCGCTTGCAGATCAAACCCGGTTTGATCAAACATGAAGAACAAGTCTGAGGAACACATCATGAAGAAAAACACAGGATTGGTATTTTTTCCGGCGTTCGACTATGCGATCTCACCTACGCATCCGGAACGTGAAGAGCGTCTGTTGTACACGCAGGATCAGGTGTTTGAAGAAGGTCTGCTGGACTTTGACAACATCAAGGAATTCAAACCCGGCGTGGCTACCGCAGAAGACATACAGCGGGTGCATTTTTGCGTGCCTGGCATAGACGAAATCGTGCATGCATCACATTTGATCGCGGTCGGCGGCTGTATTACTGCGGCCGACAAGGTACTCACAAAAGAAGTCGATAACGCATTTGCGCTAGTGCGCCCTTGCGGCCACCACTCCTTCCGCGTTGTGCATGGCAGCCGTGGTTTCTGCACGCTGAACATGGAAGCGATCATGGTCGAGTACATACGCCACAAGTACGGCGTGAAAAAGATTGCGATCGTCGATACCGATTGCCACCACGGCGACGGTTCGCAGGATATTTTCTGGCACGATCCGAACACGCTGTTCATCTCGATGCATCAGGACGGCCGCACGCTGTATCCCGGCTCCGGCTTTCCGAGCGAACTCGGTGGGCCGAACGCTTTCGGCACCACGATCAACCTGCCTATGCCGCCGGACACCTGCGAAGAAGGTTTCCTGTACGTTCTAGATGAAATCGTGATGCCTATCGTGAACGAATTCAAGCCGGACCTGATCATCAATTCGGCCGGACAGGACAATCATTATTCCGATCCGATCACGAACATGAAATTCACCGCGCATGGTTATGCGGTGCTCAATCAACGACTCGCACCTGATCTGGCAGTGCTGGAAGGTGGCTACTCAATTGAAACCGCGCTGCCCTACATCAACACCGGGATCATTCTGGCGATGGCGGGCATGGATTTCAGCCACATCAAGGAACCGGACTACGACGCGGAAGATCAGAAGCAGCCGGCTGCAATTGGCGCCTATCTGGAAAAATTGAAGGATGCGACCTTCCATCACTGGAACAATCGCGAAACGCTGCGCGAACAAGTCTATCCGGCGCAGGAATTCCACAAGCGCAATTTCAATGTCTATTACGACACTGACGGCATACATGAAACCATCAATGAAACGGTACGTTCATGCCCGGATTGCGGCGGGACCGTCGTCATCGACTCGAGCTGCGCCGATACATACAATCACATCCTCGCGGTTCAGATTCCTCGCTATGCCTGCGCACCTTGCCGCAGCTATGGCGAAGAACAGTTCGCTAAAACGGAGATTGGACGCGCAGCGGGGCAATATACGCAAGCCTTCCTGCAGGACAAGGATAAGGATCTATACCTGTCCAAATGACAGGTCCCGGATAATGCGGCAACGTGCCGGCTTTAGCCGGCACGGTTTTAACTAGAAGAACATAGAAGTTCACAACGTTCGTCCAATCAGCCGCGCCCCAGCGCATGCAGCGCGTCGCTGCCATAAGGCGACAGTAACCAGCCGACACAAGCACAATGCAGGATTACCGTCACCCAGTAAATACGCTGGAACGACGCCTTGCTGGTTTTATGTCGCAGAAATTTTTGCGCCAGCCACGCTCCGGGCCAGCCACCAAGAAAATCCAGCAGGTGCAGATTGCCTTCACTAATCCGCCATTCGCCTTTACGTGCGGCCGATTTATCGATCGCATACGCGCCAAAGCTCAGCAAACTGAGCGCGATATAGCTACCCAGTATAGGCAATAAAATTTTCGATTCCATTAGTTAGTTCTGAACATCAAAGAAAGATGGGTTCCGGTTCCAGCCGCACATCGAAACGCTGCGCGACATCGGCCTGTATGGCAGCCGCCAGTTGCGCGATGTCGGCACCGCTGGCTCCGCCGCGATTGACCAGCACCAGCGCCTGATTTTCATAGACGCCGGCGGCACCGGCCGTCTTGCCTTTCCAGCCACATTGATCGATCAGCCAGCCTGCAGCCAGTTTGACGCTGCCATCCGGCTGCGCGTAATTGACCAGTTGCGGATAGGTCGTGAGCAAGGCGTCGCGCTGCGATGGCGTGACGACAGGATTCTTGAAAAAGCTGCCCGCATTGCCGATCACTGCGGGGTCCGGTAATTTGCGCGTGCGTATCGCAATCACTGCTGCACTGATGTCTTGGGCGCTCGGCTCTGTAATCTTGCGCGCGGCCAGCTCTTGCGTCACATCGGCATAACGAATCGCTGCTTGCCATTTTTTTGGCAAGGCAAACGTCACATCCAGCACGACAGCTCTGTCACGCAAGCGATGCTTGAATACGCTATCGCGATAGCCGAACATACAGGCTTCCTTGTCCAGCGTGCTTAGTTCGCCGGTTTCAAAATCAAATAATGTCAGTGAATGAAAGCGGTCTTTGATTTCTATCCCGTAAGCACCAATATTCTGGATAGGTGCGGCGCCTACGCTACCCGGAATCAGTGACAGGTTTTCCAGTCCACCCAGATTGTGCTGCAAAGTCCATTGCACAAACTGGTGCCAGCTTTCACCAGCAGCAGCCCGCACATAAGTCACGTCCGTATCTTCACCGACGATCTCGATACCCTTGCTTTCCATATGCAGGACCAGACCGGGGAAATCCCTGGTCAGCAGAATATTGCTGCCGCCACCCAGCACCAGACGCGGCAAGGCTGCCAGCGCGGGATCATTTTTTACTGCAGCCAACATATCGCTCGACGAAATCGACAGATACGCATGCGCGTTGGCTTGCACACCGAAGGTGTTATGGTGGCGCAGGGAAAAATCGTACTGAATCGGGAGAGAATGAGCCATAGTCGACGATTATATCTCTGCTCTACCCCAGTACAGGCCTACCCTGCCGGTTTTTTGTCCGTTAAAATGGCGGACGAATCAGATGCAGAATCTGAATGAGTGGGCTGAATAAGCAAGTTGCGCAAACAAGTTAGGCAAGCAGTCCAACAAGTAAGCGGAATAAACAAGCTGGTGTTTCGTCGGCATCTGTCGCGAGCCAGGCAACAATAAGGAAATTCATCATGCCGTCTTTTGATACCGTCTCCGAAGCCAATATGGTTGAGGTCAAGAATGCAGTGGACCAGGCCGGGAAAGAAATCACGACCCGTTTCGACTTCAAGGGCAGCGATGCCCGCGTCGAACAAAAAGAACGCGACCTGACTGCGTATGCGGATTCAGAATTCCAGTTGAATCAGGTTCTGGACGTGCTGACCAACAAGCTGGGCAAGCGCAATGTCGATGTGCGCTTCCTCGATCGCGGCAAGATTGAAAAAATAGGCGGCGACAAGGTCAAGCAAGTCGTCAAGATCAAGAACGGCATCGAAACCGAAGCCGCCAAGAAAATCGTGCGTATCCTCAAGGACAGCAAGCTGAAAGTACAAGCCAGCATCCAGGGTGATGCCGTACGTGTCACCGGCGCAAAACGCGACGACTTGCAGGATGCAATGGCCTTGTTACGCAAGGAAGTTGCCGATCTGCCGCTGGAGTTCAATAACTTCCGCGATTAAGAGTTAAGTAAACCGGGATCAAAACCGACATGGGAATCCCCTTTGCCGGTCAGTTCCATCCCTGCTTGGTCGGTTTGTTGCGCGCGTCATTGCTGTATCGCGTTTCTTTCCAAATCGCCGACGTTTCATGACAGAATCATTGTTTTCATACCAACGATATCTGCCATGAAACGATCGCTGCTCGCCTCTCTCTTTTGCTGCATCGCGCTGCAGGCTCAGGCCGCTGATATCAGCGTGATCGGTCTCTTCCCAGGCAAGGCTGTACTGGTAATTGATGGCCGCTCACCCAAGACTTACTCAGTCGGCAATACGGTCACTTCCGGCATCAAGCTGGTCGACGTCAACGAAACCACAGCGACCTTCGACACGAGTGGCAAAAAACAGAAAATCGATATAGGTGGGCACGTCAACCGCGTCGTGCCTTCGACCGGGTCGACCGTGACTTTGCAAGCAGATGCCCGGGGTCACTTCATCGTGCAAGGACAAATCAATGGCGGCGTGGCACGCATGCTGGTCGATACCGGCGCAACGTTAGTCGCCATCCCGGCAGCAGATGCAATTCGTATGGGCATCGATTACAAAAAAGGGCAGCCCGGCTACGTGAATACAGCAAACGGCGTGGCGCCCGTTTACCAGGTAAGACTTAATTCCGTGAAAGTTGGAGACATTGTCTTGAATCAAGTTGACGGTTTGGTTCAGGAAAATGGTCTGCCGTACATCCTCCTCGGTATGTCTTTCTTGAATCGTACCGAAATGCGACGCGACGGCGATCAAATGGTACTTACGAAGCGCTACTAGTAGCATCAATAGGCAACAAAAAAACGGGCACTGAATCAGTGCCCATTTTTTTGTTGTCGCTGTTTAATGAGCCGCATTGCGGCTCATTCCAATGCAATCGCTTATGCGTCCGGATCTTTCAAACGACGTTGTTTGACGGCTTCTGCCAAACCTTCCAATACGCCCAAGCTATCTTCCCAGCTGATGCAACCGTCAGTCACTGATTGGCCATAGACGAGCTCTTTGCCTGGCACAAGATCCTGACGACCGGCAACCAGATGCGACTCGATCATTACACCGACGATACGCGTATCGCCGCCGGCGACTTGCTGCGCTATATCGGCGCAGACAGGGATTTGATTTTCCGGTTTCTTCGAGCTGTTCGCATGCGAAGTATCTATCATCAAACGCGAGGCCAAACCGTTCGCTGCGATGTCCTTGCACGCTTGCTCAACACTGGCTGCATCATAGTTAGGCGTTTTACCGCCGCGCAGAATGATGTGGCAATCTTCATTGCCGCTGGTCGAAACAATTGCCGAATGGCCGCCCTTGGTCACAGACAGGAAGTGGTGCGGCTGCGATGCCGCCTTGATCGCATCGACCGCAATTTTCACATTGCCGTCAGTGCCGTTCTTGAAACCTACCGGGCAGGACAAACCCGAAGCAAGTTCGCGATGCACTTGCGATTCGGTGGTACGTGCCCCGATCGCGCCCCAGCTGATCAGGTCAGCAATGTATTGCGGACTAATGACGTCAAGGAATTCAGTACCTGCCGGCAAACCAAGATTATTGATGTTCAACAGCAGTTCACGTGCAATCCGCAAACCTTCGTTAATGCGGAAACTGTTGTCCATGTATGGATCATTGATCAAGCCTTTCCAGCCCACCGTGGTGCGCGGTTTTTCGAAATAGACACGCATCACGATTTCCAGCTCGCCCGCAAAACGCGCGCGCTCCTTGACCAGGCGATTTGCATATTCCATCGCAGCTTTGGTGTCGTGTATCGAGCATGGTCCGATCACCACCATCAAGCGATCATCCTGCCCGTGCAAAATCCGATGCAGTGCAATCCGCGCATCAGCAGCAGTCGTCTCCGCTTTTTCGGAGACGCCGAGCTCGCGTATCAAATGCGACGGTGGCGTCAGTTCTTTCATTTCTCTAATCCGTAAATCATCTGTGCGTGGCATGTTTTTCTCCGGTCAAAATCTATTCTGCAAAAAATAAAAAACCGCCATCGCGGGCGGTTTTTAAAAGAATTTCGGTTTCAGCTTTTTACTTGCGCGCTTACCGCTTCTCCACCGCCGTTGGGCTGGAATAGCTAAAGTAAAAATAAAATTGGAAGCGCGAAGCAGTCATATCTGTACTGAATTCTGTTTTATCTGTCGGTAATATTGCAATAGTTCGGCTGATTTGGCAAGAAAAGCTTGGAATATACATGGGCATTCAAACAAATTTTGGAAGAATGCCAACAAACATCAAGCCGTTCCACCTACGGTCACACCGTCGATACGCAAGGTAGGCTGGCCGACGCCGACCGGCACACTCTGGCCTTCCTTGCCGCAGACGCCAACACCGCTATCCAGACGCATATCGTTGCCTATCATCGAGACGCGGTTCAATACATCCGGACCGTTGCCGATCAGGGTTGCACCCTTGACCGGATAGGTTACTTTGCCATTTTCGATCATGTAGGCTTCGCTCGCCGAAAACACGAACTTGCCGTTGGTGATGTCGACCTGACCGCCACCAAAATTGACGGCGTACAAACCATTTTTCACCGATGCCAGAATTTCTGCCGGATCCTTGTCGCCACCGAGCATATATGTATTCGTCATGCGCGGCATAGGCAGATGGGCGAAGGATTCACGACGTGCATTGCCGGTGACCGGCATCTTCATCAGGCGCGCATTCATCGTGTCTTGAATATAACCTTTCAAGATACCGTCTTCGATCAGCGTCGTGCATTGTGTCGGATTGCCTTCGTCATCGATGTTCAGCGAACCGCGTCTATCCGCGATAGTGCCGTCATCGACAACCGTCACGCCTTTGGCGGCGACGCGTTCACCGATGCGACCTGAGAACGCGCTGGAACCCTTGCGATTGAAATCGCCTTCCAGACCGTGGCCAATCGCTTCATGCAGCAACACGCCTGGCCAGCCGGGTCCGAGGACAACGGTCATCGGGCCGGCAGGAGCCGGACGCGCTTCCAGATTGACGAGTGCGGAAGCGACTGCTTCGCTCGCATATTTTTCCAGCAATTCATCGCTGAAATAACCATAGCTGTAGCGACCGCCGCCGCCGCTGGAACCCATTTCGCGACGACCATTTTGTTCTGCAATCACGGTGATCGAGACGCGTACCAGTGGGCGAATATCAGCTGCCAGCACGCCATCGCTACGCACGACCAGCACTACATCGTATTCACCGGCGAGGCCGGCCATCACTTGCACCACGCGCGGGTCTTTTGCACGCGCGATGCGTTCGATTTTTTCCAGCAGTTTTACTTTTTCAGTTGCATCCAGCGAGGTCAGCGGGTCGTTCGGCAAATACAAATCGCGACCACCAACTTGTTGAATCGCTGACGCGACCTTGATCTTGCCTGCGCCCTGGCGCGCAATCGTGCGCGTGGCAATCGCTGCTTCATTCAATGCGCGCTCGGAGATTTCATCGGAATACGAAAATGCTGTCTTGTCGCCAGACACGGCGCGCACGCCGACGCCCTGGTCGATAGAAAAACTACCGGTTTTGACGATGCCCTCTTCCAGGCTCCAGCCTTCGCTTTTTGTAAACTGAAAATACAAATCTGCGTAATCGACGCGATGCGTAAACATCGTTCCCAGTGTTTTGATCAGGATGGATTCATCCAGACCGAAGGGCGTCAGTAATACATCACGCGCAACGGCCAGGGTTTTCAGATTTGGTTCAAATGGAGTCATTGTTTATTTGCCATTCACGCATTGATGCGCAAACTAAATTGATTCGGAAGTTAATATATATAGCGAATTGTAGAGCATCTGGCCCAAAGCCCTTGATTAGGCTACAACTTCGCTACAATTCGCTGCTAGCGCACTACAACTTGCGATGTTTCAAGGCGGGAAGATTTTCCCGGATACCAGATAAATAATTGGGCTCTATATCGCCGATTACAAGGCCTTCACCCTCTGGCAAAACCGCTTTTACCTCGCCCCATGGGTCGATGAGCATGCTGTGCCCCCATGTTGTGCGGCCATTTTGATGACGGCCGCCTTGCGCTGATGCCAGCACATAACATTGATTTTCAATCGCACGCGCGCGTAACAGGATTTCCCAATGCGCCTTGCCTGTCGTATAGGTGAATGCCGCCGGAACCACGATCAATGTGCAATCACCCATCGCGCGATAGAGTTCGGGGAAACGCAAGTCGTAGCAAACCGATAAACCTACTTTGCCGAATGGCGCATCGAAAGTGGTGACTTCAGTGCCCTCCACGATGGTGCGCGCCTCGTCATAGGATTCCATACCTTTGGTGAAGCTGAACAAATGTATCTTGTCGTAACGCTTCACGCGCTCACCGGCAGGGTTGTAAACCATCATCGTATTCAATACCTTGTCAGCCACCTTGGCTACCATCGGCAAAGTACCGCCTATCAACCACACTTGATGTTCGCGTGCGGTTTCAGCCATGAAGGTCTGAATCGGCCCGACATCGATCTGCTCCGCCAAGCCCAGCTTGTCATTTTCATGCAGGCCCATGAACGCCCAGTATTCCGGTAGCAAAACCAGACTGGCACCTTGTTGCGCGGCATCTGCAATCAGACGTTTGGCGGTAGCGATATTCTCTGCTATGGACGGCGTAGAAACCATTTGAATGGCAGCTACGCGCGCGACAGGATGCGTCATGTTTCAGTCCCCGTTGGTGGTGTCTGCGAGTCGGATATTCGGTGCGCCCGGCGCTTGCCCTGACTTTCGCTCAATCTTGACGACGTTCGGATCGCTCCACGCCCCAGTAATCGCATATTCAAAAGTAAAGGCACGCATCAAAGGTTCACGCAGGAACAGTTGCGCCAGGAAGGTACCGGCACCGATGACAGGATTGATCGCCAATGCATAGGCCACCGACGCAGCGCCGGCATTGATTTCAGGAATAACAACCGCACGCAAATTCTGTGTTTCCTTGGCGATATCGGCGGTACCGTCTATCAGCACGGTTGCGCTCACACCGCGCATCTTCAGGTTATCGGTATTGGCCACGCCATTCGAAATGCGCGCGCTGCCATTGATACCGTCAAAAGCGAAGCCTTCTGAAAATACATCCCGAAAATCCAGCGTCAGGCGACGCGGTATCGATTGCAGGCTCAACACACCCAGCAATTTGGCCGCGCCCGGCTCGACTTTGAGGAACTGCCCGGATGCAATATCCAGATTGATATTGCCGGACAGGCTGGGGATATCAAAAGAAAACGGCAAACCTTTCCAGCTGATATCACCATCCATCTTGCCCTTGCCGCCACGCAGCACATCGGCAAAGCCAAAACGGTTCAGCAGGTTGCCCGCGTTCGCTATGTCTAAACGGTAATCGAGACTGGACACATTGCTACCGCTTCTGGTCAACCAGCTCCCCTTGGCCGTCAAGGTTGCATCCGGGTTGGCCAGCGACAAATTGCGAATGCGCCATTCGCGTCCTTCCGTTGCACGCACATAGTTTGCGAGCAACTCCAGGCGTCCGAGCTTCTTGCCGAATAATTCAAAATTTTCAGCGACGACATCCAGCGCCGGCATTTCTGTCGTGTTATCCACCCCATCCATCAAATTCTTGACGTCAGACCCGACCGATTTCGGAATCACCATCGATGCCAGACGCGCGGTGACTTTACCCAAGCCACGACCGGATGAAGACTCAATCCAGGTAAGGTATCCCGATGCCTGTGCGGAATCGACATTGGCCTGCCATACACTGGTTTCATGGGATACGCCGACCACCACGTCATCAAATTTCTTGCCCATCAAAATCAATTCATTGGCACGTGCGGCAAGTACATTCGGCTCTACATACTGCGATATATTGAGGGCGTCAGATGAGTCTGCACTTTTCTTTTGTGCGGCTGGAACAGGCTGGACATTCTTTCCGCTTGCCGCAGTAATCGACGATGCGACAGCAATCCATTCGTCAATATTCAAGGAGCGTAAATTGACGTTCACCATCAAGCCGCTATCCGGTTCCGGCGCCGGCACATTGACGCCGATACCGCCGCGCACCAGATGCCAGGCCGCAGCAGGATCGTTTGCATTTTTTTCGCGCAGATAATTCGCTACCATCGAGGAGCCCAATGACAGTTTGATGCCGTCGCGCATCAACGCCGCATTATCGGACGGCAGACTGGCTTGTTCTACCTTCAATGGCAAAGCATCCTTGGCAGCCTTGCGCAACGGCGCCGGGAAAGCCAGGCCCAGGCCGCGAAAATTGGAATCCACGAGGATTTCGACACGCTTGCTCTTGACACTGATAGATGCGCCAAAGCGTGTGCTGCCGGTGATCTTGTCTATCAATTTTTGCATCGCCGGCGCAGGATAATTTTTGCGCAAGCCAGCAGCGGACAGCGAGCCATCAGCCTTGATCAGGATAGTGCCGTCTTTTTGTGTGCCGCCGGTTACCGTCAAAGGACCGCCAAGGAAATTCGCCTTGATGCCCTTCAGCGTCAATCCTTTTTCATCGAAATCCAGCTGGCCATTGGTTTGCATCAACGCAGGAATGCCATTCTGCAAAATCACATTATTGTTGGCAAACTTCAGTGCACCCTGCACCTTGGCTTCTATCATTTGATGCAAGGGCAATTTCAAACTCAGTGCCAGGGTTGCATTGCCGGTCGCCCTGGTTTCATCAGTGAAGTGACCTATCCAGGTCGCGACCGGACTATCTACCGTGTATTGCACCATATCCTGCAAAGTGCCGGCAGCCTTGCCATCGATTTCGAGGACAGGATCTGCCGCCAGCAAGTCCGCAATCACCGCCTTCACATTGGAGACTTCCGCGCCGTGGGTTTTGCCACTTTCACCCTTGATTTCCATACGCGTACGATCGAACAGGATCGTACCTTTTACTTTTTCCAGCAAAGGCCATAGTGGTGCCTTGCCATCCTTGCCGAACATATCCGGTGCGTAGTTCAAGCCGCCGTTATCGATCTTGCCGCCGAAAATAAATTCGCCTTTAGGTTTTTCGCCAGGCTTCTGGGTGCGGAAAGGAAAATGATTCAGATCACCTTTGACCTTGATATAGCCATCGCGCAGTGTGCCGTCGACCAGAGCACTGCCCAACCATGAGCGGAAATGTTCGCCCATGCTCAAGGGCAGGTAGTCGCGCACCTTGTTCAGTTCCAGTCCGGTCAGGCTGCCGGTCATATCTATCGTGCCGAACGCACGCGGCGATTGTTTTTTCAGCGGCATCACGTGTTTACCGGCAAACGAGCCGAGCAAGCCCTGTCTGGCAAAGCTCATTTTTTGTACTTCAAGTAACAACTGGTCATTTTTCTGAAAGGTCCACTTCGCATCCATTTTCAATGCATCAAATACGACATCAGGCTCTGCAAAATAGCCTGGTAAAGCCAGCGTCAGGTTTTCCGATGCAAGTGCAAATGTGCCGCCCTGATTCGAGGCATCGACATGACCAGTCAAATTCTCGAAACCCGGAATCGCAGGAACGGCCGCTTGCGCCGTCACTGTCGCACTTGCAGCGCGCGCCGGACGAGCCGCTTGCGCATGCATCGCCAGACCCACAAAATCGCCTTTGATCTTGTAGGAAGAAATATCCGGGTATGCGCCCTGCCATTGCGCGGAGAAATCCTTCAGCTTGCCGCGCGGCGCAAAATCCTGCAGCAGGCGTAACTGTGTTTCCGGCAGCGGCAGACGTCGGGCAAAATCGGTCCACGCCTGCAGGTCCAGCGATTTCGCATTCACCTCAATGCGCTCAGGCGCGCCTTTTCTGGCAGCGACATAGTGTTCGCTCATCGTGGTCTTGGGCAACTGCAAACCATCGTTGGTTTGCAAGGAAAAATCCACCACCGAAATCGTATGGCCCTGCGTACCGAAAGTCGGCACACCATCGCGCGCGCCGCCCTCCAAAGTCTCGCGTACTGAGATTCGTCCGTTTGCATGCGCCAATGCGAGCGGGGCCATATTCTTGCGCAGTTGAACCGACACATCCGACAAACTTAGATCGGCAGTGAAGTCGGCAACCCGCGCATGATCAAAGGATAGCCAGGCGCGCAACGAACCCTTGGCTTGCTGCAAATCAAAAGGGAAATCGAGATAAGTCTTCCACGCCGCTAAATCGCTATCGCGCAAATCTGTATAAAGCTGCCCAGTCCAGCGTGAGGCATCGGAAATCTTTTGAGAAAAAAGAGGATGATCGAAACTGGCGCGTATATCCAGCGGCGCGGCGATTGCGACGGGTGGCGTTGCCTGCAAGGCAAACTGGTGGTTTCGTCCATCGTTGCGCAAGACGATATGCACACCATTGAGCAGCAGCTCCGGCGCCTGGCGCAGATTATCCTGCCAGCGTAACTGTCCGTCCTTGATGCTAATTTCCCGTTGCGACAATACCCAATCCGCTGCCTTGCCATCACCACTTTTTTTCAAATCGACCAGCAAACCAGCCACATAAAAATTACCGGAAGCATCACGCTGGATGTCCATGTTAGGCTTGTCGATCTCCAGATTATGCAGACGCAAATCGGCAACAATCAGCGACCACCACGACACCGTGGCCGAAACCGCAGGCAGTTGCAGCGCCGTTCCGCCATCCTTGTCATACACCACGACGTTGCCCAGCGATAGATGCGGCCGCAAGCCATGCCACGATGCAGCGATGGTTTCTATCGATACCTGACGTCCTATGGCTTTGGTTGCGACTTTTTCGACATCGACGCGATAAGTCGATATCTGCGGCAAGACCGCATAGCGTAAAGTGAGGAACAGCGCGCAGAAGATAAAGTAAGCGACGACCAACAACTTCAGCGACCAGCCCAGCACATGATGGCTGGCCTTGTTGGCCGCTCGCGCCGATTGTTGAACCGCACGCCAGCAAGACCGCAGCCTATAGGCAGTCAGGGTCTGATCAGGTGAGCGTGGATCTATATGCATCAATCAAAAGGTTGGCAAATCTACTTCGCGTAGAATAAAACAGGCTGGCTGGTAATCGGCTGGCACAAATTTACATCAAGCTTTTAATTCAAAGCCTAACTACAAGAACTCTAGGATACTCCCAAGCCCGTGACGAACCTATCTTTGACTCCAATTACCGCTTCCCGGTTCTATTCCCGATGGCTCAATGCGGACGCATCCCGTGCGGAAAAGGTTGCCGAAGTCGGCCGATTATCCCTGAACTCGGCCATCTTCGCTGAAATCTTACAAAACGAAACAGACCGCGGCGCCTCGCTGCCGGCAGCCATGCGCCGCCTGCGCAATCTGGTCATTGCGACGCTGATCCAGCGCGACCTGAGCGGCCAGGCCGATCTGGCTGAAGTCGTCGACACGATGACGGCCTTCGGTGATTTTGTAGTGCAGACACATCTGGCGGCCGTGATGGCCGAAATGATCGCGATACACGGCACGCCTATCGGCGCTGAATCGGGTGAGCAGCAAGAGATGATCGTACTCGGGATGGGCAAACTGGGAGGCGGAGAACTGAATGTTTCCTCCGATATCGACCTGATATTCGTGTATTCCGAAGATGGCGAAACCTTCACCACCACGCCGGAACAGAGACAGTTATCGAACCACGAGTTTTTTATCCGGTTAGGCAAGAAACTGATTGCAGCGCTTTCAGAAATTACCGAAGACGGTTTCACCTTCCGCGTTGACATGGCCCTGCGTCCGAACGGCGCGTCGGGCCCGCTGGCCGCCAGCTTCAATATGGTCGAGGAATACCTGATCGTGCAAGGCCGCGAATGGGAGCGCTATGCCTGGGTCAAGGCGCGCGCACTGACCGGCAAGCCCGCCGACATTGCAGCGCTGGAAAAAATCACGCGTCCCTTTATTTACAGGCGTTACCTCGATTACGGCTCTATCGACGCGATCCGCAATATGCATGCGCAAATCCGTGCCGAAGTCACGCGCCAGGAAGCCCGTCATCCCGACCGCAGCAATAACGTCAAACTGGGACGCGGCGGCATACGCGAAATTGAATTTCTGGCACAGGTACATCAATTGATACGCGGTGGCCGCGACGCCGCCCTGCGCGATCGCTCGACGCGCCACACCTTGCGCACGCTGGCAGAAAAAGAATTGTTCAAGCCGGAAGTCGTCGAGCAGTTGCTGCATGCGTATACCTTTCTGCGCAATCTCGAACATAGATTGCAATACCTGGACGATGCGCAAACCCACACCTTCCCTGCGAACGAAGCCGATCAGCTGACCATCGCCAAGATGATGGGCTACCACGATGTGCCGGCCCTGCTGGCGGCGTTGGAAGAACAGCGCGCGCTGGTTGCCAAGCATTTCGATGAGATTTTTAGTGACAAAACCAACGACAATGGCTCGAACGATCATGTAGATGCCGACCTGAATGCTGTGCTGACTGATACCGATAGCGAAGAGGCGATCCAAACCTATCTGACCAGCCTGTCATTCGACCATGCGGCAGATTCAGCCAAACGCCTGCTGGCAACCTGGCATTCACCGCGTTTGCAATCCCTGCCGGAAGCCAGCCGCAACAAACTGGTGGCTCTGGTCAATGCATCGCTGCCATTGATTACCAAGGTGACAGAGGCACGCTCCACGACGCTGGGCCGTCTGCTGGATTTTCTGGAAGCCATTGCGCGTCGCGCCGCCTATCTCGCCTTGCTGACCGAGTATCCGCATGCGCTGGAACGCGTGATCCGCATGATCGCGGCCAGCGACTGGGCCGCTAAATATCTGACCCGCCATCCTTTGCTGCTGGATGAATTGCTGGACGATCGCACCTTGAAGGCAGCACCCGACTGGAAAGCCTTTGCGCATGACTGTCGCCAACGCCTGGATGAAACGCCGGGCGACACCGAGCGGCAAATGGACGTGCTGCGCGAAATGCATCACGCGCAATTGATACGCTTGCTGGCGCAGGATCTGGTTGGCGATCTGAGTGTGGAGCGTCTGGCCGATCATTTATCCGAGCTGGCAGACAAGCTGGTGGAAGCAACCATACAAACGATCTGGAAAAGCTTGCCGAACCGGCATCGTGAAGAACCGAAATTCGCCGTCATTGCCTACGGAAAACTGGGCGGGAAAGAACTCGGCTATGCATCTGACCTCGATGTCATTTTCCTCTATGACGATGACGATCAGGATGCGCCTGCGCTGTATGCCAAGCTGGCGCAACGCTTTATCACATGGATGACGGCGCATACGCCAGCCGGCATATTGTTCGACGTCGATATTGCACTGCGCCCGGACGGCGCGAGCGGCCTGCTGGTTTCCACCGTCTCGTCGTTCGAAAAATATCAAACTACTTCAGCCTGGCTTTGGGAACATCAAGCATTGACCAGGGCACGCTTTTGCGCGGGTGATGCCGACATAGGCGCACGCTTTGAAGCAATACGTGAAAGCGTATTGCGTCAGACACGTGATCCGGTCGAATTGAAGAAGGAAGTGCTGGAAATGCGCAAGAAATTGCACGATGCGCATCCGAATCGTACCGACCTGTTCGATCTGAAGCATGATAACGGCGGCATGATCGATATCGAGTTCATGGTGCAGTTTCTCGTGTTGCGCGATGCTGCGCAGCATCCGCGACTGACTGGCGATATCGGCAATATCGCCTTGCTGAAATTATGCGGAGAATTGGGCTTGATCGACGCCAGCCTGTCGAACACAGTGGCGGATGCATATAGAACATTCCGCAAATTGCAGCATCAGATTCGGCTACAGGGCGCGGAACGCGCAAGGGTGGAAATGGAACGCGTCGCTCCGGAAATAGCGGCAGTCACCGCCTTGTGGAATGCTCTATTTGCGTAATCAATCATCTGCATCGGCTGGCAGAACAGGACACATCACGTTCCCAAGAAGCATAAAAAGTTATCCACGCTTTTTGTGCACAGCCCTGTGGATAAGCTGAGTGCAAGCCATCTATGTCATTGATAGCAAAGACAATTTATTTGCTGCACAATCTGCGCAAGTTGCCATTCTGATGGTGGCCTTGCGCAGTGTTTTCATGCAACCCATTAACGCAAACCTGCACCTGCTCACGTGCAAGCCAGTACACCCACCTCTTGGAAAACGGCAGTTCATGCTGAAATTCGCCGCAATTCCATTTTCATTATTCTTATATCAAGACATAAAAAATTTGTCGCATAAGCAAAACAATTTCCTCAGTCAGCACAATAAATCCAACAGTTAGTGCTTGAATTTTCCAGAAGTTAGCGCGACACTAAAGCCACTGCATGCGTGTCCACAGAGACACCGGTATCTGACAAACACTTTCAGCCGAGGCAAAGGGAGAGACGTATGTCAATAGAGGCCATCAATCGCGCACCTGCCGATTTAACCCATATCAGAGTCGACAATCAGGACGAACTTCGATATTGGGCAGATCGCTTTGAACGCACACCGCGCGAATTGGAAAATGCAGTGATTAGAGTCGGCGCCAATACAAAAGACGTAGAGCGATACTTGAAGTTGAAGTCTTACTGCAAGTAATTACTACGCTCTGGCAGGATAAAAAATTTTCTCAGAAGACTGAGGCTATCCGACGCAAAGGATAGCCTCAGTCTATCTGCATGCTACCCAACACACTTCTTGCATGACATGAAATGACCTCAGCACCATGATACTTAGGTCATTTTGGCTGCCTTGCCAATGAACAGGATAGGCCCTGTCGGTGTGCCCGTTGGCGAACCGTTTTCCGGTTCCAGCGTAATTTCAAACAGTTGGTTTGCCTGCAGAGGCGGCAATTTATCCAGCGCCAGTTTGACGGTTTTTCCAGGCTCGACCAAACCCAGTGACACCGGTTTATCCCAGCCCTCGCCTTTGGTCCAGAATTGCAGGGATTTCTGCCCCGGCACACTCACCGGACGCAAAGGTGTCAAGGTCAGTTGTTTATCCGCGCTGGCTTGCACGATCCAGCCCGGCGTACGTTCTTGCGGCTCAACCAGCACCACCATGAAGTTCGGTCCTGACAATGGCGCGCTCGGACGCATGATCATCACGGCGACGAGCACTGCGGCAGCGGCGAAACCGCTCGCAGCCAGTCCGCGCCAAAAGCGCACATCATTCCACCATGCCGACCAGCTTGATTGCGCGGTCGCCGATTGGCGACGCAAATCTTTCAGAATGCGCGGCCATAATTGCGACGACGGTTCCTGCTCTTCCACCAGCGACGTCAAAGGCAACAAACGACGCTCCCACTCTTCCACTGCAGTACGTAATACAAGTTCATTCTGCATGCGTTGTGCAACTTGTCGGCGTTGCGCGGCAGTCAGCGTACCCAGCACATACTCGCCTGCCAGATGCTGCAGTTCGTCAAATGACTCATTCATCCCATGCACTCCCGCAATGCGGCCAAACCACGTTTGACCCACGCCTTCACTGATCCCAGAGGCGCATTCAGGCGTTGCGCAATTTCACTGTGGCTGCAGCCATCCACATAGGCGCACAAGATACTGTTGCGCTTGGCGCTGTCAAGATGGGATAGGCAATCCTGCAACTGTCCCAGGCTGGCATTCAATTCAAATTGATCGACGATCAATTCCTCATTCTGTTGCTGCATGTTGTCGATCGCTTCTTCGTCCGCATACACTTCGCGCTCGCGGTCCCGCAACATGTTCAAAGCCTGATAGCGCACCACGCTGTATATCCAGCCACGTGCTTCGCCTTTTTTGGCATCGAAGCTGGCGGCCTTGTTCCAGATATTGACAAAGGCGTCGTGAACCACGTCTTCCGCCAAGTGACGTTCACGCACGATACGCAAGGCGACACCAAGCAGACGCTTGCTGTCTTGTATGTAGATGCGTTGCAAAGCATGCTCGTCACCCAGGGCGCAAGCATGCAAGGCGGCATCGTAATCGAAGGAATCTGAGTCGGCAGGCAAGATAGTCTGTCTTTAAAGAATTGGAATGGGTGATGCCGATTTATTTCCAATTAATTATATAGGACGCAATCCGCCTGCCGACTACTTACTGGCGCTTAATTAAACTTAAGCAGCTTTCCAGAAAATATAATCAGCCTGGTATTTGACGATTTCCTTGGTGCCCACATTGCCTGCACCGCAAGCAGTGGCTGGTGCTACACCGCCCTTGGTTGCTACGCGCTGGATGTAAGTCACGCCGGTCATCGCGCCGCTACCCATTGCAGGATTGGCTTTGACCAACTGGAATGGAATATTGCCCGCGCCTGCCGGGGCGACTGCCAATTGAGTAGCCGTTACTTTCGAGCCGTCATTGCTGGCCCAAGTTGCTGGTGGGCCGAAATATTTACCTACTGCTTTACCACTACGATCCGACAACACGGCGTCAGGACCGACGAAAACCCATTCAAACTGGCCAGCCATATCTTTTTTAACGCGGCATTCGTAAGTGATATCGCCTGCACCAACGGTTTGCATCGCAACGCTATTGCCGGCCGGCACCTGCACCGTCGGTGGCAAGGAGTCCTGCGAATACATAGGGGTCGTGGAACATGCTGACAACAAAACAGCAGCGGAAGCGAGAGCGACGGCAGAAAGAGTAGTGTGCATGATGTTTTCCTTGGTAGTTAAAAATGATCAGCTGGCGTATCCGGATATCGGATATTGATGCGCTGATACCAGTACTACCCACCAGATGCGGATTTGGATGCAGTCGATCGAAAATAAATTTTATTATTCGAATTGATTGCGATTTTTCATCTGCAATCATGAAAAACGGGGGGCCAGACCATCCCTCGTCGCTGTTCAGCTATTGCTGCACAGGATTTTCATTCGACAAACGATCTATAAAGAAGCCGGATTCCGACTGCCACGCAGTATACTTTGCCCTTTACGGCAAACGCCTCACCTCCAAGGACACCCCATGAGCGCCTTACCTGCATGCTCGAAATGCAATTCCGAATACACATACGAAGACAACGGCATGTACATCTGCCCGGAATGCGCGCACGAATGGCCGGTCCAGCAGGCAGCGGCCGAATCCGTGGAAGAAGGCAACAAGGTCTACCGCGATTCCACTGGCACGATATTGCAGGATGGTGACACCGTAACCGTGATCAAGGATCTGAAGCTGAAAGGATCGGGCGGCACTATCAAGGTCGGCACCAAGGTCAAGAATATCCGCCTGGTCGACAGCGATCACGACATCGACTGCAAGATAGACGGTTTTGGCGCGATGAGTCTGAAAACGGAATTCGTCAAAAAGGTATGAATCTGTCAGCATGGCATACGCGGTTACATATTCACGGCCGCGATATAGGCGATATAAAATTCCCGCATAGCTATTGATAGCAGACCCCATGTTTCCAGCATCATCCCTCACTGCAAACATTCCAATACGCACAGAGTGCCCGCCCGGCACTTGCATATGCGATAGAGAGACATTGCTGAACGATCCTGCGGGCGACATGCGCGTGCTGCAATTGACGCGAATGGAAGAGAAGAAGCTGATCCTGCGCATAGAGAACATCTCGTCCTACGCCGATCTAAAACACGTCGCAGAACGTATGCAGACGCAACTGGGGATCAGCCTGCACATCGTGCCCGGCCCGAATGAAGTGCGTACCGTACGCGGACTGCATATCGAACTACTGGAGCGACCCGGTCTGTGCAAGAAAATCCGGCAAACGATTCCGGCCGCGGTACGCAAGTGCCTGGATAGAAATCCGGAAATTGTCTATGCGATTCTGGACGCACACGATCTTTTTGGTGGCGATTGAAACCTCATTCAACCGACAAACCGCCATAAAAAATGCCCCGAATCCGGGGCATTTTCATTCAAGGGCTTTAAAGCCTACTTCAACAGCTTACTTGGCAGTCATCAACGCCACTGTCGTATCCAGCATGCGGTTCGAGAAACCCCATTCGTTGTCATACCACGACGAGACTTTAACCAAACGGCCTGAGACTTTGGTGAGGGTTGAATCGAAGTTGCTCGACGCTGGATTGTGGTTGAAGTCGACCGAAACCAGGGGCTCGGTCTGGTAAGTCAAGATATCTTTCATCGCGCCTTCTGACGCTTCCTTCATGATGGCGTTGATTTCTTCCACCGTGGTGTCGCGCTCGGCGATGAAGGACAAATCGACGATGGATACATTGATGGTTGGTACGCGGATCGCGTAGCCATCCAGCTTGCCGTTCAATTCCGGCAAGACCAGGCCAACCGCTACGGCAGCGCCGGTTTTAGTCGGGATCATCGATTGCGTCGCCGAACGTGCGCGGCGCAGATCTTCGTGCATCACGTCTGTCAGTACTTGATCGTTGGTGTAGGCATGGACTGTCGTCATCAAGCCATTCACCAGACCGATTTTATCGTTCAATGGTTTGACCAATGGTGCCAGGCAGTTGGTGGTGCACGATGCGTTTGAAATAACTGTATCGGTCGCTTTCAACACGCTGTGGTTCACGCCGAAGACGATGGTTGCGTCGACATCCTTGCCGCCCGGTGCCGAGATGATGACCTTTTTAGCCCCACCTTTAATATGTGCCGATGCTTTTTCTTTTGTCGTGAAAAAGCCTGTGCATTCGAGCACGACATCAACGTTCAACTCGCTCCAGCCGATTTGCGCCGGATCGCGTTGTGCGAAGACGCGTATCTTGTCGCCATTGACGATCATGTAATCGCCATCGACTTCTACTGTGCCTGGGAACTTGCCATGTGTCGTGTCGTAACGGGTCAAATGGGCATTCGATTGAGCATTGCCCAGATCGTTGATCGCAACGATTTGAATGTCATTCTTCTTGCCGCCTTCATAGTGTGCGCGAAGGATATTGCGGCCGATGCGGCCGTAGCCGTTAATTGCGACACGAATGGTCATCTTTTTCTCCAGAAAAATTCAAACAACTATAGAAATTTATTCACCGCATGCCTGCCGCAACGCGGTCAGGTCACGCCAGCCGTAACCGGTTTCCATCAAATCCAGGCCGTCCCATGTGAACGGCTGTTCGATCAAAAGTTCAGCACCCATTTGTTCGTAGAACTGGCGCGCAGCCTGATTGCCGGCAATCACCCACACCAGCAAACCGGTAGCACCCTGCAATTGCAATGTGCTCGCAATCATCGACAGCAAACGACGACCAACACCACCGCGTTGCGCAATCGGCTTCAGATAAATTGCGGTCAGCTCTGCATTCAACTCGAATTTCTCAGGCATCAGCAACATGCCGGCCGCAAAGCCAACCAATTCCGTCCCCGCTTCTGCAACGAACACAGCGATGGTTGGCAAGTCCGCATTCAGCACCTGCAACCACATCGCTGTGCTTTCTTCCGCACGCATGCCATCTAAATAAGCATCCGGCATGACGCCGCGATAGGTGGTGCGCCAGCTGTCGACGCGCAAGGCGGCGATGGCTGCTGCATCATTCGCCGTCGCGCGGCGGAAAGTGATTTCGGTCACGCCAGTGTTTTCTTCACAGCGGCAACGACGTTTTCAACAGTGAAGCCAAAGTGTTTGAACAACACACCAGCTGGTGCCGATTCGCCAAACGTATCAATACCGATCACGCCGCCTTCGAGGCCGACGTACTTGTACCAGAAGTCGGTTACGCCGGCTTCAATCGCTACGCGTGGCACGCCTTTGGTCAAGACGCTGGCTTTGTATTCTGCATCCTGGCGATCGAAAACATCGGTCGATGGCATCGAAACGATGCGTACTGCGACGCCGTGTTTTTCCAGTTCATCAGCCGATTTAACAGCCAGTTCGATTTCCGAACCGGTTGCGATCAGGATCGCTTGCGCGTTTGCCACGTCACGCAAGACATAGCCACCGCGTTTGACATTGGCAATTTGTTCTGCGGTGCGTTCCTGGAACGGCAGGTTCTGACGCGAGAAAATCAGAGTCGATGGACCATTGTGACGTTTGACTGCCTGTTCCCACGCGATTGCGGATTCCACCGTGTCGCATGGACGCCAGTTATCCAGATTAGGGATCAGGCGCAAGCTCGATACGTGTTCCACCGATTGATGGGTAGGGCCATCTTCGCCCAGGCCGATCGAATCATGCGTGAAGACGAACAGCGAACGCAGCTTCATCAACGCGGCCATACGCAATGCGTTGCGGCTGTAATCGGAGAAAGTCAGGAAGGTTGCGCCGAATGGAATGTAGCCGCCATGCAAGGCGATACCGTTCATGATCGCGCTCATGCCGAATTCGCGCACACCATAGTTGATGTGATTGCCGGCTTGATCACCGCGTACCGCCACGCATTCTTTCCAGTTGGTCAGATTCGAGCCGGTCAAATCAGCGGAGCCGCCGAGGAATTCCGGCAAGCTCGGTGCATACGCCTGGATCGCGTTCTGACTGGCTTTGCGGGTCGCGATCGTTTCTTTTTTCTCGACGCATGTTGCGATATAAGCGCTGACCACTTTATCGAAATCGCCAGGCAATTCGCCTGTCATGCGGCGTGTCAGTTCCGACGCTTCTTTAGGGAATTTTGCAGCATAGGCGCTCAGCAATGCATCCCATTCGGCTTGCGATTTGCTGCCTTTGAGTTTGGCATCCCATGCGGTGTAAACATCGGCAGGAATATCGAACGGTGCGCTGGTCCAGCCCATTGCTTCACGCGATGCGGCGATTTCCTTGTCGCCCAATGCAGCGCCATGCACGTTGTGCGTGCCAGCCATGTTTGGCGAACCCTTGCCGATGACGGTGCGGCAGCAAATCAAAGTCGGTTTATCGGACGACTTGGCTTGCGTAATGGCGGCGTCGACTGCGCTAACGTCATGGCCATCCACCGCGCGGATCACATTCCAGCCGTAGGCTTCAAAACGCTTAGGCGTGTCGTCGGTGAACCAGCCTTCAACGTGACCATCGATCGAAATACCGTTGTCGTCATACAGCGCGACCAGTTTTGACAGTTTGAGTGTACCGGCCAGCGAACACGCTTCGTGCGAAATACCTTCCATCAGGCAACCGTCGCCGAGGAAAACATAAGTATGGTGATCAACAACGTTGAAATCCGGCTTATTGAATTCAGCCGCCAATAATTTTTCAGCCAGCGCCATGCCGACTGCATTGGTGATGCCCTGGCCCAATGGGCCGGTCGTGGTTTCTATACCTGGCGTTACATCCACTTCCGGATGCCCTGGGGTTTTCGAATGCATTTGACGGAAGTTACGCAGTTCATCCATCGACAGGTCGTAGCCGGTCAGATGCAACAAGGCGTAATGCAGCATCGAACCATGTCCGTTCGACAAGACAAAACGATCGCGGTTAATCCATTTAGGATTAACCGGATTGTGGGAATAGTGATTTGACCACAAAGCGACGGCGATTTCCGCCATCCCCATCGGCATGCCGGGGTGACCGGAATTGGCCTTTTGTACTGCGTCCATTGCCAGCGCACGGATTGCGTTGGCCATTTGAGTAGTCGGGAGCGTGGAAGTCATGTGATTTAGAGTGATGGCGAGTCGAATGAAGAATAGAATAAATGCAGAATCAAATGCGGCACTAAAGCAAGCTTGCATGCAGCAAAAAGCACTTTGCTGCGAAGCCGCATATTTTACCAGAGTGACGCCGCCCGAACTAAAATCGGATACTGGAAATTCCTTTTAATTAAGACAGACCACGACAAGCAACGTCACGATCGGTGGAAATATCATGCCGAATCGACAACAACGGAATACAAATGCCTCGTTTTTATTGCCCACAAGCGCTTGCGCTCGGCACCATCGTCACCCTGCCCGACCACGTCGCCCATCACATTCAGGTCATACGCTTGAACACTGGCGATTACATCACCCTGTTTAATGGTGAAGGTGGCGAATACACCGCGACCATCAGCACAATAGAGAAAAAACGCGTCACCGTCGAAGTCAAGCTGTTCGAACCGCGCGAAGTCGAACTACCCTACGCAATCACACTGGCGCAAGCGCTGCCGGAAGCCTCCAAGATGGACTGGATCATTGAAAAGGCAGTGGAATTAGGCGCGCACGCAATCCAGCCGCTCGCTTCGCAACGCTGTGTGGTCCGTCTTTCCGCCGAACGCGCCGCCAAAAAACTGCAGCACTGGCAAGGCATCGTCGTCGCAGCATCGGAGCAAAGCGGCCGCAATCGGCTAACTACATTGACGGAACCGGTTGATTTCAATCAATGGACACAGCAGCAGGACCTGCACGTACGCATCATGCTCAGTCCGCGCGCCGAACAATCATTATCAGACTGGGCACGCCACCATCCGCCGCAATCGGTCGCTCTGATGATAGGACCGGAGGGCGGATTCACCGACAAGGAAGAGAATCTAGCGATTGCGCACGGGGCGCTGATGCTCTCGATGGGACCGCGCGTGTTAAGGACGGAAACGGCAGGAGTCGCTGCGGTGGCTGCGTTGAATGCGGTGTGGGGCGCGATGTAAAAAGCCAAAATTTTTATAAAAGTCGCTTTCCATTAGTGGCACTGACACTAATTTAGTCCCAGCAAATCACCGGCAAGTCGTTCAAATATGACAATCCCTCCATTTTGGAAGAGGGATGACCGGTCGAAAGCATTTATAATTCAAGGTTTTGCGACGGCTTACCCCGTCAACTCCAGTCTATTCAATGAAGGTATTTCGCGGACTTCCCAATGCTGCTTCCCGTGCGCCGTGCGCGCTGGCGATCGGCAACTTCGACGGTGTGCATCGTGGCCATCAGGCCTTGCTGGCACGCTTGCGTGAAGTCGCGTCGAAAATGGCGCTCGAATCCGCCGTCATGACGTTCGAGCCACATCCGCGCGAATTCTTTGCGGCGCGTGCCGGCGATCCATCGAAGGCACCGACGCGTATCGCCAGCTTGCGCGACAAACTGCAGTCGCTGGCCAAGGCTGGCGTGGATCGCGTGATCGTCGAACATTTCAACGAACACTTTGCATCCTTGTCGCCACAGGAATTTGTCGAAAAAATTCTGGTGCAAGGCTTGCACGTCAAATGGCTGATTGTCGGCGAAGATTTTTGCTATGGCTCCAAGCGTGCCGGCAATGTAGCCACGCTGATCGAAGCGGGCAAGCAATATGGTTTCCATGTGGAGTCGCAAACGACCGTGACCAGCAGCGGCACACGGATTTCATCATCGGCAGTACGCAGCGCGCTGGCGCAAGGCGACTTCGCGAAAGCGCAGGTTTTGCTGGGCCATCCGTACGCGATGTCCGGCCATGTCATCCATGGCAAAAAGCTTGGACGCACGATCGGTTTTCCGACCTTGAACCTGCGGGTAGCCCACAAACATCCCGCGCTGTCAGGTATTTATATAGTGCAGGTGCATGGCATGGCAGAGAACGCGGTGCCGGGCGTGGCCAGCATAGGCGTACGCCCGACGGTAGACGACAGCGGCCGCGTGTTATTGGAAACGCATCTGTTCGACTATGACCAGCAATGCTACGGCCGCTTGATCAGTGTCGAATTCCTGAAAAAACTGCGCGACGAAGAAAAGTACATCGACTTGCCGACGCTGACTGACGCGATCGAACGCGATGCAGTGCAGGCTCGAACCTACTTCAAGCAGATAGCTGACTCGGCGACCTCCGCCACAGACCGAATTTGACGATCGAACGCACTCTCTCAACACCGTTCGTTTGATCCAACTGAATACTTTATAAAAGCAGACCATGTCCGACAATACAAACAAGCCCGAAAACAAATCCGGCAAGCCAAACAAGGCTGACGCTAAACCGGCAAGCAGATATCCGGTCAACATGACCGATACGCCCTTCCCTATGCGCGGCGATCTCGCGAAGCGGGAACCGCAATGGGTCAAGCAGTGGCAGGATAAAAAGATCTACGAAAAAATCCGCGAAGCAGCAAAAGGGCGTCCGAAGTTCATCCTGCATGACGGCCCACCGTATGCAAACGGCGATATTCATTTAGGTCACGCAGTCAACAAGATCCTGAAAGACATCGTCGTCAAATCGCAAACCCTGGCCGGTTTCGATGCGCCATATGTGCCGGGTTGGGATTGCCATGGCATGCCGATCGAAATCCAGATCGAAAAACTGTATGGCAAAAACCTGCCAACCGCAGATGTTCTGACCAAGGCCCGCGCCTACGCGACCGAGCAAGTCGAACGTCAGAAAAAAGATTTCATCCGCCTCGGCGTTCTCGGCGAATGGGACAATCCTTACCTGACCATGGCGTACGGCAACGAAGCCGACGAGTTGCGTGCACTCGGCACCTTGCTGGAAAAAGGTTATGTCTATCGCGGCCTGAAACCGGTCAACTGGTGCTTCGATTGCGGCTCTGCACTGGCAGAAGCGGAAGTCGAATATCAGGACAAGCGCGATCCGGCGATCGACGTCGGCTTCCCATTTGCAGAACCTGCCAAAGTCGCAGCAGCATTTGGCTTGCCCACACTGCCGACAGAAAATGGTTTTGTCGTGATCTGGACCACTACACCGTGGACCATCCCGTCTAACCAGGCTTTGAACGTGCATCCGGAATTGCAATACGCCTTGGTCGAAACATCGCGCGATGAAAAACCATTGTTGCTGATCCTCGCTGCCGATTTGGTCGAAGCAAGTTTGGCGCGTTACAAGCTGGAAGGCAAAGTCATCGCGACCTGCGCCGGCGCAGCACTCGAAGGCATCCGCTTCAAGCATCCGCTCGCATCGCAAGACGCTGGCTACGATCGCACCTCGCCGGTTTATCTGGCTGACTACGTCGCAGCCGATAGCGGCACCGGCATCGTCCATTCCGCACCAGCCTACGGTATCGAAGATTTTATTTCATGCAAAGCGCATGGCTTGAAGGATGATGAGATCATCACGCCGGTCATGGGCGACGGCAAGTTCGCGTCGACCTTGCCGCTGTTCGGCGGCCTGACTATCTGGGAAGCATCGAAACCGATCTGCAACGCCTTGACTGCGGCTGGCGCATTGTTCGAACTGAAAATGTTCGACCACAGCTATATGCATTGCTGGCGTCATAAAACGCCGATCATTTATCGTGCGACTTCGCAATGGTTTGCCGGCATGGATGTGACGCCAAAAGACGGCGGCCCTACCCTGCGTGAAACCGCATTGAAAGGCATTTCCGAAACCAAGTTTTTCCCGGACTGGGGCCAGGCACGTTTACACGGCATGATCGCGAATCGTCCTGACTGGACGCTGTCGCGTCAACGTCAATGGGGCGTGCCTATGGCGTTCATCGTCCACAAGGAAACCGGTGCACTGCATCCACGCACACCTGAGTTGCTGGAACAAATTGCCAAGCTGATCGAAAAAAACGGCATTGATGCATGGCTGGCGCTGGAGCTAAAAGATCTGCTCGGCGACGAAGCGGCAATGTACCAAAAGAACAAAGACACGTTGGACGTCTGGTTCGATTCCGGCACGACACATCAAACTGTTTTGCGCGGTTCGCATGAGGAGCAACTGGCCTTCCCTGCCGACTTGTATCTGGAAGGTTCGGATCAACATCGCGGCTGGTTCCATTCTTCGCTGCTGACTTCGTCGATGCTGAATGGTCGTCCGCCATACAAGGCTTTGTTGACGCACGGCTTTACCGTCGATGGCGAAGGCAAGAAGATGTCGAAGTCTCTTGGCAATACGCTGGCCCCGCAAAAGATTTCCGACACTTTGGGCGCAGACATTCTGCGTCTATGGATTGCATCGACTGATTACACCGGCGAGTTGTCGATCTCTGACGAAATCCTGAAGCGCGTGACCGAAAGCTATAGACGCATCCGCAATACCTTGCGCTTCCTGATGTCGAACACCACAGACTTCAACGCAGCCACCGATATGGTGCCGGTTGCTGACATGCTGGAAATCGATCGCTACGCCATCGCACAAATGAACGCGCTGCAGGCCGAGATCGTCGCGCATTACAACGCGTATGAATTCCATCCAATCACATCCAAGCTGCAGATGTACTGCTCGGAAGATCTGGGCGGTTTTTACCTCGACATCCTGAAGGATCGTCTCTACACCAGCGGCGTCACTTCGCATGCGCGTCGTTCCGCCCAAAGCGCTATCTGGTATCTGACGCAATCGCTGTTGCGCTTGATGGCACCAGTTCTGTCGTTCACCGCAGAAGAAGCCTGGGTCATTTTTGCCGGCGACCAGGCGGGCGACACGATCTTCACGCAAACGCATTACGAATTGCCTAAGGTTGCAGACGGCGAAGCACTGCTGGCTAAATACACCGTGTTGCGCGATGTACGTAACAACGTTACCAAGCAACTCGAAGAAGTACGCGTCGCCGGTGGCATCGGTTCCTCACTGCAGGCAGAAGTGGCACTGAAAGTCAGCGGTGACAAATTCGCTGCGCTCGAAAGTCTGGGCGACGATTTGAAATTCGTCCTCATCACATCACAAGCCAGTGTCGAAAAAGTCGCCAGCGCCGAAGAAGAGTCTGTCGTTGTCACACCATCCGCAGCGCAAAAATGTGAGCGTTGCTGGCACTATCGCGCAGATGTGGGGTCACATGCTGAGCACGAAGGGCTGTGCGGTCGTTGCGTAGACAACCTGTTTGGCAAAGGCGAAGCACGCCGCTTCGCATAACGTAGCCTGAAACAATAGCGAAAGAACTGATGACGACAAATACTGCTACACATACTGGTATAACGCGCTGGCTGGGTATCGCGGCGATCCTGGTGATTCTCGACCAGATCACCAAGATCGCGATTACCAGCACCTTCGTGTATGGCGAGTCGCTGCCGATCACGCCATTCTTCAATCTGGTACTGGTCTATAACAAGGGCGCGGCCTTCAGCTTTCTTGCAACAGAAACCGGCTGGCAACGTCATTTTTTTACCGCAGTCGGCATCGGTGCTTCGGTTTTCATCATTTATCTGTTGAAGAAGAATCCGGGCGAGCGCTTGTTGAGCTGGGCGCTGGCCTTGATACTGGGCGGCGCAATCGGTAACGTAATCGACCGCGTTCTGTACGGCCACGTCATCGACTTTCTGGATCTGTATATCGGCAACCGGCACTGGCCGGCATTCAATATCGCCGACAGCGCGATTTGCATAGGCGCGGTGCTGTTTGTGTATGACGAGTTACGGCGCGGCAAAAAACCTGCTTCCAGCACGTGAACTGTTAAACTAGCCCGCGACATCTTTCAGGAGTCACCATGGATCTTGCTGGTAAAAAAATCGTACTCGGATTGACGGGCGGCGTTGCCTGCTACAAGGCAGCAGAATTGACGCGCGCGCTGACCAAGGCTGGCGCGGTGGTGCAAGTCGTCATGACCGATGCAGCAACGCACTTCATCACACCGGTGACGATGCAAGCCCTGTCTGGCAACCCGGTGGTGACCGATCAATGGGATGCGCGTGTTTCGAACAACATGCCGCACATCGATCTGACCCGTGATGCTGATGCCATCGTGATTGCCCCCTGCTCCGCCGATTTCATTTTCAAGCTTGCGCATGGTGCTTGTGACGATTTACTGTCCACCTTGTGCGTGGCACGTCCTGACACCTTGCGCTTGCTGGTTGCACCCGCGATGAATGTCGAGATGTGGCAAAACCCGGCGACCAAACGCAATGTCGCGCAATTGAAAGCAGACCGCATTGCGGTGCTCGGCCCGGACGCCGGCGAACAAGCATGTGGCGAGACCGGCATGGGTCGCATGCTGGAACCAGAACAATTACTCGAAGAAATCATCGCCTGCTTCCAGCCTAACCTGCTGGTCGGTAAAAGCGTGATGATCACGGCCGGCCCCACTTTTGAACCTATAGATCCGGTACGCGGCATCACCAATCTGTCTTCCGGCAAGATGGGATATGCGATTGCCCGCGCCGCACGCGAAGCAGGTGCAGACGTCACACTGATCTCCGGCCCGACAGCCTTGGCTACGCCTTACGGCGTGCACCGCATCAATGTACAGACCGCCGAGCAAATGCACGATGTCGTGATGTCGCGTGTCAGCACGCAAGACGTGTTCATCGCTGTTGCTGCAGTTGCAGACTGGCGCGTGAAAAATGTCAGCGCACAAAAATTGAAGAAAGGTGCGGACGGCAGAGCACCGGAACTCGAGTTCGAGCAAAACACGGATATTCTTGCCGCAGTTGCCGCACTGGAAAAACATCCGTACTGCGTCGGCTTTGCGGCCGAGTCTGAAAACCTGCAGGAATACGGCGAAGCCAAACGCAAGAAGAAAAACATCCCGCTGCTGGTCGGCAATATCGGCCATCAGACCTTCGGCCAGGATCAGAATGAATTGGTGCTGTTCGACGAGCAAGGCCACAAACTGCTGCCTCTGGCCGACAAGCAAAAACTTGCCCGCCAGTTGATCAGTGAAATCGCCAGCCGCCTGTAATCCAGACAATCCCTGACCCATCCAACTGTATCGCTGTTACTTTGCAGCCAAAAACTTCCCAACATTTTCCACATGAAAACAATCGACGTAAAAATTCTCGACCCGCGCATGACAGAGCAATTGCCAGCCTACGCCACCAGCGGTAGTGCCGGTCTCGATTTGCGTGCCTGCATCGATGCGCCTGTCACGATCAAACCGGGCGAAACGCATTTGATCCCGACCGGCCTGGCGATCCACATCGCCGACCCGGCATATGCAGCGATGATCCTGCCACGCAGCGGCATGGGACATAAACACGGTATCGTATTGGGGAACCTGGTTGGCTTGATCGACTCCGACTACCAGGGTCAATTGATGGTATCGACATGGAATCGCGGACAGGCAGAATTCACATTGAATCCGATGGAACGTTTAGCGCAATTGGTCATCGTACCGGTACTGCAGGTGGCATTCAATGTCGTCGATGAGTTCGACACCAGCGACCGCGGCGTCGGCGGTTTCGGCAGCACCGGCAAACACTAAATTCTAGGAGAATGCTTTATGTACGGCCTGCTTCAACCACTCGTCACGCAACTGAAGCGCACACTGAAGCGCGAAACCAGGCACTTCACGCCTGCCCGCATCGCCTTGCTCCCTATCGCACTTGCCTTGAGTGCCTGCAGCACAGTGTCGCTCGATACGCCAGCCACACCGGGAGTCACCGCAGCGAGCGAATCCGTACAATTGCAAACATTGCGTACGATCACCTCGCAGCAGGATCGCCTGTATCGCATCGCGGCACCGCTGCTGGTCAGCAATGCGCCGCTGTGCAGAGGCAACGCGCGCAACCTGATCGGCTTCAGCGCAAAGAACAAGTATTCGTTTTCTGAAGATTACGTAGCTGCTGCAGAGACCCTGGGATTTACCGAGCAACTACAGGTGACCGGCGTGTTGAACAACAGCGGTGCAGCGCGGGCTGGCATCAAACGCGGCGATATTCTGGCGACAGTAGAAGGCCAGGCGATGCCGGCAGGACCAAACGCGGAACGTCAGGCAGCAGGGATACTTGCTCCCATGGTCGGCAAGCGCACCAGCATCAAATTGGGATTGACGCGCGCCGGAACCAACGTGAACGTGACTGTTCCACTGACACTGGCTTGCGGCTTCGGCATCGATCTGGGTAACGCGGATAACGTCAATGCATATGCAGACGGTCGTCGCGTTCTGGTAACCCGCGGCATGTTGAATTTTGTGCGTAACGATGGCGAACTGGCTTTTGTATTGGCCAAGGAACTTGCACATAACGCGCTCGGCCATCCATCACAACAAAAAATGAATGCCACTGTAGGCGGCATTATCGACAACCTCACCCGCGTCACACCGGATGCTACTGCCTTGAGTGGTAGCGGTGGTGTGCGTGCCACACCGCAAGAACTGGATGCCGCTGCCGACAAGCTGGCACTGTACATGCTGGCACGCGCAGGCTATAGCATCGATGGTGCAGCCGCCTTCTGGCAACGACTGGCGACACAGTACCCGGCCAGCGTACCGAATGCCTACACCGCGATCCATCCTTCCACGGCTTATCGTGTGGATGCGATCAATAAAACCAGTGCGGATATCAAGGGCAAGTTGGCAGCGAAAAAACCTTTGATGCCTTGATCGGTCGCGTTGTCTGTTTCACGTACTCAATAAAAAAATCCCGCAGCAGCGGGATTTTTTTATGACTGGCACAGGTGTAATCGCATGACTCTTCAAACCGGACACGCTAGCTTATCCCTCCCACCTCATGCGCCCGCCTTCATCGCGCCATCGATATCCGCACGTGACAGGTCAGGTGCAAATTGCTGTATGAAGTCATACGTGTACTGGCGCAAATACGCGCCACGACGTACGGCAAGACGCGTCACGTTTTGTGCAAAAAGATGGGCAGAATGAATCACCTTCAAGCCATTGTTACCATTCTGTTGTACCGCCATTGATGCGACGATACCAACACCGAGACCGAGTGCAACATACTGTTGAATCACGTCCGAATCCATCGCGGTCAATACGATATCGGTTGCAATATCTGCCTGCTTGAATGCGTCATCGATATGGCCACGGCCGGTAAACCCGAGGTCGTAGGTAATCAATGGATACTGCGCCAGGTCTTCCAGCGTAATCAGTGATCTTTCCAGCAATGGGTGACCGTCAGGTACCACGACCGAATGATGCCAGCGGTAGCATGGGAAGGACACCAGATCATCGAACTGACTCAAACCCTCAGTCGCGATACCGATATCTGCCTTGCCCGACAGCACCCATTCCGCAATATGTTCAGGCGAGCTTTGTTGCAGGGCAATCCGCACTTTGGGAAAGGCAGTACGGAAAGCCTGCACCACTTTCGGCAGCATGTAACGCGCTTGCGTATGCGTGGTTGCCACCGCCAGCGTGCCGATCTCCTGACCGGCGTATTCCTGGCTGGCGCGCTGCAGGTTTTCGGCCTCCAGCAACAATCTATCGATGATCGTCAGAATGCCGCGACCTGGATCGGTCAGACCGGTCAGGCGCTTGCCGTTGCGTTCAAAAATATCGACGCCCAGTTCTTCTTCCAGTTCGCGTATCTGCCGGCTGACGCCAGGCTGCGACGTAAACAGCACGTTCGCAACCTCAGTCAGGTTGTAGCCACAACGGGCGGTTTCGCGGATCGATCGCAATTGCTGAAAATTCATGTGAAGAAACCTCTACCGAAAATGCACATCCTGCATTGCAGGAAAACACGTCGCGGCGCCGCTGACCATCCAATCAAATTGAATCGTCGACGAACACCTGCAAACGCTTGGGACGCACGATCAGTGTTTCGCCTTCTTTAAACTTCAACTGGCTGAAACGCTCATTTGAAATCACTGCCTCAATCAGTTCACCATTGTCATCGCGCTCCAATTCGAGCTGTGCCAATGGTCCGATGGCATGCGCACGGCGCAACTGCACGACGATACCTTCTGCACCTGTCGTATAGCGGTCGACTTCCAGATCATGCGGACGCACATAGGCAATCCCTTTGGAATCCTGCGTCTCCGTATGATCCGGGGCATCAAATGCAATACCGGATGATTGCAAAATGCCTTCGTGCACGCGACCGTGGAACAAATTCACGTTACCGAGGAAGCCGAAAACAAATGGTGAAGCCGGATTGTTGTAGACATCTTTAGGCGAGCCGATTTGTTCGACATTCCCTTTGTTCATCAAGACGATTTGATCCGCTACTTCCAGCGCTTCTTCCTGATCATGCGTGACAAAAATACTGGTGACATGCAGGTCATCATGCAGACGGCGCAACCAGCGGCGCAATTCCTTACGCACTTTTGCATCCAGCGCACCGAACGGTTCATCCAGCAGCAGCACGCGTGGTTCAACTGCCAGCGCACGGGCCAATGCAATACGCTGACGCTGACCGCCAGACAATTGCGGTGGGTAACGGTCGGCGAGCCAATCGAGTTGCACCAGCTCGAGCAACTTGGTCACTTTTTCCTTGATCTGCGATTCGGATGGACGCGTGGCCGATGGACGCACACGCAAACCGAAAGCGATGTTTTCAAACACCGTCATGTGTTTGAACAAGGCGTAATGCTGGAACACAAAGCCGACCTGGCGTTCACGCACGTGGCGCGCCGATGCGTCTTCACCGTCGAGCAAAACCTGGCCGTGATCTGGTTGCTCCAGACCGGCGATGATGCGCAACAAGGTAGTTTTGCCGCAACCTGATGGTCCCAGCAACGCCGTCAATTCGCCTGCTGGAAATTCCAGAGAGACATTATTCAAGGCTGTGAAATTGCCAAATTGCTTGTGTATGTTTTTTACTTCGATACTCATGATCCCTGCTCCCGATACTCTTCGTGTGTGTCCCGCAAACGCCATTCAATGAATGATTTGAGCGCCAGTGTAACCAGTGCCAACAAAGCCAGCAACGATGCTACCGCGAATGCTGCAGAAAATTGGTACTCGTTATACAGAATCTCAACCTGTAGCGGAATGGTATTCGTTTGTCCGCGTATGTGCCCGGAGACCACCGATACAGCGCCAAATTCTCCCATTGCACGGGCATTGCACAAAATCACACCGTACAGCAAACCCCATTTGATATTCGGCAAAGTCACATGCCAGAAGGTTTTCCAGCCGGATGCCCCGAGGACTAGCGCCGCCTCTTCCTCTTCGCTACCCTGCGATTGCATCAAGGGAATCAGCTCGCGAGCAACAAACGGGAACGTGACGAATATCGTCGCCAGCACGATCCCCGGCACCGCAAACAGGATCTTGATATTGTTTTCCTGCAGCCAGCCGCCGAACCAGCCCTGCGCGCCGAACAGCAATACGTAGATCAAGCCTGAAATAATAGGCGATACCGAGAATGGCAAATCGATCAATGTCAGCAATATGCTCTTGCCACGGAAATCAAACTTCGCGATACACCATGAAGCAGCCACGCCAAACACCAGATTCAGCGGCACTGCAATCGCGGCCGTCAGCAGTGTGAGCTTGATGGCCGAAATGGCGTCCTCTTCAAGGATCGCGGCAATATACGCATCCCACCCTTTTTTCAAGGCTTCGGCAAACACCGCTACCAGCGGCACAAACAGGAATAAGGTCAAAAACGCCAATGCCACAACAATCAGCAATGTTCGCACCCAGACCGGCTCCAGCGTTGCCGCCGGCACTCGCGGTGCAGTACGCGCTCTGGGCGCAGCAACCACGTCGGCAGAAGAAATCACGGCAGCCATATCAAACCTTCTCCGCCTGACCACGCTTGCGGGTCCAGGCTTGCAATAAATTAATCGTCAGCAGCATCGCAAAGGACACCAGCAGCATCACCACCGCAATCGCGGTCGCACCGGCATAGTCGTATTGCTCCAGCTTGGTGACGATGAACAGCGGCGTGATCTCCGACACCATAGGCATATTGCCGGCGATGAAAATGACCGAACCGTATTCGCCTGTTGCACGTGCAAATGCCAATGCAAAACCGGTCAGCAATGCCGGAAAAACGGTAGGGAAAATAACCTTGGCGAAGGTTTGCCAATGACTGGCACCCAGACTGGCCGCGGCTTCTTCCAGCTCGCGCTCCGCATCTTCCAGCACCGGCTGTATGGTGCGCACGACGAAAGGCAAACCGATAAAGGTCAACGCTACGAGGACACCCAGCGGCGTAAAGGCAACCTTGATACCGACCATTTCCAGATAGCGACCGAGCCAGCCGTTGGGCGCATACAAAGCCGTCAAGGCTATGCCGGCCACAGCAGTCGGCAATGCAAATGGCAAATCCACCAGCGCATCGATGAATTTCTTGCCGGGGAAAGAATAGCGCACCAGCACCCACGCCACGATGCCACCAAAAATGGCGTTGAAAAACGCCGCAAGCAACGACGCCCCAAACGTCAATTTGTATGACGCAACCACGCGATCAGAAGTCACCGCCGCGATAAATGCATCCCAACTCATGGTGAACGTCTTTAAAAAGACGGCTGACAAAGGAATCAGAACGATCAGACTCAGATAAAAAATCGTGAATCCAAGCGACAAATGAAACCCGGGAAGGACGCGGGATGCCTTTAGTTTGCGGGCGGAAAGAGGAATAGCAACGGCAGACATAAGCTCTCTTTATTACAAATATGACTAACAGGCCGCAATAATTACACTTAGCCGTTATAAGGAGAACGAATCTTTTTGCATTTTGTTAGAAGGAAAACGTATATAGAAAACTACGTGCAAAGCGACACGGAAGCTGAGATTCTTACCGCAACAATTGAGCTAACCGGGCAATTTATCCGTATGCCCTAGCATTTGGGGAAAGCATCGATGTATTACACGACATCGGCGCGGTGACGGATAATAGCGGCCACATCATTTTGCGCACCATTTTTTGGAATTCCCCCATGGAAATTAAGGTCAACTTTCTCGATAAGCTACGTCTTGAAGCCAAGTTCGATGACTTCACCGTCATAGCCGACCAGCCTATCCGCTATAAAGGCGATGGCTCGGCGCCCGGCCCCTTCGATTATTTTCTGGCCTCATCGGCCTTGTGCGCGGCTTATTTTGTGAAGTTGTACTGCAACACGCGCAACATTCCTACCGAAAACATTCGCCTGTCACAGAACAATATTGTTGACCCGGAAAATCGTTATCAACAGATTTTCAAGATTCAGGTCGAGTTGCCGGCTGATATCTCGGAATCGGACCGTCGAGGTATTTTGCGCTCCATCGAACGTTGTACCGTCAAAAAAGTGGTGCAAGCCGGGCCTGAGTTTGTGATTGAAGAGGTAGAGAATCTGGATGCCGATGCGCAGTCGTTGCTGACGCTGAAGCCCGTTGCCGATGCGAGCACGTATATCCTGGGCAAGGATCTGCCTTTGGAGCAAACCATCGCCAATATGTCGGGCTTGTTAGCGGACCTGGGTATCAAGATTGAAATCGCTTCGTGGCGCAATATCATTCCCAATGTGTGGTCGCTGCATATACGCGATGCGCACTCACCAATGTGCTTTACCAATGGCAAGGGATCGACCAAGGAAAGCGCACTGGCGTCGGCGTTAGGCGAGTACATCGAGCGACTGAGCAACAATCATTTCTATGCCGGCACGTTCTGGGGCGAAGACATCGCCAATGCAGAGTTTGTCCATTACCCGAACGAACGCTGGTTCAAGCCGGGCCGCAAGGATGCGCTGCCGACTGACATTCTCGATGACTACTGTCTGCACATTTACAATCCCGATGGCGAGCTGCGTGGCTCGCATCTGATAGACACCAACTCCGGCAATGCGCAACGCGGCATCTGTTCGCTGCCGTATGTACGGCAGTCGGATGGCGCGGTAGTGTATTTCCCGTCCAATTTGGTCGAAAACCTTTACGTCAGCAATGGCATGAGTGCCGGTAATACATTGGCCGAAGCGCAAGTGCAATGCCTGTCCGAAATTTTCGAACGCGCGGTCAAACGCGAAATCCTGGAAGGTGAAATTGCCTTGCCTGATGTGCCGCAAGACGTGCTAGCGAAATTCCCTGGCATTCTGGCCGGCATTCAGGGCCTGGAAGAGCAAGGCTTTCCGGTGCTGGTGAAAGATGCGTCGCTGGGCGGAGTGTATCCAGTGATGTGCGTCACCTTGATGAACCCGCGCACAGGCGGTGTGTTTGCCTCTTTCGGCGCGCACCCAAGTCTGGAAGTGGCGCTGGAACGTAGCCTGACAGAATTACTACAGGGTCGCAGTTTTGAAGGCTTGAACGATTTGCCTCGCCCAACCTTTGCCAGTGAAGCCGTGAATGAGCCGAATAACTTTGTGGAACACTTCATCGATTCCAGCGGCATCGTGTCGTGGCGCTTTTTCAGTGCCAAGGCTGACTACGATTTTGTTGATTGGGATTTTTCCAGCCAAGGTGAAAATTCGAATGCCGATGAAGCCGCGACCCTGTTCGGTATTCTCGAAGCCATGGGCAAAGAGGTGTACACGGCCGTGTATGACCAGCTAGGCGCAGTGGCCTGCCGGATTTTGGTGCCGGGTTATTCCGAGGTTTATCCGGTGGAAGATTTGATTTGGGACAACACTAACAAGGCGCTGTTGTTCCGCAACGATATCTTGAACCTGCATCGCCTGGACGATGACAATCTGGACGCACTGCTTGAGCGTCTGGAGAATAATGAACTCGATGATTATGGCGACATCGCCACCTTGATCGGCATCGAATTTGACGAGAACACGGACTGGGGGCAGCTGACCGTTCTGGAGTTGAAGCTGCTGATCAATCTCGCCTTGCAGCAATTTGAGGAAGCGCACGAACTGGTCGGCGCCTTCCTGCAGTACAACGACAACACAGTCGAGCGCGGATTGTTTTATCAGGCCTTGAATGTGGTGCTGGAAGTAATGCTGGATGACGATCTCGAGCTGGACGATTATGTGGTCAACTTCCGCCGGATGTTTGGCAATCCGCGGATGGACGCTGTACTGGGTTCAGTGGACGGCAGCGTGCGCTTCTTCGGCTTGACGCCAACGAACATGGAGCTGGAGGGGCTGGACAGGCACCACCGCTTGATCGACAGTTACAAAAAATTGCATAAGGCTAGGGCCAACGTGGCGGCTACTGTCAGCTAGGGTGTCGAGAGCGGCAAGTCGCTGATCGTCAATGTCGATGAATGGCCGTTAACAGCTGGTCTGCAGCCGAGCGCTCGCGGATTTTCATCTTGTGGCCTTGACTCTGGGCTTAAAGTCACCAAGCTCTTTTCGAGAAACTTTCGCAATATGTTCAACTAGGGACAGTGGAAGTTCTGAAGGAAACTGAGAAAAAATAAACTGACGCTTTTCGTCATCCCGAGATACTTTGAGCACCAGTTTCTGACCACGCCAGCATTCATAGCTAACTCCCTCGCGATTTGTAATATCGATCGCTATCAAAAATGTGTACTCAATCCCATTGATATCCATATATTCCATCCGCGGCAATCAATCTTGCCCGCTCCAATTCGGGCAGAGCACAGACAGCCGCCTGCAACTCAACACTGACGGCGCTGATATTGCATCAACGCATATTTCGCAGATGCCAATCACATCTCAATGAATCACTCAGTTATTTGAATAGCTCGGAGTTATCTTTATCTATCGCGATAGTGACATGGCTAATACTCGCGCCACATGCATCGCATTTTGCTGCGTACCATCCGCGATCTGATGTCGGCAACTGGTGCCATCTGCGACGAAAATAGTTCCCGCTTCAGCTTGTCTTATTGCAGGGAATAGTGACAACTCACCCATTGCCTGGGACGCTTCATAATGTTCGGCTTCATAACCAAAACTTCCCGCCATACCGCAACAGGATGATTCAATCAACGATACGTCGAGTTGCGGGATCCATTTCAAAACTGCCTGTACCGGACGTACAGCATCGAACGCCTTTTGGTGACAGTGGCCGTGCAAAGCGGCTTTGTTCGATGTCAGTGGTTTGAGATCCATTAGCGTGAGATCAATTCTTCCTGCGGTCTGTTCATTGAGCAAAAATTCCTCGAACAGGAAAGCTGCTGCCGCGAGTGTCTTCGCTTCATCACCATAGCCGTAACTCAAGAATTCATCGCGCAACGATAGCAGGCACGATGGCTCCAATCCGACAACAGCGACGCCGCGATTGACGAAAGGCATCAGCGCATCGAGCGTGCGACGCGCCTCCTTCTTCGCTTCTTCAACCAGACCAGCTGACAGGAAGGTACGACCGCAACAGAGTGGTCTTTCATTCGCCTTGATATTCAAATGCACGGTGTAGCCGGCGGCTTGCAGTACTGCTTGCGCAGCTGCGGCATTCTCCGGCTCCATGTAATTGTTGAAGGTGTCAACGAAGAGTAGTACTTCTTTGCTGCCCAAGTTTGGACGTTCAGTTTGTTGCGACAGGAATGAACGTTTGAATTTCGGGAAGGCGCGTTGCGGCGCAAGGCCGACAAACTTTTTCAACCAGCCAGCTAGCAACGGCAGGCGTTCCCCTGCGGCAAGCAAGCTCCCTATACGACTGGCGTATGGCGCATAACGCGGCATGAAGGCAACCATGCGATCGCGCAAGGTGCTGCCGTGTCTATCGGTCCACGCAGCACGTGCTTCTATCTTGACCTTCGCCATGTCGACGCCGGTCGGGCAATCCCGTTTGCAGCCTTTGCATGAGACGCACAGATCCAGCACTTCTTTCACTTCAGCACTTGCCAAGCCGTCGTTACCTAGTTGTCCGGAAATTGCCAGTCGCAAGGTATTCGCGCGGCCGCGTGTGACGTGGCGTTCATCTTTGGTGATGCGATAACTCGGGCACATGGTGCCAGCGTCAAACTTGCGGCAATGCCCATTGTTGTTGCACATCTCTACTGCTTTGGCGAGGCCACCAGTGCGATCATCACCGGTGCCGGGGGCGGTTTCCAATCCGCTGGCCGGATCGCGCGTGACGTTCCACGCTGACCAATCCATTTTGGTTTCTATAGCCAGTTCGCGGTAACCGGGCGCGAAACGGAAGTTGCTCTTGTCGTCCATCTTCGGTGGACGCACGATTTTGTCTGGGTTGTAGCGATTGTCCGGATCGAACAAATCCTTGATTTCGCTGAAAGCCTGATTCAGTTTCGGGCCGTATTGCCATGCCACCCATTCGCCACGACACAAGCCGTCGCCATGTTCGCCGGAATACGCACCTTTGTATTCGCGCACCAATGCCGATGCTTCTTCTGCAATCGCACGCATGTCGGCTGCACCATTGCGCCGCATGTCGAGTATCGGCCGTACGTGCAAGGTACCGACACTGGCATGTGCGTACCAGGTACCTTCGGTTTGGTATTTGTGAAAAACTTCAGTTAAGCGTTCGGTATATTCCGCCAGATGTACCAGCGGTACCGCGCAATCTTCGATGAAGGAAACCGGTTTGCCATCGCCCTTCATGCTCATCATGATATTCAAGCCGGCCTTGCGTACATCCCACAATGCTTTTTGTTCGTTGGCGTCGACCATATTCGTGACAGATCCTGGCAAGCCGAGGTCACTCATCAAATCAGACAATGCCGACAAACGCTCAACCAATTCTGCCTTGCTGTCACCAGCAAACTCAACCAGCAAAATTGCCTGCGGCTGACCGACCAGAGCTTTTTCGATAACAGGTCTGAATGCAGGATTGCTCAGCGACAGATCGATCATCGTGCGATCAACCAATTCAACCGCTGTAGGCATGAGCTTGACGATGTGTTGCGTCATGTCCATCGCCTGATAGAAGGTCGGGAAGTTAATGACGCCGAGAACTTTAGCTGCAGGTAGTGGCGCCAGCTTGAGCTTAATCTGGCGGCTGTAGGCAAGCGTGCCTTCTGAGCCGACCAGTATGTGTGCGAGATTGGCGCTGCCGTCGTCGGTATAGGCGAGCGGATTCTGGCAATCGAATAGATCGATGTTGTAGCCAGCAACGCGGCGCAAAACCTTTGGGACGCGCTCTATGATTTCGTCACGTTCGCGCGTCGCTATCTGCTGCAAACCTTGCACGATCTGTTGCACCCGTGCGGATTGTCCCATCTTTTCCAGGGCCTCGAAACGCGCTTGCGTACCATCTGCAAGTACCGCATCAATGCCGAGCACGTTGTGCACCATATTGCCGTATTCGATGGAACGCGATCCGCAGGAATTGTTGCCCGCCATGCCCCCTATCGTGCATTGCGCAGCTGTCGATACGTCGACAGGGAACCACAAGCCATGCGGCTTGAGCCATGCATTCAGATGATCGAGCACCATGCCGGGCTCGACCGTGATGCTCAGTTTTTCCTTATCAAAATCAATAACCTTATTCAGCCATTTGCTGTTGTCGATAACCAGCGCTTCACCTACCGTTTGACCACATTGACTGGTGCCGCCGCCACGCGCGAGTATCGGTGCTTTCTCCGAGCGCGCGATATCCAGGCACGTCAACAAGTCATCCTGATCACGCGGTACCACGACACCAATCGGCATGATTTGATAGATAGATGCATCCGTTGCGTAACGACCGCGGTCCGCTTGGCTGAACAACACATCGCCGCGCAATTCCTTGTGCAGCAATCTGGCTAAAGGGCTGGATGAAGACAGACCGAGCTGCTTAACCGGAACGAAATGGAGTGGCTGGACGAGCATGTCGGTATATTCCTTGTGGAAGCGATCGCAACGTATTGAATACGCATACTGAATAGAGATGAACTGTGTTGCCGGGCTGGTCGAATATTCAAGCCCGACCGGCAACGCGTTTCAGTACTTGCTATCAGGCAGCGATTTTCAATGCAGGGATTTTTTGATTCGACAAATAATCCATTGCAGCAGTGACGCCGCTAGCCTTGATAGTGATACCGGAAAGCTTCAGACCCATCTCGACACCAGCCAGAGTCGCCATCAAGGTCAAATCGTTTGCTTCACCCAGATGACCGATGCGGAACATGCGTCCCTTCATCTTGCCGAGGCCAGTGCCCAGCGACATATTGAATCGCTCATATATCGTTTTACGCACGACGTCGGCATCAATGCCTTCCGGTGTCATCACACCTGTCAGTACCGGCGAGAAGACATCGGGATCTGCGCACTGCACTTCCAGGCCCCATGCCTTGACCGCGATGCGGCATGCAGCCGCCAGACGTTGATGACGCGCAAAAGTATTGTCCAGACCTTCATCCAGAATCATGTCGAGTGCTTCGGACAAACCGTAGAGCAGATTGGTATTCGGCGTATATGGCCAGTAACCGGTTTTGTTCATCTCGATGATTTCATCCCAAGCCCAGAACGCGCGCGGCAGCTTGGCAGTCTTGCTGGCGGCGATGGCTTTTTTCGAAACGGCATTGAAGCTGATACCAGGTGGCAGCATCAAGCCTTTTTGCGAACCGGATACGGTGACGTCTACGCCCCATTCATCATGCCGATAGTCGGCGGATGCCAAACCGGAAATCGTGTCCACCAGCAGCAAGGCCGGATGACCGGCCGCGTCGATCGCTTTGCGTACAGCAGCGATATTGGATGTGACGCCGGTCGAGGTTTCGTTGTGTACAACGCACACCGCTTTGATCACATGGCCGGTATCGGCACGCAGACGCGCCTCGATTGCATCGGCTTGAACGCCGCGGCGCCATCCCTCGATACCAGGGAGACCTATGAACTCAGGCTTGAGGCCGAGCGCTTCTGCCATTTTCTTCCACAACGTTGCGAAGTGTCCTGTCTCGTACATCAGCACCGTGTCGCCGGGGCTGAGCGTGTTAGCCAACGCGGCCTCCCAAGCGCCGGTGCCGGACGCTGGATAGATGATGACGGGTTGCGTGGTTTTGAAAATTTTCTGGATGCCTGACAAGACTTTCAAGCCAAGCGCAGCGAACTCCGGGCCGCGATGGTCGATGGTCGGATAACTCATCGCACGCAGTATGCGATCCGGCACTGGGCTGGGGCCCGGTATTTGCAAAAAGTGGCGGCCTGCTGGATGAAAGTCTAATTTGATCATTTCAATCTCCGTGAAATAAGTCTAATAATTGGATATTGCATACAAAATACTATATCAGGCGAATTTTAATTAGTAAAGGCGAATTAGAAGTTTTGTGCAGGGTTTGAGATTGCTCATTCCTGGCGATCACTAAGGCTTTGTAATACAAACCCCACCCATATAGCCTCAGTAAAAAAGCTGCCAGATCACCTGCATCGAAAATTGTGGTTTTAGTTGTTGTTTTCTATATGAGCCAAGGCTCTGCTAACGCAGCCAGCAATGCACAATTCGATTAAAATAAGGCATTACTTCACGGAATTAGTATGCAAAATACATTCAACATCAATGAACAGACTAGCAACGCTCCCGATCTTCCTCGTATGGAGCGACAGCGCTTGCATGATGTGGTTGTGGAACATTTGCAAAACCTGATCATTGAAGGAGTCCTGGCTCCTGGCACCAAGCTCAATGAGCGTGAAGTGTGCGAACGATTGGGGATCTCACGTACACCTTTGCGCGAAGCGATGAAGGTTCTTGCATCCGAAGGCTTGATAGAGATTGCACCTAATCGCGGTGCGTTCGTATCGAAGATGAGTGACACCGAGATATGGGAAGCATTTGAAGTCATGAGCGGTCTGGAAGCACTGTCCGGCGAACTCGCGGCTGAACGTATTTCGCCGGCAGAGATTGCCGAAATCAAGGTGCTGCATGATGCGATGATCGTGTGCCGTTCGCAAAACGACTTGCCCGGCTATTACAGCCGCAATCAAACGATACATAACAAGATCAATGCGGCTGCTCGCAATACAATGCTGCGTCAAATTTATCTTTCATTGAATCGTCGTTTGCTGGCGCTACGTTTTAAATCCAATTTCAAGGAAGAAAAATGGGATCGCGCGATTGGCGAGCATGACGAAATGATCAAGGCCTTGGAAGCGCGTGATGGCAAGCGCCTTGCGGGCATACTCAGACAGCATCTGCTGGATAAACGTGATTCAGTCATGTCGGACTTGCGCGAGTCGGCCGCAACAAGCACGGCGACAGTCGCTTCAACTTCTACGAAATCAAAAACGGCCGTAGCGTCCGTCAAATAAGTACACCTTAGAAAGCAAACGATATATAAAAAAGCCTGGAGCAAACTCCAGGCTTTTTCTTTTGCGCTTCTGCTTAGCTTCTTAGGTCGACCGCCAGCGCCGGCTCACTACAGCGAAAGCGTGCGATGACGTTGCTTACCAGCGGCCATAACAAGGCGATCATTGCCAAGGTCATGATGGTGCCGACCAACCCGCCGCTCCAGAATACGCCGAGAGCACCTTTTGAGCCGACCATGGTTTGACGGAAGGCATCTTCGGCTCTATCGCCCAACACCAACGCAAGCACCAGTGGTGCCAATGGATAGTTTAGTTTCTTGAAGATATAGCCGATCACACCGAATACCACCATCTGCCAGATATCGAAGATCGCGTTATGCACAGTGAACGCCCCGATTGCGCAGATCACCATGATGGATGGCGCAATGATCGAAAATGGAATCCGCAGAATCGCAGCAAACAGCGGCACCGTTGACAGCACGACCAGCAAGCCGGCAATGTTACCGAGATACATGCTGGCGATCAGACTCCAGACAAATTCCTTCTGTTCGACGAACAGCATAGGCCCTGGTTGCAAGCCCCAGATCATCAAGCCACCGAGCAAGACTGCTGCCGTTGCTGAGCCTGGAATACCCAGTGCCAGCATAGGCAGCAAGGCGCTGGTGCCTGCTGCATGTGCTGCAGTTTCTGGTGCGAGCACGCCTTCGATTGCACCCTTGCCGAACTCATCCGGTGTGCGCGAAAATTTCTTCGCCATGCCATAGCCCATGAACGACGCAGCGACTGCTCCACCCGGCGTAATGCCGAGCCAGCAACCGATGATGGATGAGCGTAACAGCGTGAGCCAATACTTGGGCAGGGAGGCCCAGGTTTTGAACACGACTTTCAGGTCGATCGCCGCTTTCTTGCCTTTGAATGCCAAACCCTCTTCCATCGTGAGTAAGATTTCACTGACGCCGAACAAACCAATCACGGCCACCAGGAAGTCGAAACCACGTAACAGCTCAGGGAAGTCGAAGGTCATGCGCAGTTGTCCAGAGATCGTATCCATGCCGACCGCCGCCAACAGGAAGCCAATACACATAGAGATGATGATCTTCGCTTTTGGCTCCTTGCCCATGCCGATGAAACTGCAAAAGGTCAGGAAGTAGACGGCGAAAAATTCTGGAGGCCCGAAACGCAACGCAAACTTTGCGACCAATGGCGCAAGGAAGGTAATAATCACAACGCCAAACAGCGCACCTATACACGACCCGGTGAATGCGCTGGTTAGCGCTTGCCCCGCTCGTCCTTGTTGCGCCATCGGGTAGCCATCGAAGGTGGTAGCAACCGACCACGCCTCACCAGGAATATTAAACAGGATGGAAGTGATCGCACCGCCGAACAGCGCGCCCCAGTAAATACACGACAACAAGATAATTGCCGATGTCGGGTTCATTGAAAACGTCAAAGGCAGCAGAATGGCAACGCCGTTGGGACCACCGAGTCCAGGCAGCACGCCGACCACAATCCCGAGAAGAATTCCGAGTAGCATCAAGCCGGTGTTTTGCCAGCTGAGTACGTGGCCGAAGCCCTGCATGAGTGAATTAAGTTCGTCCATGATTGCCCTTAGTAGCCCAACCAGTTTTCTAGTGGACCTTTTGGCAAGGGCACCATGAACTGAATTTCAAAAATGAAGAAGAAAAATCCCATCAGGCAGATCGATACCAGCGCCGCTTTCCATATCGGAAATTTTCCGAGGAAGATCATGAAAGCCGCGATGAAAAGTGTGGATGCAACATAGATGCCGAGATAAGCGATGGTGAACACGAAGAACAACAGCGGCAACAAAATGACGGCGACCAGTTTGGCTTGTGCAACTTCGATGAAAGGCGTTTGATCGTTATCGCGGATCGCATGAATGAACACGGCGATACTTGCAATGAGAACGACCAGCGCAAGACGCAGAGGGAAGTAACCTGCTTCTGGTCCGTAGGGCCCCCACCCGGCACCTAGTTTGTAGTTGTCCCAGACGAGGATCAGCGATCCGATCGCGAGCGCCAGGGAAACAGCGATTTCCGCAGCACGTACAGAAAAGATTGCGGGCGAAGGTTCGCGCACTTCTTCGATAAGTGGTTCTGAATTATTCATTTTTCTTACCCGTAAAATAATGGTTGATGCGGTGAGCACCGACCACCGATGCAAACATCTGCAAAGGTGGTGGCCTCACGCCATCCGCTTGGGTTTCAGACGGTAATACCCGCTTATTTCGTCACGACGAAACCGGCTGCCTTCATGATTTCACGATGCGATTGCTCATCTTTCGAGAGGAACGCTTCGAGTGGTGCGCCGGTCAAAAACTCAGGTTGCAGCGCATTTTTCTCGAGATAGACTTTCCATTCTGGTGTTTCTACAACCTTCTTGAAAAGGTCGACATAGAACTTCTGTTCATCCGGTTTGACTCCGCCCGGCATCATGAAAATACGCAGCATCTGGTAGCTGACATTGAGGCCACTTTCCTTGCAGGTCGGAATATCGGACCACGCCATCGTGTCCGTTATCTTGGCGGTGTAACCGATGCGTTTATCCTGAAATACGCATAGCGCCTGGTGCTGTCCGGCACGCCATTGAGAGACTGATTCGGACGGATTGTTGGTATCTGAATCGATGTGCTTGCCAGACAACTGGGTTGCCGCTTCGCCGCCGCCCTTGTATGGAATGTAGAGGAACTTGGCGCCAGTGGCTTTCTCGATCATCATCGTTATCATGTGATCTTCACGCTTGGAACTGGTGCCGCCCATCTTGAAGGTTTCTGGCTTGGCCTTTGCCGCAGCGATGTAATCCAGCGGTTTCTTGTAGCCGGCTTCGGTATTCGTCCACAACACAAACGCATCCTGCGCAATCATCGCAATTGGCGTCAGGTCACGCCAGTTAAACGGAAGGCCGGTTGCCAATGGCGTGGTGTAAATCGAAGAAGACGCAACAATGATTTTGTTTGGGTTGCCCTGCGATGCCTTCAGATCGAGCAAGCCTTCTGCACCGCTGGCACCGGATTTATTGCTGACGATGAAGGGCTGCTTCATCAGATTATGTTTGGTGATGATGCCCTGAATCGAGCGTGCCATCTGATCGGAGGCACCGCCCGCACTGAACGGAACAACCATTTCAACCGGTTTAGTAGGCTCCCACGCGTGTGCACTCAAAGCGCTGCACAGGGTAGCAAGGACGAATCCGATCTTGATCGGCTGGACTGTCAGTTTCTTTTGCATGATGTTGTCTCCGTTATGGTGGGCTGAACTCGTTTTAATCATTTGCTGCCTCGGTGAGCACTCTGCGGCGGTCTCCCGAACTGCTTTCCTTCACTTGCTGGGCATAAGTAGTGCGACATCCAATCCTCGCCACTAGCGCAATCAAGCTTCCTCAAGATTGTCATGCGCGTTCCAAATTATGCATTTAGAATATTGAATACAATATACATTTTAAAATAAATGTCAATTGTTGATCTTTGTCACTATTTTGAAAATCATTGAGATGCCATGGAAACCCTGATGAATGCGGACTCTTCTATTAAACCGCCTCCGATTGCCAAATATGGAGATTCGCTGGCTCAAGTCAGTACGCCTGCCCTTTTGATTGAATTGGATGCTTTTGAACACAATATTGCGCGTATGGCCGAGATGGCACGGCAGCACGGGGTTGCGCTCAGGCCGCATGCCAAGGCACATAAATCCAGTGTCATTGCTCAAAAGCAGATGGCGGCTGGGGCAATTGGCATTTGCTGCCAAAAACTGAGCGAGGCCTATCCGTTTGTTGCGGCAGGAATTTCTGACATATATATAAGCAATGAATTTGTCGGCCCTGCCAAAGTGGCGATGGCAATAGAACTGGCGAGACACATAAAGTTAAGTGTCTGCGTTGACCATATCGCGCAAATCGATGCTCTGGGAACAGCCGCCAGCGCAGCCGGCGTCATGATCACGGTATTGGTGGAAGTCGATATCGGACAGGCGCGTTGTGGCGTTGCGAGGATGGAGGGACTGGCGATGTTGGTGGACGGCATAGCGCGACACCCTGCTTTGCATTTTGGTGGTCTACAGGCATTCCACGGCGGGATTCAGCATCTGGCAACCTGGGATCTACGTCGTACATCGGCCGCCGCATCTGCAGACAAAGTCGCAGCCTATGCGCAATTCCTCGCGGCGCGCGGCATTGCTTGCCCGGTGATCACCGGTAGTGGCACAGGTACCGCCGAGTTTGATGCTGCCAGTGGCGTGTTTACAGAAATCCAGCCTGGCTCTTACGTCTTCATGGATGCACATTACGCAGCCAACGAATGGAGCGGTAGCGCGATGCCACGCCACAGTTTATTCATAGCGGCGACGATCATGAGTACGGCGAAGGACGACATTGCTGTATGCGATGTAGGCTTGAAAGGTGTTGCGGTCGATTCCGGCTTACCACTGATAAGCCCGGGCCAAAGCGATGACCTGAAGTTTGACCGCGCCAACGACGAGCATGGCATCTTGAAAATTATCGATCATGCGGGTGCTGTTGGGCGTGATCGTCTGGGTGAGCAAGTGTTACTGATTCCGGGACATTGCGATCCGACCGCCAACCTTTATAACCAATATGTATGCATCAGGAACGGTTGCGTCGAAGATATATGGAACATAGAGGCGCGTGGTCTGAGCCAATAATTAATGTCCAATTACTGCTCTATTATTGAAAATAATCAAGACTTTGATCTGGCTCAGTGTTTCGAATAGTAAATTTAATAGGATGCAAGTATTCCTTGTCTTTGCGCTCTGCCTCCTATGCTTATTCAAGAACGCCCGTCGGTTATCTTGTTGGCGAAGATCTTCGTCGCTTCGGTCTGCTTTATCTTGATGATAGCGGTGCTCTGGAACGTATGGTGGACACGACAAGAGCAATTGAAAGAAGCGTCGGCGGTCACTTTCAATATGTCTCGCGTGTTGGCGCAACATGCCGAAGACACATTCAAGGAAGCCAACAGCGTGATGATCAGCCTGATGGAAATCCTCGATCACGATGGAAAAGATCCGGCCGCCTTGATAAGGCTGGAGCGCTTGATGGCAGTTCAGGTAAGAGAATTATCCCAAATCAGTGGATTAGTCATAGCCGACCGGAATGGTGACTGGATAGTCAATTCTGCTCAATTGCCGAATGCTGGTAGGACCAGCAAAAACAGGACGTATTTTGCCTTCCACCAATCTCACGAGAGTTTGCGGACTTACATTAATGGGCCAACCACAAATGGGGAAACCAGCGACCTGATCCTGACTGTATCCCGGCGGATAAACCTGGCGGATGGCAGCTTCGGTGGCGTCATGGTGGCAACAATTGATCTGAAATACTTTACCGCCTTCTACAACAATTTCGATGTAGGCAAGGATGGCACAATGATGCTGGTTATGGATAACGGCGGCGTACTCATACGCCACCCGCCTGCCAATGGCATTGGCCTGCAAGGTGCCGGCACGGCACCGGATTACACGACCCAGACCTACTTCGACAGCGGCCAAATACAGCCGGCAAAAATCACCAGCATTCATCATCTGGTCGATTTTCCGATCTTCGTTGCGGTGGCCTTGTCAGCGGATGAAGCCCTGGCCGACTGGAAAACGGCGGCCATCTATCATGTGTTTGGCTTGCTGGCACTGACCTCATTGGTGACCGTATTTGGCATGAAGCTGACTAACGAGATCCGACTGCGCATAGAAGCCGAGAAGAAGGGGAACGAAGAAAAACTGCATATCGAATCGCTCAATCGTATGCTCAGCGAGCTGGCCATGCGGGATGAACTGACAGGGCTGGCAAATCGTCGCTGCTTTAATGAGGAAATTCTCAAAGAGTTGCGTCGTACAGTGAGAAAGCATGAACCTTTTTCACTGATCATGCTGGATGTGGATCACTTCAAGAGCTATAACGACACCTATGGGCATCTGGCGGGAGATGAATGCCTGCGCAAAATTGCCGCGGCCATCAGATCCATGGAGAGTCGGCAAGGCGACCTCGTGGCGCGCTACGGTGGCGAAGAAATTGTCATCATGCTGCCGAATTGCGATCGGGAAAACGCGATCAAAATTGCGGAAGAAATCCTTCAAAAGATTCGACTATTGAAAATTCCACACGCCACGAATCCACTCGGCATTGTGACAGTCAGTGCAGGTGTCGGCGTGTTGGAATCGGTGGAGCAGTCCGACAGTCCAAATAAAATTATTGCCAAGGCAGACAAAGCTCTTTATCTGGCCAAGTCTGATGGCCGGAACTGCATAGCGGCGTGCTGATTTCCCCCGGATAATCCAGTCTCGCCATACCGATTTTTCACGCGAAATCAGCCTGAGCCAGCCGTCAATCCGCCGCATAGCCGACGGATTGCGCTGCGATGATTTTTTGATTCGGCCGCAAATGCATCGCTTTGGCCAATTCTGGACGATCGAGCAAGCCGCGCACGACGGTCGCCAACCCTGCTGCCGCACAATACAGATAAACATTTTGACTGATGAAGCCAGTATCGAGCGCGGCATAGAATTCCTGCTCATCCATCACGCCTTCTTCCATTTTGGCGAGGTCGGCCACATAGATCAGATTGAGCGGCGCGTGCTGCACGAAATCCTGCGTCCCGGTTTTCGCGCGCAAGTCTTTTTCCTGCAGCAAGTGCAGGGTAAAAGTGTGCGGATCAAATAGGTACAAGCCTTGCTCCATCGCGACATAGACATCAATCTCTTGCCAGTTTCTCGCCGATGGATTGGTACGGTGTGCTTCCGCCGGCCGATTGATGCCACAAGCAGACCATAGCAAATGCGACAGCGTTTCTAGGCTGAGATGACGATCGCTAAAGTTGCGCATACTCTTGCGCTTCAGCAGTAATTGCAGCAGCGGCACCGCGAGATCCCCGACATCTGTATCGATAGACAGGAGCGGAGTGGTAAGCGTCATCGTGTTTACGGCAGCAATTGGAAGTTGATTAGTCATGATTTTTTATTCCATTGAGTTCATTCGAACAACTATGAAGAAATACGAACCATGCCTGTCTTCTATCAAGTCCATGATCCGCCAACATCTGCTTAGTGTAACGATCGCTTCTGCAAGCTTGTTGATACAAATCAAGGCCTGATGGATAGCAAAAAATGCATGGCATCCAACGCTGCTTTCCGCGCTGCAAGTGACACCACCCTAGCCACTTTCTACACGGCATCTTGCATCTCATCGGAGACGATGGTGCGCATACCGCTCGGAGGCGCCGCACTTTTCATATTGGCCGGTTTGATCAGCAGCACAGGCAACGGCGACATGCGCGCTACACGCTCGGCATCACTGCCCATCAGTATGCGATCTATTCCGCGCCGGCCATGTGTGCCTAGCACGATCAAGTCGGCTCCCCAGCGCACAGCGTGGTCGACAATAATGTCGGACACATGGGCACCAGTGCTTTCACACAATTCGGTATCCACCGGCACGCCTTTGGCTGCCAGCTCGCTGCACGTACGCCGCAGGAGTTGTCTCGCTGCCGCCAACACGTGTGGACGCGTTTGACTGATGTAAGAATGCGGCGTTTCATAGCCATAGACACGCTCACCCATATCGACAATATGCAATAGCCTGACGCGCGCAGAACAAAGCTTTGCCAGCGTACCCGCTTCAGCCACTGCACGCTCCGAAGTCGTGCTGCCATCAATCGGCACCAAAATATGCTGATACATAAAAGTGTTCTCCTTACATCAGTGCAATACCGGCGGTCATCGCGTGGATGTTTAGCAATAAAATTATTGATACGACTATTGATACGACCGCTGTTGCGACTATGGTTGTGATGCGTATGTCGCCCACAACGGACGCTGGATACGCAAGGTATCGACCACAATCAAATAACGTCCTGCATCATTTACAGGGTTACGGTTCGACGGCAATATCCACATCACACTGCCTGTACTTTGCATCGCCTCATAAGCAGCATCAAGCACGCCGTAGCGATCCAGCAAACGATTCAATGCAGCGGAAATACGGATGCAGCCCTTGGATTGAACACGGCCCAGACGCGGCTCCAGAATATCGGGATCGGTCGCATGCATTTGCAGCCGCATGATGCCCATCCCACCCTGCCCCCATCCACGTCGCGCCTGTTGCCATCCAAAGTCGAATACGCGCATGCCGAGGACACCGTAGCCGCGGATACCGAGCTTGTTTTTTGTTCCCTCTGCACGAAAATCAGGATTGGCAGGCGTATGTTCGAACACACCGGTTGGCGTTTCAAAATGATCGAACTGACCTACGCGGCCGGTGGATACTGGCGATGCACCAATCAGCATATAAGTCTGATCGTGCGAAATAAAGTAGACAAAGATAGCTTGCACATAGGGGTTCCGATCAACCAGCGCCACATACTGCGGCTCCGCCAAACTCACGTTTGCATCGGCCAGCATGGTCAGCGCAAGCCTGCCATAACGCTGCGCTTCATCCTCCGGCACTTCAAGATGTCGATCGACCTGCAGCAGGTAGGCTGCGCGCAGCGCTTCCGCAGTAACGCCTGCCTCAGCAGGTACGCTACGCAACAGTCCAGACAGCAAGAAACCGATGGCAACTATGTAAATAGCTGTGCGACGAAGTGTTTCGACATCCAGACTGCTCATCGTATCCCCACGTCCATGGTCGCTACCTCGGCCAGCCGCATATTCGCACTCTGAAAAAAATCGTCCATGTAAACGCCTGCTGCCCGACAGCCTGAGCACATGATCCAGACTTCTACCAACGTCTTAATTGATACATGTCAAATCGCAGTGAAGTTGGCGGGATATATTGCCCGGAACGCCTATATTGAAACGATCATTATTTTGAAGCGATCATTATTAAATCCCATACCTCATCCGTAAATTCATTGAAATCAGGAGTCATGGCAATGCAAACGACGATGCAAGCAAAGCGTTTTAAAAATCGGGAAGAAGCCGGGATGATGCTGGCGGAGCGACTTGCCGCCTACGGTGGACGTCGCGATGTCATTGTGCTGGCTTTGCCGCGCGGTGGTGTGCCGGTTGGATTTGCAATTGCGCGCGCACTGCACGCGCCGCTTGATGTTTTGCTGGTGCGCAAGCTGGGCGTCCCCGGTCATGAAGAATATGCAATGGGTTCGATTGCCGCAGGCGGCGTATGCATATTACGGGCGGATGTCATCAAACAACTAAACATTCCACAGTCGGCGATCGATGCCCTTATCGCCCGCAAGCAGGAAGAATTGGCCTATCGCGCAGAAATATATCGCAGCCATCGTCCGCCAGCAGATTTGAAAGATCGCATCGTGATCGTGGTCGATGACGGTCTGGCGACGGGTGCGACGATGGCAGCGGCACTACAGATAGTGCATAAGTCAGCACCTGCCCGAATCATTGTCGCAGTACCGGTAGCAGCGCACGATTCGGTACAGCAAATTCAGCAACAGGTGGATGACCTAGTCTGCCTTTCGATACCGGATTTTTTTCATGCTGTCGGTTTGTGGTACGAAGATTTCACACAAACTAGTGACGACGAAGTCATACAACTGCTCAACGAAGCTTCACGATTGCAGGCACTGAATATGCCTGCTCCGCAGATCGATGCTGTTTGAACACTAGCTTGTGGGAGGGAGACGCGATGCTGTCACTAAAACAAGAATTGATCGATGTAGAAACCGATGGCGTTTCGCTGGAGGGTATGCTGACCATACCGCGGGATGCAGCCGGCATGATCCTGTTTGCCCATGGCAGCGGCAGCAGTCGACTAAGTCCGCGCAATAAATATGTCGCTGATTACTTGCAGAAATTTCAAATGGGAACGCTGCTGATAGACCTGCTGACACCGCACGAAGACAGCAACCTTTCCACGCGTTTTGACATCAGCCTGTTGAGCCGGCGCCTGAATTCAGCCTGCGACTGGCTGCAAATAAGTGAGGCAACTGCTCATTTACCGATCGGACTTTTTGGTGCCAGCACCGGCGCCGCCGGCGCCTTGCAGGTTGCCGCCATGCGCGGGCAAGGCATTGTTGCTGTTGTTTCGCGCGGTGGTCGTCCAGATCTGGCTGGGCGTAGTGCGCTACGCATGGTGAATACGCCGACGCTACTAATAATCGGCGGCCATGACGACATCGTGCTTGAACTGAATCGCCAGGCTTATGCACTCTTGCGTTGCGAAAAGCGGCTGGAGATTGTACGCGGAGCAACTCACCTATTTGAAGAACCCGGCGCACTGGAACAGGTTGCCGCACTCGCTGCAGACTGGTTCGTGCAGCACCTGATTGGCCCGGAAGCAGTTGCAGTCAAACCGTAGTGCATATCCTTCGTACGGAAAGGCAGCATGATGACAAGCACAGAATCAATCATCTCTTGTGCGCGGATTTTAACCGGTGCCAAAACAGACTACGACGACTTGCTGGAACGCGTAGGTGACGCACGCTTTGTATTGCTGGGCGAAGCCAGCCATGGCACGCACGAATTTTATCGCGAACGCGCGATCATTACTCAACGGCTGATCAAGGAAAAGAATTTTCATGCTGTCGCAGTCGAGGCAGATTGGCCGGATGCGTATCGCGTCAATCGCTACGTCTGCAAGCGCAGCGAAGATGGCGATAGCGAGCAGGCGCTGGGCGGCTTCAAGCGGTTTCCGACATGGATGTGGCGCAATGACGATGTAGTGCATTTTGTGGATTGGTTACGCAGCTACAATGAAGCCCGGCATACAGTCGGCTTCTATGGCATCGACCTCTACAGCTTGTTTACGTCGATCGATGAAGTGCTCAAATATCTGGGCAAGGTCGATCCTGACGCAGCCGCGCGCGCCCGCCACCGCTACGCCTGCTTTGATCACTTCCGGCATGACAGCCAAAGCTACGGCTATGCAATCGGCGTGCAGATGTCGCCGTCGTGTGAAAATGCGGTGGTCATGCAATTGACCGAGCTATGCCAGCAAGGCGACAAATATCTACAGCACGACGGCGCGGAAGCCACTGCCGCATTCTTCTATGCACAACAGAATGCACGCCTCGTGAAAAATGCCGAGCAATATTATCGAACCATGTTCAAGGGCCGTATCTCTTCGTGGAATCTGCGGGATCGTCACATGGCAGACACGCTGGAAGCACTGGCCACACATTTGACGAAAACGTTCTCCGAACCGGCGAAAATTATCGTGTGGGCACATAACTCCCATCTGGGCGATGCACGCGCCACCGAGGTCGGCCAATACGGCGAATGGAATGTCGGTCAGCTGATGCGGCAGCTGTATGGCAATCAGGTTGTGTCGATCGGTTTCATGACGCATCATGGCACGGTGACGGCTGCATCCGAATGGGATGCGCCGGCCGAACGCAAGCGCGTGCGCCCTGCGTTACCGGGCAGCTATGAATCCTTGCTACATCAAACCGGCATAGAGCGCATGCTACTGACGTTCGATGGCGATGCCGCAACGCGCGTATTGATGCAGCCCCATCTGGAACGGGCTATAGGTGTCATCTATCTGCCCGAGAGCGAGAGGGGTAGCCATTACTTCCATGCATGTCTGCCGCAGCAATTCGATGCCCTTCTCTATTTCGACCAGACACACGCGGTCAGGCCGTTAGAGCTGAGCAGCGATTGGGAAACCGGCGAAGCACCAGAAACTTATCCGGTCGGCATTTGAATCGCTCAAACAAAATACGCATCCGAATTTTTATCACAATACCGATGAAGCAACGGTAATGATGAATTAAAAAAATTAATCAGCATGGCGAATTTCCATTAAAAAGTTTTAAGAGTTCCACCGCTTGAAATGGATTTCAACGCAACTATATTTTGTTCAACGGGCGCTCTCTCGAGGTTCGTTACAATTTTATCGCTTGTATTGAAAGGATATAGCCATGCGTACCTATGACTTTTCACCGCTCTATCGCTCTGCTATCGGCTTCGATCGTTTGGCGCAACTCTTTGACGATGCGCAACGCACTGACTCTAGCTATCCGCCCTACAACATCGAACTGGTGAGTGACGATAAATATCGGATCACGATGGCCGTCGCCGGCTTTGAGCGTTCGGAAATAGAAGTCATCACCGAAGGTGATGCACTGAAAATTTCCGGCCGCAAGGAACGTGATGAGGCGCCGCGCAACTTCTTGCATCACGGCATCGCTTCACGCGATTTCGAGCACAGCTTCCAGTTGGCCGAACATGTACACATCGTCGGCGCAAAGCTGGATAACGGACTATTGAATATAGAACTGGCGCGCGAAATTCCTGAGGCACTGAAACCTCGCAGGATATTGATTGATGATAGCAAAGAGAGTGTGCAGAAATTAGTAGCTTGAAGATGGCTACTCATTGGACGCGGGCAAATTGCCCGCGTCTTTTTTTGGATGAGACCTAGACGTTATATCGAAACAGAATTCGTGTCACATCCATGAAACGAGAAACTAGGGGGATTCTTGCGCAGCCTTGAAGGCTTATGCGTTGCGACTATTCTGACTGTAAATGATCATGATCCTGTTCTTCTATCGAATGTCGAATGCGCATATGCGTCGTACCGAGCAAGTTGGGCAAGATAGGTCTTCTGTTCACAGCTACTACATACAAAGTAGGCTCCCATAAGATCACTTAAACATGTCGCCATGGCTTTTGGAGTGACGCGCATACATTGCGCATTTTGACATTGGTATGACATGGCGATCTCCCGATCTGGAACAGACTTCCATTCTGTACCGGTGACATCGGGTGTCAGCTTTCACCATGGACTGTTACAAACTAGATGATTCAGTAACATGTAGTGATTACGCCGTATCAAAAACTGCGACCGTATGTTTAGCGGCACGAGGATTAAAAAATTGAATCGCGATGCACTGATCAAAGCGAAAAATTGATTCGAACAGCCTGGTCACATCGTCAAGAATCACATATGTATGCGGGCTATTGAACTATGATGGACGCTTGCAGCGTGCAATACGGATGGCATATACACAATGAAAAAACAGATATTAGTAGCGTTAGCACTGAGTAGTGGCATATCCATCGCCCATGCAGCAGGCGATGTCGTCGCGGGCAAGCTGGCCTTTGCAAAATGTGCGAATTGCCATCAGGTCGGCCCATCGGCACGCGGCGCATTCGGTCCGCAACTCAATGCAATTGTCGGCAGGCAAGCGGGGACCAGCAAGGATTTCAAGTATTCGCCGGCAATGATCAACTCGCGCATCGTATGGTCGGAAGCGAGCTTGCGTGCTTTTATCAAATCACCGGACGATGTCGTACCGGACAATAAAATGCGTTTTTATGGCATCAGCAATGAAAAGCAGCTTGCAGACTTGATTGCGTACTTGCGCCAGTTTGAATGAAGTCGAGCACGGCTCAATGTAAGAACGACGAATATGCAGACACCATATCGAGTAAATTTTTTCCAGACTTTGAGCCCTGCTACAAGCAGGCAGTGCGATGATAGACCGCACATTCGCCAGGTTGTAGAGCAAGGACCAAACAATGCAAGCTATCGCCAACATGATGCAGCAGGCGGGTAGAACGAGAAAGTGTAGATGGACTACCCGCGAGCAACAGGATATTCATTTCGATTTCAAAGATGAATTAGATTACTTCCGGCAGATTATTTCTTGCCTGGTTGATAGATTTGGTCAAACACGCCGCCATCAGAGAAATGCTTCTTCTGTGCTGCAGTCCAGCCACCAACATCAGCAATCGTGTACAGCTTCAGCTTTGGAAATTGTGCTGCATATTTCTTCGCCACTTTTTCATCGATAGGGCGATAGTAGTTTTGCGCTGCGAGTTCCTGACCTTCAGTCGAATACAGGTACTGCAGATAGGCTTCCGCTACTTTACGTGTGGCGCGACGATCAACGACTTTATCGACCACCGCGACTGGCGGCTCAGCCAGAATACTGGAGGAAGGCGCTACGATTTCAACCTTGTCCGGGCCAAGTTCTTTAATCGCCAGAATGGCTTCATTTTCCCAGGCCAGTAAGACGTCGCCGATGCCCCGCTCAACGAAAGTAGTGGTTGCTCCACGTGCGCCAGAATCGAGAACCGGTACGTTTTTGTACAGTTTGGAGATGAAATCAGTCGCCGTTGCTTCGGTACCGCCCGGTTGTTTTAATGCATACAACCATGCTGCCAGATGGTTCCAGCGGGCGCCGCCCGATGTTTTTGGATTTGGTGTGATGACGGCTACGCCTGGTTTAACCAGATCGTTCCAGTCCTTGATGCCTTTTGGATTGCCTTTGCGGACCAGGAACACGATGGTCGATGTGTAAGGCGAGCTATTGTGCGGCAAACGCTTTTGCCAATCCTTGTTCAGCAAACCACGCTCTGCAATCGCGTCAATATCGTATGCGAGTGCCAGTGTGACGACGTCTGCTTCCAGCCCATCGATGACTGCGCGGCCTTGCTTGCCGGAACCGCCGTGCGATGTCTTGGCTTTGACATCGTCACCAGTTTTTGCTTTCCACTCTTTGGCGAAAGCCTTGTTGAAATCCTGATACAGTTCACGGGTTGGATCGTAAGAGACATTCAACAACGTGACTTCGGCTGCGTGAACAGCGGGTGCAATCAATGCAAGTGCGAAGGCAGTGCCTATCAATTTTTTAAGCAACATTTCATTTCCCCTTGGGCATTTCGTTTCTGAGGAGTGAAGATTAAATTGCAGCAAAAAAAAACGACACGAATTGTTTCATCGTTCCTTATACGTTTTACGCATAAGGATTTTTTTATCATGCTTTAATGAATGCGATCCTTCATGAGGAAAGTGTGGAACGTATGCGTGAATATAAGCTAATGCCTAGAGCATAGAAGCGCGCCAGAATGCATTCTTGTAGAAAAAAAATGCTTCGATGCGCAGAAAAATAAAAAAGCCGCTGCAAGCAAAACTGCTTGTAGCGGCCGGTATAAAGATTTGTTATTAGCTTATGCCTGCGTCGATAAATCCTTCCGTCATCGCATCGACATCTATGTCCCCGCAAACAAGGGCCATAAAATAACCAGCCAGGTGGCTGCAGCCAGCATCAATGTCAGTAATACGGCAGCACTACCAAAATCCTTGGCATTTTTCGACAAGGGATTGCGCTCCAGCGATACGCGATCCACAACGGCTTCAATTGCAGAGTTGATCAGTTCAACGATCAACACCAACACAAAAACAGCGATCAGCAACAATTTCTGCCAAGCTGGTACCGGTAGCAATAAAGCCGCGATGGTGGCAATTACAACGACAAATAATTCCTGCCGGAATGCATGCTCGCTGCGCCAAGCCGATTTAAAACCGGCCATTGAATAACCGAAGGCCGAAAAAATTCGTTTCAAGCCGCTTTTGCTTTTGAATTCACTGATTGCCTGTTCTTGATTGTTCATGCCATTTTCAATCTGATTGCTACGGTGGATACGGATTGTGAGGCTGCGCCAGATGCAGGAATTATCAGCCCGAGTTGTAAGCGGTGCAAGTTGTACGCTCAGCTTTCATGATGGCATCACGACTGTGAATATCGCGTTAAACACCCACTTGGCACACTGGCTGTCTTCTCTAAGCACTAAAGAAGGAGGGTTCCACTATCGAACTTCTATTCATCTTTCACAATGTGATATAAAGTCAGGACAATGATGGACACCGGAAAACATGAAAACAACTCCACATGCAGAGTCGGATAAAACATCAATACAAGTCATAGAACGCATGACTTCGTTGCTGGATGCGCTCGCCACCTACCCTGACCCAGTCAGCCTGAAAGAACTCTCCCGCGTCACAAGTTTGCACCCGTCGACAGCTCACCGCATTCTGAATGACCTCGTCATCAAGCGTTTTGTTGACCGCTCGGAACCAGGCACTTATCGTCTCGGCATGCGCTTGCTGGAGTTGGGAAATGTCGTCAAGAGCCGCCTCAGTGTGCGAGAAGCTGCATTGGATTTGATGCGCAATCTGCATAGAAAAACCAATCAAACCGTCAATTTATCGGTACGACAAAACGACGAGATCATTTACATCGACAGGGCTTTCTCAGAACGCTCAGGCATGCAAGTGGTGCGCGCGGTTGGCGGACGGGCACCCTTGCATCTGACCTCAACCGGCAAGCTGTTTCTGTCGGTCGATGAAGCACGGACTGTACATGCTTATGCGGTCAGAACCGGATTGGCAGGTCACAACAAAAATTCCATTACCGATCTGGCGAAACTGGAAGGCGAGTTAAAGCTGGTGCGCGCCAATGGCTACGCGCGCGACAATGAAGAGTTGGAACTGGGCGTGCGATGCATGGCCGCTGGTATACATGACGACACAGGCAAGCTGATTGCCGGCTTGTCTATCTCGGCACCAGCCGACCGGCTACAGGAAGAATGGCTGGAAGATCTGATGATGACTGCCAGACAGATTTCTGCTGCACTCGGCTACAGCGAAATTGCCGCCGGAGTGAATACCAAATAATGGTGCGCGCTATCTGCAATCAACTACGCGCTAGCGCATAAATTCAATCGCTTGCAGCAAGACGTAAAAAAGGCGAACCGCAGTTCGCCTTTTTTATATTCGGTATCGCTTAACTCTCAACTCTGCGCTGCTTGCGCGCGACGTTTTGAGGCTCCATTGTTTCCAGCCATTTACGTATGCGGGTTGCATCTGCCAGACGCGAAAATTTGCCTTTGGAATCAAGGAAGATCATCACGATAGGACGGCCATTGATATTTGTTTGCATCACTAGGCAGCGACCTGCCTCCGAGATGTAGCCGGTTTTTTGAATACCGATTTCCCAATCAGGATTGGCTACCAGTCGATTCGAATTAGCGTATTGCAACGCACGACCACCGGGCTCGACCACATATTTGGTATCGGTCGAATACTGGCAAAGAATTGGATGGTGATAAGCCGCCATGACCAGCTTCGCGAGATCGCGCGCACTCGCCACGTTATTGCTCGACAAACCGGTCGAATCAACATAATGCGTGCCCGTCATGCCCAGCGATTTTGCCTTGGCATTCATGGCCGCAACGAAGGCACGGATGCCGCCCGGATAATGACGACCGAGTGCGGAAGCGGCACGATTTTCGGAACTCATTAATGCTATGTGCAGCATGTTGGCACGCGACAATTGCGAACCCACGCGTAACCGTGAAGAACTATTCTTTTCGCGATCGATATCCTCGTCGGTCACTTCCAGGATTTCATTCATGTCTTGCTGCGCTTCAACCACGACCAAGCCTGTCATCAGCTTGGTAATTGATGCAATCGGCAACGTTACATTCGCATTTTTTTCAAACAATACTTCGGAGCTGGATTGGTCCATGACCAGCGCCACATTCGATGCCAGTGCCAATGAGTCGCGCGTCATGCTCAACCCGGCAATATCGCCAGCGGTCATGACAGGAGGAACGATAGGGACAACTTGTTTCGCTACGCGTTGGTAAATGACCTTTTTTTTGCCACGTACAACGACCGTTTTCTTTACCAGTTTTTCATCAGAGTTGAGCGAAGTGTTTTGCTGCTGTTTGGATGCGCCACGTTTGGCGGATTTGGAAGAGGTTTTGCTTGCTTGCGCAGATGACTTGCGCGCAGTGACGGTCTTTTTCGATGCTGTTTTAGTCGTCTTGTTCGCCGCCGTCTTCTTGACCGCAGTTTTCTTTACGACTGTTTTCTTGGCTCCGCTCGTGTTCGGCTCTTTCGCTTGCGCAATGGGGGCGTGAACAATAACAAGCAGCGAAAAAAATACCCCTAGCGCGGACTTAAGCATCTGCGACCTCCCAATTAGCACAGAAAAAGATAACTTGCAGTTTAGCAAATCTCTCGAAATGTGCAAGGGAATTAGATAGTTAGCGACATTCATTAATCTATTTTCTAACTAATAATGATTTTTTACTCACAAAATTGGTGCAATTTTCTTACTGCACGAAATAATAAAATAACAATATTATTGAATAATATAATGTTTTTAGGAAACTTTTCTCGCTACTTTTTGACGACAAAAACGACTCCAATCACAGCAAGCAACATGCCAGCAATTCCTATCAAACTAAAGACTTCACCGAAAACGAGCCACGCCATGATGGCGGTGGTCGGTGGCGTCAAATACAGCAGGCTAGTGACTTGCGTCGCTGCGCTTTTGCGTATCAGCGTGAACAGTAAGAAGATCGAACCTATGGACAAGGCAATAATTGCCCACAGCAAAGCACCGACAAAATTCGGCGTCCAATTTACAGTCTGCAAGGCCGGTGAAAAATCCTCCAGCCAAATTGCCAGCGGCAGCACGACCACGCTCGATGCAGCAAACTGGATAATCGTTCCGGTCCGCAAATCGAAATGCGAACAAAAACGTTTTTGATACATCGTCCCTATCGTAATGGACAGCAAAGCCATCACGCACAAGGCAATGCTCTGCCAAGTCAAACCGATCAAGGTGATTTTGTTCGCCACTACCAGCGCAACGCCGCATATGCCGAAGATCAATCCTATCCATTGTCGACCGCGCACTTGCTCGCCGATCAAGGGAGCCGCAAATGCGGTCAGTACCGGTTGCATGCCAACGATCAAGGCCGACAACCCAGCCGGCATGCCCAGCTTAATGGCACACCACACACCGGCCAAATAACCAGCTTGCACAAGAACCCCTGCCACAGCGATATGTCGGATAGTGCCAACCGGCCACGGCGCGCGCATTAGCAATACGATTGGGAATAAAAATAACAACACGCCGAGAAACCGCAAAAGTAAAAAGGTTAATGGCGGCGCATACGGCAAGCCGAATTTCGCAACGATGAAGCCAGTACTCCAGATCAGCACGAAGACAAATGGCATGAGCGCCAACCAGGGACTCGTGGCGATGTTTTTTGAAGGGATCATTGAATGGACATTTCTTGTTGGCTGACGGACCCGGGCATTGATATTTGAGCGCAGACACGCAGTGTGAATGTCAAATCAGGATTGTGCGTTGAATTATTTGCATGCGAGTAAGCGCCATTTTATGCCGGGCAGGATTTCGCTGCCGGGGCCTGAATATCGCCCAAGTACGCAACGGATTATTTGATAGCAATGAGGCTATTTCTAAACAATTTTTATTTGTAACTATATGAAATCAAAAGAAAAATTGCTTTGGTGCATTGCAACATATTTTTCTTGACACGGACGTAGATAAGCATAAAATGGTTCATGCTGCATCGCATCATTTACTGCCTTGCCTTCCTCACCATCTATCGTCAATTAAGGAGAAGCACATGTTTGCAATTCCAGAACAATTTTCCGCTGCCACCAAGAGTCAACTTGAAGCGCAACTCGCCATCATGAATTCTTTTGCCGGCACGGCATTCGAGAGCATGCAGAAGGTTGTCGACTTGAATCTGAATGTCGTCAAGTCCTCGTTGCAGGAATCCAGCGCTGCCGCGCACCAGTTGTTTACAGCGAAAGATCCTCAGGAATTCTTTTCCCTGAGCAGCGCACAAGCGCAACCGACTGCTGAAAAAGCCATTGCTTACAGCCGCCATCTGGCCAGCATAGCGACCAGCACACAGGCTGAATTTGCCAAGACAGCTGAAACGCAAATCGCAGAAACCAATCGCAAGGTAATGTCGCTGATTGAAGAGCTCAGCAAGAATGCACCGGCAGGTTCGGAAAATGCCGTTGCGATTCTCAAATCAGCAATCGGAAATGCCAACGCAAGCTACGACCAGCTTTCCAAAACTGCCAAGCAGGCAGTTGAAACACTGGAAGGCAATTTGACTGCCGCCGCGAGCCAGTTTGTCAACGCAGCAGAAAAAACTACCAGCCGTAGCCGCAAACCTGCCTAAGCCAAGATGCACGTCTTCATGTAAAGCATGCGCGCAAAATCGCTTGAAGAAAAACGAAATGCCCCGATAAAACGGGGCATTTTTACTATCGACTCCATTTAGGCACTTGTCGTGTGCAGCGGAATCTTTGCGATTCAATCTTTGGTTTTTGCTATGGCGCGCGCCAACATCACGACCGGCACGATCGCCACCAGAACGATCGTCAAGGCTGGCAACGCGGCATCACCCAACCGTTCGTCGGATGCCAGCTGATGGGTAATCACCGCCAGCGTATCGAAATTAAATGGGCGTATCGTCAAGGTCGCAGGCAACTCCTTCACCACATCGACAAACACGAGCAAACCAGCCGTCAGCACGCTGCGCCACAGCAAAGGCATGTGGATACGCATCAGCATAGAGCCTATTCCATGCCCCAGGCTGCGTGCGCTGGCATCCATTGCCGGCGTAATTTTAAGCAGTCCGGTCTGCACACTCTGGAAGGACACGGCAAGAAAGCGCACGAGATAAGCATAAACGAGGGCGATCACACTGCCGCTTAGTATCAATGCGATTCCGTGATCGCTATTCCACGCATCGATATACGCCAGCGGAATCAAAATACCCACAGCAATCACCGCGCCCGGGATCGCATAACCCATGCTGACGATACGGTTGCACCATGCCTGCATCTTGCTGTTTGAAACGCGCGCCGCATACGCCATCAATACGCATATCGTGACAGCGATGCACGCTGTCACGCCACCCAGAACTATCGTGTTTTGCAGCCAGTCAAAATAACGTACACCGAATGAAATCGCATCGGCATTCCAAAGCAAGCGCAACAATATGAGCAAAGGTGCGAAGAATCCACACAGTATCGGCAAAGCGCAAAACAATGCAGCACCCCAAGCACGCCGACCATTAAGTTGCGTCGCCAATTGCGCCGCGCTGCGTCCACCGACAGCGTAATAGCGCGCCCTGCCCCGATTTTTTTGTTCCAGCAGCATCAGGCCCATGACCGCAATGAGCAGCACAGCGGCGATTTGCGCAGCTGCGGTTCGATCGGAAAAAATGTACCAGGACTTATAGATACCCGTGGTTAGCGTCGGCACTCCGAAATAGGCAACCGCGCCGTAATCGGCCAGCGTCTCCATCAAAGCCAGCGCAATACCGGCCGCCGCTGCCGGACGCGCCAGTGGCAAGCTGACTTGGAAAAATGCCTGCCACGGACCGGCGCCGAGCGTGCGCGCCGCATCCAGCATGCGTGGGCTGCGTTCTATGAATGCATTGCGTGCCAGGAGATAAACGTAGGGATACAGCACAAAAGAAAAGAGCAAGCCGGCCCCGCCGACAGAACGTATCTGCGGAAACCAGTAACTCTGTCCTTGCCAACCAAACATCGCACGCAAAGCGCTCTGGATCGGACCTGTAAATTGCAAAAAATCCGTATAAGCATAAGCGACCACATAGGCTGGCATCGCCAATGGCAGGATCAATGCCCACTCAAAAAACCTGCGCCCCGGGAAATTGAATACGGCAACCAGCCATGCACAACCAAGGCCGATCACAGCGGTCAACACAGCGACAATGAGCGCAATGATCAGACTGTTGACAACGTACTCGGGCAGTACCGTTCCCCATAAATGGGAAAACGTGCTGACGCTATTGGTCAATTCGTGTGGCGAAAACAAATTCGATAGCACGCCGACTATAGGCACACCTACCAGCAAGGCAATTAACAGTGAGACGAGCAGCAACGGATGCGTTGCGCCATATTGATGGCGCGCGTCAAGCACAGCGCAGCCGCAAAGTCGACAATATAAAAGTAAAAGCGGACATGAAAAGAAGCATGCGTTTGTTCTCGATTCTTTCTCGGTTTGTTCTCAATAAGTTGGATGAGAATTATAATCAATCCCTCAATTCATCCATGCACTATTTCCGGACCCACCCGCCATGTCAGTTATTTCAGATTTGCCGGCACACCTAGCCGTTGACACTATTCGTGTCGGCTACCAGCTTGGGAGTGCCATGCATGAGATCGTGCATGACCTGTCGTTCACGCTGCAACGAGGGCAAATCGGCTGCCTGCTGGGCCAGTCCGGTTGCGGTAAAACCACGGTCTTGCGCGCGATTGCCGGTTTTGAACCACTGATCGATGGCAGCATCACCCTGGGCGGCAAGCAATTAAGCAGCGCGCAACACACGGCAGCGCCGGAAACACGTCATGTCGGTGTCGTGTTTCAGGACTACGCCTTGTTCCCGCATTTGTCAGTTGCGGATAATCTGGCATTCGGCTTGCGTAATCTGTCTTCACAGGAGCGCCAATCGCGGGTTGCCAAGCTGTTGAATCTGGTCGGCCTGGCCACGCAAGAAAAGAAATTCCCGCATGAATTGTCCGGCGGTCAGCAGCAACGCGTGGCGCTCGCACGCGCACTGGCACCGCAACCCGATTTATTACTTCTGGATGAACCATTTTCCAATCTGGACGTCGATCTGCGAGAACGACTCGCGACCGAAGTACGCGACATCCTGAAAGAAATCGGCACCACCGCAGTCCTGGTCACGCATGACCAGCATGAAGCGTTTGCGATCGCGGATCAGATAGGCGTGATGCAAAACGGCGCTATCGTGCAATGGGACAATGCCTACAACCTCTATCATCGCCCTGCCACACGTTTTGTTGCCGACTTTATCGGACTCGGTGTATTCGCAACCGGCATGATTGATACCGCACAGCAGACTGTGAATATCGAACTGGGCGCGCTACCGCTTTGTCATGGCATGGAAACATGCAATCCCAACGAACAAGGACAGGTTGATGTTCTGCTGCGTGCCGATGATGTGGTGCATGATGACACCAGCCCGTTGCAGGCAGAAGTCGTACGCAAGGCATTCCGCGGCGCAGAATTTTTATATACATTGAAGTTAGCGAGCGGTCAGCAAGTGCTTGCGCTGGTGCCATCGCATCATGATCATGCGCTGGGTGAGCGCATAGGCATACGGCTTGAGGCCGATCACGTCGTGACCTTCCCGAAAATGAGCTAAGGCTCTGCCCTCCGCGTATCAGATCGGCTGAAGCTCTACATCCAGCAAATGCAATTCACTGATCAGTTTGTCGAAGGCAGCAGCGGCTTGCTGGGGTTCACCTTTCACGCCCAGTTCGATATGCCGGCGTGTCTGTGCATCGCCTACGCTAGGCAGACTGAACACTTTGACCTGCGGAAATTGAGTCTCTATTGCCTCCATCAAAGGCGTCAACGCTGATTCCATCGACTGGAACACTAGTACCGATTTTTCAAACCATGCTTGCTGGTGAAAGAGGTGCGCATAATGCGTGTCCAGTATCGATTCCATCATCGGCCACGCCATCACCGGAAAACCCGGCATGAAATAATGCGCACCACCCTGTCCGTGCTGAATCGCAAAGCCGGGAATTTTATTGTATGGGTTGGGAATGATATCTGCCCCTTGCGGGAATTCTCCCATCTTCAGGCGATGCAGATTTTCCGGTTTTTCAAAATCGAAAGGCACATTCGCTTCATGCGCCATTTCCTGCATGCGCTCCTGAATCTTTTGTTTGGCTTGCGGATGCAACACGATGGGCACGCCCAGCGCTGCTGCCGCACATTGCCGTGTGTGGTCGTCCGGCGTCGCGCCTATGCCGCCACAACTGAACACGATGTCATTGCTGGCGAAAGTACGCTGCAACGTAGCAGTAATACGCGCCCTGTCATCGCCGAGTATCTCCGCCCATTCCAGTGACAGGCCGCGTGCGCTCAGCAACTCAACAGCTTTTGAAAAATGCTTGTCTACGCGCTTCCCCGACAAAATTTCATCGCCAATAATAATGAGTCCGAATGCCATAGGTTTCCTTCTTGCGTCAGATAAGTGAATGCACTGAGGAATGCACTGAAATGAGTTACTGTTTTATTTTCTGTCTTCGATGACAGCATCTATCACAAGCATTTGTGTCAGCTTGGGCGCGGCATGTTCAGCCTGCGCTTGCACCTCCGCTTCTGTCGCACGATGGCGTTTCAATGCTTCCATGCAGTAGTGCTGGAACCATAATCCGCTAAAGATAAAGACCAGTACATATAACCAGATGGCACCAGCTGCCAGCAGCGGAAAGAAAATGACCGACAACGCTCCGCCCAACCAGAGCAAGGTCGGTGCGGCACCCATTGCGCCCGTCATCGCACCTATCAACAGCAACTGCCAGCGATGCTTGCGCAAAATAATTTTACGCTCGGCGGCATCTGCGTGATCAGCCAGGGCGTCATACGCCATCACGCGATAAGTCAGCCAGCCCCACAATACTGGCTGGATCACAAAGGTCAATGGCGGGATCAGAGACAACGGCAAGGTAATGATCCAGAGCGCCAGGAAGACCACAAATGACGATGTTGATGTCCACAGGCTACCGAGGAAAGTGCCGCCCTTGCGCGTTTCCAGTTCCTTGTATTGGCGGCTGCCCACATGCTTGGCGATGACAGGCATCGCCATCACGCCGACAAAAATCAGCGCCGTCAGTATCATTAAAGGCAGCAGTATCCACATGGCGATCAAAGGCACGACCACTGTCTTTAGCGCGCCCATGCCTACCCACATCAACACATCATTACTGAAACGAAAACCGTCGTTCTCGATGAAATAAGCTTGCAAACCATCAATCATTGGCTGCAGATATAGCCATAAAGCAAAACCCCACACCACGATCGACAATACAAAAGGCAACACGCTCAGCAGCAGCATCCTGAAGTGCAGTTGAGACCATACGGCTCGCCCGAAAGCAGTCATTACCGGTCGCATGAGAAAATATCCTTAGAAAATCAGGGGTACCACCAGCGGCTTGCCTCTGATACAAGTCTGCTTGCAGTGCGGTCATTTTACCGTGAGCGATTCTCCCACGTTTGCCGGCAGCCCGGATAAGCGCCTAGCCGGAAAAATCGCGCATCACCTGCTACAATCTGCCCACTTTCTGACCTCATTTTCAAAGGAACCAACATGGCTACCACCTCCACCGCATCCGGATTGCAATACGAAGACAAAGTTATCGGCGACGGCGCAGAAGCGACCGCAGGCAACCATGTAACCGTGCATTACACCGGCTGGCTGCGTAACGACGACGGCACCGCCGGCGCAAAATTCGACTCCAGCAAGGACCGCAATGATCCATTCCAGTTCCCGCTGGGTGCAGGTCATGTCATCAAGGGATGGGACGAAGGCGTGCAAGGCATGAAAATCGGTGGCACACGTACCCTGATTATTCCTGCCTCGTTGGGCTATGGCGCACGTGGCGCAGGCGGCGTAATTCCTCCAAACGCGACCCTGATTTTCGAAGTAGAACTGCTGGGCGTATAAATCAAGGCGCGTGATCAACCAGAAATGCAGAGAGCCGAACTTCTGTTTGAAGTCGCAGTCTGTAACTCTAGTCAACGCGCCTAATTGGCATCGCCATTTCAATCAGTACTTTTTTCAGGAGATTCCATGAGCCTGCAAGAGCAATTCGATCAAGCACAAGCCGATTCCAAGAACCTGGCTGAACGTCCGGACAATCTGACCCTGCTAAAAATGTATGCGTTATTCAAGCAGGCTGGCAGCGGCGACATCAGCGGCGAGCAACCTGCGATGACGGACTTCGTCGCGCGTGCCAAATGGGATGCCTGGAATAATTTGAAAGGGATCTCAAAAGACGATGCGATGCAACAGTACATCGATCTGGTCAATGATCTGAAAGCCTAAGCAACAGCTTTCAAGTCTGCAGAAATTGAAAAAGCCCCGTTGAACAAACGGGGCTTTTTTATTACTGAAAGAGTAACCGAGACAGTCACCAGACTGCACCGTCCGTCAATGCATCATTTGGGCGATTGGTAAGCCCGGCTACTGCCCATGCCAACATCCATAAGACGAACAACCAGAAAGTGCACAAAAACACCCAGCCAAACATCGTCGGTGCGCACCATCCCCAACCGCATGCACCATTATTCTGAAGCAGGCCAGGCATTCCGATTTTATGAAATAAATAAATCGACAAATAGGGTACAAGGACCAGTACCCCTGCGAAAGAATCCAGGTACTTGGGCCAAATCCACGCAGGCAGCAATATCAAGGCAAATGCCAAGATGAACGCAACAAAGAACTTCAGAGTCGGTAGACGAAACATGTTCTTATCCTGGCTGTAGACCTTGCTTTCAGCGGCTTAGCTCACATGAGCACTGGAATTCACCTGATTGATCCATCCAAAAACGAGGCAATCATCTAGCGTCTACGCATGAAACGATGATTGAGTGAATCGCTTTATACTGCCTCGGCAAAAAACTTGCGCATATTTCTTGCGACTTTTTCTTCCAGTGTCGAAGCAAAGGCCTTGAAGAGGAAATCCAGCGTGATGTCGATCTGTGCTTCCTTCTCGCGCAGGGCAAGCGTACCGGCCACACCGCTACGCTTGAAGGACAGCACATCGCCGTCCCACTGCGTCGTCATGTCGAATTCGCTTGCCATCTTGTCTGCCACTTTTTGTGCCGCATCCTTCGCCTGCTGCAAGGGGAGTTGATGCTCCTGCTTGATACTGATATCGGCCATCTTTACTTTCTCGCTTTCATTTCAACTACTTTTAATCCGGATGCATTAATTCGCATCTATTACTTCAGGATTTATCAAATTCGGCGGTTGCACACCGCTTAATGCGGCAACCAGATTGGCAGAAGCGCAATCGGCCATTGCCCGGCGTGTTTTCTCTGAGCCGCTACCGATATGCGGCGTCAATACGACATTGGATAAAGTCAGGAAACCTGGATTCAAGGCTGGTTCATTTTCATATACATCCAGCCCCGCCGACGCGATGCGTTTTTCGCGCAATGCGGCAATCAGGGCGGCATCATCAACGATGCCGCCGCGCGCGATGTTGACCAGCGTCGCAGTCGGCTTCATCAAGGCCAGTTCGGCAGCACCAATGATGTGGTGCGTTTGTGCCGAATAAGGCAGCACTAAAATCAAGTGATCGGCGCTACGCAACAGTTCTTCCTTGCTGACATAACGCGCATGGTTTGCATGTGCTTCCTGCTCGGGTGTGAGGCGGCTGCGGTTGTGATAAATCACCTGCATGTCGAATCCCATCGAGCGGCGTGCAATCGCCTGGCCGATGCGTCCCATGCCAAGTATGCCCAGGGTGGCGCCATGCACATCGGCGCCGAGGAATTGATCGAAGCGCCAGTTTTTCCATTCTCCTGCGCGTAAAAAATGTTCTGATTCAGACACACGACGTGCATTCGCCATCAACAACGTCCACGCGTAATCGGCAGTGGTCTCATTCAAGACATCCGGGGTATTGGTCACCATGATGCCGGCGCTCGACGCAGCGGCAACATCGATATTGTTATAGCCGACAGCGACATTACAAATGGCTTTTAGATGGGAATTGGCAGCGATCACTTCAGCCGACAATTTCTCACTGCTCGTAATCACTACCGCATCTTTCCCCTGCATTTTTTCATGCAACTCGGCGGCGGAAAAAATCTTGTCTTCCTGATTCGATTCAACATCGAACTGCTGCTGCAAGCGCTCGATCACATCGGGAAAAGTCGCGCGCGCAACCAGTATCTTCGCTCTCATTTGCAGCTCCTCAGGTGAAAAAAATGAAGGTCATCAGAATGAACAATGGTACAAGAATCAAACACGACCATCCCATGTATGCAAAGAACGATGGCATTTTGATGCCGCGATCTTCTGCAATTGCCTTGACCATCATGTTAGGTGCGTTACCTATATAACTGTTCGCCCCCATGAAGACCGCACCACATGAAATAGCGGCAAGCGTGTGCGCCATGGTCGTCATTAATTTTTCCGGATCCCCGCCGGCCGTATTAAAGAACACCAGATAAGTAGGCGCATTATCAAGGAAAGACGACAGCAAGCCGGTAGCCCAGAAATACATGTGGTTAAGCGGCTGCCCATTGCCATCCGTTACGGCACGCACCACGGCTGAAAAAGCACCGGATTCACCCGCGCGCAGCATCGCAATGACAGGAATGATCGTGATGAAAATTCCGGCAAACAATTTGCCGACTTCCTGGATCGGCCCCCATGAAAATTCATTACCGCTACGCGCACTTTGCGGCGTCAGCCATAAAGAAAGTCCAATCACGGCAAGCAGCAAGACATCACGCAGCAGATGTTGCAACTCCACCGTATTGCCGAAGAAGGTGAATGCAATGCCGGGCTTCCAGAAACCGCTCATTAATACCAGCACGATGACGACTCCCAGCAAGGCGAAATTGATCTTGCCATCGAAACGGATGGCAGAATCTGGCGTCGGATCTTTTTCTGGAGGGCTTACTTCTTCGCGTTTATGATAATAGTGGCAATCGAGTACATAAAAAATGATCAGCAGCGTCACACAAAGGAAGATGGTCGGCGCAAAGAGATGGCGCGCAGTCCAAAAGAAATCCACGCCTTTCAGAAATCCGAGAAAAAGCGGTGGATCACCCAGCGGCGTCAGAGCACCGCCGGCATTCGCAACCAGAAAAATAAAGAACACGACAATATGCGCAGCATGCTTGCGGTTGTCGTTTGCCCTTATCAAAGGCCGTATCAACAGCATGGCGGCGCCTGTGGTCCCCATAAAACTGGCCAGTATCGTGCCAATCGCAAGCAAGCCGGTATTGAGTGCGGGCGTGCCATGCAAGTTACCGCGCACACAAATACCGCCCGCGACTACGAACAGCGAAGTAATCAGAATAATGAAAGGGGAAAATTCGGCAACGAACGCATGCACTGCGCCATAGAATGCCGTCGCGGGTCCGAAAAAAAACGCGCATGGCAACAAAAAAGCGAATGACCAGGCTACTGTCAACTTACCAAAATGATGATGCCAGAAGCCAGGCGTCAGCAATGGGCACAACGCAATCGACAACAACAAACCGGCAAACGGTACGCCCCACAACATCGATAATCCGCTACCGCTCAACTCTGCAGCACCGCATAACGCTGGTGCCAAGGCAAACATGCCGACGACTAAATGTGCACGCATGGTGACTCCGGAATTGAAGGGTAGCCATTTTATCCCAGAAAAAATATGTCTTGCCAGCAAGGACTCGTTAGAAAGCCGCCTGCTCCGCGCCTAGCGAAATTTCCAGCCCCTAAAGACACTTAGCGCATGTACTTATTCGGAAACGGTATAACTGCGGTTTGTGGGAAATAGCGATATGCCTTAAAATACAACGCTTTGCGACTGTCGCCGGGATATGTGTGCCGCACGCTCCCGCCACCTGCAGTCAGCCTATTTCAAATATTTTCAGTTAGGACTGGTATGACCCACGTAGTGACCGATTCCTGCGTACTTTGCCGTTACACAGACTGCGTAGACGTGTGCCCGGTAGATTGTTTTCGCGAAGGCCCGAATTTTCTTTCTATCGACCCGGATGAATGCATCGACTGCGCAGTGTGCGTAGCCGAATGCCCTGTCAACGCGATTTATGCAGAAGAAGATGTACCGGCTGATCAACAGCACTATATCAAGCTGAATGTCGAATTGTCGCGCGGATGGCCATCCATCACCAAGACCAAGGCGCCCTTGCCTGAAGCGGACGAATGGAAAGACAAGACTGACAAACTGCAGTATCTGAAACGCTGAAAACAAGCATTTCCATTAAAACGCTCTCTGGTCCGCCACAGGGCGTTTTTTATCGCCAAAAGTTTTGTCGCGGCACAAAAAATGTTGCCAATTCATTTTAATTTTTGATTAAATTAACTTTATTGCAATGGAATTTGGGTATAGTTATCAATGGTGCATTGCAATATAATTGGATTGTGACCACAATCAATTCAATGATATTTCATTCCAGAGGCCACTATGCTTTACCATTTGCATGAGTTGAACCGCAGCCTGCTCGATCCATTAATGCAATGGGCGGAAGCCTCGTCCCGTCTTTTCACCGATCCGGTATCACCACTTTCCTATACCCCATATGCGCACCGTATTGCCGCTGGTTACGAACTCATGTACCGCTTGGGCAAGCAATATGAAAAACCGCACTTTGATATTGAATCGGTGAAAATCAACGGAAAATCCGTCAACATCATCGAAGAAGTGACGCAAGAAAAACCCTTCTGCACCTTGCTGCATTTCAAAAAAGAAATGTCGGCAAAAGAATTCTCTGCCTTGAAGCAACCTACCGTTTTATTGGTGGCGCCTTTGTCCGGCCATCACGCCACCCTGTTGCGCGGTACGGTACGCAGTCTTTTGCAAACGCACGATGTCTACATCACCGATTGGGTCAATGCGCGCATGGTTCCGCTGAGCGAGGGGCCCTTCCATTTGCACGATTATGTGTATTACATACAGGATTTCATCCGCCAACTCGGACCTGATCTGCATGTGATTTCGGTCTGCCAGCCAACCGTGCCGGTCTTGGCCGCCATTTCCCTGATGGCCAGCGACAAGGATCCAAAGTTGCCAAAGACGATGACCATGATGGGCGGCCCTATCGACCCCAGCAGCTCGCCGACACAGGTCAATAATCTGGCAGTGGAAAAACCGTACGCATGGTTTGAAAATCACGTGATTTATAGCGTGCCGGCCAGCCATCCCGGTTTTGGCCGCAAGGTTTATCCAGGCTTTTTACAGCATGCCGGCTTCATCGCCATGAATCCTGGACGCCATGCGCAAAGTCACTGGGATTTTTATATGCACTTGCGCGAAGGCGATAACGAATCGGCGGCCGAGCATCGCAAGTTCTATGATGAATACAATGCCGTGCTCGATATGCCAGCCGAATATTATCTGGATACGATCAAGACGGTTTTTCAGGAACATCGTCTGCCCTTGGGTACATGGGAAGTCGAAGGCAAGCTGGTGCGGCCGCAAGATATCAAATCGGTGGCGCTCTTCACCATAGAAGGCGAGAAGGACGACATTTCTGGTGCCGGACAGACGCATGCAGCGCAAGGCTTGTGCTCATCGATTCCAAAATCCGACAAGCAGCAATTCACCGCACCTGAATGCGGGCACTACGGCATCTTCTCGGGCAGAAAATGGCGCGAGATCATTTATCCCAAGATCACCGATTTCATTGCCAAGCACGCCTGATACCGAGTTGATTCGCGGCGCAGCACCTCTGCGTCGGCTCAACCTTCTCGGTTCTGCGCAACAACAGTATTTTTTTCATTTGGCGCAGAGCGCCGTATAAGACGATAATTCTGTTTTATTCTTTTCGCCTCTGCTGTGTCCTCTCCCTCCGATAAATCGCTTGCCGATCAGCTAGAAGATTTGCTGCCGCAAACGCAATGCACGAAGTGCGGCTATCCCGCCTGTCGGCCGTATGCGGAAGCGATGGCCGACGGCAGCGCCAGCCATAACCAGTGTCCGCCAGGCGGTATCGAAGGCGTGGCGCGACTCGCGCACGTGCTCGGCAAAAAAGTCATTCCGATCAATCCGGTCAATGGCGTAGAGCGGCCGCGCCCGGTTGCATTCATAGATGAAGCGCTGTGCATAGGTTGTACCTTGTGCATACAAGCGTGTCCGGTCGATGCCATCGTCGGCGCCGCCAAACAGATGCACACCATCGTCAGCGATCTCTGCACGGGGTGCGATCTCTGCGTGGCCCCCTGCCCGGTCGATTGCATCGCGATGATCGAGGTCACACCGGGGAAAACCGGCTGGGATGCGTGGTCGCAGGCACAGGCCGATGCAGCGCGCGAACGACACGACTTCCGCACGGCGCGCCTGCAGCGTGAAAAGGAAGAAAACGACACACGACTTGCTGCCAAAGCGGCGGCCAAGCTGAAGGAGGTGCAATCCGAAACGCCGATATCCGATGCAGAAAAAGCCGAACAGGCTCGCAAGAAAGCCATCATTCAAGCTGCGATTGAGCGCGCGCGACTGAAAAAAGAACAAGCAGACAAGGATGCGCAATGAATGCAGAGAAACGACGTGAAATTTTCAATCGACTGCGCACTGCCAATCCCCATCCGACTACCGAACTTGAATATCAAACCCCGTTCCAGCTACTGATCGCAGTACTGCTTTCCGCACAGGCGACGGATGTTTCCGTCAACAAGGCCACACGCAAACTGTATGCCGATGCCGGCACCCCCAGAAAGATTTACGCGCTGGGAGTAGAAGGCTTGATCCCTTACATTCAAACCATAGGCCTGTATCGGACCAAGGCCAAAAACGTGATTGAAACCTGCCGGATTTTGCTCGCTGAACATGGCGGCGAAGTACCGCGCACGCGCCAGGAACTCGAAGCATTGCCAGGCGTAGGCCGCAAGACTGCTAACGTGGTCATGAACACTGCCTTCGGCGAAGCAACGATTGCGGTCGATACGCATATCTTCCGCGTCTCGAATCGCACCGGGATAGCACCCGGCAAGAATGTCGATATCGTCGAGCAAAAGCTGATGAAATTTGTGGCGCCCGAATTTCAGCAGGATGCACATCATTGGTTGATCCTGCACGGCCGCTACACCTGCATCGCACGCAAACCGAAATGCTGGAACTGCATCATTGCCGATGTGTGCGAATACAAAGATAAAACGCCTTTACCAGCCAAAGGCGTGTAGGTTTTAGAAAGGTGTTCCATGAAACACCTTTCTTTTCAAACTATGCTGCGCGAACTTAAAGCACAATCGCGCAGGATGCTTCAAAGGTCAGACGCGGCAAACGCGGTTTGATTTTTTCGTGATCACCATAGCCTATGCTGCACAGGAAATTGGCTTTCACCTGCGTGCCGACAAAAAATGCCGCGTTCACCTTGTCTGCATCGAAGCCGGACATAGGGCCGCAATCCAGACCGATCGCACGTGCTGCCATGATGAAGTAGGCGCCCTGCAGCGAAGAATTGCGGAAAGCCGTTTCCTCTATCAATTTGTCGTTGCCGGCAAACACCGCCTGTCCATCCATGTGTGGAAACAGTTGCGGCAATTTGCGCGGAAATGCCATATCCATCCCGATGATCGCGGTAATCGGTGCAGTTTTTACCTTTTGCACATTACCGGCTGATACGCAGGCTGCCAGTTTCTCTTTCGCTTCCGGCGATTTGACGAAAGCAATGCGTGTCGGCGAACAATTCATCGATGTCGGCGCCCACTTCATCAATTCATAAATTTCACGCAATTGGCCATTAGTGACCGGTTTGTCCAGCCAGACTGTATTGGTGTGTGCTTTGGTAAAGAGCGTATCGAGAGCTTTCTGGTTCAACATGGTCATTTCCGTTTCAGATTTCAAAAAATGTTTCAAAAGAGGTACTGCATGGCTGCAATAGCGGCAACAGGGATAGACGCGTATGTTATCTGAAACAGCCGCTGCAGTTCAGCAGCAAGCCACGTACAATATCGTTCTGCGCTCGATAAACCGCATTTGTTAGCCATATTGTCGAGCCGCTTTTTGAATTTCTTTTGCAGCGTTTTGATTACATCCATGTTCACACCTTCCCAGCACGACGTACGACGTTTTTTCTGCGAGACGTTCCGCAAGCAGCGCGCCAATGAAATCCTCACGCCGCTGGAAGCGATCGCGCGCGACTGGCTGATTCAACATCCGGAATATGCGGATGCATTGATGGATGTCGAGGCGGCGCTGGCTCAGGATTATTCTGTGGAGTCGGGTCAGGCCAATCCTTTCCTGCATCTGTCCATGCATTTGTCGATCGCGGAACAGATCTCCATCGATCAGCCCCCCGGCATACGCGCTGCTTACACCAGCCTGGCGCATAGACTGGGATCTGAGCATGATGCGCATCACCAGATCATGGAATGCCTGGGCGAGATAATCTGGTCTTCACAGCGCAATGGCTTGCCACCAGATGGTGCTGCTTACATTGAATGCATCAAGCGTCGCTAAACAGAATTGTTCCAATCCGCAATTCAAACGGACATAAAAAAAGCCACGGCAGACCGTGGCTTTTTTATAAAACTACGCGCCTTTACGTTCGCGACTTATCTGCGCAACACGAGAGTCGTGGGCAGGCTGTGCAAATAGGCGGCGATGTTTTCGATATCCTGATTCGAAAGTTGCTTGGCCAACGGGCCCATGATTGCATTGCTGCGACCATTCGAAACTTCATTGCCACGCTTGTATGAAACCAGTGCGTGCTTCAGATAATCCTTGTGCTGGCCGGCCAGTTTTGGATAACCAGGATCTATCGGCGTCTGGTAATCAGCGCCGTGGCAGGAAGCGCAATTGTATTTGGCGACTGCCGCTTTACCAGCTTCGATCTTGCTTTCAGCCGATGCGTTAAGCGAAATCAGTGCGGACAGCGAGACAACAGCCAATGCGAGAATTTTTTTCATATGGGCTCCCGTTATTTCTGTTGCGAATAGTAAGCGGCAACATCGGCGATATCCTGATCCGACATGCTGATCGCAATACCGCGCATGGACGGGTGGTTACGATCGCCTTTTTTATAAGCGTGCAAGGCACTGGCGATGTATTTTTCCGACTGCCCGCCTATCATGGGCACTTGGTAAACTTCCGGGAAAGTCGCCTTGTAGCCTGGGATGCCGTGACATCCTATACACATCGCAACCTTGTTGACAGCTGCCTTGGCATCGCCAACAACTTCCGCCGAAGCAGCAAAGTTGGCCACACCCGCGAGCGCGAGAAGTGCAAATAGTTTTTTCATGATAGCTATGGTTAAGTAAACGAAACCTGCAGGTATAACTCGGTAAAAAACGTCGCTACAAAACGTGCATTTTGCAGCGAAAAAGTTACTTCTTTACACCAAAACCGCTCGATTTTACCTGAAGAGATAGGGAGCGTCCATGTTCAAATCGCAATGCGTGTACAGCATCCGACAGTCCGCTTTCAAGCGTTAATCCGCCTGCATCTCCGCTCAATCCTTCCGCCGCCACTCACCTGACAATTCCTCGGCTCCTTGCTGCTTGGCGTCTTTTTCCTGTGCTTGCTCATCTGCCGCTTCAGCCACGTCCATGGCAGGTTTATCCTCCGGCTTGCTGGGCCAGAAGAAAATATAGGGCGTCAGCGTAAAGCGGCGCAGCACGGCGCGGAACACCAGTCGGCGCACCCGCTTGGGAACATCGCGCGCGCGCAAGGCCAGCGCCAGCGCACATGAGAAAGCCACGCCGACATTCAACAAGCCGACAACAACAATACCGGCGCAGGCCAGCCAGAACTGTGGCGTTGCCAAGGCTTCCCAACCCAGGCTGCTGACGGCCGCCGTCAATGTTGCCGTTGACAAGGTCACATGGCGTACATCCAGCGGCAAACCGAAGAACTGCGCAATCACAGGCATCATGCCGAGCAAGATAGCCAGGGACACATTGCCGACGATGCTGGACACATTGTGTTCCAGCCAGTTTGCCCATCGTTCCGCACGATGCGCTCCTAGCGCATGTACCAGACGACGATGATGCGCAATCGATTCCCGCAATCTGCGCAGGGCGAACCAGTTATCGGCAAAGCCTGCCATCAGGCTGGCAAGCCACAACAGAATACCGGTGAATGCAGCAAACAGCGGCGTCACACCGACTATCGATAATGAGTGAATCGTCGCCTGCGCTTTTTCCGGACTCATGACCGGCTTGCCGAATATGAACAGTGCGGCAAACGACAAGGCAATCACCACCGGGGTCACCGCCAGCAGATTGCCGAATACGGCCGCCGCCTGTGAGCGCAACAAAGCGGCAATACGCGCCAGCAATTCACGCAAACCCTCCACCGTATCCAGCTGGCCCATTTGCGCCGCCAGAGCAGGTGCGGTAACTGCAGGCTGTTTGGTCGCCAATACACCACCTATGGCAGTAATGACGAGGAAGCTCAGCGCAAAATTAATCGATAGAAATGCGCCTTCGAAAAAATGCGCCAGACCCAGGCCGGTAATGCCAAGCTTGATCAACGCAGTGAAAGCCGTGATGAAACCGCCCCACATGGCGGCCCGCAACATCGCACGATATTCAGTGCGATCACGTGCAATGTAATGTTCACCGTGATTGGCATTGCGCTCGACCATCTTGCGCGCCAGCAAAGAGAAACTGCGATTGACCAATTCCCGCACCGATGAGCGACGATGATGCGCCACGATCAAATCAACCAGTACTGCCTGCACCTGACCAGAACCCGCTTCGGCATGGGGCGCAACACGCAGATCCAACAGGCGCCCCATCCTGACCAGATGCGCACGCATGCGCTCCACGTGATAAACAAGCCCTACCGATACACCATACTCATCCAGGTGCGCATAAATCTTGTCGGTTTGCGCCTGACACACGGCCAGCAACATGCGCACACTGCGCAGACCAGCTTCATCCTTCGCGCTCCCAAACAAATAGTTTTCCAGCTCACGCCGCAGCGACATGAACGGCGTGGCCAGCAAGGGCATGCGCGGCTCCAGCCTTTGACGGAAAGCCGGGCTGATGCCGACCGAGATCACCATCGTCACCAGATACAACATCGCCTCATCGATTTGCTGCCGATAACCATGGGCAATGCCGTCATCGCCGCCCAGCTTCCACAGGCGCGACAAGGTTTTGGCATCCAGCTCCAGCAACCACTCCGCATCCGACTCATCGGGGAACATTGCAGTAAACAAGGTGGACAAATCCTGTTGCCCAACCGGACGCGGCAGGATCAGTTTGACCATGCGTTCGGATAACTCGGAAAAAAATGCAGATTCGCGTGGCAAGCCCGTCGCGGAAAACAGTTCAGGCCCGGTCGCTTCGCGTAGCGTCTTGCGCAGGGCAGCCTGCACGCCTTGCTTGACATCGCGATTGCCATCCAGCCAATCCAGCAAGAAACGTATGCGCTGATGCTTGACGCGACGCCATTCGCTATCGTCCAGCAAGGAAACCTTGGGTTCGCGGCGTATCCAGTCAGCCAGATCGATCATCCAGTTGGCGCGTGTATGCCAGGATGCGTCCGGATCGGCCCTGCGCATCAGGGATTCAATCTGCGGCAGATATTGTGCATGGTCGATGTGATGTCTTAATGCACCGCGACGGAATCTGCGCCACACGGCACAGATTCTTAGAAAGGAAATTTTCATTTATTTATTGTAATTAGGGGCATTCAAAACACATCAGCCTGCCACATGAGCGCTAAAGAAAGACGTTCAAAAAGATGACCAGGCGATTTACTGCGATTATGCAAGTTCCGGACACCGCTCTTGTGTGTCTTTTCTCGCTTATACTCCGATTTCTTTTCACCTTAATGACACCGTCATGCGACACGAAACACGCTTCGAAGGTTCCCAGAGCTATGTCACTACCGGCGACCTGAAGCTCGCCGTCAATGCTGCATTGACTCTGCAGCGCCCTTTATTGATCAAGGGTGAGCCCGGCACCGGCAAAACCATGTTGGCGGAAGAAGTTGCCGCCGCACTCGACATGCCTTTATTGCAATGGCATATCAAATCGACGACCAAGGCGCAGCAGGGATTGTACGAATACGATGCAGTCTCGCGCCTGCGCGATTCACAACTCGGTGACGAGCGCGTCAAAGTCATCGACAACTACATCGTCAAGGGCGTGTTGTGGCAAGCATTTACTGCCGATGAGCAAGTCGTGTTGCTGATTGATGAAATCGACAAGGCGGATATCGAATTCCCGAACGACTTGCTGCGTGAACTCGACCGCATGGAATTCTATGTGTACGAAACCCGCGAAATGGTGAAAGCCAAACACAGGCCGCTCGTCATTATTACATCGAATAATGAAAAGGAATTGCCGGATGCATTTTTGCGCCGTTGTTTCTTTCACTACATCAAGTTTCCTGATCGCGACACGATGGAACAAATCGTCGCCGTGCATTTCCCGAATCTGAAAAAAGAATTGCTGGCAAAAGCACTGGAAGTTTTTTATCAAGTGCGCGAGGTCAGCGGCTTGAAGAAGAAACCTTCCACCTCAGAACTACTGGATTGGCTGAAATTATTGCTGGCGGAAGATATTCCGGCTGAAGCCCTGCGCAGCCAGGATGATAAAACCATTATTCCGCCACTGCATGGCGCCTTGCTGAAAAACGAACAGGACATTCACCTGTTCGAGCGCCTGGTTTTCATGTCACGTACCAATCGCTGATGAACGTCGTGCTTCCCATCACGTTGGCTCACAATGGGGTGCGCCTGGAACCCTTGGCCCAGCAGCATGCGGAGGGTTTGCTGGCCGCTGCCAGCGACGGCGCGCTTTGGGGGCTGCGCATCACCTCAGTGCCCGAACCCGACCAGGTGGAAGCCTATATCGCCACTGCTCTGGAAATGCGGCCATCGCGACTAGCATTCGCCGTGATAGACAACACGACGGACCAGATAATTGGCTCTACCAGCTACCACGATATCCTGTCCGACATCGACCGCGTCGAGATCGGTTACACCTGGTATGCAAAAAGTCGCCAACGCAGCCACGTCAACACCACATGCAAGTTGATGTTGCTGATGCATGCATTCGATACACTGGGCTGCGCCGTCGTGGGCTTGCGTACCGATAACTTAAACCATGCTTCGCAAGCGGCTATCGAAAGGCTGGGTGCCAAGAAAGATGGCGTGCTGCGCCACCACGCTCGCCGACGCGACGGCACCGTACGCGACACAGTCATGTATAGCATCACGCGCGCTGAATGGCCCGAAGTCAGCGCTCATCTGAGCTACCTTCTGCACAAGGAGCGATGATGTTGATCGATTTCTTTTTCATGCTGAAAGATGCAAAGATTCCGGTTTCAATAAAGGAATTTTTGCTCTTGCTGGAAGCATTGGAAAAAGACGTCGCGCGCCATTCTCTGGATGATTTTTACTATCTGGCACGTCTGACCCTGGTAAAAGACGAAGCGCACTTCGACAAGTTCGATCGCGCCTTCGGCCTGTATTTCAAAAGCATATCTACCGTCTTCGAAGACAATGCCGCGATCCCGCTCGACTGGTTGCTCAAACGTGCAGTGAAGGACTTGAGTCCGGCAGAACGCGCACTGATAGAAAAATTCGGCTACGACAAACTGGCCGAACGCCTGCAGGAATTATTAAAGGAACAAAAAGAGCGCCACGAAGGTGGCAGCAAATGGATAGGCACAGGCGGGACTTCCCCTTTCGGTAATAGCGGCACCAATCCGGAAGGCATACGGATAGGCGGCGAAAGCACCAATCGCTCTGCCGTCAAGGTGTGGGAAGAACGCAGCTATCGCGATTACGATGCCTCGCGTGAAATCGGCACCCGCAATATCAAGGTCGCGCTGCGCCGCCTGCGCAAGTTTGCGCGGGAAGGAGCAGCCGAAGAATTGGCGCTGGATGCCACGATACGCGCCACCGCCAACAACGCCGGCTACCTCGACATCAAGATGCAGGCCGAGCGCAAGAATAATATCAAGATCCTGATGTTGCTGGATGTAGGCGGGTCTATGGATGATCACATACAGCGCACTGAAGAATTATTTTCTGCAGCCAAAAGTGAATTCAAGAATATGGAGTTTTATTACTTCCATAATTGCGTGTACGACCATTTATGGCGCAACAACCAGCGCAAACACGCTGAACGCTTTGCAACCTGGGATGTACTGCGCAAATACACGCTGGATACCAAAGTGATTTTTGTCGGCGACGCAACCATGAGTCCCTATGAAATCTTGCGCCCAGGCGGCGCAATCGATTATTACAATGACGAAGCAGGAGCCGAATGGCTGCAGCGATTTACCAAAGCCTTCCCCAGTTATATCTGGCTCAATCCGGAACCGGAAAGCATTTGGGAATATCGCCAGTCGGTGGCCATCATCCGGCAGCAAATGGACAACCGGATGTTTCCTTTGACTCTGGAAGGGCTGGAGCGCGGCATGCGCATGCTCAGCAAATAAAGAACTCTTGCAGGAAGGCGCCGCGGCGAGCGCGTTGAATATCTGTCTTAACGCGGCAAATGCATGAATTTTTTCAATGCACTTACAACATGGTGGCTGGCCACCGGTTTGGTCAGGAAGCCATCGACGCTGGCATTGCGCGCTGCGTCCACATCATAATCACTCGATTTACTCACCAACAAAATCACTGAAGTCTTGTCGTGTGGTCGTGCTGTCTTAACCGTCTGGCACAAACGAAACGGATTGACATCAACTACCGAAGTATTGATCAGTACCACCGACACGCGCTGACGCACACAAGCCCCCTCGGCCTCGGCCTCACCTTTGGCCCACAGCACTTCAATTTGGTGTCGCGCCAGAAATTCAGCTACAAAATCGCGAAATGCCGGCGATTTATCAACGATCAATACCGCACCGCCATGTGGCAACTCCGTACGCAAGCTTGCGTAATCGACTGGATCGGTCAAATCGATATCGACGCGATTGCGCCGACGGCGTTCCGGCACCAGCACCACATCGGAAGCTTCCAGGCGCGCCAACGTATCTGCACGTTTTTCGATCAAGGCGTCCAGCGCTTCAAACAAACGCTGCCAGCGAATCGGACGCTCAACACGGGTATAAGGAAGTGGAATAGTCGGCGTGCCAACCAGCAGCACAGGCCGCACGTCGCTGGGGCGTAAATCAGACAGGGCAACCAACGCCTTCAGTTCTTCAGCATTGGCAATGTAAAGATCCGGATCCTGCAAATTATCTTCTGCCAGACGAAAATAGCCATATCCCTTGCCTTGGTCCAGAGCAAATGTGGCATCGAAGATTTCGGTTTCCTGTTGATTAAATCCAATCAGGCGTGCCGCGAAGGGGAAACTATTAGCTGGCATCAGGTCGTGAAAAGCAAAGCGTGATCATACGAAAGACGGCGCGAAAAACGGCGCGAGAATTCTATGCAGCAGTTAACATTTATACACGACCGAAAACATTTAACCCATCCCATAAACAAGCGAACTAAAGCGGGAAATGTATAAAATTGTGTCAACTGTTCATCAAAACATATACATTTGACCGCTTTTGCAAAAAAAGTGCCAGCAGCGCGTCACAAATCTAACCTTATTTAACAATTCAGCGATTTCGCACTTGCTTAAGAAGAAGGTTAAATTGCCCACATTGCGTACATATCGCTTTTTTTCATTAGAATGCAGACACTTTGATGATGCATTCTGTCCATAGCAACTTGTTAAAAAATTAATCAGCCCAGTTAAAGCGATTATTGGAAGCCACAACTAACAACAAAACTTCCAACGTACATTTTTCAGCCTCTTACCGTATTCGATTGAATGGCCACTAAAAAATCCCCTGCAGACTACAGCGAATCATCCATCCGTGTCCTGAAAGGCCTGGAACCGGTCAAGCAGCGCCCCGGCATGTACACGCGTACCGAAAACCCGCTGCATATCATCCAGGAAGTCATCGACAATGCATCCGATGAAGCGCTGGGTGGCTATTGCAAAAACATTGTCGTCACCATGAATGTCGATGGCAGCGTCAGCGTGGAAGACGACGGGCGTGGTATTCCAGTCGGCCTGCATCCGGAAGAAAAAGTACCGACGGTAGAAATCGTCTTCACGCGTCTGCACGCAGGCGGCAAGTTCGACAAGGGCTCGGGCGGTGCGTACGCATTCTCTGGTGGTTTGCACGGCGTCGGCGTCTCGGTCACGAATGCCTTGTCGACCCGTCTGGAAATTACCGTATGGCGCGAAAATGGCGTACACACACTGACGTTTTCCGGTGGCGATGTCATCGAACCCTTGAAATCGCGTCCGATTGCGCGTGATGAAAAGCGCAGTGGCACCAAGGTCACCGCATGGCCTGACACCAAATATTTCGATTCCTCGGTCATCCCGCAAGCCGAACTGCAACGTCTTTTGCGCTCGAAGGCTGTACTTTTACCCGGCGTCAAAGTCACGCTGGTTCAAGCGAAGAGCGGTGAAGTACAAACCTGGCAATACGACCAGGGCTTGCGCGGTTACCTGACCGAATCGCTGGCACAGGCATCGAATGCAGAAACCGTCATTCCATTATTTGAAGGCGAGCAATATGCAAACGCCGATGCCGAAGGTTTTGCCGAAGGCGAAGGCGCAGCCTGGGTCGTCGCATGGACAGAAGATGGCGCAGTAGTGCGTGAATCTTATGTCAACCTGATACCGACTTCGAACGGCGGCACACATGAATCCGGTTTGCGCGAAGGCTTGTTCGGCGCGGTAAAAAGCTTCGTCGAAATGCATTCGCTGTTGCCGAAAGGCGTGAAGCTGTTGCCGGAAGATGTGTTCGCACGCGTCTCGTTCGTGTTGTCGGCCAAGGTGCTGGATCCGCAATTCCAGGGACAGATCAAGGAACGCTTGAACTCGCGCGATGCCGTGCGCCTCGTCGCAACCTATACGCGTCCCGCGCTGGAACTGTGGCTGAACCAGCACGTCGACTACGGCAAGAAACTGGCCGAACTCGTAATCAAGCAGGCGCAATCGCGTTTGCGTTCCGCGCAAAAAGTTGAAAAGAAAAAATCCTCAGGCGTCGCCGTGCTGCCTGGAAAACTGACCGATTGCGAATCGACAGATACCTCGCGTAATGAAATTTTCCTGGTCGAAGGTGACTCTGCCGGCGGCTCAGCCAAGATGGGCCGCGACAAGGAATTCCAGGCGATTCTGCCGCTGCGCGGCAAGGTGCTGAACTCGTGGGAAACCGAACGCGATCGCCTGTTCGCCAACAATGAGATCCACGACATCGCCGTCGCGATCGGCATCGATCCGCACGGCAAGAACGACACTGTCGATTTCGGCAGCCTGCGCTATGGTCGCATCTGCATCCTGTCCGATGCGGACGTCGATGGCTCGCACATTCAAGTGTTGCTATTGACGCTATTCTTCAAGCACTTCCCGCAATTGATCGACAGGGGCCATATCTGTATCGCGCGTCCGCCGCTGTATCGCGTCGATGCGCCTGCGCGCGGCAAGAAGCCGATACAGAAAATCTACGCCCTCGATGACGGCGAGCTGGAAGCGATTGAAGATAAATTGCGCAAGGATGGCGTCAAGGAAGCGGCGTGGGCGATCTCGCGTTTCAAAGGTCTCGGCGAAATGAATGCGGAACAACTGTGGGAAACCACGATGAATCCGGATACCCGCCGCCTCTTACCCGTCTCCCTCGGCGAGTTCGATCTGGATGCGTCCGAATCGCGCTTCAATATGCTGATGGGCAAAGGTGAAGCCGCCGCACGTCGCACATGGATAGAAGAACACGGCAACGAAGCCGAGGCCGATATCTGATCATGAACATCATGCGTGCCTCTCTATTGGCTTTGTCGTTATCGCTGCTATCCGTCGCTGCCCATGCCGACGTGTACGGCTATATCGATGCCAATGGCGAAGCGCATTTTGCGACGGAAAAACTCGACAAGCGTTATCAGTTGTTTGCGCGGGGCGATCAGGCCATGAATGCAGCCAGACTGGTTCCGCTGAATAATATTGAACAGGCAGCAGAAAAAGATACGCCGCTGTTCCGCTATCTGTCACAGCATCCGAACCTGAAAAAGTACGAGAAACTGTTAAACGACGCAGCCAACGAATTCAATCTCGATCCTGCCTTGTTAAAGGCGGTGATGGCGGCTGAATCAGGATTCAATCCGAATGCGGTCTCACCGAAAGGTGCGATCGGATTGATGCAAGTGATGCCGGTGACGGCCGAACGCTTCGGGCTGCAAGCCGACCGAAAAAAAAGCATAGTGCAAAAATTATCGGATCCGAAAACCAATATCCGCATAGGTGCGCGGTATCTGCGCGTGTTGCGCGATTTGTATCCGAATCAGCAGCATCTGGTGCTGGCATCGTATAACGCTGGCGAAGGTGCGGTACAAAAATACAAGGATGCGATTCCACCGTTTGCGGAAACCCGTAATTACGTCAAACTGGTCACACAGTTCTATCATTTGTATCAGCCGACTTCGCGCTTTGCCGACAATGCGGTGTTTTCCAATCGGCGCTCGGATGCCAAACGCATACACATGATCATCCCCGGACGTCGCGACAGCAATCCGTCTGCGGACACGTCTGCTACTTACCCCGTTACATCCATCGAATAATTCCTGTACAAAACCAAGTAAAACAATAATGACCGATCAAGCCAATCTTTTTGACACCGTAGCACCAGCCGATGGCGGCGAATCGCTGACCCTGGCAACATTTGCTGAACGCGCTTACCTCGATTATGCAATTTCCGTAGTCAAGGGCCGTGCCCTGCCGGATGTCTGCGATGGCCAGAAACCAGTGCAACGTCGCATCCTGTTTGCGATGAATGAGTTGGGACTGAACGCCACTGCCAAGCCGCGCAAGTCAGCTGCTGTGGTCGGCGACGTACTGGGCAAATTGCATCCGCACGGCGATCAATCGGTGTATGACGCACTGGTGCGCATGGCACAGGATTTTTCGCTGCGCTATCCCTTGATCGACGGCCAGGGCAACTTCGGCTCGCGCGACGGCGATGGTGCTGCAGCGATGCGTTACACCGAAGCACGCCTGACACCGATTGCAAAATTACTGATGGAAGAAATCGATATGGGTACCGTCGATTTCCAGCCTAACTATGACGGTTCGACGGAAGAGCCGAAACTGCTACCTAGTCGTTTGCCTTTCGTGTTGTTGAATGGCGCGTCCGGCATTGCAGTCGGTATGGCGACAGAAATCCCTTCGCACAATCTGCGTGAAGTGGCAACCGCAGCAGTCGCCATCATCCGCAATCCGAAACTGACGCATGAAGAATTGATGGCGATTGTGCCCGGCCCTGATTTCCCGGGCGGCGGCCAGATCATTACCTCGCCGAATGCGATCAGCGACATTTATGCCGGCGGTCGCGGCAGCGTCAAGGTGCGCGCGACGTGGAAGATAGAAGACATGGCGCGCGGCCAATGGCAGGCTGTCGTTACCGAGCTGCCGCACGGCACATCGTCGCAACGCGTACTGGAAGAAATCGAAGAGCTGACCAATCCGAAAATCAAGCTCGGCAAGAAATCGCTATCGCCAGACCAACTGGCATTGAAGCAAACCGTATTGTCCATGCTCGATACCGTGCGTGATGAATCGGGGCGCGAAGCACCTGTGCGCCTAGTGTTCGAACCGAAATCGAAGAATCAGGACCAGACCGAATTCACCAATATGCTGTTGGCGCACACCTCGCTGGAAACCAGCGTTTCCATCAATCTGGTGATGATAGGTGGCGACGGCAAACCGCGCCAGAAGGCGCTGGGCGATATCCTGCGCGAGTGGATAGACTTCCGCTTCACGACGATTACCCGCCGTTCGCAATTCAAACTGCAAAAAGTTGATGACCGTATCCATATTCTGGAAGGTCGCGAGGCGATTCTGCTCAACATCGACAAAGTCATCAAGATCATCCGCGAATCGGATGAACCAAAACCGGCATTGATGGATGCCTTCCGTTTGTCGGAACGCCAGGCTGATGACATTCTTGAAATCCGACTGCGTCAACTGGCGCGTCTGGAAACCATCAAGATTCAGCAAGAACTGGCTGAATTGCGCAGCGAAAAATCGACGCTGCAGGATCTGCTCGACAATCCATCGTCAATGAAGCGTCTGGTCATCAGGGAAATCGAAGCCGACGAGAAGCAATTCGGTGACAAGCGCCGTACGCTGATCGAAGTAGCAGAAAAAGCCGTCGTTGAAACCAAAGTGATCGACGAACCTGTGACCGTCGTCATTTCGCAAAAAGGCTGGGTCCGTGCACGCACAGGCCACGGCCACGATGCCGCACAATTCACCTTCAAGGCAAGCGACGCGCTGTACGACACATTCGAATGTCGCACCGTCGATACGCTACTGGTGTTCGGCTCGAACGGACGCATCTATTCGGTTCCCGTCTCTGCGCTGCCAGGTGCACGCGGCGATGGCGTGCCGATCACGACGCTGGTTGAACTGGCGAGCGGCACACGCGTGCTGCACTACTTTGCAGGCCCCGCCGACGTCACACTATTGCTCGCATCGACTGCCGGTTACGGCTTCACTGCAAAATCGGGCGACATGGTCAGCCGCACACGCGGCGGCAAATCATTCATCACGCTGGATGAAGGCGATGAACCACTGACACCTCGTCCGGTCACCGCTGGCGCGAGTGCGATTGCCTGCCTGTCAGAAAAAGGCCGGGTACTGGTGTTCGGCATCGATGAAATCAAATCGCTGACTGCAGGCGGACGCGGGGTGATTTTGATGGAACTGGAAAAGAACGAAAAACTGCTGGCGGCGCAACCGATCAGCCAGCGCGGCGTGATCGTATCCGGCATAGGACGCGGTGCCAAAGCGCAGGAAATCCTATTGTCGGCATCAGGGCTCGCCGTACACATAGGCAAGCGTGCGCGCAAAGGCAAGGGACTGGAATCGAAGATCAAGGCGACTACCTTGACGCCGGTGACCAAGGCCAGTGCTGAATAATCCGATCATCTGCGCTTGCCATTCCCGCGAAGGCGGGAATCCAGAAATGCCTCGCTATGATTTGACGATAGCTAATGCTGTTCTTTCTTCGGACAAGCTCAGTTGCCGGGGGTGGCCCGGCTGCCACCTTCTTTCTTTGCTTCGCCAAAGAAAGAAGGCAAAGAAAGGCGACGCAGAAGCCGTTGCCCGCTGCGCGGGTTCCCAAGTCAAGCAATCATCAGTCGGGAGCACAAACAAACTCGCCTTTGGCTCAAACAGGTTTGCGCTCTTTATCCGCCTGACGACCGCTTGCCTTGGCAACGTCACATGCGGTTAAGGTCAGAAACAACATCAGACCTAACTTCAACAACACCCCCAACATCAAAAGCTCCTGTTCCTGGCATCAACCTGCGTTGTTGTTGAACTTGATGTTGAATTTGATGTTGCTTTTGAATTTTGAAGTTGAACTTCACCCGCTGTGACGCTGCCATTTGTGCGGAGCAGAAAATGGATAAAGAAGTGAACGCTGTTTGAGCGAAGCGAGTTTCGTTCGCTTCCCATTTTTTGATTTGCACAAATGGGAAGCCCGAAGGGCCAGCGGCTGTGCGGTCGCCTTCTTTTGCTTACTTTTCTTGGCGAAGCAAGAAAAGTGAGTAGCCGCCGGGCTACCCCGGGCAACTCACCACGAAGAAAGAACAGCCTTAGCTAGCGACAAACTCGAACGAGGCACCTGAATGCCAACCCGCTCGAAAAGAGCCATCCGATTAAATCCACAAAATAAAACTGGCCGCTCCTTTCGGCAGCGGCCAGTTTTATTATCTTTGCATGCGATCAATCAAATTTTCGCCGCAATCAATTTCGCCAACTTAGAAACGCCTTCACGAATCTTTTCCGGCGGCACCGTAACAAAACTCAGGCGCAAGGTATTTTTCTGCGGCTCATTTGCATAGAAAGGCGCACCGGGTACGAACGCGACATTTTGCGCAATCGATTCTTCCAGCAGCTGCATGCAGTCTATATGTTCAGGCAAGGTTACCCAGATGAACATCCCGCCTTCCGGTTTATTCCACGTCACGCCAGCCGGGAAAAATTCCGTCAGCGCATCCAGCATGGCCTGGCATTGATTGGCATACAGCGTGCGTATCGATGGAATGTGCTTCGCGAGGAAGCCGTCCTTAATCGCCTCGTACACCACCATCTGCGTCAATTGCGATGTGTGCAAATCTGCTGCCTGCTTGGCCTGCTCCAGCTTGCGCACCAGCGGCACCGGTGCCACCACATAACCGAGACGGATGCCCGGCGTCAGCACCTTGGAAAACGATCCGAGGTAAATCACGCCGCTAGGATTCATTGTCAGCATCTTAGGCAATGGTTCACCGTTGTAGCTGAGCGCGCCATAAGGATCATCTTCGATCAATGGCAGACCGAGACGTGCACAGGTTTCGACCAATGCGAAACGACGTTCGACTGACATCGTGCGACCAGTCGGATTCTGGAAATTCGGCAACGCATACAAGAGGCGAGCACCATCAGCAATTTTTTCCACTTCTTCCGGCAGCAAACCGAAATCATCGGTAGGAATTGAAACGAACTTAGGTTGATATACAGAGAATGCTTGCAGCGCGCCAAGATAGCTAGGCGTTTCCACCAATACCTTGCTGTTATCTTCGATCAATACCTTGCCGAGCAAATCCAGCGCCTGCTGCGAACCCGACACCATCAAGACTTGGTCCGGGGTGATTGTCACACCTTCGATCGACAACGAATCGGCTATCCACTCACGCAAAGGCGCGTAGCCATCGCTAGGACCGTATTGCAAAGCGACCTTGCCCTGATTCGACAAGACCGTATCGAAGGCCGCCTTCATGTGCTCGACAGGGAAGGTTTCCGGCGACGGCAAACCACCGGCAAAGGAAATGATGTCCGGGCGCATCGTGATTTTCAGGATTTCGCGGATGACCGAACTTTGCAGTTGCTCTGCGCGGTGTGCGAATTGCCATTTGATCGGCGTTGGATTTTCGATTTTCATTATTACGATGCTCTATGGCTGCGGTGTGATGACCAAGACGTTACTCAATACAGGGACGTCAATATTCTTAATTTACTTCAGCGATCAATTCGATTTCTACGCATGCACCCAATGGAATTTGCGCGACGCCGAACGCCGAACGTGCATGCTTGCCTTGTTCGCCAAAGATTTCGCCGAACAGTTCGGAGGCGCCGTTGGTGACCAGATGCTGTTCAATATAATCGCCAGTCGAATTGACCAAGCTCATGACCTTGACGATGCGTTTGACGCGATTCAAATCGCCGCCGCAGGCTGCCTGCAAGGTGGCGATCAGATCGATGGCAACGCCGCGCGCAGCAATCTTGCCTTCTTCGGTGCTCATGTTTTTACCCAACTGGCCGACCCACGGTTTGCCGTCCTTCTTGGCGATATGGCCGGACAGAAATACCGTGTTACCGCTTTGCGCAAACATCACATATGCCGCGGCGGGTGTCGCCACTGCCGGCAATTCAATATTGAGCGCTTTCAGTTTTTCGTAAAAAGACATGCAAACTCCAGAATAGTGGATGCTATTTCCACACACGCAGAAATGCCAAATGAATAGGTGTCCGTGCACTGCAATTACGACAACAACGCACATCTTGCAAAAGTGTCATTGTGATGTGGCACACACAGGAATACGCGTGATTATCTCAAATCTGCAGCATTTCTTGCCAACTATCGACGCGATGAGGCAAGACAGCCGCATGGCCTTGCAAAACCATACTGCGAAGCGACAGCAACATGATAGCAACTAGAGACGTTTTCTGTTCGCTTGCTGGTCAACTTCGACGTTTGATGGCCATTTTTTTACCGGCTGCGACAACGGCAATGATTGCCAGTGCAAACAGGAAGGTACGCAGTTCCAGCGCTTCGCCAAGAATGGCCGCGGCGCCCAGCAGCGTGAGGAAGGGTTGTATCAGTTGCACCTGGCCGACGCGCGCAATGCCACCCAAGGCCAGGCCTTTATACCAGAAGAAGAAACCGATAAACATCGAGAACAGCGAGACGTAGGCAAAACCCACCCATGCGCCCGCCGATGCCTTGACACCGTAATGGAAGGCTAGCCAGATCGTCACTGGCAACACGATCGGCATGGACAAGACCAGCGCCCACGAAATCACTTGCTGGCCGCTCATGGATTCCGACAAGCGCCCACCTTCCGCATAGCCCATCGCGGCGGCAATCACGGCAATCAGCATCGCCAGATCACCCAGTTGAAAAGAACCGGCGCCCTCTTCCAATGCAAACCCGGCAACCAGCGCACTACCTACCAATGCCGTAATCCAGAATCCTGTCGAAGGTCGTTCGCCAAAGCGCAAGGCGCCGAACAAGGCTGTCGCCAGCGGCAAGATGCCCAGCATGATCGCGCCATGCGAAGCGGAAATCTGGCTCATCGCTATCGAAGAAAATACCGGGAAGCCAACCACCACACCCGATGCAATGATGCACAAAGATTTCACTTGCGCCCGGGTCGGACGTGGAGCGTTGGTCCACCACAGCAATAGCACCGAACAACAGGCAGCAACCACTGCGCGCCCGAGTGCCATCAAGACCGGGTTCAATTCCGCCACTGCCACACGCGTGAACGGCAAGGTCAGGCTGAAGATCGCAATGCCTATCGCACCCAGCCACATGCCTTTTGTTTCAGATGTCATGGATTTCATATTGGTCGGCACTTTAGCAGTGCCCACCGCCTTATTGACAGTGGTGGCTATAGCGCCCTGGCTTTCATGCGCGCTCATGACCAGATCGCCCATGCTGAATAAAGCGTCAGCGCGATCATGATGGCGCAAAACAGGCGCTGCCATTTTTCCTGCGTCAGATAACGTCGCAACACTGCGCCTGTCGCGGCCCAGATACTCAGACACGGCAGATTGATTGCACTGAATAACAGGCAAAACACGGCTATCGCCAACCACACCGGCTGGACGGGCGGCAGGAAGGCAGACGCGCCAGTCACTGCCATCACCCATGCTTTGGGGTTGGCGAACTGAAAGAGCGCGGCACCGATGAATGACATCGGCCGCGCGCTCTCATTTTCACTGCGACCAAACGCCATGCTGCGCAATTGCCACGCCAGATAGATGAGGTAAGTGGAACCTATGACTTTCAACACGATATGCAGCACGGGGAGCGCCATGATCAGGCTGCCTGTCCCGGCTGCGCACAGCGCCAGCATCACGCCAAAACCAAAAACGACACCCAGCATGTGCGGAATGCAACGCGCAAAACCGAAGCGGATGCCGGAGGAGGTCAACATGATGTTGTTCGGCCCCGGCGTGATCGACGAAACGAAGGCAAAAACGGACAGCGGTAGCAGAGATTCCATATTGTTCCAAGAGGATGGCAAAGCGATTCTTGCATCGCCTTGTTATTTTTATAGTCAAAACATCCTAATCGACAAAACCAATACAGTACCAGTACACTTAAGGAATTAATCTCTCCACTGTCATGGCAATATGACCAATACAGCTAAATCCCGCAGCACTATTTCTGCAACCAACCCAGCTGCTAACCCGAGTGCCCATTCAGCCGCTGTTGAGTTGCCGCGTCCGCTGCTATCGCGCCAGGCCGATAGCTCGCTGATCGAACAAATCGTGCAACTGGTGACCTCGCGCATAGACGATAAATTGCTGCGCACCGGCGCGCGCATGCCTTCGATACGGCAATTCTCGTATGAGCATGGCGTTTCACGCTTTACCGTGGTGGAAGCCTATGACCGACTGGTTGCCGGCGGCTTGCTGGAATCGCGCCGCGGCTCAGGATTTTATGTGCGCGATCGCGCCCCCATGCTGGCATTGCGCAAGTCCGGTACAACGCGACCTAGTGCCGCATCCTCCCAACAGCTGGATGTCGTCTGGCTGGTGCGTAATATGTTCCGCCAACTGCCGGCAGAGAAAATGCCCGGCGTGGGTTCACTGCCCAACGAGTGGCTGGATGGCGATCTGGTCGGCAATGCACTGCGATCCGTCAGCCGGCAAAATCAGAATATGCTGCTGCAATACGGTACGCCGCAGGGCTTTCTGCCGCTACGCCAGCAGCTGCAATTGAAGATGGCAGAACTGGAGATATCCGCCACGCCGGATCAGATCGTCACCACCTCCGGCGTGACGCAAGCATTGGATCTGGTGGCGCGCCATTACATCCAGCCCGGCGACACGATTTTTGTCGACGATCCGGCCTGGTTCCTGATGTTCGGTTCATTTGCAATGCTGGGGGCCAAGGTGGTCGGCATCCCACGCCTGTCTGACGGTCCGGATATCAGCAAGCTGGCCGAACTGGCGGCCTTGCACAGGCCGAAATTATTCGTCATCAATTCCGTCCTGCACAATCCAACCTCGACTTCATTATCCGCAGCCAAGGCGTTTCAGGTATTAAAAATCGCCGAGCAATACAATTTCATGATTGTCGAAGACGATATTTATTGCGATATGCACCCCGGCACCTCGGTCCAGGCTGCGACGCGGATTGCGGCCCTCGATCAATTGAATCGGGTGATCTATCTGGGCGGTTTTTCCAAAACGCTGGCGGCCAATTTACGCGTTGGCTTCATCGCCACTTCACACGAGATCGCGCGCCATTTATCGGACCGCAAGATGCTGACGGCATTGACAACCACCGAAGTCACCGAGCGCGTGGTCTACAAGGTGCTGTCCGAAGGCCACTACCGCAAACATAGCGACCGCTTGCGCAGCAAGCTGGATGCAATACGTGACAAAACGGCCAGACAAATGGAGCGCATAGGCGCCAGGATCAATTTCAACTCACCGGCCGGCATGTTTCTCTGGACAGATCTCGGCTGCGATACCAACCTGCTGACCGAAAAAGCCATGGCCGAAGGCTATCTGCTGGCACCCGGCAGCCTGTTCTCTCCCAGCCAGTTGCCATCGACCAATATGCGTTTTAACGTCGCGGCCATGGGCGACCCGGGCCTGCTGCGTTTTCTGGAACGAAGCATCGCACTGATACGCAGCAAAGCTTGATGCCACAATCCGAGAACACAGTGCTTACAATCAGCGATCTTGAAATTACCGGTTTCGTCCCAATTTCCGACGAAACGTCTGAAAGTCTGGCTAAGGTCTGGCTTACTTGCCCTCTGCGCAATATCATGCAGGGTTGGTCAGCATGCCGTCAGGCTTTCGACATCGCTTCCCTAGTAAAACCCACATTATTTTTTGACACTTGAGGTAAAAATGGCCGCATCCGAACAAAAAAATCCAGAAAAGCAAACCCTGGGCTTTCAAGCCGAAGTAAAGCAATTGCTGCAATTGATGATTCATTCCTTGTATTCCAACAAGGAAATCTTCCTGCGCGAACTGATCTCCAACGCGTCCGACGCCGCCGACAAGCTGCGTTTCGAAGCGATCGACAATAGCGCTTTATTCGAGAACGATCCAGACCTGAAAATCAAGGTCAGCTTCGACAAGGAAAAACGCACGATCACGATCAGCGATAACGGCATCGGCATGACGCGCGAAGACGCGATCGAGCATCTGGGCACCATCGCCAAGTCCGGCACCAAGGAATTCTTTTCGCGCCTGTCCGGCGACCAGCAAAAAGATGCTGCATTGATCGGCCAGTTCGGCGTCGGCTTTTACTCCGGCTTCATCATCGCGGATCGCATCACGGTCGAAACCCGCCGCGCCGGCACTGCAGCAAGCGAAGGCGTGCGCTGGGAATCCGAAGGCGCAGGCGACTTTACCGTCGAAGCGATCGACAAGCCGACCCGCGGTTCCGACGTCATCCTGCATCTGCGCGAAGGCGAAGATGAATTCCTGTCGTCATGGAAACTGAAATCCATCATCCGCAAATATTCGGACCACATTTCGCTGCCTATCATGATGGCGAAAGAAGAATGGGACGAAGAGAAAAAAGAAACCGTCACCCGCGACGAACTGGAAACCATCAACCAGGCCAGTGCTTTGTGGGCGCGCAACAGGAACGACATCACGCCGGAACAGTACAACGAGTTCTACAAACACGTATCGCATGACTTCGGTGAGCCGCTGACCTACACGCACAACCGCGTCGAAGGCCGCAGCGAATACACGCAACTGCTGTACATCCCGGCGCAGGCGCCGTTCGATCTGTGGGATCGCAACAAGCGCGGTGGCATCAAGCTATACGTCAAGCGCGTCTTCATCATGGATGACGCCGAGCAATTGATGCCGGTGTACTTGCGCTTCGTCAAAGGCGTGATCGATTCGGCGGATCTGCCATTGAACGTTTCGCGTGAAATCCTGCAAGAATCGCGCGACGTCAAGGTGATACGCGAAGGTTCGACCAAGCGTGTATTGGGCATGCTGGAAGAATTGGCCAACGCCGACGAACAAGAGAAAAAAGATAAATACCTTACGTTCTGGAATGCCTTCGGCCAGGTCTTGAAAGAAGGCATGGGCGAAGATGCGACCAACAAGGAACGCATCGCGAAACTGTTGCGCTTTGCATCGACCAATGGCGACAGCGACGCGCAAACCGTATCGTTCGACGATTACGTGTCGCGCATGAAGGAAGGCCAGACCAAGATTTTCTACGCCACCGGCGAGTCCTACAATGCCGCGAAGAACAGCCCGCACCTGGAAATCTTCCGCAAGAAAGGCATTGAAGTCCTGCTACTGACCGATCGCGTTGATGAATGGATGTTGTCTTACCTCGAAGAATTCGAAGGCAAGGAACTCGCATCCGTTGCCAAAGGCGATCTCGATCTCGGCCAACTGGAAGACGAGGCAGAGAAAAAACAGCACCAGGAAACCGAAGAGCAATACAAGGAACTGGTAGGCAAGATGCAAACCGCACTGGCCGACAAGGCCAAGGAAGTGCGCATTACCTTCCGCCTGACTGACTCACCTGCCTGCCTGGTCGCCGATGAAAATGAATTGTCCGGCAATCTGCTGCGGATGTTGAAAGCGGCAGGTCAAAATACACCGGACGCGAAGCCGATTCTGGAAATCAATCCGGATCATCCATTGGTGCAGCGTTTGAAATATGAAGACGCAAAATTCGATGACTGGTCGAACATCCTGTTTGATCAGGCGCTGTTGGCCGAAGGTGGCAACCTGAGTGATCCGGCTGGATTTGTGAAGCGACTGAATGAAATGTTGTTGGGTATGAGCGGAAAATAATTCCGCATTGCTAGTCCTGAATAAACAAGGCCACACTTTAATCGGTGTGGCCTTGTTTTTTTATGAAGAAGTTCATCCGCTCAAAACGACTTCAACACCGTCATGCCCATAGTCGCCGATCGGCACGAACCAGATGCCGCACGCACGTCACATCATCCTGGAACGCTATCGATTCAGCTCATTTCTCATCGCCTCAATTCGCTTCCAACGTCGAGCATTTATTGCGCTGGGCATGCTAGTTTTTTGCCCGCACCGGCAATATCCAGTCAGGCCGGATGTAATGGCAGGTATAGCCATTCGGATAATGCTGCAGGTAATCCTGATGCTCGGGTTCAGCGTCCCAGAATGGCCCAGCCGCCGCTATCTCTGTGGTTACCTTCCCTGGCCACAAACCCGATGCCTCGACATCGCGCACGGTTTCCTCGGCGACATGCTTCTGTTCATCGTTTATATAGAAAATGGCTGACCGGTAGCTGGTGCCCACATCATTGCCTTGACGATTCCTGGTACTGGGATCGTGGATTTGAAAAAAGAAGGCGAGCAGATCTCTGTAACTTGTCACGCTCGGGTCGAAGATGATTTCTATCGACTCGGCATGCGTTCCATGGTTCCTGTATGTGGCGTTCGGCACATCTCCTCCGGAATAGCCTACATGCGTGGATAAAATTCCGGGGCGGCGGCGCAGCAAATCCTGCATACCCCAAAAACAGCCGCCGGCAAAAATTGCACGTTCAGTGGTTTGGCTCATTTGCACTCCTTCGATTAATTTAATCCTTCTATAAACAGTCAGCGCCTATGTTGCATCATGGCTGAGATTATCCATATGGGGATGTCTTTGCCGATTTCATTCAGCGATTGAACAAACGCTCCCGTACATGTTCTTCATGAAACACCTGATGCGACGGCTTGACCAGATCACTGCGACTGACGATTCCGATCAGTCGCATGGAATGGCGATCGGCAACAACCGGCAAGCGTTCCAGCTTTTCTACCGCCATGCGCCTCCCTACGACCTGACAGCTTTCGGTCTGCAGGCACATGATGGGCTTGCCATTCTCGAACAAAGCGGCAATCGACCCTTGCCCGCCCAAGGTCTGCAAACCATATTCCAAAGTCTCCCGATCCAGCATGCCAATCAGCATGCTTTTTTCGTTCACAACGGGAAAACTTCTGTGTCTTTGAGTCAGCCCGAAAAATGCATTTTTTATTTCTGCCAAAGATGCCGCCGCCGCTACCGTCATCACATCAGTCGACATTACACTATCAATGAAGGAGCGTTCCTGCGGGTCCACGCTGTATTCCCGATAGATATGGAGGCCTCGACGCGCAATTTTCTCGGTCATGATGGAACGCGGCATCACCAATACGGTAAAGCCGTACGACACACCGGTCGCCAGCAGCAATGGCAACAAGGCATTGAAGTCGCCAGTCAAGCCAAGGGCAAAGATTGCAGCGGTCAATGGTGCTCCCAGCACACCGGCCAGGACCGCAGCCATGCATACCAGCGGCCAAAGCGCAGGATCCGTACCGGGAACGATGCTCGCGATAACCACGCCCAATCCTGCACCGAGCATCAGCAAGGGAGCCAATACACCGCCCGAGGTCCCCGAACCCAGCGCAATCACCCAGATCGTTGCTTTGACTAGCAGCAGCGACAAGGCGATAGAAACTGCAATCTGATTGTTCAACAAATCGGCGATAACGTCATAACCGACACCCAGCGCACGCGGCTGGAAGTATCCGCCGACGCCAACAGCAATCGCGCCCATTGCTGGCCACCACATCCAGTGTATCGGTAGTTTGCTGAACAGATCCTCCACCTTGTATAAGGCAGACGACATCGCGGCAGACAACATGCCGCTTAACAGTCCGGCCACCACGCAAACGAAAAAAGCCTGCCAGCCAGCCACTTCTGTATGCATGGGAAACAAAGGCCCTGCACCCATTAGCAAGGGCCGTGCAAAACCCGCAACCGCACACGCAATGATGACCGGGATCAAACTGCGCGGGCGCCATTCAAACAGCAGCAATTCGACCGCCAGCAGTACCGCCGCGATCGGCGTTCCGAATACCGCGGTCATCCCCGCCGTCGCACCAGCCACCAGCAAGGTCTTGCGCTCGGCCGAACTGACAGAGAAATTCTGCGCAATCAGCGAGCCAATTGCACCACCTGTCATGATGATCGGCCCCTCTGCCCCGAACGGGCCGCCGCTGCCGATCACGATGCCGGACGTCAAGGGCTTGAGCACCGCCACCTTGGGTGACATCTGGCTCTTGCGAAACAGGATCGCTTCCAGCGCTTCGGGAATGCCATGCCCCCTCACCTTGTCTGAGCCATAGCGCGCGATCAAGCCGGCAATCAAGCCGCCGACAATAGGCAATGCAATCACGATCACTCCCATTGTGTGCTCGGCAGGAGAGCGCTCGGCGAATGACAAGGTCTGAAAGAAAAACAGATTGGTAAAGAAATTGATCAGGTTCAGTAGTGCATATGCCGCAGCTGTACTAAGCAGCCCTATAAGGGTCGCAATCGCACACAAAAAAAGCATGCGGCTATTGAGGGAAAAATCGCGTTGATGGCTATGCATGAAATTTGTCGATCAAGTATTGGGTGGTGGACGCAAGGCTCTTAGCAGCAACGCTCGCAAGTTCAGCTTTCACTGCCTTCATCATTGAATGCCGATATCCGCGCAACCTTGAACACCTTGGATAGCGAACGCAGTTCATTGCGATGCAGTTCCGCAAGATGACGTAGCTGCTTTTCACCCAGCGACGTCAAACTGACGCAAACCTGGCGACGATCGCTCTTGCCCGGCGAACGCACAACCAGGCCAGCTTTTTCGCAGCGCGACACGAGCGCCACCGCCCCGTGATGCTGGATCTGCAAGCGTTCCGCCAGTTGTCCAACCGTCGCCCAATCCTGATCTGGAAAGCCCTTGATATGCAACAACACCAGATAATGCAGCGGCGTTAATCCAACGCTTTGCGCCGCATCCTCGCTAAAACGCAAAAAGCGACGTAGTTGATAACGAAACTCGGACAAGGCTTCGAAATCGATCGGTTCGGCAGAAGCAGAATTGGATTTAGATAACTCAGACATGAAGTAAAGGCGTGACGACGCGATAAGAAACGAAGGCCAAATATATCACAATATGATGTATATATTCAATCCCGGCCAGGCGGAAGAATTACGCAGGATGCGCAGCATCAACCTGCTACCCATGCGGCGTGACAGGCGCGCAAGAGCATCAGGCAACAATGTGGCAGGTACTCCTTGGATAAGAAATCTTTGAATAGATACTGCGCTTGGCGGGCCAACATTTCTACAAGCACAAGAGAAAACCTACGACCTGATCCCAGGCATGGATGGGCCTTGACCGCAGCCTGCGGACGTACCACGGCTGACTAGCGCCGTCACCAACGCAAGCACGGGTGACGGCACTTTACTTACACACGCGTACAGATAGTCCCCGTATCGCTTAGTTGAAACGTCCCATCGTCCCTTAGCTCTGCAGTTCGATCCGTATATTTGACCCGATAGCCTTGAAAGCTGCGCGGCAAATGCGTCATGCCAAAGTCGAGATAACTGATCCCGGGCCTGATTTTCTGCAAAATGACCACATGCCCTTTGGCATCCTGGATTTTAAATTCTTCAGCGACTTGCATATAAGCTCCTTGATAAATGAGTACTGCCAGAACAACCTTTGCGGTTGGAAAAATTATTTTTGAAGTTGCACACTTGCTTCATTTCGCGCGTCATATCAGCTCACGTCGATAACCGCCTTTCACACCTTCTTTTGACAGCACCCACTGCCAAAGCTGAATGTCGCGTGCACGGAAAGCACCGGCACAAGACAAAAGGTAATAGCGCCACATCCTGTAAAAGCGCGCACCCAATGCGCTTTCGAACTTCGGCCAGGCCGCATCAAAGTTCTTGAACCAGGCCATCAGCGTCTTGTCGTAATCAGCACCGAAGTTATGTAAATCCTCTACGACAAAGAGGTCATCTATCGCGTCGCCGATCTGGCCTATCGATGGCAGGTCGCCATTCGGAAAGATGTATTTGTCTATCCATGGATCGGGAACCGACTTGCGCATATTTTTGCCTATCGTATGAAGCAAGAACAGGCCACCCTTATCCAGGCAGCGATGCGCAACCTGCATGTAGGTACGGTAGTTTTTTCGACCCACATGTTCAAACATGCCGACACTGACGATCGCGTCGAAAGGTTCGTTAATCTCTCGATAATCCTGAAAGCGGAAGTCGAGCGGAAGAGACTGATACTTCTTCTTGGCCCATTCAATTTGTTCTTTTGAAATGCTGACACCTACACATTCCACACCGTAGTTTTCTGCGGCATACGACATGAAACTTCCCCAGCCGCATCCAATATCCAGGACCCGCATCCCGGGTTTCAATTTGAGCTTGCGGCAAATCAAGTCCAGCTTGGCCTCCTGCGCTTGCTCCAGGGTTTCCGCGTCGTGCCAGTACCCGCAGGTATATGTCATGCGCGCATCCAGCATCGCTGCGTAAAAGTCATTGCCAAGGTCGTAATGCACTTCTCCTACCTGCTTGGCCCGCACCATGTCCTGTCGATTCAACAGCCTTGCCGCCAATACATGGCCTAACAGCCGGACCGGGCGGATTTGATCGGTCAAGCGCGTGCTTAACAGCCTGGCGAAAAATTCATCCAGTTGTTCTGCGTCCCAGGCGCCGTCCATATAAGCCTCGCCCAGCCCCAGATTTCCTTTTGAGAACGCGCGCTCCGGAACGCCAGGCGCCTTCAATTGCATATCCCAGGGCATGCCGCCATTGATTTGTATGGATGCCTTGCTCAGCAAGGCGACGGTGGCGCGATGAACGCGCGAGGAAGAGGACATGCAAGACTCGGAATCATGAGGATGAGCAATCACGCTGAACTTCCTTTCGGTATTTTTAAATAGCCTGTTTCAAATCATGTTTCACATCAGATAGACATCGGTCAGCGATATGATGTATAAATTATGCATATTTAAAAACACACGGAATAATGAAATCTCATCCAATTTATTATCAAAGACATTGCAGTTAGTCAGACATGGATATCGAACTCGCACGCACATTTCTGCACATTGTCCACACAGGAAGCTTCATTGCCGCCGCCACCCGCCTCCATGTCACGCAGACGGCAGTGACCGCGCGGGTACAAAACCTCGAGTCGCAATTGGGTTGTTCGCTGTTCATCCGCAATCGCGCCGGTGCACGCTTAACCAACGATGGCGAACGCTTCGTCGGCTATGCGAGTCAATTAGTGCAAACCTGGGATGCAGCTCGCAGGGATTTGCCCTTGCCCGAGGGCGCGAAAGAAACCATTGCAATCGGCGCAGAGATCAGTCTTTCAAATCCCTTGCTGTTGCAATGGACCATGCAGATACGGCAGACCTTGCCGTCGCACACATTGAGGGTGGAAGTCGGCGACGGCACAGTACTGCAATCGCAACTTGAAAGAGGCTTGCTGGACGCGGCACTGGTGTACCGTCCTGAGTACTGGGCTGGCATGCAGGTTGAGCAGATTCTGGAAGAGAAGTTGATCCAGATTTCGTCAACGAGGAATGCCGAGCCCTACGTCTATGTGGACTGGGGCCTGGATTTCAGAAAAGAACACGATGCAGCATTACCCGACAGAGCCAGAAACAGCATGTCGTTTAATCTCGGTCCCTTGGCACTGCAATACATTCTGCAATGCGGCGGCACCGGCTATTTCAGGACGCGCGTTACGCGGCGTGCGCTGGCAGAGGGACGCATCAAGATTGTGGAAAATGCGCCGGAATTTTCTTACCCGGTCTTTCTGATTTATTCGCGTCAACGCAAATCGGAGATCATGGAAAAGATATTCGACCTGTTGAAAAAAGTAGTGAAAGAAGAAGCCGACTGGACTGAGCATTGGGAATTTACGCCCTAATCTTCAAGACGGCTTTCGAGAGCGATTAGCGAAAACGCGGTCTGCACGCGCCTATCTTGGGCAGCGCTGTTCACGCGGAGGCAAAACGCTCCGCCTACGCTTAATAAGCTCCGAAATATATGTAAATAGTCCCTAGCCACTGTTCTGACTGAAAGAATCATCTCTTCCAGCAATTCATTATTTAATGATATTTCCGAATGCTTTAATGACCTATGAATACTCCGAGTAAACCCCCAACTTCAATACCCATCTGGCTTATATGTCTTACGGCGAGCCTGGGACTGGCCGTGGCCATGGGCGTCGGCCGATTTGCTTTTACGCCCTTGCTACCTTTGATGCAGCGCGAGGGATTGATTGACGGGACGGCGGGTGCATGGCTGGCTTCTGCCAACTATGTCGGCTATTTCTTGGGCGCATTGACTGCCGCTTATTTGCCGGGAAAAACACGCATTTAAGTGATGCTCAGCCTGCTGGCAACGGTTGTATTAACCATGGGCATGACAGCGCTGACTCACCTGGCTGGCTGGATCATGCTTCGACTACTGGCAGGCATCGTGAGTGCATGGGCGCTGATACTCATCAGCGGCTGGGCGATGACTGCCCTAGCCTTGCGCAAGCGCAGTGATGCCGGTGGCTGGGTATTTGCTGGTGTTGGTATCGGTATTGCATTGGCGGGGGGCTGGGTCTGGTGGCAAAACGACGTAGACGCACTATCGTTGTGGACACAACTGGGCTGGCTGTCGCTCGGTTTAACCATCATTATCGTAGTGCTCTGGCCGGATGCGAGCACGGCTGCACTACCGAATCGTCATGCACCGGTGGATGCATTGATTCACCATCCAGCCCCCGTTGACCAGCATGGCAAGGCACTCGTCCTTTGTTATGGCGCTCTGGGTTTTGGCTATATTTTGCCCGCAACCTATTTGCCGACATTGGCTCAGGGCCTGATCGACGATCCGCGGCAATTTGGCTTGCTATGGCCGATCTTTGGTTTGGCAGCTGCCGTTTCCACGCTGCTGGCGGGACGCGCCTTGCGTCACTGGAAGGGCCGCAATATTTGGGCTGCCAGTCATCTCACATTAGCGACAGGTTGTGCCTTGCCATTGTTCAGTCATTCAGGCTGGGCTGTCATGCTGGCAGCTATTTTCGTCGGTGGGACTTTCCTGGTGGCGACTATGACGGGCTTGCAAGAAGCACGTCACATGATGCCAACGAATCCCAAACCATTACTCGCACGCATGACAGCCGCGTTTGCTCTCGGCCAAATCGCCGGGCCGCTCGTCGCGTTGATGTTCAATCATGTGCCGGTTCCCGCCCTTCATTTGAGCGGACTGGAACTAGCGCAGGCCTTGGCTACGTTGCTGCTTTTGATCAGCGCACGGTGGCTATATCACTCGCAGCAAAAGTCGGAGCAGGCGGGCGACTGTCATTAAAACTCTACTCATATCTAGTTAGCGCCACGCTCAACTACTGCTTAACGCTCATCGCACCGTCGAATCAAATACTAAAAAAGCAATATTCAACTCCGATTCCAACCTTCAGCGTGCTCGCAGGCACAGGCCATTGACGGATGAAGGATGTTTGATTGCTCGTGTTTTATTGAGCTGCCCATGCCAGGTTCAGCATGAGAAAGAACGCTGGCACTCCGTTTCCCTGCCGCATCACCTGGCCCTTTCTGGTATCCTTCCGCGCTGCGCATCGTGTTGCGAAATCATGAAAAAACCAGGCGCATCCCGGTAGGCCACAAACCTGCAGCAGGCAGGACAAGACGAACATGCAACACCCACTGCTTGCCCCCGCTGCCTGTATATCGATGAAGGAATGAATAAAAATGAAATGTGCATTGGTAGGATCCCGTTACTTCGGTGCCTTGGTGTTCGAAACGCTGCGCAAGGAAGCCGGTATCGAATTCACGAGCGTAGTCGCTCCCGCTGAAGATGACCGACTGGCGCAAGCGGCACGCGCGGCCGGCGTCCCGCTGCACGTACTCGAAAATCCGCGGTTTGTGCCAGGAGAAGCGATTGCAGAAGGCACTGACATCATTCTCGCCGCACATACGCATGCACGCGTCAGTGACGAAGCGCTGGCACGCGCGCGTTTGGGCGGTATCGGTTATCACCCTTCGTTGTTGCCTAGGCATCGCGGCATTGCTGCGGTCGAATGGACAATTCTGGAAGGCGATCCTATCGCCGGCGGCTCGATTTATCACCTGGCCGACGGCTGGGATGCCGGCGCCATCGCCGCACAAGACTGGTGCTTTGTAGAAAAAGGCGAAAACGCACGCGAATTGTGGGAACGCGCGCTGGCACCGATGGGCCTGCAACTGTTGAGCAAGGTCATCCATCACGCCAGTGAACACGGCGCACTGCCGGCGTTCCAGCAAGATGCGCGCTTTGCCACCAAGGCCCCGATGATTCGCAAGTCGGTCGTGCTGACCGAGGAAGTATCTTCCGACACCACGTCGCTGATCGTCTCCATTGTCGGCACCGACCGGCACGGCATCGTCAGTTCGCTGGCCGACCGTGCACACCGCTACGGCGCTAACTGGGCAGCCAGTCGCCTGACCAGAATTGCAGGAGAATTTGCCGGCATGGTGCATTTCGAGGTACCGCGCGAGAACGCCGATGCGCTTGCCAATGCGCTGCGTGGACTGGAATCCAGTGGCTTGCAAGTGGTCATTGCCAAGAGCGACGGTGCCAAGGTATCCGACGCGATCAAGAGCGTGGAACTCGAACTGATCGGCGACGACCGGGTCGGGATCGTCAGCAGCCTGACCAAGATATTGGCTGAGCGCAATATCAGCATCGAAAACATACACACCGAGATCGTGCGTAGCGGCGTGTCCGGCAAGCAAACGTTCAAGATTGGCGCGCACTTGCTGATTCCTGCCAAGTTGTCCATCGAGGACTTGCGTAAAGAGCTGGGCCCGCTGGCGCACGCGATGATGCTCGACATTGCGCTGGACGAAAAACAGGCACCTGACGCAGCGGCCTGAATGCTGGCTTGACCGCAGCGCCTGCCGGCTGAATCAGGCAGGCAAAACGGACAACCAAACCGGCATTCATGGCGCCATCCGGGGTGGGAAGCCGCCACTTTGGTAAAATCTACCCTTTTCGGCATTCTGTGCCTTTTGTGGCCTTGTCAGGTAAACCCTGGCCAGGCCTAATTTATTCATTCTTGCTGGAGCCAACGTGCCAGGTTTACTACCCAACGTCGATCCCGACGGTCTTCTCGAATATTCCGTCGTCTATACCGATCGCGCGATCAACCATATGTCCGAACGCTTTCAAGGCGTGATGAATGATATTTCCCGGACCTTGAAACACGTCTACAAGGCGCAATCGGCCGTTGTCATGCCCGGTAGCGGCACCTTCGGCATGGAAGCCGTCGCACGGCAGTTCGCAACCCAGCAGCAATGCCTGATCATCCGCAATGGCTGGTTCAGCTACCGCTGGACGCAGATTCTGGACATGGGCAGCATTCCTGCCGCCACCACCGTGCTGAAGGCGCGTCAACTGGAAGATTCAGCGCAAGCGCCTTTTGCCCCGCCTCCTATCGCCGAAGTGGTGGCCTCGATCGCGGCGACCAAACCGGCTGTGGTGTTTGCTCCGCACGTGGAAACCGCTTCCGGCATCATGCTGCCGGATGACTACATGCGCCAGGTGTCTGACGCGGTACATGCTGTCGGCGGCCTGTTCGTGCTGGATTGCATCGCCTCAGGCACCATGTGGGTCGACATGCAAGCTACCGGCGTCGATATCCTGATCAGTGCGCCGCAAAAAGGCTGGAGTGCTTCGGCCGGTTGTGCGTTCGTGATGTTGAGCGCGCGTGCGCGCGAAAAAATCGATTCCACCCAAAGCACCAGCTTCGCCTGCGATTTGCGCAAGTGGTTGCAAATCATGGAATCCTACGAACAAGGCAACGTCGCCTACCACACCACCATGCCTACCGATGCGCTGACGGTCCTGCGCGGCGTGATGGAAGAAACCGCTGCCTACGGTTTCGACAAAGTCAGAGCCGAGCAACAGGAACTGGGCGACAAAGTGCGCGCACTGCTGGTATCCAAAGGGTTCAAGAGCGTCGCGGCAGAAGGCTTTCAAGCCCCGGGTGTCGTGGTCAGCTACACCAATGATGACGGCATACAATCGTCCAAGAAATTTGTCGCAGCAGGCTTGCAGACCGCAGCGGGCGTTCCATTGCAGTGCGATGAACGGGCTGACTTCAAGACCTTCCGCGTCGGACTATTTGGCTTGGACAAGCTGCACAACATCGAGCGCACCGTCGCCAACCTGAGCAAGGCGCTGGACGCCATCGCGTAAACACCACAGGCAGGACTGGACTGCCATCAGTTGCATCTTGCCAGTGTTTAAATTGCAGACAAAAAAAAGCCACGCTATATGCGTGGCTTTTTTTATCGCTGCAAGGTAGAAACGTCTTTCGATGCGTGCCTTTCCTTATCCCCTGAATATGCCTATATCGCAGATTCACGGGAAAAATCACCTCACGCCTTGAGCCCCTGCGTCAACACATCGGCAGTCACTTGGTTCAGATCCACGCCGCGTGCTTTTGCCAGTGCCTGCAATTGCTGGACCAAATCGCCATTGAGCTTGACCGCGAACGGTATCAATCCCAGTGCCTGATCGCGCTTGCGCTGTTCACGCCTATCTATCGCTACCGCATTATCTCCGCCAAAAACCGTTGCGCCAGGTGCAATCATCTTGCCCATCAGTTTCTTGGCGTCGCTCTTTGCCATTCCGCTCTTTTTCATTATCTATGGTCTCGTTGATTTAAACCGGCCATTGTACGCAGGGATCAAATGCTTACGAATGTAAAAACGCACAGGGCGCCCGCCACGCACGAGGGCAGATCGAGCGCTTCTGTGCAATCAACCCTTCTTGCCGCCAAATACCAGCAGCAAGCCGCCAATCACGATCGCGCCGACACCGGCCCAGATCGGCACATTCACCGTCTCTTTTTCCTGCACCGAAAATTGCAACGGTCCCAGTTTCGCTTCATGCGTTTCTTTCGTATAACTGAAACTGCCATAAACAAGGCCCAAGGTACCCGCCACGATCAATACTATTCCTGCCAGTTTTGCTGCATTCATCTTCTTCTCCTTCGTGATTTAACTTCGGAATATCGGTAACAGCCAGACAATGCATCATTTCGCGGAGCAACGGTAAAAGCAATGACGATACCCTGCACAAATACCTGTGCAATGCACATTCGATTTAACCTTTTAGCTTGTGATCTTCATTCTTGGCATCTTCCATTGCCTCCGGCTCAAGCTCTTCCGCCGAGCGATTCAGGTGGATGAATACACCCCACGCAGCCAACAGAAATGCAGTGGCGACCAAAATACTTGCGGCATAGGGAAGTTGTTCCGGTGCTTCATGCAAGGCCTTGAAGGTGGCGACCAAACCTTCGATTGCGAGGGCAACGATGACCACGACAAAGAACCGCGACAGGAAACGCCGCACCCGCGTCGGGGCACTGATATCCGCATCGCGTACCACTTCTTCTTCGACTATCGTTTCCGCAATCTGCAAGGCCACGACGGCCGCAGCCAGCAAACCCACGGCTTCAATAATGTGTTGTGCCGCGGCTTGATCGAGACTGCCGATAAAGGCCAGCCAGCCCATTCGTGCCGCAATGACAATCAGCATCAGTGCTGCACAGGCAAAAAACAAAGCCATCAAACCGTGTATGACGCGAAATACTGTGATGACTTGCTTCATTGGTGATCCTTCATCAGGCTTGCAAATAAAATATCAAAAGGCCAGGCGACCTATCGTCCACCCGTCACATCCAGCAAACTGCCGGTCGTGTAAGAAGCCTTGTCCGACAATAGCCACAATACCGCTTGTGCGACTTCATTGGCTTCGCCCCCACGCTGCATAGGCACATTGCTCTTGACCCTATCGACGCGTCCGGGTTCACCGCCGCTGGCATGTATTTCGGTATAAATAACGCCCGGCCGCACGGCATTGACGCGTATGCCTTCGGTCGCGACTTCCTTCGCCAGCCCTATCGTCAGCGTATCGATGGCACCTTTGGATGCTGCGTAATCGACATATTCGCCGGGGCCGCCGGTACGGGCGGCGACCGACGATATATTCACGATGGCACCGCCGCTGCCGCCATGCAGGGTAGACATGCGCTTGACCGCTTCGCGCGCGCACAGAAAACTGCCCAGAATATTGGTCGTGAATATACGTTGCATGCGTGCCGCATCCATTTGATCGACGCGCATCTGCTTCTCCAGAATACCGGCATTGTTGACCAGTGCCGTCAGCGTACCGAACTTTTGATCGACAGTCTGGAACAGATGCAGGATGTCGGACTCGACCGCCATGTCAGCCACGATGGCGATGGCTTCGCCGCCCGCCTGTGTGATGCCATCGACCACGGCATCGGCCGCGGCCTTGTTGCGCAGATAACTGATGCAGACGGCATAACCGTCGAGCGCGCCCAATTTGGCGATCTCTGCACCGATGCCGCGGCTACCGCCAGTGACGATCATCACTTTTTTGCTCATAGGGTCTCCTGATGGTTCTTGTCGATAGGACTGCATGGACTGACTACGATAGGTCGCGCGTACATTAAAATACCAGCATGCCAGCTTCTCGCCAACCGTCTCTTCCATCGTCCTTGCTGACCGGTTTCCCCCCTGTCATCGACAAGCATACGGAAATCCTGTTTCTCGGCAGCTTTCCCGGTGAGGCTTCACTGCAGGCACAGCAGTATTACGCGCATCCGCGCAATCAGTTCTGGCGCCTGCTTTCTGCGCTCATCGACGATGACTTGGTCGCGCTGCCCTACCCAGAAAGATTAGACCGATTGCTGAGTCATCGCATCGGCGTATGGGATGTGATCGCTGCCTGCGCGCGCGAAGGCAGTCTGGATAGCGCGATCCGCGACGCGCAACACAATGACTTGAAGATATTGAAAGAACAATGCCCGGCCTTGCGCCGCATAGGCTTCAATGGCAAAACGTCGGGCAAGCAGGCGCCCTTGTTTGCGGCGGCCGGTTTTGCAACGTATGTATTGCCTTCCTCATCACCCGCGTATGCCGTGATGACATTTGAACAGAAGCTGGCTGTCTGGCGCGGTATCATGCCTGACTTAAATGCACGACCTTAAACATTTCCCACAGAATTCATGCTGATCAAACGTAAATCCATAGAAGCCGATGCCAACTTGAAAAGCGGGCCAGGCAAGAAATCCACCGCCGCCGACAAGTCTAATCCGGCAGCCAAGCCGCGCAAGGTCAAGTTCGCACCGGTCACCCTGTCGGAACAGTTCGGCGTCCGTTACCTGCATTTCGGTACCGAATGGGTGCAAGGCGCGATGCGCATCAGCAAACCCGACTGGATAGAACTGGAATATGCGCAGCAGATGATGGCGTGGATGCTATTCAACGAGCAGCCGCAACATATCGTGCAACTCGGACTGGGCACAGGCTCGCTGACCAAGTTCAGCTACAAATGGTTTCGCGAAGCACGCATCACGGCAGTCGATTTAAATCCGTCGGTGATCACCATCTGCGAAACCATGTTCAAGCTACCGCCGAATGACGAGCGACTCAGCGTGATCGAGATGGATGCGCTCGAATATGTGAATGACCCCGCCAATCTGGGACGCATCGATGCGCTGCAGGTCGATGTATACGACGCGACCGCACGCGGCCCGGTTCTGGATACGCCGGAATTTTATCAATCGTGTGCCGCCTGCCTGACGCCGAACGGCATCATGACGGTGAACCTGTTCGGCGATCATCCCAGTTATGCGAGGAACCTGAGTGCAATGCACTTCGCCTTCGACACCGTGATTTCCTTGCCGGAAGTACATGACGGCAATGTGATCGCGATTGCCTTTAATTCAACACCGACGCTGGACATCGCTGCACTGTATGAACGTGCAGCGCAGATTACCGCGACCACCAAGCTGCCCGCAAAATCCTGGGTCAATGGCATCAAGGCATGGCAGGCCCAGCAATAAAGCAACAATCCAGTGGCACGCCTACCCTGCCCCGCATCCCGCTCGTCGTTCAATTCGCTATCGCTTATTCAGCCGTGTTAACATCGCTGCACGGTTCCATCTAATGGGTCATGGTCATGCCAACTGCTAACGCTGTACCGACTGCAATGAACAAATCTGCGGCCAAAAAACTGGATCTGCAGCAGATTTTTACCTGGCTGCTGGCAGACGGCATCGTCGCCAAGGATGATGTCAAAACCTTCTATAACCAAGCCCAGGCCATCTTCAAAAATGCACCGATCGCGATGCATCCGCTGGTCGCCGTTGCACAGTGCAAGCTGCTATCGGCAGCGATCCCGCACCGCCCGGTCACACTCGACTGGCTGACCGAATGGCTGGCCGGCAAAGTCAAACTACCCTTCTATCGCATCGATCCCCTGAAGATCGATTTCACCCGCGTCGCCGATGTGATGTCGGCTTCGTATGCAACGCGCTTCCACATTCTGCCGGTTGAAATGACCCCGAGCGAATTGGTGATTGCGACCTGCGAGCCGTCTGCCGCCGAATGGGAAGCGGAAATCGCCAAGATCACGCGCCGCAACGTCAAACTGGTGATCGCCAATCCGCTGGAAATCGGTCAATACACGACGCAATTTTTTGCGCTGGCAAAATCAATCAAGGGCGCGAAGAAACTCAACGGCCAGGACATCGCGCTACGCAACAATTTCGAGCAACTGGTCGAACTCGGCAACAGCAGCAAACAGGTCGATGCCAACGATCAGCACATCATCAATATCGTCGACTGGTTGTGGCAATATGCATTCGAACAACGCGCATCGGATATCCATCTGGAGCCGAAACGCGATCTGTGCGCGATACGCTTCCGTATCGACGGCGTACTGCATCAGGTGTATCAGGTACCACCCATCGTCATGATTGCGATGACTGCGCGTATCAAATTACTGGGCCGCATGGACGTGATTGAAAAGCGCCGCCCGCAGGATGGCCGCATCAAGACCCGTACCAATGACGGCCAGGAGATTGAGTTGCGCCTGGCCACCATGCCGACCGCCTTTGGCGAAAAACTGGTGATGCGGATTTTCGATCCCGACGTCGTCGTCAAGTCCTTGCCTGAACTGGGCTTTCCGCCTGACGATGCAGCGCGCTGGGACAGCCTGACCACGCGCCCGCACGGCATCATTCTGGTGACCGGCCCTACCGGCTCCGGCAAAACCACGACGCTCTACACAACACTCAAGGCGCTGGCAACGAGCGAAGTAAATGTCTGCACGGTTGAAGATCCGATAGAAATGGTGGAGGGATCGTTCAATCAAATGCAGGTACAGCACGGCATTGATCTGTCGTTCGCCGATGGGGTGCGTTCGCTGATGCGACAAGACCCCGACATCATCATGATCGGCGAGATCCGCGATCTGGAAACCGCCGAGATGGCGATCCAGGCGGCACTGACCGGTCATCTGGTGTTATCCACATTGCATACCAACGACGCCCCGTCTGCCGTGATGCGCCTGCTGGAACTGGGCGTGCCTTACTACCTGCTGGAATCGACGCTGATCGGCATCATGGCGCAGCGCTTGACGCGTACGCTGTGCACGCATTGCAAATCACCGGATGGCGAAATGCTCGACGATGTCTGGCTCAGCCTGAGCGAAGGGTGGGACATTCCCAAACCGCAAGTCATCTATAGACCGGTCGGTTGCCCTGAATGTCGCCAGACCGGCTATCGCGGCCGTACCGGTCTGTATGAATTACTGACCGTCACGCAAACCTTCTCCAAGATGATCAAGGCAGAAACCGATATCCACCAGTTGAAACAGCAAAGTATTGCCGACGGCATGAAGCCGCTGCGTCTGGCTGGCGCCCTGAAGATCATTGAAGGCGTCACAACAGCAGAAGAAGTCTTGAAGGTCACCGCTGCATTGACGTGATGCGGATACCGGCCTGCGATCAAGGATTGAAGAAGCTGAAAGCCAGCACATGAAAAAAACTCTGCAAAGCTGGCTTGCGCTTTTTTTCATCCTGCAGTGTGCATGCTCCCATGCACAAATCGCAGAAAAAGTCGTCGATATACCAACCCGAAACGGCGTGTCGCAACGGATGCTGGTATTGACGCCACCAATGCCCAAGGCCGCCGCTATTCTGTTCACCGGCGGCAATGGCAGCCTGCAGATTTCCCCGAACGAGAGCTTCAGATCGGGGAAGATGAATTTCCTGATTCGCAACCGTGCAGGGTTTGCGAATCGCGACTTATTGGTGGTGGTAGTGGATGCACCCACTGATCGCCAAAATCCACCGTATCTGGCCGGCTTTCGACAAACGCAGGAGCATGTGACCGATATTCAAGCCGTGATTGCCTGGATACGTGGCGAGGCTAAAGTGCCGGTCTGGTTGATAGGCACCAGTCGCGGGACGCAATCAGCGGCCTTTATCGCAACCCAGCTGAATAACCCTGATGGACCCGATGGTCTGGTACTGACTTCGACTATCGTCACCGATGATGCGGGAACGGCAGTACCGGCCATGCAGCTGGAAAATATCCATATCCCGGTGCTGGTGGTTCACCACGAACAGGATGGCTGCAAGCACTGCGCGTTTCAGGGCGCATCAGCCATGATGACAAAATTCAGCGCAGCGCCCAGAAAGCAATTGCTGACATTCATCGGCGGCAGCAGCAGCGGTAACCCGTGCGAACCGCAGTCCTACCACGGCTTCAATGGCCTGGATGCCGACGTAGTCGGACAAATCGCCGACTGGATATTCGCCAAATAAAAATGCGGGGAAATGATGTTGCGAGTCAAATAAATTGAGCCAAATCGCAATACATTGCTATAGTTAAAGCCCGCATGCAGAACGCGACCGTTCAACGCATTACATTTTTTCGGAGAGCATCATGAGCAAAGCACAAGACAGTAAAAAAGCAGTGAAAAAAGAACCTTTGAAGAGCCCGAAGGAAAAGAAAGAAGCGAAGAAACTGAAAAAAGAAGAGTCGAAACGCCAGTAACATTTCTTGCTTCAAAATAAAAAGGAATCCCTATCGGATTCCTTTTTTATTCACCACTGCCCCTCGCGCAAGGAAGAGGCCCTCATCGTCAACTCAAACCCAGGCATCCTCATCAATTTTGCCGAGCGCCTTGAAAGCAGGTTTGCTGAATAAATACCCTTGCATTAAATCGATACCAGCTGATATCAGGAAATCCCGCTCAGCCTTGGTTTCTATGCCTTCGGCCAACACATCGACACCCAGCTTCTTGCAAATCAATACCACGCCTTCCACGATCGCCTGCTTCGCCTTGATCTGATCTATGCCGCGTACCAGATCCATATCGATTTTAATGATGTGCGGCTGATACTCGGCCAGCAGATTCAGCCCCGCATAACCCGCACCGAAATCGTCGATCGCAGTACGAAAGCCCATGCGTCGATATTCGTTGAAGATATTCAAGAGATGCTGCCTGTCCTGCACTTTTTCACCTTCGGTCACTTCAAAAATAATATTCTCGGTGGGAAAATTATATTTTCGGGCTGCCTCCAGCGTAGTGCGAATGCACGCCTCAGGTCGGTACACTGCATTCGGTAAAAAATTGATCGATAACAGCGACTGCATCCCAAGCTCGGCAGCGGTTTTGACTGCCTTCACGCGACAAGCCTGATCAAAACCATATCGGTTATCGTCATTGACCTGAGCAAGAACAGAATAGGCAGATTCGCCGTTTGGTCCGCGAACCAGTGCCTCATGCGCAAACACCGTTCGTGTTGCAACATTCACTATCGGTTGATAGGCAAATTCGAAATCGAAATTCAAGCCATCTGGATTTTTACATTGTTCACACGCGGGCGCACGATCTTTTCGCTCATCTGCACCCACATCATTAATTGGAATCATGCAGCCTCGTTTTCATATCCGCTTATTGAATGCGCCTGATCTGGCATCGCTATTAAATCACAGGCTAGGCTACAGCAAGTAGACAAAAAAAAAGAACCCATCAATGGGTTCTTTTTTGTGACATTGAATAACTGACGTTGAATAGGTGCTTTACCTCGTCAGTATCGATGCGGCGGGTAGCCGCATCGATCGCTCAACTTATGCCGTCACTTGATGATTGCCACCAACTTCAGGCAAGTCGCATGCTGCCATGTGATGGTTTTTACGCATACGGATGTTGAACAATTCAACGATCAGCGAGAATGCCATCGCACCGTAGATGTAGCCTTTTGGAATATGAATTTCCAGGCTTTCGGCGATCAGGACTGCACCGACGATCACCAGGAAGCACAGCGCCAGCATCTTGATACTAGGGAACTCGGTAACAAAATCGCCAATTGCTTTTGCTGCGAACATCATCACGCCGACTGCAATCACGATAGCGACGATCATGATCTCAACTTCTTTGACCATACCGACTGCGGTAATCACCGAATCCAGCGAGAACACGATATCGATCACTGCAATTTGCGCCATGATCATGGCGAAGCTTGCTTTCTTGATCGGTCCGTCTTCCTTTTCTTCATGCGCTGTACCCATCAGTTCCTTGATTTCGGACGATGCCTTGTAAAGCAGGAACGCACCACCGAAGAACAGAATCAGATCACGACCGGAAAAGCCCATGCCAGCGATTGTGAACATCGGTTCGACCAGGCCCATCATCCACGACAAGCTCAACAGCAACAGGATACGGGTACCCATCGCCAGACCCAGACCGATCATGCGGCCTTTTTGGCGCTGATGAGGTGGCAAACGATCGACCAGAACGGAAATGAAAATGATGTTGTCGACGCCCAGAACAATTTCCAGCATTGCCAGTGTTGCCAATGCGATCCATGCTTCCGGCGTGGTAAATACTTGTAGGAATTCCATGTTTATCTCGAATAGTTGGTTAATGACAGGTGTTATTCACCATGCCAAATTGCATTGGATTTGATCGTCGTCTCTTTACGCTCAAATCCGATGCGCTGCTTATTTCTCTTTGACTGCTCCAGTCGTCCCGTTGTGTGGCTGGGAACAAACCGGCAATCGCCACTTGTTTTATTGCCTGAAAATGCTTTTTTGTATGAACAACAGCCCAACAGTCCTACATGTCAGTCCCCTTTAGATTCCGGAAAACAACCATTTCTGGCAGTGAGGGAACTTTAACGAAATTTTAACAGACTGAAAAATCGAATTTAGCGTTATTTATATAAGTAAAAACCGAACAATAAAATATTTATCTATATAAAAAATGGACAAAACAAATATTTCCTTGATGAAATTACTGAATATAAATGTATATGTACAGTGGCTATGCGAGCGAATGCACGTGCTTTTTGGAAGAATTTTGCTGGGTAGTATGAGCGAATACTCAAAAATTACAAGGATGCAGGGCGCATCCTTTTATTCCAATTTCCCGCAGAGATAACAGGATTTGTTACGCGAATATCTTAACGTATTCTTTATATTTAATTAGCGTAATGGCAATTTGATGGTTTTTTGCAGGGCCGAACTGACCGTAGGATGGTTAAGCCGGACGCCCAGTTCGGCCTTGATCCTTTGGTTATCGAGGCGGCGCGACTCGGACATAAAGGACAACATCACCGGCGAAACTTCGTGTTCCAATTGCGCGCGCGGCAGGCGCGGCGGCCGCGGCAAGTCGAACGCATCCGCCACTGCATCGAAGTAAGCACCCATTTTCATGTCTGAATCATCGACTGCATGATAGATGCGTCCGGACTGTGCGTGGAACAAGGCAGCCGCGATGATGCGTGCCAGATCGTCCGCATGGATGTGATTGGTATAGACATCCTCTTCTGCAAGCAAGGCTGGCAAGCCCTTGTTCAAACGCTCCAGCGGCAGCCGATCGGCAGCGTAAATGCCGGGCACGCGCAAGATGCTCAGGCGCGATTGGGAACGCTTGGCCCATTTGCGCAACACCTGCTCCGCATCGACACGTCGCGTAGCACGCGGGTTATGCGGACGCACGGTGCGCGTCTCATTGATCAACTCGCCGCCACAATCGCCATACACGCCCGAAGTGCTGACATAAACCAGCGTCGCATGCTCGGGTAAAATGGCGGTCAGATTGCGGGTACGGCTATCGATACTGCCATTGGCTGGCGGCGGTGCAAGGTGAATGATGTGTTTCGCCAGACGCGCCAGACGCGCCAGCGTGGCAGGCTCATCCAGATTGGCAATCACAGGGATCGCACCGGCAGCACGCAAGGCATCTTGTTTGGCTGTTTGGGTTGTCACCGCAAAAATGCGGAAACGCTCACGCAGCAAGGGCAACAAGCGCATGCCAACATCGCCGCATCCCAGGATCAGCAGACGCGGCCGACCCAGCCGTTGTTGAGCGACACGCGCAGTACCGAATTGGTCGGAGAATTTTTTGTTTGCAGTTTTAATTTCCATTATCAGGATTGTATGACGTTCCAAGTAACTGTTCAGCCGAGTGGTCGGCAATTTAGCTGTGCCGAAGATGAAACGATATTAAATGCGGCGATCCGCGCCGGTGTCGGCCTGCCATACGGCTGCAAGAACGGCGCCTGCAGCAGCTGCAAAGGCATGGTCTTGTCCGGCGAAGTCACGCACGGCCCGCATCAGGAGCGCGCACTGACCGCTGCCGATGAAGCCAAAGGCTTTTCACTGTTCTGCTGCGCACGGCCGCATAGCGACATCGTGATAGAAGCCCGCGAAGTATTGGGCATAGGCGAATTCCCGATCAAGAAATTACCAGCGCGCGTCGCCAAACTGGAAAAGTTGAGTGACGACGTCATGGCAATCACGCTGCAATTGCCGGCCAGCGAAAAGCTGCAATATCGTGCCGGCCAGTATGTCGAATTCATTTTAAAAGATGGCAAGCGCCGCAGCTACAGCCTCGCCAACGCACCGCACGTCAGCGAACAGGTGACCTTGCATGTGCGTCATATGCCGGGCGGGATTTTTACCGATCACGTTTTCGGCACGATGAAGGAAAAAGACATCCTGCGTTTCGAAGGACCGCAGGGAACCTTCTTCCTGCGCGAAGACTCGGATAAACCGATGGTGTTGCTGGCCTCAGGCACCGGCTTCGCCCCGATCAAGGCGATCGTCGAACAGGCAGTGCATATCAAGAGCAAGCGTCCGATGATTCTGTATTGGGGTGGTCGCCGTCCGCGTGATTTGTACATGCATGCACTGTGTGAAGAATGGGCACGCACGATTCCCAACTTCCACTATGTACCTGTGGTGTCCGAGCCGACACCGGAAGACAACTGGGCTGGCCGCGTCGGCTTTGTTCATCATGCTGTCATGCATGACCTGCAAGATCTATCGAACTATCAAGTCTATGCATGCGGCACACCGGCAATGGTCGAAGCTGCAAAGACAGATTTCAGCACCGCCTGCGGCTTGCCCGCCGACGAGTTTTACGCCGATGCATTCACATCGGAGCTGGACCTGGCAGCAGGTTAAAAGCAGGAATTCATCGCAAGCGAGGTGGCGAAAAACGTTTTGACGCACTGCGCAAAACGTCATAATATTCTTCACATGAATATGACTGCCACACTCTTGCGACGCCCTACCCTGCTACCCCAGCCGGGATTGCCGTGCGTGTAAGCGTGTAGTGTTTCATTCGCGCTCAACTAGCCACAGGCACATCCTGTGGCTTTTTTTTTAGTATTTCTTGCACCATAACTCTTTTACATTATTTGCATTCAGGAGTAGTCGAAATGGAATTCAGCCAGTACCCCGTCAACGCCCTGCTCAATATCACTACCCGTCCGGAGCTGGTTTTCACTGAAGGCGACGGCATGTGGCTGACCGACCATAATGGCAAACGCTATCTCGACTATCTGCAAGGCTGGGCTGTCAACTGCCTCGGCCATTCGCCGCAATGCATACAGGATGCGCTCGCCGCGCAGTCCAAAAAACTGATCAATCCATCGCCAGCGTTTTACAACGAACCGTCGATTGCACTCGCTGCAGTATTGACAGCAAACTCCTGCTTCGATCGCGTCTTCTTTGCCAACAGCGGCGCAGAAGCCAATGAAAGCGCATTCAAGCTCGCGCGCAAATGGGGCAAGCTCAACAAGAATGTCGCTGGTGAAAACCGCTACGAAATCATCACCTTCGACCACAGCTTCCATGGCCGCACCATCGCCGCCATGTCGGCCAGCGGCAAAGCCGGCTGGGATACGATTTATGCACCGCAAGTACCTGGTTTCTTCAAGGCCACACTCAACGACCTCGACAGCGTCAAGCAACTGATCACCGACAAGACGGTCGCCGTCATGCTGGAGCCGGTGCAAGGCGAAGGCGGTGTGATCCCGGCTTCGCGCGAATTCATGCAAGGCCTGCGCGCGCTGACCAAGGAACGCGGCATCCTGCTGATTGTCGACGAAGTACAAACCGGCATGGGCCGCACCGGCGAATTATTTGCCTATCAATTGTCGGGCGTGACACCAGACATCATGACGCTGGGCAAAGGCATAGGCGGCGGCGTGCCGCTGGCAGCGATGCTGTGCCGTGAAGAAGTGGCCTGCTTCGAACCGGGCGATCAGGGTGGCACCTACAACGGCAACCCCTTGATGACGGCTGTTGGGCTGGCCGTTGCCAACGCCTTGCTGGCACCAGGATTCCTGCAATCGGTCAAAGACAAAGGTGAGTATCTGAGCACAGCCTTGTTGAAACTGACTGAGCAACACGGACTGGCAGGCGAACGCGGCGACGGTTTGCTGCGCGCGTTGAAACTCGGTTCGGATATCGGCCCGCAGATCGTCGAGAAAGCACGCGACATGGGACCAGTCGGCTTGCTGCTGAACTCGCCGCGCCCTGACCTGTTGCGCTTCATGCCCGCCTTGAATGTGACGCATGAAGAGATCGATCAAATGATTTCCATGTTGTCGGATGTGCTGACCCAATTGAAGAAATGATTTGAACTCAAGGGTTGAAGAAGCAGGCAGAAACACTGATCCGCAACTGATCTAAAGCTGATCCAAAATGCCAGATTGAACGCGGGCTTGAGGAGTTGAAGAAATTGACGATGATGCGATTGAAATCCAAGGCAAGTAGCGTGCAAGGCATTGTTCTCGCACTGCTTGCCGCATCGGTACTCGCCGCCTGCGGCACATCAAGTCCCGTGAAACGACAAGGTGCTGCGCGCGCAATTTTGTATGAGCCGCAACCTGTCAGTGAAAAAGGCAATGAAGTCGCGCTGTACGCGATGGGCATGATAGACACCGGTTACCAGTTCGGCGGCAAGAACCCGGAAGCCGGCCTGGATTGCAGTGGCATGGTCTCTTACATCTATCGCCAGGCACTGGACATCAAAGTGTCAGGCAGTGCCGCCGACATCGCACGTCGCGGCAAGGAAATCGATCCACGCACCTTGCGCCCCGGCGACCTGGTTTTCTTCAACACGCTGAACCGTCCGTTCTCGCACGTAGGCGTGTACATCGGCGATGGCCGCTTCATACACGCGCCATCCAGCAAAGGCAGAGTGCGTATCGAACGCATGGACAATCTGTACTTTGCCCCGCGGTTTGAAATGGCAAGAACCTACTTCGACTGATCTTTCATCAGTCGCGCGGCAAAAAGTGCTACGCTTTTCGCTGAGCGTTTTCGATGAACATTAACGAGCGATTTTACGTTCTATGTTCACAACCACTCCTGCCTTGAGAATCAAGATGGTCAGCGTCTGAGGATCTTGCGTATGTGGAAAATAAGTCCACGACTTCTCTTCAGGTTCACCCCTGACGCTCTTGATGACCGCTTCATGGTCAGGCTTGCCGATTCGATACAGTACTTCACCCTCGGGCGTTCCCTTGCTAATGAAGCCTCGCTCTCTGGCATCAGCAGCCATTGCTGAAACACAGGCGAAGGCGAGTAAATTAACGACGATGACATTACGCAGTTTCATAAGCCGCATCCTTTCCTCCTTGGCATTCAATTAAGCAAATCAAGTGTGGTGAGACGTGTTAAAAAATGGAATGCCATCACTTATCAGGGCTGAGGCACAGCCACATTCTGCTGTTTCAGTTTCTGAAATTCGGCATGCTTGATCTCATACAAATTTTTCCCCTTGAGCTTCACAGCACTAAGCTCAGGCTCATCGCCAATCACTTCATATACGCCCTCTTCGATACCGACTTCAAATCCAAGAGTAGTTTTGGCTTTGCATTTCTTGATGAAAAAGTTATTTGACATTTAATTTGCCGAATACGGTAGTTGAGCTACTTTGATTAGATCACAATCAGTCAGTAAAAGAACAACTTCCAATTGTGTATTATTGATTGTTCACATTTCATATCAAGGTATGAAATAAGCGAATTTAATCCTATTCATCTTTCATCCAAGCGCCCGTGAGCACTCTCAAATCAAGACCAGCAATCGATCACCGCATCTGTTTCGTCGGCGATTCATTCGTCCAAGGCACAGGCGATCCGCTGTGTTTAGGTTGGGCTGGTCGCGTCGCACAAGTTGCCGTAGCACGCGGCGTCAATGTCACCCACTACAACCTCGGCATCCGCCGCGACACCAGCCGCGATATCACAGCGCGCTGGCAACAGGAATGTGCAGCAAGATTACCTGCCGATTGTGAAGCACTCGTAGTGTTTTCGTTCGGGGTCAATGACACCCCGATTTTTGAAGGTGTGCAGCGCGTATCGGAAGAAGAAAGCCTTGCCAACTTCCAGAGCATTTTGCGCACGGCTTCATCAACCTACAAGGTCTTGATGATAGGTCCACCGCCTATGCCGGACAGCGCGCACAATCGCCGCGTTGAGCGGTTGGATAAACAGTTTTCCGAACTGGCAGCAACGCTGAATGTTCCGTACTTGTCTGTGTTTGAAGTTTTGCGCAAAGATGAACACTGGCTGAAGGAAGCGATTGCCAATGATTTTGCGCATCCGGGGCAGCATGGATATGAACGCTTGGCCGGATTGGTACAGGAATGGTCTGATTGGTGGTTTATCGCTTTGAATGTTGGACTGTAAACCATTAGCCCAACCTACCGCACGAAAGGGCGGGCTTTAGCCCGTCCCCGTGAGCGATTGTTATGCACTTTAAAGCGGTTGCTGGTTTGCTGGAATGACCTCAAAAACATAGTCAAATTGAGAGTTTATGATGCTGTCGAGAAGCTTGTAATTTCCATTGTCCAGCTTGACTACCGGTAATTTCACAGAAATCAAACCACTTTTGCTGTTGTGTTTGACTTCAAAAAGCCATGCTAAAGCCCCATGTTTGTCTTGTTCGTAAGAAGCTACAGACATTGGTACTTCGGCATGTTCGAATGCCCATTCAAACTCGCAATCCAATCCTATTCGTACAAATTCGCCGTTATGGCAATAGAAGAGCTGTTCGTTATCAGTGAGATTGAACGATAAACTATCTGTCCCCTCAATATATCCGTTTGCGGCAGAGGGCATTTTTTCAAGGTCGACTTTTCCTCTGCATATATCAAGCAAGGAAAGCCAGTTTTTTCCATCCAAAGACCATGCCTTGTCATCGAGATGATGCTCCATTGGCTCTAGCCCTAGCTTCTCAAGCTGCCCGGGCGCGACAAATGGTCGAATGCTCTTTATGGCTTTTATATCTAAGTGACTATACTGAAATATAAATTTTATGAACTCTAGTGGAATTCGCTCTGGCGATAGTTCTTTTAAAGTTACAAGAAATATTTTTGACCCTGACTGCGACGCCTTTTCTTTAATGCTAGATGGAAATTCTTTTCTTGAAACGCAGATAAGATGCTGAGCTCCAACATCATCGATTTTACCTTCCCAGCCACGAAAGGTATTAATGTCGACCTTTGAGTTGCGATCTTGTACTTCTACCAGTGTCACGGTCTCTCTTGGAGGGTTGCCGCTTCTTATAACAATGTCACATTGAGCCGTGTGGCCCTCGGTTGAGGTTAGTATCGGGAGAAATATATTCTGCTCTATCTTCGCCGTGGGGGAAATTGAACGCTCAATAATCTCCACAATTTTTTCAAGTTCATCGCCTGGTTTGCTCATTACGCCCCTTTAAGACTTGCTCATAACTTAGCTAAGTACGTAGCGTATGTATACAGCAAACGCTGCGGTATAAAATAGACGTTGCAATATCATAGTCAGCACTACCCGCTAGAAATGGCTTGTCATCTCACTTTTCGACTATGTACTGTATTTTATGCAGCCACAATAAAAACCATGAAACGCGGCAAACCATTACTGCAGTCCGCTCGCCTACGTGATCCGGTGCGGGAGCGGATTCGGTATTTGCATTATAGTCACAGTACCCAATAAAAAAAGCGACGCATTGCGTCGCTTTTTATTGAGTCAAATGAAGACTTATTTCTTCTTCATCGGTGGCAAATCAGTACACACACCTTTGTACACTTCCGCCGCCATTCCTATCGATTCACCCAAGGTTGGATGCGGATGGATGGTCTTGCCGATATCCACTGCATCTGCACCCATCTCGATCGCCAATGCGATTTCACCGATCATGTCACCTGCGTGCGTGCCGACAATACCGCCGCCGACGATGCGTTTTGTTTCTGCATCGAACAGCAATTTGGTAAAGCCTTCATCGCGACCGTTGGCTACTGCGCGGCCTGATGCTGCCCATGGGAAGTGGCCTTTTTCGAGCTTGATGCCTTTGACTTTGGCTTCGTCTTCGGTGATGCCGACCCATGCGACTTCAGGATCAGTGTAGGCGACGGATGGAATCACGCGTGCGTCGAAGTAGGACTTCTCGCCAGCTGCAGCTTCTGCTGCAACGTGCGCTTCATGCACGGCTTTGTGCGCGAGCATAGGTTGGCCGACCAGATCGCCGATGGCGAAGATGTGGTGCACGTTGGTACGCATCTGCGCATCGACTTCGATGAAGCCACGATCGGTGACTGCAACGCCGGCTTTGTCGGCTGCAATCTTCTTGCCGTTCGGACTGCGGCCGACTGCGACCAATACCAAATCGTAGACTTGTGGTTCTGGCGCAGTCCCACCTGCTTCGGCTGCTTCGAAAGAAACCTTGATGCCTTCTTTCAATGCTTCGACTGCAACGGTCTTGGTCTTCAACATGATTTTGTCGAAGCGCTTCTCGTTGAATTTTTGCCAGACCTTGACCATGTCGCGATCTGCGCCTTGCATCAAGCCATCCAGCATTTCCACCACGTCGATGCGTGCACCGAGAGTCGAATAGACGGTTGCCATTTCCAGGCCGATGATGCCGCCGCCGATGACGAGCATGCGTTTAGGCACGCTGCGCAATTCGAGCGCGCCTGTGGAATCGATAATGCGTGGATCTTCAGGAACGAAAGGCAAGTTCACGACCGATGAACCGGCAGCGATGATGGCTTGTTTGAACTGAATAGTTTTTTTGCTGCCGTCGGCTGCAGTGACTTCAATGTGATTGGTGCCGACAAACTGGCCGACGCCCTGCACGACATTGACCTTGCGTGCCTTGGCCATGCCGGACAAACCGGTGGTCATCTTGCCGATGACTTTTTCCTTGTAGCCGCGCAATTGATCGATATCGATTTGCGGTTTGCCGAAGGTTACGCCATGCGCTGTCATTGCAGCTGCTTCATCGATCACTGCTGCAACGTGCAGCAATGCCTTGGATGGAATGCAACCGACATTCAGGCAGACGCCGCCGAGTGTTGAGTAGCGTTCAATCAGAACAGTATTCATGCCGAGATCGGCGGAGCGAAACGCAGCGGAGTAGCCGCCAGGACCTGCGCCGAGCACCATCATGTCGCATTCAATATCTACTTTGCCTGTGAAGCTGGCTGCTGCAGGTGCAGCTGTATTAACTGCTGCTGGCGCTGGTGCGGCTGCCGGAGCTGAAGCAGGTGCCGGTGCAGCGGCTTTGGCAGGCGCAGCTACTGGAGCTGGTGCAGCGGCAGGTGCGGGAGTTGTTGGTGCTGATGCAGCAGGCGCCGCTGCAGCCGCAGGAGCTGCAGCGCTTTCCGATGCTTCCAGAATCAGCAGCAGCGAACCTTCTGCAACCTTGTCACCGAGTTTGACTTTCAACTCTTTGATGACACCGGCGTGGCTGGCTGGAATTTCCATGCTGGCTTTGTCGGATTCGACCGTGATCAGCGATTGATCGACCTTGATCGTATCGCCTACATTGACCAGCAGTTCGATGATTTCCACTTCCTTGAAATCGCCGATATCGGGGACTTTGACTTCTATCGTGCTCATCGCTTTAGCTCCGTATTTTTCATCTCGTTCTGCCTGCACTTTTCACACTTCGCAGCAGGCAGAAACATGGACTGATCGTTTTACTGATGACGCAATTGCGACCTGACGGTTACAGCAGCGACTTGCGCAAGTCAGCCAGCATTTCGCTCAGGTAAGTCACGAAACGTGCACCTTGCGCGCCATCGATCACGCGGTGATCGTAGGACAGCGACAAAGGCATGATCAAGCGCGGCACGAATTGCTTGCCGTCCCAGACCGGCTTCATCGATGTTTTCGACAAGCCGATGATGGCGACTTCTGGTGCATTGATCAGCGGTGTGAAATACGTACCGCCGATACCGCCCAGCGAAGAAATCGTGAACGTTGCCCCTTGCATGTCGGCAGGTTTCAACTTGCCTTCGCGTGCCTGAGCTGACAACTCGCCCATCTCTTGCGCGATTTGCGTGACGGTTTTTTGATCGACGCCTTTGACGACAGGCACCACCAGACCTTGCGGCGTGTCGGCAGCAAAACCGATGTTGTAGTACTGCTTGAGAATCAGGTTTTCGCCGGCTGCGTCGAGCGAGGAATTGAACTCTGGATATTTTTTTAGCGCGGCAACGCAAGCCTTGATGACAAACGCCAGCATCGTCAACTTGACGCCGGATTTTGCCAGCGCAGTGTTGGTCGATTTACGCAGCTCTTCCAGCTCGGTCACATCGGCTTCGTCGTATTGCGTGACGTGCGGGATCATGACCCAGTTGCGATGCAGATTCGGACCACTGATTTTCTTGATGCGCGACAAAGGCAGCAAGCTGGTTGTGCCGAACTTGCTGAAGTCCAGCGATGGCCATGGCAACAGATCCAGACCTGCGCCGCCGCGCGATGACATTGGCGCTGCAGCAACCGGAGCGGAAACAGGACCGGCAGCGATGATGCCCTTCACGTAATTCTGTACGTCTTCCTGCGTGATGCGACCTTTAGGGCCGGAGCCGGCAACGGTGCCCAAATCAACACCGAGTTCGCGTGCGAACTTGCGTATCGATGGCGATGCGTGGGCTTTTGCATTTGATGCGGTGGCTGGTGCTGAAGCTGCTGCAGCGACCGGTGCAGGTGCCGCAGCAGGCGCAGGCGCTGCTACTGGAGCAGGTGCCGCTTCCTGTGCAACTGGCGCAGGCTCAGCAGCTTTTGCTGGTTCTGCCTTAGGTGCTTCTTTAGGTGCTTCTACCGGCGCTGGCGCTGCGGCAGGAGCCGGAGCAGCTTCAGCAGCAGGCGCTGCATCAGCAGCCGCTGCTTCCACCGTCAACAACAAGGAGCCTTCAGCAACCTTATCGCCGAGTTTGACTTTGATTTCTTTCACGACACCGGCGTGGCTGGATGGAATTTCCATACTCGCCTTGTCGGATTCAACCGTGATCAGCGACTGATCGACCTTGATCGTATCGCCTACCTTGACTAACAATTCAATGATTTCAACTTCCTTGAAATCGCCGATATCCGGGACTTTGACTTCAACCGTGCTCATCGTTCATTCTCCGCTTGTTTGCGTATCCCTCATCATGACAGCGGGGAAGCAAATGGTGGGCAGTATTTTTGCGCGCCATCTGCATCCCCGTCACCCCATTGATGAGGAAGGATTTATGTATGTGGATTACAGCGTTACCGGATTGACTTTTTCTGGATTGATACCGTACTTGGCGATCGCCTGAGCCACCACTGAAACGGAAATCGCGCCTTCATCGGCCAATGCCTTGAGTGCTGCAATCGTCACGAAGTAACGATTGACCTCAAAGAATTCGCGCAGTTTTGCACGGCTGTCCGAGCGGCCAAAACCGTCTGTGCCCAACACTTTGTAAGTACGTTCTTTCGGAATGAAAGCACGTACTTGTTCAGCGAAGGTGCGCATGTAATCGGTAGCGACCACGATAGGACCCGTTGTACCTTGCAGCGATTGCGTGACGTGAGCAACGCGCGGCGCATCGGCTGGATGCAACATGTTCCAGCGTTCCACATCCTGACCATCGCGCGCCAGCAGCGTGAACGATGGTGCGGACCAGACGTCGGCCACAATGCCCCAATCGTCTTTCAACAAATCGGCAGCGGCGATAACTTCGCGCAGGATGGTGCCTGAGCCCATCAGTTGCACGCGGTTTTTCGATTTCTTCGGGCCTTCCTGCAGCAGGTACAAACCTTTGATGATGTCAGCTTCGGTGCCTTCTTTCAAACCAGGTTGTGCGTAGTTCTCGTTCATCAGGGTGATGTAATAGAACACGTCTTCCTGATTTTCGATCATGCGCTTCAAGCCATCTTGCATGATGACTGCGACTTCATGTGCGAAGGTTGGATCGTAAGGAACGCAGTTCGGGATCGTCGATGCCAGGATGTGGCTGTGACCATCTTCGTGCTGCAAGCCTTCACCATTCAATGTGGTACGACCAGCGGTGCCGCCGAGCAGGAAGCCGCGTGCGCGCATATCGCCCGCTGCCCATGCCAGATCGCCGATGCGTTGCAGGCCGAACATCGAGTAGAACGTGTAGAACGGCACCATGATGCGGTTGTTGGTCGAGTACGAAGTTGCGGCTGCAATCCACGATGCCATCGCGCCTGCTTCGTTAATACCTTCTTGCAGAATCTGACCGGCTTTATCTTCGCGGTAGTAGCTGACCTGATCTTTATCGACCGGCTCGTACAACTGACCTTCGCGGTTGTAAATGCCGATTTGACGGAACAAGCCTTCCATACCGAAGGTACGGGATTCATCCACCAGGATCGGTACCAGACGCTGGCCCAGATTTGCGTCACGCAACAGGATCGAAATGATGCGCACATACGCTTGCGTGGTCGAAATCTCGCGACCTTCTGCGGTTGGATCGAGGACCGCTTTAAATGCCGACAGTGCAGGCACCGGCAATTTTTCATCCGCTTGCATACGACGCTGTGGCAGATAACCGCCGAGCGCAGCACGACGTTCGTGCAGATACTTCATCTCGGGCGAATCTTCAGCTGGTTTGAAGAATGGAATGTCGGCGAGATGTTCGTCGGCGATAGGCAGGTTGAAACGATCGCGCATTTCGCGCACTGCTTCATCGTCGAGTTTTTTGGTTTGATGCGCAGTGTTACGCGCTTCGCCCGATTTGCCCATGCCATAACCTTTGACGGTTTTGACCAGCAGCACAGTCGGTTGACCTTTGTGTTCTTGCGCCTGCTTGAAGCCGGCGTAAACCTTATGTGGATCGTGGCCACCGCGCAGCAGATGCCAAATGTCGTCGTCCGACATGCGCGAAACCATTTCCAGCAATTTTGGATGCTTGCCGAAGAAATGCTTGCGCACGTAAGCGCCATCCTTGGCTTTGTAATTCTGGTATTCGCCATCCAGCGTTTCCATCATCACGCGCTGCAAAATACCTTCTTTGTCTTTGGCCAGCAGCGGGTCCCAGTTGGAGCCCCAGATGATCTTGATGACGTTCCAGCCGGCACCGCGGAATTCGCCTTCGAGTTCCTGAATGATCTTGCCGTTGCCACGTACCGGGCCATCCAGACGCTGCAGGTTACAGTTGACAACCATCACCAAATTGTCGAGCTGCTCGCGACCGGCTACGCCGATGGCGCCCATCGATTCGACTTCATCCATTTCGCCATCGCCGCAGAATACCCATACCTTGCGGTTATCGGTTTTTGCGATTTCGCGTGCTTGCAGGTATTTGAGGAAGCGTGCCTGATAAATCGCCATCAATGGGCCGAGACCCATGGACACCGTCGGGAACTGCCAGAAATCCGGCATCAGTTTTGGATGCGGATACGAGGACAAACCCTTGCCATCCACTTCACGACGGAAGTTGATCAATTGTTCTTCGCTCAAACGACCTTCGAGGAAGGCGCGAGCATAAACGCCAGGCGACGAGTGTCCCTGGATGTATAACAGGTCACCACCGTGATCTTCGGTAGGGGCGTGCCAGAAATGGTTGAAGCCGGTGCCCAGCATATTTGCGAGTGAAGCAAAGCTGGAGATATGACCACCCAGGTCACCGTCAACGCGGTTGGCCTTGACGACCATGGCCATCGCATTCCAGCGCATCCACGAACGCAGGCGCTCTTCGTATTCCTGGTTGCCCGGCGAGTTGTCGCCCATGTCGGCAGGGATGGTATTTACATATGCGGTAGTGCTGGAGAACGGAATTTGCGCGCCGCGACGACGGGCCAGATCAATCAGGCGCTCCATCAGGTAATGAGCGCGGTCAGGGCCCTCGTTTTCGATAACGGCTTCGAGGGCGTCCAGCCACTCTTGCGTTTCCATTACATCTGGGTCGTTGGCGGCTTGCGCCAATACCTGGTCGATTTGGGCTGACATCGTTAGTCTCCTGATTTATCTTTAGTGCCGTTTTTTGTAAAAACGGGCGTCATTTTTTAAAGCTGATAACACATATAGTCGTGCAGATTGCGCCGAGTTTAACAGCTGTTTTTGTTATTTTCAAATGGCGATATCATTTCCCATAATGCGAAATTATGTCGCAAAGCAGCATTTTTAAAGGCTTTTAGCCCATTTTGAATAAGGCGTATCAAGTCAAACCGACAACCCACACAGCGTATCTTACTGATTTCTTACAAGGCTGTTCCAGTTGCTTTTATATCAGCGGCTTTTGCGTCCCTTATAATCAGTCTTCCCTTTTAATTACATTCCCAATTCATGAGCGCACAAATCATTGACGGCAATTTGCTTTCCAAACAACTTCGTCAGGACGTAGCAGCACGCGCAGCCGCACTGAGCGCCAAAGGCAAACAGGCTGGCCTGGCCGTGATTCTGGTGGGCGCCGATCCGGCGTCGCAGGTTTATGTGCGCAACAAGGTCAAGGCTTGCGAAGACAGCGGCCTGTTTTCTTTGCTGGAAAAATACGAAGCCGATATGACCGAAGCGGCGCTGCTGGCACGCATTGCTGCACTGAACAATGATCCGAACATTCACGGCATTCTGGTCCAGATGCCGCTGCCCAAGCATATAGATTCAACCAAAGTGATCGAAGCGATCTCGCCGCGCAAGGATGTGGATGGCTATTCAGTACTAAGCGCAGGCGAACTGCTGACCGGTTTGCCGGGCTTTCGCCCTTGCACGCCTTACGGCTGCATGAAGCTGATCGAAAGCACAGGCACCAAGATCGCCGGCAAGCATGCCGTCGTCATCGGTCGCAGCAATACCGTCGGCAAACCGATGGCATTATTGCTCTTGCAAGCCAACGCTACCGTCACCATCTGTCATAGTGGAACCGCAGATCTCGGCTATCACACACGACAGGCTGATATCGTCGTGGCTGCCACCGGACGCCGCAACACCTTGACCGCCGACATGATCAAACCCGGCGCCATCGTGATCGACGTCGGTATCAACCGCGATGACAACGGCAAGCTGTGTGGCGATGTCGATTTCGCTGCGGCAAAGGAAGTCGCCGGTCACATCTCGCCAGTCCCCGGCGGTGTCGGTCCCATGACCATTACCATGCTTCTGGTGAACACCATTGAAGCAGCAGAGAGAGAAACCAACTGATGAATATTGCCTTGAACCCGCTGCTGGATTTTTCCGACCTTCCCCAATTTGAAGCCATCAAACCTGAACACATCGGTTCCGCGATCGACAGCCTGCTGGATCAAGCGCGCACTGTCGTCAAAGAGCTTGAAGAGCCGATTGCGCAAGTGACATGGGAAAACTTTGTCGAGCCTTTGGAAAACGTCACCGAAAAATTGGGCCGGGCTTGGGGCATCGTTGGTCATTTGAATGCAGTTGTCGATACACCTGAACTGCGTGCTGTATATAACGAGAACCAGCCTAAGATCACCGAGTTCTGGACCGAACTCGCACAAAACCTGACGCTGTTCACCAATTACAAGGCGCTGCAACTGGGACCTGATTACGCCGGCTATTCAGTGGCACGTAAAAAGATCATCGAAAACGCCGTGCGCGATTTCCGCCTGGGTGGCGCAGAACTGACCGAAGAACAAAAACCGCGCTTTGCCGAAATTCAGGAAAAGCATGCGGCACTGACCACCAAGTTTTCTGAAAATATACTCGACGCGACCAATGAGTACGCCTTGTTCGTGGAAGATGAAACCGAACTCGCAGGCTTGCCGGAAGATGCCAAGCAGGCGGCGCGTGCTGCGGCAGAAAAAGACAGCAAGGCCGGTTATAAATTTACGCTGCACTTCCCTTCGTATTTCCCTATCCTGCAATACGCGGATAAACGCGGCCTGCGCGAAACGATTTATCGCGCCAATGCGACCAAAGCGTCCGAGCTCGCCAATCAACCGGCCTGGGACAATACGCAAAACATCGTCGACATCCTGCAACTGCGTAATGAAGAAGCCGCATTGCTGGGTTACAAAAATTACGCCGAAGTTTCACTCGTAGCCAAGATGGCGAAGACGCCAGACGAAGTAATCGCCTTCCTGCATGACCTGGCTCAACGCGCACGCCCGTTCGCCGAAAAAGATCTGGCGGAACTACGCGGCTTTGCGCAAAAAGAACTCGGCATCGAAAAACTGGAAGCATGGGACGTTACTTATGCGTCGGAAAAATTGCGCGAACAACGCTATGCGTTTTCCGAACAGGAAGTGAAACAGTATTTCCCTGAACCGAAAGTCATCGCCGGCCTGTTCCGCACGATTGAAACCCTGTTCTCGGTCGCCATCAAACCGGACACTGCACCTGTCTGGCATCCCGACGTAAAATTCTTCCGCATCGAAAAAGACGGCGCGCTGATCGGCCAGTTCTATATTGATCTGTACGCACGCCAGGGCAAACGTGGCGGCGCATGGATGGACGATGCGCGCGGTCGCCGCCGTCTTGAAGAAACAAACGGCAAGGAAGATATTCAAACCCCGGTCGCCTACCTGACCTGCAACTTTACCGAACCTGCCATCATCAATGGTCAGACCAAACCGGCGCTGTTCACGCATGATGAAGTGATTACGCTCTTCCATGAATTTGGCCACGGCTTGCATCACATGCTGACGCGCGTCGAAGAACTCGGCGTATCAGGTATCTCTGGCGTCGAATGGGATGCGGTTGAATTGCCATCGCAATTCATGGAAAACTTTTGCTGGGAATGGGATGTGCTGCAACACATGACCGCGCATGCCGATACCGGTGCCGCCTTGCCACGCGCCTTGTTCGACAAGATGATCGCCGCGAAAAACTTCCAGTCTGGATTGCAGACTTTGCGCCAGGTCGAATTCTCGCTGCTCGACATGCACCTGCATTACGATTACCAGCCGGCAGGCCAGCAAAGCGTGCAAGACGTCGTCAACGCCGTACGTGCGCAAGTCTCGGTCATGACGCCGCCTGAATTCAACCGATTCCAACACTCGTTCGCGCATATCTTTGCTGGCGGCTATGCAGCCGGTTACTATAGCTACAAGTGGGCGGAAGTCTTGTCCGCTGATGCGTATGGCGCGTTTGAAGAAGAGAGCAAAGCCAGCGGCAATGTATTGTCCGGCGATACCGGCGCACGCTTCCTGCGCGAGATTCTGGCGATGGGTGGTTCACGGCCCGCGATCGATTCGTTCAAGGCCTTCCGCGGCCGCGAACCAACGATAGACGCCTTGCTGCGACACAGCGGCATGGCAGCCTGAAGCAGTAAAGACAATCGGCTCATTCATTCAATGGGCCGATTGTGCAATCAAGCAGCGATGCAGCATTGTGCAATGCCGGAATGTTAATGCAATGAGTTTCCATCAAACGATACACGGGACAACAAGATGAAAAAAGGTTTGCTGCCGCTGTCGCTACTGATCACATTACTGCTGTCGGCCAATGCGCATGCGCAGCTATATAAATGGGTCGCGCCTGACGGCAAGATCACCTACAGCGACACGCCACCACCATCGTCGGTGAAAAAAGTGGAAGAGAAGTCAGTGGCAACCGGCCCATCTACTGCCGGCCTGCCGTATGAACTGGCACAAGCCGTCAAAGGCAGTCCGGTCACGCTATATACAACAGACAAGTGCGAAGCATGCAGCGATGCGCGCAACTTGCTGACCACACGCGGCGTTCCGTTTTCGGAAAAAACTGTCAACACCAATGAAGAGATCGCACGCTTGAAACAAGTGGGCGGTGAAAAAAAATTACCCTTCGCGACCATCGGTTCACAAAAGCAATCCGGCTTTAATTCCGAGTTATGGGATGCCGCATTGACCAGCGCCGGTTATCCGGTCAGCAGCCAATTGCCGAAGACTTATCGCAATCCAGCACCAGAATCTGCCGCGCCGAAACCAAAAGCTGCAGAAGCCAAGGCCGCTGACAACATAGCACCACCGCCGCCTACCGATACCCTACCCGCTACCGGCAATGCGCCGCCGGGCTTTCGTTTCTAATAGAGACGTTTCGATTAAAAATTAGCCTTACTTATGACGCGTATCGACTTTCACAGCAATGTTCCCGACAAAATCCTGTACGCATGCCGACTTGCGCGCAAGGCACGCAATGCCAATTTTCAATTGGTGATTCTTGCCAAGGATGCCGCGCAACTCGCGGAACTAGATGAAAAGCTCTGGACGTTTTCCGAACATGACTTTCTGCCGCATGTAATGATTGACGATGCACTTGCCGCCCAGACGCCGATTCTGCTGACGACCGAACAGGCAATGGAATCGCCGCATCACCAAATCCTGATCAATCTGTCGGATACGCCGCCCGACCACTTTGCGCGCTTTGAACGCATGTTTGAAGTCGTGGCCGCTGACGATGGCGATAAGGCTACCGGACGCGAGCGCTACAGTTATTACAAACAGCGCGGCTATCCGCTAACCCACTTTGTGGCGGAGAACTCATGAACAAATCTACCCAGGACTCCGGCATTCCGGTCCTTACCGAAGTCATCACGGCACCGCCGCGCGCCGCCTCAACAGCGACATTGACGCCAGCATCATCACCGTTGCCACCTCAGGCATCAGCGGCGCAATATAACTTTTCACCCAATCAGACTTTCACCCCCATTCCCGCATTCCTCATGGCTCCGGCCGCTCCAACTGAAACAGATCACGCGGCTGTACCAACTGCTGCGACTGAATACCTGGCAGACATACCCGTGCTGCAGGTAGAGATCGAAACGCCGCCTGCGCCGATAGAACACTTGCCGATTACCGGCTGGCTGGATGAGGAATGGACGCGGATGGAGCAAAAGATCAGTGAACGCGTGCTCACTCAATTGCTGTCACGCATTGATACGGTCCTGGAAGAACGCCTGCAACAAGTGCTCACGGCCAGCCTGCAGCGGGCAACGGAAGAAATCAGGCAAGGATTGCAGCAGACTTTGGGCGAAGTGGTCAGCGACGCCGTGGCGCAAGAAATCGACAATTTGCATTTTTCAAAAAAATAAAAAAATACTTAAATTATTTGTTTTTAAAACATAATTTTTGTTTTTATAGATTTCTATATAAATTTTGACGATGTTATTGAACACATAAAAAATAGATATTTTCCTACAATGGAGCCATCGTTCAACACGCATGGCTGGAGATTGTAATGAAAGTAATTGTTTTGGGTTCAGGCATCATCGGTACCGCTTCCGCATGGTTTTTAAACAAGGCGGGGCACGAAGTGACTGTCATCGAACGTCAACCCGGCGCGGCGCAGGAAACCAGCTTTGCCAACGGCTGCCAGATTTCCGTCTCGCACGCCGAGCCCTGGGCCAATCCTGCCGCACCCATGAAAGTCTTGAAGTGGCTCGGCAAGGAAGACGCACCTTTGCTGTACCGCTTCCGTCCGGAATGGCTGCAATGGAAATGGGCGCTCAACTTCCTGCGTGAATGTACGCCTTCACGCACCGCCGATAACATCCGTCAAATCGTCGCGCTGTGCGAATACAGCCGCCAAACCCTGCAATCAGTCCGTGCAGAAACGGGTGTAGATTACGATCTGCTGACCAGCGGTATTCTGCACTTCTATACAGATCAAAAAGAATTTGATGATTCCCTGCCTGCAGCGAAATTGATGCGCGACCTAGGCTGCCCGCGCGATTCTATCGGTGCCGATGAAGTCGTCCGTATCGAACCCGCGCTTGCCAGCATCCGCGACAAAATCGTCGGTGGTGACTTCACTGCAACCGATGAATCAGGCGACGTATATAAATTCACCAGCGGCCTGGCCAAAAAATCCGCAGAAGCTGGTGTCGACTTTCAATACAACACCAGCGTCACGCGCTTGATCACCGACGGCAAAGGTGCAAACGCCAAGATCACCGGCGTGGAAGTAGTGGGTCCAGATGGCCGCCATAAAGTCTTGCACGCTGATGCCTATGTGCTGGCAATGGGCAGCTTCTCTGAACAGTTGGCCAAACCTCTCGGTATCGACTTGATGATTTATCCGGGCAAAGGCTATTCGGCGACTTACAAAATAACGAACCCTGATGCAGCGCCCACTGTCTCGCTGACTGATGATGGCTACAAGCTGGTGGTATCGCGTTTGGGCGATCGCCTGCGCGTTGCCGGCACATGTGAATTGAATGGCTACACACGTGAGCTGAACACGGCCCGTTGCGATGCGATTACACGCCGCACGCGAGAACTGTTTCCAGATGCCTGCGACTATGACAATCCAATTTACTGGACAGGCTTGCGTCCACTCACGCCATCCAATGTGCCCTACATAGGCAAAACCAGGTTCAGCAACCTGTTCCTGAATACCGGCCACGGTACATTGGGCTGGACCATGGGCTGCGGCTCGGGCCGTGCAGTGGCGGATATCATTTCTGGACGCCAACCAGAGGTGGATTTCAAATTCACCGGCATGCCTTACCGAGCTCCCAGCCGTATTCTGACGACGCAATCCTTGCCTGCTTAAAAATCCGATTGCATCGTTACAAAATAAAAAAGCTGCGTGAAATTTCACGCAGCTTTTTTTATCCCTGAAACACGCATTGCTATATTGCTCGTCGTCTTGCTCTTTGTATTGTCCGCCGCAATCCTATTTCTCGATCCGCACCTGCACTGCGGCGGCCTTTTCATCGAATGCAATGCGGGTATCGAACTTGGCCCGCTTCATCGGGAAGCGCGATTGAAAATGCCGCACATTGCCAGAGCCGGAAATCGCACGGCGAACAAATTGATAGTAGGCATCCATGTCCACGACATGGACCACCAGAAAATAATCGTAATCGCCGGAAACGAAGTAGCACTGCATCACCTCGCCTTCTTTGTTCATGCGCGTCTCGAATTCCTGCATGCGCTCGTCCGCCTGATTTTCCAGCGACACCTCCAGAAACGCCAGCATGCCGTAGCCGAGTGCAAATGGATCGATCATCGCGACATCCGCCGCGATGATGCCAGCCTCGCGCATGTCACGTATACGCCGCAGGCAAGTCGGCTGCGAAATATGCACCGCGTCGGCTAGCGTGCGGGTCGGCGTCTGATTGTCTTTCTGCAGCATGTTCAACAGCTTGCGGTCGACTTTATCCAGGGTATGAAGTTTGGGCATAGGAATCATGTAAATCAGGGAAAAAACGCTTTACGTCGCAATTTCTTCTGTTGTAAGGTCCTTGTGTTGAGAGGCATGCATGACCAGTGTTGCAGCTACTCTGTATTTTTACAATCCTCAGGAGGAAATATATGCAGTTCAAGACCAGAATGATTCCGCTAACCGGCCTGATTGCGTTTGCTCTCGCAGGTTCTGCCATCGCACAGGAACAGATTATCAAGATCGGCAGCGTCGCGCCGATCACGGGCACCGATGCGCACATGGGCAAGGATAATGAAAACGGCGCCAGAATGGCAGTCGAAGATTTGAATACCAAAGGCGTCAGCATCGCCGGCAAGAAAGTGAAATTCCAGCTATTGGCAGAAGACGATGCGGCCGATCCCAAGCAAGCCACGGCCGCCGCGCAAAAACTCGTCGATGCCAAGGTCGCAGTCGTCATCGGCCATTTGAATTCGGGCACCACGATTCCGGCATCGCGCATTTATTCGAATGCAGGCATCCCGCAAATCTCGCCCTCCGCAACCAATCCCAAGTACACACAACAAGGATTTAAAACCGCCTTCCGCGTCGTTGCCAATGATGCGCAACTCGGCCAGGTGCTCGGTCAGTATGCGGTCAAGACGCTGGGAGGCAAGAGCATCGCCGTCATTGATGACCGCACCGCTTACGGCCAGGGCGTGGCAGACGAATTCGTCAAGGGTGTCAAAGGTGCTGGCGGCAGCATCGTCGCGAGCCAGTACACCAACAACAAGGCAACCGACTTCAATGCGATCCTGACCTCGATCAAGTCGAAGAAACCCGACATCATTTTCTTCGGCGGCATGGATGCAGTTGGCGGCCCTATGATGCGCCAAATGAAACAGCTGGGCATCAATGCCAAGTTCATGGGCGGTGATGGCATTTGCACCGGCTCCCTGCCAGGCCTGGCCGGTGATGCGCTGGGTGACAATCAGGTAGTCTGTGCCGAAGCCGGCGGCGTACCGGAAGCACGCAAGAAAGGCGTGGAGGATTTCCGCGCAGCCTACAAAAAACGTTTTGGTATTGATGTGGTTTACACCGCCGCCTACGCCTACGATGCGACTTTCGCCGCAGTCGAAGCGATGAAAAAAGCCGGTTCGACCGAACCTGCCAAGTACCTGCCGGAACTGGCGAAGATCAATTATCCCGGCATTACCGGAACCATCGCCTTCGACACCAAAGGCGACATCAAGGACGGCACACTGACCTTGTACACATTCAAAGGTGGCAAACGCGAAATGCTGGCTGTCACCAAGTAAGCCGACATCCAGCCGACTCAGGTTGCAAAAAGACCTCGCGATTCTAGAATCGCGAGGTCTTTTTATTTTCAGATGAAGTGTTGAATGCGAAGCGAGCTGCAGGCAAGCGCGCTAGAACGTCGCGGGAGAATTAACCCACAGGACCTTGGCGACAACCTCGCCCACATTGCAATAGCCGTGCGGTACATTGCTGGGGAATGTAAATACATCGCCCGGGCCGATGATATAGCGGTCATCCCCCAGACGCAGCTCCAGCATGCCTTCCAGCACATAGCCCACCTCTTCCCCCACATGTTCGATCTGACCATCACTGGCAACACCCGGCAGCACAATGTGTATATTCGCCTGCAGCAAACCGCCGCGCGTGGGCAGCACCAGACGTTCCAGTGAAATACCGCCAGTCTTGATTACAGGTCGTTCGCCGACACGCAGCACCGGCCCGACTGCCGGCATTTCTTCCGACATCAGCGTCGAGATATTCGTGTCCAATGCCATCGCCAGCCTGTGCAGCATCGCCAGTGACGGTGTCGCGGTACCGCGTTCTATCTTCGAGACCAGGCTTTCCGAACATGATGCTTTTTGCGCCAGTTGCAGCAGGGTCAGGCCGGCCACCAGGCGCGTATGACGCAGGCGCACGCCAAGTCCGGATACCGAAGCTTTTTTATCGACGACCTCAGGGCCGGAAACAGGATCGCGTTTCATCTGCAATTTCTCTATTCGTTAAAAACCGTATGGCCCTGGCGGGCTGCTATCGATTGGCCAGCTCAACCACCGTATATGCAAGGGCCTGCACACCCAAGTATAAATCCTCAGGTGAGGTTTCCTCGGCGGCATTGTGACTGATTCCGCCCTTGCTTGGCACAAAAATCATCGCAGTCGGGCAATGCTCGGCCAGATACATGGCGTCATGAAACGCACCTGAGGTCAGCTTTTGCGGATCGCCACGATGCGCCTGGTGACTGGCACGTACGCAAGCGCGCTCGATCAAATTCAGCATATCGACTGGAAAATGCGTAGGCGGACGCGAGAAAAAACAAGCATAGGAAATATTGCCGCGCCATTGATGAGCGCTGGTAATCTTTGTCAAAAATTGCTCAAAACGCTCCAGCACCTGGGCATCGACACAACGCACATCGATCGTGAACTCCACTTTGCCGGGAATCGTATTCACCGAATTCGGACCGACTTGCCAGCGTCCCAGGGTCAGCCGCAAATTGCTGGCCGCTTCTTTGGCAACATAGATATACAACTGCTGTGCGATAGCAACAGCTGCCATCATCGCGTCGCTGCGCTCATCCATCGGCGTGGTGCCCGCATGCGCCGCCATGCCTATGCATTCGACCTTGTACCAGCGCACGCTCTGGATGCCAGTCACCACGCCGAGCGCGGCATGCGCGCGTTCCAGCACCGGGCCTTGTTCTATGTGCAGTTCCACGCAGGATGCTATCGGCAACGCAAGCGATCTGCGTGTCACATCAGCAGATGCCAGCAATGCTGCATCGACCGCGTCACCAAATGTGATGTTGTCGCCATCGCGTACTTCACGATACGCCGGCAAACGCGATGGATCGACAAAAGCGCTGGAACCCATCGCGCCGGGGCCGAAACGACTGCCCTCTTCATTCGTCCAGGCCACTACTTCGATTGCACGGCGGGTGGCAATACCCGCATCATTCAAGGCGGCAATCACTTCCAGTCCGGCCAGCACACCATACGCACCATCCAGCTTGCCACCCACCGGTTGGGTATCAGCATGACTACCTGTCAGCACTGGCGGCAAGTCCGTCGTGCCGGGACGGCGGAAAAACAAATTGGCACAATCATCGGTGGCTACTTCGCAACCTAAGGCGCGTGCGGTATCGATGAGATGACGACGCGCCTCCAGATCAATTTGCGTCAAAGTTTCTCGCGCCACGCCACCATCATCACGGCCACCGAAAGCTGCCAGCGCCGCGATTGCATTTTGCAAGCGCTCGTTATTGATACTGTCTTGCGCCTTCTCAGCGGGAGAAATGGATGCACCGTGTATTGGTTGATTCATCGTGATGTCCTGTTCAGTTGGTCGAAGCGAAAACGCGTTCGAGTAAATTTGCGGCCGACAGTGTGCGAGCATCGCCCCAGCGCGGGCCGGTCAAGGTCACACCCAGTGGCAAGCCGCCCGGACCGTTTCCAAGGGGGACGTGTACGCATGGATTGCCGAGCAGCGACCACATACGATTGAAAATTGGATCGCCGGTAGCAGCAAGCCCGGTTGGCGCTTCGCCTTCGGTACTTGGAGAAAGCAGAATGTCTACCTTGTCGAATACACCGCTTACCATCTGACGCGATGCAGCCGCCAATGCCTGCGCCGCGACATACGCGGTGCCATCGATGGCTTTACCTGCTTGCAGCAACGCAGCAAATGCATCGCTGAATCCTTCAGGATGCGTACGCGCTTCGGGTGCAAAGGCGGCAGCAGCCTCATAACCCATGATGCGAATCTGCGCATCGGTCAGGCCGCCGCAAGGCGCAGGTAAATCGACGTCGCTGATGATTGCACCGGCTTGCTCCAGCAAGCGTGCCGCTTGTGCAAGCACGGCGCGTGTGCCGTCACCTGCGCGATCCCAATGCGGTGTACGGCAAATACCGATGCGCAATTTTGAAGGTGCCACATCCGAATTCAAATCATCTGATAAAGGTAGCCGCGCCAGTGCACCGATGAAAAAAGCAGCATCGCCAACACTGCGCGTCAACACACCCACCGTGTCCAGACTGGGCGATAGTGATTTGATGCCGGCCAGCGACAAGGTGCCGAAAGTCGGTTTGTAACCGACCACGCCGCAATACGCTGCAGGGCGAACAATCGATCCTGCTGTTTGCGTGGCGAACGCCGCAGGCACCATGCCGCAGGCGACTGCCGCAGCTGAACCGCTAGATGAACCGCCGGGCGTATGATCTGCAGCCGCGCGCGGATTGCGCGTGGGCCCGGGCCGGAACGTAGCAAACTCGGTAGTCACGGTTTTACCCATGACGATGGCACCTGCCGTACGTATAGCGGCAACACACGCTGCATCCACCAGGGGCCGATGATTTTCGTATATCGGCGAACCGTAGGTCGTCGGCATATCTGCCGTATCCATCAAATCCTTGACGCCTACAGGCAAGCCAAACAGCAAACCCTCATGTACGCGGGCATCCAGTTGACGCGCCTGTGCTATGACTTGCCCAGCATCGAAATACTGCCAAGCGTGCACCGAAGATTCCAATTCCTGGATGCGTGCGATGCCGGCACGTGCGACTGTTTCGACGGATATCTCACGGCGTGCAATACATGCGGCCAATTCTTTCAGGGACGAGTGGGCGTAATCTTTCAATGCGCTTCCCCTGTTCAACCGAAGTAAGCAGAACGCACATCGTCGTTGCTGGCCAATGCTTCGGCCGTGCCTTCTGCAACCACGCGCCCCTGCGACAGCACATAACCGTAATGCGATATCGCCAATGTCTGGCGCGCATTCTGTTCGACCAGCAAGACGGTGATACCGAGCGCGTTGATGTTGCGTATCACATTGAAGTTCTCTTTGACATAGAGCGGAGACAGCCCCAGCGACGGCTCATCAATGACCAGCAATTTTGGCTCTGCCATCAGGCCACGTCCGATCGACACCATCGCCTGCTCGCCACCCGACATGGTGCCAGCCAGTTGTGCTGCACGTTCTTTGAGGCGGGGGAAAATTTCATACACACGCGCCAAACGATCGCGAACTACCGAACTATCTTTGACAAGGAAGGCGCCAAGCGCCAGATTTTCCGCCACACTCATGCGTGGAAAGACCTTACGGCCTTCGGGTATGCACGAGATGCCGCTGGCGATGATGGCATGGGTCTTTTCACCTGCAAGATTTTTCCCATCCCAAAGAATTTCTCCCTGCCGAGGTGGCGTCAGTCCCAGTATCGAACGGATCAGCGTACTCTTGCCGGCGCCGTTGGCTCCGAGTATGCATGTGATTTTTCCGGGCACGACTTCGATAGAAACATCGTGCAGTACATTCACCTTGTCATAGCCGGTGGTGAGTCCCTTGACGGTCAGGCTGCTCATTCAGCTTCTCCCAGATAGGCGGTTTGCACATTTGGATCGGCCGTAATTTCCGCATACGTTCCTTCGGCAATTTTCTTGCCGTAATTCAGTACTATGCAGCGATCAGTAATCCGCTCGATCACATTCATTTCATGTTCGATCAGCACAATGGATAGATTTTCCAGTTTGCCGCGCACTTGCAGGATGTCATCCATCAGTGCCTCAGTTTCATCATGCGTCATGCCGGCAGAAGGCTCATCCAGTAACAGCAAACGCGGCCGACTCAGCAAGGCCCGGCACACTTCAATCCGACGTCTATCGATCATGGTGAAGGTTTCTACCGGCTCGAACATGCGTGCAACCAGCGGCGGGCTGAAGATGTTGAGCAGGGCTTCGACCTTGGCGACATAGCTATCGTATTCAGCGCGGAAAGCTTTGCGTTGAAACAGGTTAAACAACAAGCCCTGATTCATGTGCTGATAGTCGCCGATGACGATATTGTCGAATACGGTCAGCGGCAAAGACAAACGCGAACGCTGAAAAGTACGCGCCACGCCGCTACGATATATTTCCTGCGGTGTCTGGCCTATCACTTCCGTGTTGTTATAAATGATGGAACCACTGCTGGCTTTGTACAAACCCGTCAAGACATTGAAGAAAGTGGTCTTGCCGGAACCATTGGGCCCGAGCAAGCCAACGACTTCACCGTCACCTATATGCATATTGAGTTTGTCCAGCGCGGTCAAACCACCAAAGCGCATCGTCAAGTCAGTGACTTGAACCAAAGCTTGCGGTGCAGCCAACGCATCAGATACTGCAGACTTAGGTAAGGCGCTCATTGGGCATCCTTTCTGCCGAAGAACAGGCGCGTTTTACGCGGCAATAAACCATCAGGGCGGAACAATAGAATCGCGATCACCAATGCTGCGTACAGCAGGACGCGGTATTCCTGAATGAACTGCAATTTTTCCGGCAGCATCAGGACGATGATCGCAGCCGGTATCAAGCCGACAGGATTGCCTAGACCGCCAAGAATCACGATCGATACCAGCAACAGCGAATCGGAGAAAGTAAAATTATTCGGCGCGACAAAACCGATCATCATGCCGTACACGCTGCCAGCAACGCCTGCAAACAAATTACCCATCGTGAAAGCAATCACTTTCCAGCGGGCGATATGCAAGCCGAAAGTTGCCGCAGCCGTTTCATCGGTACGCACCACATCCATGCTCAAGCCTATCCATGAACGCTCCAGAGCCTTGACCAGCACAAACGCACCGGCGCAGATAATCAGGCTGAGAATGAAGTAAGAGATGTAGAACGAAAATTCAATACCGAACAAAGTGAAATTTTCATTGAAGACATAACCGAACAGCTTCATGCCTGGCACTTGCAAACCCTGCGGTCCGCCCAGCACATCATTCACTTCGATGAAGGTCTTGAACAAGATGCCGAATGCAATCGTTACCAAGGCTGCGTAGTGACCACGCGTGCGCAAGACCGGCAAGATCAGGACTGAGCCTATGATCGCGGCGACCACACCAGAGATCGCGATATTTGCCAGCTGCGGCAAACCTGTATGGGTTGCCAGTACAGCCGTGGTGTAACTACCGATACCGAAGAACGCGGCACCGGCAAAGTTGGCAACACCGGAAAACCCGAATTGCAGCGTCAGCCCCATGCATGCGGTCGAATACAGCAACACCGCGCAGATCATCATCAACACAAAATGATTGTCGTAAAAAGCGGCAACGAGTATCAGCAGACCGATCACGGTCCAGATACGTGCCAGACCAGGGCGATCGGCAGCAGCCAGTTCTATCCGTTGCGTGGTGCCCATTTTCTTTCCGGCCATGACCAGGGCCAGTGCAAAGATGATTAACACGCCAACTGCCAGTTGCGATTCTGCATGCAGGAACAACCACATGTAACCGGTGACGCATAATGCCGCTAATGCCAGGACTAATTTGGCCGAATTATTTTTCAGTTTATTTGCGCTCATATCAAACCCGTTCGCTAGATTTTTCGGCAATCAGCCCGGTTGGCTTCCACGCCATCAATAAAATGACGACGGCAAATGCAAACACATCCTTGTAAGCGCTAGGAATATTCGGTATCAGGGCTGGCAGCATCGCGCTACCAAACACCTGCAGCCCCGCAAACAAGAATCCGCCCAGAATCGCACCGTAGATATTGCCGAGACCACCCAGAATCGCAGCCGAGAATCCGATCACGCCCAGCAGCAAGCCGACATTGAAATTAATCTCGTTGTAGTACAAGCCATTCATCACGCCGGCCAATGCAGCCATGCCTGAACCCAGCGCAAAGGTCAGCAATACGACCGCTTCGAAGTTGATACCCATCAGCCTTGCTGTTTCACCATCCTGGGCCACTGCGCGGATCGCCATGCCAAGTCGTGTACGGGTAATCAGGAAATGCACGCCAGCGATAATCACCAGGCCGCTGATCAACAGGATCACGTTATCCGCGCGCAAGGCGAAGCCACCGAGATCAATCGAACCGGTAGGCAGTAATGAAGGGAAAGGTTTGGAATTCGAGCCATCCGGATAAAACAGACGTACTGACTCGCGCATCACTGTACCCAGCATCAGCGTCGCCAGCAAAGTATTCAGCGGCGGCGCTTTATGCAGAGGCAAAATCAGAAATTTGGCGATCGCTGCACCGAGCAATCCCGTCACGCACACTGCGCTCAAGACCACTGCCAGCAAACGTATCCACGGTGAACCTATATCCAGCATCAACACGCCAGTCGAGGCGGTGAGGCCGGCAAATGCACCCACCATCAAGGTGTCGCCGTGCGAAAATTTGATGACGTCGAGGACGCCGAAAAACAGGGTGAAACCAACGGCGACCATGGCATAAATCATGCCGAGCATCAGTCCGTTGAAAATATATTGGCTGATCACACTCATCGTTATTCCTTTGTTGCTATCAGACTGCAGGCCGGCTTGACGCCGGACCTGCTACTCATGCCTACTTAAGGGAAACTCAAGGGACGTTTACTTGCCAGCCAGCTTGCGCTTGCCACTTGCATAGAGACTGTCTTCCCAGATCACCCATTTGCCGTCTTGCGCCACGTACTTGGTGACCAGCGGCACGATGTTTTGACGATGATCATCGAAGGTCACTTTGCCGATCAGCGTGTCTACATCCTTGGTCTTGTTCAAGACATCGCGTACTTTCTTGCGATCCGGACCGACTTTTTCAACCGCGTCCATGATCAGGTTGGCGGCAGCGTAGGCAAACGGACCATATGCTTCAGGCGGCTCGCTATACTTTTGCAACTGGTACTTGGCGGTAAAGAACAAACCGCCCGGGATTTTTTCCCATGGCGCGCCTTCGATGAACGACAGGGAACCCTCAGCCAGTTTTTCACCTACACCCTGGATATATGCATCCGACTTGATGCCTGAGGTACCTTCAAACTGAGCCTTGATACCCAGCTTTTCCATCTGCGTGCGAATGCGTACGCCCAGCGGTGTCAGCCCGCCGAAATACACAACATCGGGTTTCAGTTCGCGAATCTTTGTCAGTTCGGTGGTGAAATCCTGCTGATCGGCGGTGACGCCAAAAGTAGCCAGCACAGTACCGCCGTCCTTCTTCACGAATTCGGAAAAGTACTTGTTATGGCCTTTGCCATAATCGGTCGTGTCATGAATGATGGCCCACTTCTTGTAGCCTTGCGCCATCATAAATTTGGCAGCAACTTCACTCTGGTTAATCATCGTGCCATTGACGCGATGCACTTCCTTGAAGTCATTCGCGTAAGTGATTTCCGGCAGCACTGCGCCCCACACGACGACCGGCAAACCGAAGCGGTTGTAGACGCCGACGGTACCCATGGCAACTGCCGAACAGAAATGCGTGACGCCGGCAATAATGTTTTTATCCGCAGCGATCTTGGTCGCGACCTGCACCCCGACATTCGGACGACATTCATCATCCTGCGTCACCAGTTCGTAGGTGTACTTCGCTTTGGGATCCGCATTACGCAAACGCACCGCCAAATCCGCGGAATTGCGACCACCCAGACCAATCGAGGAAACGCCGCCGGTAAGCGGGCCTACGAACGCGATCTTCACAACATCTTTGGCAGAAGCCGGCGTGCCAAACAAGCTCATGCCCATGGCGGCACACAGTGCAGCTGTCTTTAATACTGTCTTGGTATTAACCACATTTATCCCCTTTAAGAATGGATGGACGGTAACTATTCAAGTTACTTGAATATTAATATCAGCAAAAATCTCATAATTCAAGTAGCTGGAATAATGTGCAGCAAAATCCGTACCAATCGGAATTCAGGCAATTTTCAGGAAAAGGGGGGACCTGTTGGTGCAATAAGCGCTCGCCGCTCACGCAATCAGGGATGAGGATGGAAGATGGCGTCAAAACAGCGCAGGCACGCACTGCTTCGGAATTATTCAAATGAAATGACGGAACGTATGTAAAACGCCACACACATAGCCGCTCAATAAAAACGATAAAACAGGAAACAGCCGTCTATAGACGAAAAAAAGCGCCCCGAAGAGCGCTCTTTGATTTTGCGTTACTTAGTTTGCGTTAATTAGTTCGCAATACTCAGTTTGCAATACTTATTATTTCAGAGTCAGTATCCATTTAACCAGGGTGTGCGCTTCCGCTTCGCTTACCTGACCATTGGCGGGCATAGGGATCGTGCCCCATGTACCACTACCGCCCTTGATGACCTTTTGCACAAGTTTGTCTTCTGCACCTTTTTGACCAGCATATTTAACACCGACATCCTTGAAAGCCGGGCCAAGCACCTTGTTATTCACCGAGTGGCAAGCCATGCAGTTTTTTGCTTTTGCCAGATCGGCATTTGCCAGCGCAACATTCGATACACCTGCAACCAAAAACAAACCTAACAACAAAGTACGCTTCATGCTTTTCTCCACAAGGTTGATCGAGGCTATTTTACCGCGTTTAACTCCCGCGTAAGCTGCCTGACAATGTTACAACGCGAATGCTACAGCAACGTTGACGACAGCAATTGACCGTTACACATTTTCACAATATGCTGGCCTCGCAAAAGGAGAAGCCATGCCCCTCATTATCATCATCGTACTGCTGTCGGCTTTAAAATATTTTGAAGTCGGCCCGCTCGAAAATCTATCGTGGTGGTGGATAGTCGGCCTGTTTGCAGTCGCCTTTCTCTGGTTCGAATTTTTTGAGCGCATGCTCGGTCGCGACAAGCGGCAAGCACATGAACAACTGGAGAAAGCACGCAAGGAACGTGTTAAAAAGACATTCAAGTAAAGCCGTCTTCTTTCATACAGACGATCTTTATTTTGGTTTTTCGGCAAGACATTGCAAACGTGTTTGATTACCGAATTCAGTTCCTCTTGAATTTGCCAGTGACTTGTCAAAATAAACTGTATGAATTGCATCCTTTTTTTCCTGCAGGGAAATCCCTTTCACACTCCGCATCAGATCCAGCGTTTTTTCAGGTGCCATGCCCTGATCGCGCCATGCTGCAATTGATTTAATCATGGAAGAATAATTAGAACAGTAAGATTGCTGATCCATATTGGCGTTGGCATGCGCCAAGGCAGAGGTGAGGATGAGCACTAAAGATGCGATGATTGTTTTCATAGGTTCCTTGGTTCGGTCAGTCACTATACAGACATCACGCGCCATCCACTTCAACTTGATAAAACTGCATGAAATTATCCGCCGCCATCCCCATCGTTCGCATCTTTTGCGTCGACAAAGCCAAAGAATTCTATCTTGATTTTCTTGGCTTCACGCTGGAATGGGAACATCGATTTGAATCCGATTTTCCTTTGTACGCACAAGTATCACGCTCTGGGTTGACCCTGCACTTGAGCGAGCATCATGGCGATGCAACACCTGGGTCCACTATTTTCGTGGCAGTAGAAGATATCGATGCACTGCATGATGAATTGCATGCGAAGGATTACAAATACGCCAAACCCGATATCGACACTACCGGCTGGGGGCGCGTGCTGCAGGTTACAGATCCGTTCGGGAATCGCCTGCGCTTCTGTGAACTGTCGCAGGAAGAATAGCCTGACTGCAAAAGAACATTGCCCTGGACTACTGTCTTGTCTGCGAAAATGCGGGCGTACTCATGCAACATAAAGAAAACTACAGAGAATTACAGAGATCCATGGATACAAATAAGTTTTCAACCGCAGAAATCGCAGCAGTCTACAAAGCCATACGAGAGCGCCGCGATATGCGTCACTTTGTGTCCGCCCCGCTGGAAGAAGGTCAACTGGAACGTTTCGTACAGGCCGCACATATGGCACCGAGTGTTGGCCTGATGCAGCCATGGCGCTTCATCCGAATCACCGATATGTCATTACGCACCGCCCTTCAGCAACATGTGGAGCAAGAGCGAATCGCCACCGCAGCTGCACTGGGCGAGCGTTCCAGCGAATTCATGCGCTTGAAAGTGGAAGGCATATTGACGTGCGCGGAAGTACTGGTTGTCGGCTTGATTGAAAATCGCGAGAAATATATCTTTGGAAGACGCACCATGCCGGAAATGGATCTGGCTTCAGCAAGTTGCGCCATACAGAATATGTGGCTGGCAGCAAGGGCGGAAGGTATAGGTCTTGGATGGGTATCCCTGTTCGAGCCGAACAAACTGCGCGAACTATGTGGCATGCCCGACGACAGCCAGCCCATTGCCATTCTGTGTTTAGGCCACGTAGGGGATTTTTATCCTGCGCCCATGCTGGAAATAGAAGAGTGGGACAAGAGGAAAGCTCTTGGCGATGTCTTGCGCGAAAACACCTGGGCAGCTGAATAAAAATGAATGCCATCTATTCATCGCTATCCTGATTCAGATTCAGATTCGATCTGAACTGATTCAAAATCGAAGGGCAACGAGTTCCGTTCAGTGATCTACTACGTTACTTTGCTTGTTCGCACTACGCCGGTCCCCTTTTCTTCTGCACACATAGTCACCTCTTCTCTCGTCGTGCACGATTTGAGTGGAGCGGCGCGCCCTGTTCAAGACCTGACCCACATACTGCATATCTGTCTCGATCATGGATATCCTTTTTACCTTTTCCTCAGAAACAGCCAGATCAACTAGCGAACGAAGCGCCTTCATATACAACTGCTTGTTATGAGCTTTCAAGCTGCAGAAGGCAGTTGCCAATTCCAAAATTGCATTATCTGTGCGATTCATGATCGTACCTGCAAGTGATTAAATTAAAAAACGTGACACACACTCATCGGGCGATTTTTAACCTTGCAGCCATCATTCATTTACTTCTATGCAGATGAATGATGGCAATGCCCTGCCTCTCCTCAACTAGCGAACTCCCGCTTCCTGCAATTTTTTAAGTTGCTGTGAGGTCAGTGCACTGTCGGTACGTTTTTGCGCCTCTAGATAATTTTCGAACATTTGCTTCTGCAGATTCCCTTTCATTTCATATGCTTTGCGGGCTGCCTGCTCGTCCAGCTTTCCGTCACGATAAAAATTACCGGATTGAAAATTCTGTTCATGCATTTTTTCCATCAGCGTCCACTGCTTTTGACGAAAGTCCCTTTGAATATTGATGATCTTGTTACGCTGCTCCTCTGTCAGATCCGGAATGTTGTATCCCCAACGGCCAGACCCATATCCTCCCATCATCCCCAAGCCATCGCAGCCCATCTGTCCCGCAGCGCCACCCATCATGCCCGGTCCCATGCCGGGGCCACCTGGATGGGGCGGCATCCCTGCAGGCTGGGACCAAACCGACGCAGTCGACAGCAGACTAGTAACGAAAATTATCCAGGTTCGCTTGTTCATGAATTGAGCTCCATAGGCTGAGAATCCGCTCGCCACAAACAATGTAGCAACAGATAATTTTTGTGATTGAAGTTTGATTTGGTCAAACGACACGATCGATCAACTTGTTTTTTTAACTATATTGTGAAAATTGAAATAAACAAGCTGAGTTTCGTGATGTCGGTTGATCCAGATCATTGCTCTGCAAGCGATGCAGGACTGAAGTCCACCAACGGCGAGGCGAACAAACATTTTTCGGGTTATTTTTAGGCCAGGTGTGGAATACTCGCGCTTGCCGAAGGAGGCACCGTGCAATAAAAAGACTGCACGGCATGCTCTGCACGAAGGGCGAATCAGGTTCATCCATATGCAAAACTCTGTATGCACCGGACAATGCTGCGTCATGGCTGGGCACGGGCAAGCAATCCCATACATGCAGATTTTTGGATAACAGACGTAGGTGAAGAACGTACGCAAAAAAAAGCCGGATAACAATCCGGCTTTTTTATATATTCATATTCAGCTTCTTAATAGCATCAACCGGTAACTGCACCTTTGCTTGCAGTCGATGCCAGCGCTGCATATTTGGCCAACACACCACGTGTATAACGCGGTGCAGGTTGCTTCCAGTTGGCGCGACGACGGGCGATTTCTTCTTCCGGCACGTTCAACTGGATCAAGAGTTTATGCGCATCGATGGTGACCGAATCTCCTTCTTCAACCAGACCGATCAGGCCGCCAACGAATGCTTCCGGCGACACGTGACCAACCACCATACCCCAGGTACCGCCTGAAAAACGGCCGTCGGTAATCAAGCCGACTGATTCACCCAAGCCCTGGCCGACCAGTGCCGAGGTTGGTGCCAGCATTTCCGGCATGCCTGGACCACCTTTTGGTCCGAGGTAACGCAAGACCAGCACATCGCCAGCCTTGATTTTTTCCGCCATGATCGCGTCCATTGCCGAGTATTCGTCATCGAATACGCGTGCCGGTCCGGTGATTACAGGATTTTTCAGGCCGGTGATTTTTGCAACGCAACCTTCAGGCGACAGATTGCCTTTCAGGATCGCCAGGTGACCTTGCGCGTACAAGGCCTTGTCGATGGTGTGGATCACATCCTGGTCTGCACGCGGCACCGATGGAATGTCTGCCAGCGCTTCTGCAACGGTTTTGCCGGTGATCGTCATGCAATCACTATGCAACAAGCCTGCATCCAGCAACACTTTCATCACTTGCGGAATACCGCCTGCCTTATGCAGATCGGTTGCCACGTATTTGCCGGATGGTTTCAGATCGCAGATGACAGGCACTTTTTGACGCATGCGTTCGAAGTCGTCGATGGTCCAGTCGATTTCTGCTGCGTGGGCAATCGCCAGGAAGTGCAACACGGCATTGGTCGAACCGCCGGTTGCCATGATGACGGCCACTGCGTTTTCGATCGCCTTGCGGGTCACGATGTCGCGCGGTTTCAAATCGTTCTTGATGGCCTCTATCAGTACGCGTGCGGATTCTGCAGCGGAGCCGACTTTTTCATCGTCAGGATTGGCCATCGTCGATGAGTATGGCAGGGCCAGACCCAATGCTTCGAACGAAGATGACATGGTGTTCGCCGTGTACATACCGCCGCATGAACCGGACGATGGGCAGGCGTTGCGTTCGATGCCGTCGAAATCTTCTTGCGACATGCGGCCAGCAGTGAATTCACCGACAGCTTCAAATGCGGAAACGATGGTCAGGTCTTTGCCCTTCCAGTTGCCCGGTTTGATGGTGCCGCCGTACACATAAATACTTGGCACGTTGGTGCGCAACATGGCGATCATGCCGCCAGGCATATTCTTGTCGCAGCCGCCAATGACGAGCACGCCATCCATCCACTGGCCGTTGACGGCGGTTTCGATACAGTCGGCAATGACTTCGCGCGAAATCAGCGAATACTTCATACCTTCGGTACCCATCGACATACCGTCGGAAATCGTCGGCGTACCGAACACTTGCGGATTGCCACCAGCATCCTTGACTGTCTTGATTGCGATATCAGCCAGTTTTTGCAAGCCGGAATTACATGGCGTAATCGTAGAGTGACCGTTGGCGATACCGACCATAGGCTTGTCGAAATCGGCCTTTTCGTAACCCATGGCGTAATACATGGAACGGTTAGGACTGCGGGACACGCCTTGCGTGATGTTTTTCGAGCGGCGATTGAATGCCATGATGACTCCAGAAAGATTACAAATCGGTAGTGCGCTGCAATTTATATACAAAGTAAAAGCAAAGATACAGAGGCTGCAACGCTTGCCTGCCCGGTAACAGGGCAAATCCTTGAAAAGAGCGCCTAGATTGCCTTGCGTTAGGCTATGTGTCAAATATATGATTCCATCACGATCAATATGTATAAGATATTGATCAAGGAAATCTGCAAGCGTTCATCGAATCACTGCAGCAACCACTCCATCGATGCTTACAAGCAATGCAGGACCATGAATATAGAGCTCAGACAATTACGCTACTTTGTCACCGTCGCCGAAGAAATGCATTTCGGCCGTGCGGCAATCAGGCTGCACATGACGCAACCGCCATTATCGCAGGCGATCCAGTCGCTGGAAGCCATGCTGGGCGTACAGCTGTTTCGCCGCACCAGCCGCAGCGTGGCGTTGACACCGGCCGGGACGGCATTGTTGCCTGAGGCGCAACGTATCCTGCAACAAACTGCTGCATTGCCCGATTTGATGCGCCGCGCTGCATCTGGCGCATCCGGCCGCTTGTCGCTTGCATTTGTCTCGACTGCGGATTACAGCGTGCTGCCACCTTTTCTGCGCGAATTTCGTGAATCCTATCCCGGCGTCGAAATCGATTTACGCGAAGCAACCACCGATGTGCAGCTGGACGATCTGATGCAGGGTCGAATTGATGTCGGCCTGTTGATCCCGCCTTTACCGGATAAGGCAAAATTGCAACTGGATTATTTGCCGGTCTTGTCGGAACCTTTGATACTCGCTGCACCTAAGGGACTGAAGGCGCTGCGGGGCAAGCAGAGCGTGGCCCTTCAGGCACTGGCTGATTTACCGCTGATTATTTTCCCGCGACGTATTGCTCCCGCCTTCCACGATGCGATTCTGGCTTGCTACCGCGATGCCGGCCTGACGCCGCATATCGGGCAGGAAGCAATCCAGATGCAAACCATCATAGGCTTGGTGTCGGCCGGCATGGGTATCGCGCTTGTGCCACAATCCGTATCGAATTTAAAACGGCCTGGTGTCGACTACAAACCGCTAGCGAATAAAACGCCGCTGGTCGAAACCGGCCTGGCATGGCGACGCGATAATGCGTCGCCGGTGCTGAATGCTTTTCTTGAATTGTTGCGAAAGAAATAGATTATGTGGATACACCCTATGCCTGACCCGGTTGCACTCTCAATCGGCCCCCTTGCGATACGCTGGTACGGTTTGATGTACCTCGCAGCATTCGCACAATTCATCTGGCTGGCACGCGTACGCATCAAGCAGCCACACATTGCCAGCGCTGGCTGGAAGAAGGAAGACATCGACGACATGCTGTTCTATGGCGTGCTCGGCGTGATCATAGGCGGTCGTCTGGGCGAAGTGCTGTTCTACGATCCGGCCTATTATTTCTCGCATCCGCTGGAAATCTTCAAGGTGTGGAAAGGCGGCATGTCCTTCCACGGCGGCTTCCTCGGTGTGCTGTTGGCAATGAGCATCTGGGCTCGCAGACAGGGCCGCAATGTGCTCGACGTATGGGACTTCATCGCGCCCATGGTGCCTCTCGGTTATGCCTTCGGTCGGCTCGGCAATTTCATCAATGCCGAACTGCCGGGCCGCGTCGCAGATGCATCGCTGCCATGGGCCATGATCTGGCCGAATGTCGATAACCTGCCGCGTCATCCATCGCCGCTGTATCAGGCGCTGGTCGATGGCTTGCTGATGTTCATCCTGCTGTGGATTTTCTCGCGCAAACCGCGCCCGCGCATGGCGGTTGGCGGCATGTTCTCCCTACTGTATGGTTCGGCCCGCTTCTTCACCGAATACTTCCGCACGCCGGATTACGAAGTGCATTTCGCCGGCATCACGATTTCTGCCGGACAGATGTTGTCAGTACCATTGATCGCCCTCGGTATCATCATGCTGTTGCTTGCCTATCGAAACCAGCCGGCAAATCAAGCCGGCAAAAAGGCAGCCTGAGGATGCAAGTGAGGACGCAAGCAAGGTTACACACAGACCAGCGCATAGAAACTTCGACACCAGCATGCCGTGATGGGCAGCCAGCATGATTTTTTGGGCTGCCTTTACCAAACTTGCGGATAGCAACTTCACGATGCCGCTGGCTGCCTTGCTGGCAGTCTGGCTCGCTGGTGCACGCGCATGGAAGCCATTTTTGCTATGGTCTTTTTTATTCGGCTCCGGAATCGTGCTGGTCGTCGCGACCAAGATCGCCTATATCGGCTGGGGTACAGGCATACCGGCACTTGATTTCACCGGCATCAGTGGGCACGCGATGCGTGCCACGGCAATTGCACCTGCGTTGATGGCGCTTCTGCTGCAAAAACAGACGCGTCAGATACAGCAAATCGGTTTGTTGGGCGGACTCGCCTTCGGCATCGCAATCGGCATTTCACGCCTGGCGGTACACGTGCATTCGGTCTCGGAAGTTGTCAGTGGCTGTGTATTAGGCGCCATCGTCGGCCTGAGCTTTGCGCATCTGATCCGCAATCGAATCATTCACTTCGATCGCAGGCTATTGCTGATTGGTGTCGTCGCCTTGCTGCCGGTTTTCAGCATGAAGCCGGCACCGACAGACTCATGGATGGAGGAAGTTGCCTATTATCTGTCCGGCAAAGAGCGGCCTGCCAAGACCACGAATCTTGAATCCGTAACAACTGAATACCACTAAGCTGAGAACATCCGGCTTAGCGGCTTTTCAATTCTCCGCTACGCCAGTTCGCCAGCATATCGGGCAGCGCCTTGCGATACATAAGCAAGACCACTGCAGCGTAACTGATCACACCGACTGTCACCGACAGCATCAGAACAGCAAGATTGGACCACGCTGCGCGCGCAATGGCCATCTGCGCTGCTTCCACGCACGTTGCCATCACGAACACGCAAAAGAATGGTGTGAGCAAGGGCTGCAGCTGTCGGCGGAAACTGATGTGTGCATATTTACGCAATAGATAAAGACCCAGTGGATAAGTCACCATCACGCGGCATGACCATGCCGCGATGATATAAATGGCCGATTGATGCGCGGTCAGGAATACGGCGGCAATCGTGCAAGCACTCGCACACACTGCCGGCAGCAGCAAGGCACGCGGATAACCGAGAGCGCGCAAATACGGACTGACAAACACACGCGTAAAACTGATTGCCCACACCAGGCACAGAATCACGATCATCGGAATCGCGTCTGACCATTTATCGCCGAGCAGCAAGGGCACCCACTGCCCTGTCGTCAATGCCAGACCGACAAAGATGGGCGTCGAAACAAACGCCATCACTTCCGTCACCTGCAGGAAGGAACTTTGCAAACGCTCCTTTTCTTTCTGCATAGACGAGAACAATGGCAAGCCGATACGGCCAGCCACGCTGCCGACAATATTCGACAGGGCATCGGTGGCCTTGAATGCAACACTAACAAAGCCCAGCATGCTCAAGCCGTGGATCGCACCGATCAGCAAGCTGAACACGCGCGTCAGGAAAGCCCACAATGCGCCTTCCAGCATCACCGGGAAGCCGAACACGATCAACTGCTTCGCATGTACCCATGAGAAGCGACGCAAGGGTTTGCGCTTGTGACCGCGCCAGAAAATAAGCGTCAACAGAATGTTCTGCACGATGCCTGCAGCGACGATGCTCCAGACACCAAAACCCGCCAGCGCCAGACCGATGGCGACAAAGCAGTAACTCAACTTGCCGGCCACAGTACGGCGCGCGATTGCCTTGGTGCGCAGCTTGCGATCCAGCATTGCCGACGGCAAGAGATTCAAACCGGTAAACAGACAAGCGCTGCCTTCAGCGATCAGGATGGTGCCGACCAAAGGCTGCTGCATGGTATAGATGAAGTACAAGCCAACCAGCAAACAAAATACAAAGCCGGACAAACCGAGCAGGATGGACATCCAGAATGCGCTATCGATGTGCAGCATGTCTATCGGGCGGCGTTGTATCAGCGCTTCGTTAATTCCGAGGCCGATCACCAGCTGCGTCAGGACGACGATGGATTGTGCAAACGCGACGCTACCGAAGTCGGTGGGCGTCAGTACGCGTGTCATGATGGCAAGCGTCAAAAAGCCGAGCAGGCCGACGCCGACGCTATCGACGATAGCCCACGGCACCACGCGCCGCATATTTTTCATCGCGACACCAGTTGGCGTTTTATTTTTCCCAGTGCTCTTCTGGTCGCACCGAAGATGGAGAACTTATTGGATAACTTAATCAGGAAGCGATTCTTGCGTATCGTCAGCTTCAATGCGCGTACCCAGGGATCCGATATCTTGCGCTTTTCGGCTATCTGCACGATCTCGTCCAGCAACACCAGTTGCGCATGATTGCCGGCACGCAATGCGCGTATCTGCGCATCAGTGGGACGACCGGCCAGCGATTCCGGCAACGCGGCGCCGACTGCCATGAAGTTGAGTTTGGTGCGCAGGCATTTTTCGCAACGGCCGCAATTTCGTCCTGTCAGCGGCCCTTCCCAACAAACGCGCAGATTGCGCAAGCCGGTTTCCCAGTCGAGGATGCGTTCGGCTTTTTCAGTACGGGCAAATTCACCGCCGTCATACACAATCTGAAAATCGTGGCTGGACAACATCGCGTAGGTGATCGGATTGCCACCCCACGGCAACACCAACCGCGTGTAATCTTCGTCGGAGCCGACCAGGCCCGCATGGGCGCTGCCCTGCCAGTTGCGTAGACACGTGGCCACGCCGTTGCCGAATTCCATTTCCCAGTTGACGCATGCGACGTCGCGCCAGTTGGTCTTCAAGGTCACCATCGGTACATTGATCGATTGCAGCGAATCCGCCGCAGAGGCGGTCGTGATCGCAAACGCCGCATCGGCATTCAGTGCAATATCGAAACCCTGGATCAACACGCCGGCAAGCAAATGATAACTGCGACGTCCAGCGCGTCCCGTCACATGCCGCCAAGCGGTAAACGACGCATCCAATCCGCCGGAAAAGGCTGCGACCGCTTGCCGTGTTTGCGGCAAGCGGATTGCATCATCGGGCAATTCGCGCGCAGCACTGACATGGATAGGGCGATACAAGTCAGGCCGCCACGCAACCCAGCACGCAATCAGGTCTTCCAGATTTCTCAATAGCGAGAAAGTCACCGGGCCATCGATATGCATATCCTGGCCGCGATGCATGGCGACAAATACCAGGGCAGTCGCCGCCATATCGTGCGCCACCAGCAGGGGCGGCAGGCTTTCATTTGCACCCGCCAGCTCCCACCACACCTGCTGATCGCCGAATGTCGCAATGCGCGTGACGCGACCGTCCATGCGTTGCTCATGTAATTGAACGATCAATTTGTCTTCTGCGGAATTTTTGTCATACGTGACAAAGGGATTGTCTTTAAGATCCATCATCATTCCCTCATGCCCTTTGATACACATCGTCGAACCGCACGATGTCATCTTCGCCAAGGTAGGCGCCCGATTGCACTTCGATCAGATGGAGCGGCATCTTGCCGGGATTTTCCAGTCTGTGCGTCATGCCTATCGGGATGTAAATGGATTCGTTTTCAGTCAGCAGCTTGACCGTCTCGCCGCATGTGATGCGAGCGGTGCCGGTCACGACGACCCAGTGTTCGGCGCGATGGTGATGCATCTGCAGTGAGAGCTTTTCGCCGGGATCGACAGTGATGCGCTTGACTTGAAAGCGTTCGCCGGAATCGATGGGCTCATACGAACCCCAAGGCCGGTACACCCGTGTGTGATTCAAATGTTCGCAGCGTTTTTTCTGCTTTAAAAAATCGACCACATTCTTGACGCGCTGCACCTGATCCTTGTTGACGATCAGAACCGCATCCTTGGTCTCGACCACGACGATATTTTCCATTCCTATCACCGCGACAAAACGACTCTCGGCGCGTATCAACGAGTTGTGTACATTGTCGGTATAGACATCGCCCTGCAATACATTTTCTTCCGCATTGCCATCCTGCATTTCGGACAGCGCCGACCACGAACCAACATCGCTCCAGCCTATGTCGACCGGAATCACGATCGCATGGCGGGTGTGTTCCATCACAGCAAAATCTATCGATTGCGCAGGACACGCTGCATACGCTGCTTCATTCAAACGGCAAAAAGACAGATCACCATACGCATCGTCGACGGCGGCCTTGCTGCATGCTGCCATTTCCGGCTGCAGACGCTCAAGCTCAGCCAGATAGGTATCGGCGCGGAACAGGAACATGCCGCTATTCCATGAATAGCGTTCGTCAGCGATAAAGCGCTCTGCGGTTTCACGATCAGGCTTCTCAACAAACTGCTCTACCGCAAAACTGCGGCAGGATCCGTCAATCGCCGCACCGCGACGTATATAGCCGTATCCGGTTTCTGCACTGGTGGGAACAATACCGAAGGTTGCCAATGAATCGGGGCCAAGCGCGTTGGCTGCGCGCAGCACAGCATGATGAAATGCATCCGTATCCAGAATCAGGTGATCGGCCGGCAGCACCAGCATCAAGGCATCGGGATCGCGTGCGCGCAGATAATGCGCGGCTACCGCAACCGCCGGCGCCGTATTGCGGCCTTCTGCTTCCAGCAAGATCGCGGTCGGCGTGACGTCGATCTGCCGCAATTGTTCTGCCACCAGAAAGCGATGGTCATTGCCGCACACAATCAGCGGTGCGGCGATCTCTTCCCAGTCTGCGACCCGCAAGACGGTCTCCTGCAACATCGTGTGTTCGGTAATCAAGGGGAGCAACTGCTTGGGCAAGGCCGCGCGCGACAACGGCCACAGACGACTGCCCGAACCGCCAGACAGAATGACGGGATAAATCTTCACGCGGCATCCTCTAACTTGCGCACCGGGATGTCCGGCACCGCTGTCGAAGCAGCAGGACGCGTCTTGCTGCGACGATCACGGGCGTCGCGCCAGTAATCTGCCACGCAATCGGAGACATGGCGCATCTTGCCTTCGCGGCTGACGCAGTAATCGGTACAGACCACCAGCTCAGACATGCTGGAATGCGGCGATACCCGTGTGTATTCAAACAGGATGCTGCCCTCCACTCTGGAGCCGCTGCATATCTGGCTGCCGTGACCTATCCAGGTCGGCCCTATGATGGTGCTGCCGGCTTCTATCGTACTGCCGGAACCGATATAAACCGGCCCTTCTATCGTCGTGCCGTCCCAGTCGATGTGCGTGTTCAATCCCACCCACACGCCTTCCCTGATCTGTGTGCCCGGCATCGTCATGTGCGCCATCTCGCCCAGCATCACGCTTTGCGACACAGCCCAGTAATCCTTGACGTTGCCGATATCGATCCAGTTGAAGAAGCGCTTTTGTGCAAAGAAAGGCACGCCCTTCTCTACCAATAGCGGGAACAACTGCGAACCGATATCGAACTCCACCCCGGACGGAATCAGATCCAGCACTTCCGGCTCGAAGATATAAATGCCGGTACTGGCGAGATTGGATAGCGCTTCTTCTGGCGCGGGTTTTTCCTGGAAGGACAGCACGCGACCTTCTTCATCGGTAACCACCATGCCGTAATCAACGGTTTTTTCAGGCGCGACTTCTTTCGTGATGATGCTGACCATCGCGCCTTTTTGTCTGTGTTCAAACAATGCGGATTTGATATCCAGATCGATCAGCGCATCGCCGCAAATGACGAGCGTGGTTTCATCGAAGAAACCACCGAATTCCTGAATCTTTTTCAAGCCGCCGGCAGAACCGATAGGCTTGGGCATGACTTTTCCATCATCGGTCATGTAACCTTCAAACGAATAGCCGATCTGCGCACCAAAGCGCTGGCCTTCGCCGAAGTAGTCTTCTATCTTTTGATGCAGATAACTGACATTCACCATGATTTCCGTGATGCCGTACTTGACCAGATGCTCGACCAGATATTCCATCACTGGTTTGCCGAGGATGGGAATCATCGGCTTCGGCAATTCATAAGTGAGTGGCTGGACGCGCGTACCCTTGCCTGCTGCAAGTATCATTGCTTTCATGTTTTTCCCTGAATTATTCGATAGGCTTAAACGAAATTGAAATTACTTCTATTGAAAATATCGCCACTGAAGAGGTTCTATTTCTCTCATGCAAAAGCAAAGCGTTCTTCCGTCCTGCTTTGCCAGCGCCAGGTATCGATGCACATCTGCTCGATAGTGCGCTGTGCAGACCAGCCCAGCTCACGCCTGGCCAGCGATGGATCGGCATAACAAACCGCGATATCGCCGGGGCGGCGCGGCACGATGCGATAAGGGACGGCACGACCACTGGCGCGTTCAAAGGCCTTGATCATTTGCAACACGCTGCTGCCGCAACCTGTGCCGAGGTTATAAGTTTGCACAGTGGTTTCGCTGGCGATCAATTTAGCCAGCGCCTTGACGTGTCCTACCGCCAGATCAACCACATGAATGTAATCGCGCACACCGGTGCCATCGCTGGTCGGGTAATCGTCGCCATACACCGATAACAATTCGCGCCTGCCGGATGCGACTTGCGCGACATAAGGAAAGAGATTATTCGGAATATTGTTGGGATCTTCGCCGATCAAGCCGCTTTCATGCGCGCCGGCAGGATTGAAATAACGCAGCAATGCGACGCGCCATGTTGCATCGGAAGCAGCGAGATCGCGCAGCATCTCTTCAATCATCAATTTGCTGCGACCATAAGGATTGGTGGCGGCCAACGGAAAATCTTCCAGTATCGGCACAGTGGCCGGATCGCCGTATACAGTGGCGGATGAACTGAAAACCAGGTTTCTGACGCCGTGTTGCGCCATGACCTGTAACAGCACAAGGCTGCCTTCCACATTATTGTCGTAGTAGCGCAAGGGTTCAGCCACGGATTCGCCGACGGCTTTCAGTCCGGCGAAATGCATCACTGCATCGAAACGATGTTGCGTGAATATTTTTTCCATGCGCGTACGATCTCGTACATCTGCCTGCACGAAAGACACTGTGGTTCCCGTGATGGTGGCGACGCGTTCCAGTACGGATGCCTTGCTGTTACAAAGATTATCGACCACCACTACTTGATAACCGGCCTTGATGAGTTCTACGCATGTATGAGAGCCGATATAGCCAGCTCCTCCCGTTACCAGTATTTTCATCATTCCATTTATCCAGAAGACTGCAAAGTGCACCCTTACAAAGATGTATGTATGACTACAAAGTTCACTTTTTAACGAGACGAAATCGTAACAAAAAGTGTCCTTACAAAATTCTCGCGCACTGATCTAAAAAATTATCTGCGATCGCACATTTTCCGAGCGGCGCCAACATTTATGTATGGCAATACATTCGCTCATTCACCGATCTTTTTGACGCTTGCTATCTGCACTACTTGCCCGGCCTTTGCATGCTGCTCCAGCAGATAATCGGCGCAGTAAAGATGCAACATACGTCTGACTGCAGGCTGCAGATTGGATAATAAAAAACCGCAATTGATTTTCGACTGATGGCCATACAGCAGCATTAACAAGGCGATGCATGCGCTATCCACATGACTCACATCGGAGAAATCGAGCCGGATATGCAAGGATCTGGCAGTTGCGCTGGCGCATGCTTCGCGTAGTGCTGACAGATTGCCTGCTTCCCAAGCGCCGCTTGCAGTGATCGTGCAATAGCCTCCCTGCACAAGCAGCGCAACGCGCGCCGTCGCTACCGCGTGTACATCGCGCTTGTGCCAGCGCATCGCTACTGCGCAAGGGATCACATGCATGCTCATCAGCCTGATGAGCGTCAAACCATCATGGAAGTAACGCTTCCACAATGCCGGTTCTTCCATGATGCGCCATAACCATTCACCACCAAGGCGGCCTACCCAGGTCGGTGCGCGCTTCACCGTACCGGCGACAAAATTTACGACCGCGCCTAAATGGCTCACGACGGGTACCTGAAGTCGTGCCAGATTTCGCTCTATCCACGCCTGGCCTTTTTTTGCGCCCAACGCCACCACCAGCAAATCTGCGTGGCTGGCATTGATGTCCGCGAGCACGGCATCACTACTCATCTGTTCAACGCTGGCAAAGCCTGGCGACTTGAATCCGACGCAGACCAATCCGGATGTTGTCGCATTCAATTTATTCGATGCGATCTCGGCCACCCCGTCCGGCCCGCCAAAGAAGTAGACCGACAATGTTTTTCCCGGCCTGTTGCGCAATGCTTCAAACAAGGCCGAACCGGCAACACGTTCCGTGATCGGCAATCCCAGCAATTTGGCAATCCATACCAGCGGCATGCCATCGGCCACCGACAGATCGCTGCGTATAACGGAATCGCGGAATTCACCGCCATCCAGGCTGGCCACGGCGAAGTTCAGATTCGGCGTGGAAAAGAAGCAGCGTTGGCGACTGCGTGCCGCATCAGTGACTGTTGCAGTTGCCTGCTCCATCGTGATCGCATCGAAAGGCAGACCAAGTATGCAATAGACAGGACGCTGGAAATCGGTGCGTACTGTATGGACTGGATGGACCGCAAGCGGCGGTACGTCTGCAATAACTTCTTTATGTCGTCGGCTTGTGAAATTAGTCGGCATCGCGTTTTGCCCTCACCCATTCAACCTGGCGGCTGACCAGAAACTTCAGATACAAAGGCAGCTTCCACACGATATAGGTCGTTGCAGAAAGCAGGTCGTTCAGGCTGACGACATGACGGCCGAAACGCTGCCACGCAAGCAGCACTGCCAGCGTCAAGCCAAGCAGGCTGGCGCTGGCCAGCAACAGCGGCGTCATCCAGTCAAATACGAAATACGTCACCACCGCGCCGAAGAACAACGCGAAAGTGGCAAGTGTCAGCAAGGCTACCGGCGGTACACACATATCGAGTGCCAGCGCGATCAGCATGCGGTCGCCGCGCCGCAACCCTTGTACCAGCAAGGGCAATCCATGTTGCAGGATCATGCTCATGTGACCATGTTCCCACCGCGTTCTTTGCATGCGCGCCGCTTCTTCACCTTGTGGGAAGTAACTGATGACGCAAGCCTCGGGGCAGAATATAGGCGCCGCATTCCGGCGTGCCATCTCTATTCCAAGCTGCATGTCTTCCGCCAGATGGCCGGTTGCCAGGCCGGCTTTCTCTATCAAGGTCCACGGAAACGCCATGCCGGTACCCATTAACTGGCAAGGCAAGCCCAGCCTCAGAAAGCCCAGGGGGCGTACATGGTTTTTAACTATCCATGCGAATTCGGCAATCCGCATTTTCAGACCGCCATCCGCGCGCGCCTGCATCAGATCCAGCGCCTGCACAGGACGCAACGTCGTCATCGCGAGGCATGCGAGTCGATCTATCGTGCCTTCGAGCAGACGGCAATCGGCATCAATCATCAGAACGACGTCCGGCGGGTTGTGTGCCAGATGCTGTACGCCATAGTCCAGCGCATACCCCTTGCCGCGCTGTTCAAGATTGCTGCGTTCAAGCACAGCCGCGCCTGCCGCCAGCGCCACCTCCACCGTATCGTCATCACAGTTATCGGCAACGATGAGCAGGCGATCGCCATCACGCAGTTGCTGGCGGATGGAAGCGATCGTAGCTGCGATGCCTTGCGCTTCGTTATGCGCCGGCACCAGCACCGCAACACTGGGACGCCACTCAGTGTGCAAGGAAGTCACACGGGTTCGCTTCATTGCAGCCACAGCCTGCACCAGCAATACGGCAACCGGCAGGGCCGCAAGTATCAGCACCAACATCCATCCGATATGCAGCAAACTCACCATTGCGCAGCTCCTGCCAGCTGCCGCTGATGTTGCGACGCCTGTTGAAACAGTACATGCAACTTGCCTGCTTCATGCTCGATATCGTGACGTTCCAATACACGTAGGCGTGCGCTTTGTCCCATGCGTAACAAGTCTGCGTTCGAAGTTGTCAAACAGCGCTCCATCGCCAGCGCCAGCTCTTCTACCGAACCGGGTGGATACAGCCAGCCGTTTTCGCCATCGATCACGAGTTCCGGCACGCCTGCAATCCAGGTACTCAATACCGGTCGCTGCAGCGACATCGCCTCCATCAGCACGACCGGCAAGCCTTCGGCGAAACTGGCCATGACCATCGCGCGTGCGTGGAGTATTTCCTGCTTGACTTGATCGCTGCTGATCCAGCCTGTGATGCGTATACGCGACTGCAAATTGCATTGTGCAATCTGCGCTTCGATGTCCTTGCGCATTTCGCCATCACCCGCCAACACCAGTTCAAACGCCATACCTTTTCTGGCGAGTATGGCCGCTGCCTCAATCAATAGCTGCTGGCCTTTTTGCTCGCACAAGCGGCCCACGCAAATCAACCGCGGACGTGCAGGCAAGCGCATGTCGACGTTGTCGTAAAAAGCCGGTTCCAGCCCGCAATGCACGATGTGCACTTTTCCCCATTGCGCATAGGGCAGACTGCGATACAACTGGCTGCGGCAGAACGACGTGATCGCCGCGACAAAGGTGGCGCGTCGCAGTTTTTCCGGCAGGCCGATGAATTCAGGCTTGTCGAATTCTTCCGAACCATGAATCATCAGGCTGTAAGGGATGCCACTCAGTTCGCTGGCCAGCATCGCGACTTCGGCTGAATTGGTGCCGAAGTGCACATGCAAATGCGTAATCCCGTCACGCTTAAGCCACAAGGCAAGGCGGCATGCTTCGGCCAGATAGATCAGGTGATACGGCAGGGAACGATCGGCGCGCCAGCTCATGCGAAAAGCAAGGGCCAAAGCCTTGATATAGCGAACAGGCGAAGTCAGCTTGAGCTCCAGCACGGAACGCAGCAAGCCGACTACGCCGCGCTGCAGGATATAGCGCGTGCGTTCCCGCTCGACAAAATCCTCGGCGTCCACCAGATCGCCTTCCCAACCGCGCAACGCAAATCTCTGTATCGCGAGGCCTTGTCTTTCCAGCGCAAGGATTTCCCTGCGTATGAAGCTATGGCTGACTTTTGGATACTGATTGATCAGGTAGGCTATACGTAGTTCGCTCAAACCAGTTCCTCTCTATCTTCCTTGTTTGCTTTTGCCACCGCCGCTGCGGCTTGCTGCTGAACATCCAATTTCAGGATCACTCTGGCCGGCACGCCCACTGCGGTTGCACCGTCCGGCACATCGCACAAGACCACTGACATCGCACCGATGTGACAGCCGTTACCTATGCGTACATCACCCAGGACCTGCGCGTAGGCACCGAAATCAACATCATCACCGATGACCGGCACCGCACCGTCGGCGACGCGATTGCCGATCGTGACGCCTTGTCGCAAGGTGCAGTTCGCGCCTATGCGCACGTCAGGATGCAAAAAAATTCCGCCGAAATGCCATATACGCAAACCGGGACCGATCACTGCAGCCTTCGGCAGGCTGATGCCCACTGCGGTCTCCACCAGGCGAAACCACAACCAGTAAAAAGAAGTCAGCGCTTTCTTCGCCAGGCCTGCCGGCATGCGATCGACACGGCGGCCGAAACGATATGTCCACACTGCCCAGATCGATTGCTCTTTCAAAAATGGACGGCGCAGCGCATAGCGCTGCAAGTCTGCATCCCAATCGTTATCGTTTGAAAGTCGGCTCATGACTGATTAATCCTGTAACAGCAAATCGCCGCGTACTGTCGACGGGCCGCCCACGCCGCTGATTGCATGTACGGCAATAACCGCTGTCTTGGACGGCCACTTGAAGGTTTTACTTTCACCATTTGCCAGTTCAGTGCTGTCGAAATACAGCGGCGTGCCGGATGGTTCGCGTACTTGCAAACGCAGCTTTGCATCGCCAGTGGTTTGTGCGGTCACGCGATACATCTTGCCAACTTCCGGCCCTATCCATGCGAGTGGATGCAAGCCGCGCGATGAATAATTTACTTGTGTGATGCGGGTACTGGTTGCCGGGAAAACCACGGCCTGCTGCCATGTATCAAAATTGCCGGCGACAGTCCCGGCTTGCAATTGCCACGGTCCGCGCATGGAAAGCAGGTTCAATTTCTTTTCCTGCACCACAGGTTTCTCGTTGCCATCCACCCACGATTGCACATTCACGACCTGACGCAAGGCAACGCGCATGCGCTCCAGATCGTCGGCTACTGTCTTGTTCCAGCCGCCCTTGTGCAGATCGAAGCCGGCACCGTTTTCCACATAGATAAAAAACGGTGTGCCGAAATTACGATCGACTACATACGCTCCATAGGTTTTCAGAGTCTCTGCGACCTTGCGTAAATCCGGATTAACGATTTTTTGCGTGTCATACGATGCCGGCAGCATCAGCAATGCACCCTCCGGAATTTTGCCGCTATTCTCTTTTGCGGCATTGGTATCGGCGGACGTTGCGGGGAAGATATAAGTCGGGTTCGGTGACAAGGCGTTGAAGGTCAGCGACATCGCCAGCGCGTGGCGATACATGGTGTCGCCATCATTGACCTCATGCTTGCGTATCAAGCCTGCCGCAGTTGGCACGCCGGCAGCACGCGAACCCTGGAAGTAATGCGCTGGATCGCCCCAGCCGCGACCATCGATACGGGTCCACGCATATTGTGCGGCCACCCATTTGCCATCGACTTTCTTCAATTGCCAGAATGAATGCACGATGCCGGTTACAGGATCGACGATATCGGCGTGACCATCGCTGGCGCTTGCCGCGACGACATTCGATGGCCAGCGCGGCACCGTTACATCATGAAAAGCTTCCGCATCCGGATCCCATAAGCCTTTCGTCTTCGGCAAACCGGTAACCGTCATAGGTGCATCGCCAGCATTTGCGAGAAATACACCAGTCGACCATTCACCGCCAGCGACACCTGGCGAGTAAGTCGATTTTGGAATCACGAAATCAGCGAAGGTCGGCGCGACAGGTCGACTATTCCACGGCGACGTTGCTGCAAATGGCTTTTGATACGTGCCCCAGGCTGCCTGACTAGCAGTCGAATTTGTGGCTGATATCTTTGCCGTTTTGTCGGGAGTTCTGTTTGCGGCTTTGCTTGAAGATGGTTCCGCAGCGTTGACCGGCAACGCAATCGCAGCAGTGATCACGACGCCTGCTGCGAGCAGCAAGGACGATGAGTAAACATGAGAGTGATTCAACTTGATGCGCATTACGAATATCCTTTTTTCAGGCGGTCTTGATTGCTCAGGCTGCCTTCAGTTTCAATTTCTTGATCAAACTCTTGCCGTTCGCCATCCACCAATGTTCATAGTAAAAAGTCGACAGATGGGCCAGCGCAAACAAAACCATGAACAGCAGGGGACGCTTCAGGTACTTGACGATGACGTCGCCACTTCCCAACCAGGTTCCGGCCAGTAGCGGATGAATTACATACAGCGCATACGAGACCGCGGCCAGATAAACCAGCACCCGGTTATTCAGCCAGGGCGCAATCGCGCGAGTCGGATGCACGATGGTGCTGCCTATCAGTAATGCCGCCAGATAAGGACGCAGATAATTCATCGCGCCGCCCTGCTCGTGACAGGACACCAGCAGCAAGATCAGCAGCAGTCCTTGCGGAATTTTTTTCATCCAGATCAGCAAGCGCGGATCAAGGCGCCTGTGATAAATCAGTGCAAGCGTGCAACCGGCCAGAATCTCATCGATACGGTAATAACTGATGCTGGACGCATACACACCATCCATCACGCGCAGCATGGTGAACAACACGGCGATCAATGGAATCGCCAGCAGGCTGCGCACGCCAAATACTGCATACAGCAAGGCGATGCCAACATAGAACTGCATCTCCAGGCACAGACTCCAGATGTGATCCGTCAATGAAACCAAATGCTTGGGGGGCAGATTTGCGTAGAAAAAATAATGCGCAAGCCAGGTATCCGACGACGCGCCGGCGATCGCCAATGCGATCAGCAAATACAGCCAGGCCAAAGGAATGATGCGAAAGAAGCGGCGCACCAGAAAATCCAGTGTGGTCGGATTCTTCAGCAGGAAGGAGGTGATCAGAAATCCGGAAAGCGTAAAAAACAGCGACATCCCCAGCAGCCCGAACATTGCATTCAGTTGCAAGACCTTGGGGCCCATGGGCAGCAAATGCGCTGCCAGCACGCACAGAATACTGATGCCGCGCCAGCCATCCAGCACTTGCAGGCGAGGGATGGAGGAAGTCATGGTTGCACCGCTCGTGCATGCGGTTCTGCACGCGTCGGACTTGGCCTGTTTATCTGAGGTATGACGCTAGTTGCCAATGCACAACCAATGCCGACGGTGAACCAGAAGTACCAGTTGAAAACCAGGTAACCGAAGATATTGTCCGAAGACGACACTACCAAATAGATAAAGACCAGGCTCAAGCTCACGAAGGCGGCCAGCTTGTCGACCTTTATCAGCGATTTCAGCATCATCGCGACCCGCGCATACAAAAACAGGTAAGCCGACAATCCAAGCAAGCCGACGTCAAAGAACCATTGCACATACACATTGTGCGCGCCCCAGTTCATATGATTGGCGGCGGGGAAAAAGGTTTGTGAATAATGGCGAAACGCTTCCAGCCCGTAACCAAACACGTACTGGCTCGGTCGCATCCATTGCAAACCACTTTCCCAGATCGACAGACGCCACGCAAACGAATTCAGCTTGGCATAGCCGACAGCTGCCGTGCCGCTGCCCAGATCCATCAAGCGATCACGTATCTCCGGTATCAGCAAGGCGGCGACAGGTAGCAGCATCAGGTACAACAGATAACGTCGTTCAAACAACAGGGCGTAGGCAACAAACACAATCATCAGCGCCAGCCAGGCACTTCTGGTTTGCGTCAGTACTAGCAAGGCCAGCATATAAAACATATACAGCGTGAGCGCAACCCGACTGCCGCTTTTTAGTGGTGCAACCTTGTCCTTGAGTACATACAGGGTCAAGGGAATCATCAGCGTAAGGTAAAACGCAAAGATGTTTGGATGGGTAAAGGTAGATTGCAGGCGGAATCCTTCCGCACCGCCGGCTCCACCATTCATGGCGACATCCACCAGCGCATACAGTGCGGGCAAAACCGACGACCATAGAACCAGTTTTATGCAGTGACGGAAATCCTTGCCTGAATGAACAAAGTAAAACGCGATCACGAACATCGCGAAGTAAGACAGCAAAGTCAGATAAGTGCGAATCGCATCGCCTTTTTCCGGCGAAATCACGACGCCGAACAAGGCCACCAGCAAGAACGGAACCCAGGACAAGGTCATCTTCTTCGGCAAGCGCGACGGCTTTTCAAATACCAGCATGCACGCCAGCATGATCACGCACAGATTGATCAAGCCGCCGACGCCGGTTTCGTAGCTGCCGAGGGAAAAACGGGTGGATTCCAGAATCACGTCGCCGGTAGACCTGAACAGTATGATCAGCGTCAGCAATAACAGGCGATTGAATATCAGCAAGAAACCGAATACCAGAATCGCCGGCAACGCCAGCAAGCGCGCCAGCTTGTAATCCATCACATCGGTGTAGAAAGGGACGATGATGCCCATCACCAGAGCCAACACGACAACCGCCAACACCGCATAGGCATCCGACGCAGCCGGCACCCAGCGCGCATGCACTTTGCCGTCGAACTGCCTGATTGTCGTCGGATTCAGCATGTGCTCAGATAGCCGCTTCTGCAGCCAGCTCCGCATTCAATTCCCTCGCTACACTCATCTGCGGCTTGCCCGGCAGGCGGCGTATCAGCCACGAGCGGATCGCATTCCACTCGCCGGTTTCCGGTGCGTTGCGCGACTGGAAACGGAAGTAACGCCACAACAGCCGCGCGTCCTGCCGCGTGGTCGCCATTTTGCGGAAAGCCAGTTCGCGTTCCAGTTCTTCCGAATGGCCTAGGCCGCGACGCAAGGTGTACGCCATTTGTTCGAATGCATCGGAGAAATCACTTTGGCCGGCGACATCGAACAGGATACCCCCGTGATTACAGAATGGCGCCGGATCGAAGTACGGCAAGCCATGCATGGTGCTGAACGACCGCGCGAGGTAGCGCGAAATCGCTAATGACACTTCTACCTGCTCGCGAAAGCGGGTGGCGCTGACATTACTGCCGTGCCAGCGATATTGAATCAACTCGGAAGGTACGTTCGTGCATTTACCCAGTATCGCCAATTGCCCGAACATGAAGTAATCCTCTGCCAGCGCATTCACCTCGATGCGCTTGTCAGCCGGCAGGACGTTCAGGAAATCGACGCCGTAACGCACACCCAATTTTTTCACCGCCGTAAAATCCATCATCGCCGCAGGATGCGTGATCGGATTGCGGAAGAAGCTGGCAGCCGCGACTCGGTGCCTGCCTATAGGCATCTTGATGTTGCCGGTCACCTCGCCTGCGCCATTGATCACTTCTGATTGGCCGCTGATCGCGATGCAGTCAGGCTGGCGTTTGAACGCTGCCAGCATAATGTCCATCCGATCGACAAAGCACACGTCATCAGCATCATGCCGCATCACGTATTTGCAATCGCTGATATCCAGCCCCCGGTTCAGCAATCCTGCCAATCCTTCGGCTTCCGGAAAGCTGTACACCTGTATGCGCGGATCGCGCCGGTGATAATCCCCCGCCATTTCCAGGCTGCCATCGGTAGAGCCGTGATCCAGTACCAGCAAGCGCCAATCCCTGAAAGTCTGCGCGCAAATACTATCCAGCGAATCTGCCAGAAAATCGATACCGTTTTTAACCGGCAGCAAGACATCTATCGTCGCCAAAATCAGCTCCCTTATAGTGCAGCGGCCATCGGGCCGTGACGTGTAAACGTTGTCGTCGCATGCGCTGCATTTTGTTTCTGCAACATGACCAGCTCACTATTGAGGGTCCATGCCTCGACGTAACGTGAATTTTTTCCATAGCTGTTATCGAGCACGATGTTTTGCTTGCGCAGCAGGCAAGCCAGAATGTGGCCATGCAAGCGATCGGTGACAATCAATTCATGTCGTGCGAATAATTGCGCCGCATCGGCGATCAGACGACCCGAGTAAGCAATCCACAAGCGCACCAGTATGCTGTTGGCCGACCAGCCCAGGCCGCGCCGGAAGAAAGCGCCTATGACGCGGCGGAACAGATTGATACGGACTTCCCGCTGACCGACAAACTCCGGCCAGTCGGTGACTGTAGTCGAGACCATATTGCGCAAACCGGCTTGCGGACTGCTTTCATCATCGACGCGACTGATGCGCAGACTGCCCGCAGACGGCGAACCGGCATCCGCCAGCATTGGAAACAGTTGATGTGCCATATCAGGCAACAGATAGACGTTATCGGTGAATTGCTGCGCCATTTGGTACGACACCTGATCGCGCACACAGAGGTGTACATCGGCATGCATGCGGAACAGTCGTGCCGACTCTTGCATCTTTTCGGGCGATGAAAAATGCAGCGATTGCGGCAGTATGATGATGCGATTTTCCCTGTGGTTCTGCACGATGCTTTCGCGCAGGTCCTGAAAATACGGGTACAGATCGCCAAAGTTGCCACCACCGTGGAACACGATGACATCTTCCGGCGCGATCCAGCGCGGGTCGTAGGCAAAATAAGGGGCAATCAGTTTCGGCACCAGGCGATGCTTGCGGAAAAAAGCCAGCGTGCCATGCATGATCAACAGGTCGCCGATATTGCCGTGCGTGGGAATATCGACGTAATGGAATGGGGCGTAACCAATCAGATCGCGCAGGATTTCATGCCGGCCGATCAGGTCCGCGCTCAATTGGTCGTGTCTGTGCCCACGCTGTGCGTCATTCACCATTTCCACATTCAGATTCGGCATCTGTGTTTCACTCTCTTCAATATTCATTCAGCACAGCGCCCACCACCATGACGCCGGCATGCTTCATCGAATCGACCAGATTGCCGATCGCACCGGCATGGCTGATGTCCTTGCGCGCGACCACCAGCGCAGAGCCGGCACGTGCGGCTGCAGTCTGGCTATCGGCGTAGTCGTAATCCGGCGGCGTATCGATCAAGATCACATCGAACTCGTCCCTGAATTCGCGCAGCATATTCGTGAAAGCGCTACGACCCAGCAACTCCTGAGGATTCGGCGGCGTCGCACCGCTGGGCAGGATGGACAAATCAACCAGAGAGGGAATCCGATGGATATCTGCCACGCCACTGCGGCCGGACAATATCGACGACAGCCCGCTACGATTTTCTATGCCGAACAAGCGATGCTGGCTGGGGTTGCGCATATCCGCATCGATCAGCAAGGTACGCTGACCCAATTGTGAAAAAAGTACGGCGAGGTTGGCGGCGATGAAACTGCGACCGTCACCGCGTTCGGCGCTGGTAATCGCCATCGCCGAACGCTGTTCGCTGGAACCGAACCAGCGCATCACGAGCTGGCTGCGCAAGGCGCGCAAGGCTTCGACCTGCTTGCTGAACGGATCGTAGGCGGCGATGACTTCCTCGCTGACATTGCTTTGACCGCGTATCAGATAAGGATAAGAAAACTGATTCGACAGCGCGAAGTCGATATCGGCCGGTGTCAGCAAGCCGAGCGCAATGCCGGCGTCGCCGAAACGTTGCCGCCCCACATGCTGTTCTTGCAAAATTCTTTGCGCTTCGTCTGCCGTCAAGCGACCGCTATCGATCAGGATGCTACCGATCTGATTGGTGGTCAGACGCGGCGCCTGCGAATGCTGCATTTTTGCAGCATCCTGCAATTGATGGGGTGTCTTGATCATGATATTTCCAATTCGCTTTTTTAAATCGAATGCTTAGAAGTTAAGTACGCTTTGGACATCAGGTTCACGCAGGTGCCGAAACACCAAGGCGACGTTGCGGTCTGTGTCTGATCACGCGCGTTTTTTCAATGACGCCCAACAATGGCAAGCCGAACAATTGCGCCAGATCGTCAGCCGAGCGCACGCGCTGATCCAGCAATTCCATCGCGATCGCGGCCGCGATGCCGAGGATGCTGCCGACCACCAAGGCCAGCAAAAGATTCAGCAACATGCGCGGGCCGGCCGGACTGCGCGGCACCGAGGCAGCGGTCAATACAGAAATATCGGATTGCGTCGATTGCCCTTCCAGATTGGTTTGCGTCAAACGTTGCGACGCGGTTTCATAGGCGCGCTTGGCGTTTTCCATTTCGTTCGCCAGTACGCTCAGTTCGTCACGCGCACCATTGAGGGCGAGGACTTTTTCCTTCTGTGCGTTCAATGCTGTACGGACTTCCGCTTCGCGCTGTTGCTGGATGCGTGCATTGCTGATGACTCCGGTGGAGGCCAGGCCGATTTGCCGGTTCAGATTGGCACGCAGATTATCGACTTCGGATTTGGCGGCGATGTATTGCGGATGATTGACATTGAGTTTGGCGGAGGTGTCGGCAAATTTTGCCTCGGCTTCCGACAATCTCGATTTCAAAGTCTGGATCAATGGGTTCGACAGTACGTCCGGCGAACCGCCTGCATTGCTTTGCACCTGACGCTGGCGAGATGTCGCTTCCATCGATTGACCTTGCGCCATTACCAGCTGGCTAGACAATTCATTCAGGCGCGCAGTTTCCACATCCAGCTTGTTGTCGCTACTGAAAATATTGTTTTCCTTCTGATAGGCAGACATCTTGTTTTGCGCTGCTTCAAAATTTTCGCGCAACAGCTTGATCTGATCATTGATGTAACCGCTGGCTTTTTGCGCAGGGGCGACTTTCAAGTCCACGCTTACCTGCTGGTAGGCCGCTGCAAATGCATTCGCAATCCGCGCGACATATTCGGCATCATCACCTTTGAAAGTGACGTTCAGTACGCTACTGTCGCGCGCCGGCTCCACCGTCAGATTGGCACGCAAGCCATCCGCCAGCCAATCCCGTATCGTGGTTTGGCCAGGCTCCATTTTTGCGAAACGTTCCTTCGCTGCCGGCGCTTCCGCCAGCTTGAGGTCGTCAACCACTTTCAGCGCGACAATCTTGCTTTTGACTATATCGACTTGCGTAGGCAGATAGCCAGGTGTCAGCTGTACCGGTACATTCAGGCCGGTCACGGGATCTATACCCTTGTTGTTGAGGACAAGAGACGTGGTTGCCTTGTAGGTCTTGGGCATCAGCAGGCTGACGGCGAAGGCGGCCACTACCGTTACGGCAAGCAAGAGCAGGACGATCTTGTAACGTGCACGCAAGGTGCGCAGAATTTGTGCAAGTGTCATATCAACTCCCGGTTCAGAACAGGCTTTCTTTTACATAGACGATGTCGTCAGGCTTCAACAGGTCGTCATGTTTGACGGTGATGATTTGCAACACGCCATTGGCATCGCGCCGCTTGATGCGCACACCGCGTTCGGTGCCACGCGGGCTCAAGCCGCCGCCGGTCGACAGTGCCTGCAAGACCATCATGTCGCGTTCCAGTTTGTAAGAACCAGGCTTGGTGACTTCGCCATAGATGTAGAAGCGCGGCGCACGTTCGACAAACACGGAATCACCGGCCGCCAGTTGACGATTTTTTGCAGGATCGCCGGAACGTATCAACTCCAGTAAATCGATTTTTTCCTTGGTTGTTTTGCCGCCTTCGTTATGCGTAAGAATCACGGTATCGGCCGCTTCTTCATTAGCACCGCCGGCCATCGCCAGAATGTCAGTCAAACTGCGCTTGCCATCCACCGGATAACGTCCAGGCTTGTTGACCTGACCCAATACGGAAACCTGCTGGCTCTGCATTTCAGTGACCATCAGATTGACTTGCGGCTTGCGCACGAAGCCGCCTTTATCCAGCATTTCGGCAATCTTCTGTTCAGCCTGATTCGACGACAGACCGCCGACCTTGACTTCGCCCACCAGCGGATAGGAAATACTGCCGGCTTCGCTGACGCGGGTTTCCAGCGTCAGGTCAGGCTGACCAAAGACGGTGATCTTCAGCACGTCGCCGGGGCCTAGCGGAACATCGGCCGCGGTTGCCCAACTGCCGATGGTCACCATCAGTATCATCAGCATTGCGTGTTTGATTTTTTTCATTGTTCTCTCCATTGCTTGAATTTCCGTATTGCGAGTCTTGTATCAACAAGTGCGTATTACTGATTTCTTACGAGCGCTTGCAGCGTGCTCAATAAGCGTTATCGCGTTTGAGGACCACGCCGACCGTGCGCGCGATAATCCACAAGTCGAGTGCCAGCGACCAGCGCCGCAAGTAATCGAGGTCGTAGGCGATGCGCGCCTCCATCTTGTCCAGCGTGTCGGTCTCGCCGCGAAAGCCATTGACCTGTGCCCAACCGGTAATACCGGGACGCACTTTGTGGCGCAGCATGTAACCCTTGATTTGCTTGCGATACAGTTCGTTGTGCGCAATCGCGTGCGGACGCGGACCGACGATGCTCATCCGCCCTTGCAATACGTTGAAGAACTGCGGCAGTTCATCGAGCGAAGTACGACGCAGAAATGCGCCTATGCGCGTTACACGCTGATCGTTCTTGGTCGCCTGCACCACGCGTGCACCGTCTTCGCATACGGTCATCGAGCGAAACTTGTAGACGATGATTTCTTCACCATCGAGGCCGTAGCGGCGCTGACGGAAAATTACCGGCCCGGGTGACGTCACCTTGATCGCAATCGCAATACCTAGCATGAGCGGCAACAGAATGATTTGAATCATCAGTGCCAGGACAAAGTCGCTGCCGCGCTTGATCATATTGTTGATGCCGGTGAACGGCGATTCGCATATCGCAACGACCGGCAAGCCAGCCACGCTATCGAAGCGTGCCTGTATCAGATCGAAGACATAAATATCCGGCAGAAAATAAATCGATGCCGTCGTGTCCTGCAATTCATTCAGCAACTTGCGTATGCGCGGCTGCGCAGAAATCGGCTGGCTGATGAAAATCGTGTTGACGTTGTGCTTGCGCACATAAGCAGGAATGTCCGACATACTGCCCAGCAAAGTGACTTTCTGGCCTGTCGGTTGACGCGAGGTATCCCTGTCGTCGAAAAAACCGTTGATCTCCATACGAAGATCCGGATTCTCATCGACACGCTCGGCCAGTTTCACACTTAATTCGTTTACGCCAACCAGTACGACCGAACGTACATTGGTACGGCTCAAACCCATTCCCGCTTTTTGCAACACGATCTGCGCGAACAGCAACACGGGCGGAGTGATGGCGAGCCAGATCACAGTCTCACGCTGCTGGAACAAGCTCACCAGGCCGGCAACGTACGAAAAAAAGAGCAAGAGCACAATCGTCGCCAGCCAGGCGCCGACGATGGATTTCCCCAAGGTAAGAACATTGCTTGACGATGCATCGCGCCATGGATCAGTCCAGCCAAATACCGTGGAACTGATAAAAAATGTCAGTATCGCCAGTACCACGTGATTCGCCGTAAACGGATGGCCGGATACTCGCATCAGCAAATACAGCAATCCGATGGCAATCAATGGATCGAGCAGACGGCGATAGAATTTGCGGGCAGGTATATCGGCCGGATATTTGATTTGACTAATATCAGAATTCATAGCGAGTAGTAATCAATGCGCCGTTCGTCTTGTAGGTGGCTGCCGAGACGTTTGAATCGAGATTGGTCCGGTAGACTGAGGCGCGAATGCGGAAATGCAGGGTCGGCTTGTACGTCAAACCAAGTACCGCATTGTTGTAGCGGTCGTCGCGATCCGATGGCGCAATCCCGTCTATCACCGCGACACCGTTGTAGTCGCGCTTCTCCGTCATCAACAAACCATCGACGCTGATCTTGCTGGTGGCATCCCATGTCGATCCCAGACTGATGCCTTGATTGCGTGCATAGTTGGCCGCGAGGTCATCGGTCGCGCCGAGCTCACGCCATACACCTAGCGAGAAGGCCGTCTTGCCGGTGGCCTTCCAGTACGCAGTCAGGCGTGCGCTAGGCACGCTGGAATCGCGCTGTGGAGTGGATGCGTATTCGCGTTTGGCCCAGCCGCCGAGAAACTGCAGGTAGGTCTTGCCGGTCAACTGCCAGTCGACCTTGGCCTTCAACTCATTCTGCTGATAGGAATTGATGTCAGCGTACGGATAGTCGCCTTCGATATGACGTGCAACCAGACCAATCTTGTTGCCGCTTTTGGCCAGATAATCGATCCCGATATCGGTCATGTCCAGATTGCGTTCGGACGGACTTTGCGCTTGCGTGTCATAGCGCAGATCAAAGCGATTGTAAGCAGCGTTGACTTGCCAGCTCGGGTGGAAGCGCCAGCTACCATCGACGTAATTCTTTTGCTGGGTACGAATGCTGCGTTCCAGGCTCTTGTAATCGTCAAACGGCGTCAGACCTTCTGAATAACTGCTACCAACGTTACCCGATAGCTGATTGCCCAAGGCCCATTTCCAGTTCGCGAGCAGATCCTTGCCGACGTTGCTGTATTGATCAAAGCGATCGTATTCGGATTGATTGGCGGAGAGGTCGGCAGTCAAGCGTTGCCGTCCCAGCTCCTTATCCATCCGTAAGCCTGCCGCAGCGCGCGTCCAGCGATCACTTTGTGCGGCAGAATCAGGTAGTCGCAACAGATTGGCATCGTAATAGACGCCATATGTGACGTAGGGTGTGAAGGTGTCGCCATCAAGCGCGCTGGCAGGCACACACGTAAGCGCACCTGCAAACATCACGAAAGGTATCAGGACATAAGGGCGACGGCTCTCGTTCTTGCGTTGATCATTCATCATCTAGACTCACAGACTATCGAAGAAACGATGCTGGTTTTTGCACAAAGACAGCCCGAAGGTTAAGTGTGCACAGATGCGGCATGTTTGAATCGATATCATTTTCCCGTTCCCCAATTGTTGTTGTGACCACTGCAAGAATCCGTTGTGGATCTAAAAAAACGATCCCAAGGAATCCACACACAGGCAACAATTTTTCATGCAAGGCAAGATCGAAAATCGATCGTGCAAAATTTTATTGTTGATGTATTGATATGAAGTGGCGGTATGAGAAGCAGCGGCAACGATTAGTTCCATGACAAAAAATTCGGTACGCCAGAACCAAAAATAAAACTGTTACCGCTCGGAATTTATATGCGACGGCAAGAAGAAAATAATCAGATTTGCGAATGTAAAACGCGTGAAATAATTTTGTAGGGAAAGAGGAAGGAGCCGCGCACCTGTCTTGCGTATATCGTTGACGCATAAGGGAGATTCAAAGAATGCGCGAGATTACGCAGATAGGAATCTGCTTAAATTTTAAGCAGATAGATATTGACGCTCCCTATAACTGGATATGAATATGTGCTGCGCTTTTTGCCAATACGCAGTTACATACTTTTACAAATAGACGGCGATTTTTTGTATGAATCGAGAGCTACCTCAATCTCGTTCATGAAAGATTAAGGCCGGCCCAGAGGGGGCGAATAATGCCGAGAGGGAACTACTTGATGAAGAATCGGTGCGTCTCGATCTGCTTACTTTTTGAGCAGCTTCTTGCAAATGAATTTCCATTCATCCGCAGTGACCGGCGTGATCGACAGGCGACTGCCTTTTTGCAGAACCAGCATATCGGCAAGTTCGGGGGTCTGACGCAACTCTGACAATGGCAGCAAATGCGTCTTGTGACGGATGCGGACATCGACCAGCATCCAGCGCGGTGTCTCGGGCGTGGCTTTCGGATCGAAGTAAGGACTGGCCGCATCAAATTGTGTTTCGTCCGGATAAGGCGTACTCGCTACTTCTGCCAAACCGGCAATGCCGGGTTCGGCACAACTGGAGTGATAGAACAGCACGCCATCACCTACCGTCATCGCGTCGCGCATGAAATTACGCGCCTGATAATTACGCACGCCGGTCCATGCCACAGTTTGATTCGGCGCGGCCAGTGCATCATCGATGCTGACTTCGCCGGGTTCGGATTTCATGAGCCAGTAGCGCATAAGCTTTGATCGCGAAATGAGATGGAATACTGCAAGGGAAAACAGAGTGGGAACGCTGCCCACATTATTACAGAAAAAACCGGGCGTCATCGTATGAGGGGTGGCACCAGGGAAGCGTTCAAATACCCAGCTTCAAAGACAAAAATCTAAATACGGCGCGCAAAAAAAAAACGGCTGCATTTTCATGCAACCGTTTCAACATATAGCCCCGCCAGTGCCGCTTTGCCGGCATCCTGAACCAAGAGGTTCAAGTTGGCCGCAGTTAGTTCAACTTCGGGTTCATCGAGCTAGCGACGCGCACTCCCATCGAACAAAATTCCGCAGCCGTTGCGCATAAATGGTTCAAGGAATTATGGCAATGGCGAACACGGCAGGAACACTTAGTTTACTCCAAACCGCCCGCGAGTAGAAGAATTAGTATGGATTTAAAACAGTTTTTCTTGCGGAGCAAGCGCAGCATCGAGCGTGTCGTGCATCGCAGCGATTTTATGCTTGACTTCAGACATGGTCATATCGGATAGCGGACCTTCCGGCGATTTGGTTGCCAGCAACTCAGCAGTCACACCCAACGCAGCCATCACGGCAATCCTGTCATTACCCTTCAACTTGCCGGCATCACGAATCGCACACATTTTTGCATCGAGGTAAGCGACCGCTTCTTGCAACGCGCCCTCTTCGCCTTCCTTGCATGCCAGTTTATAGGACTGCCCCATGATCGAAACATCCAGCTGAATCATGCTGCTTCCTCATCTTGTTCTGGTGTTGGAATACTTTCTAGCAGTGCTGCGACGCGTTCATGCGCTTCCTGCATGCGACGTGCCAGTTCTGCGTTCTCGGCCGCGAGCGCCACCGATTTGAGACGCAAATCTGCATTTTCACTGCGCAAGGCTTGCGTCAATTCAGCCAGTTGGCTGATTTTTTCGGAAAGTTTATGGAAGTCGGAAATCATCCCGCCACTATAGTGGCGCAGGTTAATGGCAGTCAATAGATAGAGCGGGCAGACTATGCGTTTTTCTCTGCCGACTACCTATTTAGCGTGCGCGGCGTATCAATAATGACGGGACGGTCTGCTTCCTTGCCAAAAATGCACGCATTTCCCAACTGAAGCAACATCCCCCACCTTACATTTCTGTCAGGCGCCCGTCCACCGTAATCAGGCCGCTGCGTATCCGCACATCCGGGAAGACCTGCTGTGCTGCAGCACGATAACGCGCCAGTTGCGCGGCGTATTCTGTACGTTCGCTGTCAAACAAATTGCGTTTGTAATCAAGTATCCACAACTCATCATCAAACATCACGACACGATCGAAACGCGCCACACCGGCACTGGTTTGCACTTCCATTTCGTTGCGTGCAAAGCGATGCTGTGCAGGGTCGAAAAAATGCGCCAACTCGGCCTGCGCCAGAATAGTCGCTGCTTGCGCACTGACCACAACGGCCAGTTCGTGCGAACACGGCAGCCATCGGGCGATCTGGTCCGGCGCATGCATGCTGATCGGCCACGCATGTGCAGGTGTCAGGCGCTCCATCAATGCGTGCAGTGCAATCCCCTCTTCAATCTCGGCATTCGAAAAAGAAGCCAGTTCCAGCGGCTGCAACGATGCAGGTAGCGGCAAGGCAGGTGGATTAAAGATGGCGAGCGGAAATTCTGCCTCCTGCTGTGCGGCGAACGTTGGCAGGTCGGCATCCAATTGTATCTGTTGTGCACCCTGGAAGCGTGAATACCAGCGTCTTTCAGCCACACCATGCGCAGCAGAACTGCGTGGATCGGCGACCCCGCTGACGATCAGCAACTTCTTGGCACGCGTGGCGGCGACGTACAACAGATTCCAGTCTTCCTGCACTTTCAGTTTTTCTTCTTCGGCGAACAATGAATCGCGTGCAGCGCCGCGTTCAGACTGACGGCCGAATACTGAAAAATGAACCGGGGCATCTTTGTCCTGCGGCCATTCGCACAGCACGCCCACATCGTCGCGCGCCCCATCGCTATGATTGGCATCGAGCAAAATGACGATAGGTGCTTCCAGGCCTTTCGCGCCATGTATCGTCAGTATGCGCACCGCATCCAGTGCGGCATCGATATCGGCTTCATCCGGGGCATCGCTGTCGGCAGACTTTTGCAGGCGACGCAAGGCGTCTATGAATTTTGGCAGACTGGGATAACGCCCCGCATCCAGATTCAAGGCCAGTTCGGTAAACGCTTCAATATTGCCGAGCACCTGGCCGCGCACCAAATGTGATGCGGTTTGCGCATAACGCGCGATCACATCGCCATCGTGCAAAATACGGTCGAGCAAATCATGTACCGGCAATCTGGGTGCCAGCTGCAGCCATTTCTCCAGCAAGCGCACTGCGCGTTGCAATATGGGCGACAGTTCAGACGACACACCTTCTTGCGCAATCTGCTGCAGGCGTGACCACCATTTTTTTTCCTGACTCAAGGCGAGCGCGATCAAGTCTTCATCGCCGGCACCCATGATCGACGATTTGAGTACATGCGCCAACGCCAGATTGTCATGCGGCGTGATGAGGAAAGTCAGCAAGGCAATCAGGTCGGCAACTTCCAGCGACTCCAGCAAACCGCCACGCTTGTCCGATGCAAAGGGAATACCGGCTTCGCGCAAGGCGGATTCGTAGGCACGCAAATGCGTGCGCTTCTTGACCAGCAACATTACGTCCGACCAGTGCTCGCTTTTCAGTTCGGCACGCGCTTGCAGGATCGCCTGCGCCACTGCTCGCCCTTCTTCCAGTCGGCGTGCATCTTCCTCTTCCTCGCGCGGCGTGGTGAGCGGATCGCGCAATTGCGCAGGGGTCCACACCACTTTTTCCGTTTTCTCTTGTTGCACCAACGGCAATTGCCACACCGCGCCACGTTCTTTTTCCAGTGTGGTTTGCGCCTGATATATCGGATTACCGATAAAGCTCGCATTCATCACATCGACGATCGCCAGCGCATTGCGGCGCGTCTGATTGGTACGCAGGAAGTCGGCACCTTGCGCCATCAGGGTTTCCTTGGCAGCAGAAAACACCCGCGGTTCGGCGCGCCGGAAGCGATAGATCGATTGTTTGGGATCGCCGACCACGAACATGCTCGGCTTGTCGGCATCATCGCCATATGCATTCAGCCACGCCTGCACGATGCTCCATTGCAGCGGATTGGTATCCTGAAATTCATCCAGCAACACGTGGCGGTATCGCGCATCGAGGCGGCTCTGCAGATACGCCGCATGCTCTTCATTCGTCAGCAAGCGATACGCCTGCCATTCAAGATCGGCGAAATCGAATACGCGCTGCTCGGCCTTGACCGCCTGATAGGTTTCCAGATACGCGGCGCCGACGGTAAACAGTGCACGATTAAGTGCGAGCACTTGCGGCTCCATGCTGCGTCGCAAGACTGTCTTCAGCGCGTCGCCCACGCTTTCAAACTCAACTTCGAATGCATAGACACCATCCTCGCCGAGATTTTCCAGCAAGGCCTTGGTCAAATCCTTGGTAGCGCGATTCTTGCGGAACTTGCCGCTGCCATCGAAAAACTCATTCGTCAGTGCGGCGAAATTTTCCAGCGATGCACCTTCCGTCAGTACTTTTTCAATCGCGGTCGCGCGCTCCTGATTGACTGCCGTCCCCTTGCCGAGCAACCATGCTATCTGTCCTATACGTGCGACAAGTTTCTTGTCATCCCAAAGGGAAAGACGCGCATCCATCTCGCCGTCTTCACCGCATAATTCTGCCAACCAGTCCATCGGCGCGCCGCTCTGTACCGACGCCCACCATTCGGCGCGCTTGCCGATAAAGGCATTCAATAGATTGCGCGCATTCCAGTCGCCGGTTTGTGCGTACAAGGCGATCAGCGCTTCTTTGACTTCCTGATTGTCGGCTTCATTTACGGCTTGCATGAAGCGGCTGTATGCATCCGACAGCAATTCGCCGGTTGCTTCGGTCAAGGCATAACCGTGCGGCACGCCGGAAGCCAGCGGCGCGATCTGGATCAGGCGCGCAAACCAGCTGTGAAAGGTATCGATGGATAACGACTGCGGGCTGCGCAAGACGCGTTCATACAAGGCGCGTGCGACGGGCAACATGGCAACCAGTTCATGCTCTGCCACGCCACGTTCGCGCAACAGCTGCACCACTTCTGCGTCCGGTTTCAAGCTCAACTCATGCAGCAATTGCATCAGACGCTCACGCATTTCCTGCGCGGCCTTGCGCGTAAATGTAATCGCCAGAATCGCTGCAGGTTCGGTGCCGGACAACAGCAAGCGCAACACGCGCGCTACCAGCAACCAGGTCTTGCCGCTGCCAGCGCAGGCTTCGACCACGACCGAGCGCGATGGGTCACAAGCGATGGCAACAAAGCGCGCCGCATCGGCATGTGCGCCATTGATTTCATAGGCGCGCGGTGTCATTGCCGGATTGGCTTCTGCAATATTGTTATTCGTAGACGACATAGTTTCATCCATAGCCATCACCATGCGCCCTTGCGGCACAAGCCGCGTACATCGCAATACTGACAAACCGGTTCCGGCCCGGTCGCGGGCAAAGGTGCACCTTGCGCGATCGCCCGCATGTTATGCACGATCTGCTCGGACAAGGTCTGCTGCCATGTATCGAACTGCGGCGCTTCGACTTCCTTGATCTTGTCCTTGCTCGCTTCCAGCGGAATATACAAGGCGGCACTCAGCGGTGTATCGGATAACAAACCGTAAAACGGCAACTGGTGATCTTCTCCGTGTTTTAGTTTGTCGCGCAGCGCAAGCTGATTGGTGCTTTTATAATCGAGGACGACACGTTCGCCGTTCGCGTTTTCATCCATGCGATCAACACGACCATGCAGGGTGATTTCACCATCGGCCCAGCGCAGCACTTTCTCGAATTTTTCCTCACCTAATACGAAGTGCCAACCCTGGCTTTCACGTTCGGCCATCCAGTCCAGATAGGCCGGCATGGCTTTTTGCCAGCGTGCGTAATAGCCAAGTGCCGCTGCGCTTTTATCAAGTTCATGCGCGAAGACCTGATCCGAAATCTGTTGCAACAGCGCCGCGCGTTCGCTCGATGGAACAGCACCAGCCTGATGAAACTGCGCAAGGATTTGATGCAACCAATCGCCGTAGTCGCGTTTCTCCGGCATGTCCGACAATTCATCGATGCCGGACAAACCCAGCATGCGCGTCGCAAAGAATTGGTAGGGGCAAGCAACCAGGCTGTTGTAACCGCTGGCCGATAATTTTTTCGGCAACAGTTGTGCTGCACTCGGGGCCGGCATGAATACCGGCGCAGGTTGCAAGGTGCGGGGCGCAATCTGTACATCGTGCTTGGCGATGGGCGCGACGCCGGCACGCGCCAGACACAGTTCCAGACGTTCTATCCACGGGCTGACTGGATTCGGTTCGCCATTCTTATGTGCCTGCCACGACAGCACCACGCAATCGTTGGCTGACAATAGTTCGGTGACATCACGCAATTGCTGGCGCTGACGACTTTCACGCGTAGCCAGGCCAAGCTCGCGGCGAACGACGTTGGCAAAGAACAGTGTTTCCATCGGTTGCGATGGCAGATGTTCGGCATCTGCACCCACCATCAATACTGCATCGAAGGCGCGCAAGCGCGCACCATTCAAAGGAAGCATGACGACGCGTTTATCCAGATTGAGTTGCACAAAGGCTTGCGCTTCCAGTTGCAGATTCAGGAAGGCGCGCCATTCGGAAAACGAAAACGTGTGACCGACCTGCATGCAATCCTGCGAAATATCCTGCAACAACTGAATCAGTTGAGATCCTGCGGCATCGGCCTGCAAGGCTGTGCGCATGCCGATTGCATCCAGCGTTTGATTGGTGGCAGCAATCCAGTCGCATAAAGTCTTGCGGCCGGCAAATCCGCTGGCCTGCTGCGCCAGCAGCTTGATCATTCTTTGCGCCGGCGGAATCGCGGTCAGTGCCTCTGTAGCGGCTTCCCAACCGTTCAATACATTAGCGCGCCGCAGGGCCATTTCGCTGTGCATCACCAGATCGGCTTTCTCTTCCAGTCCGGCGAAGACAAAGGGCGACTTGAGGAAATCTAGCAAGCCGACAGTTTCGGCACGCGCCGCAACCAGTTCCAGCCATGCCGCGATGGCGGATGCGGCACGCGTGGTCGATAACTTCCAGCCGGTTTCATCGGCCACCACAATCTGCGCGCGCTCCAGCAATGCACGTATGCGCCGCGCGACGACGCGGTCCTGCGCGACGATGGCGATATTGGTTTTTCCTGCCTGCAGCCAATCGATAATGGTCTGCGCACCGGCCTTGGCTTCGGCTTCCAGGTTGTCCGCTTCATACAATTTCAGTGCCGCTGGCGTCGCAACATGCAAGCTGGCGGGCAAATCATCAAAGAATGGTTCCGGCATAGCATCATCAACCAGCATTTCCAGCCAAGCCGCGGCATACGTACTATTAATAGCGTGTGCGCGCCAATCCAGTGACATCACCGCCAGCGGCTGATGCACAGCGTAGGCATCCAGAAAAGCCTGCTCCATTGCATCCGGTGCTACCGGGCTGATCCAGAACAGCGGCAAATGGGCTTGCTGCGCAATACGCATCATTTGCGTGTAGCGCGTGACGATCGCATCGCTGGCATCGAGCTGACTCTTCCAGATCGTCCACACCAGTTGCGTCTCATCCGACAACAGATTGCGCGCAACCGGCGACAATTGTTCCAGCGCGGCCTGCCAGCGTGCGTCGGCTGCATCCGGCGAAACTTTCAAAGATGGCAGCATCGCTTGCGTCAACTCATCGGATAGCGCGAGCAAGATTTCCGCCAGCGGCAGCAAGTCGGTATTGCGGCGCGCACTAAAGAGTTTTTTCAGCCATGCATGCTGCCGCAAATCTGCATATAGAGACATCAAACGTTCGCTTGCAGCCGTTGCCGAAACACCTGCCACTGGCGGCAACAGACGTATATATTCAGACAGAGTCGTGATTGTCGGCGGAATGAAAGCGCCGCCTATCTGGCGCGTCAGGGCCGACTTTAATAACTGTATATGCGCAAAGGTCGATACCAGAACGCGCACTGCCGACAAATCATTCGCGGCAAGATTGCCAGCCTCTGCCGCCTGCGTCCGCAACTCGCTTTGCAACAACGCGCATGCAGCATCGTCCCAAAAGGTGGAGGAAGGCGGAATCAGGAAAGTGGTGCTAGACGGCATCAGAGTGGTGGTGTGAGGTAATGCGACAGGACAAACATGCGGGCCGGGCAATCAGTTTTGCATTTTATGCGAGCTGACGTGAAATTTTATGAGCATTGCCACACTTTTTATAAAATAGGTTATGATTTGCCCAGACCCCGCCTAATACCCTCTTGCCGCACCTTCAAAACTTGAATTAAATCGCAACGTCTCCATCTTAGTTTCAGTACCCGGAGGCGCTGCAGGCAAACACCGGCAAGAACGGTTGTCACCAAGGCGCTGATTTATTCTATTCTCCTCAAACCGAGGCATACATGAGCGAAAACATCAAACATATTACCGACGCGTCTTTTGATACAGACGTATTGAAATCCGACACACCTGTTCTGGTCGACTTCTGGGCAGAATGGTGCGGTCCGTGCAAAATGATTGCACCTATCCTGGAAGAAGTAGCCAAGGAATACGGCGGCAAGATCCAGATCGCGAAAATGGACGTGGACGCTAATCAAGCTGTTCCTGCCAAATTCGGCATTCGCGGCATTCCAACGCTGATCCTGTTCAAGAACGGCGTACCTGCAGCGCAAAAAGTAGGCGCGCTGGCTAAAGGTCAATTGACCGCTTTCATCGATAGCAACATCTGATATAGAAAATTGCAGCGATGCGCCCGCATCGCTGCTTTATTATTACAGCACTCAACATCACCACGTAGTTCACTCCCCCACCTTTTTATATCCCGTCCCGGGACACTCAAATACTATGCATTTATCCGAATTAAAGGCGTTACACGTCTCAGCACTGCTAGAAATGGCAATCAGCCTGGACATCGACAATGCCGCGCGCTTGCGCAAACAAGAACTGATGTTCGCGATTCTCAAGAAACGCGCGAAATCAGGAGAACAAATTTTTGGCGATGGCGCCCTCGAAGTATTGCCTGACGGCTTTGGCTTCCTGCGCTCGCCCGACGCCAGCTACATGGCGTCCACCGACGACATTTATATTTCACCTTCTCAAATCCGCCGCTTCAATTTGCACACCGGCGATTCGATCGAGGGCGAAGTTCGCACACCAAAAGATGGCGAACGCTACTTTGCATTAGTCAAAGTTGACAAGGTCAACGGCGAACCTCCGGAAGCATCGAAACACCGCATCCTGTTTGAAAATCTGACGCCGCTGCATCCGAACAAGCCTTTGTTGCTTGAACGTGAAATGCGTGGCGAAGAAAACATCACCGGCCGCATCATCGATTTGATCGCTCCTATCGGCAAAGGCCAACGCGGCCTGCTAGTTGCATCGCCTAAATCAGGTAAGTCCGTCATCCTGCAACACATCGCTCACGCGATCACCACCAATCATCCGGATGTCGTGATGATCGTCTTGCTGATCGACGAACGTCCTGAAGAAGTGACCGAGATGCAGCGTTCGGTACGCGGCGAAGTGGTCGCATCGACTTTCGATGAACCAGCTACACGTCACGTCCAAGTCGCTGAAATGGTTTTGGAAAAAGCCAAACGTCTGGTTGAAATGAAAAAGGACGTCGTGATTCTGCTCGACTCCATCACCCGTCTGGCACGCGCTTACAACACCGTGATCCCGGCCTCCGGCAAGGTATTGACCGGCGGCGTCGACGCCAACGCATTGCAACGCCCTAAACGTTTCTTCGGTGCCGCACGTAATATCGAAGAAGGCGGTTCGCTGACCATCATCGCTACTGCACTGATCGAAACCGGCAGCCGCATGGATGACGTGATCTTTGAAGAATTCAAAGGTACCGGCAATATGGAAGTCCATCTCGAACGCCGTCTGGCCGAGAAGCGCGTCTACCCTGCGATCAATCTGAACAAATCCGGCACACGTCGCGAAGAGTTGCTGATCAAACCTGATCAGCTGCAGAAGATCTGGGTCTTGCGCAAACTCTTGTACGGCATGGACGAAATCGAAGCGATGGAATTCATCCTCGACAAGATGAAGGCGACCAAAAACAACGCCGAATTCTTCGACATGATGCGTCGCGGTAATTCTTAATTTGTCGACTCGTATTTGAAGTTTCAGTCGACAAGGCTGAAATCAAAAAGCCCGTTTTCCTTGCATGCTGTGCAAAAGAAAACGGGCTTTTTTAATGGCTGCTTAAATAGAATGATTAATCGATCTGTTTAAAACAATGACGTTAATAACGTGAGTTTTTAATTGATCCTGCAGTAATCATCCAGGCAAACGCAAATTTAATCGCACCGACAGCAAGCGCATTAGCGAGGTTACGGCCACGCTGGCAATCAAGGCCACCGCTGAGGATACTTTCAATAATTCCAGCCCCAGATAAACCCAGCAACCAACGAAAGAACAGGTCGCATAAAGCTGGCCACGGCGGAACACCATCGGAATTTCATTGCACAGCACGTCGCGCAATACGCCACCGAAAACACCGGTCGTCACACCCATCATCGCGCAGATAAAAATCGGCATCCCTGCCTCCAGCGCCATCGAGGTACCCACCGCACTGAACAATCCCAGACCAAAGGCATCGGCCACAACGATCGTCTTTTCGGCGGCGGCCGAACGCAAATGCGAGAAAAACGGCCACGCCACCAGCGCTAATACAAAGACCAGAATCGCATATTCCTGATGCTCGACCCAGAACAAGGGACGTCTATCCAGCAGCATGTCGCGCAGGGTACCGCCGCCGAATGCAGTGATAAACGCCACGATAAACACGCCAACCAGATCCATTTCCTTGCGCCGCGCCTCGATAAAGCCGGAGCAGGCAAAGGCGATGATGCCGCAGACTTCCACTGCCTGCAGCAAGGTACTCATGCCATTTTGCAAACCAATTGTCACTATCACTCCTTAAAATGCCGCGCTGACAACAGCGGCCACGATATCAGCAAACTTGCTACAAACCCATGATTTAATTGAATTTTCAATGTATAATCGCGGGCTCGTTCCAACCTCGGCAAGTGATAGGCAATCGGGTCAAGAAGCAGTGCGACCGACGAAGTGTCAATTGGCTACCTAACTATTTAAGGCAAATCATGAAAGATGGCATTCACCCGGATTACCGTAACGTTGTGTTCCACGACGTTTCCAACGATTTCAAATTCATCACCCGCTCGACCGTTCAAACGCGTGAAAAAATTGAATTTGAAGGCGCAGAATACCCACTGGTAAAGATCGAGGTTTCTTCGGAATCCCACCCGTTCTACACCGGCAAACACAAAATCGTCGATACCGCAGGTCGCGTGGATAAATTCCGCAAGAAATTCGGTACCGTTGGTTCCAAAACGCAAGTGGCCGAATAATTTCGTCACCGCGTTTCAAAAAGGCAGCTACGGCTGCCTTTTTTATTGCTATGCATACTAGTGCAGATTTTTTCCGGCACAATAACGCCGAACCGAATAAAACCAATCCTCCTTCATGAAGCCAGTCCGCCTTCCCGCCTCCGCAACGCACGCTCTCCCGCGCTGGGCGCTGTTCGCACTGTGCCTGTTATATATCCTGCCCGGCTTGATCGGTCGCGATCCGTGGAAACCGGATGACGCGGCAGGCTTCGGCATCATGTGGACGATGGCGAACGGCTCATTGAATGACTGGCTGTCGCCGCACATCGTCGGCTTGCCGATGCCGTATGAAGGACCACTGGCATTCTGGCTGGGCGCTATCTGCATCAAACTTTTCGGCTGGCTGCTCGGCGATCCGCTTGCCGCCCGCATCGCGCCTATCTGCTTCTTCCTGCTGGGCTCGATGTCAGTCTGGTACACCACCTATCTGCTAGGCCGCAGGCCTGAAGCGCAACCCTTGAAGCTGGCCTTCGGCGGACAACCCGAACCACGCGACTTCGGCCGCACACTGGCGGACGGCGCGCTATTGATTTATCTCGGTTGCCTGGGTTTGCTGGTTCACAGTCACGGCACTACGTCGGAAGCCCTGCAAGTATCGCTCGTCGCTTTCTCGCTCTATACTGCAACGCGCCTGTTTGAATCGCACTCGACCCGAAGCGCAATTGCATTCGGTTTGGTGCTGGGCCTGCTGGTACTGTCGCGTGGCTGGATCGTACCGCTCGCCATCTGGATCGGCGTGGTCGCGCTGGCCTCCGCACGCCAGCGTGGTATTTTGCTGCGCTTGACGCTGGTTGTACTGCCATTGTCTGCACTGGTGGCCGGGGCATGGATATTCGCAAATCAACAGGTACAACCTTTTGGCAGCAACCCAGGCGATGCATGGATGGCATGGAACTATCGCCAGATCGGCGCGCCGACTTTGCCAACGCTGCAGTACTTTTTCAAAAATGCGATCTGGTTTGCCTGGCCTGCATGGCCGTTTGCAATCTGGGCTGTCTACGCCTGGCGTCGTCAGTATGAAGCGCTGCACATCACGTTGCCACTGACATTTTTCGGCGCACTGGTCGTACTCGCATTCCTGAATCCGCATGGTGAAGAGGCTATCCTGTTGCCGCTGCTGCCCATGCTGGCCATCCTCGCCGCATTCGGCTTGCCGACAATGAAGCGCGGTGCCATCAATGCAGTCGACTGGTTCTCGGTCATGATGCTCAGTACCTGCGCGACCTTCATCTGGCTGGGCTGGATCGCCAAGCAGACCGGCTGGCCGGCACAAATTGCAAAGAATGCCTTCAAGATTGCGCCCGGCTTCAAACCCGAGTTCAGCCTGATCACTTTCTTGATCGCCGCCGCCGCAACGGCCGGATGGATATGGATTGTGTACTGGCGCATTTCGCGCCGCCCTTCTGTACTGTGGCGCGCCGTCGTCCTGTCATCCGGTGGCATCATCCTGTGCTGGCTGCTACTGATGACACTATGGCTGCCGTGGGGTAATTACATCAAGAGTTATGCAAGCGTGGCGCAACAAGTTAACGCCGTACTGCCAACCGTCAAACGCTGTGTGTCCACCAATGTCGGCGCCTCGCAACGCGCGTCGTTTGCCTACTTCGGAAAAATCCAGTTCGCACAGTTTGACGACAAGAATTGCGACTTCCTGCTATTGCAAGACAATCATCGCGGCAACGATTCTGCCCCGACCCTGACGCGCTACAACCAGCAATGGAAACTGATCTGGCAAGGCCGCCGCCCTGCTGACAGGGATGAACGCTTCCGCCTTTATCGGCGCGTTTATTAATTATCTACAGAGCAGAAATAACCCCGGCGCAATCGACCTTGGCAAAGTCCAGGCAGCAGCAGAAGTAAAACAGACGAGCTGGAAATTATGCGGCTTAATTTCGCTTATCAAGCAAGATGAGTATTGCTCAAACCAGCAAAATCGAGCATAATGCTCAGCTTGCGTTGCCGAGATGGCGGAACAGGTAGACGCACGGGACTCAAAATCCCGCGCCGCAAGGCGTGCCGGTTCGATTCCGGCTCTCGGCACCAGTAGGACATCAATAGACCTCAACCGAGGTCTATTTTTTGCATAAAAATAAGTGTTCATGCGGATTACAGGGCTTTTTCAGTCTACCAAGGTCAACTGAAGGCTACCGACCTCAAGTACTTGCTGTTGGTATAAATGTTGGTATATGCTGGTTCGATATTGCGTATACCAACAAGCGAGCACACATGGCCTTAAACGACGCGCAGATCAGGGCAGCAAAGCCAACCGACAAACAATACAAGTTAACAGATAGTGAGGGCATGTATCTTCTGGTGCATCCCAACGGTTCCAAGTATTGGCGATTGAATTATCGCTTTGGCGGCAAACAAAAAACGCTGGCTATTGGGGTCTATCCCTCAACACCGCTGGCTGCGGCACGTGAGAAACGAGCTCAAACCAAACAGCTGCTGGCCACTGGCATAGATCCCGGCGCAAAAAAGAAGCAAGAGCAATTCGAAGAGCGTAACGGAACGTCTTTTGAAGAAGTTGCTCGGACATGGCATGCCAATAATAAAAAATGGTCCGAGGCACATCGCGCCAGAATTTTGCAAAGCCTCGCTTCGGACATATTTCCTTCCTTTGGCAAAACCAACATTAAAGATCTGAAAACACGCGACCTTCTAATTCCGATCAAGGCCGTAGCCAACTCGGGTCGATTAGAAGTTGCATCACGCCTTCAACAACGTGTCACATCCATCATGAGGTATGCCGTTCAAAGCGGACTAATTGACTACAACCCTGCTCAAGACATTGCTGGAACGGTACCAACAAGTAAAACAAAGCACCGTGCCGCACTAGATTTCGAACGCATCCCCGAGCTATTGAATCGCATCACCAACTACAAAGGTCGCCCTTTAACGCAACTGGCTGTTGAATTGTCATTGCTTATATTCATACGCTCTAGCGAGATGCGCTTCGGCCGCTGGAGCGAAATAGACTTTGATCGCGCGATCTGGACCATACCCGGGGAACGTGAAGCTATAGATGGCATCAAGTTCGCGCACCGTGGCGCAAAGATGCATACGCCTCATCTCGTTCCATTATGCACACAGGCCCTATCACTGCTAAGACGCATTCAAAATTCGACAGGTAATCATGATCTGATTTTTACGGGTGACCACAATCCGAAACTTGCCATGAGCGAAAACACCGTCAACAAGGCACTGCGAACCATGGGCTATGACACCAAGACCGAAGTTTGCGGTCATGGATTTAGAACAATGGCTTGCAGCGCATTGATCGAATCAGGATTGTGGTCTAGGGATGCTGTGGAGCGACAAATGAGTCACCAGGAAAGAAACTCTGTTCGTGCGGCATACATTCATAAGGCAGAGCATCTGGATGAGCGGCGGCTGATGATGCAATGGTGGGCTGATTATCTAGAGGCCAATAAGAAAAAAGCGATTAGCCCTTTTGATTTTTCGAAGCTCTCGACCAACAAGTAAACCTAGCTCGTGTTTACATCAGAAGTAAATCAAAGAATGTCCACATTCGAACGCGGCATTCATCGGTCAAACATTGAACCGATATTAGGTGTAAAAATTCGTGTATATAATCTAGCAGCATGGACATCCGTCATACCAGCAATATAATCACAAATAACTCTATGCTTATTTGGTGATTGTTCATAAAGATCATAATCTGACCGGGGGAGAAGACGCTTAGGATTCTCATCAAGTACGTCAAACAACTTACAAATCATTTGCTGTCCTTTAAATTCTAAAGCCTGTACCTGAGGTCTAAAAATTACGAAATCGCGTACAAACTCCTTTAGGATTTGTAGACTTAACTGAGCACTTAACTCCATAACGGCATTTATTCGTAGTTCCAGTGCCTGGAATGATGCGATCTCCTGGATTCGAATATTTTGTACAAAATAACGTACTAATTTGCTGATGCAATGTTTCCGCTCTTTATTAGAATTTGTAAAAAGATTTTTATTACAAAAATCAATAAGCTTTTTCAGCTCACCGGCTTCGTTTTTATATCCATCAAGTGCTGAAATTTTAGCTACAACAGCTGTCTCCCATTGCCGATGAGTTACCAACTCTAAGGCAATAGCGTCTTCTAAATCATGTACCCCATACGCTATATCGTCAGCCATTTCCATAATGGAAGTATCGAAGGCCTTATATTTCGTCGAGCTATGCTTACCTTCCCGACTAATGATCTGCTTAAACAATTTTTGATCAGACTTTTCGAATGGTGAAAGTATCCAGTCAAGTATGTCCTCTTCCTCATCATGAATACATTTAGGTGGTTTTGTATGCTCTTTATTCGAACTATTAGGAATTAATGGTGAAGTATATTTTGCAACGTCCTTATGCAAAGCTGGATATTTCAACAATCCTAAAAGCGTTCTGCGCGTTAAATCAATCCCATGATGTGGAGAATATTCACCGAGTCTGGAAACAATCCTAAGCGTTTGTCCATTTCCCTCGAATCCACCTGCATTCTTCATCGTCGAATTCAAAGCAATTTCACCACCATGTCCAAATGGAGGGTGCCCTAAGTCGTGGGCAAGGCAAATTGCTTCGATGAGACTAAAGGATGGGATTGCCTGCAGATACTCTGGGGTCTCTTTATATAGGTCTTTAAGCTCTTCGCAAATACTCGATCCAATTTGCGCCACTTCCAACGAGTGAGTTAAGCGAGTTCGATAAAAGTCACTCTCTCCAAGGCTTAAAACTTGGGTTTTGGATTGCAGTCGGCGAAATGACGATGAGTGAATGATCCGTGCACGATCACGGTTGTATTCAGAATCGGACGAAGACGAATTGAATGGCTTACCTATGTATTTTTCATCCGAGCTTCTTTTTCGAGCGGTCCAAAATTCTTGCATTACACTTCCTAACTCTATATAGATTTCAACTAAGCGCGATTACACTTGCAACTGCAACATGACCAGTATGACTCGTACTAACTAACCAAGTCGAAATACACCGCTCGATTTCCAAAGCTTTAAGCTTTCTGTGCAAAATGATCGTTGGAGCTCCACTCATTGTCGTGCCTACCTCAACGTCGGTAAAAGCGATTCCATCGCCCCATCCCACTCTCAATGCTTTCAATACAGCCTCTTTAGTTGCAAATCGCCCCGCAAATCTTTCAGTGCTATTGGTCGAGGTACCAACACTTTCGATTTCATTTTGAGTAAAGTGCCTATCCAGAAACTCACGAAGTGGCATCTTAAGAATTCTTGAAAAATCATCTATGTCTACAACGTCTACTCCATGACCTAACAACATTCCGGGAGATTTATTCAGGGAATTTTCTTTGCTAGGCATTGTTTATCTCGTCGATCATTACGGTAGAACAGCATGAAGGTGGACCAAGATAGGTCATTTGTTGCGCGTCAAGGTCCATAGCAATTTTTCCACCGCCATTTTCCAATACCTCACGCCACACTTTAAACCCCATTAAAATCGCTCTTTGCCAGTCCCCCATCGAGCGCTCCCTCACTTCAAGTAAAGAACTAATGCCTTTTATCGTCCTTAACAGTTGATAATCAAGATCAACTACATCTTGTAACCAATTATGCGATTTGGCATAAGTAAAAACTAAGGCAGAAACTGCTTCATCGATTACTTGAGCTCGGCCTCCATCCTGCACATCGTCGATTTCAGGAACGCTTTTTCTTTTTTTCTTAAACAAGGCTCGCAATACTGGTGACCATCCTAAAACTGCCACGTAACTTAGATGGAAAACATCATGGAAACGATAACCATCTGGATCATCTGCGTTATCCGTTAAATCGTTTCCTTTTTGCTCTCCATTGACTAACAACCGAATCTTTGGCTTGCCATCAATCATTACTTCGCATAATTCAACTTCAAACTTCCTCGGAAACTGCTCGTGCGATGGATAGCCTTCATCAAAATTCTTTGCTGAAGTATCTTGATCACCCCAACGATCACGCGTTTTCTTCAAATTAGAGTCCGCTATCTCGCCTAAAGTTAAATCAAATTTAGTCGCAACATTCGCTACATACCAGAGAAGATCACCTAATTCCTCGGATATGCGTTCTTTAAAAAGCTGGTGCGCACTGCCGTCTCGCAAATGCTTTTTGTATTCGCTAAGCAACTCACCTGCTTCGCCGGCAAGTCCTAAAAGAGGAACAATAATATCGTGACCGCTTTGCCCTCTCAGCGGGACACGATCAGTCTTCTGTGCTTCTTGCTGATAGACATTCAAATTCATTGTTGTCCCTCTTTATAAAAATTTATTTAATTTCTTTTCTTTGCTTTAATTTTTTCACCAACTTTGATCGTTTGGAACTCATCGCTAATTTTTTCATTAATACCCCATTTCGGCGGATACCAAGGTGCGGAAATTTTTCCAGAAGGGGAAAACTTTTGTTTAATGCGTATGCGCCCTGAAATTCCTGCAATTTCCGGATGGGCAACTCGCGAATATTTATCTACTTCACAGAATAAATTTTGGCAGTCAATTAATTGAAGTTTTCTACCCCATAAAGATTTGAAATCTAAGCCTAGCCGTTCAAACTCTTGATCTTGGTTGTCTACCATCAACCGGATAATTTCAGCCTCATTTAATCCACCCATATCCGAAAAACATTTTCGAATTCCGTCCCTTGCCCCCGGTCCAGGAATTACGAAATCCATTTCAGAAAAATTCGTAATTTCACTGTAATTAATATCTGTCACAAATTGATATGCAAGAAAATCCCCTATGGTTGGATAACTTCTTAGCAGTTCAAATGCAGACTGCATACGAGTCAAGCCAGTTAAAGTCTGAGGCACTCCGTCATGCATCATTAGTTCCAGCAACCGAAGATGGTTCTGATGCTTCAACTTATGCCCAAATGCAGAACCTCCTGGCGGCATGATGTATGCCGCTGAATAAATTCGCTTTCTCTCCAACATTGCCTGACTTAAAACCTTATCGTAGTTTTCGAAAAGGTAATTTTCAAAAGTAATTTCACCCAAACTATTTTGTAGCAATTCCCAAGTTTCAATTTTGTTAAAAAATTTGAACAGGAGTGTCCGAAAAAAAACTTCAACCACTGTCTTCGGTAGATCATCACGATAAATTACATGTCGTATAAGATACTGACTCACTCGGTCAGATGCCCGATATGCATTGGTAAACTTATGTAAAGAAATTATTGGATCAGTACTCCACGGCATTTGATCGTTACTCAGCCGCCGAAAAAAAACATTCTGACGCTCGACTGCAAACCGCCAATATGTGTCGTATGCAGCACTTACTCTAATCGGTAAAAGATGAGTTGGCGGGGTATATGCTGCTGATAAATTTGGTTCCTCATACAACCCAAGCTGCTGTTTTTTTTTCAAAGACACGATCACTTCTTTCTACTTCTCGTAAGGTTATTTTTCACTGGCAATACACTCTCTTGCCGCCGCTATGAGAGGTAGCATATCGGGAGAATTTCTAGATAGATCCATTACTTTAGCTATTCCGACTGTCACATTCATACGTACCAACTTCGTTTTCATTTCATGCGCAATAAATGCGCCCAGCTGAGCTATTCCCAAATAATTTCCATATGCTTTTACTAGTACTTGTTGAGTCGCATAAAAAGCATTGATGACGAGACCTTCGGGAGTCGGCTCAAAGCTAATCTGCTGTAAGCATGGGAATTGAAGTTGAGCATCAGGAATATGATCACGTTCTGGATCAAATACACTAGCTTGAAACATAGAGCGACGGACCCCGGGACGGCTATTAAATTGCGAGATAATCCACTCAAGTTGGTTACCCTCACAACGGCCTCTCCCGTATGAGATTAAACGCTCGAAATATAACCCCCTATTATTTCCTTTCGGGTTCATTGCTTGATAACGCGGAAATGCATCCCGGTATAAAGCAAATAGTTTGGCGCGATCTCCATTCGCAATTTTCCACATTCTTTGAGGAAAAATCGTATAGGCGACATCTTCGATGGTTCGCTGTTTTTTCGAAGAGAGAAGTTTGTCAAGCGCCGCATAGAGGTTTTCCTCCTGCTTTGGAGCCCCGTCATTGTCGAAACCGGTCAAACTCAAAACCAACGGCGTTATTTCATGGCCGCTGTGGTCAAGTATATGTAAAAATATTTTGGCCCAGGCTCTAGACAAATTAGTTTCATTTACTAAAAGCGGTCCAATTGTCGCGGGCAATAACTTAGTCATCGTTTGAGTCCTCTAAATGGCGGTAACGTGCAAGGCCGACGTATTGGCGTTTAGCGACGCGAACATAGGTCGCCCAAGTAGTACCCGGAATTACTACTCGCGAAATACCAGGTTTTACAGCTCGAAATAATCGCCCGGATGGAAGAACCCTTTCAGGCATAAGGATCGCGGTGTCTACGACGACACCTACCGGCAAAAGAAGGAGCGCATCCTCTTCGGTATCTAACGTAGCCGCATTCCAATGTTGGTCTGCAATAGTTAGCGGCTCCGAGACAACCTCGCTTAATACTTCAGTTCGAATCATTTTTGGTGTAATGCGACCTAAAACCATGCGTCGGGCAGTACTAATCATTCCTACGGCATAAGTAAGGTGATTAACTAAGGTTGATTGACCCACTCCAAAATTACATGCGATAGCAAATAATTCCGATGCAGATGCCCTATTTGGGTCGAGCTTTCTGCGTGTAAAGGCTTCTCGCAAACCCAAGGTAGGCATAAGAAAAAACGCGGCAAATGAATCAGCTAATATCTCCTCTGGTGGCCGATCACTGCTTCTAGCTTGATCCTCACGCAAATCATCAATGGTCGAACCATGATTAAAAACGTGATGCCCTAACTCATGAGCGCAGGTGAAATTTCTTCTCGCGAGCGGTCTTAAAGCTGAAACATGAATTCGTGGCTTTGGTGATCTGTCATACATGCCTTCCATGTTAATGTCGTTGAAGCGGACAGTGACGCCAAGAGAATCACAAAGACCGTAAACGCATACTGGACTTACGAGATCAGATCCGACCTTCATGCGAACAGTTATGGACTGCTGCATACCCTTCATTACTAACGCTTTTTGATCTAAAAATGGACTCAGAATAGGGCTTGTGCTCATCAAGTTTCCCCATTACTAGAGTCATCTGCCCCGCGCATAGATGCCAATAATCGCATCAACCGATCCAAGTCATCTGATTTCAGTTTCCCCAACTCACGAGCTGCTAGCTGGAGTCGCGGATCGTCCGTTTGCAATTGCTCTGCCGTTTCGCCTAACAACCAAGAAGCAGTAACATCATATATTTCTGCAAACCGTTTCAGTTCCTCAACTGAAACTCGACGATTGCCAGCTTCGATTTCAGAGATCGCTGGGCGATGAAGCTCAAGCAGTTTTGCCGTTTGGCCTTGCGAGAGTCCAGCCATCTTCCTCGCCTCTTTTAGACGATTAGCTAAAACTTGACGCTTAGATTCTTGTGACTCACTCATTTTTTATTTGCCACTTGCATATCGTCACCCGTCTGTGCCTCAACAAGTGCTAACACCAATGCAACGGTCTCATCAATAGTTAATGCAACGCACTCCTTCCCCTTACGGAAGATATTCACATCGTTTTCAATTGTTATACCAAGCCCCATCGCAAGCATCCCTATCGCTATTGGCCATATTTTGCTATCGAACTTTGGCAGTTCTTCGACTGGTTTCGTACTACCCAAAATAGCAGGGCAATCTTGTCCACTAGATGCCTGAATACTTTGCAACACATCTGTCAACTTAGCTCTAATCAGAGTTTCATTCATTACGCCTCCATAATTAAATCTTACCACTAGTAAGAATATCTTACCACTAATTCAGATTAGTGCAACTTGTTTCAAAAAAAATTCAAAGACATATAACCACCATGAGCTACAGCCAGTCTTTCGCTGTAGTGCGTTCGTTCAACACAATGAAGGAATTTCATGGAAACCACCCATCTCTACCCACACGACCCGGAAGAACCCATTGAGGCTTTTCCACCCTACTCGTCATCAGACGAGTGTCCGAAATGTCACTCACATCAAATTGAATCCAGGAACCACGCCACTAAAGTCGGCTGCGTAATCGGAGCACTGGCTGGCATCGGTGTCAGTATCGCCGGCTGTATGCGAGGAGCACGCGTCGGATCGCTGCTTGGCGGTCCCGTCGGTGCTGCTGTAGGCGGTATTGCTGGCGCCGTACTTGATGCATTGGCCAGTAGCGCAGCAGGCTGTGCCACTGGGATCAGCGTCGGTCAGATTATTGACCGTACCCTGCTGCACAACAATAAATGTCATCACTGCGGACATACATTCAATGCGTATTAAACCCACCTCCAAAAGTTAAGCCTTATCTACGGATAACGTAACTAGCTCCTGCTCTTCTTTCTTTCAAACCCGCCCATGTCATCCACTCGACCTCTGTCGACTGCGATGACATGGGCTTTTTTATGCTGAGAACACAATGTCACATGAAATTGAAACGATGGCCTATGCAGGCCAAACCCCATGGCATGGCTTAGGCGAGGTACTCACTCCCAATCAGTCTCTGGATACATGGGCAAATCAGTCCGGATTGAACTTCAAGATTATGGAAACGCCAGTGCGTTTCAACTCCAGTTCGTTAGGCGCTCCAGAGAAGATTCAAATGTTCAGCGACCAAAAAGTGCTGTATCGGTCAGACACCAAAATCGCACTGTCTGTCGTCTCAAATCGCTATCAAGTCGTGCAGCCAGACGAGATCCTGGAGTTCTATCGGGATCTGACGGAACGCTCTGGGTTTGAATTAGAAACTGCTGGCGTCATGAAAGGCGGCCGAAAGTTATGGGCGCTGGCTAAGACAGGTCAATCCATGACTATCAAGAACAATGACCATATCAATGGCTATCTACTTTTAGCGACTGCCTGCGACGGTAGTTTAGCTACTACCGCGCAGTTCACTAGCGTCCGTGTTGTCTGTAGCAACACTTTGGCAATTGCATTGTCCGGAGGTAAGGACGTTGTGAAGGTGCCGCATAGTACGGCGTTTGATCCGGTTCGCGTCAAACAGGAATTGGGCTTTTCGAATTCGGCGTGGGACAACTTCCGCTACCGTATGAACAAGCTTGCTGAACGTAAGTTGAAAGATCAAGAAGCTGAGGCCTTCTTGCGCAGCCTCTTCTCTTTATCCTTTGAAAACAATGAGTTACAAAAAGTAGCACCCACCATGCGTCAAGTTAAACGAATCTATGAAGGAAAAGGTCGCGGCGCAGAACTAGCCTCGGCTAAAGGAACTGCTTTTGGTTTACTGAATGCGGTAACGCAATTTGTAGATCACGAACGTCGAGCTAAGAGTGTTGATCATCGACTGGATTCGGCTTGGTTTGGACAGGGGGCGGCGTTGAAAGCGAAGGCGCTGTGGCAAACAACCGCCCTTATCTAAGGCGATTCAATCACTCTTGAAATTGCGTTACCAATTCCTCAATCAGATAGCGTTGATGCGGAGGTAGCGCTTGAATTTTTTGAGCTAAGGTAACTGCTTCTTTAGAGGGAGCATTGACACTGCTCTTCTTTCCCGCAGCCTTTGAACTCAGCTCTGACTTTTCTGGAGACGGACCATAGTGCAGCCAATGCTTATCCACATTTAACCAATTCGCTAGCGTGACTAACTTATCTTCGGTTGGTACCGAGCGTCCACTTAGCCATTTATGCGCTGTTTGCGGAGAAATAGCTGTCCCCTCGTAACGCAAACTAAATTGGATGGCGAGCTCAGTCGCACCTTCGACAGCTTCTTGGCTACGGCGCAACGCTAAACGTAGACGTTTAGTGAAAGCACTTTTTTCTTCGATGGTAGGCATTTGCACATTGTGCCGCATGCAAAGATGCCACACCGCAACCAATTGGTTTAATTATATCTTATTTGGTTTAAAATAAGCGCGATCAAGATAACCAATATTTCATTACATCACTTCCCGCAATCTTCATTCATAGGAAAAATAACCATGGTCTTTTGCCGAGGCTGCAGTAAAGAGATTCACGAAAGCGCGCCATCCTGCCCGCAATGCGGTGCGGTTCAAGCAGTAGCCACTAAGTCCGCAGAGGAATCCGGATGGATGGGCATCGTCTCTTCAATTTTCGCTGGCCTAGCATTCCTAGGCAGTGTGGACGTTGAGGGAGCGCACGATAAGGATGCCATCTTGGGCGTCGTTATTTTAGGAGTGAGCAGCCTGATCCTTGGCGCAATCAGCCTGCAACAACACAAGCCTCTAAAGACATTAACGATTGTCGCCGTCACTTTTGCCGCACTCGGCCTTCTTATCCTCCTCGGGAATACCCAATCCAACTAACTTCCAACTAAAGGAAAAAATGAGTTCTTTTCTTAACTGCCCGCACTGCTCTCATCAAATTCACGTCAGTGCTCCTGCTTGTCCAAAATGTGGTGCGCCCGCTATCAAGGCAGCTTCACCAACTATAGCTGTTAGCAATACGGTGGTATGGATCCTCGCATTCGCACCGTTGATTGGTTTGATTTTGGAAAGTCTTGTGGCTGGTGTACTTGCACAAAACGAATATGAGGCAGCGTATGCGATGGCCACTAGCAAGTACTGGTACATCTCGTTATTACTCAACATTGGACTATCTGCCGGAGAAGACGCCAGATTGAAACAAGATGGCGTCGATACTTCCAGCTTCGGGAAGTATTTCTTCTTGGTCCCGGTCTTTCTGTGGAAACGCGCGAAAGCATTCAATCAAAACCCTGCCTACTTTTGGACATGGATAGGCATGTTCGTCTTGACGATGATCCTTGGAATATTCGTCGGAAGATAAGGCGGTATTGGCGGATACAAGGAAAGCCTATTCCTTATTTCCTTGTATCCGTCACCAACATCCTCAGGCTGCTACGCAGCTATCCCATTACAAGAATAAAAAACCCTTTCAGATAAAGGAACAAATGGCCATGACCTCTTGCCACGCCTGCAGTAAAGAAATCCCCGATAGCGCCACGCATTGTCCTGAGTGTGGCGCGCCGCAAGCCGTAAAGCTCACCACACAAACAAAACCGACTATCCCTAAGGCGGTATTAGAGCCACTCCCTGCCGGCGTTCAAGGCTGGTGCTGGGGTGGATTTTTATTGAACGTCATTTGGGGCATCCGTTTCAAGGTGTGGTGGGGACTGTTTGCACTCATTCCTTTTGTCGGTATTGGCGCCTGCTTTATGCTTGGTTTCAAGGGCCGCGAATTAGCCTGGCGAAAAGGTAGCTGGGCCAGTGTCGAAGAATTTAATAAATCTCAGAGACGGTGGTCCATTGCCGGTGCAGTACTCCTCGTTGCGTCAATTGCAATTAATGTGCTTCTGGGATTTTACAAAGAGGGGCAAAAGACACCGTTACCAAGAAATGAAGCGGTGGCAGGAATGGATTTGTCCATGCCGCCGATCACACCAGAGAACGTGGCAGCGACGGAACATGTGCATGATGAAACTGCCTTGGCTAACGTAGATAAAGAGGGAGTAGATTTATTAGAAACACGTTACGGTAATCTCACAACCAATGCGCAGGCCCAACTCATCCTCGATGGCCGTCTGGTCAAGCCAGTGGTACAGGCGAATTCCTCTTTGTCGATCAAAGAGTCATTTCGTATTGGAGAGGATCATCTCGTCCTTATTGAAAATCGTGGCGGATCGGCATGTCCTGCACTCTTTAATTTCGTCGCAGTTCGGGCGAACGGTGCGCAGAGCTACCCGACATTCGGAACATGCTCTGATATTTACCAGGTAGAGCGCATTGGTAACTCAGTAGTCTTGACCATGCAGGGAGAAAGTAATCAGACGCATCGATACGTATTTGTAAACGGCTTGCTTATAGACAATGGCAAACAAGTAGGAACGCAGCCAGCAAAGGATTTTTCTGTTGAGGCTGTCGTTGACGACCCAGACGGTTTCACAAACGTACGTGCACAAGCCAATGGACAGAGCGCAATCATAGGACGTGTCGAGAGTGGCACTTCGTTCCAGACACATCCGCAAAATTCGGATTGGTGGAAGGTGCAGAGAGCAGGAGGAAGTACAGGGTTCATTCACCACAGCCGAATCGTTCTAATGCAGCAGAGGTTCTAACATTCTTAAATCAAAAAAGGATCTGATGAAAATCGTTTAGAACTTGCAATAACCCAAACCCAAATTCATCAAGACCGCTTCGGCGGTCTTTTTTTTCGACGTTATATTCAACATAGTCAGGAAGTGCCCACCTTTAATGGTGAGCACACTCCTCGACCTAAAGGCCCTATGACAACTACCATCAACTCATGTGCAGAGAAACAAGGTACAGATTCCCTCCGGCCTTGGAGCGAATTTCTGAGTGACCTTACAGCAGTAGATACCTGGATCGTGCACAGGGCGATTGAAATCTTGGATGATCACGTAATCAAACACGGTCCGAAATTAGCAAGTCCACAGGACGTGAAAGACTATTTGCGCCTGCAGTTGATCAATGAGCAACGAGAGGTGTTTGCGGTGGTGTTCATGGACACGCAGCACCGTGTGATTACCTATGAACCACTGTTCTTTGGGACGATCCATCAAACGTCTGTATATCCGCGAGCGATCGTTCAACGAGCTATGTCATTGAATGCTGCATCAATGATCTTGGCCCATAACCATCCGTCCGGCAGCACACAACCTAGTGAAGCAGACAAGCAGCTAACCAATCGTCTTAAATCTCTTCTGGAATCGATCGACGTACGCGTGCTAGATCATTTCATTATTGGGGAGGGACCAGCATTTTCATTCGCAGAACATGGATTGCTAACTGCTGCGTAACTCACAAAGAAAGTCGCAACTCAGCTGAGAGGGTCATGGACCATTGCTTCAGATAATCCATGACCCCTTTACGATATCAACAGCGCGACTTAGTTTGTATCGCTCTTCATCGGCAGATAACGCGAAGACCATGCGGTAATTAGGTTAGCTACATAATCGGCATCTCGTCGTTGTGTCAGCAAATGGTCTGTATCGTCCAGTGAAACAAAACTCTTTGGATGTTTGGCTGCAGCGAAGATACGCGAAGCGTTTTCTACATATACCGTGTCGTCACCTGGTGCATGCATCACCAACAATGGGCGTTTCAAGGATGCGATGTGCGAACGCAGATCGTTCTCTCGCAACGCATCGATCAAATCCTTGCGAACAAAAAAATGACGACCGACCAGATGGACTTCGGCCTCGCCGTCAGTTTCGATTTCTTTCAACGCAGCCGGGTCGAACTGATGCAGTACATGTTTTAAATCATATGGAGCACCGATCGTCACTACCGCGCGGATATTCGGCATCATTCCGGCTGCCATCAACGACGCGGCACCACCCAGACTATGGCCTATCAACAACGAAGGTTCCTTGCCAGCTGCCTTCATTGCCTGACCTGCAGCAACCAGATCAGCCACATCTGCCGCAAAGGTTGAATCGCCGAACTTGCCCTGACTCGCACCCAATCCAGCAAAGTCAAAGCGCAACACGCCCACACCACGTTCACCCAGAGCGCGTGTCGTCCGCGTCGCCGCTAGACTGTCTTTTCCACACGTAAAGCAGTGCGCAAAAATCGCCCACGCATGCGGTGCTTCGCTTGTCCGATAGCGGACGTCTGCTTCCGACCCAAAGCGGACGTTCGTACCCCAGGCTAGTGGCAGCCTCGTTCATGTGAAGTAAGTTTCTTCGCCTTGGTACTTGGGGACTTAGACAAGCCTTGTAGTATCTGACAGTCCTTAGCCTTTTGCGACTGTCTGCACAACTTCCGAAGCTTCCTCAATTGTTTTTCTAGCGCCTGTAGTTCCGCAATACGGGTAGTCACATGTTCGATGTGTTGGTCTAGTAAATCATTGACCGCTCCGCAGTTCTGTTCTGGTGAATCTCTAAACTTCAGCAGTTCTCGAATCTCATTCAGAGTCATATCAAGCGACCTACACCGCAATACAAACTGTAGATGCTCGATGTGCGTTAAATCGTAAAGTCGATAGTTGCCTTCCGACCCAAAGCGGACATTCGATTTCAGGCACCTTTATTTGCCCCACTTTGCAATCACACGGACATAAAGCAGTTCGCTAATCAGTTCTACGAGCGTTTGCGCAACGATAATCGCCGGCAGTACCGGTATGGCTCCTGGAACGGCCAGTGCAAGCGGCAGAACGACTAACGAATTCCGAGTGGCGGAACTGAAAGCAACAGAACGGGATGATGGCGAATCCAATTTCGCCTGACGTGCAACCCACCAGCCGATTATGGGAGCAAGAATTGCGTAAGCAATATAAATCGGTAGTACCTTCCATACAGCATCAATGGCCGGACCGAGTTGGGGTAATACAGCCAATATCACGATAAACAGGACCAGTGCCGTAGCTGGTACAGGAGTCAGTCCTAAGATATCTGAAAGATGCCTTCCACTATTGCTTCGTTTCGCAAAGAACTGCAAAGCGCCAGCCATGAGCAGTGGAACAGCAATCAACCAAACAAATGCGTGCATGAATGGCCCCGCCTGTATGTAGCTTGCCACATCTTCACCAAGCATTAAACTGAGATAAAGAGGGAGTATCAACATCTGGGCGATGAGCAATACTGGCGTTGAAGCTAGGAGCAATCGTGCATCGGCGCGTCCTAGATGCGCAAAAGTCACAACATAGTCAATGCATGGGGCTAGCAGTACCAGCATGACGCCAAAGCAAAGCATTTGGTCTTCTAAAAAAAACTCGACCAAGGCGAAGACCAAAATGGGAATGATGACGAAGTTGGCGAGCAATAGCGTGGCCAAAAAGCGCACGTGCTTGAGAGCTTGACCTAGTTCTGCCAGCGGTACCTGTAAGAAGGTGACGAAAAGCATAAAAGCTAAAGCCGGATTAATTGCACTCTCAACTGCAGTGGTTCCAGACACCGACATCGCAACTAACGCTGCGACGATGACTGCGCCAAAATAAATGACAATTTGCTTCTGTTCGAGTACTTCTCGCAGCTTCTCCAGTTTCATCATTCCGCCTGAAATTGATTAACTGTCGATTGTGGGGTGGATATGATTTCGATGCAATGAGTTAGCGTTCGTGACTCATTGCAGAAGCTGCCAGTTCCGCTTGTAGTTTTTGATGGACAGCATTGCGCTCACTGTATCGGTCGGTACGATAGTCTGGGCTGTCTCGGACAAGCAACGTGAGTTTATAGAGCTCCTCCACGTCATGCGTGGCGGCATGGATGTACTGATCGATCTTGTTCATAGATTGCTGACGTTTGGGAAAAACATCGCTCCTTTATTTCACGACGCGCAAGCCCCCATCAAACTGGCAATTCATGCGGAAAGTCGAGCCAAGCCGGTTCCCGCATCCGGAACCCACGAGTGCCGATATGGCGCCATAAATATTCTGCCCTCTTTTACCTTTATCTTGGCACGATCCCAATTTATATCGAAGACTTCGTAAACCAAAAAAACAATATGCTAATTCTTTTCATCCGAAGCAGATACTTCTTCAGTATTTGCATTGCGTGTCTTCTCCCAGATTTCCATGCCGCCCTTGAAAGCGATTGTCACAACTACTAGACCAATTAATAAATCCGGCAGTGGAGATTGGAAGAACATCACCGCAATACCAGACAAAGCAATTCCTGCATTGGTGGCCATATCGTTAGCGGTGAAAATCCACGACGATTGGAAATGCACTCCTTCCTTACGATGAGAGCGCAATAACTTGAGACAGAACCAGTTTGTCGCTGCATTGGCAATTGCTGCGATGATCATGATCATGCCAATTGGCTCACCGCCGGCCACAAAGCGCCGGATTACTTCAATCAGCAATCCAATGGCCAATACCCAGAGAAAAAGGGCGGACAACCGCGCAGCACGTGCCTTGGCAAGCATACTTCGGCCCACCGCATAAATACTGACAGCGTAGACCAGCCCGTCGGCGAGATTGTCCAGGGCGGCACCCATCAAGCCAGTAGAATTGGCCCACCATCCGACCATTCCAATCACGACAGCCTGCGTCAGATTGATCAATAGCACCCAGATCAATGTTCGCCGCTGGGCCGCGTTAGTCGTATCGAGTTCAATTTCGTCTTTTTCTTGCGGCTCATTGCTCATGCCGAACTCCTGGTCAAATCTGCACAGAACTAGCGGTTTGCGGCGACCTTGAGCGTTTTGGTTTCAGGCGGGTAGCAAATTCCTACAGCTTCAAAACAGCCCTGATAATTAGCAGTCAGCGTGATCGGATTTTTGGTATTTCCTTCTAGTGTTACGGTTGCGACAAAGGACTTCTTGAATACCTGAGATTTCCCAAATACCTTGTCTTCCTTGATAACTGTGGCGGGCCAATCAATTTTCACAATCCGCATCTTTGGCGTACCTTGCATTGCAATGCTCAAACGGTCGCGGTAGAGGTAGTAGCCCGGACGAATGAAATAGTCTAATGCGATGCGCGTTGCATCCAGCCGCCGGGCCGTCACTGAAAACGCGAGTTCAGGCGGCACCGGCTCGTCTGCTTTGCTGGTGAGCTCACCTAGAAGGCCCGCATTTTGTGCTATTACAGGCGACGATAGGAAAGCTGCAGCCATGACGGCCAGCACAAGCAGGCAATACGAAATCCGGACAAGCCTGAACAGGTACCTTTGTTGCATGTGTCCTCCTATGCCGATGATTTCGCTTGCCGCATTTCAGCCAGAATCAAAAGCGCCGCACCGCAGACAATGCCGATGTCGGCTATGTTAAATGCAGGCCAATGCCATCCGCCCAAATGGAAGTCCAGGTAATCCACGACATAGCCTCGCAGCGCACGGTCGACGCCGTTGCCAAGTGCGCCTCCCATGATCAGGCTATAGGACAGCGCTTTCAATGTAGGCTGTCCTTTACGCAGTTCACTGGCTAACCAAATAGACGCTCCTATCGCCACTGCAAGAAAAAAATATCGCTGCCATCCCCCTGCGTTGGCAAGAAAGCTGAACGCCGCTCCGGTATTCCAGGTATGAACGAGATTGAAAAAACCGGTAAATGGGATCGATTCACCGTAGGGCATATATCGTTGCACGGCTATTTTGGAAACAATATCCGACGTCAATAAACCTAACGCAATTAACCACCAGCGCCAGCGAACAGGCTGAGTATGCGGTTCATGTACTATATTCTTAACGCTATCGATCATTTTTTGATAAAAAAAAGTTAACCCGCGTGCCATCGCTTTGCATTGCAATAATGGGAATTGTTTTTTGTTGCAGAGTATACAAAGTTACACATCCTTGCCTAACTCTGAATCAGGTAACTGTAAAGGCTGCGATTGCTGCTGCGCCGCTTGCTCCTATTCTCTACTTTGCTTGCTTAACTGCCAAGGCAAAGGTTTTACTAGACGGTTAGCAAGTCTAGCACTGAGTAATCCAATCAAAGCGCCCGCAAGTACATCCGCAGGAAAATGAGCACCAGAGACAATCCGCGACCACCCAACCCACAAGATCAGACCGGGCAAAAGGCTGCGCAAAGCAAGTGGGCATAGCGGCCATAGAATCATACTAACCAGCGCTATGTAAGCCGAATGCCCACTTGGCAAGCTATACCGAATTTCCGGTTCGCCGATCACCTGAATTAGAGAGCCAAATACCGTTAGTGGCCGCGGGAAGTCAAAACCTACCTTGAGTAGCCCGACGCATAGCCAAGCCACTGCAAAACCAATGATTAGTCGCCCTACTTGCACGCGTAGCTGGCTTGCCATGCCATTGTTCTTGCGCGCGCAAACCTGTGCCCACATCATCAATATGCCCAGCAATACCGGTAAGCCCCAATAATTGCCGATCAGGTTGCCGATAATGGCCAGCGGCTCGACCATGGCGGACCTACTATTGTTAAGCTCGTGAAAGATCAAGCTGTTTAACCCACCCCAGTCATAAACGATATTTTTTACAATCATTTGCGTAGCAGACGCAAGCCGTTAAATACGACCAATAAGCTTGCTCCCATGTCGGCGAATACAGCCATCCACATCGTCGCATGACCGGTAAAGGTCAAGATAACGAAAATGACTTTAATACCCAACGCCAAGACAATGTTTTGGGTCAGGATCTGTGCCGTGGTGCGAGAGAGCCGCACGAACGCCGGCACCTTACGCAAATCGTCGTCCATTAAAGCCACGTCCGCCGTTTCAATTGCAGTGTCCGTGCCTGCCGCACCCATGGCAAATCCAATATCGGCTTTGGCCAATGCCGGCGCATCATTGATGCCGTCGCCCACCATGCCAATGGTTCCAGACTGGGCTGACAGCAGCTCTACGACACGCAGTTTATCTTCTGGCAATTGATTGCCCCGCGCATCGTCAATGCCAACTTGAGCCGCAATCGCCCGCGCTGTATGGGCATTGTCACCGGTTAGCATAATCGTCTTGACATTGAGTGCGTGGAGTTCAGCAATTGCTTGTCGGCTGGTTTCCCGTACGGTATCGGCCACGCCGAAAATAGCCAGCACTGCGTTTGATGTGCCCAGCATTACGGCAGTCCGCCCTTGTCGCTCCAGTGTTTCCAATTGTTGTGTGAGTTGCGGCGTGATTTGTCCGCGCTCCGTGGCCAGCCGATGGTTACCCAGCCAGTAGGTTTGACCGTTGATGACGCCTTCGACTCCTCTTCCCAACAATGCATTGAACCGCTCGACTTCCTGATGCTCAACTTTTTGGGAATCGGCGTATACCGCCACGGCATGTGAGACAGGATGGTCGCTTCGGCCAGCCAAACTAGCTGCAATGGCCAGTGTCGCAGAAGGGTTGTCATTCAATGGTTGATACTCCGTGACGCTTGGCTTGCCTAGGGTCAGTGTGCCGGTTTTATCGAGCGCTAGCCACGTGAGTTTGTGGCCCTGCTCCAGATAAACGCCGCCCTTGACGAGGATACCTTTGCGCGCAGCAGCTGCCAAGCCGCTGACAATGGTTACCGGCGTAGAGATCACAAGCGCGCAAGGACAGGCCACGACCAGCAATACCAATGCTTTGTAGATCCAGTCGTACCATGGCTGCGCAAACACTAGTGGCGGCACAATGGCGATCAGCAACGCAACGATAAATACCGCCGGTGTGTACACTTTGGCAAACTGGTCGACAAATCGCTGCGTCGGTGCACGGCTGCCTTGGGCTTGTTCGACCGCATGAATGATGCGCGCTAAGGTTGTGTTGCTCGCTAGGGCTGTGACTGCAAACTCGAATGAACCTGCTTCGTTAATGGTGCCGGCGAAAACCGGGTCGCCGATGCTTTTTTCGAGTGGTACGCTTTCACCCGTAATCGGTGCCTGATTAATTGTTGACTGACCATTGATAATTTTTCCATCAAGCGCAATGCGCTCTCCGGGCCTAACGCGCACCACAGCACCTATACCAATAGATTTGGCATCGCGTTGCTGCCATGAACCGTCTGCTTCACGCACCGTTGCCGTCTCTGGCGCCATATCCATCAAACCACGAATTGCGTTGCGGGCACGATCAAGCGACTTTTGCTCGATAAGTTCGGCCAACGCAAACAGGAACATGACCATCGCCGCTTCCGGCCACTGGCCGATAATCATGGCACCGGTCACGGCAATCGACATCAAGGCATTCATGTTCAGATTGCGGTTTTTCAACGCAATCCAGCCTTTTTTGTAGGTTCCCAAACCGCCCGTGAAAATGGCGGCCAAGGCTAAGGCGATGACAAGCCAGTTGTTCGTGCCGCCATTCATCCAGTGCACGACTTCGGCGCTAAGGGCGGCCGCGCCGGAAAAGGCCATTGGGATCCACGAATATTTGTGTACCGGAGATTGGGCCGTCTCTTCGCTGGCGACTTCGGACATTTTGGTTTGCGCTTCCAGTCCGATTTCCTTGAGTGCAGCCAAAACCGGGTTAAGGGCGTCTAGCGCATGGGTAAGCGTCAACGTACGCTGCATGAGGTTAAATTCCATATCCTCAATGCCCACGATTGTGCCCAAGCGCTTGCGGATCAACGCTTCTTCGGTTGGGCAATCCATCTTAGAAATGATTAATGCCGTGCGCGTTGTCCCACTGTGGGGAACGACTTCCTGTGCCCGCATGCCGACATTGGACAGCGCTTTCATGATCGGCACGGTCGATGGCAGGGAATGCGTAACCCACAAGGTGCGCTGCACCAGATTGAAGTCAAGCGCCTGAATACCGGACACCTTCTGCAGGCTACTGCGAATGAGTGCTTCTTCCGTCGGGCAATCCATGTTCTGGATACGGAATAATGTCTGCTGGCCTGCAGCAGTTTGAATTGACGTCTTTGTTGTAGCGGTGAGTAATGGCACGTCCGCTGTGCTGCATCCGCATGACGTTGCAACTACGGGTGTTGCGCTGCACGTGCCTGATGTTGGCTCGGCCTCGGAAACTTCGGGCGCTTCAGCGAGCTCGGTGCTGCATGCAGCTCGCGCGTCGGGCGGCTGCGGGCTAAATCCGATATCAGTCAAGGCTTGCTTGGCTAGGTCTAGCATACCTGGTACATGCGTAATGGTAAGGGTACGGTTGGCAAGATCAAAGTCCAATTCGTGAATACCTGTCATTCCCTGCAGCTTCTCGCGAATCAGCTTTTCTTCGGAAGGGCAATCCATGTTGGCAATTTTTAATTTTGCCTGTTCTGTCGCCTCATTTCTCTCGACTTCCCGCGCGTGCATGCCGATTACTGACAGTACCGCTAAGATAGGCACGGTTGAAGACAAGGAATGTGTCACGTAAAGCAGACGCTTGGGCAAGTCAAAATCCAGAGAAACAATGCCTTTGACCGGCAGCAAGCCGTTTTGAATGAGATTCTTTTCAGAGGCACAATCCATATCGTCAATTCTAAAGATTGTTTGCCGTGCAATGCGGCCTTCCATCAACGCACTACTGCTGGTACATATGGACGAAGAAGTCGTTTGCTCTGACGTGCTTTTGCTCATTTTTTCATCCTTCTCAAGCGGGTTATACCTCTATTTAAAACCATAAAGCCACTACATGGTCAAGCGCTTTCACGCTTTCAAGAATTAATGGTGAAATTTTTAAGCTGGCGGATAAGAATGCCGATACAGTAGATCAACTCTTGACGCAGCCATCAAAACCATGAAGCTATTTTTTAGCGTTAAAAAACACGGAGCTGGAAATGAGATTCGATAACTTACGTATTGGCGAACTAGCGAAACGAACAAACTCTACGGTGGAAACCATACGGTATTACGAAAGGGAAGGCTTGCTACCAGCGCCATCGAGAACGGATTCAAATTACCGTATGTATGGTGCAAACCATCTTGAGCGGCTTTCTCTTATTCGCCATTGCCGCTCACTTGACATAGGGCTGGAAGAAATTCGCACCTTGCTTAAGTTTAGGGATGCACCAGAGGAAAATTGCGAAGATGTTAATGCTTTGCTTGATACGCATATCAGCCATGTTACCGCGCGCGTCGCTGACCTACGCGAACTGGAAAAGCACCTCAAAGGATTACGTCGTCTATGCAATGCCACAAACAAGGCAAAGCATTGTGCCATACTAAAAGACCTCACCGCAGAGGCCACCGCTACTACATGCGGCAAGAGCAGAAGAACAAAATAAGCTCCCTCGGCGCATGAAGAAGAAGTGCGACGCGGGTAAGAAAATAAAGTTTTTTCGAAACAACGCGTGATTTTTTGGCATATCCATCAGCGCACGACATTGTAATTGTCATTGTTGAACTTACCGTTCCATCAATGTATGTGGTGTCTATTACCTCGATTAGATTATGTCAGACGACGGAACATCGTCTGTCGGACTTAATGCTAAATCTAAGTAGAATGCGATCTTGCAAGGCCGACGCGCCGCAACATGTGCAATGTGAAGATAACAACGACGCGCCTCATGCAATCAATTTTATTAGAGAAAAATAAGACGGCGCTGTTGCGTTACACGCTAATTGATCTTACCCAGATTCCATTGGTTTCCTGCGCATTCGCGTTTGTACTGGGCGTTCTAACAGTCATTGGATATGCTCCATTTGATTATTTTCTGATTCCCGTCTTGACGCTCACCGGCTTGCTCATGCTGGTACTACGCCAGCCGTCGGCAACACGCGCCATGCTTGTAGCATTTTGTTTTGGCATAGGCAAGTTTGGCGCGGGGGTAAGCTGGATTTATATTAGTCTGCATACCTATGGCGGCATGGCTCCGGTCTCTGCCACATTGGCGACCTTTCTTTTTTGTGCCTATTTATCGCTCTTCCCTGCTCTCTTTGGAGGGATATGCTGGCGTTTCCGTTATTCCGGTTTTTCCTTCCTTGCGTTATTCGTTCCCGCAATCTGGGTCGTCACCGAATGGTTGCGCGGCACTTTGTTGACTGGCTTTCCATGGCTAGCCGTTGGCTACTCACAAATCCCGGGCAGCTCCCTGGCAGGGTATGCACCGATTATCGGGGTGTACGGGGTATCGGCATTGGTAGTCTTCACAGCCACCATGTTTTTAGCGATTCAAACAACCCGCCGCATGGCGAGAATCGCGTCAATTGCTATCTTGTCGATTGCATGGGTGTTGGGTGCGTGTCTGCAACAGATTGACTGGACCGCACCAAGTTCGGCTCCTTTTCGGGTCGCTCTTTTGCAAGGAAACATTCCGCAAGATCTAAAGTGGCGGCCTAATCAATTGAACGACACGTTGGATACTTATTATTTACTGGCCAAACAAAGCGATGCGTCGCTGATTGTCATGCCAGAAACGGCAATGCCTTTGTATAAGGATCAACTCCCAACAGCTTATGCAAACAAGTTGAAGGAGCTCGCAATTGCCAAACGTGCGGATATGATTGTTGGAATCGCAGAAAGAATCTTGGACAAAGACAGCCCCACCTATTTCAATAGCGCAGTCAGCATCGGCCCTTCCGTCAGCCATACCTATCGAAAACAGCACCTTGTGCCGTTTGGCGAATATATCCCTGCAGAGCCTCTGTTTGCATGGGCGCTTAATATCTTGCAAATTCCTCTAACAGATTTATCCCCTGGAGAGGCCATGCAGCCCGCCATGCAACTGTCAGTTGGGAAAGTTGCAATCAATATCTGCTTTGAAGATGTATTTGGCGAAGAGATTATTCACGCCGCCCCGGAAGCGAACGTGTTGGTGAATATGAGTAACTTAGCTTGGTTTGGCGATTCGCTGGCCTTGCCACAGCATCTGCAAATTGCGCAAATGCGCGCCCTTGAGACAGGTAGATTTATGCTACGGGCAACAAATACGGGTATGACAGCAATTATCAACGAGCGTGGCCGCATTCTTGCACATGCCAAGCCACATGAAACAATGGTCTTGACTGGCATGGCACAAGGTTTTACGGGCAGCACTCCCTATATCAGGTTCGGCAACTTACCGATCTTAGTATGGTCCGCCCTTTGCCTATTGTTTGGTTTCAGAGGATTCATGTTTGCACGCGGTGCGCGCCGTGTTCCGCTCAGTTAGGATATTTAATCCGTTCTTGCCAAAACAGTGGCTCAACCTAGATATGCTATCAGCCGTTTAGCTTTTAACACTTGCCGTAGTCAGCCTTTGGATAGTTGCGAAGCGAACCAGTAAGCCTGCACAATGGCAATCATCAATGCCACATCCCAATCATGTACCTTGGCATTGCGAGACCCACTAAAGCCTGAGTTCATGAAGAATGGTCCAGCGCCCCTTATCCTTGATCCAAAACTGGCGAAGCCGTGTAGTGTCTTTTCTAGATCCAACTTTTACGACTGTAGTAAAGGTACCCACGATCATGTCACTGAATCCTGGGTAATAAAAAATCGACATATCCTGCAATGAAATCGACATATTCTTTTTGCCCTGCAACGTTGCCATTTGTTTTCCAAGCTCGGAGGCGATACGTGTGCCGTTTGCGGATGTGAACTGACTGGAATAATGGGTAAGCAGATTTTTTAAGTCCCGACTCTCGAAATCTCGTCGCCAGCCTTCAAAAAATTGTGCCGCGTGCCTGCGTTCCTTGCTCCAAGTTTCCTTGGTGACGAACTCGACTTGGCTGCTGATTACAACAGGCGTATTGTTAATGTCAACTAGCTTGTACAGGGCTTGCAGGTCCGGGTTGGTCAATACCAAGCATCCTTCCGAAGCCAGTGGTGGACGGCTAAAGGTATCTGTCGGTGTACCGTGCAACCAAATGCCCGACCCACCGCGCCCCGTGCGCTTGTCCCATTCATTGGGATAGTTGATCGGCAAGGCACCTGAACCATAGAAGTCCGGTAGCCGCGATGATGGAATACGAGCTGTAATGTAATAAACGCCAAGCGGTGTTTTTCTATCGCCTTCTTTTAGTTTATCGATGCCGAGTTTTCCTTGGCTCACATAGTAGTCAGCCAACAGTTTGGGCTGACCGCCTTGGTTTTCATAAACGTACAAGCGCGAGCGCTTAGTGTCAGCAACCAAGACGTGTTTTTGATCGCCACGCAGCATTAAAAGCGCACGGGGTATCAGTGTCGGGTCAGGACGCTTGCGAATGGAGTGAAGACGTGCCCTCGCTTCTGCGCGCAGCTCCTGCAGTTTTTCATTTTCCTGTGCGTATGCAGCGCCCAGCGCCGCGACTGGCCGAGTATGCATGAGCAATAGATCGCCGCGAATCAAATGACCAAGCCGAAAGTTCGGGAATGCAGCAACCAGCGCATCCGCCTTTTCCTCCGCTGCGCGCAGATTGTTTGCCGCCATCGCCTGATAGATTTGATTTAACAAGCTATCGGGGCTGGTATGCTGCGACGACACGGGTAAATGCAGCTTACTTTCCTTGCCCGGTACAGCCGCATGTGCATACACTATCGTCAACAAGGCACAAGCCGCTATCCACCTATGGTTGCCTTGCAAGGTGCGGGAAACTGCACTCAGGGTGGTTCTAATTAGCGACATGTTTATCCTATCCAAATACGCAGCACCTCATGGATGCCCTTTTCCCCATTACTATTGGTTTTTGGTCGGCGCGCTTTGCATTGCCGGCATAGCACGCTGACCCTTGTCCTTGCCTGCCCGCGCAACCAGCCAGTCCATGACTTGGAACGTGGCACCGTGTAGTGCCGACTCGGGTTGATTTTTCATGCGCTGGCCCACAATCGATGGCGATGTGAGATACCGTCCATCAATGGCCACCAAAGGCACGCCATCGACGCGATAGGCATTTTGCAGTTGCGTCGCTCGATTCGCTTTAACTTGGGTACTGAATGAGTAATACAAATCCGAGAAGCTCTTTTTATCCAAGCCCTGTTTGACAGCCCAGTCAACTACTGCGGCATCTGTATCCAAACGGTTGCGTTCACCATGAATGGCCTGAAACACTCTGCCGTGCAACCTATCGAGCTTTCCCAATGATTCCAGCGTGTAATACAGCTTTTGCTGTGGAACGAATGAATCCCGAAATGCGACCGGTACACGTTTGAAGGCAATCTTGTTTCCTTGCTTTTTTACCCACTCAGTCAACGGATGGTCAAACTCATAGCAGTGTGGGCACGAATACCAAAAGAACTCCGTCACCTCAACTTTGTCTACCGATTCGGTAGGCTGCGCCTTTTCAAGCGTGCGATAGTCCACACCGTTTTGCGGATTTGCAGGAGAAGCTGCGGCACCATAAGCAAATACGCCAAAATAAATTGCGGTGAGTACATGGGAAATAAATTTCATGATGCCCTTTTTAGTTTGTAAAGTTTTGTGATCCCGCTGGTTCTGCCCTGCCAAAATCATTGCGGCTTGGTTGTCCGAATTGGAACATCAACTACGAGTGTGTTCGCGGCAAGCTTGTCTGTGGTAAATGTCATCGTGAGCTGCAGGGTGTCTCCCGCCTTGAGTGGTTGCTTTAGCCCCATCAACATCAAATGCATGCCACCGGGTGCCAAGTCGACGGTGGCCCCTGCCGCCAAATGCAGAGATGGCACCGCCCGCATGCGCATGATCCCGTTCTGATGTTCCATAGCATGCACTTCCACCATCTTTGCCGCGCTGGTTTCGATTTTCTGCAAGCGCGCACCTACCGGACTGGCAATGGTCATGTAGACCGCTCCAACCATCTGACCAGGTGCTGTCGCGCGTGCCCATGCGCCAGTAACGGTCGGCATGCTTGTACTCGATGCAGCCGACGCTCCTGTTGCATTATTAGTGCTGGCAGCCGTGGCACTTTGGACCGCTGTTCCTAATAGCAACCAAAAAATCGTCATTACCATTGTTTTATTCATGTTTATGTTCCTTGATTTCAATACGTTGACATCATCCTATCCGTCCAAGAACGGGAAAGATTTTGAGCAGCCAGATTGCAAAATGCATCAACTGGCCACTCGCGACTGCAATTCCCATTGCGACCAGGATCGCACCGGTAATTACCTGCAGGTATCGGCCCGCCTGGCGCAATGTGGCAAGGCGCCGCGTGAACGGGGCCATAAAATACGCCGCGAGCAAAAAGGGAATGCCTAGACCAATTGCATATACGCCCAGCAAAAGCGTACCGCGGCCAACACTGTCGCTTGTGGCGCCTAGCGCCAAGATGCCCCCCAATACCGGACCAATACACGGTGTCCAGCCAAATCCAAACGCCATGCCCAGTACGACCGCTGGTAACGGCTTGCCGCCCTTTGCAGCAGGATCGAAACGGTAATAGCGATGCACCCAAACCGGCATACGCAACACGCCCATCACGACTAATCCGGCAAATGCAATCGCAATGCCGGCGGCGATATTCATTTCATAGCGATACGCCAGAAAAAGTCGGCCGATGGCGGTGATGCTCGCACCCAAGGCAAGGAACACAATCGAAAAGCCCAAAACGAAACAGCCACTTAAGCCAAGCGCTCGCCAGCGCTCACTGCGAGAATCTGCGTCTGCAGTCTGCAACGGTGCCGTACCGCCGGCAATGTAAGACAGATATCCAGGTACTAAAGGCAGGACACAAGGCGACAGAAACGAGGCAATGCCGCCAACAAATGCGGTAAGGAGGCCCGCGATAGAGAGCTCAAGCACGGGTTAACTTTGTAATAAGGTGCTTCACGTTGCGCTTCCTTTGCTTAATCGTTGTTGAAAGGCGAACTTAGCGCCTGCTCAATTAATGTTTCAACCGCGGCACTATCCCATTCAGCCGGCCCCAGCGCACGACCAATTTCCCGGCCGCTCTTGTCAATCAATAGCGTAGCCGGTACGGCAAACGCGCCGAGTGCGGCAGATGCACGGGCATTAGAATCAAAGTAGCCTCGCAGCGTTTTAATACCTATTTCACGATAAAACGGCAAGACCGCGCTTGGATCGTGGTCGATCGACAGCGCCACCACTTCGAAATCCTGGCCGCCACGCTTGGCGTTGAGGCGATCCAAGGAAGGCATTTCTTTACGGCAGGGAGGACACCACGTTGCCCACACATTCAATAGCACTACGCGACCATAAAAGTTTTCCAAGCTTACTGTTTTACCGTCTTGGTCTTGAAACGATAAAGCAGGCAATGGTCGCGGCTCGTCCCAGCGCACAAACCGTTGCCCGCCAATGTCGATGGTGACACTCGATCCACTTGCGCCGGTTACGTCTGCTCCAGTTTCACCGTAGTCACGCAAGCCGACATATACGCCGATCAAAATGCTGGCGCATACGACCGTAATGAACAACATCCGCGTTGCAGATGGTTTTTGAATCTTCATCTTGAATTTTCTCTAATGGACGCTTTCATCGCATCACGTTGTGCACGACGCACCCTCTCAAGACTTTCCTCAATCGAGCGCGCACCTTCGGAATTAGGCGGCATTTGCGCATGGAGTCGCTTCCAATAGATGATCGCATTGGCATAGTCAGTGCGCTGGGCTGCGGCTGATCCAGCCAGAACGAGTGCGAGCGCATGATTTGGATCAAGCTTTAGTGCGCGCTGTAATAACTGAGTTGGCTCGCCCGCCAGCTCGCCATTGCGGGAAAAGGCCAGCGATTCTGCGTATTCGGTGAGTAGCTGCGGGTCAATGTCCACAGTCGATCCAGCCTTCGCAAACGCCATGACGGCATCCTCATGGCGACCGAATGCACGATAAGAACGCCCGAGCATGGCCCACCCCGGTGAATTGTCAGGATTGCGCCTTAATTTCTCTTCGAGTGACGCCACCATGGCGTTGATGTCCGTCTGAGTGACAACGGAGGATGTCTGAGCCTGCGGAGCAATCGCAGCTGGATTACCCAGAGCTAGATAGCTGCTCAAGGCTGCGATGGGTAACAAAATTGCCAGTGCTGTAGCCACAGGTTTGCTACTGCTAGCGGCGGCGCTTGTTGCAACCTTCGCACTCGCTTCTTCCAGCACTCGCCGTTGCAGCTCCTGCTTGGCTTGTTCATGGACGGCGCGGGACAATGTGCCACTTGCCAGGTCACGCTCCAGCTCATCCATCTGATTGCGCAGTACGGCCAGATTGACGTCGCTGGGCTCGACACTGTTGGCTGCAGTACCTCGCCACAACCGGGGGACAAGCATTGACACCACAGCCAACGTAAGCACTGCCGCACTGCCAAAGAAAAGATAATCCATGGTCATTTTCTGCTCTCGGAAGATTTGTGTAGCAACGCTTCGGCGCGCTTTCGGTCGGCATTACTTAACGGTAGTACGTCGGGCTGGCCGCGTCGGCGCCGCAAGTGCAGCAAAAGAATGGCCAGACCCGCAGCAAGTAGGATTGCCGGTCCGAACCAAAGAAACATGGTCGTGGCTTTAAGCGGTGGGCGATAGCGCACAAAGTCACCGTAGCGCGCGACCATATATGCCATGATTTCTTCGTCCGTCTTCCCAACGGCGACCTGCTCGCGGATCTGCTGACGCAAATCGACCGCCAGACTGGCACGCGACCCGGCGATGGATTCGTTCTGGCACACCAGGCACCGCAGCTCAGTTGCGATCGCCATAACCCGCTGCTCCATCTGTGCGCTCTGATAGGAAGGGGCAGGATTCTGCGCCAAAGCTGGCAGTGCTAACGCAGCCCATAGCACTGCTAACACCCAGTGCTTCATTTCTGCAACTCCTGCACCAACGGTAGAATCGTGTCGCGTATGACAGCAGAAGTCACTGGGCCAATGTGCTTGTACCGAATGATTCCAGCCTTGTCGATGACGAAGGTTTCCGGCACCCCATACACACCGTAGTCGATGCCTACCCGCCCTTGAGCGTCAAATACGGATAATGCATAGGGATCGCCATGTCGGCGCAGCCACGCCAATGCATCATCGCGTGCGTCCTTGTAGTCCAGGCCAATGATGGGAACTACACCGCTTTTTGCCAAGTCCAGGAGGACAGGATGTTCATCTAGGCAGGCTGCACACCAGGATGCCCAGACATTGAGCAGCCACACTTTGCCCTGCATGCCCTGTGCGGAAAACGTTTGCTCGGGCGCGTCGAGCTGCCCCAAGGAAAAATCCGGTGCCGGCTTGCCTATCAAGGGAGAAGGCACCTCGCTGGGCTTTAACGTGAGACCCACACCAAGAAATGCCAACAGTACGAAAAAGCTAATCAATGGCCACATGAAGCGGTTCATGACGACGCTCCAACCGCAGCGCCTACTTTGCGTTGCTCACGCTGTTTTAATCGGTAGCGACGATCACTTATTGCAAGCAAACCGCCCAGTGCCATCAGCACGCAACCGCCCCAGATCCAGTCTATAAATGGCTTGTAATAAATCCGTACACTCCACGCGTTGCTGTCGAGCGGCTCTCCGAGCGATACATACAGATGGCGCAGTCCGTTGACGTCGATTGCTGCCTCGGTCATGGGCATGCTCGACGCAGTGTAGGTGCGCTTTTCTGGATGTAATGTATTGATTACGTTCCCGTCGCGCGACAATTCAACGTCGCCTACAGTAGCAATGAAATTCGCGCCTTTAGCCGGACGCAAACCGAGCAAGGTAAAGTCGTAGCCGCCGACACTGACTGTGTCGTGCGGTGCCATGCGCACATCTTTCTCTACGCCGTAACTCGTGACCAGCGTCACCCCTGCTACAAAGACCCCGATGCCTAAATGCGCCACATGCATCCCGAGCCAGCTGCGTGGCTGCCCCAATACGCCGCCACGGGTGGTTTTAACACGCTCAACGATGGCTACTGCAACACTGGTCATAATCCATGCGGCCACGCCCAGCCCCAATGCAGGCAGCAACGACCATCGGCCAAGGACAAACGGCAGCATGACACCTGCCAACAACGCAAGTATTGCAGGCAGCCTTAGTTGCTTGAGAATATCGAGGAGATTAGCTTTTTTCCAATGTGCCAATGGTCCTAACGCCATGAGCAACAGGGCCGGTATCATCAAGGGGACGAATACCGTATTGAAATACGGAGGGCCGACTGAGAGTTTTCCCAAGCCTAATGTATCAATCAGCAAGGGGTAAAGCGTGCCTAATAGTACCGAGCCTGCAGCCGCGACCAGCACCACGTTGTTGATTAATAAGAACGACTCGCGGGATACCAGTTCAAAACGCCCGCCCAAGCCGACCTTGGGCGCACGTACAGCAAACAGAAACAGCGAGGTTCCAACGACTACGGCGAGAAGAATCAAGATGAAAACGCCACGACGCGGATCGGTGGCAAACGCATGCACGGACGTTAATACGCCGGAGCGCACGAGGAAGGCGCCCAGAAGCGACAGTGAGAAGGTGCTGATTGCAAGGAGCACCGTCCAATTCTTGAAGCTGCCGCGCTTTTCCGTGACCGCCAGCGAATGGATGAGCGCCGTGCCCACTAGCCACGGGATAAAGGAGGAATTTTCCACCGGATCCCAGAACCACCACCCTCCCCAGCCGAGTTCGTAGTATGCCCACCAGCTTCCTAATGCAATGCCAAGCGTGAGAAAAATCCAAGCAGCCGTTCCCCAAGGGCGCGACCAACGTGCCCATGCTGCATCGAGTTGACCTGCTAGAAGCGCAGCAATGGCAAAGGCAAAAACGACGGAAAAGCCGACATAGCCCATATACAGCATAGGCGGATGAAAAATCAGGCCCGGATCCTGCAGCAAGGGATTTAAATCACGTCCTTCTAGAGCAGCCGGCAATAAGCGCTCGAAAGGGTTGGAAGTGAACAGGATAAACAGCAAAAATCCGGCTGCAACCAGCCCCAAAACGCCCAATACGCGTGCCACCATCGCATCGGGCAATTGCCGGGAAAACAGGCTCACCGCATAGGCCCAGCCGGTTTGCATCAACATCCACAGCAATAGCGAGCCCTCATGGCCGCCCCATACCGCTGCAATACGATAAGCAAGCGGGAGTAACGTGTTTGAGTTATTCGCAACGTAGGTAACCGAAAAGTCCTTGTCAATGAATGCCCAGGTCAGGCAAGCGAAGCTCACGACGATGAGGAAAAACTGAACGCGTGCGGCTGGTCGCGCAAAGGATATCCATGTGACGTTGCCACGCGCCGCACCAGCTAACGCCAAACCACCTTGTGCGATTGCGACAAAAAACGTGAGGATCAGGGAAAAATGGCCAAGTTCAGGAATCATGATGTTTATGGCCTCACGGTTTGAGCAGATTTCTTTGCCTGATCCATCGCATGCTGCGCTTCAGGGGGCATGTAATTTTCATCGTGTTTTGCTAGAACAGTTTCGGCACGGAATATGCCGTCGCTGCCAAGTCTTCCCTGTGCCACAACACCTTTACCTTCGCGAAACAAATCAGGAAGAATTCCGGTATAGATCACCGGCATTTCTTTGGCGGTGTCGGTAACAATAAACTTGACCGTGAGATCGTCGCGTTGACGCTGCACGCTGCCGGATTGCACCATTCCCCCAATCCGAAAGGCCTGGGCAGTCGGTGCTTCCCCTGCACTCACTTGTGTCGGGGTAAAGAAAAACACCAGATTGCTTTGGAATGCATTGAGTAACAGCGCTGCAGTAATGCCCAGTGTGGCTACGCCGCCGACAATCAGTGCAGTGCGCTTATAACGGTTTTTCATTCAACATTTCCTTTTTTAGTGCTGCCTCATCGTCCAAGACCGCCAACGCCGCTTTGCGCCGTAGACGCAGCGAGATCAGTTCCGCCATCAGACACATGGCTGTGACCGCAAAGGAGCCCCATACGTACAGGCCGTAGCCACCCATTGCCAAAAATTCTGCCGCGCTGTTCCAGTTCATTGCCTTACCTCACGCAACTCTTGGAGCCAGTCCGCATGCTGTTCCCGTTCTAGAATGATGCAACGTATGCGCGCAAGTGACGTCGCCGCCGCATACATCCAGCATGCTGCTACCATCAGCAGCATGCCGGTGAGCATTACGGAAGCCACGGAAGGCGCCTTAGTCAGCGACACGGACGCCCCCTGATGCAGCGTGTTCCACCACTGGACGGAAAAATAAATGATGGGAAGATTAATGACACCGGACAAGACCAGCACGGCGCCGGCTTTATCTGCTCGACGCGGATCGTCGATCGCAGATTGCAACGCAATAAAGCCAAGGTAAAGAAACAGCAGGATCAATTCGGACGTCAGCCGCGCATCCCAGACCCACCACGCGCCCCACATCGGCTTGCCCCATAAGGCGCCTGTCCATAGCGACAGGAACGTAAAGATGGCCCCAGTCGGGGCCAAGGCGGACGCCATCATGCCCGACAGGCGACTGTTGAGCGCAAGTCCTATCCCCGCCCATATCGCCATGACTAGATAAATGAACATGGACATCCACGAGACCGGCACGTGCACAAAGATAATGCGATAACCCTCACCCTGTTGCGCGTCAGTAGGTGCAATAAAAAATCCCACGAACAGGCCAGCAATGGCAAATAGGGCTGCTGCGACAGCGAACCATGGGACAAGCTTTCCTGCGAACGGATAGAACGTGCGCGGGGAAGAATATTTCAATAAGGTATTCACTCGTATTTCCATTATTCCAATGCAATGCGTAATGCAGCAGTCGTTGCCCATGGCGCAAAAAATGTTGCTAAGGCGAGCAGCGCGCCAAGCAACGACAAGTGAGCGTCGGCCGTCAAGCCCGAAGCTTGCGCTTCCACTGCACCGGCACCAAAAATTAACACCGGTATATAAAGGGGCAAAATCAGAAGTGACACCAGCACCCCTCCGCCACGTATTCCAAGAGTCAATGCCGCACCGATGGCACCGATTAGGCTCAGCACGGGTGTCCCGAGAGCGAGCGATAGCGCCAACACCACAATGACTGGCAGTGACAAATCAAATTGCAATGCCAGGATTGGTGTCAGAAACGTCAAGGGCAGACCCGACAGCAGCCAGTGCGCCATAATCTTGCCCATTACCAGCACACCAAGCGGGGCCGGAGATAAGGCTAGCTGCTCTAGCGTGCCATCCAGATAGTCTTGCTCAAACAATCGGCCTAGTGAAAGCATGGTTGCCAGTAACGCCGCCACCCACAGCACGCCCGGTCCAATGGTTCGCAGGGTGCTCATTTCCGGTCCAATCCCCAGCGGAAAGAGGCTCACCACGATGACAAAGAAAAACAGCGTGGTGAGCATGTCGGATTTGCGCCGCATGGCCAGCCGCAGGTCGCGGCGTACAACGCCTATTAACGCAGATGCAATGGTCATGTCGGTCATACCCCTAACCGCAGTGTGCGCACGCCTCTTGCCAGGGAAATGTCCTGATGGCTGGTCAGCACTGTCAATCCGCCGAGTGCTAGATGGCGGTCAATCAAAGCGGATAGCCACTGCATTGCATCAGTATCCAGCGCGGTAAATGGCTCGTCTAGAATCCAGACCGGTCGGTAATGCAGCAGCAACCGTGCAAGGCTCGCGCGCCGTCTTTGTCCCTGAGACAGAACGCGCACCGGCAAGCGCTCGCGCCCTGCTAGGCCAGCTTGATGCAAGGCTTCGCGTACTGCGTCAATAGTTACCGGCGTACCCGACAATGCCGCGGCAGCCAGCAGGTTTTCTTCTGCGCTGAGTTCGTCCTTGAGCGCATTGTGGTGGCCGCAGTACAGCAAATCATTTCGATAGTCATCCCCCAACTGCTTAATTGGCTGCCCTTTCCAACGCACACATCCATCTGCAGGCTGCGTCAAGCCGGCCAAGATGCGTAAGAGGCTTGTTTTGCCGCTACCGTTCGGGCCTTGTACCAAAAGACACGTACCAGTTCCGACTTGCAGTGTCAGGTTTTTGAGCAAACGCCGTTCGCCCCGCAAGCATTCCACGCCGTCAGCCTCAAGCTGGGCTGGGATGTGGGCGACATAACTGCTGCGGGCTGTTGTGATATCGCTCATTGCCCACTTTTTCCGTCAGACTGCGCCAACAAGGTTTTTATATCCCGAGTGATCACATCGGTCGAATGCTCGTCTCCTATGAAGAGACGGATGCGGCCTTGCGGATCGAATACGAAGATGCCACCGCCGTGGTCGACGGTGTAAAACCCATGCGCGTCTGGCTTCTGGCGTTGATAAAACACTTTGAACTCTTTCGCGATCTGTTCGGTTGCCTGCTCATCACCGTACAAGCCAACAAAGGAAGGATGAAACGCAGGGACGTAGTTCTGCAGGATGTCTGGTGTGTCGCGCGTAGGGTCAAGCGTCACGAGCAATACCTGTACGCGCTGCGCATCCTTGCCGAGGGTCCTGATCACTTCCGCCAGTTTGGCCAGCGTGGTCGGACATACATCTGGGCAATTCACGTAGCCAAAAAACACCGCGACAGCTTTCCCCCGGAAGTCGCTAAGGCTTCTGGGCTGGCCAAGGTGGTCGGTCAGCCGAAAGTCTGTGCCCCACTTCGCATTGGTAATATCGATCGAATTAAACTTCGGTGGTGATGGACGTTTTTCGCCACAGGCAACGAGTAATAGCGATAACGCGAGAATTAATATGTGGTGACGAATAGTCATGTTACATAGCCCAAGAATGCTGATACATGCGCTGTATCGTGGGAAAGATGATGATCCTTGTCATGCGAATCGATATCTCCATACAATTTCTCTCGGCTTACAAAATTTTCCCGCAAAGGTCGACGTTCAATACTCAGCTTTTGTATCATCGGTGCTTGCGCTTTTTTTCTCTGTGCGGCTGTCTGTGCCCCACTGTCTTTAAATGAGACTTTTGAATTGGCTTGCCTGCGCCCTTCCAGAAAACCAAAATGGCAATGAGCAAGAAGGCAATCACCGTACTACCGATGAAGTACGTCATTACGGGAGCAGGTATCGATCCAATTTGCGAACACATATGACAGGCTCCTCTTGCAGTGTTTCCGTGTATCCCTGTAGGGAGCTAGTTCTGAATCACTACGCTTGCACTCCGTTAGTGAAAAGGCACTAAGCAGGTGCTGCGCAAGCAGGAAATAGACCGCTGGCCAAAAGAGCGTAGCCGCATGTCCGGCAACACAAACGCCGGGCTATGATTCAGAATGGGTAAAAACCAGGGTCAGGCAGCGAGCGGCCACTGCGGGCGCTCAGGAGGCAGTACAGGACTTGATGGGGGAAGATGTGACACGACTTCCGCAGGCATGGAAGTAGAGAGGAAGATAAGAACGTCATGCAGCATTGCAATCAACGCAATACCGCTTGAGCTACATTGACTGCAATCGCGATCGGGCGTGTCGGATTTGGAGACGTCCAGATCGGGGACATCGTCCAACCCTGTTTGCGTATTAGGAACGCAATCTAGGCACTGAAGAAGCTTGACGTTTTCTGCTTGCTGGCAATATGCATCTCCCGCGCTCCATGCTACCTGAAGCGGAAAGATGACTAGCGCAAAAATCAGCAGAAGTTTTTTCATTGCTCGCGGATTATAGTCGTGATGGATTCTGGCCGCAACCTAAAAGCCAAATACCTGTTCGCGACACTGTTATAAAATTTGAATGGCCGTAGGCACAGACTCTTGTTATATAGTCAACCAAGTTCCATCCAAAGCACATGAACATGCGAAAGGGACTTCATGCTCCCTTCCCAACCTTCCATTAGGGCTGACCATTGAGGAAATTATCAGGCTTATCGAACTGCAAAAGAATCCGACTAGCTATGCAACGACCTCAATCAATTGATTGAGGATCATTTAGAAGACGTCGAACGGCAGATACAGGCGCTCAATACGCTGCAGGTTCAACTCACAAATTTACGCCACAGTTGTGACCGGCAGCGTACTTCCAGTCAATGTGGCGTATTGCATGCCCTGACAGCAGAACAATTCAAAACAACCGCAATGGTTAAAACCGGACGTTATTGAGGTACTGCCCAGTACCATTGAACATCTCGCATCTACCGGGCAGAGAATCTGCATCCTATTTTTTTGACGATCGAACGTTATAGATGACGCTGGCAACAATGATTACCAATATCAACAGTTGGGCAATAACGGTTTGCGTCGTCGGATAAATACCAAGTAAATCGACTTGTGGGAAAGAGATCGGCGTTATGTCGAATATGCCAACCTTCTGCAAAGCGGCAACCCCCTTGCCGATCATGACAAAGGCGAGCATCGCAACCAATGCCGAGCTAGCCGCAAAGAATTGGCCAATAGGCAAACGCGCAGATGTTCGTAATAGAACGAAAGCCACTACCGCCAGAATCACAATCGCGGCGCCCATGCCTAGCAGCATATACCCACCATTTCCGCCGGTCCATAGAGCGGCGTAGAACAGGACAGTCTCGAATACCTCGCGATAAACTGTCACGAACGACAGAATGAAAAGCATGAATGCGGATCGACGATTGAGCGCCGACGACAATTTCTCCTTCACATAGGCCTGCCAACGGCCTGCCATGCTCTTTTGGTGCATCCATATACCAACACCTAGCAGTACGACCGCCGCAAATATGGCTGCGAACCCTTCAGTCATTTCTCGACTTGCACCACTGAGATCGACCAGGTAAGTCGCAACGGCCCACGTGACGCCACCACCAATTAACGCTACTACCCACCCGGCATGGACATATATCAAGACGTCCTTGCGGTCCGCTTTTTTCAAGAATGCTACCATCGCCACAACGACAAGAAGCGCTTCCAGTCCTTCGCGAAGAAGAATAGTGAAAGCGCCTAGGAACGCAGCAAGCCGATCATCGGTAGCGGTCGTTAGCGCGTCCTGTGCCTGGGTCAGCATCATTTGCAGTTTTTGTTCAGCCTCTTTTGCTTCCGTTAATTCGCCGCGGTTAACGATTACCCGGAATGCGCCCATTCCCTTTTCCAAGTCATTGAACAACGCTTTGTTTTTTGCGGACAAGGCCGGTTCCGCAATTTCAAATCCATCTAGATAGGCAGACACCGCCAAGCGAGACGCATTTGCCTTATCACCTGCCTGTAAGGCTTGCACGCTTTCTGCGAGCCGTTTCTTGGCCAATGCGAGGCTGTCATCGTTCGACGCCATCACTTGACCTGGCTCGCTGCGCAAATGCGCCAGCAGCGGACGTGCATCTTTGCCTATCTGTTTTTCCAGCCCCGCCTCAGTCGCTTGGGTCAGCGCATTCAGGTCTGGTATCGCGTTGCGAAGCGAGGCATTTTCGGCACGCGCTTTTTTTCCGGCTTCCCGATCGACGTCACTGTACGCCAGCGTAGACGCAAAGAATGCGATGGACCAACGGTCGTTCTCTGACAGTTGGGTAAAAGCTGGCATTGACGTGCCTGCAACGCCGTGGGAAATAATTTGCTGAAGCGAAAATACGCTTCGCTCTCTGGCGCGTTCGTGATCGGAAAAAGCGATCGGTGGTGGATTCAAACTCTTGGCAAGTGGCCCATCTCCGTGTCCTGCAGCACCATGGCAAGAGGCGCAGTTCGCTTGATAAAGCGCTGCACCTGTTTTCAGATCAGGAGCCTGAGTTGGGGACAGCGGAACAGGATAGACCCTCAGCACGTCGGCTGCCAATGCTCTCGATTGCGTCGCGACTTGTTCGGGCGATGCTTTGGCCGCAATCAGAGCGCGTAATTCACCTGATTGTTGGACCAGCTTTAAGCTCGCATCTGTTTTCGGCAATTCCGACAGTTGCTTTTCAGCGTTAGCCGAAAATTCTTCCATCTCTGCGTATTCGTCTATGCTCACGACGACGCCATTTTGTACGGCAGCACCGTAGTCAACTGCGAGGTAATCCAGAACTTGCCAAATCTGTTTGGCTTTGTCTTGCGTTGCCGTGTTCTGCGCGTAGCTGACGGAGCTGCTCACCAAGGCAATAAAAAAAAGCGTGATGACGAAGATTTGATACTTAAAACGAGCAACCTGCATGATTTATCACAGAAATGAGAAGTATTCCATTTTAGACTTGAAGTGCTGAGTTTGGAAGAATGTTCGAGGAATTACTGCAATTGATCTTCTGACTGCTCCAAAGGACGACGATGTAACGTCCGCTTCTGGCCGAAAGCAGCCGTCTGGTCCCGACCCAAAGCGGTCATTCATTAAGCCAACATGCACTTACTTTCTCAGGTCAGTTTGTTTGAATATTGACCTGAGTGTTTTTCCACCACCAGATGTACCAAGGGGCAGGATGATCTGAGTTCTAGTAAGGGCTAAAGCTTTCGATTGTATTACTGCAAGGTCGGCAGCAACCGCTGTGTGCATTTATGCTTTCCGGGCTTGCTGGACACGTACTTGAACCCATGCCTCCACCTCACTTTTTAACCAACGTGAACTGCGTCCGAATTTGATCGGACGCGGAAATTCGCCGTCTTGGATCAACTTGTAGAACCATTTGTCCGTCAATCCGGTTAAACGGGTCATAAAACTCATATCGACAAACTGATCTTCCAAAAGGGAAATGGTAGTAGACATCGTGTGCTCCTGTCTTGGTGAAAAGGCAGAAGTGGTTGCCGATAGAAAGTTACCGGTCACTTCTCTACACGATGTGCGCCACAATAAAAAACTATCCAAAAAACTACGCAATCAACGACTACAGCCAAAGGAGCGTTGACCGTCTCCGTACTGTTTGGTGAATTCTTTGGCCAAGTAATTCGCCCTATCTAAAACTATTTGCAGTTGCGGCATGAATTCAGGTGAGTTCTTATCCATGAACATAACTCCTCTGTCAGGAAAATGTACCAACTGCTGGTATCCGAGAAATGGCAAGCCCAAGGCGCTGCTCCAAGCTTGGCGAATCATGCATGCTAAGTTCCCTGATTCATCATTGAAATCTCCCAATGAGTAATAAACATCCTTGTTCAGCAATGCCAAAATATGAAAATGCATCTTACCGTTGCGGTGTCCGACTTCCCGTACCCACACGTATTTCAAGATACAAGTGTGATTACGCCCCCAAGCCTTATTTTTGTGCTTTAGGCCAACAGCTATTTTGGCTTTAAGTGATTCAAAAAAACGGGTAATGATGGAATTGGACATGTCTATGCCACCAAAATTATCGGGCAGTCTGAGATCTACCCGGATGGCTGTTACCCGGTTATGAATTTGCAAGGCAGTTGCTACGGTGGCAGCAATGCTGGCTTGGTAGGCGGGATTATAGGTAAAAGTATTCATAGCGTTTCTCCATTTGAATGTGTACATATGGAGTAATACTTTGATTATTTTTTCACCTTGCTTCCAACCGAACTATCAGGGAATAATTGATGATGGTTTATTACGTCTTGAATGTAGGCTTGCTTCTCTATATCTATCTCAGCATTTACTGAACTATCTATCTAGTACCTTCCCTCTTTATCTATACTACTAAACCAACAAGTTGACGTACTCTAAAACAAGGAAGATCTGCCACACAATTCGCGACAATCAGGCTAATAAACAGGAGCACAGGAGTGTTTCTACTCTGAGATTAATTGAACGTCACCGGTCAATCAAAATTACTTTTAGACCAAGATCGACGTCGTGCGGGCAGCCGTAAACGCTGGTATTTGAGATCCCGAATAAAAACACTTTCTACCAAGTTTGAAACGGCTTCTGAATTCTTCGATGTTTCAATCATCGTATTGATTTTTATACCAGGGGCAAAAGGAACGCTTCTTAGGTTTATATCAGTCACCCCAAATACATGGTCTGCCCATATTAAATTTAAATGGAGTTTGAGTAATTTGATGTTTGAGCATGCTTCTGGCGTAAAAAACAGCAGTAGTATGCATTGAGGATCGGACGAGTTTGCACCGGTCAATTTGATGAGATGGCCTACTACCTCCCTATTGAGCTGCTTCTTCACACTGGAAGCGAATACAGATGCGTGCTCGAAATGATTCAAATAGTTTGCGGGGAAAGCCCTTGTTCGCAATATGTTTATGCTTGGGAGCATGCTAAGCAGCCGGGATCTCTCCTCACTAGAAAACGAAAGAATTAAAGGGAGAACACCGAATCTAGGACAGGTATTTTTTATCTTCTGCAGACACTCCTGCAGAGAATGCTTTGTTTTGAACATCTCGTCGTATAGGCGCTTATTGCGACTTCGTGCCCATGGCCTGTTCATAAGTGCAAGTACTCCACGCATACTTCTTTGAAGCGCCTCGGTTTCGTCAAACCCTAATTTGATATTGCTTAGATATTCAATTCGATGTTTTTTTCTGATCTCGTCCGCTGCTCGAACCAAAACTTTACGAAATATTCTTACATTTGCTGACTCAGCATATATGTCGGAATTCCAGCTTAATTCGATACCGGTATCATCGCCTAGGCCTAATATTTGTTTCTGGTAAAGGTCAATGCAAGCGACAAGTCGCTTTCCAAGACCTGAAAACTCACCACAATTGATTTCATCATTCCAATTGAAATGCGAGCATGGCACCTCATTGGCCAAAGATATGTAGAGGTGGATTGCTTTACGCAGCATCAGACTATCTCCAAGCTTGATGCGACTACCCGCTTTACCTATTAAATACCCTATTTTGAAAAGCGGCTCACCATGGCCTTTCAAGGACGCACTAGCATCTTGAAAGCTAATTCCTATCCCCGCTTCAACTACCTCAATCTCGCGTCTATGCATTTCGATAACTCTAAATAATGCGGTGAAAACGTCTTATCGCTTGCAACTCGGATGTAATAAATCTCTTTTTTAAAGTAGTCCTTTGGCAGATGGGATTGTGAATATCAAGGAATAAATAAAATCTGTACTTTAATTGACGAAATTAGCTAATTTCACACATAAACTACTTAACTATTTTATATTAAAGAATAATTAAATCATCTTTAAGATGCTAAAAACAACGAAAAAGAGATTGAGATTTGCAAATTATCTGACAACATTATTTAAACTGTTTTACGAAAAGAGTATGTTGTTTTTTTAAGCCGGGCGTAAAACTAGGAGCGCAAGGAATTCTAAATCCTGGCCTTATGTATCGCCGTTCTATTGTCATAAAGTCAGCCAACTGCTCAAGCGCTTGGCAGGAATGGAGAGAGGGGACACTCCCGATGGCTTTGTTTTTATAGCCCTTCTGGGTTGGATCCATAGCGATCGCCCCAAAGGCAATGTTGTTGTTCAAAAAACGGGAATTTAGAAGAGATAAAGAAAAGTTCTTGTCCTGAGTTAAAGCGTTTTTCGAGAAAACCAATGCAAGGTGACCAATCGTTCCTTCAAAACCTTCTAAGCCAGCCCGGGATAAAGCGCTAGGAAAAATGGAATGTATCGCACATATCAGGTTATTTTTTGAAAGAGAACTGATTCGATCATAAAGAATACTTAAATCGCTTTTATAGTGATTGGAGCCGACGATGGCACTTGAAGCGAAAATGGCTTCGGTAGAGATTTGAAATCTATGAAGAACAATATTTTTGTGGAGCGCTATCTGTTCGACTATGGTGTCTAAAATTATTTTCCGGTCAGAATTGCTTGCCCTAATAAAGAGCGCCTCTTCCCTTTTGTAATTGGCAGATTGAATTTCCTGCACTGCTTCATCGGGCGTTCGGATCAAAATTAGTTTGGCAAAGGGGTGAGAAAAGTTCATGTCGCATGTGTACAGCTCTCTCTCCAGACAAAATTTAGCCTTTCCAAAACTATCGCAGTAGAGTTTACCTATTGTTTGTTTGTCTACCGACAACGACCTATGTCTGTCCAATCTACCCTTGGAAGCCAACAACTTGGCGTAGCTAATTGCTAGATGCAAATAAACTAAAAACTGTTTGGGACGGGTGAAAACGTAGGATATGGGATCATTCCCTTTAACATATCCCTCTGACAAATTGTAAATACTGGCTTGATCGGACGCCTCCCAAAGAATTTTGGCATCCTCACATTTCTGTTTTAGCGTATTTAAGATTTTGATGTCTTGTATGTACGCCAAATCATCTTGTAAAAAATCGTCATCGAATCTGCATATTTCTTTTGGGTAGCGGAGATCGTAGCTTTTTTGTTTTTTCTTCTTTTCTTTCATCGTGTCTAATTTCATATGCAAAACGATCTAAACCTACGGAGTCCAAACACACCTATGAATTCTCAATTGGATGAACACAGCACAGATGAGCGCTGTCGCGAGTGCCACGAAAATGAGATAGGCTGCGGCCGACCTCTATTATGGTGTCATAGCAGGTAATTCGTAGTGTCTTGCCGCATGTGCTTATAAATAGGCATTTTGTCTAACCGGGAATCACATGCTGGTATATATGTTGGTACAAAAATATTAAAATTAAATATTTTCTTATAAATCAATTTGTTATAACACCAATCGAGTCCGGCTCTCGCACCAGTCGTACATGCAGTAAAGTCCAAAGTAGTCCAAAAACCCGTATCAAGCCCCGTGCTGATGCGGGTTTTTTGTTTTATGGCGTCTTTTGGGTCCATTGCAATTCAACCCTTTTACAGCCACACTTGCATCCATCCGGCCTTATTCAAAAAATGCATGGATGCAAAATGCACAAACTCGTAAAACCACTCACTGACACACACGTAAGTACTGCCAAACCGTTTGAAGGAAAAGTCCAGATATTGGCTGACGGCCTGAGCATGTATCTTGAGATCACAGCAGCGGGTACCAGAATATGGCGCATGTCATATCGTCAGGAAAATGAAAAACAAAACCGCTTAACCTTCAGAACATATTCCGCATTCATCAATTAAGTGGAATTTGCATACTAAGGACCGAATATGGCATCGCAAGTATTTGATTTTGAGGGACCCAAAGGCTATCGACTATCCGGACGCATTGAAGGTCCGGAAGCGCCGCATGCATGGGCGATTTTTGCGCATTGTTTTACGTGCGGCAAAGACAGCCTGGCTGCGACGCGCACGACACGCGCTTTGGGTGTGCGTGGTGTAGGCGTGTTGCGTTTTGATTTTGCCGGCTTAGGGGCGAGTCAGGGTAAGTTCGGCGATTCGACTTTTGCGGCAGATGTGGCTGACCTGATTGCTGCCGGACACGCAATGACGGCCGCGGGCAAGGAACCTTCATTGTTGATCGGTCATAGCCTGGGTGGCGCTGCGTCTTTGATGGCGGCAAGCATGATGCCCAATATTCGCGCGGTCGTAACGATCGGCGCACCATACGATTTAAAAAATGTACTGCATCAGTTCGATCCGGCCGCTTTAGAAGAAATCGAAGCGAACGGAGAAGCTGAAGTTCATTTGGCTGGTCGTCCTTTTTTTGTTCGTAAGACTCTGATCGATGCTTTGCGCGAGAACAATTTGCGCTCGCACATCGCAGACTTGAAACGGCCACTATTGGTAATGCATGCACCAGGTGACGACACTGTATATGTCGACAACGCCGCACATATCTTTGCCGCAGCAAAACATCCAAAAAGCTTTATTTCTCTCGACGATGCTAATCATTTGCTCACGCAACAACGAGATGCTGACTATGTGGCTGACCTCATAACCGCTTGGTCTTCGCGTTATCTGCCGATGAAGAGTGATGCAGGCTAAATCAGGCTTCTAACATCAGAATCGGATCTTGCCTGCTGGGCGTAGATGAATCTGAGATAAATCACCCCGCAGAGGTTTTCTCGCTCTGCGAATGTGCGATACCACGCAAATTCTACTCGTTGAGAGCAACAGCTTGAACGCGTATTTGTCGAGAGAAGTCGGAGAACGTCGATCACTTCATCTTCCTACTTCGGCCCAGCCTGATGGGTTCAATCCATAAGTGGCTCAGTCGTCGATGAAAGCGGTAGGAGCGGGTCAGGTACACATAAATACCTATCTTGCGGGTGGTTACACGATTTCCTGCTAGTCGCTCGTACTTATACAGCCTCAGCCTGCCCGCCCCACAAAGCCTCGCCCGCCAGATCGATATGGGTCAAGTACAGTCGTAGATCAAATTCGAACTGATGGTAATCCGGCTCCATGTGCTGGCACAACTTGTAGAACGCCTTGTCGTGCTCTTTCTCTTTCAAATGCGCCAGTTCATGCACGACGATCATCCTCAGAAACTCGATCGGCACGTTCCTGAATACGGAAGCGATGCGGATTTCATGCTTGGCCTTGAGCTTGCCACCCTGCACTCTGGAGATGAAAGTATGCATCCCCAGCGCATGCTGAAGAACATGAATCTTGTTATCAAAACCCACCTTGCTGATTGGCTCAGCATTGCGCAGGAATCTGCTTTTCAAATCCAACACATATTGATACAGCGCCTTGTCGGTACGGACTTCATGCGCCACTGCATATTTTTTAAGCAGCAAGCTCGCCAGTTTTTTTTCCGCAACGAGACCCTGAACCTGTTTCTTTAAATCTTCGGGGTAACCCGCCAAATATTTCATTTCGTGCTTCAAAAATACTTCCAAAATAAAAATGGGAGGTTAAATCAACGACAAGGATTCTAAGACTGATCTGTTTCATGCAGATGCGCACGGCATCGCCAACGATAAGTTATGGACGACTGACTTTGCGCAATCAGAAAAGTCAGAATTTCTACGATCGCATACCCGTACAAAGCTTAGCGGAAAAGTCACGTGATCATTCCTGGATGCTTGTTCTCGCCGACTTTTCCATGATTGATGTAGACATAATGAAACTGGCTCGCAGCAATTCAAGCATGTCGATAAAGTCAGAATTCATCGATCAATACCTGAAATTTTTAATTCTTGTCTTCGCGCTCGTCGCTTGATCGCTCACCGGACGGCAATTTTAAGCCATCACCCTTGATCAAAAGATTCAAGCCGATTAATTCGCCAGGTATCGAAACGATGGAGGATAAAATTGATACCGGTTCATCCCCCGTTGTCGAGGTTGTCAAATCACTGCTCTTGCGATTCAATAGCATTTTTTCGCCTGCCATCCCAGTCTGCAAAGGCATAGAAAACGTGGTCGAAACCGCACTGGTGATGGCGCCCTGATTGCGTGTATCGAGATCAGGCATATTCCCAACCGCAGGGGTTACCGGCGCAGTGATATTAGCTGTCAGGCCGGTGGGTTGCGTTACTGAATAATTTCCCGCAGAGGTACCGGCGAGCGTGACCGCTGCCGCAACTGCGATTCCATTCCCGGGCTCCCGCGTGGCAAATGTCCCTGCCTCGATCAAGGTCACGCTATCGCCAGAGATCAAGCCTGCCAGCGTGCCGCCGACGAGTGTAGCCAGCGTGGTTCCGTCATAGACCTTGTTCTGCGCGGTTGCTCCGACAACTGTGAGCGACTTGGGTGTAATTGTGCTGCTGGTATTGTCGGTGTACGTAACGTTGTAGTTGCCGCCACTATTGCCGTCGGTGACGGTGACGCCTGTAGTCGTCACCGTCTTGGTGCCGATGCCAGCATTTTTGTCGGTGAAAGCGAATGTGCCGCCGCTGAGCGCATCGCTACCGAACAGCGTACCGCTAGCCACGGTAGCCGTGCCTGCTGCCGTCAAGCTGCCATCATAGATTTTGCTGACATTGCTGGTGCCAAGTGTCAGGTCGGCTTTATTCACCGTCAATGCGCCATCGACGTAGCTGATGATATAGCCCTGCTGATTAGAATAGAGACCGCCCGGCGTAATGGTGGAGCTGCCGACATTAATCCCGCTACTGTAGCTGACCGTGCCGAGCAGATTGCCATTGGGTATAGTGGAATACGTCACGCCGTTGCCGCCGGTGGTGCCCAATCCGTCATAAGTCTTGGTCGCACTGTTGGCGGTCACTGTCAGAGCCGTCATGAAAGAGCGCAGCAAGGGCGATGTATGACCATCGTACCCAATCCAGGTATTGGAAAAATCCCAACCGGGATTCACGTTGTCATTGGCAACCGTGGCAGAGTTGAAATTGGCTTGCGTATGCATCTGCGCAGTGGTCATACCGATGCCGCCGGCTGACGTCGCCAGGCCGGATGTCTGCGTATCCCAGAAGCTATTGCTGACAGTGTGGATATTGCTACCTACCAAACCGCCGACACTGGTGGTGCCGGAGACCGCTCCAATCGAGTAACTGTTTGCGATGCTACCGTTATTGCCGTTGTAGCCCACCAGGCCGCCCACCCTTTCGACGCCGGTGACATTGCCAGTCGCGTAGCTGTCGAAAATATAAAAGGCGAAACCATTTTCACCAACGAGTCCACCGACGGAATTGGTACCGATAATGTTGCCGGATGCATAGTTGCGACTATTGATAACGCCACCGTTTGTTGTCCCGAACAATCCGCCGACTCTGCTCTGCCCACTAACGGCACTGGATGAGTAACTATCGTTAATCGTCGCAGTGTTGTTGTAGCCCACGAGCCCACCCACCGAATCCGTTCCAGCGACCTGGCTGTTAGCGGAATAACTGTTGGTCACATTGCCGGTGACTGACTGCCCGATCAGTCCGCCAACGAAATTGTGGCCGTTTACAATGCCAGTAGCGTAGCTGTTTGTGATCGTGCTGTTATTGCTGCCTGCCAAGCCACCGACGTCATCGATGCCGGTTACAGCACCAGTCGCGTAACTATTGGTGATGCTATTGGAATTATTACCTGCAAGACCACCGACCCGGTTGTTTCCGTTCACTGCACCGGTGGCGTAGCTGCTAGCAACCGAGCCATTGCTGTTATTGCCAATCAGGCCACCGATATAGTCGGTACCGTTGACTGTCCCGGTCGCAAAGCTGCCGGTGACCGTGCCCCAGTTGATCCCCATCAGCCCGCCGACGTTACCGACGGCGCTGCTCACATTGCCAGTGGCGTAACTGTTGTTAACGGTTCCACCACCCGGCCCCCAACTCAATCCTACTAGCCCGCCTGCCTCGCCATTTGGGCCACCAACCACATTACCTGTTGCGTGACTATCGACAATGGCACCGCCGTCGATGACGCCGACCAGCCCACCTACTGTCTGGAAGCCATAAACGCTACCGGTTGCATAACTATTGATCAGCGTACCGCCGAGCGCGCCGACGAGTGAGCCAGTGCCCCACATATTGCTGGCGACGCTGCCGCCGATCAAACCCACATTGCGAACCATCGAGCCCGCGGCGGTGTAGCCGAACAAGCCTGTAAAGTTGCTTCCGGTTCTATTGATGAAGAGACCGGAAACCGTGTGACCCAGTCCATCAAAAATGCCAGCGAAGCGCGAAGGATCAGTACCTATCGGCACGAAACCCGCACCTGCGTTCCAGCCCGATGTCGCGGTCGCATCGATGTTCGCACCCAGCGCATAGTTCAGCGTCGTGTTGCCGTTCATCCCCTGCAGATCGGCGGCAGTGGTACTGCCCGCAGCACCGAGACTGGTGATCACCGTGTAGGCTTTGACGACGCCGTCCGAGCCCTGTTTAGTGGTGAAATTTGTCGTGCCAGCGGTTAAGTTGACGGATGCGCCGTTGCTGGTAGTGACCCGGCTGGTATTGCCCACTGCCGCTGCACTCTGCCCGAATTCCAGCGCCAGGCTAGCGGTGGCCGACGCGTTCAGGTTGGCGTTGATGTTGATATTGTTTTGCGCATTCAAGGTCAGTTTGTGGGCCGACCAGCTCACGGTGTCATTGACGTTGACATTGCCCGCAGTGCCGCTACCGCCTGAGATGCTCTGGATGATGATGTCGGTGCTGCCCAGATTGGCCGACAGCGCCGCACCGGTGATGTTGCCGCCGGATGCCGCAATCGTGTAATCAGTAGGGTCGATCAGCCAACTGCCGGTCAGACCTTGCGGTGCCGCAGTGGTGATGCGCGCGCCGTCCTTCACCTGAACATGCGCTGCAGAGGTTTCAATAAAGCCGCCGTCGCCACCATTCGGCGCGCTGGCATCGAGCTTGCCGTCGACGTTGACTGTCCCGCTTTGCATGTCGCCCAGCAGTTTGATCACGCCATTATGGTTTTCAATCGTCTGGGCCTGAATCACGCCGGTATTGTTGACAACAGTCTGCAGCAGATTGCCGGCCGCCTGCGCGCTCAGCAGTACCTGCCCGCCATCGGCTTGAATCATGCCGCCATTACTGACCAGCGCATGCACCGCGCCCTCGTTGATTGCAACATTCAGTAAACCGTCGCCGACAACATCGAGCGTGATCGCATTGCCGGCAGCAAGTGCAACACTGCCCAGCCTTGCATTGATGATGCCTTCATTGGAAACATTTGCACCCAGCAGCGCGACATAGCCACCATCGGCATTGATGCTGCCCTGATTGAGGATGCTACCGCCACCCGCGCCGGCAAACGTGTACTTGCCTGCCATGAAGTCGTTATCGGAAATATTGAGCGTCGATGCGACCAGCCCGCCGACGTTGACCGATGCGCCTTTGCCGAACAGAATGCCATTCGGATTGACGAGGAACACCTTGCCGTTGGCCGACAGACTGCCGAGTATGCTCGATGGATCGGCACCGATGACGCGGTTAAGCGCGACTGAATTGATGTTGGGCTGTACGAAATTTACCGTTTCCGCCGCACCGATATTGAAGCTCTGCCAGTTGAGCACCACGTTCTGGCTACTCTGATTGATGGTCATGCTGCCATTGCCGCTGGCGACAGAAGCGCTGCCGGCCACGACTACACCATCGACCGGCAAAGCGTAGCTGCTGACTCCAAATGCCAGCAGCAACGAGCCTGCTAGCGCTTTCAATGCGAACCCGGCTTCCGTCATGACACTTGCGCCCGCCGACACTTGCTTGCCGCCGGTTCTGGTGTTCTCTGAAACTGCCGTGAATGTGCCACTCCGACTATTCCAGATCGAGCGATAAATGTGGTTCATGATGGACTTTCTGTTGTTCCTGAAGACTGAGTACAGTCCATGTTCGTTGCGATACCTGCCCTATACGGCGTTCAAAAATATTTGGCCGCCTGTAGCCAGAAGCGTCCCGTCTCATCCGGTGCCGACATTGCTTTCGCATTACCCAGCTTGTAGGCGTAATACGCCCTTATCATGAAATTGTTGCTGTCGAACCAGTTAAGTCCTATTCCCGCGCCACTCAGGGTTCGACGATTTTGTCCGCTGGCCCACGGGTTTTTGTTCAGCATCGCCGTGCCGGTATCGACAAAACCGATTAAATGCATCTGCCCCGACTGCCACTCCGAAAAGTGCGGCAGCAGCGCTCTGGCTTCCAGATTGATTACATACCCTTGGTCGGCATACGCTTCGCCTTCCGGATAAGCGCGCACGCCATTCAAGCCGCCCAGTCCCATCTTTTCCGAGGTATCCAGATTTTTTGAAGCGAGCTGGCCATTGACTGCAGCATAAAGTGAAATGTTATCGGTCAGGCTTTGCAGACGCACTGCGTTAAATCCGAGCTTGTCGTAATGGCCGTTGCTTTGCACTGTCGCAGCATCGGTGGCAAGTGTCGCCGTGCTCCGGATATCGATCTGCCCAGTGCTCCATGTAAGCGCATATGTACTCAACCCGCCACCGCCGAAACCGTCCCGACGATCACCGGTCAGGCTGGCCATTACCACCCGGGCTTTCTTGTCTGCGAGGGTAGCGGTCGAATCCACCTTATCCTGAAAGGTCTTGGCATCGAAATTGATCACTGCATACAGATTATTGCTGCGTGAACGAATCAGCGGCACGCTGCCATAGACGCTGGCAATCTGCGCCGTGCCGTTCGCCTGCAGGCTCTCGAAATCCTGTCCCAGAAGGTAGTGCATGCTGGCATAGGCGACGCCGGCTTTGGCGCGGCCGAACTGCGTCTGATAGGAAGCGCGCGCATAGTTGAGGCCGGAGCCTGACGTCAGCGCCCGCAACGTTGCAACATCGCCATGACCGGTAAGGTCATTGATGCTAACCGTCGTGCCAATTCGATTAGCGCCGGTATAGCGATTACCTCCATTGTCGACATCAACGGCTCCGCTTACTCGCTGGCCCGGTGTTACATCGACGATCAGGTCGGAGGCACCGACTGAAGCACCAGGCACCAGGGTCGATCTTACGTTCACACCCGGCAGGTCAGACAGCAGCAGCAGGCTGGTTTCCAGCGGAGCGATAGCAACTGCATCGCTGCTGTTCAGATTACTCAGCAAGCTGCGGGCCACATCATCCGAGAGATTGCTACTGTTGCGCAAAGTGACTTTGCCGTAATGACCTTCAAGCACGGCGATTTTCACCGCGCCGTCCTTGATGTCTTGCGCCGGAAGATAAGCTTGCGCCAGCAGATAACCGTGCACATGGTAGTGGCGTGCAATCCTGGATGCCATACCGCGCAGGTCTGATAATGTCAGTTCGCGACCGCTAGTGAAGCCCGTCACTTCCAGCAGCGCGGCTTCGGCGTATACGTGTGCACCCGTAATTTGCAGGCTACGGACAAGAATTTTCTGATTATCAGAGGCGGCGGCAACAGGTTCAGCGCCCTGTTCAATACGAATGTCAGTAATTGTTGTCGCGGGAATACGAGGCGCTTGTTCTCGTTCCATTTGTTGGTTCAGCGAGCCGGCGTTCGGAGGTGTTTGGGCAAAAACGATGCCGCAAGCTACCAGTCCCAGCGGCAGCACGGCTTTTGAAAAAAGGAAATTCAAGAATTACTTTCAGTTGGGACATGAATCGTTCCATGATAAAAGTTTTCCTGTAGAAAGTCACCGAGCGAATCTGAGCAGTACGACGACGGCACGATTACTTAAGCGTATCGTCCTGAATAACAACAAGTCATAAAAACAATACTAATTACATTTTTGAGCATGGCCAGCAGCGGCGACTGCCGGCAGAGTCGACAACAAGGCTTAGTAAGAAAGAGCTAGCTGACTTTGCTCCGGGCGAGATATTCAAACCTTGAAAAATCAGCGGATTTTCGTTTTGGACGCATCAAGCCATCAGGCTGATGGTCTTGCGAAAGCGTCGCAGCGACGCAATAAACAGCACCGCGCCTATGAGCAGGATAGCCAGCACTTGCGGCCACACTACATCCAGGCCCGCACCGCGAAACAGGATGGCCTGGGCAGCTGAAACAAAATGCGTGGTCGGTGCTGCCAGCATGACCTGCTGTACCAGCCATGGCATGCTCTCGCGTGGTGTCATGCCACCCGATAACATTTCCAGCGGCATCAGTATCAACACCATCAACATGCCGAACTGCGGCATGGACCGCGCCACTGTCGCCATGAAAATACCCATGGACGTGGTGGCGAACAGATGCAAGGCCGTCACCGCCATGAACAAGATAATCGATCCCTGTATTGGCACGCGCAAGGCCAGTTGCACCACAAACAGGAGAGAGACCGAAACTGCCAGCAAGACCACCAACCCCATGGCCCAAACCTTGGCGAGCATGATTTCGGTCGGTGTCACCGGCATCACCAGCAAGTGTTCTATGGTGCCGTGCTCGCGCTCGCGTATCAGTGCTGCGCCGGTGAGAATGATGGAGAGCATGGTGATGCTGTTAATGATCTCCATCAGCGAGCCGAACCAGGATTGTTCAAGATTGGGATTGAAACGCATGCGCAGATTCAGTTCGACCGGCATGCTGGTACTGCCACGATGGCGCTGCACGAATTCGCTCACTTCGCCGGCCACAATCTGTTGCACATAACCGCTGCCGATAAACGCCTGGCTCATGCGGGTGGCATCCACATTGAGCTGCGCGGCCGGTGCCTCGCCAGCCAATACATCGCGCTGGAAATTGGCTGGTATGTCGAGCACGAAAGTGTAGTCGCCGTTATCCATACCGATATCCATTTCGGCATGCGTAATCAAGCGCGGCGTCTTGAAGTGCGGCGGATAAAAACTGCCGACAATGCGCGCCGACAACGGCGAGTCATCCTCGTCAATGATCGCGATCACGGCATTATGCAGATTCTCGGGCGCCGCAGTCGCCGCCACATAGATCGCCACGGTAAAGGTATAAACGATCAGCACCAGCATCGTGGGCTCGCGCAGCAAGCTCCATAATTCCTTGATCCCAAGGCGATAAATATTGACGATAGCAATGTTACGCATGATCAGGACTCCTGCTTCTTGAGCAACAGGATGGCAGCGGCGACAATCACCGGAGCCGCGATGAAAAGCGGCAAAAACGAAGATTGCAGGCTGCTGAAATCCAGCGCCTTGCCGAACACGCCACGACTGATCGTCAGGAAATGGGTGGCTGGATAAATCCGGCCTATAAACGCACCGACGCCCTCAAGAGACGATACCGGATTGAGCAAGCCGGCAAACTGCACGCAAGGCAGAATCGTCCCTATCATCGTGACAAACATGGCGGAAATCTGGCTCTTGGTGAAGCTCGAAGCCAGCAAACCCAGACCAGTCGAAGAAATCACGAACAATAATGCGGCCAGCGTCAGCGTAAGGAAACTGCCCTTCAGCGGCACGCCAAATATAGTCACCGCCAGCAACGTCAGGATCAGGAAATTGAACATCGCCAGCGCAATATAAGGCAACTGTTTTCCCAGCAGGAACTCGGTACGGGTGACGGGCGTGACGTACAGATTGATGATGGAACCCAATTCCTTTTCGCGCACCACAGACAGCGCTGACAACATCGCCGGAATCATCATCAGCAACATGGGGATCACGGCCGGCACCATCGCCATCACGCTTCTGACATCGGGGTTGTAGCGGAATCGGGTTTCGATCTGGCTGACCACCGGCAGCGCCACACCGAGCCGATGCTGCGCCATGTCGGCCAGCCATAAGGCATGCATCGCTTGCACATAGCCGCGCACAGTTTCTGCGCGCGCCGGCATAGCGCCATCGACCCAGGCGGCGAGTTGCACCTCATGGCCACGCTTCAAGTCGCGGGCAAAACCGGAGGGAATTTCCAGCACCAGCGACAACTCGCCATTGCGCATGCGCCGGTCCAGTTCTGCATGATTGCGCACTGGTGGTTTTTCAATGAAGTAGCGCGAGCCGGCGAGATTGAGCGTGTAATTCTGGCTCACCGTGGTTTGATCCTGATCCAGCACGGCATACGACAGGTTGTCGACATCCATGTTCATGCCGTAGCCGATGATAAACATCAGCAGTGTCGTGCCCAGCAGCGCCAGCGTCGCACGTACGGGATCGCGCCTGAGTTCCAGCGTCTCGCGCCACATGTAGCTGAGGGCGCGGCCCATGCTCAAATGGCGACGCAGATAAGCCGGAGCGGCATGAGTTACTTCATCTGCTGCGTTGTCTTCTGCACTGCCCGCTGCGTTGCCTCCTGCACTATGCGCCGCGTTGCCGGTTTCCGCGCTAACAGTCAATGTCGCCTGATTATTTGCAGCGGCTGCTACGCCGCTCGCCTCTTCGAGATAGGCGATGAACGCCTGCTCCAGTGTCTCTACCCGGCATCGTGCGACCAGTTGCGCCGGCGTATCACTGACCAGCACCTTGCCCGCATGCATGAGCGAAATCCGGTCGCAGCGCTCGGCTTCATTCATGAAGTGGGTAGAAATAAAAATTGTCACGCGATCACGGCGCGACAACGCGATCAAGAGCCGCCAGAAATTATCACGCGCCACCGGGTCCACGCCCGAAGTCGGTTCATCGAGAATCAGCAATTCCGGCCCATGCACCATTGCCACGGCCAGTGACAGGCGCTGGCGCATCCCCAGCGGCAGCTTGTTCGGCAATGCATCACACTCTCCGGCCAGCCCGAAACGATCCAGCATCTGTTGTACCCGCCCTGCAATTTCGGCTTCCGGCACATTGAACAGGCGCGCATGCAGCACCAGGTTTTGCATGACACTGAGCTCGGAATATAGTGAAAACGATTGCGACATGTAGCCGACGCGACGCCGTGTGGCGATGTCATGCGGATCGACTTCATGCCCGAACAGCCAGGCCAGGCCCTCGCTTGCCGCCAGCAAGCCGGTCAGCACTTTCATCGTGGTCGTCTTGCCACAGCCGTTGGAACCGATAAAGCCGAATATCTCACCGCGCCGAATACGAAAATTGACATGATCAACCGCGGTGAAATCGCCAAAGCGCATCGTCAAGTCACGCGCCTCGATGGCCACTTCGGCATCCGCACCCAATGCCAGCGGCTGGATTTCGACTGCCTGATGGCCGCGCTTTTTTTCTTCCGGCAACAGCGCGATGAATGCCGCTTCCAGATTGGCGCTGCCGGTCTGCGCCAGCAAGTCCTGCGGTGCGCCGGTAGCCAGCACCCGCCCCCCATCCATAGCCACCAGCCAGTCGAAACCTTGCGCCTCATCCATGTAAGCGGTCGCCACGATCACGCTGATCTGCGGGCGCTCCTGGCGTATGCCCGCGATCAAGTTCCAGAACTGGGCCCGTGCCAGCGGATCGACGCCGGTAGTCGGCTCATCGAGTATCAGCAAGTCGGGATCATGGATCAGCGCACAGCACAAACCCAGTTTCTGTTTCATGCCGCCGGAAAGCTTGCCGACCGAACGTGTGAGGAAGGGAAACAGGCCGGTGCTGCGCGTCAGACTGTCGATGCGACGACGACGCTCGGCAGCATCGTGGCCGAACAGGCGCGCAAAAAACTGCAGGTTTTCCTCGACCGACAAGGTCGGATACAAATTCCTGCCCAAGCCCTGCGGCATATAGGCAATCCGTGGACACACTGCATCGCGATGCCGCTTGCTGCGCATGTCACCGCCTAATACGTCGGCGCTGCCCTGCTGCATTTTGCGTGCGCCAGCCACCAATGCCAGCAAGCTGGACTTGCCGACACCATCCGGACCTATCAGTCCCACCATGCATTGCGCCGGGATATCCAGGCTGATGCTGGCCAGCGCTACTGTCTTGCCGTATTGCAGACTGATATCAGCCAGTCGGATTACCGGAAGCGCCGCATCAGGCATGGCTCACTCCGGCAACTTGATGGCCAGCGCAGGGGGCCATGCCGACCTGGGGTCGAGCTTGAGCCACGCCACGCCAGGCAAACCGGTCTTGACCAGCTTTAAATGTTTTTCCAGTAGCGCGCGGTCTATCTGCGCCCTGACGCGGAACATCAGCTTTTGCCGCTCGCTGGCGGTTTCCACCGTCTTCGGCGTAAATTGTGCAGTGCTGGCCACAAAAGACAGCCTGGCCGGAATCACATACTGCGGTGCGGCGTCGAGCACGATGTGGACTTCGCTGTCCAGCGCCAGCTTGCCAACGATGGTTTCCGGCACGAAGAAGGTCATGTAAACATCCGACAAATCCACCAGGTTCAGCACCTTGCCGCCAGCGCCTATCACTTCACCTGCTTCTGCAATCCGGTATTGCACGCGACCGCTACGGGGTGCGGTCAATACACTGTCATTGATGTCCGCCTGTATGCGCGCTACCGACGCTGCCGCTGCAACAGCGGTGGCACGCGCTCCCGCCACCTGGGTCTGCGCGGCGTTGATCGCGGATTGCGCAGCCTCAACTTGTGCGCGTGCTGCCACCAGCGCCGCCTGCACGCTGCGCTCGCGTGCACGGTCGTCATCGAGTTCCTGCAGCGAGGATGCGCCTTCCTGCGCCAGCGTCTGCGACCGTACCAGACGACGCTGTGCTGCATCAACTTCGCTCTGGCGTTGCGCTACCAAGGCCTGTGTTGCCTGCTTGTCACTCTGGCGCATCGCCACCAGTGCTTCCGCGCTGGCGATCGCCGCTACCGCTTGCTGCTGACTTGCGCGCGCTTCGTCATACATGGCGGTCAGCGTATCTATTTGCATGCGTGCGAGGGGCTGACCGGCACTCACAAAATCACCTTCATTGACGAGTATCTCTGCCACGCGTCCACCCAGTTTGGCCGCTACATCCACTTCGGTCGCCTCGATGCGCCCATTGCCGCTGACGAAGCCGGCACCCGGCCCCGTCTCGCGTAAATTGACCCAGGCGTAGGCTGCAGCGCCCAATAGCATCGCCACGATGATGATGGGAAGCAGCGGTTTTTTGAAATCAAGATTCATGGCCAGACCAGATTATCTGCTCAAGGAATAGGATGAACCGGTTCAGCGTCTACAGTCACCACGCCGCCGCCCAGTGCCGCATACAAGTTGACCTGGCTGGACAATAAGGCCCGGCGTATTTGCACCAGCTGCTGCTCGGCGACCAGCAAGTCGCGCTGCGCATCCAGCACTTCCAGATACGCCGAAGCGCCATTGTCGTAGCGCAGCTGGGACAAGCGTGCACGCTCCGCCTGTGTCGCAAGCGCAGCCTGTGCAATGGTCAACTGCTGCGCCAGCCACTGACGTGCGGCCAGCGCGTTCGATACATCACGGAAAGCTGCCTGTATGGTTTTTTCATAATTGGCGACCGCGATATCTCGTCTCGCTTCAGCCAGACTGAGGTTGTTGCTACGGCGGCCGGCATCGAAAAGCGGCAGCGAAATACTGGGGGCGAAAGTCCAGGCGCGACTGCCGGCAGTGAACAAGCCATCCAGCTCGGCACTGGCGGTACCGAAAGATGCCGTCAGTGCAATGCGCGGGAAAAATGCCGCACGCGCAGCGCCAATCTGCGCATGCGCAGCCCTCAGCTGATGCTCGGCAGCGACAATATCGGGGCGACGGTGCAACAAGTCCGAAGGCAAACCCGGCCTCAGCGGCACCAGCATTTTTCCCTCATCCAGACGCTCGCTGGCCGACAGATCCAGGGGCGCGCCAACCAGCAGATTCAATGCATTGGCCTGTACCGCACGCGCCTGCTCCAATTGCGCCGCCAGCCCCTGCGCCTGCGTCAATAGCGTTTGCACCTGCGTCAGGTTCAAACGCGAGGTCGAACCGACTTCCAGCCGCCGCGTGAAGATGCGCAGGCTTTCTTCGCGACTGGCAATGGTCAGGCGCGCCAGTGCGATGCGCTCATCCAGTTCGCACAGCGTCAGATAGCTGTCAGCCACCTGCGCAATCAGCCCCAATTCAACGGCAAGGTGCGCTTCATCGCTGGCGAGATAATTTTCCAGTGCAGCATCGCGCAGGTTGCGCACACGACCCCAGAAATCGATTTCCCAACTCGCCATGCCCAGGCTCACCTGATACTGGCTGCCCAGCATCGACTGGCGCGTCAGGCTGAGATCTGCGGGAACACGCGCGCGCTCCATGCCTGCCTGCGCTGCCATGGTGGGAAATTGCTCCGCACGTTGTATGCCAAACAGCGCGCGCGCTTCTTCCACACGCAGCAGCGCAGTGCGCAAGTCGCGGCTATTGTCCAGCGCCCGGCTAATCAAATCTTGCAGGCGCGGATCGGTGAAGTAATCGCGCCAACCCACCGTTGCTGCAAGCGCGCCTTCCGGGGTGGCATCGCCTGGATAATGCGCTGCCACAGGAAGAGGCGGAGTCTGATAGGCAGGAGCGAGCAAGGTACAGGCTGGCAACATCAGCGCAACTGTGGCCAGCACGCCCCAAATGATGTGAGGCGCAATGCAGTCGATCTGCGCATAGCGCAGCTCAATCTTTGATGATGCACTTGCGAATGTCGCTTGCATGGAGTGATGCCTCAGGTCTGAATAAGTCCTCGGTAATCAACCGCTTACAAGCAGTGCTTTTCTCATAGCCTTGCGCAGTGTGTCAATGACAACTACGGCATTGCTTATGCCATATCAACTTTCTATGAAATATTCTGTTTATCCGTGGCAAACGTGCGTTTGCGACGCAATCGGGTCGGTCCTGAGTTATTGCTTATATGAATGGCTTGTGTGAAGCCGCTGACATGCAGCCGCTGATAAATACCGCTGATGATTCAGCGGCTAGTTGTCTGCAAGAATGTGACGCTAGATGGGATTCGAGACAGGATGCGACAGACGCGACAGCTTGACTTGCGCAGCAGCAAGCATCTGGGCGAATTGCTCGGACTGAAAGAAGCGATATTCGACCACGCGTTGTTGCGCGATCTCGTCATGGGGATAAGGCTCGGTCGCCGGATGGCACATGATCAGCATGCCGGGTTGCGCCGCATCCAGCCAAACTTTGAAACAAGCGGCATAGTCTTCCTGATCGAAACCATACACACCGGCAAACCCGGCGTTGCTGGCGATCCGCGCAGCTGTCAATTCTTTGGCCAGCGCCTGGCCGCCCAGATATTTGAGAATTTGCGGCTTGCCGCCCCATGCCGGGTTCGCCGGCATGGTGTTGCGTACCCATAGCGGATGATCGGCATAGCGACGCTTGATCACCTTCAACACTATCTGGCGCACACCGGGAAATTGATGCACATGCTGATGGCCGTCGATAAAATCCGGCGCCTGTCCGTATCCCTCTTCAAATGCATCGAGCTGACGTTCCAGTTGCTGCTCCACTGTTTGCAGATTCATGCGGCGCAACAGGCTACGCAAAATCACGGCATTGAGGCTGGGTGTCGCTGCGCCAAAACCTTCGGTCAGATTGAAATGCAAACCGATATCAGCTTGTTCGCGATACGGACGCAAGGCCGGTGCCGATACAGATTGCCAGTGCGGCGAGGTGCTGAAACAGCTGACTGCCGTGAGACGACCTGCCGCCAGCAATGCGAGTATGCCGGCATCGATACCCGGGTTCTGCGCATAGTCATCGGAACAAAGTGCAATCGGTGTCATGGCATTCTTCATCAATGGGAAGCGTGGCGAAATGCCCATAAGCGGCTGAGCACATAGGTCATGGCGGCGACGGTAAACACCACCACGGCCAAGGCGAGATAATACGGCCAGCCAGCGTATCGCAGCAGCAGGTAAAACATCAATTGATTCATGCCAAACCCGAGCAGCGCAACCAGCAAAAATCGCGGGAAAGATGCGTGCTTATTTTCGCCATGCGTGGCCATCGCATCGGAAAATGTCCAGTGCCTGTGACCGAAATAACTGACCCAGAATGCGGCCACGAAGCCACCGACGTTGGCTTGCAAAGGAGCGATATGCAGCAACTCAACCAGCGCAATCACAACCCAGTAATGTACGGCAGCAGCGCTCAGACCGACGATGCCGAAACGCGCCAGCCGCAACAGCTCAGTCAGGCGCATGGGTGTTCGCAAGTGTGTCTTTGTCTGCAGATGCATTGCGCGCTGGTTTATCGAAGGTTCCATTATCTATATCGTGCGCAATGACATAGAGCGGACGCTTTTTGACTTCGTCATACACGCGCCCCACATACTCGCCCAGCACGCCTATCGAGATCAACTGTATCCCGGAAAAGAACATCAAGCCTGCGGCAAGAGTGGACCAGCCCGGCACATCATTGCCAAAGAAGATGGCTTCGCCCGCAATCCAGAATGCATACAGAATCGCGATAATGGAAATCACGACACCGACTGCGCTCCATATCCGCAAAGGCAAAGTCGTGAATGCCGTCACGCCTGCCAATGCCAGCCGGCTCAGACTGCGATAACTAAAGCTGGACACGCCGGTTGCGCGATCGTTAGGTACAAAGGGCAGCGCAATGCTGCTGAACCCGACCCACGCATACAAGCCCTTCATGAACCGATTGCGTTCCGGAAGTTGGCGCAAGGCGTTGACCACCTTGCGGTCCATCAAGCGGAAATCGCCAGCATTGCGCGGAATAGTGATCGGTGCGCCGGACTCCATCAGATGATAAAACATCCCGGTACCCCAGCGCTTGAGACGCGATTCGTTGCTGCGGTCGCTGATCACGCCGTACACCATGTCGATGCCGCCGGCCCATAATCTGACCATTTCAGACAGTAATTCCAAGGGATGCTGGTAGTCGCCATCCAGCAGGATTACGGCGTCGCCTCTGGCTGCATCGATACCGGCTGACAAGGCAGCTTCCTTGCCAAAATTTCTGGAAAAACTGATGTAGCGTAAACCCGCATCTGCCAGCAAAGGCGCCATCACTTCATTGGTATTGTCTTTGCTGCCGTCGTTGACGACTATGATTTCGTAACGGGGGGCGAAGGTCTCCAGGGTTTTCCGCAAATCCTGCAAAAACGCGGCAAGATGAGCGGCCTCGTTGTATGCGGGAATCACGCAGGAAATCAACGCATCGGCCGGACGATGTTGCGGCAGTGCGGTCAATGTCACCATGAGAATAACCTTTCTGGATCAAGCAGCCAGACAGCGCACAAGCCTTTAAGCATGAGGAATTCGGGCTGGCTGTCGGGTAAAAAATTTAGCGGAGCATTATGGCCAACGATTATAATTCACCGCCACTGTATGCGATTGCCAAACTGAAATTGTTTCCGGATTTCTACGCACATAACTTACCTGTTACCGATGATGCCAACCCAGTCACTCCAGCCAGTTTCCTCGTCCAATAAGTTCGTCCGGCTGTTTTCGCCGAGCGCAGACAATATCGCGCCGCTGGTGATCCTGCTGCTCTTGCTGCATCTGGCCCTGTGGACCATTTTCACCGGCATCAGCCATCGCTCGCCCGACTGGGACAATATGGAAGAGCTGGTCTGGGCCAGCGGGCTGGAATGGGGATATTACAAACATCCGCCGCTGCCGTCCTGGATACTTTACGGATTGGTATCCATCTTCGGCCGCCCGGTCTGGCTAACTTTTTTCACCGGCCAATTGAGCGTCATCCTGGCCTTGTGGATGGTCTGGAAGCTGGGCTGCGAAATGACCTCGCAACGTCGCGCATTGATCGCCACCTTGCTGGTTTCCGTGGTTGCGTACTTCACGGTGCGCGGCGTGATGAACAATCACAATACGATGCAGTTATGGTCGGTCGCTGGCGCGATCTGGATGCTGTATCGCGCCACGCATACCGGCAGCATGCGCGCATGGGCCCTGCTCGGCTTCTTTTGCGGATGCGCATTTTTGACCAAATACAGCGCGCTGATTCAATTCGCGGCATTCGCGCTTTACCTGTTATGCGCCGGCCATCTGCGTCGCGCACAGACCTGGAAGGGCATCGGATTATCGACGGTCATACTGATCGCGATGGTGACACCGCATTTGCTGTGGCTCAAACAGCAAGCGGCAGGTCCGGTAGCGTATGCGGGCAGCGAAATGGTACCGCTCGCAAGCTATTTGCTTGAGCTGCAGGATTTGCTGAGCTTTTCCATCACCAATCTGGGACGCATAGCCGCACTGATCCTGGCCGTGGCCATCGTTGCAATATGGAGTGCGCGCCAGTATAAATTGACGCCGAAATCTGCGCGTCCCCCTACCATCGCCAGCCAATTGGCAGCATCGGATCGTTTCTTCCTGCTGGTGATCGGCATCGCGCCGCTGGTGCTGACGATGCTGATTGCGGGAGCGATGAAGATCCCGCTGGCAGCCCACTGGGCCACCACTTTTTTCATCCTGTTCGGCTTTTTCTCGTTCTGGCTTTTGCGTAGTGGCGACGATGTCGCTCTTTTGCGCAAGACGGTAATCGTCATCGTGCTGATGCAGATTCTGGGCGCAGCCGGCTACGGCCTGGCACGCGGTCCGCTGGCAGATAAAGCGGGACGTCCTAGCCGCGCCACCTTCCCGGGCGCAGAAGTATCCCGCCAAGTGCATGCAGCATGGCAAGCCAATATGCACACGCCGCTCAAGCTGGTGGCATCCGATACATGGTTGGGCGGCAATATCGCCACCCATATCGGTCCTCAGGTGCAAGTCTTGATCGATGGCGATTACACCAAATCGCCGTGGGTAAATGAAGAACAGGCGGATAAATGCGGGATGCTGGTTGCGATCAACCGCAGCAAGGACAACCCGCCTGAAATCGATAATGAAGTGATCGCCCTGATGGCGCAAAGCACCCAACACGGCATACTGGACATTGCATGGACCAAGAAGGCTGATGGCCCAAGAGTCGTGATCGAGTGGGGCATCATTCCGCCACAAGCGGACTGCAGCGAGAAACCTGCATCACTGTAGTTTTTGCAGTAACGTTTTACTGCTCTCGTCGGCGCATACGCATCACGCGATGTCGCTGACGAGAATGTCCACTCAGGGTTGCAAGCGCTGCCGCTTCCACTGCCCGTCTTTTTCCAGCGTATAGGCGATACGGTCATGCAAACGTGACCTGCGCCCCTGCCAAAACTCGATGTACTCCGGTTTCAGACGATAACCGCCCCAATGCTGGGGACGCGGTGTGGTTTCGCCATATTGCGCCTCAGCCTGCGCATACTGTGCCTCGAGAGCCGGGCGATCTGCGATCAGGGTGCTCTGCGCCGAAGCGATTGCACTCAAGCGACTCTTGATCGGACGACTCTGAAAATATTGCTCGCTTTCTTCCGCCGACACTTTCTCGACGCGACCTTCAATACGGACCTCGCGTTCCAGTGCAATCCAATGGAACAACAAGGCTGCATACGGATTTTTATCCAGCTCCAGACCCTTGCGACTTTCGTAATTGGTAAACCATGTGAACCCGCGTTGATCGAAATCCTTGATCAGCAAAATGCGGGATGAAGGCCGGCCATTTTCGCCGACGGTCGATACGCCCATCGCATTCGGTTCCGGCACTTCAGCACGCAGTGCCTCAGCAAACCATTTCGAAAATTGCACGATAGGATCGGCATCAGTATCGGTCTCGGACAAGTCAGCTTGTGTGTAATCAGTGCGAATATCTGCAATCGACATGAATTCTCTTTCTATCTCTACATTGATGGTGCGTTATTTCGTTAGCTGTGTTCAGGCAGTGTCAACATATACGACCTGAACCATACGGATTCACTTCGACATGCGCGACACGCTATATTGCACGCCCCTTCCATCTAATTGTCATCCGCAGAGTAAATGGAGCGTTACACGCCAGAATTGATCCATCTCAATCTATCTGAAGAATACCGTAAATAATTTGGCAATGTGATAACCGCAATGCGGCAACCACAGTACTTTTCAATAAAAGAAAATCAGTACAGCAGAGCTTTATCCTCCGCGTCCGTTAAAATGGCGACATGACTTCTCCTTCTGCTTCCCTGACTTCATCTCCTGATCATTCATCTCCTGATCAAGAGATCGATTTTGACCGCCGCTTTGGCGGCATTGCCCGTCTCTACGGACAGTCCGGCCTGACTCGTTTTCGCGCGGCGCATGTGTGCGTGGTTGGGGTCGGCGGCGTCGGCTCCTGGGTGGTGGAAGCGCTGGCACGCAGTGCGATCGGACGCATCACCATGATCGATCTGGACAACCTCGCAGAGTCCAACGTCAACCGCCAAATTCACGCACTCACCGATACCCTGGGAAAAGCCAAGGTGACCGCATTGGCCGAGCGCATCGCACAAATCAATCCGTATTGCATCGTGACCGAAATCGAGGATTTTCTGACGGCAGACAATCTGGACGAAATGATAGGCACGCGCAACTACGATTACATCATCGATGCCATCGACAATGTCCGTGCCAAAACTGCGCTGATTGCCTATTGTCGCAAGCATGGTTTGAAACTCGTGACCATAGGCAGCGCGGGTGGACAAATCGACCCGACCCGAATTGAAGTACTGGATCTGTGCCGCACCGAACAGGAACCGCTGCTGGCGAAAGTCCGCAAGCGCTTGCGTGCCGAACATGGTTTTCCGCGCGGGACAAAAAACAAGTTCGGTATCGATGCTGTGTTTTCTACCGAGCCGTTACGCTTCCCGGAAAGCCTGGAAGTGTGCGCGGTTGATGGTGATGAAGCGGCAGGGATTACCGGACTCAATTGCGCCGGCTTCGGCTCGGCGATGGTAGTGACGGCATCATTTGGCTTGGTCGCCGCCGCACACGTATTGCGCAAGCTGGCGGCCGAAGCAAATGTACATGTAGATGCAGATTCAGAAACCGGTACAGCAAGCGCAGTGAATCATGACCAATCGGCATAATCCCGCCGGCTGAGCCCTCAGCGATTGGCCGCTTCAGGACTTGCCGAAGACTTCATTCAATTGTTGTGTCACGCGTACAAAGGTAGTGCGCTTCGTTAATTCCTTCAGCTTGTGCGCACCGACATAGGTACATGCGGATCGCACGCCGCCAAGAATATCCTGCAAGGTATTGGCAACCGGGCCGCGATATTCAACCAACACTTCCTTGCCTTCTGCGGCGCGATATTCTGCCACCCCGCCGGCGTACTTCTCCATCGCGGCGCGACTGCTCATGCCGTAAAAACGTTTGAATTTATTGCCATCGCGCTCCACCACATCGCCGGCGCATTCATCATGGCCGGCCAGCATACCGCCCAGCATGACGAAGTCGGCACCGCCACCGAAGGCCTTGGCCAGATCGCCCGGTACCGCGCAGCCGCCATCGGCGCAGATCTGCCCACCCAGCCCATGCGCAGCATCGGCACATTCAATCACGGCGGATAATTGGGGATAACCGACACCGGTCATCTTGCGCGTGGTGCAGACCGACCCCGGGCCTATACCTACCTTGACGATATCGGCACCCGCCAGTATCAATTCTTCGGTGATATCGCCGGTCACGACATTGCCGGCCATGATGGTCAAATGCGGAAATGCCTTGCGTACTTTCTTGACGAAATTGATGAAACCTTCGGTGTAACCGTTGGCGACATCGATACAGACATAGTCGATGGCACCGTTCAGGCGGGCCATCACCGAGGTGAATTTCTCGTAATCGGATGTACTGATGCCCATCGAATAAAACGCACTGGACGGAGCTGTATCACCATTCTTCAGCGACAGAAAAAACCCTTCCAGTTCATCAATTGAATAATGCTTGTGCAAGGCAACCGATAGCTGATGCACAGCGAGCGCATGCGCCATTTCCATGGTGCCGGTGCTGTCCATATTGGAAGCGATGATGGGAATGCCGTGATAGGTTTTGCGGGAATGATGGAAAATGAATTCGCGCCGGATATCAACGCCAAGCCGCGAAGTCAGCGTCGAGCGCTTCGGGCGTATCAACACATCCTTGAAATCCAGTTTGACCGATTCTTCGATATGCATAACACCTCCGTCATGGTGTATCCAGCATCAAAACATCCATCGCAAGACGCCACTTCAGGAAAGATCGGTCTTGAGTTTGTCGCGAAAGGTTTGCCGGAACTTGGACACCTTGGGCGCAACGATAAACGCGCAATAACCCTGCATCGGATTTTGCCGGAAATAATTCTGATGATATGCCTCGGCCTTGTAATAGGTTTCCACCTGGCTGAGTTCAGTCACGATGGGCGCATCCCACACATTCGCCATTTCCGAAATAACATGCCTGGCCGTTTCTTGCTGTTGCGGCGTGTGGTAATAGATCACCGAGCGATATTGCGTACCTACATCGTTGCCCTGACGATTCAGGGTGGTGGGATCATGGATCGTGAAAAACACTTCAAGGATTTCACGATAACTGACAACGGTCGGGTCGAACGTCAGGCGCACCACTTCAGCATGACCGGTCGTGCCTTCGCAAATCTGTTCATAACTTGGATTTGGAATCTGGCCACCGGTGTAACCGGATTCAACGGCGATGACGCCTTTAAGCTGTTGGTAAACAGCCTCAGTACACCAAAAACAGCCGCCACCAAGAGTTGCGATTTCCGTTGCCATACATTTGCTCCGTGATTGAATAATGTCGTCAAATAGCGCTACCAGATGTCATGACTGTAGCGCAAAGCGATCAATGTGCATAGAAATCGGAGGGCAATTGCCGCGTCAACAACAGTGTGGGCCGCTGAGATACAGGCTGCGAATCAGGTTCAGCGAAAAATAATGGTGCCGCCATTGACCAGCACCGGCAATACCTGCGGTGCAAAAATATCGGCATCAAACAGGGCTTCCGCAATCCTGAATTCCTGCGCCGCATTCGACTGCAAGCGAGCGGTTGAGCTTTCCATCAGTTGCTGCAAGCTTTGCTCCTCCACTCGCAAACCACCGTTTTCCAGAACGAGCAAAGAGATCAGGCTGGGCTGCGTAAAATCCTCAATCACGCTTGGCGTATGGTGGCAGCGGGTCGCAATCAGCGACGACAGGTTCGCGATGACAGGCGCCGCAGGCGGCACTTCGAATATCGTCTCGTCATCGTGCAGCAACAGCACCGCCGGTATGTTCTTGAGTATGGCGAGACTTTCCAGATGCAAGGGTGCGTGCTCCAGCGGCAACAGCTTCGCACCGCAGCGTGCCACTGCGATATAGAACATCAATGCATCCTGATGCCCCTGGCCCCAGTACACAACCGTATCGCCCGCCTTCACATGCCATTCGCTTTTCAGACGTGCAGTGGCCCGTTCGATACGCGACCAGAATTTTCTGTAGGTGACTACACGCCGACTCGAGCGAGATGCAATCGCATTCGGCTGGGTCGCAACATGTTGACGCAAGATGGTGAAAAGATTCATGTGTAAATTTCTCCGCAACCTGAATTCTACGGAAAAACCGCATGCACCATGCAGCGTTTAACCATGGGAGTTAATTTTTTCGGCATAATGAATGAAATTTCCTGGATCATCGATGTCTATCACTCCTTCACGCAATACCGTACCCGTTGTTGATGCACGCCATTTTCGCGATGCGCTGTCTCAATTCGCGACGGGAGTGACCATTATCACCACACGTTTGCCCGACAACAGCTTTCTCGGCTTGACTGCGAGTTCATTCAATTCCGTTTCGCTCAACCCACCGCTGGTCTTGTGGAGTCTCGCGCAGACTGCGAACAGCATGCCCGTCTTCACAAACAATTCGCACTACGTCATTAATATTCTGGCAGCCGATCAGGCCGCTCTCGCCCATCAGTTTGCGCGCCCAAGCAAGAATCGTTTTGAAGGTGTGGATTTCAAATTGTCACCTACTGGTTTGCCGATCATTTCAGGCGTCGCAGCATGGTTTGAATGCCATAATCGCAGCCGTTATCCGGAAGGCGATCACGTCATTTTTGTGGGAGAAGTCGAGTGTTGCGATGTGTCGCCCAAAGAACCATTGGTCTTTCACGGTGGTCGCTTATTGTCTGAATAAGATCAGGATTCCAGCGTGTCAAACTGGCACAGCGAACGCAAGCGCGGCAAATAACGGGATATTAATCCTGCAGCAGGCGCGACAAAATACCGGATGAATCATGCGCGGCCCGGCGCAATCTGTCATTGATGCCGTTCCACGCGTCTTCCACAGGCGGTGTCTGCACCACAATGACATCAGCATTCGCGTTATCCATCGCGCGCAAGGCAGCATACAGCGCATACGCGTAACCGGCAGGATTCTCTGGCAGCGCAATGCGCGCAAAAACCGGCGTATGCACTTCTGCATCGTATTCCATCAATGCGACGCGACGACCACGGGCATCCAATTTTTGCAGCATGTCGCTCAACTGTACGCTATCGACCAAGACCACCGGTGTACGCGGCGCGTAATGCGATTCCAGGGTGCCGGAAGCGCGTGGTGCGGTGTGATCCGGCAAGGCGGGCCAGCTGCCCAATACATCCGCGATTTGAGCTGCCGTGATATGACCCGGCCGCAGCAAGACGGCATGGCCGCGCGATACGTCGACGATCGTCGACTCAATACCGACTTCGCTTTGGCCGCCGTCGAGTATGCAGGTCAGCAGCGTGCCCTGATCATCTGCAAATTCATCATGGACATGCTGCGCAGTGGTAGGACTGACCTGGCCAAACTTGTTGGCAGAGGGCGCAGCTACACCACCCTGGCCATTCTTGAACGCGCGCAGCAAGGCTTGTGCGACCGGATGTGAAGGACAACGCAGCCCGATGGAATCCTGACCGCCGGCAACCGTATCGGGAATATGTTCGGCCCGCTTGACGATCAAGGTCAGCGGGCCTGGCCAGAAGGCGGCAATCAATTTACGTGCATCAGGCGAAACAGATTGCGCCCAATAAGCAAGGTCGGCTTCCGGTGCCAGGTGCACAATGACCGGATGATTGGAAGGACGGCCTTTGGCTTGATAAATCTTGGCAACTGCCATTGGATTTTCGGCATCCGCACCGAGGCCATAGACGGTCTCGGTAGGAAAGGCGACCAGTTCGCCACGCTCCAGGCGGCGCGCGGCATCTTGGATTGCAGGCAAATCCAGTGATTCAGGCATCGCTTGCTTATTCAACACTATCGACGATCAAGGTTCGATGCCGAGAATCACACAGGCTTTGTGCAGATTGGCTTGCGCTTCTTCCAGTGTCGGCGCGATGAAAGTAATGTGACCCATCTTGCGTGCACGGCGTGCGGTATCTTTGCCGTACAAGTGCAGATTTGCACCAGGCAGCGCCAACACTTTGTCCCATGCCGGCTCACGCGCCTCATCCGATTTTCCTTCAAACCAGATGTCACCCAAAATATTCAGCATGGCTGCCGGCGAATGCTGACGCACATCACCCAAAGGCAAGCGCGCCATGGCCCGTGCCTGTTGCGCAAACTGGCTGGTGACGCATGCATCGATCGTGTAGTGACCACTGTTATGCGGACGCGGTGCCATCTCATTGACAACCAGTGAGCCATCGGTGAGTACAAAAAATTCTATGCACAAGACGCCGACATAACCGAGCTGTTCAATCACGGCCAGCGTTGCCGCCTGCGCTTTTTCTGCAGAGGCTGTGGTGATGTGGGGACCCGGTACCGTCGTGGTGAACAGGATGCCGTCTCTATGCACGTTTTCCGCAATCGGATAAACCACCGCCTTGCCGTCGGCACCACGCGCTGCCAGTACGGAAATTTCATAAGCCAGCGGCAGCATTTTTTCCAGCACGCAGGCGACGCCATTCATGCCGGCATAGGCATCGTGCAATTCGGCGCGCGTCTTCACGCGAACCTGGCCTTTGCCGTCATAACCCATGCGCACGGTTTTCAATATTCCTGGCAGTAAATCGTCAGGCACGGCATCCACGTCAGCATCAGAATTAATTTCTTTATGCGACGCAGGGAACACGCCGGAAGTGGCCGCGCACTCGATGAAAAAACGCTTCTCTGCCATCCGGTCCTGTGCAATGGAAACACACGACGATGACGGCGCGACGAACGTGCGCTCAGCCAAAAACGCGAGGCTCTTGGCTGAGACGTTTTCAAATTCGGTGGTCACTGCCGCACATTGCGCCGCCAGCTTGATCAACGCATCGGCATCCGTATAGTCAGCGCTAATCAACTGATCGGCAGCGTGGCTCGCAGGACAGTCCAGTGCCGGCTCCAGCACTGCCACCTTGAAGCCCATTTGTTGCGCAGCATGTGCAAACATGCGTCCCAGCTGTCCGCCGCCCATCACGCCCAGCCAGGTGGCCGGTGCAGCGGATGGATTCAAAGGTGATAATTTTTTCGTCATTTCGGCAAGATCATTTCTAAAGCGATTTTTGTTTGCTTGGCGCGGAATTCTTGCAGGCTAGCGGCAAGCTTGTCATCGGTAGTAGCAAGCATTGCTATTGCAGCCAGCGCCGCATTCGCCGCGCCTGCCTCGCCGATCGCGAAGGTTGATACGGGAATCCCCTTCGGCATCTGCACGATGGACAGCAATGAATCTTCACCGCGCAAATATTTGGAAGGAACAGGCACGCCCAAAACCGGCACGATGGTTTTTGCTGCCAGCATGCCAGGCAAGTGGGCGGCACCGCCGGCACCGGCGATGATCGCACGCAAGCCACGCGCGCGCGCCGACTCTGCATAGGCAAACATTTGATCCGGCATCCGATGCGCAGAAATCACTTGCGCTTCATGTGCAATACCAAACTCTTTCAGCATCGCGACCGCGTGCTGCATCACATCCCAGTCGGACGAAGAACCCATTACGACGCCAATAACAGGCTGGCTCGATGCTTCGTTTGTCATATCAGCCTTTCAGGTCTTCGCCAGTCAAACGGGTCAACGCTTCACGGTACTTCGCGCCGGTTTTTTCGATGACATCATCCGGCAAGGTAGGAGCCGGTGCGGTCTTGTTCCAGTCGGTCAGCGTTTCCAGATAATCGCGTACAAACTGCTTGTCGAACGACGGTGGCGAAATACCGGTCGCGTAGGAATCAGCAGGCCAGAAGCGCGACGAATCAGCAGTCAGTACTTCATCCATCAAATGCAGCACGCCATCTTTATCCAGACCGAACTCAAACTTGGTATCGGCAATGATAATGCCGCGTGTCGCAGCATAATCCGCGGCCGTCTTGTACAGCTGAATGCTGACGTCGCGAATCTTGTTCGCCAGTTCCTTGCCGATGCGCTGCTCCATGTCGGCAAAGGTGATGTTCTCGTCATGCTCACCCAGATCAGCTTTGGCGGCTGGCGTAAAAATCGGTTCCGCCAGTTTCTCTGCCTGCTTCAAACCGGCCGGCAATTGCACACCGCAGACTGCGCCGGTTTTCTTGTAATCGTTCCAGCCGGAACCGATCAGATAACCACGCACCACGGCTTCGACCAAGATCGGTTGCAGGCGTTTGGCGACAACAGCGCGGTTCTTGACCTGCGACACTTCGTCTGGCGCAACCACTGATTCCGGTGCGATGCCGGTCAGATGATTCGGCACGATGTCCTTCAGTTTTTCAAACCAGAAGTCAGACATCTGGTTCAGCACTTGTCCCTTGTCCGGTATCGGTTGATTCATCACGACGTCGAATGCCGACAAACGGTCGCTGGTGACAATCAAAATCTTGTCATCGCCGACGGCGTAGTTTTCGCGAACCTTGCCGCGTCCGAGTAAAGGCAATGAAGTGATGCTGGACTGATACAAACTGGTCATGACGTTTCCATAAATCTGAAACGGCGATTCCGAGAATCGCCGATACGTGGTTGCACTACTGAATAGGCTTGCTAAATCTGTGTTGCAGATCACTCATGGCACTGTGCTCACCGAGCGATCTGCTGTTAATCGAACGGTTACTGAACGATTTGCGACAATTCGCCGGCTTTATATTTTTCTGCCATTTTATCGAGCGACAGCGGTTTGATTTTTGCAGCCTGGCCTTCGCAACCGAAAGCAAGGAAGCGCGCCTTGCAGACCTGTTTCGCCGCTTCTTTTGCCGGTTTCAGGTAATCGCGCGGATCGAACTTCGTCGGATTCTCGATCAGGTAGCGACGGATCGCGCCTGTCATCGCCAAACGGATATCGGTATCGATGTTGATCTTGCGCACACCGTTCTTGATGCCGATTTGAATTTCTTCCACCGGCACGCCGTAGGTCTCTTTCATATCGCCGCCGAATTCGCGGATTTCCGCGAGCAATTCCTGTGGTACCGATGACGAACCGTGCATCACCAGATGCGTGTTTGGAATACGCACATGGATTTCGCGTATGCGTTCTATCGCGAGGATATCGCCTGTCGGCTTTTTCGTAAATTTGTATGCGCCATGCGAAGTGCCGATGGCAATTGCCAATGCATCACATTGAGTTTGCTTGACGAAGTCGGCAGCCTGCTCAACGTCGGTCAGCAATTGTTCGCGCGTCATTTTGCCATCGGCACCGTGACCGTCTTCCTTGTCGCCCATCATGGTTTCCAGCGAACCCAGCACACCCAGCTCTGCTTCTACCGTAACGCCGATTGCGTGCGAAAACTCGACTACCTTGCGCGACACTTCAACATTGTATTCATAGCTGGCAACCGACTTGCCGTCTGCATTCAAGGAGCCGTCCATCATCACTGAGGAAAAACCGGAGCGTATCGCCGCCATGCAGACTGCCGGTGTCTGTCCGTGATCCTGATGCATGACAACCGGGATGTGCGGATAGGCTTCAATCGCCGCTTCAATCAAGTGACGCAAAAACGGTTCGCCCGCATATTTGCGTGCGCCAGCAGAAGCTTGCATGATCACCGGCGAGCCGACTTCATCGGCGGCTTCCATAATGGCCGTCACCTGTTCCAGGTTGTTGACGTTGAACGCAGGCAGGCCGTAGCCGTTTTCGGCTGCGTGGTCGAGCAATTGACGCATGGATACGAGTGGCATGGTAATTCTCCAAAACAGTAAATTAAGGTTTGCCGAACAGATGATGTCTTGATGCCACGCGCTTGATCCGCAGCGACACGTTCATCATCACAACAAATTAGTTTTCTAAAACTTCAAACATCCGTACTACGTTTTTGTGCATCAGCAGGCGCGTAAATCATTACATGCATACACATTATTTTTGCAAATTAAATGCTGGCGCGCTGTTCCAGAATCTCGACCGCAGGCAAGGTTTTACCTTCCAAAAATTCCAGGAAAGCGCCGCCGCCGGTAGAGATGTAACCGATCTTGTCGGCAATATCGTACTTGGCAATCGCCGCCAGCGTATCGCCACCGCCGGCAACTGAAAAACCTTTGGATTCTGCAATCGCGCGTGCCAGGGTTTTGGTACCGTTGGCAAATTGATCGAACTCGAACACGCCGACCGGACCGTTCCAGACAATCGTGCCGGCATGCGCAATTTGTTGTGCCAAGATTTCGGCAGTCTTCGGTCCTATATCCAGAATCATGTCGTCGTCAGCCACATCTTTCACATCCTTGACGGTCGCTGCGGCCGTTGGCGAAAACTCTTTGGCGCACACTACATCGACGGGAATCGGGACCGATGCACCGCGCTTGGCCATCATGTCGATGATGACTTTGGCGTCACCGACCAGGTCGGCTTCCGCCAGCGATTTACCGATTTTCAACCCAGCAGCCAGCATGAAAGTATTAGCGATACCGCCACCGACAATCAGGTTATCAACCTTGTCAGCCAGCGTTTTCAAAATGGTCAGCTTGGTCGATACCTTGGAGCCGGCGACTATCGCCACCAATGGGCTGGCCGGTTGGTGCAAGGCCTTGCCCAGGGCATCCAGCTCTGCCGCCAGCAAAGGACCGGCGCAAGCGACAGGCGCATATTTGGCGATGCCATGCGTCGTTGCTTCAGCGCGATGCGCCGTGCCGAACGCATCGTTCACATAGACATCGCATAGCGCGGCAATTTTGCGGGCGAGTGCATCGTCATTTTTTTTCTCACCCTTGTTGACGCGGCAGTTTTCCAGCAGAACCACTTGGCCTGTTGCGACTTCAACCCCATCGACCCAGTTTTGTTTTAATTCAACCGGCTGGCCGAGCAATTCGCTCAAACGCTGTGCAATCGGTGCAAGTGTATCTTCCGGCTTGAATTCGCCTTCGATCGGACGGCCAAGATGCGACGTTACCATTACGGCTGCGCCTGCTTTCAGTGCTTGTTGAATCGCTGGCACCGAAGCGCGTATGCGCGTGTCTTCGCTGATATTGCCTTGGCTGTCTTGCGGTACGTTGAGATCGGCACGGATAAATACGCGCTTGCCCGTCAGTTCATTACGCGCGATCAAATCGCTCAATCTTTTGAATTGCATGGAGTTATTCGTTAGTGGGTTTGACGAAAGACCGCTATTTTACCGCACCGGAAGGCGCAAAAACCTTGGTTTCATGCCAATGTTCTATGCGGAAAAGGTGGAAAGAGGAGAAATTGCCGGCTGTTTCATCGAATGAAGCCAATTGCAAAGTCGTCAGTTAGAAGGCTATTCAGCAAATAGATTCATTTTTAATATAATAAATTATCTTTTAATTATCATTTTGCAGTCACTCGGCAGAAAATTGAAGGCATGGAAATGAACCAGCATCCAAATAACCAAACCCATTTGCGGGCCCCTGCGCTAGCTTTGCGACCTCTTTTTTCCTGCTGTAATCCGTTAAAATCGAGCTCTTGCAAAACGACTGGGGTTGCCAATGTCGATGTCTGATCGCGACGGCAAAATTTGGAAAGACGGCCAACTCATAGATTGGCGCGATGCGAGCATACACATCCTGACGCACTCGCTGCATTACGGCATGGCCGTGTTCGAAGGCGTGCGTGCCTATAAAACAGACCAAGGCACGGCGATCTTCCGCCTGCGCGAACATACCGAACGCCTGTTTAATTCTGCCAAGATCTTTCAGATGAACATACCCTTCCATCAGGAAGCCATCGCACAGGCGCAACTGAAGGTAGTGCGCGAAAACCAGCTGGAAAGCTGCTATCTGCGTCCATTAGTATGGATCGGCGATGAAAAACTCGGCATCTCCGCCAAAGGGAACACTATCCATGTAGCGGTCGCCGCCTGGCCTTGGGGTGCTTATCTGGGCGAAGACGGCCTCAACAAAGGCATACGCGTCAAAACCTCTTCGTTCAGTCGTCACCACGTCAATGTCTCGCTGGTACGCGCCAAGGCCTCCGGCTATTACATCAATTCCATCCTCGCCAATCAGGAAGCGCTGGCCGACGGCTATGACGAAGCCTTGTTGCTGGACACCGACGGCTACGTCTCGGAAGGCTCAGGCGAAAACGTGTTCATCGTCAAGAAAGGCAAGCTTTATACGCCTGACCTCGCCTCTTGCCTGGACGGCATCACCCGCGATTCGGTACTGACGATTGCACGCGATCTCGGCATCGAAGTCATCGAAAAACGCATCACCCGCGATGAAGTATATTGCGCCGACGAGGCCTTTTTTACCGGAACGGCAGCAGAAGTCACGCCGGTACGCGAGCTGGATAATCGCGCCATTGGTGAAGGCAAGCGCGGAGCCATCACCGAAAAACTGCAAACGGTATTTTTCGATGCGGTTGCCGGACGTGCACCGCAATACAGCCACTGGCTGACGATCATATGATCATCAGCTTGGAAGGGCGGATTATTTGCTATACGATAGCCGCGCTTCACTTTACTATTTGCAACATGCAGCAAGCGTTTAGCGCATTAACAACTTAATTCAGTAATTATTTATCAAGCAATTCGGAGAATCAAATGACACAAGCAACGCAAGGCGCGTCCGCAATCGAACTCGATGGCAAAGATTTGCCAGCCTACTGCCCCAACCCGGCCATGCCGGCCTGGAGTTCGCATCCACGCGTTTTCCTGGAGTTCTCGCACGGCGGCGAAGCAAAATGCCCGTATTGCGGTACTGTCTATCGCCTGAAACCCGGTGCAGCCGCACACGGCCACTGATCAATCATCATGCCAAAAGCACGCAAGCAGTTCGGCACGGCAGACGATATAGAAATCGCCTTGTACGATGCAATCGGTCGCGCCGATCTGGAAGCACTGATGGCATTGTGGGCAGACGATGAAGAAATCGTCTGTATCCATCCGGACGGCACGCGCCTGATTGGCTATGCAGCGATCCGCGCGTCGTGGGAAGAGATTTTTTCCCGCGGCGGCGTACACATACTGCCGTTGCAGTTGCACGCTTCGCACAACCTGATGAGCTCGGTACACAACCTGATTGAAGCCGTGTACACGCCGGAAGGTACGCAACGCGATGTACATATACTTGCCACCAATGTTTATGTGAAAACACCAGCCGGCTGGCGTATCGTCCTGCATCACGCCTCGACTGCACCCGGCAAGGCGAAAACGGAGTTGCTTGCAAACAATGTCCTGCATTGATAGTCGAATCGCATTTTCACTTGACCAAAATTTCATTTGCAGAAAAAGTGTCTGACAGCAGAACGCAACCTGTAAAGCGTTGACGCTTCACGCAAATGACTGCTATCCATGCCAGCATCAACTCCCATGGAATGATTTCCCAAATGATCTACCCTGCCCCAAGCTGGCTGCCAGGCGGCCATCTGCAAACCATCTATCCTGCAAAATGCATCGCGAAACCGCCAGTGCACTATCGGCGCGAACGCTGGGATACTCCGGACCATGATTTCATCGATCTGGATTTTGTCGACGGCACACCAGGATTGCCGTTTCTGGTCCTGTTCCACGGTCTGGAAGGCTCGTCCAACAGTCATTACGCACGCGCATTGATGGCGCATATTGCAACGCTCGGATGGTCGGGAGTCGTCGTGCACTTTCGCGGCTGCTCGGGTGAGCTGAATCACGCGCCGCGCTTTTATCATTCCGGCGACGCCCAGGAAATAGAGTGGGTACTGCGCAGATTAGCACCGTATGCTCGCGAGCGCGGCGCCAGCCACTTCTACGCAAGCGGCGTATCGCTAGGTGGCAATGCGCTGTTGCGCTGGCTGGGAGAATCACAACATCAGGCAGAGATCGTTGATGCAGCCTGCGCCATTTCTGCGCCTCTCGATCTGGCGGGCGGCGGCGGTGCATTGTCGCATGGCGTGAACATGCTTTACACCCGTATTTTTCTGGAAACGCTCAAACCCAAATGCGCGGAGAAACTCATGCAATTCCCCGGCTTGTTCAATCGCGATGCGATGATGAATGCACGGGATCTGTATGCGTTCGACAATATCGTCACCGCTCCTTTGCACGGTTACCTGAGCACCGAAGACTACTGGCATCGCGCCAGTGCCAAACACGTGCTCAATGACATTACCGTTCCCACTTTGGTATTGAACGCCAGGAATGATCCTTTTTTACCGAGACAATATTTACCAAACGTAGCCAGTGACAGAGTGACGCTGGAACAACCGGAACACGGCGGCCACGTTGGTTTTGCTGCTGGCCCTTTTCCCGGCCAATTGAACTGGCTGCCGCAACGCATGGTCAAATTTCTGCAAAGTCCACGCTGATGATGAGCAACTGAATTGGATGCGATAGTCGAGAAGGCACTGGCGAAATGGCCGAATGTACCGCACTGCTACGGCTGGCTGGCACTGGACGCGCGCGGCAATTGGCGCATGCGCAACGAACAGGCGCAATTAGCGAATCTGCCCGGTGAAAAAATCATTCATTCAGCGCTTATCGCCTTCATTCAGCGCAATTACACGCACGACGAACAAGACCACTGGTATTTCCAGAACGGCCCGCAACGCGTGTATGTCGATCTGGAAGCCACTCCCTATATCGCGCATACTGAACTGACGCATGATGCTGCGTTTGCATGCGTGCTGCAAAATGGTTCGGCTATGCGCGAACTTCAGGCTGCGTGGCTGAGCGATCAGGGAAGAGTGTATTTGCAGGCTGAAGCACACATCGCCTTGCTCGATGATCGTGATCTGGCACAGTGTCTGAATGCGCTACAACTGGACGAACAGCCTGTGACCGATGAAAGGCTGATGGATTGGCTAGACGAGCTCGGCGCTGACACCAGCCTGTCGCTGCAATATGCCGGCAAGAAAATTTCCGTCGGCTATATCGAAGAAAACGCAATTGCTGCGAAATTCAATTTCGTCCGTAAACCGCGTCCATCGCGCTGATTGCAGACTGCACTCAGAAAAATATCAACCAAGCCTTCGGCGCAATTGCCGCTGGCGCTCAACCTTCTTTTTCCTGGCGAATTTCTTCCAGTCGCTGCGCCTTCATCTCACGCTCACGGGCATCAATAATCGATTGATCGTAAAACGATGCATCCGGCGCGCGGCGCGCAATCGACAACTGCTCAATCGCTGCCGGCAAACTGCCTTTCAATGCATAGGATTCTGCCAAAGCCAGATGCTGTTGCGCCTGCTTGTTCAATGCCGCATAGGTCTTGGCCAAACGGTCATACAGTTTCGGTTCACTGCGATATAACTGGGTCTGGTCGCGCAAGAAGGTCACTGCTTCTTCATATCGCCCTGCCGCATAAAGCGCATCCGCATATTGATGGGCAATTCCGCGCGACAAGGGAAATTGGTTGCGCGCCAGTTCCGCCTCATCCAACGCCTCTTTCGCCTGATGCGCAGCCAGTTTGATATCAATTGCCAGACTGCTCAGCACAACGTTTCTAGCTGCCGGCGTCCCATTCTTCAGCGCCGTACGTGCATCGTCCAGCATACTTTGCGCCTTGCTGGTTTGACCTTGCTTCAATGCGATATAAGCCAGACCGTATTTACCGGCAATAGTCGACGGGCGGGATTTCTGCTGCAACTGCCGTTCGAAAGCGGCGGTTGCGTCGATCAAGCCCTGCGGCGATGAATCTTGCAAGACTTTTACTCTTGCTTTAATCAATGCAAAATCCAGACTGTCCGCATGCTGGCGGTAACGCAGATCGCGCGTACGCGCCTCTATATCGGCAATCCGTTCCGTTGTCATCGGATGCGAACGCAAATACGGCGGCGTGTTATCGGTGTAGTTGCGACCGGCTTGTTGCAAGCGACCGAAAAAATTGATCATCCCGGAAGTCTCAAAACCTGCTTCGCGCATGATATCCAAACCAACCCGGTCCGCCTCGCGCTCGGCATCGCGGCTGAAGTTGAGCTGTCGCTGCATGGCAAGTCCCTGCCCGCCCATCATCATCGCCATGCCGGCATCCGGATTGGAGATCGCCGCCAATGCACCCAATACAATCGCCGACAGAGGTATCAACATATCCTGCTTTTGCTTGCCCAGCATGCGCGCGATATGGCGCTGCGCAACGTGGCCGATTTCATGCGCCATCACCGAAGCCAGCTCGGATTCATTTTGCGCCGCCAATATCAAAGCCGAATGCACGCCAATAAAACCGCCCGGCAATGCAAACGCATTCAGCATCGGATCGCGCACCGCAAAAAAGAAAAAATCGTACTGGGTTTCTCCACGCGCCTCCGGACGCACCGCAAGCAAACTATTCCCCAGACCCTCCAAGTATTCCTGCAAGGGCTCATCATCCAGATAGTCACGGTTACGCCGAATCTCGCGCATAATGCGCTCGCCCAGCTTGCGCTCCATCAACGGTGACAATTCTTCCCGTTCTGTATCGCCAAGGCTGGGCAAGGTTTGCGCAACGGAAGGCAAAGGCAAGATCGCAGGCGGCAAGGTACATGCGAACAACAAAGTCGCAAATACCATAGGGCGCACAGACAGGCGCGGCATAAAATTACTCGTTTGAAAAATGGATTTCGGTTTCACGATGCTATGATACCCGCTCCTCACAATCGTTCCACTTCACCAGCCGCACTGCTTTCCTGCCATCATGACTTCACACAAAGACCACGACAAAAATACCGCCGCCAACGATGGCCTGACCCATTTCGACGCCACCGGCCAGGCACACATGGTCGATGTCGGCAGCAAAAAAGAAACCCACCGCATCGCTATCGCCAGCGGCATCATCCGCATGAAACCGGAAACGCTGGCTATCATAGAATCCGGCACCGCAAAAAAAGGCGACGTACTAGGCATCGCGCGCATCGCCGCCATCATGGGTGCCAAACGCACCAGCGATTTGATACCGCTGTGCCATCCGCTGGCGCTGACGCGGGTCACGGTTGATTTCGCGGTGAACAACGCGCAGTCCAGCATCAGCTGTACTGCACAGGTGGAAACCTTTGGTAAAACCGGCGTGGAGATGGAAGCGCTCACCGCAGTGCAAATCGGATTATTGACGATTTACGATATGTGCAAGGCGGTGGATAGGGGAATGACGATGATGGATATTAAGGTGCTGGAAAAACACGGCGGGAAGTCCGGAAGTTGGAGTACCCACACCGACTCAGTCAGCTGAAAGACTGGCAGCCTGTCATCCGGGACATTCTGCGCCATCCAAGCGGTGGTTTTTATTTTTCGAAACAGTATTTAATCTGACAAGTTCCTGAAGTCTTATTTTTGCAAACTGATCACCAAGCTCCATACTTGCAGAATATGAATGCATTGCGGCTACTGAACACCCAAGACGTTCCAGCACTAAACCTTGAGTATTCAAAATAGAACTGTTTTTATTGTTTAATACTGAGGCCGTCTTAAGATCAGACAGCGCTTCCGGAAATTTCTCAAGTGAGAAGTAAGCCAAAGCACGATTGTAATAAGCTTGTGAAACCTTGGGATTGTGTTCGATCGTCAGCGAAAAATCGGCAATCGCTTCCGCATATTTTTTCTCTTGCAGGTAAGCCCGCCCCCTATTGTAAAAAATACGATCGCTGCCTATGAGAGATGGCAATGCCAGCTTGCTGGCCGCATCTTTCCAGACACTCGCCTCAGTCGCAAGACTAGTCAAACGTTCCCGTGCCAGCAACAGGAAAAACGCAAAAACCGGGATTGTAGCTATCATCAGCCAGCGGTGCGGCACGCGCGCGCACACTGCGACTATCATCATCACGTAACCTGGAGCCCACAAGTAACTTCGATACAAGACGAATGGCTCCTGAAATCGCACTGCAGCGAGCTCAGTCAAAAAAAGAAACCAGCAATATAGAAACCCACAGCAAAAAAGAGCTATCAATCCCTTTTTGCGTAAAAAATAAATGGCAAGAGCAGCAGTAAGGAAAAAAAGGAAAGCTTTCGGAAATATCCACCAAGAAAACCAGATCCGAACAAAATCAAATCGCATGTCCGCTGATAGCAAACTCACATCTGGTACGATCCAGAATGCCATGTAGTCAAAAAAGAAACCAGTTTGGAGAATGATACTGACAACCCATTTCCCCCAAGGCTCGGCGATTATTGAAATATCACGCAACAATAAAAGCATCGCTCCGACTTCAGGCTCATAGCTGCTTGCAACGATATGCTTACTCGCCCAAAACACGCTCACAGCGACAGGAAAACAAAGTGCAAGGTAAAGCGCGATTCGTTTGAAATTCGATCGCAAACTGCCATCATAAATCGCCGTCAGCGTCACCGCCGCCAAGGGCAGCATGATTGCGTGCTCCTTTGAATATAGCGCCAGCGCGTAAAACAACGCCGCAGTAAGCATATCTACATTCCGCTTTTTTGCAAATGCACGACGATAAAACCAAAGGGAAAGGATTGAAAACAGTGTTGCAAAAAGGATGGTGCGCTGCGCCAGATAGCCTGCACCATACACAGCAATCGGATGAATGGAAAACCAAGCCGCCCCTAGAAAGGCAAGAATGGTCGCTTGCCGACTCGTTTCCTTTACCTCATTTTTGCCCGATATATCCAACGTCTGGATCAGCAAGGTTTTCAGTAAAAAATAAAGTCCCCAGGCACACAATATATGGAGCACAAGGCTGACGATGCGGTTAGCCTCAAGTGCGCTATTCAATACGCTAACAAACCCTAATGTGAAATAGGGAAAGGTGCGAGGCCGAAAATCAAAAGGAATCTGTGCGTAATCGTAAATGACACCCGTTAGAAACAAGCCCTGATCATCGAAAATCAGTCCGCTGTGCAAAAACGGCCAGTAGAGAAGGCTAGCAAGTATTGCAATGGTTGTGATGATCAGAAAGGAAGAACGATAAGCTGCCATGTTTCCACGTCGACAAGTAAAGAAACCACCAACCACAAGTGCGATACGTGAAAAGAGTAGCACTTAAAAATGGAGATTTAAATATTGGAATTTATTAAAAACACCAAATAAAAAACCCATGCCCTTCATCTGGGCATGGGTTTTTTAATAAAAAATCTACTAATTCAGGAAATTAATATTATGGACATCCAAATATTTTTTTCATGTTTGCATTACCTGCAGTGCTTGAGCATGCTGTCGTATTCCAGCTAATCGCCGAAGTACCAACAGTTGGCGTAATTGTCACTGTTTTCCCATCATAAACAGTGTTACCGGTGCCACCTACCGTGAGGGTGATAACGCCGGTGCCATTGGCAACTGCGATTCCGGTTGCTTCAGTTGTCAAAGTAGGGAACGAAGCGCTGCCATCAGCAGGATTAGTAAAGCCAAGTGACGTCCAACCCGCGCCAGCGGTGCCTGACACACCAGCTGTTAGGGTTGAAAAGCTACCTGCATTATTTTGTGCAAATTCAGATAAAGCCGTCTTAACAGGATCAATTGCAACAATCGCTTTGGACAGCTTTGCTCTAATAATGTAGTCCTGATATTGAGGAATCGCAACTGCCGCCAAAATACCAATAATCGCTACAACGATCATCAATTCGATCAGCGTAAAACCTGCTTGTGCCTTCTTCATCATTTTCATCGATTTCATTTGTTTCTCCTGTTTGGGTAGAGGGCAGGTTTCTGCCACGGTTACCATTGAGCAATCCTTGTGCCAGCTTAAAACGGCATAAATCAGAAATTTTCAGGGATGGAATTAAACAATAAGTAACAATTTCGGTTATCCAGCGCCAATTTTTGTCACATCCAGCGGAATTTTTTGGCTGTTCGCGCCGTATTTTGTTAATCCTCAAAAGAACAAAAAAGTTGGATTAACTCAAGAACATCATCTCGGTTCCTGACAAATGAATCACGTCCCCGGTTTTTAATACCTGCGTTTTCAGCCCTATATTCACGCCATTTACGACAGGATAAACGTCCCCTTCTACATGGGTCAGGCTAACTTCATTTGACGCATTTGTTAATACGGCGACTTGCGCTCCGGGGCGACCTATCGTTGTCAGCGCTTTGGTCAATGGGATTTCAGTCCCTTTACCCGGGCCATTCAACATCTTGATGAGTGCAAGCGACAAGGAAATGCCGTCAAATGCAGAATCTGCATCTGCTGGATTGCCGGAAAATCGGTCTGCATGTTGATGTTGAATTGCGGCGCTCGTCAACGCCGGACTGGCTACCGCTTCATAGGCGCTTTCATTCGCACAGTATTGAATCGTATGTGTGGCAAGTTCGATTACATCGCGGCCTTGCAGCACATGTCTTTTCACTGGCTGGCCGTTCAGGCGACTACCGTTGGTGCTATCCAGATCTTCATAATAGGATTCGCTTGGGGTGGTGACGATAACTGCGTGTTCAGCGCTGATGCCGGGCGCGTCGATGACGATATCGTTATAGGTTCGTCGTCCTATGGTGATGCGGGTTTTCAGGAGCGGCAGCTCTTGCAATGCAATGCCGTCTTTTGCCAAAATAATCGTGGCCATTCTTTATTCAACTTCCTTTTTTACTTCATAGGGGCATGGATGATCGTGCCCGCATCCGGGGCTTGAGCGCTCGCGCCAAGCCACTCAATTCAAACCTGAAAACAGGCGATCTTTTCAAGGACATACAAGATGTATGCCAACCAGTCTAGGCAGACGCGGGGATAAGGCGTTGCAACCATGTGCTCAAACGATGCCGCAAGCCGTGTTCGGCTGGCGGACATGATTGCACTTTGATCAAGATGACTGAAATATTATCTCGGCCGCCATTGTCGTTCGCTGCATCGACCAGGGACCCGCATAATAAATCAAGATCGACACGATTGCTGTTGATCAAGGAAACCATCTGTTCATTTGACAGCATGTCCGACAAGCCATCCGAACAGAGCAGGTAAAGATCATCCGCTTCAATCAGATGCACACCCGTCTCAACGTCGAGACTTGCAGCGACGCCCAGCGCGCGCGTGATCAGGTTTTTGTTCGGCGCAAAACGCGCCCATTCCGGACTGACCAGGCCGGCATCGATTTGCTCCTGCAACTGGGAATGATCATGCGTCAGTTGCGCGAGTACTCCTCGGCGGAATCGATAGGCGCGCGAATCACCTATATGTGCAAGGACAACGCGCTTGCGATGGAATAAAGCAGCAACCAGTGTGGTCCCCATGCCGCTGAACTGCGGCTGGCGGCGGGCCGCTTCCAGAATTTTGGCATTCGCCGAGCACACTGAGTCCTTCATCAGGCACTGGAGAAATTTACTGCCCGGTGCGTGCCGCTTTTCGGCTTGCTGCTGCAAACGCTGCTCCAGCGTTGCGGAAAACACGCTAGTCGCAATGCCGCTGGCGACTTCACCAGCGTTGTAGCCGCCCATACCATCTGCCAGTACCGCGATTTTATAATCAGCGTTCAGTTCGATCGCATCTTCATTATGCGAACGCACCAATCCCGTATCGGTTTTGAATGCAAACTGAAGAACGAGTGATGGCGCCATAGACGTGGAGAGTTAACGACTGGGTCAAGCGACGTTGGAAACAGACATATTTTTGCAGGAAAAGAAGTCCGGCGACTCGAGTGCCAAAAATATTCTCTATCTGACATTAGATGATATCTGCTTTCGCCATGGAAACTACGCGTTTGCGATGGATTAGCCGGAATTTTGGCTAATTCAGGCCTTTACCCATCAACAATTGCGTTTGCATTGAAAAAGGACATAATTCCAATCGCCTTCTTCCATCAATCCGTAATATATGTTTAATTCAAATAAGCGACCTCATCAATCCTGAATGCCCAAGTGAGACATTCAGATCATTTGGTTCTGGTACTGCACTCAAACATGCATGCCAACGTTCGCCAACTGCGACTGCCGGCACTTATAATGCGAGAGATTCACTTGCCGGGCCGCCCACGTTGCGCCCCTCCAACCGCCTTTTACAAATAATGGAGCAGATGCCGAGTTACTTTCGGCATCGATAATGATTATGACAACACTGATCTATACACACGACGCCTGTCTGGAACACAAACCGGGCGCTGGCCATCCCGAATCACCAGAGCGTTTGAAAGCAGTTTTGCGCGCATTACGCACACCGGAATTCGATGGCGCAGAATGGCGCGAAGCGCCCATGGGCACACGCGAACAAGTGTTGATGATCCACACCGAAGATTTCGTGACTGATGTGGAAGATGCCTCGCCACATCGCGGCACTATGCCGCTCGACGGTGGCGATACCGTCATGTCGCCAGGCTCGCTGGAAGCGGTCATGCGCTGTGTAGGCGCAGCCTGCGCAGGCGTCGATGCAGTGATGGACAAGGAAGCGCACAATGTTTTCTGCGCAACCCGCCCTTGCGGCCACCATGCAGAACCAAACAAGGCAATGGGCTTTTGCATTTACAACCAGGCAGCGATTGCTGGGGCTTATGCGTATGACGTGCACAAACTGGAACGCGTCGCCGTCGTCGATTTCGACGTTCATCACGGCAATGGCACGCAAGCAGCGTTTTACGACCGGCCTGAGCTGTTTTACGCATCCAGCCACCAGTCGCATTTTTACCCCGGCACAGGATCAGAAGCGGAAACCGGCGTATCGCACAATATCGTGAACGTGCCGCTGCCACGCGGCTGTGATTCTGCACTGTTTCGCGAACAGATTGCAGCAAAAATGTTGCCGGCAATTCGCGCATTCAATCCTGAACTCTTGATCATTTCTGCCGGCTTCGATGCACATCATCTGGATCCACTGGCCGGTTTGAATCTGCAAGACGATGACTTCGATTGGGTAACCCGCGAGTTGCTTAAAATTGCTGATGAAACCTGCGAAGGCCGCGTGGTTTCCATTCTTGAAGGCGGTTACAGCCTGGAAGGTCTGGCGTCTGCCACGGCAATTCACGTTAAAGCATTGATGGATCACTGATCGCTGCAAAATGCAAAATTAATGCACCATCGATGCGCGATCTATGCGCGATCGATTCAATGCGTTCTTCACATAAATTGGGGCGATGCACAAACGAATGTGCATCGCCCCTATTGCTTGAACTTGCCTCTTTGTATGCACCCAGTGAGGATATAGACACCAGGAACAAACTGAAGAGTATTTACTTTGCTAATTAATACCGGCTTCTAATCTTCATCTTCTTCTGTCTCACGCATCGCCGCCTGTATGGCTCGATGCGAAAATCCGCGTTGCAGCAAAAACCGCATTTGCTTCGCGCGTCCGGCTGCATCCGTTGCGACCATGCCGAACTTCCGCAGCCAGACTTCGCGCGCCCGCGCAAATTCATCCTGTGCCAATCCAGCCTTGATTTCAGTCAGTGAGTCAGCGTCAATATTATGACTTTTCAACTCTGACAAAATCCGGCTATTACCAAACCGTGCAGCGCGTCGATTGACCAGCGATTCAGAGAAACGCGTTTCAGACATGAAGTTAGCCTCGGTGAGCGTATCGAGCAAAGCATCTATGTCATCGCCCTCTTGCGCGTAACGCGCCAGCTTGCGTGCCAATTCCTGACGACTGTGTTCGCGTGCCGATAAATAACGAAGCGCCCGCGCTTTCAGACTCACTTGCAGTTTTGCCATATGAGTCCTTCAACGCGGGCGCTTGTTAGTCGTATCGATAAAGCAGCGCATATCAAATGCGATCGGCTAGCCAATATGCTTTATTCGACTTCTTTCAGTTCTTTGGCTTCTTCGTTTTTCTTCGTGGAAGCCTTCTTCGCAACCGGTTCGTCCGATTTGATCACACCGAGTTCAGGCACACCCAAAGAAGCGCGAACCTTGTTTTCGATTTCACGTGCCAGTTCAGGACGTTCTTTCAAATAGTTGCGTGCATTGTCTTTGCCCTGGCCGATGCGTTCGCCGTTATAGCTGTACCAGGCACCGGATTTCTCGACGATCTTGGCATCCGAACCCAGGTCCAGAATTTCACCTTCGCGGGAAGTGCCTTCGCCATACAGAATATCAAAGTGTGCTTCGCGGAATGGTGGCGCGATCTTGTTCTTGACGACTTTGACCTTGGTTTCGTTACCAATGACTTCATCACCGGATTTGATGGAGCCGGTGCGACGGATATCGAGACGCACGGAAGCGTAGAACTTCAACGCATTGCCGCCGGTCGTGGTTTCCGGATTGCCGAACATGACACCAATCTTCATGCGAATCTGGTTAATGAAAATCACCAGGGTATTGGTGCGATTGATGCTACCCGTCAGCTTGCGCAAGGCTTGCGACATCAAACGTGCCTGCAAACCCGGCAAGGAATCACCCATATCGCCTTCGATCTCGGCACGTGGCGTCAAAGCCGCGACCGAATCAATGACGATCAGATCGACGCCACCGGAACGGACCAGTGCATCGCAAATTTCCAACGCTTGTTCGCCGGTATCTGGTTGCGAAATCAGCAACTCGGATAAATTAATGCCGAGCTTTTGTGCATACGTCACATCCAGCGCATGTTCCGCATCGATAAAGGCGCAGGTGCCGCCCAGTTTTTGCATTTCCGCAATGGTTTGCAGTGTCAATGTCGTTTTACCCGACGATTCAGGGCCGTAGATTTCAACGACGCGGCCGCGTGGCAAACCGCCAACGCCGAGCGCAATATCCAGACCGAGCGAACCGGTGGAAACGACTTGCACCTCTTCGACGACTGCGCCGTCTTCCATGCGCATGACCGAGCCTTTACCGAATTGCTTTTCGATTTGCGCCAAGGCAGCGGCAAGTGCCTTGCTTTTGTCCGAGCTCGGTGCTGTTTTTTTATCGTCCATGAGGATTCTTTCGACGGTTGGGTGTTGAAACAAAATGGCTTGGAAGCGATTTTTGCTTCCAGAAACCGTACTGTATAAAAAAACAGTGCTTTGTGCAAGCGCCTTCTGAATATTTTCTTGTTAATAGTTAAAAGAGCAATTTTTCAGGCTTTGTTTGCCACCAGCAACCTCGCTTCGGAAATGCACGTAAAATCGGGCTAATTATGCCCGCTATACAGCCACTTCCCTACATGCCCAGCTATGCCGATTTAATTGAAGTTGCCTATAAAAAGGAGCGCGTCAGCGGTCGCCGGATGGCAAGGCAACTCGGCATATCGGAAGAACATGGCTTGAAGAAGGTCATGGAGAAGATCGCTGGCGCTCAGCCGCTGCATATTTTTATCGACCAGCGGCGGCAAGAAGCAGCCGATGCGGCAGCAAAAATCGTCACTCGCAAGCAGGAAAAAGCAAATGCACGCATAGCCGCAACGGCAATGCCGGACCCAAACGCCTGGCTCGCCTGGTTTGATGGTGCCAGCCATCCCAACCCCGGGAGAATGGGGATAGGCGGCCTGCTTAAAAACCCGCAGGGTGAGCTCGTCGCCAGTATCAGTTTTTCGGCCGGCCAGGGCGATAGCAGTGAAGCTGAATATCTGGCGCTGCTCGCCGTTCTACAGGCTGCCGTCGATGCCAGCCCGCACAAACTCATCGTCTATGGTGACAGCCGCGTAGTACTCGATGATGTGCAGAGCAAGACCCGCGGTGCACCTATACTCAGCAGCCATCGCACGCATGCGCGACAACTGATGGCGCAATTGCATGACGTGCGCTTTATCTGGATTCCACGCAGGAAAAATGACGTCGCAGATGCGCTTTCGCAGCAAGCAGTCATACTGCCTTCATCTTATGTGCCACCATGAGGGCCAACACGAACAAATGGCGCCTGCTGTATTAATAGCAAGGGCTCATTTTTATGGCAGCGCAAGGCATGAACACTTGTCTTGCTGCTACAGACGAAACCCAATAGACTACAAACCAACTCTCTCACACCCTCCCCTATGCGAATTTTGCTTGCCGAAGACGACAGTGTACTGGCCGATGGCTTGACGCGATCCTTGCGCCAGTCCGGTTATGTCACAGATTGCGTTAAAAATGGTTTAGAGGCGGACTCGGTCTTGTCTACTCAAGACTTCGATTTGCTTATTCTCGATCTGGGGCTGCCGAAAATGTCCGGCCTGGAGGTCTTGCAACGCCTGCGCGCGCGCAATTCGCATCTGCCAGTCTTGATTTTGACGGCTGGTGATTCGATCGAACAGCGCGTCAAGGGGCTGGATCTGGGTGCAGATGATTTCATGGCCAAGCCGTTTGCGCTGTCCGAGCTTGAAGCACGCGTACGCGCACTGACTCGGCGCGGCGCGGGTGGTGGGCCTACTGTAATCAAGCACGGTCCGCTGTCTTACGATCAAGTCGGTCGCATCGCCTACATCAATGATCAGATGCTGGATTTATCGGCGCGCGAACTTGGTTTGCTCGAAGTTCTTCTGCAGCGCAGCGGCCGTCTGGTATCCAAGGAGCAGCTGGTTGATCACCTGTGCGAATGGAGTGAAGAAGTCAGCAATAACGCAATTGAAGTGTATGTTCATCGTTTGCGCAAAAAGATAGAAATTGGTGGCCTGCGCATCGCCACCGTACGTGGCCTCGGTTACTGCCTCGAAAAATTTGCCGAACCTGTCGCCCCTGCCGCAGCAGCGAACACCGTCACGCCATCACGCTGAAGCAGCAATGCCAGACGCACACCGACTGAATCCACCCGCCGTCGATGTGGTTACATCGACGGCAAGCGCTGCAGATGGTGCTGGTCAGACGGAAGAACGCACGCAACGTTCATTGTTCGGTGAAATTCTCGACTGGATGCTGGTGCCACTTTTATTGCTGTGGCCGCTCAGCATTGCCATTACCTACCTGGTCGCCAAATCAATTGCGAATGAACCCTTCGATCGCGCGCTGGAAGACAAGGTCACCGTCGTCGCCCAGCAGGTCAAGGAGGCAAACGGAAAAGTCATCACGCGTCTGACCGGGGCTGCCACCGACATCCTGCATGCCGACGACGTCGACAATATCTATTATCAAATCCTCGATTCGCGCGGCATCATGGTCGAAGGCGATCCGGAAATGCCTTTGCCTACTGACACCGATCCGCCGCAACCCTGGGCTACCAAGTTCCGTTACGACTTTGTGCGCAATACTGAAGTACGCATTGCCTACCTTTACGTCGATCTGCACAAGACACAGGTCGAGCCGCAACTAAGCATAGAACCGCGTCTGGCACTGGTTCAAGTCGGCGAAACGCTGGAGAAGCGTTCGCAACTGGTCAACCAGATCATCAAGGGCGTGATCGTACCGGAATTCATTATTCTTCCTGTGGCACTTATCCTCGTATGGTTTGCATTGACGCGCGGCTTGCGACCGTTGGCCGAACTGCAGCAACGCATACGCGCGCGCCGTCCCGATGATTTAAGCCCGATCGATTCGGGTTATGTTCCGGAGGAGATCCTGCCGCTGGTTGGCTCGCTGAATGAAATGCTGGAGCGCCTGTCGCAGAGTATCAATATACAAAAGCGCTTTATTGCCGATGCGGCGCATCAGATGAAAACGCCGCTGGCCGGCATGCGCATGCAATCCGAACTCGCCTTGCGGCAAACCGATCAGGCAGAGATTCACAAATCGTTGGAGCAGCTCGCAAAAAGTTCCAAATCAGCAACGCGCATGGTTAATCAATTGCTGGCGCTGGCACGCGCAGAAAATCAAACACCCGCCACCAAACCCATGCAGTTACTGGAATTATCCGAGCTGGCACGCGACACCTTGCAGAACTGGGTACAGACATCGTTCAACAAGAAAATCGATCTCGGTTTTGAGCAGCCTGACTATCCGGTGTTGATCAAAGGTGATCCCACCATGCTGCACGAGTTGTTAAACAACCTGATCGATAACGCACTCAATTACACCCCTGCGGGCGGGAATGCAACGGTGCGCGTAAGTGCCGATGAAAAAAATAAACTGGCATTTCTGGAAGTCGAAGACAACGGCCCCGGGATTGCTCCGCATGAACGCGAACATATTTTCGAACGCTTCTATCGTATTCTCGGCAGCAACGTCGAAGGCAGCGGACTAGGTCTGGCAATCGTGCGCGAAATCGCACAGCAACATGATGCCGAGATCGACATCCTGAACAATCCGCACTGCAAGGGTCACAAATCACCGGGATGCGTGGTACGCGTCACCCTGCATCTGGAACCGAACACCGTCCCGCTTGACTACAGCAATTGATATGCCTGAAAAAATAGAACAACAGCAATCTGATGCTGCCCGAACATATTGGCAAAGTACCCGCCGCATGACATTGTGGCTATTACTAGTCTGGTTTGCCGTCACCTTCACCGCGATGTTCTTTGCACGTCCCTTGTCAAACTACACCCTGCTGGGCTGGCCGATTTCGTTCTTCATGGCTGCGCAGGGCAGCATCCTGATTTATGTAGCGATCATCGCCATTTATGCAGTGCGCATGCATAAACTCGACCAGCGCTATCTGCACGACCAGCGCCAGCATAACGATAGCGGCCATGAACACTAAATCATTCTTGCGTCGCCTGATGCGTTACTACGTGCTGTTCACGATCGGCTTTGTGTTGTTTCTTTTCGCGCTTGCCATCCTTGAACATGAAGGATTTCCGCGCGTCTGGATAGGTTACGTCTTCATGTTTTGCACGATCGTGATGTACGCGATCATCGGCGTCATCAGCCGCACCTCGAACATGCTGGAGTACTACGTCGCGGGACGTCGCGTCCCCGCCTTTTTCAATGGCATGGCAACCGCCGCCGACTGGATTTCTGCCGCCAGCTTCATCAGTCTGGCTGGCGGCTTGTACCTGTGGGGATTTGACGGACTCGCTTACTTGATGGGCTGGACTGGCGGTTTCGTATTGCTGGCTTTGCTGATAGCCCCTTATTTACGCAAGTTCGGTCAGTACACGATTCCGGATTATCTGAGTGCGCGTTACACCGGCAGGTACAGCGACAATGTGGTGCGCATCATCGCGGTCGTCGCCACCATCATCGTCTCGTTTACTTACGTTGTTGCGCAGATTTACGGCGTCGGCCTGATCACATCGCGCTTTACCGGCGTCGATTTTTCGGTCGGTATTTTTCTCGGATTGGCCAGCATACTGGTGTGCTCTTTCCTCGGTGGCATGCGTGCCGTGACATGGACACAAGTTGCGCAATACATCATCCTGATCATCGCGTACATGATCCCGGTGGTATGGCTGTCGATCAAACATACCAATATTCCGGTACCGCCGATTGCCTACGGTTCCGCGATCGCAAAACTGAGCGAACGTGAAAAAGTCTTGATTGACGATCCTAAGGAAAAAGAAGTGCGTGCCATCTTCAATCTGTACGCCGATGACCTGGGCGACAAACTGAAGATGCTGCCTGAATCGTGGGAAAACGGTCGTGCCGAGATACAGCACAATCTGGAAGCCTTAAAACTTGGGAATGCGCCGTTGCTGGAAATCAAGCAAACCGGACGCGAACTCGCCACTTATCCCAAGGATGCTGAAGATGCCGAACGCAGATGGATAGAAGAGCGCGCTGCCAATCGCGAGCGGGCCAAACCGCCGACACAGCATACCGACCCCTTCCCTGGCGACAGTGAGGCCGCGTCAGATATCAAACGCAATAACTTCATGGCGCTGGTGTTCTGCCTGATGCTGGGTACAGCCGCCTTGCCGCACGTGCTGGTGCGCTACTACACCACACCCTCCGTCAAGGAAGCGCGTGACTCGGTATTCTGGACCATCTTTTTCATCATGGCGCTGTACATCACGATCCCGGCGCTGGCAGTGCTGGTCAAATACGATATTTACACGTCTCTGGTGGGCAGCGATTTTTCAAAATTGCCGGAGTGGGTTTCCTACTGGGCCAACATCGACAAGCTACATCCGCTGGTTGCCATCAATGACGTCAATCGCGACGGCATCGTGCAACTGGCTGAAATCGTGATGGACGTCGATATAGTCGTCCTCGCCACGCCGGAGATTGCGGGCTTGCCTTATGTCATTTCCGGTTTGATCGCAGCCGGTGGTTTGGCAGCGGCACTGTCCACTGCCGATGGCTTGTTGCTGACCATTTCAAATGCACTGTCGCATGATGTGTATTACAAGACTGTGGATCCGACCGCGACGACGCAGAAGCGCGTGACGGTGTCCAAACTATTGTTGCTGATGGTGGCGCTGGTCGCTGCCTATATCGCCTCACTCAAACCCGGCGACATTCTGTCGCTGGTGGGTGCCGCCTTCTCTCTCGCCGCCTCTGCTCTGTTTCCGGCGCTGGCACTGGGGGCGATCTGGAAGCGCGCCAATCAGGAAGGTGCCATCGCCGGCATGTTGATCGGCTTTGGCGTCTGTGCGTTCTATATGTTGCACACACATCCCACGCTGGGTGGCACACCTGCCGCGCAATGGTTCCATATCGCGCCGATTTCGGCAGGAGTATTCGGTGTTCCGGCCGGCATGCTGGCCATCGTCATTGTCAGCCTGCTGACCCCCGCGCCCGACCAGCGAACCGAAGCACTAATCAAGGATTTGCGTACGCCATGAACGGTTAATGCTGGCGGTCTGGCATATTTCTTGATAGGGTTAACGCAGCATCTCCCCTGAAAACAATGTTATAGCGCAAGGACAGGCCAGACGATGCCCAATTTTTTCGACGAGATGTATACAGATGGCGCGAAGAATGTACGCGACCACTACCTTGAATTCGAAGCATGGCTAGCCACCCAATCGGCCGCCACCATTGCACGCAAACGTGCCGAAGCTGACCTGATTTTCCGTCGCGTAGGCATTACGTTTGCCGTATATGGCAATGAAGCCGGCACCGAACGCGTAATCCCGTTCGACATCATCCCGCGCATGATTACCGCGAAGGAATGGGCGCACATGGAAGCTGGACTGGTGCAGCGCGTACGTACGCTGAACATGTTCATCCACGATATTTATCACGACCAGAACATCGTCAAGGCCGGCATCATCCCGCCGGAACAAATATTCCGCAATGCGCAGTACCGTCCGGAAATGCAGGGAATTTCGGTGGCGTCGGATATCTACGCGCACATCGCCGGCGTTGATATCGTACGTGCCGGACAAGGCGAGTTTTACGTACTCGAGGATAATTTGCGTGTGCCGTCCGGCGTGTCTTACATGCTGGAAGACCGCAAGATGATGATGCGGCTGTTCCCCGAACTATTTGCACGCCACCAGATCGCCCCGGTTGAACATTATCCCGACATGTTGCTCGACAATCTGCGCTCGGTCGCACCGATAGGCGTCAGCGATCCAACCGTGGTCGTGATGACACCCGGCATGTACAACTCGGCCTACTTCGAACACGCCTTCCTTGCGCAGCAAATGGGCGTCGAACTAGTGGAAGGCCAGGATCTGTTCGTCAACGACAACGCAGTCTACATGCGCACCACACGCGGTCCGAAACGGGTCGATGTGATTTATCGCCGGATTGACGATGACTATATGGATCCGCTCGCATTCCGCGCCGACTCTACGCTGGGTGTACCGGGATTGCTGTCTGTCTATCGCGCCGGCCGCGTCACACTGGCAAATGCGATCGGCACCGGCGTCGCCGATGACAAATCGATTTACCCATTCGTACCCGACATGATTCGTTTCTACCTGTCGGAAGAACCTATCCTGAATAATGTGCCGACCTATCAGTGCCGCAAAAAGGACGAGCTGTCTTACGTGCTCGCCAACCTGCCTGATCTGGTCGTCAAGGAAGTACATGGTGCCGGCGGCTACGGCATGCTGGTCGGTCCTGCTTCCAGCAAGGCGGAAATCGAGGACTTCCGCCAGCGCATCATCGCGCGGCCAGACGGTTATATTGCACAACCGACGCTGGCCTTGTCGGCCTGCCCTACTTTTGTCGATGCAGGCATCGCGCCACGCCACATCGATTTGCGACCTTTTGTGTTGTCCGGCAAGACCATCTCCATGGTGCCGGGCGGCCTGACGCGCGTTGCGCTCAAGGAAGGTTCGCTGGTGGTGAATTCGTCGCAAGGCGGCGGCACCAAAGACACCTGGATACTGGAGAACTAAGATGCTCAGCCGCACCGCCGATCACCTGTTCTGGATGGCGCGTTACACGGAACGTGCCGAAAATACCGCGCGCATGCTGGACGTCAATGTCCAGACTGCGCTGCTCCCGCAATCTGCCCGCGCAGCTGAACAAAGCTGGCGCGCCACGCTCGGCATCTCCGAGCTGCAGGAAGCCTTTGACGAGAAGTACAGCAAACTGACGCCAAAAGACGTGTTGCACTTCATGGTGCGCGATACCACGCATCCGTCTTCAATTTCCTCCTATCTGCGTGCCGCTCGCGAAAACGCACGCGCGGTGCGCGGAACACTGACGACGGAAGTCTGGGAAACCCACAACACTACCTGGCTTGAGCTTTCCAATCAGTTAAAGGAAAGCGAGTTCGAACAGGACCCCAGCCAGTTTTTTGAATGGGTCAAGCATCGCTCGCATCTGTCGCGCGGCGTGACCTTCGGCACCATGTTATCGGACGAAGCGTTGTACTTTATTCGTCTCGGCACCTTTCTTGAGCGCGCCGACAATACGGCACGGATACTCGATGTAAAGTTTCATGGCGCCAGCGCGGCCGTGCAGTCAGGTGAAAAACTCGGCAATGAAAATCAGCGCGATTTTTATTACTGGGCGGCGATCCTGCGCTCGGTCTCTGCATTTGAAATCTATCGCAAGGTTTATCGCGATGCGATCACGCCTGCACGCGTTGCCGATCTGCTGATGCTGAACGCCGACATGCCGCGCTCGCTACTGGCGAGTCTGACGGAAGTCTTGCGCAATCTGCGTTATGTGAGCGCTGATGTATCCAGCGATACGTTACGCTTTGCAGGCAAGTTGCATGCGGATCTGAAATTCGCCCGGATTGAGGATATTCTGGAAGAAGGTTTGCATGATTACCTGACCGAATTCCTTGAAAACATATTTGAACTGGGTAATCGCGTCAGCCGCGATTTCCTGGTACCACTGGTAGCCTAAATGCGACTCGCCATACGTCACGAAACGCTTTACCGCTATACGTCTCCACTGGCGTACACGATTCAGCAACTGCGCCTGACACCGCGTATCGAAATGCATCAACAAATGCTGGCGTGGCATATCGATACCTCTGGACAGCGCAATGCATTTACGGATGCCTACGGCAATCTGTGTCACATGCTGACCATTACTGGTAACCATGATGAAGTACGTATTGTGGTCAGCGGCGAAATCGAGGTCATGCCGCTCTTTCTGGGACGTCTGCACGAAACTGGCACATTATCACCGCTAGTGTTTACCGTCACGACACGCCTGACCGAACCCAGCGAGGGGATACGTGCCTTCGCTTCGCAAAATCTGCGTGGCAATCAAAGCGAAGACCTGTTGCAACTCGCTGCAGCCATTTGCGGTGCAGTCTCGTACCAAAGCGGTGCAACTGGCGTAACGACAACCGCCAACGATGCACTGTTGTTGGGTCAGGGCGTGTGTCAGGATCATGCACATCTATTTATTGCCTGCTGTCACATGCGGAATATTCCGGCGCGTTATGTATCCGGTTATATCAACTCCGGCAGTAGCGGTCATGCAGAAAGCCATGCGTGGGTCGATGTCTGGGTCGCGGAGGATGATTTCACCGGCTGGGTCAGTATCGACGTCACCCATGCCTGCTACGCCAGTGATGCGCATTGTCGTCTGGCAGTAGCGCGCGACTACGATTCTGCCGCACCGGTCAGCGGCGTGCGACGCGGCGGCGGCGAAGAGTCGTTGGATGTGCGCGTCAACGTGACACCCTTGTCGCAATAAACAAGCAACCAAAAATGTCCGTGACCGCCGGCCATCCTCGCGCAATCATCCAGCCTGATGCGGGTGACAACAGGCATTTTTTGTGTAAACGACCATACCGTTGTTTTGTTCCCCTGCGCCAACAATGGCGGGGTGATTCCTGTAAAATTCGTGTTTTGCTTTTTCTCTCACTGTCATGACTTATTGTGTTGCGATGCGTCTGGATGCGGGATTGGTTTTCCTATCCGATTCGCGAACGAATGCCGGGGTCGATCATATCGGCACCTTTAGAAAAATGACGGTTTTTGAGACACCGGGCGATCGCATGATGGTCTTGATGACCGCCGGCAATTTATCGATTTCGCAATCCGTACGACAGATCGTGGCCGAACACGTCACGGCTAGCGGTAAAAGTATCTGGAATGCGACGACGATGTATGAAGCAGCGCAAGTCGTCGGTGAAGTAATCCGTATCGTGCGGGAACGCGATGCCAATTCACTGCAACAATTCGGTATCGACTTCAATGTCAGCATGATTTTTGGTGGCCAGATCAAGGGCGAACGCTGCCGCTTGTTCCAGATGTATTCTGCTGGTAACTTCATTGAGTCGCACGACGAAAATACTTACTTCCAGATCGGTGAAGCCAAATACGGCAAACCAATTATCGATCGCGTGGTCACGCCACTGACAGGCTTGGATGAAGCGGCAAAGTGCGCGTTGATTTCGATGGACTCTACCTTGCGCTCGAACATCTCGGTCGGTCTGCCTCTTGATCTGCTGATTTATGAGAACGACACCTTGGCCGTAACGCGCTTTGTCACGATTGACGAAGGCAATCAATACTTCCAGATGATCCGCACGACATGGGCCAAGCAGTTGAAAACCGTATTTGAAAGCATCACAGACCCAGTCTGGAATGCGGCACCCGATGCGCATAGCAATGTGCTGTCTAGCGTATCCAGCAAGAGCCAGCCAGTACGTATCGCGCCCCCGCTAGCCTTTGGCATTGATGCCACTCCACCCGGCCCCTTGCAAACACTGGCGCAGGACGATGCAAGCGGCAAGCAACATTGACGTACATGAGTTAAGTTGGGCGTGACAGCGCGCTACTGCATCAACCAGGCAGAAAACGAGAAAGACAAACAAAAAGGGCGGTAGATGCCATTGCATCTACCGCCCTTTTTAATGCTGCAAGCTTTTACCCAGCTTACAGAACGATGGTCTGCGCCTGGCCTTCTTGACGAGCACGGATTTCACCGATGCGCATCACGGTTTCGCCAGCGGCTTTCAATTGTGCGAGCGCGGCATCTGCATTTTCCTTGGCCACGATGACCGTCATGCCGATACCGCAGTTGAACACACGGTGCATTTCCGCATCGGCAACGCCGCCATGCTCTTGCAACCACTTGAACAATGGCGGCATGTCCCATGCACTGCTTTCCAGCACAGCTGTCAGGTGCGGCTGCAGTACGCGCGGGATGTTTTCCACCAAACCGCCGCCGGTGATGTGCACCATGCCTTTGACTTCCATCGCATCCATCAATGCCAGCAAAGGCTTGACGTAAATACGAGTAGGTTCCATCAACACATCCGCCAGTTTGCGACCGTGGAAATCAGCATTCAAGTCAGGCTTGGCCACCGAAATGATCTTGCGTACCAGCGAATAACCGTTGGAGTGCGCGCCCGACGAAGCCAGACCAAGCACGACGTCACCCGGGGTAATTTTAGTGCCGTCGATGATTTTTGATTTTTCCACTGCACCGACTGCAAAACCGGCCAGATCGTATTCACCGGCCGGGTACATGCTAGGCATTTCGGCGGTTTCACCACCGATCAATGCACAACCGGCCTGCTCGCAACCTTTGGCTACGCCTTTGATGACGTCGGTGGCGATCGCCACATCGAGCTTGCCGCAAGCAAAGTAATCGAGGAAAAACAGCGGCTCTGCGCCTTGCACCAGAATGTCATTGACGCTCATCGCGACCAGATCGATGCCGACCGTGTCGTGACGATTCAATTCAAATGCCAGCTTCAGCTTGGTACCGACGCCGTCGGTACCGGATACCAGCACAGGTTCCTTGTACTTCTTGCTGATTTCGAACATGGCACCGAAACCGCCGAGGCCGCCCATCACGCCTTCGCGCATCGTACGTTTGGCAAAAGGCTTGATCGCTTCGACCAGCGCATCGCCTGCATCGATATCAACACCGGCGTCGCGGTAGGAAAGTGAAATATTGGAAGTGGAACTCATGATGTGATAGTCAGCAGAGGCAGTAAAATAGCAGTTGTGGCCGGATGGCTAGCCTGTTGATCAGCGTTGAGTTATCCATAAGGGGCCAGATCAGGGTCGCAATGAACATTCCTCATCGCGGCAAGATCCATACTTTCGAAACTGGACAAAACTGGGTCAATCAGGCTCTATAATTCAAAAAAGCGTTCGAGCAAGCGTTCGGGCAAAGCGGTATTTTATCAAATCGCTCCCCTTCCTCCCTCATTTGATGGCACTTTCTTTGTCGAAGCGACAAAATAGCTGGGGATATGCGGCAGAATTGCAGCAAGCGGTCGGAACAAACTGTATTTTTTAACAATAACAATATGATGAACCACGTATGAGGCAGTTGTTACTCGATTTACCTGCCGAAAAACCGCAAACCCTGGCGTCGTTTGTAATCGGTGCAAATGCAGAGCTGCTCCAGCTGCTGCAGCGCCTGGAACAACAAGTGCCGGTCGGCCTGGACGAGCGCTTTGTCTATCTGTGGGGCGATGCCGCTGCAGGCAAGACCCACTTGTTAAAGGCATTGGCAGCATCTGACACCGCCCTCTATATCCCCGGCGACGCCGCCGCAGATGCGTTTAACTATCGGTCGAGCACCACGCTTTACCTGATCGACGATAGCCACAAACTGTCGCCCGACGCGCAAATCGCCGCCTTCGCCCTTTTCAACCAGGTGCGCGAGCAAGGTGGCTGCCTGCTGGCGGCCGGCAACGTCGCACCGGCAACATTGGCTGTGCGCGAAGATTTGCGCACGCGCTTCGGCTGGGGCCTGATCTATCAGGTGCATGGTTTGAGCGATGACGAAAAGATTGCCGCGCTGACGCATGCCGCCGCTGCACGTGGCCTGACACTGTCGCCCGGCGTGTTACCCTATCTGCTCAATCATTTTGCCCGCGATATGCGCTCTTTATCGGCGATGCTGGACGCACTCGATGAGTATTCTCTGGAAACAAAGCGACCAATTACATTGCCTCTGCTGCGCGAACTGCTGCAACGAAATGACTAACAGATTAACCCGCTAATGAAGGCGCCTTTAAATAGCCTTTTCACCAGTAAATTTTGCTCGAACTTAGCTCGAATTTAGCTTATATACCCACGCATGAACCTTGCTCTCTTTGATTTAGACCACACCCTGCTGCCTATCGACTCCGATCACGAATGGGGTGAGTTCCTGACGCGCACAGGTGCCATCGAACCGCATGCCTTCAAGGCCCGCAACAATGCTTTTTTTGAACAGTACAAAGCGGGAACACTGGACCCGGTCGAATACCTGGAATTCGCACTTAGCACACTGGCACAATTTTCACGCCGGCAAATTGATGAATGGCATCTGGCGTATATGCGCGAAGTCATTGAACCTGTGATCTTGCCGGCTGCCCGTGATTTGGTAAAAAAACATCAGGATGCCGGCGACCTGGTTGCCATCGTCACCGCCACCAATCGTTTCGTCACCGCCCCGATTGCCCGTGCGCTGGACGTCGAACACCTGATCGCCGCCGAACCGGAATTCAACGAAGATGGTTCTATCACCGGAAAATTGCTCGGTGTACCGACCTCCGGTGCGGGTAAAATCACGCATACCAACGCATGGCTGGCGACACGCGGCCTTGCACTGAGCGATTTTCCACGCAGTTACTTTTACAGCGATTCGCAAAACGATATCCCCTTGTTATCCATCGTCACCGACCCGATAGCCACCAACCCCAACGCCTTGCTCACTGCGCACGCCCAAGCGCATGGCTGGCCGATCATCAATCTATTCAATGATTAAAAAGTTCATCCGTCGCATCCTCGGCACCAAACAAAAAACAGGCGATTACACGCAACCTGTCACGCTGACTGCGAAAGAACACGGCATCGATCCGAAGCTGGTTTCGTCCAATGCGATACGCGTTACCAGCAGCCTGCAGGACGCCGGATTCAAGGCCTTCCTGGTCGGCGGTGCAGTGCGCGATTTGCTGCTCGGCGTCAAACCCAAGGATTTCGATATCGCGACCAATGCGACGCCCGAGCAGGTCAAGCGCCTATTCCGTCGCGCCTTCATCATCGGCAAGCGCTTTCAAATCGTGCATGTAATGTTTGGCCAGGATTTGCTGGAAGTCACCACCTTCCGCGGCTCCGCAACCGATGGCGCACCGAAAGATGAACACGGTCGCGTCTTGCGCGACAACACCTTCGGCGAACAGCACGAAGACGCATTGCGACGCGACTTCACCATCAATGCGATGTACTACGATCCAGCCTCACAGATCGTGCTGGACTATCACGGCGGGATTGCAGATATCCGCAACAAGACACTGCGCATCATCGGTGTACCGGAAGAGCGCTATCGTGAAGATCCAGTACGACTGCTGCGCGTAGTTCGGTTTGCGGCCAGACTCAATTTCGCGATCGCGCCGGATACCCGCGCACCGATCGCCGTAATGGCACCGTTGATCAACAACGTACCGGCCGCACGCGTGTTCGATGAAATGCTCAAGCTGTTGATGAGCGGCCATGCCCTTGCCTGTCTGCAGCAATTGCGCAAGGAAGGCTTGCATCACGGCTTGCTGCCTTTACTGGACGTCGTGCTGGAGCAACCGCTGGGTGAAAAATTCGTCCGCCTCGCGTTGGCGAGTACCGATGAGCGCGTCCGGGAAGGCAAACCCGTCTCGCCAGGATTCCTGTTTGCGTCGCTGTTATGGCATCAGGTTGTCGAAAAATGGAATGCCTATCAGGCGGCCGGCGAATATCCGATTCCTGCCTTGCATTTGGCTGCTGACGATGTCTTGAATACGCAAACCGACAAACTCGCATTGCAACGCAAAATCGCCTCTGACATGCGCGACATCTGGGCGATGCAACCGCGCTTCGACAGACGCGTCGGCAAGACACCATACAAATTGCTCGAACATCTGCGCCTGCGCGCCGGCTACGACTTCCTGCTGCTGCGTTGCGCATCCGGCGAGATTGATAGTGAAATTGGCGAATGGTGGACTGCGTTCATCGCCGGCGATGGTGCCGAGCGCGAAGAACTGTTGGCGAAAAAATCCGTCACCACTAATGAAGGCCCGGCGAAGAAACGTCCACGTCGCCGTCGCAAACCTGCAGGTGCAGCGGCAGGAAAACCTGAATGACAGACAGGCAGATTGTTGCCTGCATAGGCATAGGCTCGAATCTGGGCGACGCTGAAGACAATGTACGCAATGCGCTGCTTGAGTTAGCCAAGCTGCCGTCAAGCAGCTTGACGGGACAATCGTCCTTGTTCCGTACTGGGCCGATAGACGCCGATGGCGATGACTACATCAATGCTGTCGCTCGCGTTAGCACCAGTTTATCCGCTGAAGAATTACTGCAAGCCTTGCTGCAACTGGAACAAGATTTCGGCCGTGAGCGCTCTTATCTGAATGCCCCGCGCACGCTGGATCTGGACGTTTTGCTGTACGGCGATCAAATCATTTCGACGTCAACATTAACGGTGCCACATCCACGCATGACGGCGCGCGCCTTCGTCTTGATTCCGTTGCTGCAGATCGATCCTTTTATCCAGATTCCAGGCCTAGGAGCGGCTCATCTATTCGTTCCCGGCGTAGCAAAGCAAGCCATTCAAAAAATTGCCTGATCATATTTCCTGAAACTTAAATCAAGGTTGAGTCGGGAATGAAATCATGGCCCACCCCATCAAATATGATGACCAAGTCCTAGTCCCTTATTGAGACGCCATGCAAATTCCCGTCATCGTTCAAACCGTCGGCTTGCTGACGTTATCCAATGTCTTCATGACCATTGCCTGGTATGGACATTTGAAAGGCTTGTCGTCAAAACCGTGGTGGATCGCCGCTCTGATCAGCTGGGGTATTGCGCTGTTTGAATACCTGTTGCAGGTACCGGCCAACCGCATCGGCTATACACAGTTCAGTCTGGCCCAACTGAAAATTATGCAAGAAGCGATTACACTCACGGTGTTCGTCCCGTTCGCAATCATTTTCATGGACCAACCGTTCAAACTTGATTATGTATGGGCAGCACTCTGCCTAGTGGGTGCGGTTTATTTTATTTTCCGCGCATGAATCTGAAAATTTCGACATGCTGCACTAACACGGCTAACCAAGGCCAGATAGATCATTATGGATTTTGAAAAATACAAATACGTTGTCGTCGAAGGTGCGATCGGTGCCGGCAAGACCACCCTCGCCAGCAAGCTTGCAGCGCAATTAGGAGCACAAACCCTGCTGGAAATGCCGGAAGAAAATCCATTTCTGGAAAAGTTCTATCGCGATGCCGCTCGTTACGCACTGCCGACACAAATGTTTTTCCTGTTCCAGCGCATGAATCAATTGCGCGAACTTGCCCAGCCAGATTTATTTGACGCACGCATCGTGTCTGATTTTTTGTTGGACAAAGACCCCATTTTTGCCCGCCTGACTCTAGGGGATGATGAGTTAGCGCTGTATCAACAGCTATACGATCACTTGCGTCCGCAGGCTCCCTTGCCTGACCTTGTGATTTATCTGCAAGCCGAGCCGGAGACGCTGATCGACCGCATTCGTAAGCGTGGCATCTCGATAGAAGCAGGCATTTCGGAGCCGTACATGCAGCGTCTGTGCGAAAGTTATAGCCGCTTCTTCTACGATTATGATGCTGCGCCTTTACTGATCATCAATACGGAAAATCTGAACCCTATCGATAATGACGAAGACTTTGGACTCTTGTTGACACGCATTGCAAGCATGCGCGGCAAGCGTGAATTTTTTAGTCGTGGAGAATAAGTATGGCCAGCTATCTGCAGGAAAATGAATCCGCCGGCCGCAGCAAGGCCATCACCGTACCTGCGCTGTTTGCATTGCGCGAAAAGGGCGAGAAAATCACCATGCTGACCGCCTACGATGCCAGCTTCGCCGCATTGATGGATATGTGTGGCGTCGAGACCCTGCTGGTCGGCGATTCGCTCGGCATGGTGTGTCAGGGACATAACTCAACCTTGCCGGTCACCATAGATGACGTCGCCTATCACACTGCGAGCGTGGCGCGCGGCAACAAGACTGCGCTATTGTTGGCTGATATGCCTTTCGGTACGTATGCGACGCCCGAGCAAGCCTTCGCCAACGCGCTGAAACTGATACAGGCTGGCGCACAAATGGTCAAGATTGAAGGTGGTGCATGGGTAGTCGATACCGTACGCTTCCTAGTTGAGCGTGAAATCCCGGTCTGTGCGCATCTCGGCCTGACGCCGCAATCGGTGCATCGCTTCGGCGGTTACAAGGTACAAGGCAAAACAGCGGAAGCGGCCAAACAGTTGAAAGACGATGCGCTCGCCTTGCAAGCTGCCGGTGCGTCCTTGCTGATACTGGAAGCAATCCCGGCAAGCCTGGGGAAGGAAGTGACGGATATATTGACGATGCCAACCATAGGAATAGGTGCCGGTCCGGATTGTTCGGGTCAGGTATTGGTGATGCATGATTTCATCGGCGTCTTCCCTGGCAAAAAAGCGCGCTTCGTGAAGAACTTCATGGAGGGACAGACCAGCATAGAAGGTGCAGTGCGCGCGTATATCCGCGAGGTCAAGGAAGGTACTTTCCCGGCACCGGAACATTGCTTCTGAAATGACCGACTGATGGGGGCATTGCAGTCCTTGATATCTAAGACTGCAGCGAGCATTGAAAATGTCAGTGAAATTTTATGCAGCAACGATTCTGAATCGTTACTGCATTTTTATTGAAATGCTGTTTGCACGGCAATTGCACGGTGATTGATGACGACTTCATCGATGATGCCGCGAAACAGATTCTGCACTACCGCCGGTTTGACGCCGAATTCATTTGCCAGCTCGGTATAGCGTTGTGCCTGACGTGCTTCACGTTCAGGATCAATTGCACTCAATTTCTTTTGCGCCTTCAACACGCCAACTTGATTGGTAATGTCGAAGCGCTGGGCTAACAGCTCAACAAGGTGTGCATCGATCTTGTCGATCTCGATGCGCAGTGCTGCCAATTCGGGATGTTCCATTTACTCTCTCCTGCTCAATCTACGCGACCTGCTGTTCACTTCTTCAGGCACGCGATCATCATCAAATGTCGTTTATTAATCTAAATCAAAGCTGTCTGGCAGCGAAGGTATTGCAGGAATTCAAATCGCCTTCTTGAATTCCGCGCTGAAACCAGCGCACGCGTTGTGCCGAAGTGCCATGAGTAAAGGAATCAGGGACAACATGACCTTGCGACTGCTTCTGCAAGGTGTCATCACCGATTGCGCTGGCTGCCTTCAAGGCACTTTCTACGTCGCCGTCTTCCAGAATGCTGCGCGCCTGATTAGCGTGATAGGCCCACACACCGGCAAAACAATCCGCCTGCAGCTCCAGTTTGACCGAAATCGCATTCACCTGTTTTTGCGTACCGCTGCGACGTACCTGTTCGACTTTTTCAGTAATGCCGCTGATGTGCTGCACGTGATGACCGACTTCATGCGCGATCACGTAAGCCTGTGCAAAATCGCTGGAGACCCGAAAGCGGTCGCGCATGGTTTGATAAAACGCGAGATCTATATAAATCTTTTGATCGCCGGGGCAATAAAACGGACCGGATGCCGTGTCACCGGTACCGCAAGCGGTTGGTGTCTGGCCGGTAAACAACACCAGTTTCGGCTTGATATAGATCGCACCTTGCTCTCTGAAAATCGGGCCCCAGGTATCTTCGGTATCGGCCAAAACCGTGGCGACAAAGCGCGCCATGGGATCATCCGCCGGTGGACGTTGTGCAGGCTCCTGCTGCGTGATCTGACCGCCACCACCACTCAACAAGCTGATAATGGTCGCCGGACTGACGCCGAAAAAGTACGAACCCAGCAAAGCAATAACGATGGTTCCGATACCGATGGAACGCCCGCCAAAACCGCCGCCACCGCCACGCCTGTCTTCTACGTTGTCGCTTTCGCGATTACCTTCCCATTTCATGACGTCTCCAGTCCGGTACTGTCACCGGATTATGATCCTAAATAAAATCAGGATGCAGAATGCGCAGTCACTTCAGCTTCATAACGCGCAAAGCTGTTCTTCAACTTTTCATCCGCCGCATCGGGACAATCAATCGTCACGCCCAGATCGCCCAGCAAGCCATCCTTCAAGCCGTACACCCAGCCGTGGATAGTCAGTTCCTGCCCACGCTCCCATGCATCCTGCACGATGGTCGTGCGGCATACATTGGCTACCTGTTCGATCACATTCAATTCGCATAAACGATCATGCTGCGCCTGCGTCGGCAAGGCATCGCCCAGATACCGGCCATACTTTTGATGCACATCCTGCACATGACGCAACCAGTTATCCGCCAAACCTACGCGGCGGCGGGTCATCGCGGCATGCACGCCGGAACAGCCGTAATGGCCGCAGACGATCACATGCTTGACACCCAATACATCGATTGCGAACTGCAGCACCGACAAACAGTTCAGATCGGAATGCGCAACCACATTGGCGATGTTCCTGTGCACGAATAGTTCGCCCGGTGCCAGGTCGACTATTTCATTTGCCGGTACGCGGCTGTCGGAGCAGCCTATCCACAAGTATTCAGGCGATTGTTGGGATGCAAGCTTGACGAAAAAGTCCGGATCTTCCGCCACCTTGTCAGCTGCCCATGCACGATTTTTCTGGAACAGCTGTTCCAGCGCGAGTACTTCTTTGTTTTTTTCTGTCATTTCAATCAATCCGGCTTCGGGCTGATACGCAAGCGGCGCATCAGCAATGGCGCCATTTTATCCGGAATCATCATCAATCGACGAGTCGCATGAGGCTCAGTCGATTTCATGAAAAAAACGCCGCCCATACCAGGCGGCGATTTTCCGTTGATGGCGACATCACAAGCGCAAACGGGAAGTACGCTTCACGGTTCCGACAGCAACTGACGCTTGAGTTTATCGTCTACCGGCTTGCTCCCCAGCCAGATGCGCAACACTGCGTTGTAAAACGCCGCATCGTTCATTGGCTCAAGTATTTTCTTCCCGTTCAGAATTACCACCATGCCGCTACCGGGTACCCAGTCGAGATTCAGCACATCACCCTGTTTAAGCTCTGCAATAGACGTAAACATGGCATTGAACCTGGCCATCGGTGCAGACAGCGTAACGCGCTCGGCGGCATCGGTATTCTGCTCAATGCCGACAGCAAAGGCTTTGCCGAATTCCTCGCTACCGACGTCGCGCAACATAACGAGCGTGACCCGGCGCGCGCCCGCAGCCGCCAGTACATCGGACACAGTAGTTTTCTTGTCGGTCAGATACAAGCCAATTACGTACACCTTGAACACTACTTTGTGGCGTATGCCGGCCCCATTCAAACGGAGATTCTGGTCCACCAGCCTGACGCTGTCGTCGAGCTTGATGCCAGCCAGTTCGACTGCAGATGCGGCGTGGGCAAAGCTCAGCGCGCAAGATACGGCGAGGATGCAGCCGATTGCCTTGAAGGTTTGCATGGCGTCTCCAGTGATTTTTGTATACCAGCATAGAAGCTTGTGGCAACGGGATCAACCAGAAAAAATGCCGGTCGATTTCTCGGCCGGCATGGGGTAGACATATAGTAAGGCTGGAATGCTTATTCGAAGAATTCCTTGACCTTGTCTTTCCATGACTTGGTTTGCGGGCTGTGTTTCGAGCCGCCTTCTATCGTCAGCTCTTCAAACTCGCGCAGCAATTCCTTTTGTCTTTCGGTCAGCGTGACTGGCGTTTCCACCACCACGTGACAGAACAGATCGCCGGCATAACCGGAGCGCACGCCCTTGATACCTTTGCTGCGCAGTCGGAAAGTCTTGCCCGACTGCGTGCCTTCAGGAATCGTGAACGATGCCTTGCCGCTCAAGGTCGGCACTTCGATTTCACCGCCCAAAGCCGCTTTTGCAAAGGAGATCGGAATTTCGCAATGCAAGTCATCGCCTTCGCGCTGGAACATCGGATGTTGCTTGATGCGAATTTCCACATACAGATCGCCCGGCGGCCCGCCATTCATGCCAGGCTCGCCATTACCAGATGAACGTATCCGCATGCCGTCGTCGATACCGGACGGAATTTTGACTTCCAGCGTTTTGTTGCGCTTGATCTTGCCGGCGCCACTACATGCAGTACAAGGTGACGGATTAATCTTGCCGCTGCCGTGACATTTCGGACAGGTTTGCAGCACGCTGAAGAAGCCTTGCTGCATTCTGACTTGACCATGTCCACCGCAAGTCGTGCATGTGATAGGCGCCGTGCCTGGTTTGGCACCACTACCGTCACAGGTTTCGCAACTATCCCACGAAGGAACACGGATCGTCGTGTCGTAACCGTGTGCGGCCTGTTCGAGCGTGATTTCGAGGTTGTAACGCAGATCGGCACCGCGATAAACCTGCGGGCCGGCGCGACCACCACGGCCGCCGCCGGCTTGACCGAAAATGTCACCGAAAATGTCACCGAAGGCATCGGCAAAACCGCCGCCCCCACCTCCGCCACCCATATTCGGGTCTACGCCGGCATGGCCGTAACGGTCATAGGCATCGCGCTTCTGGGGATCAGACAACATTTCGTAGGCTTCTTTGGCCTCTTTGAATTTGTCTTCCGCACCCTTGCTATCCGGATTGCGATCCGGATGATGCTTCATCGCCAGCTTGCGATAGGCCTTCTTGATTTCTTCATCGGAAGCATTCTTTGCCAAGCCAAGAATTTCGTAAAAATCACGTTTTGCCATCTGTAGGCACCCTGTTTCTTTATGTACTTATTTATGCAAAACGCCGAGTCGAGGTTTTTCAACCTTGAACCCGGCGAGTCTTACGACATCAGACGATTAACAAATCACAGCACTTCGCACAATTAATTAAAGTGCCAGGCAGCTTTGCCATTCACATCCAGGCCGCTTGACCAATCAATTATTTGTCTTTTACTTCTTTAAAGTCAGCATCAACGACATCGTCCTGCTGCGCCTTGGCTTCTGCATGACCGGCATCGGCACCTGCATCAGCAGCGCCTGCTCCGGCAGCTTGCTGCGCTTGCATGTCGGCATACATCTTCTCGCCGAGTTTTTGCGCGGCTGCCGACAAGGCTGCGGATTTTTCATCGATAGCGGCTTTGTCGCTGCCTTTCAATGCGTCTTCCAGATCCTTGATCGCTGCTTCGATTTTTTCCTTCTCGCCGGTTTCCAGTTTGTCGCCGTATTCTGCCAGCGATTTGCGGGTCGAATGCACCAGTGCATCGCCTTGGTTGTGCGCTTCGGCGACTTCTTTCAGACGTTTGTCTTCTTCCGCATTGGCTTCGGCGTCCTGCACCATTTTTTGAATTTCTTCTTCGGTCAAACCTGAATTTGCCTTGATGGTGATCTTGTTTTCCTTGCCGGTAGCCTTGTCTTTCGCGCCGACGTGCAAGATACCGTTAGCGTCGATGTCGAAGGTCACTTCAATCTGCGGCGTACCGCGTGCCGATGGTGGAATACCTTCCAGATTGAATTCGCCCAAGCCTTTGTTGCCCACTGCCATTTCGCGCTCACCTTGGTAAACCTTGATGGTTACCGCAGGCTGATTGTCGTCAGCGGTCGAGAATACTTGCGAGAACTTGGTCGGGATCGTGGTGTTTTTCTGAATCATCTTGGTCATCACGCCACCCAGGGTTTCGATACCGAGTGACAGTGGTGTAACGTCGAGCAACAACAGATCTTTACGATCGCCGGACAAGACCGAACCTTGAATCGCTGCACCGACTGCAACCGCTTCATCAGGATTGACGTCTTTGCGTGGTTCCTTGCCAAAGAAGTCTTTGACTGTCTCTTGCACTTTAGGCATACGGGTCATGCCGCCAACCAGAATGATGTCGTCGATGTCCGATACTTTGACGCCAGCATCCTTGATCGCCATTTTGCATGGCTCGATGGTTTTCGCGATCAGTTCTTCAACCAGCGATTCCAGTTTGGCACGCGTGATTTTCAGGTTCAAATGGACAGGTGCGCCATTCGCCATCGCGATGTACGGTTCGTTGATTTCGGTTTGCTGCGACGACGACAATTCGATCTTCGCGCGTTCTGCCGAAGCCTTGATGCGTTGCAGTGCAATCGCGTCTTTGCTCAGGTCGAGACCGTTGATTTTTTTGAATTCGTCAATGATGTAATCGATGATGCGTTGATCGAAATCTTCACCGCCGAGGAAGGTGTCGCCATTGGTCGACAAGACTTCAAATTGCATTTCGCCATCAACGTCAGCGATTTCGATAATCGAGATATCGAAGGTACCGCCGCCCAGATCGTACACGGCAATCTTGCGATCGCCCTTGCCGCCCTTGTCGAGGCCGAACGCCAACGCTGCCGCGGTTGGCTCATTGATGATGCGTTTGACATCCAGACCGGCGATACGGCCAGCGTCTTTGGTTGCCTGACGTTGTGCATCGTTGAAGTACGCAGGAACGGTAATGACTGCTTCAGTCACTTCTTCGCCGAGGTAATCTTCAGCGGTTTTTTTCATTTTGCGCAGGATTTCTGCAGAGATTTGCTGTGCCGCGAGTTTTTTGTCGCGCACCGAAATCCATGCATCGCCGTTGTCGGCTTTGACGATTTGATACGGCATCATGCCGATATCTTTCTGCACTTCTTTTTCGTCGAATTTACGGCCGATCAAACGCTTGACTGCGTACAGCGTGTTTTTAGGATTGGTGACAGCCTGGCGTTTGGCAGGTGCGCCAACGAGAATTTCGCCGTCTTCCTGATATGCGATCACGGATGGCGTAGTACGTGCACCTTCCGAGTTTTCGATGACTTTAGGCTTGCCACCTTCCATGATTGCTACGCAGGAGTTGGTCGTGCCCAAATCGATACCGATTATTTTGCCCATGATGGTCTTTCCCTTAAATGTCTGTAATACGAAATATTGGTTAACTACGAAATTTGATGTGTCTCATATGCGGTGCGAATGCGTGCTTTCAAGCTATTTTTCTTGTGCCACGGTCACCAAGGCCGGTCGCAACAGGCGATCAGCGATCAAATAGCCTTTTTGCAGTGTGCTGACGATGGTGTTGGCTTCCTGATCTGCCGGCACCATTGAAATCGCCTGATGCTTCATCGGGTCCAGCTTGTCGCCTTGCTGCGGCTTGATTTCCAGCAAACGGTTTTTTTCGAAGGCAGCGCTCAACTGCTTCAAGGTCATTTCGACGCCTTCCTTCAAGGATTCGATAGACGGTGTTTCAACTTGCAAAGCCATTTCCAGGCTGTCTTTTACCGGCACCAGCGCTTCGGCAAAACCTTCAATCGCAAACTTGTGCGCTCGGGTCACGTCTTCCTGCGCGCGACGACGGAAATTCTCGACTTCGGCCTTGGCACGCAAGAATGAATCCTGCAATTCCTGCACCAATTGCTGCGAAGCTGCGAGTTGCTCTTCCAGCGTCTGCGCAGGGGACGCGGTTTCCGGCGCCGCAGGCTGATCTATCGAAGCGGCTTGCTCGGCGTATTTATCCTGGTCTTGCATGAAAAAATCTCCAACAATCAATGAGTTATGACAAAAATTGTCAATGCGACACAACACATGAGGCTATCCCTTACTATTTCAAGGGGTATTTTTGAGAAATGTGCATAAATGCATAAAGCGGCGATGATATCCCGCTTATAAGCGCGTTACGAGCGGCTTATTACAAAAATCACCTATCCATGGGATGGTATTTTGCTGCACGGGAGCTAGGCTATAGGTAGAAAGAGGTGTTTACGTCGTCGTAGCCTGAGGAACGTATCGTGAAACTGCCGCTTATTTCCGTGTCGATCATTGCCTATACCGCAATTGCAGTTGCCATCATCTGCTATACCAACCTGTAAAAGCGGAGCAGATAATCACAGCTCAGGTGAACAGAGCCTACTTTCACAACAGTAGTTTTGCGCTGGCAACTGCCGTTTTTTCCACTCATACCTAGACCTTGTGTGCAGAATTGCTGCCAAGCTGCAGACAATCCGGCCTTCAAACGCTATTCTGACGCACCCAGCCGCATGGCGTCTGCTTTGGAAATCTGCGCCTGCGCTTCGCGCTCCGCGCGCATAGCTGGCGATAAAATCGTCGGCCAGCCTATCATGTGCAATTCCGCAATCTGCGACAGTGCCTTGATCCAGGCGTCGTCTTCATTCAGGCAAGCAATGTAATTAAAGTCCTTGCCGCCGGCCTGCAGAAAATCGTGGCGCACTTCCATCGCGATTTCCTCCAGCGTTTCCAGGCAATCGCTGGTGAAGCCCGGGCAAATCACGTCTATGCGTTGAACGCCTTCCTGCGCCAGTTTTTTTACGGTAGGCGCGGTATACGGTTGCAGCCATTCTGCCTTGCCGAAGCGCGACTGGAACGTCACCAGATATTGATCCTGGGTCAAACCCAGTTCCTTCGCCAGCAAACGCGCGGTCTTGTGGCATTCGCAGTGATAGGGATCGCCAAGCAGCAAGGTACGCTTCGGCACACCGTGAAAACTCATGACCAGCTTGTCCGGACGCCCAGACATATCCCAGTGAGCAAGCACTGACTTTTGCAAAGCACGGATATAGGCGTCGTGGTCATGGTAATGCTTGATGAACCGTAACTCAGGTACATTGCGCTCTTGCGCATAATGCTTGAATATTGCGTCGAAAATCGATGCCGTGGTGGTCGCCGAATACTGCGGATAGGCGGGCAATACCAGAATACGTTCACAACCGTCCGCCTTCAACTGACGTAACACTTGCGGCACCGACGGGCTACCGTAACGCATTGCATATTCGACCCGCACCTCGTGACCGCGCGCGCCCAGATAACCTCTCAGCAGCTTCGCCTGTTTTTCGGTATGCACTTTGAGCGGTGAGCCCTCATTGGTCCAGATCGATGCGTATTTTTTAGCCGACTTGCCGGAACGAAACGGCAAAATGATCAGGTTCAGAATGAACCACCAGATCGCACGCGGAATTTCCACGACCCGCGGATCGGACAGAAACTCCCTTAAATACGGCCGCACCGCCGACGCTGTCGGCGCATTTGGCGTACCGAGATTGATCAGCACCACGGCCGTTTTTGGCACGCTGCCATGGGAGTACGGCGGTTCAGTTCTATATGACATGGGGACCTGGAATGTAATTAGTGATGCAAGGGACCCGCTGGGGCGAAACAGTGGTGGTTCACGTAGCCAGCAACTCACGGGCATGCGAGCGCGTGGTCGCGGTGATTTCCAGTCCGCCTAGCATGCGCGCGATTTCTTCCACGCGGGCGTGATCGTCGAGCGCATCGATAGACGATAAAGTTTTGCCGTTGTGACTTTGCTTGCTGACTTGAAAATGTTGATTGGCCTGACTGGCGACTTGCGGCAAATGCGTGACACACAAAACTTGTCGGTCCTGCCCCAGCTTGCGCAGCAGGCGGCCGACCACTTCGGCCACGCCGCCACCGATGCCGCTATCGACCTCATCGAAAATCAGCGTCGGCGTCGCGGTGGCACTCGATGTGATGACGGAAATCGCCAATGCGATCCGCGCCAGCTCACCACCCGAAGCAACTTTAGCGAGCGGGCGCGGTGTCGTGCCGGCATGGGCGGCAACCATGAATTCGATTTGCTCCATACCGTAGGACGCCGGTTCGCAAGGCTGCAGGGCAATCGCGAATTTGCCGCCTGTCATACTAAGTTCCTGCATTGCGACAGTCACTGCATCGCTCAATGCTTTGGCGGCCTTGGCACGCGCCTTGGATAGTTTTTGCGCCGCAGCCACATAGGCGACTTTCAATTTTTCTTCCTGTGCACGCAAGGCGTCAAGATCGCTGGCGTCGGCCAGTTGCTTCAGTTGCGCAGACAAGGTTTCCAGTTCCTGCGGCAAGTCATCTGCAGCCACATGGAACTTGCGGGAAGCGGAATGGATGTTTTCCAGACGCGTTTCCACTTCGCGCAAACGCGCCGGGTCCAGTTCAACACGGCTCAAATAATCATTCAATGCGTAGACAGCTTCCTGCAATTGAATGCGCGCAGGTTCCAGCGCATCCAGTACCGGTTGCAAACCGGCGTCGAGATCGACCAGTTTTCCGATACGGATATTGAGTGAGGCCAGTTGCGACAACATCGGTACTGAATCCGATTCGGATATCAGGGTCAGCGCATCTTGCGCACCTTCGATCAAACTGGCCGCATGTGACAGGCGGCTGTGTTCATTGCTGATGTCAGCCCATTCGCCGGGTTTGACCGACAGTTTTTCCAGTTCGCCGACTTGCCATTCAAGGCGTTCACGTTCCAGCAACACATTCTTGGCATTGGTTTCGAATTCTTCGCGTTGCCTTGCAAGTGCGCGCCAGGTTTTATACGCGGTGGCAACGGCTTTCACCTCATCCTGCAAACCGGCTTGGTTATCCAGCAATACACGTTGCGCATCCTGCTTCAGCAGCGACTGATGTGCATGCTGGCCGTGGATATCGACCAGTTTTTCACCCAGCTCGCGCAACTGCGTTGCGGTCGCGGCGATGCCATTGATGAAGGCTTTGGAGCGCCCTGCATTATCGATCACACGACGCAGCAAAGCGCCGCCCTCTTCATTAGCACATTCATTTTCGGCGAGCCAGGCATCGAGTTCAGGGCAGGCAGAAAATTCAGCCGTAATGTCCGCCTTAGGTGCGCCTTCGCGGACAACGCTGGCGTCGCCGCGCCCGCCCAGGGCCAAGGCCAAGGCGTCGATCAGGATCGATTTGCCCGCACCCGTTTCACCGGTAAATACCGAGAAGCCTGATGAGAACTCAAGTTCGATCGCTTCGACGATCACGAAATCGCGGATGGAAAGCGTGCGCAACATGTGGAGTGGATTCTTCCCGAGTAGTTCGATCTTGCTGCGAGCAACGCAGCAAGTGAAAATTAGATTTGGACCGGCGTAACAGTGGCTAAATATAACTCAAACGAGGCTGCAAAAGACCAGATGCACGCGGGCTCTGGTCCTGCCAATTATTTTAATCGTCCGTGCACCGACGGATATTCGTTCCAGTGCAATTTCTCGCGTAAGGTATCGTAATAACTCCACCCTTCAGGATGCAGGAAGGTAATCGTATCCTCGGCACTTTTCACAATGATGCGATCGCCGTGCTGCAGGCGCGCCACCGATTGCATGTCAAAATTAACGTTGCTGTCACGACCACCGACGACCTCGATCACGATTTCACTGGATTCAGACACAACGATAGGTCGATTCGACAATGCGTGCGGGGCAATCGGCACCAGCACGATGCCGGACAGACTAGGATGCAGCAAAGGGCCGCCGGCAGATAAAGAATAGGCCGTTGAGCCGGTCGGCGTCGCAACAATCAAACCATCGGAGCGTTGGTTATACATATAGTGTCCGTCGACATGCACGCACAGCTCGACCATGCCGGAACCCGAACCGCGCGATAGTACGACATCGTTCAAGGCCAGCGTGTGATGCATGACGGAACCATCACGCTCTAGCGTGCCTTGCAGCAGACTGCGTTTTTCGGAGGTGACCTTGCCGTTCAACATCTCTTGTAATAGCGGCATCATGTCATCGAGCGAGATGTCGGTCATGAAACCGAGCCTGCCCTGATTAATCCCTATCATGGGTACATGGTAAGGCGCCAATTGGCGCGCAATACCGAGCATGGTGCCGTCGCCACCGACGATGATCGCCACATCGGCGAGCTCGCCAATGTCGATCAGGTCCATCGATTCATAGCGATCGAGATGGAAGCGATCGGCAGTCTGCGTACCGAACACCACGCGGCGGCCGGTTTCCTTCAGGAAATCGGCAATCTGGGTCAATGAGTGTGCAATATCGTCAACCGAATGCGCGGTCTCACCCGCTTTTTGCTTGGCGAAAATCGCAATGGTCTGGAACGACGAGGCTGTATAGGGATGTGAGGTAGGCAACATGCTGCAGATTAGACCATAATTCCTCTTTATCTTGCACTATGCGATGCCGCATGAGCAGGAATAAATTTTAAACACCATGGCAAAATCATCTGCAGAATCGGATCCTCCCCGCATGAAGTCTTCCCCTGTCAAAGCCGTTTTATTCGATCTGGACGATACCTTATGGCCGCTGGTACCCACGCTGGTCAAGGCCGAAGCCACGCTATACGACTGGCTGACCGAGCATATTCCGGGTGTCGTGCAGCGCTTCAGCAATGATGAACTGCGCGAACTGCGCATGGAATTATTGCCGACCAAGCCGGAATATCAATTCAATGTATGGGCCTTGCGTCATGCCGCGTTGACGCATGCCTGCCACCTCACCAGTGAAAACAAGGAACTGGTGGATCAGGCGATGGCTGTCTTTTCCGAAGCGCGCAATGCCGTGACACTGTTCGACGATGTCGTACCCGGCCTGGCAAGTTTGAGCGGGCAATACATGGTGGGGTCGATTTCAAATGGATTCGCGGATCTGGCTGCGATAGGCATAGACCAACATTTTCAAACATCAATTGCGGCACATCAATTTGGCAGCGCCAAACCCAATCCGGAAATTTTCCTTGCTGCTTGCGATGCGCTCGCGATCGCCCCGCATGAAGCAGTATACGTCGGCGACGACCCCGTGCTGGATATTCAAGGCGCGCAAAATGCCGGTTTGCAAGCGGTGTGGATGAATCGTTTTCAACGCACATTGCCAGATTATATTGTGCCGGCAGCCAGCTTGACCACGTTGCACGAACTCAACGCCTGGCTGAAGCGCGCATAATGCGCTTAATACCAGCCTGAGCCTCCCGATTCAGTCACAACATGCAAAATTAACAGCAGATATAAATAAGGGCGAACGCAGGTATCTCGTGTAGGCTGCACGCTTGCCGTCCCGCACCGCCACTCATTACAATACGATCATCATGCAACTCGATAACCGCGCTCAAACCCTGCTGAAAGCCCTGGTCGAACGCTATATAGCGGACGGCCAGCCTGTCGGCTCGCGCGAACTTTCAAAAATTTCCGGGCTGGACCTGTCGCCTGCCACCATACGCAACATCATGGCCGACCTGGAAGAAATGGGTTTCGTTGCCAGCCCGCATACTTCGGCTGGCCGGGTACCGACGCCACGCGGCTACCGCGTCTTCGTTGACACCCTGCTGACGGTGCAGACTATCGATGAAAGCGGCCTGGAATCAAAGCTGCAGGCCACACTGCAAAGCGGTTCTTCGCACAAAATCATCTCGAATGCGGCGCAAATTTTATCTTCGCTGTCCGAATTCGCCGGCATTGTCTTAACTCCGCGTCGCGAATCGGTGTTCCAGCAAATCGATTTTTTACGTCTGTCGGAAAAACGCATCTTGCTGGTCATCGTCGGCCCCACCGGCGATGTACAAAACCGCTTGCTGTTGACCGATGTCGATTATTCGCCATCGCAACTGGTGCAGGCAGCGAACTACATCAATCAGAATTACGGCGGACTGAGCTTTGAAGAAGTCAGGATACGGTTACAAAGCGAATTGAAGCAATTGCGCGACGATATGACGCGCCTGATGCAGGCCGCCGTTGAAGCAGGCAGCGATGCGATGAATGACAACAGCGACGACGTAGTGATCTCGGGCGAACGCAATTTGCTCAGCGTGACCGATCTGTCCTCAAACATGGTTTCGCTACGCAAATTATTCGATCTGTTTGAACAGAAAACCAGCCTCATGCAATTGCTGGATGTATCAAACAAGGCCACGGGTGTACAGATTTTCATCGGCGGGGAATCGAATCTAGTGCCCATGGACCAGATGAGCGTGGTGACTTCACCTTACACGGTCAACGGCAAGGTGGTCGGGACGCTGGGGGTGATCGGGCCGACCCGCATGGCGTATGAACGCGTGATTCCAATCGTCGACATCACTGCCAAACTGCTTTCGAATGCGCTTAGCCATATACACACTTGAATGCACTCTTGATACCCGCCTGAAGTTACATCGGCCGCCCCCAATTAAAAACGCCATGCACTCGATAACAAGTGCATGGCGTTTTTTCAAATGCGGCCGACATTAACGTCGTCGCAATTTATTTCTTGGGTTTGCGGCAATCCTTGCAGTGACCGTATAAAGCCAATGCGTGATCGGCGATCTCAAAGCCGCGTTCATGCGCAATCTTTACCTGGCGTTTTTCGATTTCGGCATCAAAAAATTCCTCTACCTTGCCGCAATCGAGGCAAACAAGGTGGTCATGGTGTGAGCCTTCATTCAATTCAAACACCGCTTTACCGGTTTCAAAATGATTCCGTTGAAGCAATCCGGCCTGCTCAAATTGCGTCAGAACGCGATAAACGGTTGCCAGACCAACATCGAGATTGTCTGCCAACAACATCTTGTAGACGTCTTCTGCGCTCAGATGACGGACTTCGGCATTTTGAAAAATATCGAGGATTTTCAGGCGGGGCAGCGTCGCTTTCAGACCGCTGGCTTTTAACTCGGATGGATTGTTGGGCATGTTTTGTTCAGATTAAGGATATCTGCCTTATCATATAGCGTTTTCGTACAATTGCTCAATCCCTTGAGACTTCATATGCACATGCTGCCCTCTTATTTTAATCGTACCCCGGCTATCGCCGGTGCATTTTGTCTGTTGCTGGCAACTGCCATGACGGGTTGCGCATCGAAAAACCCATTAATGGAAGAACCAACTCCCGTTGCGGCAAAAGCCAAACCAGCCGCCGCGCCGGTTGCACAAACACCTGCAGCAACGCCAGTCGCCGAACAAAAGAATACACCTGCGTCCGCCACGGCAAGCGCGACTCCAGTCGTTCCCGCCGCCACGCAAGCTTCGCCAGAAGCGCCGGTCGCAGCGGCTGCCGCGCCAGTCACCGCACGCGCAGGCACATCGACGGGCGTGCAAACCAAGCAGGCAAACCGCTTCCTCGGCATTTTCCGCCCTTACCGTCCTGACATTCAGCAAGGCAACTTCGTTTCGCAAGAAATGGTCGCACAACTGAAACCCGGCATGACGCAAGATCAGGTCGTATTCCTGCTTGGCACACCTTTGCTGACCGATGTGTTTCACGCCGATCGCTGGGACTACGCCTTCCGCCTGCAAAAAGGCAATGGCGAAATCACCACCAGCCGCGTGACAGTTTTCTTCAAGGACAAGCTGGTCTCGAGTTTTGAAGGCGGCGATCTGCCGACAGAAAAAGACTATCTGGAACGCATTGCCGACAAAGCAAAAGTTAAATAATTCCCTGAACACACTGAACACCATTTAGCCATGAATCAAATGAAAATCGCGGTTGCAGGCGCGTCCGGCCGCATGGGCCACATGTTGATCGAAGCCATCCTGGAAGCATCGGATGCGGCGCTTTCCGGCGCACTGGATATCGCCGCCTCCCCTGCCGTCGGCACCGATGCCGCAGCTTTTCTCGGCAAGCCATCCGGCGTGTTGATCGAATCGGACTTCGCCAAAGGCCTGGCCGATGCCGATTTCCTGATCGACTTCACGCGTCCTGAAGGTACGCTCAAGCATCTTGAATATTGCGCGGCGCACGGCATCAAGATGATCATAGGCACGACTGGTTTCGACGCTGCAGGGAAGGCCGCGATTGCCGCCGCAGCTGAAAAAACCGCGATCATGTTTGCGCCGAATATGAGTGTAGGCGTCAACGTCACCATGAAACTGCTGGAAATGGCGGCCAAGAGTTTTTCCGAAGGCTACGATATCGAAATCATCGAGGCACACCACCGCCACAAAGTCGATGCGCCATCCGGCACCGCTATCAAAATGGGCGAAGTCATTGCTGGCGCCTTGGGCAAGGAATTGAACGACGTCGCCGTATGGGCGCGCGAAGGCGTGACCGGCGAACGTGATCCGTCTTCGATCGGTTTTGCCACCATACGTGGCGGTGACATCGTCGGCGATCACACCGTGCTGTTTGCCGGTATCGGCGAACGCATCGAGATTTCACACAAATCGTCGAGTCGCGTGACCTACGCGCATGGCAGTTTGCGCGCCGCACGCTTTCTGGCAACTAAAAAAACCGGCTTGTTCGACATGCAGGACGTATTGGGCCTGCGCGCAATTTAAGAGGCCACAGCTCAGGCAACAGAACCGCAAGCACTGCAAGCTTTAACCGATCAATCCAGCTTACATCCAGCCTACTCAGATCGACATCATGAACTCCACTGCAGAACAAGGATTGGGTCTGGCCCATTACTGGGCACAAGGTGATGCTGTTTCGCACGCCGTCGCTTATGCGCTGTTGATCATGTCGATACTCAGCTGGTACTACATCCTGTCCAAAGGTTGGAGTTCATGGCGCATACGGCGCAGCGCCGCAGCGCTGGAAGGTTTCTGGCAGGCGCCCACACTGACCGATGCCATTGCCACCATCAAGCTGGCTGACAGTGAAAACGTCTATACGCCGCTGGCTGCACAAAGTGCCGAAGCCGCCAATATCAAACCGCACGCCAACTCACTCAACGCCAATACCGATCCGGGCGAATTGATCACGCGCACGCTGCGTCAGGAGATCAATCGCGTTTCAGCACGGCTCGAAAGCGGACTGACCTTGCTGGCATCGGTTGGTTCTACCGCGCCTTTCGTCGGTTTGTTCGGTACGGTGTGGGGGATTTATCATGCACTGGTCGCCGTCTCGGCATCTGGGACGGTACAAATCGACAAGGTGGCCGGCCCGGTTGGCGAAGCGCTGATCATGACAGCGCTGGGCTTGGCAGTGGCAATTCCCGCGGTACTGGCTTACAACGCCTTTACCCGCGTCAATCGCGTCACGCTGGCAGAACTGGATGCATTTGCGCATGACTTGCATGCCTACCTGACAACTGGCACACGCGTCGGCAAATGACATTGCCCTTTCCAATGAACATGGACAAAAAGGCGTAGGAACACAAAACATGGCATTCGGCGGATTCAACGACAACAAGCAGCCGGCACCGATGGCCGACATCAATGTCACGCCCATGGTCGACGTGATGCTGGTGTTGCTGGTGATTTTTATCATCACTGCGCCACTCTTCACGCATGCAATCAAGCTCGACTTGCCGGCTGCGCAATCTGCGCCTGCACCTACCGAACCGAGCACGATTTCCCTCTCCATCAATGGCGAAGGCGCGATTTTCTGGAACAACGATCCGATTACGCAAGAAGCACTAAATAGTCGATTGGTTATTGCATCCAAGCAGCAACCCCAACCGCAATTGCAATTGCGCGCCGATAAAGGCACGCGTTACGAAGTCATCGCGCAAGTCATGGCCGCGGCGCAAACCAATGGCTTGACCAAGTTGGGTTTCGTCACTGACGTGCCGACCTCGGCGCCACCAACAAAAAAGTAAATTCATGGCTGTCGTACATTTGAATGGCGAAACCATCGCTGACTGGAATACTTTTCATACCGCGTGCAAGACTGTATTCGGCTTCCCCGATTTCTATGGCTGCAGCATGGATGCGTGGGTCGATTGCCTGAGTTATTTGCGCGATGAAGAAAACATGACGAAATTCATTCTCAAACCGAATGAGAAGCTGCAAATCGTCGTCGATCATGCAGACATCCTGCGTAAAAATGCCCCCGATCTCCTCGAAGAAGTCACCTTCTGCATAGAAGGTATCAACGAGCGCTACGCCGATTATGGCGAAAATCCTGCGCTTGAACTCAAACTCGCGTGAACACCGAAACTTGGTGAAAGTGAAACCCATCTGAGGCAAGCAAGGGCCGGCTTGCAATCGCCTCGCTACCGACACGCCATCAGGGTGGGCGAACCAGTATAATCATGGGTTCGTATCTACATTCACCCTCACTTTTGGCTCCATCCGTCATGCAAGATAAATACAGCCCCGCCGAAGTAGAAAAATCGGCGCACGACCATTGGCAGGCAATCGACGCATACAAAGCCGTCGAACACGCCAAAGATAAAAACGGCAAAGACAAGAAAAAATTCTACGCATGCTCGATGCTGCCTTACCCATCCGGCAAGCTGCACATGGGTCACGTGCGCAATTACACGATCAACGACGTGATGTATCGCTATCTGCGCATGAACGGCTACAACGTGCTGATGCCTATGGGCTGGGATGCCTTCGGCATGCCGGCAGAAAACGCAGCGATGCAGAATAACGTGCCGCCGGCGCAATGGACTTATTCGAACATCGAATACATGAAGACGCAAATGGCGTCCATGGGCCTTGCGATCGACTGGTCGCGCGAAATGACCGCGTGCAAGCCTGAGTATTACAAATGGAACCAATGGATGTTCCTGAAGATGCTCGAAAAAGGCATCATCTACAAAAAAACCGGCACCGTAAACTGGGACCCCATCGATCAAACAGTTCTGGCCAACGAACAAGTCATCGATGGTCGCGGCTGGCGCTCAGGCGCGCTGATCGAGAAGCGTGAAATCCCGATGTACTACGCGCGCATCACCGATTACGCAGAAGAATTGCTGGACCACGTCGACAATAAATTGCCGGGCTGGCCGGAACGCGTGCGCACCATGCAATCCAACTGGATAGGCAAATCGACAGGCGTACGGTTCGCATTCACGCACGATATCAAAGACGACGACAAACTCCTCAACGATGGCAAGTTGTGGGTCTTCACAACGCGTGCTGACACGATCAAGGGCGTGACTTTCTGCGCGGTTGCGCCGGAACACGCATTGGCGACTTTCGCAGCAAAATCGAATCCTGAGCTGGCCGACTTCATCGCCGAATGCAAACTCGGCAGCGTGATTGAAGCAGACATGGCGACGATGGAAAAGAAAGGCATGCCGACCGGCCTCTTCGTCAAACATCCATTGACGGGCTCACTGGTCGAAGTATGGGTGGGCAACTACGTGTTGATCACATACGGCGACGGCGCAGTGATGGGCGTGCCGGCGCATGACGAGCGCGATTTCGCATTCGCACAAAAATACGTATTGCCTATTCATCAGGTCATCGATGTGGAAGGTAAAACTTTTTCAGACGTCAGCTGGCACGACTGGTATGCCGACAAGGAAAACGGTCGCTGCATCAATTCCGGCAAGTACGATGGCCTAAATTATCAGCAGGCAGTTGATACGATCGCCGCTGATCTGGAAGAGCTCGGCCTCGGCGAAAAGAAAATCACCTATCGCCTGCGCGACTGGGGCATTTCGCGTCAGCGTTACTGGGGCACACCGATCCCGATGATCAACTGCGCCGATTGCGGTGCGGTACCTGTACCGGAAAAAGATTTACCGGTCGTCCTGCCGGAAGATTGTGTACCGGACGGTAGCGGCAATCCACTGAACAAGCACGAAGCCTTCCTTAAATGTGATTGCCCGAAATGCGGCAAACCTGCTCGTCGCGAAACCGATACGATGGATACCTTCGTCGACTCGTCGTGGTATTACATGCGCTATTGCTCGCCTAACAGCAGCGATGCAATGGTCGACAGCCGCAACGATTACTGGATGCCGATGGATCAGTATATCGGTGGCATCGAACATGCAGTTCTGCATTTGCTGTACGCACGCTTCTGGACCAAGGTCATGCGCGACTTTGGCCTGATCAAATTCGACGAGCCGTTCACCAATCTGCTGACGCAGGGCATGGTGCTGAACGAAACCTACTATCGCGAAGAAAGCAACGGCAAGAAAACTTGGTACAACCCGGCCGACGTACAACTTGAGCTGGATGAAAAAGGTCGCCCCGTTTCTGCAAAACTCACTACCGATGGTCAACCGGTTGCAATCGGTGGCACGGAAAAAATGTCAAAGTCGAAGAACAACGGCATTGACCCACAAGCGCAAATTGATCAGTACGGTGCAGATACCGCTCGTCTGTTCACGATGTTTGCATCGCCACCAGAGCAGACGCTGGAATGGTCGGGCGCTGGCGTCGAAGGTGCGAATCGTTTCCTGCGTCGCGTATGGGCTTATTCGTACAATCAATCGGCACGCATTGCAGCAGCAACGACTATTGATTTGAGCAAGCTGACCGAAGCGCAAAAAACCTTGCGTCGCGAAGTGCACAAAATTCTGCAGCAAGCCGACAGCGATTTCAAACGGATTCAATACAACACCGTCGTTTCTGCCAGCATGAAAATGTTGAATACGCTGGAAGCTGCCAAGCTGGATGATTCTGCTGCATCGAATGCAGTGATCAGCGAAGGCTTGTCTATCTTCCTGCGCATACTCAATCCGATCGCACCACACATTACGCACGCGCTGTGGCAAGAGTTGGGCTTTGCAAAAGTACATGGCGATATACTCGACGCATCGTGGCCTCAAGTCGATGCAGCGGCACTGGAACAAGCGGAAATTGAAATGATGATTCAGGTGAACGGCAAACTGCGCGGTAGCATCATCGTCGCGAAGGACGCGGACAAGGCCAGCATCGAGGCCGCCGCACTGGCAAATGAAACCGTACAGAAGTTCATCGAAGGCACACCGAAGAAAATCATCGTGGTGCCTGGCAAGCTGGTCAACATCGTTGCCTGATTTGTTCGTAAATGTGATGGCTGATGGGATTGAGCAATCAAGGTAACGCCATCGCTTTTGAAGTATTAGTTGAAGTGCTCATTTTGAAGTACTGGTTTAAAGTAAAAATCACGCAGGATTACCCATGCTAAAAAATCGCCGTCTTCTCTGTATCGCTCTGGCTTCGACTGTCATGCTTTCGGCATGCGGTTTCAAGCTGCGCGGCTCTATCCTCGGCAGCAATCTGCCATTTAAATCGATTTTTCTGGCCGTGCCGGAAACCTCGGCGCTGGGTATAGAGTTGCGCCGCTATATACGCGGCAGCGGCGAGCTCGAGATCAAGGATAGACAGGAAGATGCGGAGGCGACTCTCGATATCACCAATGAAATACGTGAAAAGGTGATTTTGTCGCTTAACAGTCAGGGTCGCGTGCGCGAATACGTGCTGTACTACCGCGTCAACATCCGTGTGCGCGACAGCAAGAATGTCGAGTTGCTGGCGCCGACACAGATCGTCTTGAAACGCGACATCAGCTACAACGAAAACCAGGTGCTGGCCAAAGAATCCGAAGAAGCGATGCTGTATCGCGACATGCAGTCAGATCTCGTGCAACAGATTCTGCGCCGCATGGCAGCGATCAAGCCGGTGGATAGCAGCGCGACGCCGCAATAAGACTGCGCCGCCACAATGCAACTGCGCTTCGACGCTCTGGACACGCATTTGAGCAAGCCGCTAGCCGGCTTGTACGTGATCACGAGCGATGAACATCTGCTGGCACTGGAAGCTGCAGACAAAATACGCAAGACAGCGCGCGCGCAAGGATTTTCCGAACGCGAAGTACTAGTCGTCGATCGCAGCTTTAAATGGGGCGAACTGCTGTCAGCCAATCAATCGCAATCGCTATTTGGCGACAAGAAGTTGATAGAGCTGCGTATCCCTACCGGCAAACCCGGCAAGGATGGTGGCAAGGCCTTGCAGGATTATTCTGCGTCGCTTAGTCCCGACAACGTCACCCTGATTACTTTGCCCAAGCTGGACTGGGCCACACAAAAAGCGGTGTGGGTTGCCAGCTTGCAGCAAGCCAGCGTCTTCATCGACATCCCGCTGGTCGAGCGTGCGCAATTACCGGCTTGGCTGGGCATGCGTCTGGCAGCGCAGCGCCAAAGTGCGAACCGCGAATGCCTGGACTTCATTGCGGAGCGTGTCGAAGGCAATCTGCTGGCCGCGCATCAAGAAATACAAAAGCTGGCACTGCTTTATCCTGAAGGTGCGCTGAGCTTCGAACAAATCCATGACGCCGTTCTCAATGTCGCGCGCTACGATGTATTCAAGCTGAATGAAGCAATGTTGAGCGGCGATACTGCAAGACTGGTGCGTATGTTGGAAGGTCTGCAAGGTGAAGGCGAGGCATTACCGCTGGTGTTGTGGGCCGTTGCGGAAGAAATTCGCACCTTGCTGAAATTAAAATCCGGGATGGCACAAGGCCGCCCATTAAGCCAGTTAACAAAAGAACATCGGATCTGGGGTCCGCGTGAACGCTTGATAGAGCCGGCATTGCGCAGACTAAAATTAGCGACACTGGAAAGCGCGCTGCAGGAAGCGGCACAAATCGATAAGATGGTAAAAGGTTTACGCGCCAAGAAGTTTTCTGGTGATGCCTGGGATGCAATGCTGCAACTGGGATTGAAGATCGCACGCGGTTGATTGAACAAGTACGCAGATTACCGAACACTTGCGATAAAGCTTGCCGCAGCCATGTATGAGGAAGCTCGGGGACTATGTCAATAGTGACAGCAGTAGCCAGCCCATCAATTCCGAGAAATCGTTGCAAACAGTTTTCGTTGTACGCGTTGTCTTTAATTAATCGAAGTACCAACCATTCCTGAACAAAATGGATATCAAGCAATACATGAAAGAAGTCGGTCAACGTGCACGCAAGGCTTCGCGTGCAATGGCCAAGGCTGATACCGCTGCCAAGAACAAGGCTTTGTCGCTGATCGCTGCTGCGATTCATCGCGACGCCGATATCTTGCGCGCAGCAAATCAAAAGGATCTGGATGCAGCGCGTGCCAGCGGTTTGGCACCGGCATTGCTCGACCGTCTGACTTTGTCCGATAAAGCGATTACCACGATGGCAGAAGGCTTGGAGCAAATCGTTGCGCTGCCCGATCCTATCGGCGAAATCTCGAATATGAAATATCGTCCAACCGGGATTCAGGTTGGTCAGATGCGCGTCCCTCTCGGAGTGATCGGCATCATTTATGAAGCACGTCCAAACGTAACCGTCGACGCTGCAGGTTTGTGCATCAAGAGCGGTAACGCGACCATCTTGCGTGGCGGCTCAGAAGCGATTCACTGCAATCAGGCGCTGGCAAAAATCGTCAGCGAAGGTTTGGCTGGCGCGGGCTTGCCTGCCGATGCAGTGCAAATTGTGGAAACCACGGATAGAGCCGCAGTCGGTGAATTGATTACCATGCCTGAATACGTGGACGTCATCGTGCCACGTGGCGGCAAAGGTTTGATCGAGCGCTTGATGAAGGAATCCAAAGTGCCGATGATCAAACATCTGGACGGGATTTGCCACGTCTACATCGACAGCAGTGCAGACTTGAAGAAAGCAGTGGATATTTCATTCAATGCAAAATGCCATCGTTACGGCACATGCAACACGATGGAAACTTTGTTGGTCGCGCGTTCAATCGCACCTACGGTTTTGCCAGAGCTGGCGAAATTGTATGCAACGCAAGAAGTGGAATTGCGCGCTGATGATGAAGCGCGCGCAATCCTGCAAGGTTACCCGCATTTGACCGCAGTCACTGAACAGGATTGGAGCGAAGAATATCTGGCACCTATCCTCGCAGTTAAAGTTGTCGAGAATATGGATGAAGCGATCGAGCACATCAATAACTATTCGTCGCAGCACACAGACAGCATCGTGACGGAAGACTACACGCGCGCGATGCGCTTCCTGCGCGAAGTCGATTCCGCTTCAGTGATGATCAATGCATCGACACGCTTTGCCGATGGCTTTGAATATGGTTTGGGTGCAGAAATCGGAATCTCCAACGACAAGCTGCATGCACGTGGCCCGGTCGGTCTGGATGGATTGACGTCTTTGAAATATGTCGTCTTCGGGCATGGAGAAATTCGTACGTGATGTCGGACCAACAGCCATGCAGACGGAGTGTTGTCTTGCACGGCAACACAGTTACGCAGGTACAGGGCCATGACGCGCGACCTTCTTGCTTAACAAAGGTGAAGTCCACGCCTGATTTGCGCACAGTCATTTCTTCATCCGGGAAACACCATGCTCTGGATTAAAGCGCTGCATATCGTGTTTGTGATGTCGTGGTTTGCCGGCTTGTTCTATCTGCCGCGCATTTTCGTCAATCTGGCAATGGAAACCGATACCACGACGACCACCCGTTTGCTGCTGATGGCGCGCAAGCTGTACCGCTTCACGACGATACTCGCGATTCCCGCCCTGATTTTTGGTGGCGCTTTGCTGATGTATGGTTTTGGACAAGGACCTGGAAATGGCTGGCTGCATGCAAAGCTGTTTTTGGTATTGCTGGTGATCGGCTACCACCATGCCTGTGGTTCGCTGTTGAAAAAATTCGAGCGCGGCGCAAACCGGCGCAGTCACGTATGGTATCGCTGGTTCAACGAAGCGCCGGTTATCCTATTGCTGCTGATTGTTATCCTGGTCGTTGTCAAACCGTTTTAAATTGGGAGGCTTCATGGCCAAGGTTTGTGAATATTATTTTGCACCGCAATCGCCATGGTCTTATTTCGGCCATGAACGCCTGCTCACGCTGGCGCAACAATACGATGTACAGATCGAGATGAAGCCTATCGATCTGTCGAAAATTTTCAGCGTATCCGGCGGCTTGCCCCTGGCCAAACGTCCGCCGCAACGTCAGGCTTATCGCCTGATTGAATTAAAACGCTGGAGCGAACATCTGGACTTGCCTTTGAATCCGCAACCTAAGTTTTCCCCGGTATCGGGCGATACATCGGCCAAATTGATCATCGCCACCAAATTCGCACATGGCACTGATGCGGCGCTCGCGCTGACCACTGCGGTGATGCGTGCCTTGTGGGCAGAAGACAAGAACATCATGGATGCAGATACGCTGATCGCACTGGCAAATGCGGCCGGCCACGACGGCCACGCCTTGCTGAAATCGTCAGAAACGACAGCAGTGCAAAATGAGTACGAGCAATTCACCAATGATGCCATGGCCGCCAGCGTATTTGGCGCCCCCTGGTATGTCGTCGATGGCGTGGCGTTCTGGGGTCAGGATAGACTGGACTTCGTTGAGCGCGCTTTTCAAGGTGCCTGACGCGTTTCCCTGCCCCGCTTCACCTCGCAAGTTTGACTGAACAGTTTTTAAAGAAGTACTACAACACCCGGTTCGCGCGGCGCATCACCAAGATGCGGTCGCGCGTCTATTTTCATAACGGATAAAAGGTCCCCCTCATGTCAGCACCCCATTCCTATTTCTGTCCATGCCCGCGCGGTTTGGAAATCGCCCTCGCCGAAGAACTCAGCGAGATCGCGGCAGCGCCCGGCAGCGGCAACACACTCAAGGTACATTTGCAGGTTCCCGGCGGCGTGCATTGCTCAGGCACCTTGCAGGATGCCTATCGTATCAACCTGCATTCACGCATTGCATCGCGCGTCTTGATGCGCATGGCACACGCAAGCTACACGACTGAAAACGACATTTATGATTTGACGCTGGCGCAACCGTGGGAAGACTGGTTCGCCGTGCATCACACTATCCGTATCGATGTCACCGCAATTAAATCGCCGCTCCGCAGCCTGGAATTCACAACCTTGAAAATCAAGGATGCGATTTGTGACCGTTTCCGCGATATCTACAACGAACGCCCATCCGTCGATACCAAAATGCCGGACATGCGCATCGTCGGCTTTCTCGATGCCCGCAACTTTACCGTCTATCTCGACACGTCCGGCGAGGCCTTGTTCAAGCGCGGCTGGCGCATGGAAACCGGTGACGCGCCCTTGCGCGAAAACCTGGCAGCCGGTCTGCTGCGCACTTCAGGCTGGAAACCCGGCATGACCTTGTTCGACCCTATGTGCGGCTCAGGGACCATCCTGGCTGAAGCTGCGCAAATGTTGGCGGGCATTCCACCCGGTTTGCACCGCGATTTCGCCTTCGAGAAATTCGCCGGCTTTGACAAGGCAGAATGGGCCGCGATCAAGAACAGCGTCAAACCCAACATGTTGCCGACCGAACCAACGATTTTCGGTAGCGATATTTCCGGCGACATGGTGGCGATGACACGCAACAATCTGAACAAGGCAGGCATCCGCTTCGAGGTACCGTTGAAGCAGATCGAAGCACAGGAAGTGAAAGCACCTAGCGAAGTGCCAGGCATCCTGCTGACCAACCCACCCTATGGCGAACGTATCGGCGTACGCGGCGACAGCACCATCGAAGCGGACGACATGGCCAAGGATTTCTTCAGCGCGTTTGGCACAACATTGAAACAGCGCTTCGCCGGCTGGCAGGTGTTTTTGTTTACCGCAGATCTGGGCTTGCCTAAATTGCTGCGCCTGAAAGAAGCACGCAAGACGCCGTTCTTCAACGGCGCCCTCGAATGCCGTTTGTTCCGCTTTGATATGGTGGCCGGCTTCAATCGCCGCGAGCAAGCCAAACCGAAAGCAGAATCCGCCGAATAGGCTTTTAATGCCGCAGCGTTGACCGCGGCAACTGCAGCAATACTTATCACGGAAAGACTGAAGCGCTCCTGACACCAAGCTGTCAGGAGCGCTTCTGCATGATGCGTACTGCCATCCGGTATTTCACGCGCATACATCATACATACAAAAATAAATCGGCTCCAAATCGCTTCCCTATTCGTCAGGTTTTTAGCCTTATAAAAAAAGCTTGACGCATGTAGAACGATCATTCTACCATTTGTCGCATGGAAGATAGCGCAACAACCGAAACGATGGCCAAGCTGTTGGCCGCAACAGAACGCCTGATCTACGCAGGCGGCATTTGCGCGACCGGCATGGATGCGATCGTCAAGGCCTCAGGTGTCGCCAGAAAAACCATTTACCGTTATTTCGCCACCAAGGATGAGCTGGTTGCCGCGGCCTTGAGTAAACGTGATGAGCACTGGATGCGCTGGTTTATCGCTACCAGCAACAAGGCGGATACTCCGGAGGAACGTTTGCTGGCCACCTTCGACGCGCTGGAAGAATGGTTTTTCACGCCTGATTTCCGCGGTTGTGCCTTCATCAATGCGGCGGGAGAAATCGGCGATGCGAGTACGTCCATTCGTGCTGTCGCAAAGGAACACAAGATCAAGCTGCGCAATTTTTTGCGCGAGCTGGCAGAAGAATATGGCGCTGAAAATCCGGATGAATTGGCGATGGAATTTCTCATTCTGATCGATGGCGCGATTACGGTTGCTTTGGTAATGGGCAACAAGGAAGCGGTACGCGATGCAAAGAAGCTCGCGCGCAAGTTGCTGCAACCTTGAAGTTGTTTTTTTACCCATCACCTGAGTTGAATCCCATGCAGTCCCACTCAACCAATGGAGATCGAGATGTCAGTCAATCCTAATGCCCGCCCACCGCTGCCCCCCTTCACCCGCGAAACCGCGATGCAGAAAATTCGCGGAGCAGAAGATGGCTGGAATAGCCGCAATGCAGAAAAAGTTTCGCTCGCCTACAGTGTGGATACCAAATGGCGCAATCGCGCAGAATTCATCAATGGTCGGCAAGAAGCGCAAGCCTTCCTCGAACGCAAATGGAACAAGGAACTTGACTATCGTCTCATCAAGGAACTGTGGGCCTACACCGACAATCGCATCGCGGTTCGTTACGCCTATGAGTGGCATGACGATGCCGGTAACTGGTTCCGCTCATACGGCAATGAGAACTGGGAGTTCAACGCCGATGGCTTGATGACGCATAGACATGCATGCATCAACGATATGCCTATCAAGGAATCGGACCGCAAATTCCATTGGCCCTTGGGTCGCCGTCCGGATGACCATCCCGGCCTGTCGGATCTCGGCTTGTAAGACTGCGCTTGACCAGGATTTTTCTTCCGCAGATTGTTTTTCAAATAATGCTGTTCGCCCTCCCACTTTTCATCACGCTAGCAAGGTGATGAAAAGTGATGGATTAACGCGATGTAGCAGACAGCGTGCGCATGGTGCCGGCCCTTGATATTTGCCGACGTAAAACCTTATTGACAGAAAAGCGCATAATTTGGCTTCTTCTGTATCGATGGCACGACGGCTAGCGCGGTCGCATCACGCCAGCAAGAAAAACCCGTACATACCCCGCAAAGAAAGCAGTCTGATGTCCGCTGAAAAAACACGCCCATCGTCCGTCGCCAGCACGTCAATCGCCATCAACAGTAGCGCACTCGCGATCATGCTAGCGGCACTGTCCATGCTAGGGCCTTTTTCCATCGATACGTATTTACCGGCCTTTCCGAATATTCAGGCATCACTGGGCGCCAGTGCGATCGAAGTTCAGCAAACACTGACCGCCTATATGTTTTCTTTTGCAGTCATGATTCTTTGGCATGGCGCACTGTCGGACGCATTTGGGCGACGCAATATTATTCTGGTTGCCTTGGCCGTGTTTGCCGTTGCCACCCTCGGTTGTGCATCGGCCCATAGCATCGAATACCTGTGGGCGTTCCGTATGCTGCAGGGCTTGGCTGCCGGCGCGGGGGTAGTCATCGGTCGCGCGATTATTCGTGATCTATACGCGGGCTCCGAAGCAGAGAAACTGCTGTCGCTAGTGACCATGATTTTTTCGATCGCACCGGCAATCGCACCGATACTGGGCGGCTGGGTCGTCAAGCACATGGATTGGCGCGCCATTTTCCTTGGATTGTTTGCCTATGCAGTACTGCTGCTGATCTATTGCTACAAACGCTTGCCGGAATCCCTGCCAGCTGAGAAGCGACAACCCTTCAATCCTGAATTTTTATATCAAAGCTACAAGCGTGTATTTCGCTCGCCGCTGTTTCATTTGAAATCCGGTGCGATTGCCTTCAATTTTGCCGGCATGTTTTTGTATGTCGCGGCAGCGCCGGTCTTCCTGGTTGAACATCTGGGTCTGGGGCCGGATCAATTCGGCTGGCAGTTTGTCCCGACTGTGGGAGGTATTTTCTGCGGTGCATTGACCGCCAATCGCCTGGCTGGCCATATTCCTGTCGGGCGCCAGGTATTGATTGGATTTGCTTTTTTGATCGGCGCGGGGAGTTTCAACCTACTGTATCACGCGCTGTTCCCGCCTATGCTGCCGTGGTCGGTTGCACCGCTGTTTTTCTATACCTTCGGCATGTCGATGGTGGCACCCGGCGTGACTTTGCTGGTCCTGGATCTGTTCCCGAATATTCGCGGCATCGTCGCATCCTGCCAATCATTTACGCTGACCATGCTGGGCGCCTTGGTGGCCGGTGTGATTGCGCCAATCCTGTCGCACTCGCCGGTTGCGTTGGCACTTGGCCAACTGCTCTTTACCTTGATTGCATTGAGCCTATGGCTGGGTGGGCGCCGTTACCGGCGCCTGCTGGATATCCGCAAGGAACCGAATGCATGGGAAAACATAGAATAAAAGTTATGTAGCGAAAAAATATTGTGGATATACCGCTGCCTACCATTCAACTTTCATTCAACTCTCGCTTTAAAAATCCGGTTTATTCGCGTCAAAAATCGGTACATACTTACGCAAAAATATATTAAAAAAGGAGACCAAATGGTTCATGATTTTGCTTCGGCGACTAATGCAATCATCCAGTTTTTACGTAATCGATTCGATCTCGATTTATGGATGATCACTCGCACGGAAGGCAACGACTGGATCGTCCTGGCGGTAGAAGAATCGTACTACGACGTCAAAGCCGGCAAGGTTTTCAACTGGTCCGACTCATTCTGTTCACGCATGGTTGAAGGCGTAGGGCCGCGCGTCGCACCACAATCGGATGCGATAGAAGTCTATAGAACCACACCGATTGCCTCCAGGATCAAGATAGGCGCTTACGTCGGCGTCCCGATTATGCGAGAAGATGGAACTCTCTTCGGCACACTGTGCGCAATCGACCCTCACCCGCAGCCGGAGAGTATCCGGGAAGAACAGAAACTGATCGAAATGATGGCAGACCTGCTCAGCAGCATCCTGCACAAGGAACTGGCGGTTGCCGATGCGACGCGGCGTGCCGAACGTGCCGAAGCAGAAGCAGCGCGCGATGGCTTGACAGCACTGTATAACCGCCGCGGCTGGGACGAGCTACTGATGCGCGAAGAAGATCGCTGCCGCCGTTATGGCAATCCAACGTGCGTGATTTCTATCGATCTGGATGCACTCAAGATAATCAATGACAGCCAGGGACATTCCGCAGGGGATCAACTCATAGTCAGAGCAGGCGCGGCGATCAATGATGTCATTCGCTTGAATGACATCGCTGCACGAGTAGGCGGCGATGAATTCTCCATCCTGTGCGTGGAATGCACCCCCGAGGATGCTGCAGTGTTGGTAGATCGCTTGCGTCGCAGTTTTGAGAAAGCCGCCGTGTCGGCCTCAATCGGCGTTGCCAGTCGTCATCCGGAAAAAGGCTTGATCGCGGCATGCGAGCAAGCGGACGCAAACATGTATGCCGAAAAGCGCAGCAAACAACGCTTACTCACATCGGACCATCACTAGGTTCAGACTATGACGGCGCGATTTTTCCCCATTTTTTTGGCGGCATACATTGCGCCATCCGCCAACGTGATCAATTGATCTGCGTTCGTTGGATCTTCGGGCCAGTACATGGTGATGCCGATGCTTCCCGATAAGGTAAGTGTTGCTGCTGTCAGCTCAAAAGGCTGTTGCAACGCCTGCAATATTTTCTCAGCCACTTCGAGTGCATCCGCATTACCGTTCAGCATTTCGAGCACCACGACGAACTCGTCTCCCGCCAGCCTTGCCACGGTGTCGGTGGTACGCACGACGCTCACAATGCGTTGCGCCAGCGTCCGCAACAATTCGTCGCCTGCTTCGTGCCCGTATCCGTCATTCACACCCTTGAAACCATCCAGATCGAGAAAGAATACAGCCAGCGGCTTTCCGATACGCTTGGTACGCGCCATCGATTCGGGCAACTTCAGCAACAAGGCACGGCGATTTGGCAAATCGGTCAACGCATCCTTCAATGCCATCGCCTTCAACGATGCCTGTTGTATTTGTCTTTCTGTAATGTCGTGCAGGAAGGCGATAAAACGGTAGCCCTGCTGTAGCGGCACAGTCGCCAATGCAATCTCTACCGAAAACTCGACGCCATCGCGGCGGACAAGAGTAGACTCCAGGCGGCGATTGAGGAAATTACTTTCGCCTGTGAGCAAAAAGCGATGCATATCCTGCTGGAGGCCATCCAGCAACGCCGCCGGTATCATCAAGTCTATGGCCTTGCGCCCAATCGCCTCGTGCCGCGCCCAGCCCAGCAAGCGTTCCGACTGATCGTTCCAGTCCACAATAATGCCGTCCTGATCCATTGCAATGAAAGCATCATTCGCATTTTGCAAAGTCGCGCGCAATTCTGCTTCACTATCCTGCAGCCGCTGTTGAATCAGCATTTGCTGCGCGAGCGACTCTTCCAGCGCCCTGGCTTTTTGTTCGATCTCGCTGGTACGCTCTTGCACCAGCTGCTCAAGGTTCTCATTCAAGGACTGCAAGTGCATGACATGCTGTCGTTCACGCTCCACCATGTTCGCCAGCGTCATCGAAAGCAAGTGCACCTCATGGTAGCCGTGCAGAATGGGAATGGCGTCTATCATGCCGTCTTCACGTTGTCGCATGATGGCAGCGCTCAAATCGTCCAGCGGCTTGGCCAGCCGCCGCGTCAAGCCAACAGCAACAATGGCGAGCAACAAGCCAATACCGCCCCCGACCATCAAAATCTGCTGCTGCAAATCGTGAAAGGTTGCCAGCGCCACTTCTTCAGGCTGACGTATCAATACCGACCACTTAAGTGAAGACTCGTTGGAGTTCGTGCCGGTCTGCGTATAGCCGGTCAGATAACGCCTTCCATCCGGCCATTTTTCAGAGATGGCACCGGCCTTGCCGGAGCGCGCCAAATTCAAACTGGAGGTATTGATCTTGGTTTCCTGCAGATAATCAGGACCGAGAATAATCATGCCGTCATCGCGCACCACCAGCACTTCAACCATATACTGCCTGTCGGCAGGGATCAGCAAGGCATCGGCGACACCGCGTGCCCATTGCCAGCTCAGGTGCACACCCAGCACGCCACGATATTCGCCATTACCGCGCCTGACAGGCAACGACACATCGACAAAGCGCCAGTTTCCCTCGATCTCGGGCAATTTCTTTTCGAGCAAAAGGGCAGGATGATAATCGCCGGTAAATAACTGCTGCCTGCCGTTTTGAAACCATGGCCGCGCGCTCACATCAACACCTTGCAACAGCCCGCCGGTAGAAGCAAAAACGACGCCGGATACGTCCGTCAGCCCTATCCACGCATAGTCGGTAAATTTACTTTGCAGATTGTCAAAAATTTGACGTATATCGTCAGAACTGTTCGCGTCACGCACTGTGTTCATATCCGCCACTACAAGCGTCTGATCAATGACGCGGTCAATACCGCTATCGAGAGAATCACGCATTTGCCATGACAATTGCTGCAGACGTTCATAAGCCTGCTGTTTAGCGTAACCCGTTGCGAAATGATCAACAAGAATCAATAACGCCAGCATCGTGACGAGGACAGTTGCACACACACCTATGGTCACCAGTGTGGCAAGTCGCAATCTGTCTACTTGTTTTAATCGCATCAGCGTGTCCAGTGTCTATTGCCTTGACGGCGGCCTTGTACCTACAAGACGATCCGACCATTGATTGAATTTAGCGCTATATGACATTTTAGGCGCTCATGTTCACCTAAACCGCAACTCTACACAAGCTGCACTCTGGTGCAAACTTTTCCCGGTTTATATGGTCTGTTCTGATGTGAGTACGCTTAATAGCGTGGATACACATGCTGCAACACCCCATCCCACAGGAAAAGGACGCCATGACCAAGCCACGCACAGGACAAGCTCCACCCAAGCTGGATCGCAATGAATTCCATCTACGTTTTTCAGGATCGTTCAAAGATCCGACATTTGACCTTGCACATGAGGCGATAGCGCAAATAGAAGAAATTGCATGGAACAACTACAGCCACTCACATAAAGCTCCATTCACAGCAAAAGCCGGCCCAGAGTTCGCAGATCCCGATTACGACTTGTCGGATGAATGGCGCGCCACCCGCGACAAATTACTTGCTGCTGAAGCACGACAAAAGGATTCTACGACGCCATCGCGCGTTTTATTGATCTGTGGCTCTGCCAGAAACGATGGCTCCTGCCCAGGCGAAATGTCCAAGACCTTCCGCATGGCTGAACTTGCACAGCAAGTACTGGAGGGCAGCGGCATCGAAGTGGATCTGCTCGATCTGAGCTTGCTCACTTCCGATTACGAACGTCATATTCATCCATGCAAGGGTTGCGTATCGACTGCGATGCCACTTTGTCACTGGCCATGCAGTTGTTACCCGAATCATGCGCAACGCCAGGTCAACGACTGGATGGCAGAAATTTATGAACAATGGACCGCAGCCCACGCGGTAATTATTCTGACACCTGTCTATTGGTATCAAACGCCTAGCGTCTTGAAGTTGATGATAGACAGATTGGTATGCGCCGATGGCGGCAATCCGGATCCAACTACCACCTCGGGTAAGAATGCGGAGAAAGCCAAGGCAATAGAACTGGATGGATGGTCGTATCCCAAACATCTTGCAGGCCGCGCGTATGGCGTTGTCGTACATGGCGATGTCGCCGGCATTGAAGGCGTGCGACGCGGACTATGCGATTGGCTGGACTGGATGGGCTTGATCGATGCGGGGGCACTTTCAAAACTGGATAGATACATAGGCTATTACGAATCGTATGCGGAAAGCCACGAGACGCTGGATCATGATCACGCGATGCAGGAAGAAGTAAAAAATGTCGCTAGGGCAGTAGCGGTGGCGGTGGTTGAACTCAGGGCTAACCACTTATCGGTTCCCGACAAAGGTCTTCGACTACCGCGACCAAAATAAACAAAAATCAGGTACGCATTAAAAAATCGAACTTTGAAATTCCCAAAAATATTCCCACGAATTCTTAACGCAATCTTCACGCAAAACATCGCTTTTCTCCTATGAAAAACGATAAAAAATAATTCGAAAAAATCGTCAACCACTTCATCCGGCTGGCGTTATGCACATACGAACTGAACATACAGTTCGCACTATTTTTTACTTATTTAAGAGAGCATACAAATGAATAAATTAATCGCTGCCCTGGTTGCCGGTCTGTTTGCCTCCACCGTTTTCGCACAAGCTGCTGCGCCAGCACCTGCTGCTGCACCGGCTCCAGTTGCTGCTAAAACTCAAGCGCACGCCAAGACAACAAAATCGAAAACACACGCAAAGAAACACACCAGCAAAAAGAAAGCAAAAGCAGCTGCTCCTGCCGCCTAAGCTGAATCGTTAGCTGCAAATAAAAAGACAGGCATCGCCTGTCTTTTTGTGCCTGGTCAGACCGGATACTGACCAGGCCATTTTGATTTTCCGATTCACACGCCCAACGCTCTGCCATCGCTGCGCGGATCGTGAGCACCTGAAAAGACGCCCGTCTTTTGATCAATCACAATCGCTCCCGGATGCCCTGACAACGGGCTTTGTGCAGAGATGACACTCATCTCATGACCACGTCTTGCCAGCTCGTTAAATACCTGTTCTCCTGCATCCTTCTCCAGCTTCAATGAATCGCGGCTATCCGAGAATGTTTTCCCCAACAGGAAGCGCGGTCGGGACAAGGCCGTCAAAGGGTCCATGCCGTAATCAATCATGCGCGTCAGTATCGTCGTCAAAGTCTGCGGCTGACCATCGGCGCCCTGCGTACCGTACAGAATATGTGGTTTGTCATTCTTCAGGTACATGCCCGGATTGAGGGTATGGAAAGGCCGCTTGCCGGCTTGCAAAACATTCGGGTGCTCGGGCTTCAGACTGAATGACGCGCCGCGGTTATGCCACAGGATGCCGGTGTCGCCCGCCATCACGCCACTACCCCAATCGAAGTAAACCGTTTGTAGCATGGAGACTGAATTACCTTGTGCATCGGTGGCGCCGATATACACGGTATCGCCAGTCTTGAATACATGCGGCCACGCCAGTGCGTATTCCATTTGTATGCTGCCGGCTCGCTGATCCAGGTTCAACTTCGATAGCAATTTCGCCGACGGCACATTCACGAACTCTGGATCGGCCACATAGTTGTTGCGATCGATGAAAGCACGCTTCACCGCTTCCACCAGCAGATGATAATAATCGGCGCTGCCTTCGGGAATCTTTTTCAAATCGAAGCGATCGAGTATGCCCATGATTTCCAGCGTAGTAATGCCTTGGGTAGGCGGCTGATTGGCCAGCAAAACACCATCGCGATAAGCGACGCGCAGCGGTGGCTCTATGCGCGCCTGCGTCGCGGCGAGATCGGCAGCTGTCAACGGCGAGCCCGCACTCTTCAAACCTTGAGCGATACGCTCCGCCAGTTTACCATCGTAGAAATCACGGTAACCACGCACGGCCAGCATCTCCAACGTATCTGCCAGTTTCGGCTGTTTGAACAGTTGCCCCACTTCCGGCACCTTGCCATCGACCATGAAGTTTTGCGCCACGCCCGGCAGTTCATTCATTTCTTTCTGGCGGAAATCCATCCAGAAACGTTCGGATGGCGAAACGGGAAAACCATTGCGTGCGAAGCCGATTGCCGGTTTCAATAATTCTGCCCAACTCTTGGTTCCTGCGAGTTCATTGCGGCTGATGTCAAAAGCCTTGCCCAGGGTGTCGACATTCGCAGCGGTTGTCAGCATCGATTGCGGACCACGCACCGGAATCGTGCCACTGTAATTCGGCAGCACAGCAGGTGCCTGACCGATGCCGGATAGCGTTCTGACTTTGCCATTGCGATCGCTGATGATCATGAAGGCATCGCCGCCGAATCCGGAAAAATGCGGATAGGTGACGTTCAAACACGATGCAATTGCAATCGCTGCTTCAAGCGCATTGCCACCTGACTTCAATACATCGAGGCCGGCAGTGGTTGCCAATTCATGCGGGCTGGTCACCATGCCCTTGCTCGATGTTGCCAACATGCTTTTAGATTTTGCTTCAAGCGCCATCGACAAAGGTGTCATGCTGCCTAACGCCATTGCCCCCGAAGCAGACAGGAAATCTCTTCTATTCATATTGGGTAAAAATCTGTTTCTCATATGCTCTCCGTATCCATGATGGAGACCAGCGGTGCGCACCATTTGCGGTCCGCACGCTGGCAAGCTTGTTTCATTTTTTCCCGAAAAAAAACCGCCATGAAGCACCGGGGCTAGATGGCGGCTGGGAGCACTCTCAAACTTTATTTTGCGCGTGACCGTGTGCTGAAGATTTCGGGAAGGTGTTTTCCAGCGGTACGTGACGATGCGAGAAATTGGCGGTGATCCATGCATAGACCGGGCCGATTGCATTCATGATGATCACGATATACAAAGCGGAGAATGGATCTTTTGCCACCGGACCGAAGCCACCGAACATCGTCGCAAAGAAGGACGCAAAGCCGAAGAACATGCCAGGGATAAAGCCGAAAAATGGTATGCGCGCCAACAACATCATGCCCGCATTCAGACAGAACAAAATCACCATCTCGGCAATCACCAGCGTGTTGCCGGAAAAATTCTTCGATGCGATGCCAAAACCTGTGACGACCAAAAAGCCGGCTATCGATCCTATCGGTAATGTCGGCCAGATGCGCTTGAGGTTGGCCGGTGTCGGCCCGCCCATTGCAAAGGTTCCGGCCCAGCTGATAAAGATCGCCCAGACTGGCAAGTGCCAGGGCAATTGCACCATCAAAACGGTAGTGACTGCGAGTAGTGATGCAACAACTTCGTGTGGTGGCTTTTTCATGTTTGTCTCCTGAATATTTATGGAATGTGATTACGGTATTTTTTTGCTGTAATTCTTATTTCGCAGCAGCAGCAGTTGTTTCCATCGCATGCACGTGGTCGGCATGATCGTGCTGACCGCAACAGCCATTGCGATGTATCTTGCATTTGTGTTCGGTGACCACGGTTATCTTTCCGCGTTTGATCACCCATGAACGTGCAGGAATATCGAGTAGCGCATCGGCGACTTGATAGGTATCCAGTATCACCAGGTCTGCTTGCTTGCCTACCGCAATACCGTAGTTGTCGCCTATGCCTATCGAACGTGCGGCATTGATCGTTCCCATATCCAGCACAGCCGCCTGATGAACCGGCGTACCGAAGGAAATCGCGTGCGCCAGCATATTGCCGATCACCAGCATGTCGGCCTTGCCGAAAGGCGTAAAAGCATTGCGGATATTGTTGGATGAGTAGGCGACATTCACACCGGCTTCATACAGCGAGCGCACCGGCGTCAAACCACGCCTGCGATTTTTCGTATCATTGCGTCCACCCAGATACAGATCGGTGGCTGGCAAAGTCACGATGCTGATATCAGCTTGCTGCAACAGATCGATGATCGGCTTCAGCTCTTCCGGCTCCAGTGAACCCAGGCTGGTGACGTGACCCAGCGAGACACGGCCGTTGTACCCAGTCTCTATGGCTTTTTGCGCGATATAGGCGGTCGATGCAAAACGCTGGTCTTTCGCGTCATCCGAAAAGTCGGCGTGCATATCGATAGGCGCATCGTACTTTTGCGCCATCTCGAACACCGTATCGATATGACGTTTGGTGTCATCCCAAGTCAATTCGTTGTACGGACAACCGCCGATTACATCCGCACCCATCCCCATCGCCTGCTCCATCAAATCAGTGGTGCCCGGCGATTTGATGATGCCTTCCTGCGGGAATGCGACGATCTGGATATCGAGCAGATCCTTGTACTCATCCTGCAATTCGAGCAAGGTCTCGACGCCTATCAAGCCCTGGATCAGATCCACATCGGGATGCGCACGAACCGCGACCGTGCCGTTCATCACAGCCATATCGAGTACCTGGCGCGAACGCTCAAGCACATCCTTGCGCTCCTGCTTGCCTTTCAGGATGCCGGTGACGCGTATCGCCTCTTCCAGCGTACCGAACACAGGCGGCATGCGTCTGTGCAGGAATGCTTTTTCCAGATGCAGATGCGGCTCCACCATGCCGGGAATAACAGCACGTCCTTCTGCATCGATTGCATCAGTCGCTGAGGCATCTATGCCCTCTTCTATTGCGACGATCTTGCCGTTTTTGATACCAATGTCCATCAGTGGTTTGTCATCCCACACGCGAACATTGTGTATTAACAGGTCCATCTCCATTACCATCTCCTCTGCATGTAACATGCAATAACTAACAGCTAAAAGCCGAGTGCGATCCCCTCGCCACGTGGATCGGCGCCACCTTCAAAAAATTCTGACCACGGCCCCGGCAAACGAACTGCCTGTGCCGTACCCATACGCGGAAACGGCCACTGCGCTGCCTCCACCGGATGTCCTTGTTCCTGCAATGCGTCGAAGGTCGCAGCCGGCGCGGCCGATTCGAGCAGCAACTTGTTTGAGGTATCGCCCCATGTACGACCGTACAACACGCGTGGCGCATCGATCGCCTGTTGTACGTTCAAGCCGAAATCGACGACACGCGTCACGATTGAAGTTTGCGTCTGCGGCTGCACTTCGCCACCTTGCGTGCCATACACCATGTAAGGCTTGCCATCCTTGAACAGCATGCCGGACATCAGCGTCGATGCGCTTTGCTTGCCCGCCTTCAATACGTTCGGATGGTCGGGCTGCAACGAGAAAAAGCTGCCGCGGTTTTGCATCAAGACACCAGAAACAGGATCCGTCACGCATGCGCCAAAGTCGAAGTACAGGCTTTGCACCAGGCCAACTGCATTGCCATATTTGTCGGCGATGCTGATGAAAGTAGTGTCGCTGCCGCCAGGGCGATTTTCATGTGTGCGTTTGGTATCGGCCAGCCACTCTGCGCGCTCGGCATTTGCAAGTTGTGGATCTAGCAATTGGTCGATCGGGATATCGGAAAAATCAGGATCGCTCAGATACTGATCGCGTTTATTGAACGCCCATTTGATCGCCTGAATCATCGCGTTGTAATACTCGGGCGAATTCTCATCCAGCCCGCTCAGATCGATGCCATTCAGGAAATTCAAAATCATCAGACCGGCAATTCCTTGCGATGGCGGCGGTACTTGATACGCTTGAAAACCGCGATAAGTCGTCGAGATCGGCTCCACCCACTTGGCGCGATATTGATGAAAATCGTCCAGCGTCAGCAGACCGCCCTGGCTCTTCAGATAATTGACGATGGAATGTGCGGTGTGCTCGTAAAAATGACGAGTGCCATTTTTCGCGATGCCTTCCAGCGTATCGCCGAGTGCGGGCTGCCGAAGGCGTTCACCCGCTTGATAGGCCTGGCCGTTGTTGAGGAAAATTCCGGCCGAGCCAGGGTCTTGACGGAAAACATCGGCATCGTCAGCGATCCAGCGACTGATGTCCTGCGTTACCGCTACACCTTCTCTCGCATAGCGAATAGCCGGTTCCAGCAAACGGGTTAAAGGTAGCGTGCCGTAACGCGCATGCGCCAGACCCCAGCTATCGACTGCGCCGGGCACAGTGATCGCAGCGCGCGGGCCGCGGTGCGGAATCGCATCCAGACCTTGATAATCATTGAGGGAAATATTCTTGCCGCAAGTGCCGCTGCCATTCAGAGAAGTCAGCGTGTTCGACTTCGCATCGTGGATCATCCAGAACGCATCGCCGCCTATGCCTATCATGTGCGGCAACACGACGCTCATGGTGGCTGCTGCACAGATCGCGGCGTCGACGGCGGTGCCGCCTTCTTTCAACACATCCAGCGCTGCGCCGGTTGCCAGATAATGCGCGGTGGCGACCATGCCGTTTTCGGCATAACTGACTGGGCGGGTGGTTCTCATCATTTCTCCAGGAATCGGGTTCATGGAAGATGAGCATAGTCAGGTTTGGTTCAGGCGGGAATCGGGATTGCCTGATTCGCATCTAGGGATTTTCCTAGGTGACGTACAGTCCTCGCACAGCTCACAAGGTCAATCGTAACCCTCATTGATCAAGCCGTGTTTCATCGCGTAATACACGAGGTTGGCCGTGGTGGATGCTTCCATTTTCTGCAGCACTGCCGCCTTGTGTGTGCTGATGGTTTTGTTACTAAGTGAGAGGATATTGGCGATATCGTTGACCGAATGGCCTTCGACCAGCATGTTGAAAATCTGAAACTCGCGTGCCGTCAGCTTCGTATGCGGCAATTCCGTTTCCGGCTTGTGCATCTGCTTGATCAGCTTGTCAGCGATCCCGGGCGAGACGAAGGTGCCACCTTCCGCCACCTTGCGTATGCCATCAATCAACTGGCTGGATGCGGTGTTCTTAGTGATGTAACCGGATGCACCGGCGCGCATCGCCTGCACCGCATACTGGCTCTCCTGATGCATGCTCAACACGAGTATCGGTAACTGCGGTTTGACGGCGGTGATTTGCTGGATCAGCGCAATGCCGCTTTTACCCGGCATCGACATGTCCAGTACCAGTACATCGACTTTCAGGCTCCGTATTTTTTGCAGCACTTCTTCGCCGTCAGCTGCCTCGCCGGCGACTTCCATATTCGGCACGAAGGAAATGATCTGCTTCAAGCCATCGCGAATAATCGCGTGGTCATCGGCAATCAGTACCTGAATCATTTTTGCTCTCCCGGAAAAGCTGGTTTTTCTTCCGCGGCAAACGCTGCCTTGGGCGCCTTGGGTATCCGCACTTCTATGCTGGTACCTGCACCGGCACGGCTCTGGATTTTCAATTTCCCGCCAAGCATGATGGCACGCTCGCGCATTCCCACCAAACCCAGACCATTCTCGCGCGATCCGCGCTTCAAGTGCATTCCCGCAGCCATCCCCTGTCCATCATCGGTAATTTTCAGCGTAATGAAATCCTTGCCTTCCTTTAACTCGACCACGACCGAAGTGGCGTGACTGTGGCGACTGATATTGGTCAGTGCTTCTTGCACGATACGGAAGATCGCGGTACTGATGTCGCGATGGAAGGCCTGCGTCGATGCCGGCAGGAGCAATTCATAAGCGATCTTGCTGCGCTCTGAAAACGATTCCAGCAGCCAGTCTATCGCTGACGGCAAACCGAGCTCATCCAGGATGGTCGGACGTAAATCGGCAGCGATGCGCTGCACCGATTCGACCGTCGAGTCAGCGATCTGCTTCAGTCCATGCACATTATTCAGCCATTCGGTATCTTGTCGTGCGTACTGTGTTTCCAGCACGTCAAGACCGATACGAATGGCGGTCAGCGATTGACCCAACTCGTCATGCAGTTCGCGGGAAATGCGCGTGCGCTCCTCTTCACGCACCGATTGCAGATAGGCAGACAGTTCACGCAATTGGGTACGCGACGCCAGCAATTCCTGTTCCGCCAGTTTGCGATCTGTGATGTCGCGCGAGATGCCGGTGGTACCGATGACTTCACCGGCTTGATTGCGTATCGGTGTCTTGATCGTGTCATACCAGCGCAGCGTGCCGTCTTCGGCATGGCGCTGCTCTTCATAGCGCAAACGTTCGCCCTGCTCCATCACGCGCCTGTCGGTATCGATGTATTCGAGGCCCCATTCTTGCGGCCATACATCTGCCGGGGTCTTGCCGATGATTTTATTCTCAGGCAAGCGACAAGCCGCGATGAAGGCTTCGTTGACCAGGATGTAGCGCGAATCCCTATCCTTCAACCACGCCTGGTCGGGGATATTGTTGAGGATCGCCTTCTGCAATTCATCGGCCTTGCTCATGGCTTGCTTTCTATTCTGTCGCGGGGACAACTACCGATATCGGCGTGACTACCGGCGGCGGCAGGCTTGCATCATCGCTGCGTACCGCATTCAAATCTTTCAGCAAACGCTGAAAGTCAGACGACTCTTGCATCAATTCTGCCGCTGCACCGCGTAAATCGGCTACCGTCTTTTTAGGAAGATACAAGGAAGTCTGCACATTCAGCAACTCCCTGCGCTTTTCTTCATCTTCCAGATTCTTGAGACCTATATTGATGTAGTACACATCAGGTGGCGTGCGATTATTTTTCAAGGCTTCTACCTTGGCAGATTCCTGCCATCTTTCTATCGAAGCCTGCATCGCACGTTCCGATTCCTGTGTGTAGCGTGCGATGGGAATATCGCTGACTGCACGTGCGACATCGCGAAAACCTGGCACATCACCACTCTGATCAATTGTATGATCCATATTGTTTTGCGCATTCACCACAATCAAAACCAGCTTGGTCATTTCGTCTAGACGAAAATCACGACGCACAGCCTGGCTACCTACCATTGTCTCCATATCCAGCATGCCTCGAATACTCAGATTGTCGGCCAAGCCACCATCCAGCAAATGGATAAACGGACGTTGTTCTCTGTCGAGATAGCTCAGCAATTCACGCGTACGTGAGCGTGCGGCAGCGAAAGACCAGCCGCCACCTTTGCTTTTCTCCAAAGCAAGCAATGATTCCGGCACCTGAAAATCACAATTGCCAGCGTAGTTCCACAACGTAACGGGAGAAAATACCAAGGGCACAGCGCTCGATGCCGCGACTGCACGTGCAATCGGAAACTTGCTCAAGTCAGAACAAATGAAATCAAATGATTCCTGCATGAAATCGAAGCGGCCGCCAGACGACATATCGGTCGCACTGATAATCACGAACGGCCCTTTGCGCTTGTTGATCAAATCGCTGAAAGTCGCTTTGTGAAACAAGGCCTCATCCAGCTGCTCTTCCAGCAAATCGGAGCGACCGAATCGCGGCGATGAGAGACGCCACTGGTTAGAGATCGAGATGACGCGACTAAGCACCTTGTCCTCGAAGTCCAGATTAAGAAATTTATCGTTGAACTCGCTCAGTACGCCCTCGCCGTGCAAGCCGTAATAGGCCGCCAGTATCGAACCGCCGGAGACCCCATAGACCAAATCAACTTCGTCGAACAGCCGTTCGGATTTGCCGTTCCATTCAAACTTGTTGCGCGCCAGTTCTTCCAGCACGCCATAACCAAGCGCAGCCGAACGCGCGCCGCCGCCGGAAAACATCACGACCACAAACATCTTGCTGGCGCCCGGTGCCAGGTTGATAGATTGCACGCGATAGCCGCGATCCGGCGTATGCACAACATTTTGTTCGTTCACATGGTAGTGCATCAGGCTGCAACCACTGGCGAGCAAGGCGGCCGACAGCAGTAAAGCAGCACGAAAAAAAACTGAATAAGGTAAGGGGTTCATGTTCTGCCAATTGTCGCGGAGACTCAGTCGCTGCTCAAGTGTGCGCTGAATTCAAGGAGTGTCGGCAGCATTATATCGATGCCGGACGAATAGCAGAACATGCGTGACTGGCGGATAAAAAAAGGCCCGGTATAAGCCGGGCCCAAGAGACTCAGCTTGAGGACTGAGCCTGATACACACTTGCTTCCTGCACTATTCCATATCGAAAATTCGATACAGCGAAGCAAGACCGATTCTTGACTAGTACACCTCGCTGATATCGCAACTGCCTTCCGCTCCGATCAACTGGCGCAGTTGGCTGCCGACCGAACCCAGGCCCAGGTTTTCAAACATGCCCTTGTGCTTGGGCACCACGATTTGATCGCAATGATGTTCGCGCGCAAAGCGAACAATGCTTTCCGCCTTGTGTCCAACCAGAATACTTTCCTGATGCGGCACGCCAGCTGCATCCAGTTTTTCCATCATCGGTTGCAGGATGTGCATGCCGTTTTCCTGATGGAATTCCTCCACCTGTTTCTTGCTGACAAAGCGCGTGACGAATTTTGAAATCGGCATTTGCACGTTCAGCAAAAACAGTGTGACCGGCTGCTTGCGATAACGCTCGATCACATGCTTGAGTGCGCATTCCACATCGCTACTATCGTTAATTGGTACCAATACGTTGATCATGATTCGTCTCCTTGATGGTCCGCTATCTTATGGATATCTGTGCTTGTGCTTTCCGCCAGGCCTCAGCCTTCGGTAGGTACCGCCATCGCTTGCCGGGAGCCGAGCAGCTTACCCATGCCGATCACGATCAATACCCCCAGGATAGGCAAGGCGATCTCCAGATAATGCGCATTGGCGAGAAAGCCTTTGAGCGCAGGATCTTCGACGGCCATTTCACCGGCAACGTAACCGAGCAAACCAGCACCCAGGGTGACGATGATAGGAAAGCGTTCCATCAGGCGCATCAGCATTGCGCTGCCAAACAAAATCAATGGAATGGTGATGACCATGCCGACGAACAGCAAGCCCATATGGCCGTTGGCGGCACCCGCCATGCCCAACACGTTGTCGAGACTCATGACGATGTCAGCGATGATGATGGTTTTGACCGCACCCCAGAAATTGTCGCTGGAGCTGATGTCGCTGTTTTCTTCTTCCGGCAGCAACAGTTTGATGCCTATCCAAAGCAACAGGATGGCTCCAACCACTTCGACGTAGGGAATGGTCATCAGGTAAGAAGCGAAAGCGGTCAGTATGGTCATCAAAATAACGATGGCAACAGTACCGATCAGAAAGGCATTTCTTTGCTGTTTGGCTTCGAGATTACGGCATGCCAGTGCGATGATGACGGCATTGTCGCCACTCAAGAGAATATTGATGATGACGATCTGGAACAGCGCCACCCACACGGTTGAATCGCTTAGTGATGCAAGCATTTCTGTCTCCTTCTATGGTTAATGTGAAAACCAGTCCATAGTAGAGATCAGCGCTTACGCTGTTCTTTCGCGAAAATTACATTCAGCTTTCGCGAATATTACAAAATCCTTACAAACCTCATAACGGTGCGTGCGTGATGGGGAAAGACACCGTAAAAGTGTTACCGACGCCATCCACATCATCCTCCAGCGTGATGGTCGCATTATGTAAGGTAGCGATTTCATGCACGATCGCCAGGCCCAGACCGCTACCCTCTTCATGTGAACCCAGCAAGCGGTGAAAGCGTTCAAAAATGCGCTTGCGCTCCTCTACCGGAATCCGCGTGCCGTCATCGCTGACGATGAGATGCGCATTCTGATCCATCCGCACATGCACGGTAACGCGCCCGCCGGGCGGCGTGTAGCGGATCGCATTGTCGACCAGATTGTTGATCATTTCGGTCACGCGCGCCGCCTCGCCATTCAGCAGCACAGGCTGCGGGGCCGCATCGAAACCGAGGTCAATCTGCTTCTTGTACGCCAGCGGTACCCAATCCTGCGCAGTGCGCAATGCAAGCTGATTCAAATCGAAAGGCGCAAAATTGGCAGCCACATTGTTCGGCTCATTGCGCGCAAGAGAGAGCAGTTGCGACACCAGCCGCGACAAGCGCTCTGCACTCGTATAAAGATGGCCCATGGCGCGCTTGATCTGCACCGGATCATTCTCGCGTAGTGCGAGTTCTATATGCGCCTTCAAGCCAGCCACAGGCGTGCGCAACTGATGCGCAGTGTCGGCAATGAAGCGCCCCTGAAAACCCAGTACCGCATCGACACGTTTCATCAAATCGTTCACTGCGCCTACCAGTGGTTCGACTTCACCGGGTACGTTATCTGCCGCAATCGGACTCAAATCCAGATGCGAACGCACGCCGACTTCCTGCTGCAGATTGCGCAAGGGTGCCAATCCTTGCGCCACGCCGCGCCATATCAAAATTGCTGCTATCAGGATCAACAAGACTTGCGGCAGGATCAGCTGAATCAGCAAAGCACGTTCGTGACGATCACGTTTGACCTGCGTTTCGGCGACCTGAATCATCACGGGTTCGGTCGGCGGATGCAGTAAGGGCTGCCCGCGAAACAGGGCAACCCGTACAGATTGATCGCCGAGCACGCCATCGTAATACGCGGTCTCTCTGCCGCTCTTGATTGTCCTCTGCACCGGCAAGGTTGGATCTCCGGCGATCAAATTTCCATCCAGCTTGCGTATTGCGTAATAGACCTGGTCTTCCTTGTCGAGCAAGAGCGTGCGCTCTGCATCAGGCGACAGGTCAAAACCCATGCCGTCGCCGGTGCGCGTCACATGCAACAATAATTCGCGAGCGATTTCGTTAAGTTCGACGTCATACACATCGTTGGCGACATGACGCACCACGAAGTAGCTACCGACGATATCGATCAGCAGAACAAGAGACAAAGGGACCAGCACCAGCCGCAGCAACCTGCTGCGCAAGGTGGGATTACCCACACGTGTCTTAGTTTTCGGTGCGTTCATTTTCGCCGGATTTTTCAAGAAGATAGCCCATGCCGCGCACGGTGCGGATATTGATGTTGTAGGGTTCCAGTTTTTTGCGCATGCGATGTACGTACACTTCAATCGCATTGCTACCTCCGTCATCGCCCCACCCAAAAAGGCGATCAACCATTTGCTCCTTTGTGACAACCTGGCCCTGACGCGACATCAACACTTCCAGCACCGCCAGTTCACGCACCGACAGTTCCACCGGCACATCGTGATGAAACAGCCGATGCGCCTCCAGATCGAAGCGCAAGCTGCCGTGTGTCAAACTCTTGCCGGCATCAAACTGCCCACGACGTATCAATGCGCGCACACGTGCTTCGAATTCAGGCAAGTCGAACGGCTTGGTCATATAGTCATCTGCACCGAGATCGAGTCCTGCCACGCGATCATCCAGCGTATCGCGTGCCGTCAATATCAACACCGGGACGCGCGACTTGCGCTCGCGCAGGCGCCGCAGCACAGCCAGTCCATCCATCTTGGGCAATGCAATATCCAGCAACACCAATGCATATGCATCGTTGCTTAAAGCGCGATGGGCATCTTCACCGTTATCAACGTAATCGACGGCATAACCTGCCTGGCTCAGTGCCCGTGTCAGCGCGGCAGCCAATACTGCATCATCTTCAACAATCAAAATGCGCATAAAATTTATCCGTTCAGTGATGCCGATTTAATCGTATTTTTTATAGTTATAGATATATAGAGGGAGCAAGATTGCAACGTATTCTTTGATATCGCTTGCAGCCCCTCTCAAAAAAATAAGCTTGTGCATTTATATCTGCACGACAGCATAAGCAGACAAAAGCTGGATGTCTACCGAATCACCCAGATGAAACAAAGTGTAACAACACGAATTATCGTCAACCACATCTTCGGGCTGGCGTTAAAGGTAGTACGGATTACGAACGATCCGCACTTTTATATACTTTAGAGAGAGCACAACAATGAACAAATTAATCGCTACCCTGGTTGCTGGTCTGTTTGCCTCCGTCGCTTTTGCACAAGCGCCTGCACCCGCCACAAGCCCTGCACCTGCTACAGTAAAAGCTGAAGTCAAAGCTGAAAAATCGGTTGCCAAGGCTGAAAAATCAGAAGCCAAAGTGGACGCAAAGGCAGATGCATCCGCAGCTAAAGTAGATGCAAAAGCAGACGCGTCGAAAGCAAAAGCACACGCTAAAGCAGAACACAAAAAAGCAAAAGCACACGCCGACACCAATGAGAAAAAAGCAGAAGCTGCTGCAGATGTAAAAGCATCGACAGTAAAATAATTAAAGGTAATCGACAGCTAAGGCTGTCTTTTATCAGCATGCCATTCGACTGGTTTTTCGAATAGCAGCTATTTCGCCCGCACCACCTTGACGGTATGCGGGCGTTTTCTATTTGGCCTCGCTACTTGAACCGTTACTTGAACGATTGCAGTCGGAATTGCCAGATTCAAGAAGAAATCGCGCCATCATGATAAAGTTTCTCAAAAGCACAAACGCCACAAATCAAGGTATGCATTATTCCGCTGTTTCCGACACCAGATCAAAAGCCTTACACGATGACCGACATTGCAAAAAAAATGGAAACCGACAGCGCCGTCTATAAAACCCTGCTGGAATCGACTAAAGCGATTCCATGGAAAATAGACTGGAAGAGCATGACTTTCGCCTATATCGGCCCACAGATTGAGGCACTACTCGGCTGGACGCCGGAAAGCTGGATCAGCGCACAAGACTGGGCCGAAAGGATGCATCCAGAAGACCGCGAATGGGTCGTCAATTTCTGCGTATCGCAGTCCAAGGAAGGCACCGATCACGAGGCCGACTATCGCGCACTTACCAAAGACGGCAGTTATGTATGGATACGCGATGTCGTACACGTTGTGCGCGATGACGCTGGCCAAGTAGAAGCACTGATTGGATTCATGTTCGATATCAGCGAGCGCAAGAAAACCGAAGCCAAGCTGGTCGACCTGCAAAAAGAACTGGAAGCACTTTCCTTCAAGGATGGCTTGACCGGCGTGGCAAACCGTCGCATGTTCGATTCCATTCTGGAAGCAGAATGGGCGAATGCAAAATTAAATCATCAGCCACTATCCATCATCATGCTGGATATCGATTATTTCAAACAGTACAACGATCACTATGGGCACATACAGGGAGATGATTGTCTGAAGCGCGTCGCCAAGACCCTAAGTGCAGCAACCAGAGCGCGCGACTTTTTTGCTCGCTTTGGGGGTGAGGAATTTATGCTCGTGTTGCCGGAAACCGATGAGTCAAATGCGATCAATATCGCCGAACGATGCCGCACATTGATCTGCAAGGAAAGAATCCCGCATGAAAAATCCGAGGTCATTCCCATGGTTACCGTCAGCCTCGGCGTTGGCACCATTATTCCTTCAGAAAAAGATGACCCGATCAGATTCATCGAAGAAGTGGACAAGCGTTTGTATCGCGCCAAACAGCGCGGCAGAAACTGTATAGCGAATAGCCATTAATATTATTTCCTGACTGCCTCTGCCAGGATACGGAATCGCAGATCCAGCCTGTCCTGCACCTGAATCGCGCCATTCAATATTGAAAACGGCACGATGCCGAAATCGGATTGCTTGAAGTGCATATTTCCGCTGACAAGCAAACTATTGTCAGTCGTATGCACTTCGGCTGGGACTTCGAACGTGCGACTGATGCCTTGCAAATTGATCGTGACAACCAATATATTGGCTGTGCCCTTTCTCTGGATATGAATCAGCGCAACAGGAAACTGCGACACATTCAATACCTTGCCAAGCATATTGCGTCGCGTGCCTTCGATATCGTCTGGCGTCGGTTGCGTAGTAAATCCCGCCTCAACGCGCAAGGCGGCCTCATCCACAACCAGTTTTTCCAATGGAATCGACAAGTCGGCCCTGCCTTCTGATTGCGCTACATAACCTGTTACGTGATGGCTTGCCACGACGTGATCGTGACCGAAGCGCGCAAATGCACCGGCGCGGCGAACCTCAAGCACCAGCAGCGATTGCTGCGAGTTCACGCGCAATATATTCTTGCCTCGTGCTTCCGCTTGCAGGTAATCATTCTCAGGAAAGATCGCAGCAGACGTGCGGCCCTGCTCGGGCTTTTGCAGGCGCACATCGGGTGCACAAGCGACAAGCATCACTATGCCTAAGAGTAGCAAGACGGTTTGCCAACCATGCTGCGATTTGATGCGTTTCATTTTTGTTCCAATCACTACTTGGTGTATTTGAAGAAATTGTAGCGACTGATTCCATTCTTCAACCCTTGAAGCGTAATATAACCGAACACACTTTTTCCTCTTGCATAGCGTTTGATCCCAAGCCAAATACATGACCAGCGACAAATCTCATTTCGCTAGAGCCTTGGCTCTATGCCTGCTTTTGCTAATGCATATGGGATCGACAAGCTATGCGCATGCGACCAGCGAAACGCCAAAGAACTCCTTTTCTATTGAAGCCACACGTTATGGCAATGCTGTGCAAGTGCATGCCCGTAGCACGATCAAGGCACCGCTGGAATTGATATGGAACACATTGACTGACTACGATCACCTGTCGCAATTTATTCCCGGCATGACGAAAAGCCAGCTGATAAAACGTCAAGGCAGGATAGTCGTTATAGAACAATCGGGTTACGCCCATCTATGGTTTTTTCGTTTCCCGATTGAGGTCACGGTCGAGGCAACCGAACAACCGTCGACAGCGATTCAGGTTCGCCTGCTAAAGGGCAATCTCAAACGACTGGAAGGCCATTATGAAATCGAGAAGATAGGTGATGATTACTACGCCTTGCGATGGTCGGGAACGATAGAACCGGGTATTGCGGTCCCGGGATTTCTTGCTACAGATTTGATGCGCAAGAATATTTCTGAACAGTTTGTAGGGATGGTGAAAGAGATAGAGAGGCGGGCCGCTTTGGCTGAAGCCGACTTGTCACCCCAGCGTTCTCAGACGCAATCGATGGATGCCGAGTTCCGCCACAAAACTTTGCAAGAACCCGGAAGATAAACACAAGCTGGCACCGGCATGACTCTGGTTTGCAGGGGAAACCTTTCGATCAATTCCCGGTTTGTCTGTCGATCACCGCAGAAAATTCGGCTGAGGTAAAAGGCTTCGACAGATAGTCATCCATACCTGCAGCAATACAACGCTCACGGTCGCCTTCGATTGCACTGGCCGTCAATGCAATGATCGTGGTGCGCATAGCCCGTCTGGTCAATTCAATTTCCCTGATCCGCTGACTGGCCGCATAGCCATCCATCACGGGCATCATGCAATCCATCAGGATCAAGTCGTAATAATTATTTTCGAACGCTGCCACGGCCAGTTGTCCATTTTCCACTTCATCGACGGTGTACCCTTTTTTAGTCAACAAAATGCGCGCCAGTTGCCGGTTCATCTCTGTATCTTCAGCAACCAGAACATGCTGCAATCGGGCCGGCAGTTGCGTTAAAGGGGCGGCGACTTCGCGTTTCTGACTTGGATCTTCGAGCACAGTTTCCGACACGTCCTCGGAGCTCTCATTCAATATGCGAGCAGGAATGGAGAATGCAAATGTGGTGCCAACATTGACCTCACTGGTGCATGTAATCTGCCCCTGCATCAAATCGATCAGGCGCTTGCAAATGGCGAGGCCCAGACCGGTGCCGCCATACTTTCTATGTATTGTATTGTCGGCTTGGCGAAATGCTTCAAACAAATGATTTTGCTCGGCCGCGCTGATGCCTATCCCACCGTCCTTCACTGCGTACTGCAGATGCGCCAGCTTTGGCTCAGAAGGGTTCACATGCACACCACAGGAAATGACAATACTGCCGGTGGGCGTGAACTTGATCGCATTGCTCAGCAGGTTACCCAATACCTGTCGAATACGGCTGGGATCGCCTTTGAGCAGCAGAGGGATGTTCTTGTCGAGTTCAAATTTGATATGCAGATTTTTCTTGTTGGCATTTGCCTCATGCAGCATCACCACATCGCGCAATAACTGCACAGGATCGAAAGCCGTGCTCTCGATTTCCATGTGGCCGGATTCAATCTTTGAGAAGTCCAGAATTTCATTAATCATTCTCATCAAATCACGTGCGCCGCCAAATACATTCTGTGCGTAGACATGCTGCGTTTGATCAAGCCGGGTATCCAGCAATAGTTCAGACATTCCAATGATGCCATTCATGGGCGTGCGAATTTCATGGCTCATCATGGCAAGAAATCTGGATTTCGCTTCATTGGCAGATTCTGCCTGCGTCTTCAGCATCAATGCCTCCTCGGCATCTTGCTCGCGACGTTTAAGAATCACTGCCATCAACCAAAAAGCGACCAGCAATGCCAATACACTAAAGACAGCCGTCAAACCCAGTAGTTGGACCGTGCGGTACCAGCTCCCCAGAAACATCGCCTCTGTGATCGTTACATTGATGACCAGCGGATAGTCCCGTATGACCCTGACCGCGCCCATCCGATACACGTCTTTGAAATCTGCTGCGGCGCGCGGCCCATGCAGCAGCAAGACATCATTCTTCTTGCCTTCCTGCAGTACCTTGTAAGTGCTGCCAGTCAGATTCCGCTGCCCCATCATCGCGTCCACCATCGGCGATCTTGCGAGCAAGGTATTGTCCAGTCGGTACAGCGAAATAGAGGCATCCTGACCTGGCGCAACGTTCTCAAAGAATTTGCCAAAAAAATCGCAGGAAATTCCCAGCAGGACAACGCCCAGGAATTGCCCATTCGCAGAATTGAGACGACGACTGATGTAAAAGGTCCACTTGCCGTTTCCCTTGTTGCGAACGGGCTGACTCAAAAATACGCTGGTATTGACGTTCTTCTGGTGATGCAGGAAATAATCCCTATCTGCCAGGTTAATCGCAGGAGCAGGAAAATTGCGGGTGAAGTTGACCACATCACCGTTCGCGGCAACGATCGTGGCAACGTCCACTTGGGGTAGTCCGCCGATTTTGTCGCGCATCATCTGGTAAGTCTTATCGTTGCGAAAAGCACCTATCAAATCGGAACTTTTTCCATTCTGCTCAACCGATACTGCCTCGACAATACTGTCCAGAACGAGGTAGGAAGATGCCATCGTTTGCGCAGTATTTTCTGCGAGAACCAGCTTCAAATTACTCAGATCATGACGCCAGTCCTCTATCTCTCTTTCCCTTAATATCCACGCCGATACAATCGTGGTGACGATGAGAAGAACGATAATCACGCCACCAATCAGCGAAGTAATAAACCGTGCGCTCAGTCCGCTCCATTTCGGAGCGCTCAGCAATGCGGCAAAAGTAGATTCGCGGTTTTTTCGTGTGATGGATGGCATTTCCACGGAAGGCTTCACGTCAAACTCCCTGCCGCAGACAATATGCTTCACGCCAAGCGGCGTTCGCACATTCCCGGGTCGTATGCTCTACTTCTCTTTCCACTCCGGCAAACAAGTGTTCCAGCGTCGGCAAAACATCAACGACTTCTGCCATCTTCGTCTGCCACGACCACCGCTCTACCTGCCTCAGTATCTCGGTCAGCTCGACCGCTCCTACCAGCGAGGTCGTGCCGATCAACGCGTGTGCTTCGCGTGCCAGGAGCTGGCTGTCGGCAACCGAAATTGCCGTGCGTATACGCACCATCATGGCTGGCGCAATATCCAGAAAAATAAGAGAGAGATTGAGAAACGCCTCCACATCGTCGGATACGGCGTTGAGCAACACGGCGGGATTAATATGTTCGTATTGAAACTGGTGCATGCGCGGCCGTCCTCAGAATGGGTTGCCCACAGGATCTGTCAGCGCGTGCCTTGTCCAGTACAAGCCCAAGAACGCGCCATGAATTACTAATAATTCGGTGAGCGAATGATGAATGCATTCGCGATTATAGGAACACCCCCAAATTAAATCTGTTAAATTTGTTTAAATCGTTATTCTTATCTGGTGCGCAATCTCTGCGCGCAACATGCTTTCAAATAACCGCGCAACTCATCGTAATTGACCGGCTTACCGAAAAAGACCACCCCCGGAGGCACGCCGCCGCGCTCCTCCAGCTCCCCCACGGACAAACTCGATACTATCGCGATATTCATATCAGCCAATTCCGGATACGTCAAAATAGTCCGCACCACCTCGTAGCCATCTATCCCATCCATGACAATGTCGGCCAGCAAAATGTCCGGCTTGCTGCGTGCGATCTCAATCAGGGCCTGATAACCGGTCTCACAAAATGTCAGCGTGGCAGGCAAATTCCAGGAAGATATCTGCTTCTCATACAGCGCGCGCTGCATTTTATTATCCTCAATCACAAGTATGACTGCGGGTATGTGTACACCTCTGACCGTCTGCGCAACGTCAAGCGCAGACTTAGGCGAGGATTTATAGGCCTGCACCGCCGCCATCGGAATGCGCCTGTGTCCGCCTTTCGTCTTCCAGGCCTCAATCACCCCCGCCTCAACCAATTGCTGAACCGTAGTCACAGACACCCCCAGAATCTGTGCCGCCTGCTGGGTGGTACATACATCAGCGTTCAACATTTCAGCTTTCTTCATATTAAAAATGCCACTTTAAACATTTTAACCAAATTAAACAATTTAATTTGATAAATTCGATATAATCGGTTTAACGCTGGATTGAGACTGATCCATTCATACAAAACGTTGATTCATATTATCAGGCTCGGCGAAGACACAGAATATGTGTCCTCCCATATGGCTCAAGTATCCAGGGCACAAGCCGGTCAAGTGCATTAAAAAAACGAAAAATTTAAACAAATTGATATCTTTTCACGCAAGTGGGGACGAAATGGACCAGCAAGCGAATATTGCAGTCAGCGCGACAAATCAGAGAAGTAATACGGCATGCGCGCTTTACTTGCGCGCTCATTCGCAAGACGTCCATGCATCTGCAACGCTGCCGTGCCATGACGATTCGATCAATCCCCTACTACGCATTTTTTGCATCTTTTATCAGGGCAAACTCTTATGAGCATCACACACATCAAAATCGGCACGCGCCTGACTATAGGTTTCTCAATCTTATTGATATTCGTAGCCGCTATTTCAGGGATTGCTTACTGGCGCTTGCAAGGAATAAACGCAACCATTACTGAAATGATTGATCAGGTTCTGGTCAAGGAAAGACTGGTTTCACAGTGGCAGGAAAACACGAATTTGAACGGCACGAGAGCGCTCGCGATTGCGCAGACCGACGATGCTACCAAGCTGCAAAAAATGCAAAGCAAAATCAAGGAAACCAGCGCAAAAATATCAGAATTACAAAAGGAACTCGACAAGTTTGAAAAGACTGCGGAAGAGACCGCACTCCTTGAAAGCATTGCGGAAAAACGCAAGCACTACATCGCGATGCGCGATAGCGTCATGAAAGAAAAGACTATCAATCCGCAACAAGCACAAGAACTGGTCAGCACCAAACTGGAGCCGGCACTGGAAGATTACGTCAACAACATCAAGCAACTCGCCGTATACCAATCAGATTTGATCACCAGGACCACGGACCGCACAAAAGCTGAAGCATACAACGCCTCCCTTCTCTTGCTGGGTCTGGGTGCGGTGGCAGCAATGTTTGGAATATTGATTGCATTCTTCATTACAGCGAGCATCAAGAATCAGCTTGGCGGCGAGCCAGCCTATGCTGTCGACGTCGCCAATCGGATTGCCTCAGGCGATCTCGGCGTGTCGATAAGCACACGGGATGGCGACACCGTGAGCCTATTATTTGCAATCAAGGCGATGCGAGACAGCATCGCAAATATTGTCGGAGAAGTACGCAAAGGTACCGACAGTATTGCCATCGCATCGAGAGAAATTGCAGCAGGAAATCTGGATCTTTCTTCCCGTACCGAGGAACAGGCTGGCGCATTGGAAGAAACCGCATCTTCCATGGAGGAATTGACCAGCACCGTGAATCAAAATGCAGATAACGCGCGCCAGGCCAATCAATTGGCGGTCTCTGCCTCGGATGTCGCGGTACAGGGCGGTGTCATTGTTTCGCAGGTCATCAATACGATGAGCGATATCAATACATCTGCAAGAAAAATTGTCGACATCATCTCTGTCATTGAGGGTATTGCATTCCAAACAAATATTCTTGCACTGAATGCTGCGGTTGAAGCAGCACGGGCAGGTGAACAAGGCCGGGGCTTTGCAGTTGTTGCCTCCGAAGTGCGCAATCTGGCCCAAAGGAGTTCCGCCGCCGCCAAGGAAATCAAGACCTTGATAGACGACTCCGTCGAAAAAGTTGATATAGGAACTGGTCTAGTCGATAGAGCTGGTGCAACCATGGGAGAAATCGTAACTAGCGTGAAGCGCGTGACCGACATCATGGAGGAATTAACAGCTGCCAGTCGGGAACAGTCTTCGGGTATCGGACAGATCAACCAGGCAATCGCGCAAATGGATCAGGTTACGCAGCAAAATGCCGCACTGGTTGAAGAAGCGGCTGCCGCGGCAGAATCGCTGCAGGATCAAGCCGGCAATCTCGCACAGGTTGTCAGCGTATTCAAAATGGCTGGTGAACCAAGCAGCAATGCTACGCGAGACAGTTATTCATCTGGTTCACCGGCGCGCCTTGCCTCCAAGCCAAAAACTCCACTGCTGCGATAGAGCATAAAGCGAACAATTTCAAAATTCTCCCCTACACAAGGACAGACAGGAATGAAGGTCTCCACTTTTATGCGGCATTTGCTTGTCACGCCCAAGCGCATTCAGCATCTTGGTTTGATGATGCTTGTTGCATTGCCGATGTGGGTCGCAAGCATGTCATCAGGGATGGCATCTTCCCCGAATCGCTTGCAGAAGATATTGGCCGCTGGCGAACTTCGCGTATGCATCTGGCCGGACTACTATGGGATTACCTATCGCAATCCAAAGACACGCGAGCTCAGAGGGATAGACATTGATACGGCGATGGCGCTTGGGTACGAACTTGGCGTAAAAATTCGCTACGTCGATAGCTCATTCCCTGCGCTGGCAGAAAATCTGTTGCAGGATCGCTGCGACATTGCGATGCATGCAGTGGGCATTACCGCTGCACGTCAAGCCTTGCTCTCTTTTACCACTCCGTATTTACGTAGTGACATCTATGCGGTCACCAGCACCAATTTTTCGTCTATCAAGACATGGGCCGATCTGGATCAGCCCGGCAAAGTCATTGCAGTGCAGGACGGAACCATTATGGAACCCGTCATGCGACAAAGCCTGAAGTACGCAAGGCTGATGGTCGTCAAGCCACCCATGCGACGTGAGGTCGAAGTCGAATCGGGCCGCGCCGATGCGTTCATGACCGATTACCCATACAGCAAGCGCATGCTGGATACCACTAGCTGGGCCAGCATAGTGGTACCAACACAGCCCTTCCACATGAGCGACTACGCGTACGCGCTGGCGTCCGGCGACGACTCTCTACTGCAACGCGTCAACAGCTTTATGGAAAAAATACGCCGTGATGGGCGCCTTCTCGCCTTTGCAAAAAAATACGGGCTTGAAACCATCCTGATTCAAAATACACCTAACCATCGTCGCGCCAATTCCTGAGAAAACGAATAGTCATGGACTCTTTGAAAAAAATATCTGGCGCCTTGTTTGCATACGTCCGCAACCTGCGCGCGCGACATTTTTTCATGTTGTCGGGATTGGCTTTTTCCGCTGGAATACTTTGGGGCACGGCTGTATTCATTGAACACGAGCGAAATTTAGCGCTGAATGCAGAGAGCGAACATGATCGCCTGTTCGTCAACGCATTTAAGAATCACACGTCGGATGCACTTTCAGCCATCGACAATCGCATCGATTCATTGCTTCAAGACCTGCCCGCCGAAGTCAGTCCTGAAGCAGGTATGGCAGCAATGGTGCGCGACTCTGTTCGACTGCGTTCAATCTCTATTGTCAGCATTGACGGCATCGTTCTGTTCAGCTCGAACAATCGACTGACCAACCTGCACATTGATCTGGAAAAACTGGGATTCAGTAGCAGCCTTGGATCTTCGCTTGAACCTGGGACCACTCAATTTGTGCGCGATCTGGACGAGATAGGAACGCAACCGGCACAATTAAGCAAGGCAACTAATGTCAGCAGTACGATTCCCTTTGCTCGCGCGATCGTCATCCGCGGCAAGCAGGCTATCGTATTGGCAATGGTTAACCCTGCTGCCTTGTTTCCCGATTTTGATCAGGCATTTTCACCGGACGTTCATTTCGCAGCACTGTTTGATTATCGGGGAAATGCACTCGCCGCAACCCCCGGAAGCAAGTTTGTTGTCAATCAGCGGTATTCTGAATTGCCAATGTATGCGCAACTAAAAGCAGATATAGAAAAAGGACAGTTTCGCTCAAGCAGAACGATCCGCGGCAGTAGTCAAAAAACATATCTCGTCAGCTTCCGCGCAGACAAAAAATATCCGTTGGTTGCCGTATTCGGTAGTTCGGAAGCGCATGCGGTGGCACGCTGGGCGAACGGCTCGGGAGAAATGATTGCAATCGGGTTGATTGCCGCCTGCATGGTGTTGATCTATAACTTTGTACTATGGCATGTGATGCGGTACCGCGACGACTCCGAACGTGAGCTGCAACGCGCCAAGGATGCAGCTGAAACAGCCAACGCAGCACGTGCAGACTTTCTGTCAACCATGAGCCATGAGATTCGTACACCGATGAATTCCGTCATCGGCATGACGGCGCTGTTGCGTGAAACACCTCTGGATGGACAGCAGGCAGAATTTGCAAAAGGGGTGGAGGAGTCTGCCACGGCCCTGATGTCCATCATCGATGACATTCTTGATTTTTCCAGAATTGATGCCGGCAAACTTCGTATTGAAAACATCGATTTTGATCTGCTAGCGGTGGTCGAGGGCAGTGTCGATGTATTCACCGCAAAGGCCGCGCAAAAAAATATATGCTTGATGAGTCACGTTGCATCCGACTTGCCGGTCATGGCATTTGGCGATCCAGGGCGCCTGCGCCAAATACTCTTGAACCTGATTGGCAATGCACTCAAGTTCACGTCTAAAGGCGAAGTAGCAGTGCGTGTGTGTCCGATCGAAAGGCAACAGGAGAATGTTCTTGTCAGGTTTGAAATCAGCGACTCCGGCATCGGTATTGATCAAGAGACGATCGCAAGACTCTTTATGCCTTTTACACAAGCAGATGGATCGGTAACAAGAGAGTACGGTGGCACCGGCCTTGGACTCTCCATTTGCAAGCGATTGGTGGAGTTAATGGGGGGCAGCATTGGCGTCGATAGTCGCCACGGGATAGGTTCCGTCTTTTGGTTCATCCTGCCTATGCCGATAGCGCGTAACCCTCGCGTAGCCGAAAGAAAAATACGGGAAACAACGACATCCATATTACTGGTCGAACCCAATAAGTCTCAAGCCGATATCCTGCGCGAATATACCAGCCGCTGGAACGCGACCGTAACGGTGGTGTCATCGGCAAGCGAAGCGCTGGCATTACAGAAAATACAAGCGCATCTGCATATCGCAATGATCGCCTCCCATCTGCCAGACATGACACCGGAAGCACTAGTTGCCGCGATCACCGCGTTTGACCCTGCGGTTAGATGCATACTGCTGGCCGACAATGAACACACGCGTGAGGATGCACATCTATACGGCTTTCAAGCAGCGCTGGTACAACCAATCCGGCGCGATGCACTTTTCGATACGCTGGTAAAGGCGGCAGAACGGCGTCGGACCAACCAGCCCGTCGCAACGGAACGAAGGGCGGCGAGACCCGTAATCGCGACACTAGCGGATATGGATCCTCGACATATTCTGCTCGTGGAAGACAACATCATGAACCAGAAAGTCGCCATTCACCAGTTACACAAGCTCGGGTTTACGGCAACGATCGCTTCGAATGGACAAGATGCACTGGACGCACTCGAAACCGCCGCTTACGAAATGATATTGATGGATTGTCAGATGCCAGTAATGGATGGTTTCGAAGCAACCCGCCGCATACGGCAACTGGAACTCTCCAAGGGAAGACACATCAAGATCGTCGCAATGACGGCGAATGCCATGCAAGGTGACCGCGAGCGTTGTCTCGCCGTAGGTATGGATGACTATATATCCAAGCCCATCTTGATCGACCGCCTGGCCGAGATAATGACGCGATATCTGCCTCAGCAGCAGAGAGAATCATTAGTGGTCACGCCGCTGTTACTTAATATGCAGCGCTTCAGTGATATGTTCGGCGACGACAAGATACTCCAGCAGGAAATGCTGACACTATTCCTGACCAGTACCAGGCCGGTGCTGACCGAGTTGCAGATTGCGATACAGGCAAAGAATGATGTCGATGTCTGCGCGATTTCGCACAGGCTCGTAGGCTCATGCGGCAATCTGGGAATGGAAGCAATGACCGCACTCGCACGTGACGCAGCCGATGCAGGGAAGGCACTTGATTTCCCTCGTCTTGTCCAGATACACGAAGAAATGCTTTCCACATTTTCACGTTTGCAAGAACTCATAGCGCGCAAGGGAGAATCATCTTGAACATACTGCTCATCGACGACGACCAGGCCAACCTGGCACTCTTGACGCACCTGTTGCGCGCCATTCCCGGTGCCGTACCGATAGAGTCGTCCGCTCCATGCGAGGCGCTGGAATGGTGTCGTGAAAATGAACCTGATCTGATTCTGATCGACTACATGATGCCTAAAATGGACGGTCTGCAATTTCTCGAAGCATTCCGCGCACTGCCCGATCGTGCCTCGGTACCGGTCATCATGATCACCGCGGATACCCAAAGTGATGTCCGACACAGGGCGTTGCAAATGAGCGCGAATGATTTCCTGACCAAGCCGGTAGACAAGACCGAACTACGCGCGCGCGTAACCAATCTGCTGGCGCTACGCAAGGCACAAAAGCAGCTTGCAAGTCGTGCTGCATGGTTGGCCGAAGAAGTTCGCAAGGCAACCCGAGAAATTGTGGCGCGGGAGCGTGAAGCCATCCATCGATTGTCGCGCGCTGCCGAATATCGCGACCCGGAAACCGGTGCACACCTGTTAAGGCTCTCCCATTATGCAGCGCTGCTGGCAGCCAATTTGGGGCTGGATCATGTTCAACAGGAATTGATTCGCGACGCCGCACCCATGCACGATATCGGCAAGGTTGGCATTCCCGATGCCATATTGCTCAAGCCTGGCAAACTCGACGCAGACGAAATGGAAATCATGCGCAAGCATCCCCAGATAGGAGCCGACATCCTCAAGAACAGTACGTGTACGCTAATGCAAATTGCAGCCACGATCTCTCTCAGTCATCACGAAAAATATGATGGCAGCGGCTATCCGCAAGGCTTGAGCGGAGAGGATATTCCCCTGTACGGACGGATCATTGCAGTGGCCGACGTATTTGACGCACTAACGTCCGCTCGCCCTTACAAGCCCGCCTGGGAAATCGACAAGGCAGTTGCGTTGATAAGGGACGGCAGCGGCACGCACTTCGATCCGAAATGTGTCGATGCATTCTTCAAGGACTGGGCCGCAGTAATGCATATATACAGCCAATACCGTGACGAGAATGCAGCATGAGCGAATTAATCGATTTTAATGAGTTAAAAGCTGCCAACGTACTGCCCTCGCCGAAGGATGTGCGCTTGCGGGTGATGCGCCTCTGCCAACAGGAAAATGTCTCGCTGAATGCGCTGGCACAACAAATACAGGCCGATCCTATCGTCGCAGGCAGGATTATCAAGATTGCGAACAGTGTCAACCCAAACAAAAACAGACCGATCGCATCGATCACTACCGATGTTCTGATCTTGGTCGGTATCGCGTCTGTGCGCCAGGTCGTGCTGGGTATATCCCTGGTGGCCGAACACCGCACCGGTATTTGCAAAAATTTTGCCTATTCCCGCTTCTGGTCGCGCTCTGCAGCAATGGCGTGTGCGGCGCAATCATTGGGCGAAAGCATACGGGTAGCACCGGTTGCCGAAATGTTTACCTGCGGCTTGCTAGCCGGCATAGGTTCCCTCGGTTTAGCGTCGGCGAGGCCGACCGCTTACTCGGATTTGATCGTTCAATGGAGCCCCAGCCAACTGCGCGAAATGACGCAAGCGGAGACCTCCCTGTTTGGTTACAACCACCTGACGCTGGCTGCGGCAATGATGGCGGACTGGAATATCCCACGCCTCTTTATCGATGCCGTGCAATATCATGAAACGCCCGCACAGTTCAATTTGGAACCAGGCTCTCGACAATGGCGCTTGACACTCATGCTTCATTTGGCGGGAAAAATTGCTGACCTGTTCGTTGCAACCGACGATGAAAAAGAAGACATCCTTGCCTTGATCCATGCATGCGCCGTCCAGCTTGAACTGGAGACGGAACGACTCTGCAATGCAATCAGTATCGCTGCCGCAGATTGGCATGACTGGGGCACTATCCTGCAGATAGAAACCCGTCCGTTTACACCCATGGCAGGTGATGCATTCGCCAGCTAGACCGACATCACCGACAGCGACCGGCTAGTATCCGGCCACACGGAGTAAGAATGGTGCACGTATTGCGTGGCCTCCTCACTTCATCTATTGGGGAGGATGCACTTTACATTCGGTGACCCGACACACGGGTACAATAGACGCTCCTCTATTCGTCCATCATCGATGATGGACGTGCTTTTCCACTGTTCTTACACCATCAATGACTCTCACCATCGCGCCCCTGCAACCATTGCGTGCTACCACTAGCCCACACTGCGAGTTACCGCTTGATACTGCAGCGCGCCACTTGCGTGATGTGCTTTCTACAGCCATCGAATACAAGTCCCCGCACGCGGCATTAATCGTGTTCGACACGCATTGCGAACTTGCGCTGACGCTGGCCGATGCCTATAGACGCTGCCTGCCGGAAGCGACCTTCATCGACTTTGATACGGTTTCCGCTGAAAGCATACTTGCCGCCTTTGCGAAACTTGAAGCTGAAGACCTGGTGGTGCTGATTCAATCAACCAACTTCCGCTTGGAAGCATTTCGCATACGGATAGAACTCTTCAAGCGAGCGCTCAAAGTGATAGAGCATCCGCATTTATCGCGAATGACAGACCAGCAAGCGCTTTACTACATAGACTCACTCGCCTACGACCCTGCTTATTATCGCGGCGTCGGACGCGCACTGAAAGCGCGCATCGATAGCGCTCGGTTTGGGGTAGTGGACAGTGGCGGCGAACGACTGGTGTTTGACTCGCCGTTCGAATCCGCGAAGCTGAATATCGGCGACTACAGCGAGATGACGAATGTCGGCGGACAGTTTCCAATCGGCGAAGTATTTACTGAAGCACAAGATCTGGAAGCAGTGAACGGCCGCGTGCGTATTTTTGTTTTTGGCGATACGGCATTTCAAGTTAATCAACCTGAGAAACCCATCACTCTGGTCATCACAAAGGGACGTGTAAGCGATTTGATCGATTCCACCCCCGAGTTCGATCAGGTCATCGCCAATATCCGGGCTGACGAAGGCGAGGTCTGGTTGCGCGAACTGGGCTTCGGCATGAACCGGGCATTCTCGCAGACCAGGACGGTATGCGATATCGGTACTTACGAACGCATGTGCGGCATCCATCTTTCACTAGGCGCCAAACACGGCGTCTACAACAAGCCGCAAATCAAACGCGCAACCGCGCGCTATCACGTGGATGTGTTCGCGGTCACCGAAGCCGTTTATCTTGACGACGAGCGTGTCTACAGCGATGGCGCGTGGCAGGTCGGATAATCAGGTCGGCATTCGCAAGAATATAAATGCAAAGCCCATGAAAGAAAGCGAACTTGCTAAAGCAAGTTCGCTTTCTTATTTGATGCCTGCTGCTTGATCAAATCAAAGTCAATGTGACGTCGATATTGCCGCGCGTTGCATTCGAGTATGGGCAAACGATGTGCGCTTTTTCAATCAAGGCTTCTGCCGCGGCGCGTTCGAGCCCTGGCAGGGAAATTTTCAGTTCAACTTCAATACCGAACCCGGTTGGGATCTGACCGATACCGACATTGCCCTGCACCGATGCGTCCGACGGGAATGCGATTTTTTCACGCGCAGATACAAATTTCATTGCACCCAGAAAGCAGGCTGAATAGCCGGCCGCAAACAGTTGCTCCGGATTGGTAACGGCACCACCTGCACCACCCAATTCTTTAGGTGTACCGAGTTTGACATCCAGTACACCATCGGATGACACGGCGCGGCCGTCACGACCACCGGTTGCAGTTGCTTGAGCGCGGTAAAGGACTTTTTCGATCGACATGGTAATTCTCCTGAAGGTTGATTCATTTAAAAATTCAGCGATTTGATTTTACCGGCTCGCCGTCCTACCGGATTAAAATAGATAACTATTAAATAGCGCACTACTTACATAATACTTTTACAATCAATGACTGCACTGCGCTAGCGACACATCATTTAGACATTGTTCGCCAGCTTGGTGCGCAGGGCAATCAACTGCTCTTTCATTGCAATCACTTCATCCAGACTGCATGCAGTCGCGCAAAATACTTCATTTTGCAATTCTGCCGCCTTAGCCCTCAAAGCATCACCACTTTTGGTCAGCGTGATAATCACTTGGCGCTCATCATGGACTGCACGCACACGCGTAATCAGCTCAGCCGCTTCCATCCGCTTCAGCAATGGTGTCAAGGTCGCAGAATCCAGAAACAGGCGCTCGCCAATATCCGACACTGTCAACTCGTCCTGCTCCCATAGAACCATCATGACCAGATACTGCGAATAGGTTAGCCCCAATTTCGGCAGCAACTTGCGGTACACCTTGCTCATGGCAAGCGAGGTCGAATACAGCGCGAAGCAAAGCTGGCTATCCAGTTTGGGAGCCACGTCAGGTTTGCTTGATTTCGATTTCATGGGTTGAATAATACATAGCGCGCTATTTAATTGCAAGCTATTTTTAAAAATATTTTCAGCGCCCTGTGTCGTGGCATGCCCCAGGCCAGCGCTATGCCTCGAATTGCATGCCGCGCGGTACAATACGGCCCGCAAGCGCTATTCGCCAGGACAGCCGCGATTCCTGTGCCTTCCTGGCAATACCCGCATTTAATCTCCAGCATATAAGACATTCAGCATGACCGATCACGCATCCGACGACGCCAAAAAACCTCTTTTCTACGATCCGACCGACCACCGCATACGCAGTTTCGTTACGCGTGCCGGCCGTCTGTCTACCGCACAGGGTCGTGCGATTGAAGAACTGGGACCAAAGTTTTTTATTCCCTACGAAAAGTCATCGCTGGATATCGATCAGGCCTTTGCGCGGAGCGCACCGACGATTTTTGAAATCGGTTTCGGCATGGGCGAAACAACCGCAAAAATCGCAGCCGGCATGCCGGAGAAAAACTTCATCGGTGTCGAAGTCCACAATCCTGGCGTCGGTAGTTTGCTCAAACAGATAGGTGAACAGGAATTAAAAAACCTGCGAGTCATCCAGCACGATGCATTTGAAGTACTGACCAATATGATTCCACCGGAATCACTGGCAGGTGTACATGTCTTCTTCCCCGATCCGTGGCACAAGGCGCGCCATAATAAGCGCCGCCTGATTCAGCCGCCGCTGGTTGCTTTGCTTTCCTCACGCATCAAAAAAGGCGGCTATCTTCACTGCGCCACCGACTGGCAGGAATATGCAGAACAGATGCTGGAAGTGTTGAACGCGGAGCCGACCTTGCGCAATACGGCTGATGGCTATGCGCCACGGCCTGATTATCGACCGGTAACCAAGTTTGAAAATCGCGGACTGAAACTGGGCCACGGCGTGTGGGATCTGGTGTTCATCAAAGAATAGCCTGTGCGGGCCACGCAGCATCGCGAGAACTGCTAGGTTGCGGCATTCATGTAGTTCTCTCCTTGCCGCCCTTCGTCTTTTTCCTCGTCACGCTCGGCCTCTACCCGATTGCGTCCATTATTTTTGGCAAAGTACAGCGCGCGATCCGCACGTGCGCTCAAAATATCGAAATTCTCACCCGTGCGCACCGTCGCAACCCCGATGCTGATGCTGTAATTGCACGCACCAAAACTGCCGGAAATCACATGCTGTTGCGACTGTTCACGCAGGCGATTGGCGATCTTGATTGCAACTTCGGTATCTGTATTCGGCAGCAACACTCCAAACTCTTCGCCACCCAGTCGCCCCAACGCATCGCCATCACGCAATGATGCAATGGTAATACGCGCAAATTCGCGCAATACCTCATCACCGACCGCATGGCCGTGGGTGTCGTTAATATGCTTGAAATGATCGAGGTCTATGATCAGCAACGACAGCGACTTGCCGGTTCGGTGCGCACGCATGATCTGCTCACGCGCGATCGTCTCAAGCCATCTTCGCGACACGGCACCTGTCATGTGATCATGATTGGCGGCATCCTCGACGCTGGCCAGCATCGCATCGTGCACCATCATGACAGCAGCCATCGTCATCGTTGGCAAAGCCACTGCCCCTATGCTCAGCAGAGCGACATTCCAGATGGTATCGAAGCTCATCAGATTGTCCGGAGGCTCAATCACACCAAAATAAGCGCCGCGCAACATCTGACATATGGCAAACAGTAATGCAACGCTCGCTGCAAACCAGTAAGGATGAGGATGGCGGTTAAGCGGACGGTGACGCAGCAGTATTATGGCGGTGGCGGTAAAAATAAGAGCATTGAAGGTCGTAATCGCAAGCACGCGTATTACGAAATTGTTGTCGCCATATGTCCATATGGCCATCACTGCGGTCAATATCGCGATGACAATCGCGAGACGGTGCAAGTGTGGGGGGCGACCGAGAAAACGCGCACATCCGGCGTAATAGCCGCAACATGCGGTTATCAGCAAGGCATTGGCAAGGATGATGGAAAGCAGATCCGGTATCGCGTCACGCAGAATGAACAAGGGCAGCGCAACGATCAGGCAAATATTGGAAAAAAACCATTCACGTATGCCGGCGATACCCGTGCGCAGCAGCGAAGCAAGCATCAACAACATGGCCAGGCTGAGCAATGCTGTAGTTGCCAAAATGGATGCGAGTGTCAGCATGTGTCGCAACTATTCCCGATAAAATAAGTTGCTTATTATAAACATTATCGCTTCGCCGAAGACAAGGCTATTGATGATTGCGCTCGGCACTAAAGCGCAAACGGAAAGATACTCCATCGTGCACTCGGCAAACATACGCCACGACTGCATTGATAAGCATTGATAACCATCGGGCTCGCATCGTCGAGACTACGGTGAACTATGAACTTCCAGCTTCGCTCGGCGTACGGCATAAAGGCGCTTGCGCTATCTGGCGGCGATCAGTGCCACGATGTCCGCACCGTAGGTTTCCAGCTTCTTCTCGCCGACACCACTGACACCGCGTAGATCATCGAGCGAGGAAGGCTGCGCCTTGGCGATTTCGCGCATCGTGGCATCGTGGAAAATGACGTAAGCCGGCACATTGTGCGTGCGCGCCGTTTCCATGCGCCACCAACGCAGCTTCTCGAAGATAGCCTGCTCTTCTACCGACAGATCGGTTTCGACAAAGCCTTTTGGCTTGCTGGCAATGCGCTTGGATTTGACCGGCTTTTGATACTCGCGCAGTTGCACCTTCTCGCCGCCCTTGAGCACCGGGCGCGCCGCATCGGTCAGCTTCAACGCGCTAAACGATTCGTAGTCGACGCTAACCAGGCCCAGTGCAATCGATTGCCGCAAGATTGCGCGCCACTCCGCTTCGCTGCGATCGGAACCAATGCCAAAGGTGGAAACCTGTTCATGGCCCCATTGCTTGATCTTGTCGGAATCAACACCGCGCAATACGTCCAGCACATGCATCGCGCCGAAACGCTGATCGACGCGATAAATCGTCGACAGTAATTTTTGTACGGCGACCGTCGCATCGAAGGAGCGCGGCGGATTAAGGCAGGTATCGCAATTGCCACAAGGCGCCGATGCCTGGCCGAAGTAAGTCAGCAAGCGCTGGCGCCGGCAATACAAGGTTTCACACAAACCCAGCATCGCATCAAGCTTGACGCCCTGCACGCGCTTGAAGGTTTCATCGGCCTCAGACTCATCGATCATGCGGCGCTGCTGCACGACGTCCTGCAAGCCGTAAGCCATCCACGCATTGGCTGGGCCACCATCGCGACCGGCACGACCGGTTTCCTGGTAATAGCCTTCTATGCTTTTCGGCAAATCCAGATGCGCGACGAACCGCACGTCAGGCTTGTCAATGCCCATGCCGAAGGCAATTGTCGCGACCATCACAATGCTCTCTTCCCGTAGAAAGCGCGCCTGATTCTTGCTGCGTATCGCGAAATCCATTCCGGCGTGATACGGCAAGGCATTGATGCCATTTTCGCGAAGAAACTCTGCAGTCTCTTCAACCTTTTTGCGCGACAGGCAATAGACGATGCCGGCATCACCCGCATGTTCGCTCTCGATGAAATCCAGCACCTGTTTGCGGCCGTTGGCTTTTTCTACAATCTGGTAACGAATGTTCGGTCTGTCGAAGGACGAGACGAACATGCGCGCATCATCGAGTTGCAAACGATGGGCAATTTCTTCCCGCGTTTGATGGTCTGCAGTCGCCGTCAGCGCAATGCGCGGCACATTTGGAAAGCGCTCGTGCAAGACTGACAGCCGGATGTATTCGGGACGGAAGTCATGCCCCCATTGCGATACGCAATGCGCTTCATCGATTGCGAACAGGGCGATCTTGCTCGCCTCCAGCATATCGAGGCAGCGCGGCGTCATCAAACGCTCAGGTGCCACATACAGCAGATCAAGATCGCCGCTACGCAAGCGGCGCTCGATGCGCGATGATTCCTCAAAAGTCTGGGTGGAATTCAGGAACGCGGCGCGTACGCCGACCTCGGCCAGCGCATCCACCTGATCCTGCATGAGGGCGATCAGCGGCGAAATCACGACGCCGACGCCATCGCGCAGCAAGGATGGAATTTGATAGCACAGCGACTTGCCGCCGCCGGTAGGCATCAAGACCAATGCATCGCCGCCACGTGATACCAGGTCGACGATCTCGGCTTGCTCGCCGCGAAACGACGAGTACCCGAAAACAGATTCGAGTACATGCAGCGCCTGCGCGCCCAAGTCATCCTGCGGGATCATGGGTTCAACTTAATCTGCCCACACAACCCAGCCGTAGTGCGCACTCAGCAAAACGAACAGGCCGAACACGATGCGGTAGTACGCAAAGAAAGTGAAATCATGCGTGCTGATATAACGCAGCAACCAGCGCACGCACAGGAAGGCAGAAACGAAGGCCGCCAGTCCACCCAAACCGAACAGCGGAATATCTGCGAGAGATAACAGGGCGCGATCCTTGTAGACCGAATAAACGGTCGCACCCATCAGGGTCGGAATCGCAAGGAAAAACGAAAACTCGGTCGCCGCCTTGCGCGACAGGCCGAACATCATGCCGCCGATAATACTGGCACCAGAGCGACTGGTACCCGGGATCAAGGCAAACGCCTGTGCGCAGCCGACCTTGAGTGCATCGAGCACCGTCATGTCATCAACCGTTTGCACGCGCTCCTCCTCGATCCTGTTCCGATTCCGATGCTCTACCCACAGAATCACGAAACCACCGACGATGAAGGCGATCGCCACCGGTACCGGCGCGAATAATTTTTCCTTGATCGCCTTCGCGAATACCAGCCCCAGCAAAGCGGCAGGCAGAAATGCAACGACGATATTCAAGGCGAATTTCTGCGCGCGCGGTTCGCTGAACAAACCGCTCAAGACTGCAGCGATCCTCACGCGATATTCCCAAACCACAGCCAGCATGGCGCCGGTTTGAATCGCAATTTCAAAAACCTTGACCTTGGGGCCGGTGAAATCCAGCAGGCTGCCGGCGAGTATCAAATGACCGGTTGAAGAAATAGGCAGGAATTCCGTCAAACCTTCGACGATGCCCATGATGATGGCTTTGAGCGCGAGAACTGGATCCATGGATTGTATAGTTTGAAAAGGGTAATAAAAAACCCGCCGGTTGTGACGCCGTACGGGTTACAACGTATTAATAACGCGATCAGCGCTTGCGGCGCCTGCCTCAGCCAGCAATTTCTGAAGGGGCCAAGGTTACCACGACAGCAACTGCGGCTGTTTCGATTTTGTGCAAACCGGCAGCTATTTCCGCAATGGAATTCAATCGCAAATGCACCGCAACGTTACGACTTAAGCAGCGGTCAATCGTTCCAGCGTTGTCAAATAAATCATCGCATCGTTGCGTGTCACGCCACACATCTCCAGCTGCGGTCGCAAGCTGCTGCAAACGGCCGGACGCGCGGCCTGACCAAATATGCGACAACGATAATCGTCAGCCAATTGCACGCAACGAACACCCGCCGGCTTGCCGTTCGGCATACCGGGAATAGGCGACGAAATCGACGGCGCGGTACAGCAGGCACCGCAATCAGGACGACAACTCAAGTCAGCCATGCTTTAGTCAATCCTTGAAGATTGGTTATTCATTTTGCAATTCGTTCAACAAATCAACAAACCAGGTGATATGCATCGTCGTTTGCAGAGCAATGGATGAAAGCCACGATTTTACAGGGGATTGCAAGGCACAGCGCTTGACGCTGCACAAGTGCACGCTTACATTACGAAAGCCGCAAAACAACGTGTCTGCCCGCAAATCACTTGATTCTCGTCCTGACATCGCCCTCCCCGGAATGATTTTTGCCCAATTTATCGCGGGTGCGCTTTTGCACGGCACAGTGCCTATCATTTGATAAAATGCTGGTTTTCTTATTTAGCTACCTAGAGTCGACAAAATGAACATTGAAAAAGCCCGCTTCCTCATGATCGAGCAGCAAATTCGTCCTTGGGATGTGCTCGATCAGGACGTCCTCGAATTGCTGGTGATCGTCAAGCGCGAAGCATTTGTCCCGCTCGCCTACCGCGCGCTGGCTTTTGCCGATACCGAGATCCCGCTGCCGCATGGTGAAAACATGCTGACACCGAAGCTGGAAGCGCGCATTTTGCAGGAACTGGCCGTCAAGAAGCATGAGAGCGTTCTGGAAATCGGTGCCGGCTCCGGCTACATGGCAGCACTGCTGGCATATAAAGCCCGCCACGTGACCACTGTCGAGATCGAACCTGAGCTGAAAACACTGGCCGAAAAGAATCTAGCCGACTACGGCGTCAGCAATGTTGAAGTAGTGCAAGGCGATGCCGCACAAGGCTGGCAAGGCGCCAGTCAAGTAAGCGCGCCTTACGACGTGATCGTGGTGTCGGGCTCGCTGCCTGTCGTCCCGGACAGCTTGCTGGCACAGATCAAGGTCGGCGGCCGCATGTTCGTGATCGTGGGTAGTGCGCCCGCAATGACGGCGCAAATCATTACGCGTACATCCGACATCAGCTACAGCACGGTCAACCTGTTTGAAACGATCGTCAAGCCGCTGCGCAATGCAGTGGTTCCATCGCAATTCAAATTCTAGGGAATACGATGCAACATCTGACCGCACCGGAACTGGCCACCCTGCTTGCAGACTCCGCTGGTAGCGCACCCGTGCTGCTGGACGTGCGTGAAGCCTGGGAATACCAGACTTGCCAGATCAGTGGTTCGGTCTCGATGCCGATGAATACGATTCCTGCCCAGCTGGAGCAGCTGGACAGGAATACCGCTATCGTTTGCATTTGTCATCATGGTACGCGTAGCATGCGCGTCGCCAGTTTTTTGGAAAGTAACGGCTTCGGTCAGGTGACAAATTTGACTGGCGGCATCCATGCGTGGGCGCTGCAAGTCGACCCTGCGATGCCGACCTATTGAATTTACTTCATTCTGCTCGGGCTTCGTCTCCCCATCGAACGCTGTTCCAGAACCATCGTCTCAACCTGCATGGGAATCTAATGCGCAATGCCAAGCTTGTCACGCTGATCGCCAGTGCTTTTTTCACATTGCCGGCGCATGCAGTGAACTTGCTGCAGGTATATCAGGATGCGCTTGCCAACGACGCGATATATGCCAGTGCGCGCGCCAATCTGGCAGCAGGCCGGGAAGCATCGGTCCAAGGACGTGCCAACCTGTTACCGCTGGTCGGCGTAAGCGGATCGAATCAAAAAATCACGCGCGAGAATATTCCCGATACGACTTCGCATGGCTACACGCTATCGCTATCGCAGCCCTTGTTCGATATCGCTGCCTGGCAAACCTACGAACAAAGTAAATTATCAGTGGCGTCCAGTGAAGCCACCTTTGCCGCGATAGAACAGGATTTGATCCTGCGCGTGGCACAAGCCTACTTCGATGTATTAACCGCGCAAGATGCATTGACCGCACTACAATCGCAAAAAGTCGCGATCAGCGAGCAACTGGCATCTGCCAAACGTAATTTCGAAGTCGGCACAGCCACCATCACCGACACGGACGAAGCGCAATCCCGGTACGACCTCGTAATCGCCCAGGAATTTGCCGCACAAAACGATGTTGATATCAAACGCGCGGCCCTGCAACAAATCATAGGCAAGCCCCCCGAGAATCTGGCAATCCTGCGCACTGATATCGACTTGAGAGCACCGGACCCGGCACAGATAGCGCCCTGGGTCAGCAGTGCCGAACAACAGAATTACGACGTCATCAACAAACAGCTCGCACTGGAAATCGCCAAGCGCGACATCACACGCAACCGCGCCGGCCATTATCCGACCGTGGATCTGGTGGCCAGCCGCAGCAATACCAATCAACGCAATACAGTGCTGGGGCAAACCGGCACCGGCACCACCAATACCGTCGGCGTGCAGTGGGCAATTCCGCTTTTCAGCGGCTTCGCGGTGACCAGTCAGGTGCGGCAATCGATTGCGCTGGAAGACAAGGCACGTTCCGATCTGGAATCAGCACGCCGTCTCGCAGCACAAAATGCACGACAATCGTATTTCGGGGTCACGAGTGGATTAGCGCAGGTAAAAGCCTTGCAGGCAGCGGAGAAATCGAGCCTGTCCTCGCTGGAGTCGAATCGCCTTGGCTACCAAGTCGGCGTGCGCATTAACATCGATGTCCTGAACGCGCAGCAGCAACTCTATGTGACACAACGTGATCTGGCGAAAACACGCTACGACACGATCATGAATAGTCTGCGCCTCAAGTCTGCGGCCGGCACCTTGCAGGAAAAAGACCTGGTACAGATCAACACGATACTGGTGGAAGCACCGTAGCACTATCTGCATTCGCCTTGACGCATGGTGAAACGCGGTTTCGCCAGTTCAAATCAACTCCGCAGCAAACCACAGCCCTAGGCCGGCACTTCATTTACAGCTTTTTTCTTGACCGTCTTGCTTCAACGCCAGGACTCAGCTGACTTGCTCTGCCTTGAGTCGCAAGGCCAGCGAATAACGCAAGCTATCCAAACAGCTGTCGATCAATGACTCGGCTACCGCCGCCAAATCGAAGCTGCTAGGGGAAAACAGCCAGTTACTGAGCAAGCCGATCACATGGCTATGCAAGGTGATGGCCGCGAGCCGGATATCAAGATCGTCCGGCAACTGCTTCAGTTGTATTGCATCTTTCAGTATCCGTTCCATATTCGCCAGACCATCCAGATAACATTGATGCTGACGCACCCAGATCGGATCGCTACGATCGACCAGTTCGCACTTCAGAAAAATGATGTCGAGAATTCTGCGGGAACGCACGTTGCTGCTCGCATCCTTCAACAGGAAAATCCATGCATTGCGCAAATGCCCCAAAGGATCACCGTCAAACTTGTCTGACGGCGTCGCCATCAGGGTTTCCATAGGCAAGCGCACGCGTTCACACATTGCATCAAACAAATCACTCTTGTTTTTAAAATGCCAGTAGATCGCACCGCGCGTCACATCGGCAGCCACGGCAACATCAGCCAAGGAAGTCTGGGCCAAACCACGCGTGTAAAAAACCTCTTCGGCTGCATCAAGGATGCGGCTGCGGGTTTCCAGTGCCTCTTCTTTCGTCGAGCGAGCCATAAAATCATCGTCCTGTAACAAATTTCGAATATTTAGCTATGCTAGGGCTTTAGTTGCCCCACATACATACATTCGCGAATGTATGTATAATACCTCACCCGCAGCATCGGCATCAAACAAAAGCGCAAGATTAGCCATTCGAAAATGGATACTTTTGCGCTTTCAGCTTTACCCTTTTCTTTACCGGACTGCCGTTTATTGGCAGCGCATCCACTTACCGTGCGAGATGTATATGAGTTCACTTCCCCGTTTGACCACTCTTGGCGCCGCCATCATTGTTTTATTCGCAGTCACCGCTTGCGGAAAATCCGATCAGCAGGCATCCGCACCTCCTCCGGCCGAAGTATCGGTGATCACCGTCAAACAGGGGCCACTGGGAGTAACGAATGAATTGCCGGGTCGTCTTGAATCAACCCGCATCGCAGAAATCCGCGCACGTGTTCCAGGAGTTGTCCTGAAACGCACCTTCCGCGAAGGCAGCGAAGTCAAAGCCGGCGCAACCCTATTCCTGATCGATCCCGCCCAATTCAAGGCAACTTATAACAGTGCCAATGCATCCGTTGCCAGAGCAGAAGCGACCTTGTTGCAAGCCGAGCTGAAAGAAAAACGCTACAAGCCGCTGGTTGCTACCAATGCGATCAGCAAACAAGAATACGATGATGTCACCGCGACCCTGAAGCAGGCAGAGGCAGATCTCGCCGCGAGCAAAGCAGCGCGGGAAACCGCACGTCTGTCGCTTGATTATGCGACCGTAACTTCACCAATCTCCGGTCGCATCGGGCGCGCGCTCGTCACTGAAGGCGCCTTGGTCGGTCAAAACGAAGCCACACCGCTGGCAATCGTGCAACAAGTCGATCCTATCTACGTCAACATGACGCAGTCCAGCACCGAAATCCTGCAACTGCAACGTGCGATGGCCAACGGCAAATTGAAAAGCTCAGGCAAGGGACAAGTCAAGGTGACCCTGATCACCGAAGATGGTCAGGAATATGCGCAAGCAGGAAAACTGCTGTTCTCCGATCTGACCGTTGATGAAAGCTCGGGCGCAGTCACTCTGCGTGCAGAATTCCCGAATCCCGATCGTCAGCTGTTGCCTGGCATGTACGTACGTGCGCGGGTTGAACAAGCGATCAATGAAAATGCCATCACCGTACCGCAACAAGCCATCACGCGTACACCGGACGGTTCAGCCGTGATGGTGGTCAGTGCAGAAAACAAGGTTGTTTCGCGTCCGGTCAAAACCGGTGCTGCCAGCGGCGACTCATGGGTCATCAATGATGGCTTGAAAGAAGGCGACCAGGTCATCGTCGAAGGTCTGCAAAAAGTCCAGCCAGGTGCCACAGTCAAGGCAGTGCAATGGAAAAAAGCAGCGCCGGCTGATGCAACTGCCCCAGCAGAAGAGCCAGCCAAACCCGCGCCTGCTGCGGCAGAATCCGCCCCTGCAGCCAAGACCGCAGAACAACCGAAGTCGAAGTAAGGGAGCGCCGTAATGGGTAAATTTTTTATTGACCGCCCGGTTTTTGCCTGGGTACTCGCCATCTTCATCATGCTGGCTGGTGCCCTCGCAATCACCACATTGCCGGTCGCGCAATATCCGAATATCGCACCGCCGACTATCGTCGTCACCGCGAACTATCCGGGTGCTACGGCACAAACGCTGGACGATAGCGTTACCAGCCTGATCGAACAGGAAATGAACGGTGCCGATGGTTTGCAATACATCGAATCGCAAAGCCAGGCCAATGGCCAGGTTCAAATCACCGTCACGTTTTCGCCTGAAACCAATCCGGATCTGGCGGCTGTTGATGTTTCCAACCGTTTGAAACGCGTCGAATCACGCCTGCCTGCCGCAGTAACGCAGCAAGGCGTACAAGTGGCCAAAGCACGCAGCAACTTCCTGATGTTTATCGGCTTGTCTTCCAGCGATGGCCGACTTGATCCGGTTGCATTGGGTGATTATTTGTCGCGTAACGTTTTAAATGAAGTCAAGCGTGTACCAGGCGTTGGACAGGCTCAGTTGTTTGGTACCGAACGCGCAATGCGTATCTGGGTCGATCCAAATAAACTGGTCGGCCTGAGCCTGACACCGGCCGACATTACCACGGCAATCCGTGCGCAAAATGCGCTGGTTGCTGGCGGTACGCTCGGCGATTTACCTAGCCCCAGCTCGCAACAGATCACGGCAACTATTGTTGTAAATGGCCAAATGAGTAGTCCGGATGAATTCGGAAACATCATTTTGCGCGCAAACAAGGATGGTTCCGCAGTACGCCTGCGCGATGTGGCACGCATTGAGGTTGGCGGTCAATCGTATGCAACTTCCGGTCGTCTCGATGGCAAGCCAACATCCTTCGTTGGCGTGCAGTTGTCACCGACCGCGAATGCGCTCGGTACCGCAAAAGCCGTGCACAAGAAAATGGAAGAGCTGTCCAAGTACTTCCCGGCTGGCGTGACCTACACGGTGCCTTATGACACCTCCAAGTTCGTTCAGATATCGATCGAGGAAGTCGTCAAGACACTGATCGAGGCAATTATTCTGGTGTTCCTGGTGATGTATCTTTTCTTGCAGAACATCCGCTACACCCTGATCCCGACCATTGTCGTGCCGGTTGCGCTGATGGGGACATTTGCCACCTTGCTGGTGTTCGGTTTTTCGATCAACGTACTGACGATGTTCGGTATGGTGCTGGCGATCGGTATTCTGGTCGATGATGCCATCGTTGTGGTGGAAAACGTCGAACGCATCATGAGCGAAGAAGGGCTCTCGCCCCGCGATGCAACCCGCAAGGCGATGGGCCAGATCACCGGCGCATTGATCGGCATCACGCTGGTACTGATTGCGGTATTTATCCCGATGGCATTCTTCGGCGGTGCGGTTGGCGCGATTTATCGCCAGTTCTCGCTGTCGATGGTGGCATCAATGGTGTTCTCGGTATTGATGGCATTCACGCTGACGCCAGCGCTGTGCGCAACCATCCTGAAGCCGGTCGAAGCAGGCCATCACCATGAGAAGAAGGGTTTCTTTGGCTGGTTCAACCGCCACTTCAACAAGACCTCGGCCAGCTACCAGGGCTTCATCGCGAAGATGCTGACCAAGACTGGGCGCTACATGGTGGTCTACGCCTTGATTCTCGTTTGCGTCGGCTTGCTGTATGCGCGCTTGCCAGCATCCTTCTTGCCAAGTGAAGACCAGGGTTACATCATCACCAACGTACAGTTGCCATCAGGTGCCAGCACCGGCCGCACGATGGAAGTTCTGAAAGAGATTGAAGACTATTACTTGAAACAACCGGCAGTCGAACATGTGATTGCGATCGCTGGCTTCAGTTTCTCCGGTAATGGGCAGAATGCCGGTCTCGTCTTTACGCCGTTCAAAGACTGGAGCGAACGCGGCAAGGAAGATAGCGCCGATGCAATTGCAGGTCGTGCCTTCGGCGCACTCTCAAGCATCAAGGATGCAATTGTGTTCCCGCTAAACCCGCCGCCGATTCGTGAACTGGGTAACGCTACCGGCTTTACCTTCCGTCTGCAGGATCGGGGTGGTCTGGGTCATGATGCATTGGTTGCAGCACGCAACCAATTGCTCGGCATGGCGGCGCAAAGCAAAATCCTCGCAGGTGTCCGCCCTGAAGGCCTGGAAGATGCGCCGCAACTGCAACTCGACATCAATCGCGACAAGGCAAATGCCCTGGGCTTGACATTCGAGAGCATCAACAGTGTCATGTCGACCTTGCTGGGTTCATCCTACGTGAATGACTTCCCGAATCAGGGACGTCAGCAACGCGTAATCGTGCAAGCTGATGCACCACGTCGTTTGCAACCTGAAGATTTGAACAAATTGTATGTGCGCAGCGCTACCGGCACGATGGTTCCATTCTCATCCTTCACCACATCGAAATGGATTACCGGTCCAGTACAGTTGATACGCTACAACGGCTATCCGGCTATGAAGATTTCCGGCGGTGCAGCACCAGGCTACAGCACAGGTGATGCCATGGCGGAAATGCAAGCTCTGGTAGAAAAATTACCAGCCGGCTTCGGCTTTGAATGGACCGGTCAGTCACTGGAAGAAAAAACCTCCGGATCGCAGGCACCTGCGCTGTACGCGCTGTCGCTGATCGCGGTGTTCCTGGTGCTGGCTGCCCTGTATGAAAGCACGTCGATTCCATTATCAGTGATGTTGGTGGTGCCGCTCGGTATTTTGGGTGCACTACTCGGCGTCACCTTGCGCGGCATGCCGAATGACGTGTACTTCAAAGTGGGGATGATTGCAGTGGTGGGGCTTTCTGCGAAGAATGCGATTCTGATTATTGAATTCGCAAAAGACCTGCAGGCACAAGGCAAGGGGTTGATAGAAGCAACACTGGAAGCGGTCCACCTGCGCTTCCGTCCTATCATCATGACCTCGCTGGCATTCATCCTTGGCGTATTGCCGCTGGTGATTGCAAGCGGCGCCGGCTCTGCCAGCCAACGCGCAATTGGTACCGGCGTGATGGGCGGCATGATCACAGCAACGGTGCTGGCGGTATTCCTGGTCCCGGTATTTTTCGTGGTCGTGCGTACCTTATTCAAAGGAAACGAACGCCAACGCCGTATGTATGCGTCGCACAAGCAACGCAATGAGGATGAAGAATTATGATCAAACAACTTACTCTGACCGTACTGGCCGCCAGCGTGCTGAGCGCTTGCTCGATGGCGCCCAAGTACACGCGCCCCGACGCACCTGTCGCGGCAAATTATGAAACGTCATCCGCGACTGCCAGCAATGCGCCGCGTGCTTCAGAAATGGGCTGGCGTGCATTGTTCGGCGATCAGCGCCTGCAAGCGTTGATCAGTGCCGCGCTGGCAAACAATCGTGATCTGCGCGTCGCTGCCTTGCGCATCGAAGAAGCGCGCTCGCTGTACAACATCCAGTCGGCCGACCGCTTGCCCAATCTTAATGGTGTAGCAACCGGCAACCGCGCCCGCACACCCGCTGCGCTGTCTTCTACCGGCTCGAGTGTCGTCACCAGCAATTACCAGGTCGGCCTGAGCCTGGCTTCTTTCGAATTGGATTTCTTCGGACGTGTCCGTAGCTTGAGCGATGCGGCACTGGCCCAGTATCTGTCGACAGAAGAAGCACAGCGTTCGGCGCACATCACGCTCGTTTCTGAAGTTGCAAAGGCCTATCTGGCAGAACGCTCATTCGCTGAGCAACAGGCGCTGGCACAACAGACATATGAGGCACGCGCGGCAGCCTATGATTTATCCAAACAAAGATTCGAAGTCGGTGCTTCATCGGGTCTGGATCTGCGCCAGGATGAAGCGCTGACCCAGAATGCGAAGGTTGCAGAATTAACCCTGCGACGTCAGCGTGCGCAGGCTCTGAATGCATTGACGCTGCTGGTGGGCCAGCCCTTGACCGATCTGCCGCCGGCGCAACCGCTGTCGGAACAAACCATACGTACTGATCTGTTCATAGGGATGCCGTCCGATCTTTTGACGCAACGCCCCGATATTCGCAGTGCAGAGCAATCCTTGCTGGCAGCCAATGCAAACATCGGCGCGGCGCGGGCAGCATTCTTCCCGCGTATTTCGCTGACGGCTGGCGTCGGTACCGCAAGCAATGAATTGTCCGGCTTGTTTGAAGGCGGCTCACGCGCATGGTCATTCGCACCGCAATTGGTTCTGCCAATTTTTCAGGGAGGGCGCAATATTGCCAATCTTAATTTGACGGAAGTGCGCAAGAACATCGCCGTTGCCAATTACGAGAAAAGCATACAAGTGGCGTTCCGCGAAGTCTCGGATGCGCTGGTTGCACGGGATTTGTTGGATGAACAAATCGAAGCCCAGCGGCTGGCACAAGTGGCTCAGGAACAACGCCTGAATCTTGCCGACCAACGCTTCCAGAATGGCATTTCCAGCTCACTCGATGTGCTGGATGCGCAACGTGAATTGTTCTCGGCTCAGTTGACGCTGGTACAGGCACGTTTGCTGCGCTTGACGAATGCGGTAGACCTCTACCGTTCGCTAGGAGGTGGTTTGCTGGAAACAACGGTTGCTCAGGCACCTGCCAAGTAGACTTCAGCAAAGCCATCAAAAAAGGGGAGCCCGTATCAACGGGCTCCCCTTTTTCTTTTTTACTCTGTGACTGATCGCGATCAGTACATATAACTCATCTTGCCTCAGGCAGTCGCCTTGGCTTTCCTGTGTTCTTGCTCTTTAGGGAAATTAGTCGTCAATCGAATTTGATCCGCCAGGGTTCTTGCCAGTGGCTCAAATACTGCCCGTCTCTGCTCCGTCATGTGATCACCAGGCTGACCATGCACCAGACTAGTGACATTGCATGCGCCCGAGATGCATGCGCTCAACATTATGTGTCCCAGCTGTCCCAGTTCGTTATGGTGCAATACGTATTCGTAAGCCGTGGCAGAAATCGGTTTGCGCTGCGCGGTGATATTGGGGGGTAATTGAAATGACATGATATGGACTCCGTTGCGCGCATCATTTTGCGGCATTCACGGAAATTTGCGTATCCCATCTATATGGGAGTTTGTCCAATTCCAAACAAAATCATTTGAACCTCCGATGCATGTAGGGACTCAGAACAAGATGCGATGCCAACATGAAAGCAACCTGATGCAAAAGAAACTTATCTTCCTCTCTCTGATAGCAGCATGGTCATTCAGCGCGCATGCTGTTGAAAACGATATGCGCGCGGGACTGTGGGAAATCAATACCACTTCCGGCCTGCTCAGCCTGGCCGAACAAATTCCACCAGACCAGATGCAGAATCTTGCCAATCTGGCCAAGCAATATGGTTTTGATATGCCTGCCATAAAAAACGGCACAGCCAGCTCCAGAGTTTGCGTCACCAAGGAAATGGCGGAACAGAAAATTCCTCCCTATCTTTACCATCCCCAGTCAGGCTGCGAGGCAAGAAATGCAACGCGCGTTGAAAATCGCTATAGCGCAGATCTGGCCTGTGCCAGTGACCAAATCAATGGTCAGGGAAAAACCGAAGCCACCTTAACGACGCCGGAGAGTTTTACCGGACAAACCCAGTTCAAGGGCTCGGTAAAAGGTGTTGCCGTGGATGAACGCGCCAATACCAGCGGCCGCTGGCTCTCCGCCAGCTGCGGTAGTACAAATGCACGATAGGTTTGCGGTGTAAGCAAAACGCAGGTTCTGCTCTGAGGTCCGGCTCCGACGTCCAACTCTGATACAAGTGGTAACAATCCTTACGATTGCAATCTAGTTCTCGCTGCAGTGCTGGTATTTAATGGAGCCATCAATCAAGGAGATGAACCATGAACAAAACCATGACTGTTTCAGCAGGCATCCTGGCAGCAGCAGTACTGATGTTTTCGGCAACGCCTGCAATGGCACGGGTTGATGTCGGTGTGAATATTGGCATTCCCGGTCCTGTGTATTACGCTCCCGCGCCTGTCTACGTACAGCCACGACCTGTCTACGTTCAACCGCGCCCTGTGTATTACGCTCCCCAGCCTTATTATGGTGATCGCCACTATCATAAACACCAACGCCATTATCGCCGCGACAATGATCGCGATGGGGTTCCTAATCGCTACGATCGCCGTCCAAACAACCCGCATCGCTACTAAGCAGGTTCAACTTGCAGCGAGATCCTTGCACAGGAATCTCGCTGCAAGATCGTAGCTATTCAATTTTTCCTCCAACGCGGGATCATCAATTGCGACAAATCCCTGTCTAGACCAAAATTCCCTTGAGCCATTCACCGCGACCAGAGACAGTGTAAGCAAACCATCATCCTGTGCGATGCGCGATAACCTGCTCATGAGCTGCGTCACTGCACCTAGCCCGCGCGCTGTGGGCAATAACGCCACATCATGAATGTAGTAGGTAGAAGGTCGAACCGGCAGAATTTGCAATAGCGAATTCAAGGTGGGCGGCTGCCTATGTCGCCACGGATGACTGATGACATAGCCGAGTACGCTGTCATTCATTTCAAGCACCAGGCAACCATTCGGATAGAGCTGCAGACGCTCGGCAAAAATCCGGCCGTCTTCCGGATAAGCGGGGTGAAGTTGGGCGGCAATCTCGCCGACGGCTGGCAGATCGTCTTCACGCATATTGCGCCAGCAGAATTGCATATCCCAAAGCATCAGAACTGCGCTTTCATTCGCGTCTTTTTTACTTATTCAGTATAGGGTCCACAGCAGGCGCAAGGTCCACGGCCGTGCTGAACGCGGCGAAAGTCCACTGGCAGTTGATTTTCTTCAATATCCGCCGACGCAATGCGCTGGTAGTCCAACTTTTCTTCGACATTTTCCTGAGCATCGTTTTGCTCCAGTAGAGCCTGTACATTTTCCTGTTTCATATTCTCTATCTTCCATGCATTCATAGGATCAAGGCGCGCTGATCGGTGCCCGTCACTTGATCAGAGGTTCCAGTAGTGCCAGAGTGCGCGTAGTCGCACCGCCATGCTGTTGTGCAAAATGGCGTGCATGCTCACCCATCGTCGTACGCACTGACACATCATCCAATAATCGTATTGCCTGCTTCCATAAATCCGCCGCATCCGCCACACGCTGCGCGCCACCTGCTGCAATCGCATTGACCGCAGCATCGGCAAAATTGAAAGTGTGCGGCCCTATCAATACCGGCTTGCCTACTGCGCTGGCTTCAATCAGGTTGTGTCCGCCTAGTGGCAACAGACTGCCGCCAACAAATGCGACGTCGCACGCTGCATAGTAAGCAAACATCTCACCCATGCTGTCGCCCAGAACAACCCGCACATCGATACCGACTTCGGCATCGCCCATGGCTGAGCGTCGCACCAATGACAAGGACCTTGCGCGGATCATGTGCGCAACATCGTCGAATCGTTGCGGATGGCGCGGCACCAGCATCAACAAGATATCCGGGCGATGCTGCTGCATCGCATCCAGAATCAGCGCTTCTTCGCCATCGCGTGTGTTGGCACAAACAAGAACCGGTCGCGCGCCCAGCTGCGAGCGCAAAATCATGCCACGTTGCAGCATCTCCGACGGTGGCGTCACATCGAACTTGATGCTGCCAGTAACGTGCACGGAAGGCGCGCCCAGCTGACGTATGCGCACGGCATCGGCTTCCGTTTGCGCAGCGACGCAAGACATGGACGCGGCGGCCTCGACAAACAAGCCTGGCAAGCGCAAAGCCTTGTTCAAAGAGCGCTCGGATAAGCGCGCATTCACCAAAGCGACCGGCACGTCATGGCTGGCACACTGCGCCATCACGTTCGGCCACACTTCGGTTTCCATCAAGACGCACAGCCGGGGTTGAAAGTGCCGCAGGAAGCGCCCCACCATCCAGCCGGTGTCATACGGCAGATAACTCTGCACCACGCGCGACTGCTTGCCAAACAAGTCCCGGCCGGTCGCACGACCAGTCGGCGTCATATGCGTCAGCAACAGCGTATGCGCCGGATAGGCTGCCAGCAAGGCGTCGATCAACGGTTGCGCCGCGCGCGTTTCACCCACCGATACCGCATGCACCCACAGCACGGGCGATGCACGATCATGGATGATGCTTTCATAAAAACCCAGGCGCTCAGCAATATGCTGCCGGTAGCCTGATTCTTTACGCCCGCGCACAAACAGGCGCAGCAAAACCAGTGGCAACGCAAACCACCAAGCAAGGGAATAAATCAGGCGCATGGCAGCGCTCCGTCCGGGATGGCCGCGGCCGCAAGTGAGAAATAAGGTTGAAATTGCATGAGCCGTATTATGCCGCTTCGGCTCGGCTGCTGCCTAATTGAAGTGAAACTGTGACGCGATCGCAGCCACCTCAAAAAATCGCAACCGGCATTGCACCGGCTGCGACAACCTGCATCAGTAAGGCATCAATGCATCCGGTTTGGCGGCCGTAATGACGCGTTTGAATTCTGCCTGGATATGCTGCAATGCCTGTTGGGATTCGGCTTCGAAGCGCATCACTATCACTGGCGTGGTATTCGATGAACGTGCCAGGCCGAAGCCATCTGGATATTCGACGCGCAAGCCATCGATCGTAATAACCTGATCCGAACCGGGGAATTGCGCTTCTTTCTGTAACTTGGCAATCAAGGGGAAGCTTTCTCCTTCTTTCAACTGCAACTGCAGTTCTGGTGTACTGACAGATTGCGGCAAGGCATTCAAGACGGCAGAAGGATCTTGCTCGCGACTCAACAGCTCCAGCATGCGCGCACCCGCATACATGCCGTCATCGAAGCCATACCATCTATCCTTGAAGAAAATATGGCCACTCATCTCGCCGCCCAGGGGCGCGCCAGTCTCACGCATTTTTGCCTTGACCAGCGAATGGCCGGTTTTCCACATCAACGGCTTGCCGCCACGTTCGGCAATCCATGGTGCAAGATGGCGCGTGCATTTGACGTCATACAGAATCTGCTCGCCTGGATGGCGCGTCAGCACATCCTGCGCGAACAACATCAGTTGTCTATCCGGATAAATGATTTGGCCATCTTTCGTCACAACGCCGAGTCGATCACCATCGCCATCAAAAGCCAGACCGATTTCTGCATCGGTTTCTTGCAGGCAGCGTATCAAATCCTGCAGGTTTTCCGGATGCGCAGGATCAGGATGATGGTTCGGGAAAGTACCATCGACTTCGCAAAACAATTCAATCACTTCACAACCCAGTGCACGATACAGATCACCGGCAAATGCGCCGGCCACGCCATTCCCGCAATCGATTGCAATCTTCATCGGCCGCGCCAGTTTGACGTCGCCTGTGATGCGCTGCTGATAGCCATCGGCGATATCGTAAGTGCGATAGCCGCCAGCGCCTTCAGTAAAATTCTTGTCAACGATCGCTTGATACAAAGCCTGTATCGTATCGCCGTAAATCGCTTCGCCTGCCAGCACCATCTTGAAACCGTTGTAATCGGGTGGATTATGGCTGCCCGTCACCATGATGCCGGACTGCGCATCCAGCACATGCGTCCCGAGATAAAGCATGGGGGTGGCGACCACTCCAAGATCGACTACATCGACACCAGCTGCCTGCAAACCTTCTGCCAAAGCGGCAGCGAGTTCGGGACCGGACAAACGTCCATCGCGGCCGATCACAACAACCTGCTCGCCTTTGGCGCGCACTGCACTACCGAACGCACGGCCTATGCTGCGTGCCACATCGGCATCCAGTGTCTTATCGATGATGCCGCGAATATCGTAAGCCTTGAAAATACTTTGCGAGAGAGTCAGCATGTAGACGCCTGTCCTTAAAATAAATACTTAATTCGAATAGTGGGAATCCAACTGGTCGCCGTCAATCAGTGGCCGCAAACAATAGTCGACATGATAACCCGCACAACCGACAGAGGCGAAAGGCGCGATAAAAACAAGCGACGCCAGTTTCGACACGGTACTTGCCGTCAAGTTTCAATTTCCTTTCAGAACGGCAGGCTACCGGTGACAATCGCCGATTTTGAACCTATCTCTATAATTCCGGTATGCTGACAGCCGCTACCAGGTCAGCTGTCAGCGAGAAAAGTCTCGCCATTCCTGATGCAGCGATGCGCTCCTCTTGATAACTATTTGCCTCCCCCACTTATTCGTTCATGACTACTTACGCAATTGGCGACCTGCAAGGTTGCCACACGCAACTAAACGCCCTGTTGGAAAAAATTGATGCAACGGCGCCTGCTGCACACCTTGTTTTCGTCGGTGATATTGTCAATCGCGGACCGAAATCGCTGGCAACGCTGCGGCAAATCTATGCGTTAAGAGAACGCGCGCGCATTGTGCTTGGCAATCATGACTTGAACTTGCTGGCGGTGGCCTGCGGACTGCGCAAATCCCACGCATCAGATACGCTGGATGCCATTCTGGCAGCCGATGACAGGGAAGAATTGCTGACCTGGCTGCGCCATCAACCGCTCGCATTAGAAGAGGATGGCAATTTGTATGTACATGCTGGCGTATTGCCGCAATGGACGGCACAACAAACCCTGGCTTTGTCACGCGAAGTGGAGGCCGCGTTGCAAGGCGATGACTGGCCCGATTTTTTGAAGAAAATGTACGGCAACGAACCAGCGAGATGGAATGACGCCTTACAAGGTGCAGACCGCTTGCGCTGCATCGTCAATGCGCTGACCCGTATCCGCTTTTGCACGCAGGATGGCAGCATGGATTTCAAAACAGTGGAAGGCGCAGGCCATGCACCGGCGGGTATGGTGCCATGGTTTGATGTACCGAATCGCAAAACCGAAAGCAGCACTGTCGTCTTCGGCCACTGGTCTACCCTGGGCTTGCTGATACGGCCGAATTTGCTGGGACTGGACACCGGATGTGTGTGGGGCGGGAAACTGACGGCGATCAATCTGCTGGATAGGTCCACCATACAAGTCGACTGCCCACAACATCAAAAACCCGGCAAGAAAAACTAGTTAGGCTGTTCACTACTTTCAGCATAGCCAAGAGCCTGCGCAATGGCCGTGCGTGTCTGTTGTGCCAGCTCACGCCGGTGTGCGCCTGAAGTCTCAATAGTCGACAAGATGATCAATTGCGCAGTCATCCTGCGTGTCTTCATGATCAGCAACATGCTGTCGACAAAAGTCATGTCACCAATAAAATCGGCCGCACGGTGCAGCTTTCCCTGCTCATCGATATAACGCACTGCGTATGGCTGCACCGGCACCCTCGCTTCTATCGCCGCCTCAAACAAATTCGAATGAAAAGGCAATACGCTCCCTTGTGCAGCGGTCGTGCCCTCGGGAAAGAACGCGATACGCTCGCCACCTTCTATGCTGGATACCAGCCCTTCGTAGACCCGGCGTACTTCGCGTTGCTTGCCGCGCGCGATAAAAATGGTCCCGGCTTGCGCGGATAACCAGCCGAGCGCCGGCCAACTGCGTATATCAGCCTTGGCGACGAAACGACACGGATTCTGGGCATTGATCACAAAAATATCCAGCCAGGACACATGATTAGCGACGATGAGGGCGGCTTGTTCCGACGCTGCGCCAGCGTGCATTTGCACATCAACCTTGATGTGCAGAATGTCCAGCAAAGCACCCGACCATCGCTTGATGCGATGGTCACGACTTGCTGTCGTTATCCAAGGAAAAATCAGTGCGGCAGTCAACAAACCCTGCAGCAAATGCAGCATTACACGCACGAACGAAACAGCGATCATGCGCTCACCCGCACAGCATCAAGAATATCCACACCGTGAATCAACACAAAAATACCGGGAACAGTTATCGCTGAAACGCGATATGACCGGCAACAATCGTGGTCTGCACTTGGCCACTTAATTCGTAGCCCAGGAAAGGCGTATGCTTGCCTTGGCTCGCCAACGCCTTTGCCGCAACGGTCCAGCGCACGGCCGGATCGAACAGGCAAATATCTGCAACGCTGCCTACCGCCAGTTGTCCGGACGGCAAGCCAACGATACGCGCGGCATCTGCGGTAATTTTTGCGATAGCCTGTGTCAACGGTTGCTTGTCGTGATCGACGCAATCTTCGGCCCAGCGCAAAGACAGCGACAACAGTAATTCCAGGCCGGTTGCACCAGGCGACGCTTCCCCGAAAGGCAGCAATTTTTCATCATCATCCACTGGCGTGTGATCGGAACAGATCGCATCGATGGTGCCGTCCAGCAAACCGCGACAGATTGCATCGCGGTCGCGCTGGCTGCGCAGCGGCGGTGTCAGGCGTGCGTTGGAATCGAAAAAACCGATATCGTTTTCAGTCAAATGAATATGATGCGCGCCAACGTCGCAGGAAATCGGCAAGCCCTCCTTCTTCGCTGCACGCACCAACTCCAGCCCAGCCGACGTGGACATGCGGCACAGATGGACACGTGCGCCAGTAACACGAACCAATTCCAGAATCGTATGCAAGGCTATCGTCTCGGCCATCACTGGCACGCCGGACAAGCCGAGGCGCGAGGCGACCGGACCGCTATGGGCGACGCCCTTGATACCGAGATGCGGATCCTGCGGACGCAGCCAGACCGTGTAATCAAATGTTTTCGCATACTGCATTGCGCGCAACATCACCGTGGTATCGAGAATAGGACAGTCAGCCTGGGAAAAACCGATGCAGCCGGCGTCGGTCAATTCAGCCATTTCCGTCAAGGCTGTACCCTTCAAACCCATCGTCAATGCGCCCAGCGGATAGACGTTGGCCTGATTCAAGGACTTGGCTCTGTGTTTGAGCATTTCAACCAGACCCGGCTCATCCAGTACCGGATCGGTATCCGGTGGGCAAACCAGACTGGTGACGCCACCCTGCATTGCCGCCTGCATTTCCGATTCCAGCGTGGCCTTGTATTCATAACCCGGTTCGCGCAGGCGCGCGCTCAAATCAACGAAGCCAGGTGCGACAACCAAACCACTAGCATCGATTACTTTGGCAGCGACAAAGCCTTCAGGTGCTTGTCCTATACCGGCAATTTTCCCGGCTGCGATATACACGTCTTGTTTTGCATCGATACCATTCGCTGGATCGATCAGATGGCCATTCTTGATGTGGATTTTCATCTTTTAATTTCCCGCCAAAATACTCATCACTGCCATCCGCACTGCAATGCCGAATGTCACTTGCGGCAGTATCACTGCCTGCTTGCCGTCAGCTACTGCAGATTCAATTTCCACGCCGCGATTCATCGGGCCTGGATGCATGACAATGGCATCTGGTTTAGCCAGCGCTAAACGCTCAGTCGTCAAACCATAGCTCTTGAAGAATTCTTGTGCCGACGGTAACAGCGCGCCGCTCATGCGTTCATTCTGCAAGCGCAGCATGATGATGACGTCAACGCCCTTCAAGCCTTCTTCCATGTTGTGGAAAACACGCACACCCATTTGTTCCAGGCCGCTAGGCAGCAAGGTACGTGGGCCGATGGCGCGCACTTCAGGCACACCCAAAGTCGTCAGCGCATGGATATCCGAACGCGCTACGCGACTGTGCAAAATATCGCCGACGATGGCAACAGTCAGATTGGTGAAATCCTTTTTGTAGTGACGGATCGTGTACATATCCAGCAAACCCTGCGTCGGGTGTGCATGGCGGCCATCACCTGCATTGACAACGTGCACATGCGATTGCCCAGTGTCGCTCAAATGTTTTGCGATCAGATAAGGTGCGCCGGATTCGGCATGGCGCACGACGAACATATCGGCATGCATCGCTGCAAGATTGTCGATCGTATCCAGCAGCGATTCGCCCTTGCTGGAACTTGATGCAGAAATATTCAGATTGATCACGTCAGCCGACAGGCGCTTGGATGCGATTTCAAATGTAGTACGAGTACGCGTCGAATTTTCAAAGAACAGATTGAACACGCTCTTGCCGCGCATCAGCGGTACTTTTTTCACTTCTCTATCACCGATACTGACAAACGATGAAGCCGTATCGAGGATGTGAATGATGTTGGACTTTGGCAGTCCTTCTATCGTGAGCAAATGTTGCAACTCACCGTTTTTATTCAGTTGCGGATTAAGCATGATCCACCGTCAGGGAAAAGCGGCCGTCGTCGGCCCGTTGAAGTACCAGCGACTGCTGGTCGGGAATGGAAATAGTCTGCGCGACAAAATCAGCGGCGATCGGCAACTCGCGGCCACCGCGATCAGCCAGTGCGGCCAGCATGATGCGCGCCGGACGGCCGTAGTCGAACAGTTCATTGATCGCTGCGCGCGTAGTGCGTCCGGTGTACAACACATCGTCCACCAGCAGGATGGTTGCGCCGTCGACATCGAATGGAATTTGCGTCGGTTTGACGTCGGGACGTAAACCTTTTTCGGCAAAATCATCGCGATAAAAAGAGACATCGATGAAGCCCAGACGCTCGGTCAGTTGCATTTCGGCTGCAAGGCGTTCTGCCAGCCATGCACCGCCGGAATAAATGCCGACAATGGCGACGTTCTCGGCTTTTGCCAAGCCGGTTTTTACTTGCTTCGCCAGCACTTGATACAAGGCTTCAGCGTCTAGTTCAGGATTCGGATTCGGATTCGGTATGGTCATCGAAGTATTGTTGCAAGATGATTGCAGCTGCCTGATCATCTATCAGGTCGCCGCGTTGATGAGAAATCACTGCGGATGAATATCGCTCATCCACCAGCACCGTTGCCACGTCAAAACGTCCATGCAATTGATTCGCGAAGCGGCGGCAGCGCACCGTCATTTCATGCTCGGCGCCATCAGGATGGCGCGGCAGGCCGACGATGCACAAACCTGGTTGCCACTGATTGACCAGTTCGGCGATCGCTGCGAATTTTGCTTCATTGGTAGCGGCGCTGATAATGGTCAGCGGCTGCGCTTGCTTTATTAGGGTATTGCCTACTGCAACGCCTATGCGTTTCAAGCCGAAGTCAAAACCGAGTACGGTTTCCACTAGCGCTCAGCTCCCGTATCCGCGTCACGCATGGCCGGCCTCGCCACTCAACATCATCGGGTCTATGCCCAGCAACTTGATGGCGGCAAAGAAACGCTGTTCCAGCGGCAAATCAAACATGATATTGGGATCGGCACGCACCGTCAGCCAACCGTTACGCACAATCTCGTCTTCCAGTTGACCCGCGCCCCAACCAGAACAACCCAGGCTAACCAGCATCTTTTGGGGGCCGGTACCGAGCGCGACTGCTTCGAGAATATCTTTGGACGTCGTCAACGCGATGTCTGCAGTCACAGGCAAGGTCGACGAAAATTCGCCGCGCGGAGCATGCAATACAAAACCACGATCCGCTTGTACCGGACCACCATACATGACCGGTGTATTTTCAACCGCCGTCAAATCAGGCGCAATTTCCAATTTCATATCAATACGATTGAGTAGAACATCAACCGTCATGTCGGTCGCCTTGTTAATGATCACACCCAGCGCACCATTGGCATTGTGTTCGCACAAATACACCACGGTGCCGCCGAAAATAGGATCCATCATGGCGGGCATCGCAATCAGAAAATGATCGGCAAGATTCAGTTCATTACGAACTGGATTGCCAGGCGCTGCGGAAAAATCGGGGGATTCCCAGGGTGAACCGGGCTCAGGGGGAGATTTGCTGGTCTTACGTTGCTTCGACATGGGCGTTATTTTAGCAGTTTTACCCGGATTTTCTGCGTCAAACCTCGCTTCGCAGCGATTTTTCCTGCATTCTCTAACTATTGTCCTTCATTCCTATATTCATCATTCATGCCTTCATTTGAAAAGACCCTGGTCTGGTTTCGCCGCGATTTGCGCAGTTTTGACCATGCCGCACTCCACCATGCATTAACACAAAGCAAGCAGGTTTATTGCGCTTTCATTTTCGACCGAGCCATTCTGGATGACTTGCCAAAAGCTGATCGCCGCGTCGAATTCATCCATGCCAGCCTGCTTGAACTGGACGCCGCCTTGCGCGCATTGGGCGGCAGCCTGATAGTCAAACATGCATGGGCAGAGACAGCCATCCCCGAGTTGGCGGCTGAGCTCGAAGTGGATGCGGTCTACACTAACCATGACTATGAGCCGCAGGCGATAGCACGCGATGCGCAGGTCGCCAAGGTACTCAAGGCGGCTGGTCGCAGCCTGCATACATTCAAGGATCAAGTCATTTTTGAAAAAAATGAGGTACTTACACAGGCTGAAAAACCCTTTTCAGTCTTTACCCCATACAAAAATGCCTGGCTGAAAAAGCTGCATGCGGAATCGGATGAGGCCGCCTTGCATCCTTATGAAATCGATGCGCATGCACACCGCCTCGTCGCGCTGCCGGAAAGCACGTATCCGATTCCGTCGCTGACGGATCTCGGCTTTGAAAAAACCAATCTGTCTGATCTGAATATCCCAACCGGCATGAATGGAGCACAAGACTTGCTCGATGCCTTTGCCGATCGCATGCAACGTTACGATCAGACACGAGACTTTCCTGCGGTCAAGGGACCTTCGTATTTATCGGTACATTTGCGTTTTGGCACGATTTCGATACGGGCCTTGGTGCGGCGGGCGCTGGATGCAATGCGCACGGGTTCTGGCGGCAGTGGCGCGGCAGTCTGGTTATCGGAACTGATATGGCGTGATTTTTACTTCATGATTCTGTTCCAGCATCCGCATGTGGTCGGCCGCGCTTTTAAACCTGATTACGATGCCATCGTCTGGGAAAGCGGGGATCATGCGCAGAGTTTATTTCAGGCCTGGTGCGATGGAAAAACCGGTTATCCGCTGGTTGATGCAGCCATACTGCAATTGAATCAAACCGGTTATATGCACAATCGCTTGCGCATGGTCACTGCCTCCTTCCTGATCAAGGATCTGGGCATAGACTGGCGCTGGGGCGAACGTTACTTTGCCGAAAAACTAAACGACTTTGATTTATCTGCCAACAACGGTGGCTGGCAATGGGCCTCATCCTCTGGGTGCGATGCGCAACCCTACTTCCGTATATTTAACCCGATTACGCAATCGGAAAAATTCGACGCAGAGGGAAAATTCATACGACGATATTTGCCGCAGTTAAGCAAACTTTCCAACAAGTACATACATGCACCATGGCGCACACCCGCCATGGAATTGAAAATGGCGGGTATAGAGATAGGCAGCAATTATCCGGCGCCGCTAATACAACATGACGAGGCACGCGCACTTACGCTGCAACGCTATGCTGTCGTAAAGAAGGTCGCAGAATACATAGACTGATCCGAATGGACTAGTTTCGCCTCACAGTTTGAATGCAGCGAATCTGAACGCAAAAAAATCCCGCAAGCATGCGGGATTTTTTTGTCACCAATATCAATTGGCGGGGACTTCTTTCTTGATGAAGCCGGCAATCAGTTTGACCAAGGCTTCTTCCTGGTACGGCTTGCCCAGATATTCATTCACTCCCAACTCCATCGCGTAGTTGCGATGTTTGCTGGCGGTACGTGAAGTAATCATGATGATAGGAATATCACGGGTGCGTTCATCGCCGCGAATATTGCGCGTCAGATCGAAGCCATCCATACGCGGCATTTCAATATCGACCAGCATCACGTCGGGCGTAATCGATTGCAAATGCTGCAAGGCATCCACGCCATCCTTGGCCAGCACAACTTGATAACCTTCACGCGTCAGCAAACGCTGAGTCACACGCCGCACGGTTAGCGAATCATCGACCACCATCACGATATGCTGGGTGCGCAAACCTTGCACCGGCTCGACATTGCGCACAGTTGGTTCAAACATCGCCATTTCTGCCACTGCACCCATATCATTCGGCGCGTCCGATGGTGTCAAACGTGGCGCGCGCAGATTATCGTGCGCTGCGCGTTGCGCCAGCGGCACGGGATTCAGGATCAATACGATCTCACCCGAACCCAATACGGTCGCACCAGCGATACCGATCATCCGCGACAACTGCGGACCGATATTCTTGACCACGACTTCGCGATTGCCGAGGATTTCATCCACGTGCAAAGCAACGCGATCATTGCCGCTCTTCAGGATCAGCAAAGGCGAATACTGTTGCGTCACTGGTGACGCCTCCGTATCGCCCAGCAAGCTAGACAGGTAATACATAGGCACGCGCTGCGACTGCCACATTACTGCGCCTTCGTTATACGCAATCGCAAGTGGCCCGTTCTTCAGTTGCTGCACCTGCTCGACCAATACCGATGGCAGTGCATACGTCTTGCCGCCGGTCGACAGAATCACAACCTGCGTCACCGCCAGCGTCAATGGCAAATGGATCGTGAAGTAGGCACCCTTGCCCGGCTCCGATGCAATCGCCACGCGACCGCCCAACGATGCTGCTTCAGAGCGCACCACGTCCATCCCGATGCCGCGTCCCGCCAACTCGGTGACTTCTTCCGCCGTCGAGAAACCCGGATGGAAAATCAGATCAGTGACTTCCGTATCGGACAACTGGTCGTCTTCTTTCAGTAAGCCGTTTTCCAGCGCCTTTTTGCGAATGTTATTCAGGTTCAAGCCCTGGCCGTCATCGGAGAAATGAATAACAACTTCATTCCCCTCCTGGCGTATCTCGACGCGCAACTCGCCCGTTTCATTCTTGCCTGCGGCCTTACGTTTTTCACGCGATTCAATCCCGTGCACGATCGCATTACGCAGCAAGTGCTCAAACGGCCCGGCCATTTTTTCCAGCACGCTGCGATCGACCTCTACCGCGCTACCGCGAATATCGAGGTTGACGCGCTTGTCCATTTCTTTCGCAGCCTGACGCGTAACGCGATACAGACGTTCAGAGATACTGGCAAATTGCACCATGCGCACGCGCATCAAATCCTGTTGCAAATCGCGCGTCAGGCGGGCCTGATTCGTCAAATCGGTGCTAGCGCTATCGATCGTGCGACTCAAGTTTTGCTGTACCGAACCAACGTCGTTGACACTTTCCGCCATCATCCGTGTCAGTTCCTGCAGGCGCGTAAAGCGATCGAATTCGAGCGGATCGAATTCACGGTCGGCCGATACGCCCATATGAGAACTGATTTGCGACTCTGCCTGCATTTCAATTTCGCGTAACTGCTCGCGCAAACGGGACACGTTTTCGGACAATTCACCCATCGAGATGCGCAAAGTGCCGACTTCTGTTTCCAACTTGGAACGCGAAATAGATACTTCACCAGCCTGATTGACCAAACGGTCGAGAATATCGGCGCGTACGCGCACCAGCGGAACAGGACCGGCCGCTGCAACTGCGCGCGACGCAGGTGCAATACCGGGAACCAGCGCTGCTGCAGAACCCTCAATAACCGGCATCAAACTTTGAATGACGGGCAACCCCTCGACAGCTGTGGACTCTACATCGACAGAATTTTGCTTGCCTGACTGTGCGGTATCGATGGATGGCTGTTGAGGTGCGTCCGGATTTTGTAACTGTTCAAACAGCTGCAAGCCCTGATCATGACGCGCCAGCAAATCCTCTACTGCGGCTGCAGATGGGTAACCGGCGTGGGTAATATTCTCAATGCGCGTTTCCATCTCATGCATGTGCTGACCCAGCAACATTGCCCCAGCCATCCTTGCACTGCCTTTAACTGTATGCAAAATCCTCAAGATGGATTGCGGCAACGCTGCATCGCCAAGATCCTGTTGCCATGCACGCAATGCCTGCCCCATCTGCGGCAGCATGTCCGTGCCTTCTTCGATGAAAACAGGCAGTAGATCGGCATCGATCTCATCCTTGATGATGAGGGCAGGATCGGCTAGCTCTTCGCTGTTTTGCGGATAGATGGGTTCTGCAAATGGCGCAGGCTCGATTTCCGGAAGAGCCGGTGGCGGTTCTGCAGCAGGCTTAGGTTCTGCGGTAGGCGTAGGTGCTACTGCAGGTGACGCGGCAGAAAGCGCCACTACATCCGCAACGTTGTCGTGCTCGAGCGCAGACACAGAGGCTACTAAAGCCTCGGGTTCGACTGCATTCAACACCGGCGTATCGAGTACTGGCTGGCCGTGTTTGGAGCTGATCCGGAATTCAAAATCTTCCGGCATGCGTTCAAGAATTTCTACTTGTTCAGGCTCGAAATCAGGCATCTCGCCCAAGGCGAACATCTGCAACATGAAGCGAATGCGCGCAATCGCATGATCCAGTGTGTCGTACTCGGATATCAGCAACTTGACCGGTTTTCTTGCCAGATACTGCAACACCGCTTCCAGCGCATAGGCTATCTGCTGCAAAGGCTTGAAACCAACCGTGGCAGAACTACCGGCCAGCGAATGTGCGGCATGTACGGCTAGAATGTTGACGTGACGATCAGGTTCATGACGCCATTCAGCGATATCCTGCGATAGCAGGCGCACGAGTTCATCAGTTTCCGCCAGATAAATATTATGTAGCGGCAGGCTGATTTCGAGGTCGCCTATATATTTGACGTTGTCGTCCGATTTGTGCGCAACCGGAGGGTTCCCCGGAAAATCCAGTACAGCGGCAACTTGCAATGGGGCTGCATCTGGCAGCACATCCACACTTAAATGATCGAGCTCGCCTGCTGCAAGCTCAGGCGTGGCCTGCTCGACCTGTGGAACTTCTTCGACTTCGTCCGCCGTCGCATTGAATTTCTGGAATTGTGCGAGCTCTTCATCGCTCAGTTCCAACTCCTCGGCCTCTGTTGCGTCGAGTGCATCCCCACTATCGAATTCTGCCGCACTTTCAGCAAAGCTCTCGGTCGCACTCTCTGTGCTGACATTGTCTGTCGCTGTAACAACAACTGATTCTGCCAGCGTTACCGACGGTCCCTCTTCGGATTCATCGTAATGAAAGCCTGCATCATTTTTAACCCGTTCGGCAGCATTGATCAGCGCACGACCACTGCGGTCTGAGCGACCCTGCATCTGCAGATCACCTACCCATGCATCGAGTACTTGCACGGCATGATCCAGCAATCCGTACAGATCTGCATCACCACCGCGTGTTTCCGATAAACGCAGATTCAATACCTGCTCGACGCTCCATGCCGCCTCGCCAAAGGTCACCAGACCGACCATGCGGCCACTACCCTTCAAGGTGTGAAAGGAACGACGCAAGGTCGTCAGAAACTCTTGATTGTGCGGAGCATTGCGGGAATCGGGAACCGTCTGCCTGACGCTGTCCAATACCTCAACCGCCTCAGACAGGAAAATCTCCAGCAGTTCTGCATCTACCGCTTCATCCGTCGCAGGGGCAACCAAGGGGGCTATCTCTTCCACATGGGACGTCTTTGCGGATGCTGTGGCCAGCGCGATATCGTCCATTGCATCTTGCGAAGCGACGAAATCCGGATGCTCCAGCATATCGATAACGGCGCGCGCCCTGTCATTGGCTTCAGGATTATCGACCAGCGTCGCATCAAGGCGCACCTGTTCCAGTGACTCTCTTAACTGTTCTTGCAGAAATGGATTAGTCGGTTCTGCGGCGAGTGAAATCGCCAACTCTTCGGATTGCTTCTGGTGCAGCGCAAGTTCCGATTCTACCGTCGGCAAATCCGGAATATTGATTTCCGGCGCCGCAGAAATAGTGTTTTCTACTTCGGATACCGGGATAACAACAACGTCGACCGTCGCATGCGACGAACTATTTTTTTCAGTCAGGTTTGCACGAAAAATGCCAGCTTCATCATCAAAGGAAAAACGATTGTTGACGCCATCCGGATGCAATTGCAAGGTCTCGATAAAGAAACTCAAGGCGCCGACATTTTGCGCAACCTGCTGGAATTCCTGCAAGCCTGGCGTTTGTTCTGCATCGATAAAGCGACGCACGGCTGCCTGCGTATGTTGCACGGCACGCACTGCATCTTCATGTCCGAGCACAGAGAGTGCGCCACTGATTTGATACAACACTGAATCGATATCCGACAAACCGGCACGCTGCTCGGGATCGCGAAAATACTCGTCCAGCATTTTTTCCACTTGACGCAAGCTGGATTGCATTTCACCAGACAGTGCAGTCATGGTTTGACGCTCTTGCGCTTCACGCGACATGTCATCCAGCCATTGCGCAGAATGGGTCAGCGTCTCACCAGAAACCGCAGAGAGCAGGCGCGTCGTTACCGCATCCGCGCGTTCGGAAAAATCATCAGATAAATGGCCGATCTGCTGCAATGCATTTTCAACAAACAGCAGGCTGGTTGCAATTTCAAGACTCAGACTATCACCGGGGCGAGAGTGTGCAGCGTGACGTGCAATACCGCTCAATTCGCGCAATAGCTTTGCCAATGCGGGTGCATTCAACTGTTTGCCGGCTTCGGCCAGGCCAGTCATTTCCTGTTCGAAAGATGGCGCTACACTGGCGTCGCCGCCAGCAATCCGATTCCACAAATTTTTGGCTTGCGACAATCGCTCCTTGGCTGCCGCCAATGCCTGCGCATCGATCTGACCGTAACGTTTTTTTTCGTAATCAGTAGGCACTACACCATCGAGCTGATATGCGGTACGAATTTGCTGAACCACAGCGGAAGGCTGCTCGACGCGCGCGATGAAGAACAATGCATCTCGCAACAATCTTTCAGTAATGCTGGAAGAACCTTCGCTCAAGCGGCGGATTTGCAAATTGATACGTGCGAATAACTGTTTGACATACAGTTCATTCGGCACTTGTCCGCTAGAAACTGCATCGGAAAATCCATACATAACCCACCAGAAACTGCGCGCCTGCTGTGAGCCTTGCGCCTGCTCAACGCGCAACACGATATCGCGCATGGTCCTTGCGCTTGCCAAACCGGTGGTGCTATCAGCGTCCTTCAGGAATATCAACAATGCACGTTCAAAACGCTTGCGCAAGCCGACATAATCTTCCGCGCTCAATGTAATCGACGCCGATGGCAATTGAGGACGAATTGCCAAATTTGGGAAAAACAGATCAGCGGGATGGATGCGCTCAGCTCCACGCACCTGCAACAGCGAACGATAGTAAGGGAACAAACGAACCGGCTGATGCGGCAAGCCCGCCAACAATTCTTCCAGGTATTCGAGCAATGCCTGATAGGCATGTCCAATCGCATGCACGCTGTCTTCGGTCAAGCTTAGTTGACCTGATTCAAAACGATCAAACAAGTCTTCGACTGTTTCAGTAATGATGGCGACGCCATCCACATCGACTATTTGCAAGGCGCCGTGCGCCTGATGCAGATATGTTTTTGCATGACGCAAGGTTGTCGACTGGGTTTCAGCATCCTGCATCAACGCTTCGCCCAAAGCGACTTTGGAGCGGGTCAGCGCTTCGCCGATTTCACCAATGACCCACGACAGTGGCCCGGTATCGAAGTGATCCTTACCTTGCGGCAAAGATGAGGAAGGGGTATTCATGACTGCCTCGCGGGTGCGGGGTGATCAATCATTGCATGAACTGATCACCGCAATTGCTGTTGGGCCTCAAACCAATACGTGCCTCTAACCAATCGCGTCAAAGACGCGTGTTAAAGGCACGCATCAAGATAAACAAATCAAGCCGTTACACGGAACCGTGATACCGAGTTTTTGAGCTCTTCGGCCAGCTTCGACAGTTCGCGAATCGAATGCGCAGTTTGCTGCGTACCTTCTTGCGTCTGTTCCGTAACAGTCAGAATGCCTTGAATGTTTTGCGCTACACCGTTTGCAGATGTTGCCTGCTGCTCGGTTGCGGAGGAAATACCTTGAATCAGTTCAGCCAGGCGATTCGAAACGCGCCGAATATCGGACAGCGCTGCCCCCGCCGCATCGGACAGTTTGGCACCCTCGACCACACCCTGAGTCGATTTTTCCATAGCGGCAACCGCATCGTGCGTATCGGTTTGAATGGTACGCACCAGCGCACCGATCTGCTTGGTCGCCTCACCGGAACGTTCCGCCAGACGCTGCACCTCTTCCGCCACGACCGAGAAGCCGCGACCTGCTTCACCGGCCGAAGCCGCCTGAATCGCAGCATTCAACGCCAAGACGTTGGTCTGTTCGGTAATGTCGGAAATCAGCTCGGTGATCTCGCCAATCTCTTGCGAAGACTCACCCAGACGCTTGATTCGCTTAGAAGTTTCCTGAATTTGTTCGCGAATTTCGGTCATGCCCTTGATCGCATTTTCTACCGCCCGCGAACCTTGTTCCGCCGCAGTCACTGACTGACGCGCAACTTCCGCCGACTCACTGGCAGATTTCGAAACATCGGTAATCTGTACTGCCATTTCCAGTACCGCCTGACCGGTTTCCTGAATGTTGCGCGATTGCTTGTGTGATGCTTCCAGCAGTTCAGTAGAAATATTCTGTGCCGTATTGGATGCAAAGGTAACCTGTTCTGCAGTATTCGTTACGCGACCGACCAGACCACGCAACTCTTCCACCGTATAGTTAACCGAATCGGCAATCGCGCCGGTAATGTCTTCGGTCACCGTCGCCTGCACGGTCAAATCGCCATCCGCTACTTCCTGCAATTCATTCATCAGACGCAAAATAGCGGCCTGATTTTGATCGTTTGCCTGCTTCGCTTCTTCTTCCTGCTTCTGCGCTTCCAAACGCTGACCTTCCGCCTCTTCGCGACGCGCATCCGCTTCGTTAGTTCTGTTACGGCTATCCTGCAACAGAACCAGTGCAATACCTGCCGCGGAAACCAGCGCAGCGACCGCGCTCAGCAGCATCAACCAGAAAGGCCAGGTGAAAGAATCCTGATCGGTACGATAAGTTTGTTGCAGGTCGGTCAGACGCTGTTTCAGTGCTTCGTTTTCCTTGAAGATCAGTTCCTGCGCCTGTTTTGCAGCAATAAAGTTTTGCAGGTTACCCAGAATCAGTGCGATGGATTTTTGATAGTCGGCAAATGCAGTTTGCAGCTCGACCAGTTTTTCCCGCGTATCCGGTTCCGTAGTTTTACTCAAACGTAGTACTTCGCTGCCATTCAAGAAGCCTTCGGTAATGTCGCGGAAGGTATTGGTATCTTTGCCGAGCAAGAAAGCGGTTTCCGGGTTCACGCCTTCCGAACTCAGAAATTCATTTGCGCTTCGAGCCAGACGTTGCGTCAGCATCACGAGCTGACCTGCCGCCGCAATCTCACGTGGCGATGCGCCACTTTGCGCTTTCAAGGTTGAAATCTGCTCGGTCAATTCCAGCAAGTTAGGTGAAATGCCGTTCAACACTTCCAAAGTCGAGCCGAAACCTGTCAGCGGGCCCTCCAGTTTCAGGATCGTTGCAGCAGCCTTGTCGGAGCCCACCCACAATTTCTGCACTTCCTGCAATGCACTATCCATTTTTGCGTCCGGCGCGCTAATGTCGCGACCCTGATAAACGCCGCCTTTGGACAATACATTCAGATCATTATTGAATTCTTTACGACTGTCAGCCAATTGCTTGAATGCTTCCTTGTTACCCTGAATCGCATTTGGTGTCGCCTTACCTACCCGCTGCGAGTGCATCAGCGCGTCGCCGGCGATCTGTGTTTGCGTCGACGTCAACGCTGAGAAATCGGCATTCAACCACACGAATACGGCACCAAGAACCAGCGATCCGCCCAAGGCGATCAAGAGGACACGAACCTGTTCCTGCAATGGCATTTTGCCGATCAGCGGCAGGCGAATATCACCACTCTTTTGCAGAACGTCACCGATGTATGTTGCATTTGGATTGACGTTGGCACGTGCTGCACGCACGACACTCGGATCAACCGGCGTCGTCGTATTTTCCGGCACATCACCCTGAGTATCCGCTCCCTGTGCGGCCGCCTCTTTTTTATTTTTGGAAAGCGGTAATTTAAACGCCATTCTGATTCTCCTGATTCTGTTTATACTGCGCCCGGATTATCGCTCCCGGATCGCTCATAGACCGACGTGCAAAAATTGAGGATTTTGTATTATTAAAGATAGATCGAGTTCGGTCCAGACTTGCGATTCGCGATCCAGATAACGCTTGATCGCCCAGGGTGCAGATTCATTCTGCACCTCGGATTGCACGACCATTTCAGCGACGTTATGCAAGCCGAGCACGCGCGAAACCAGCAAGCCGCTATTGAATGACAGTCCGGGGGCAAATGCAATGATGCGGCTATCCTTGTCGACAGGGGTAGCCGCATGACCTTCAAACTGTGCAAAATCGATCACACTAATCAAGTTGCCGCGAATATTCGTCAGACCAAGAAACCACGGTTGTGTCAACGGAACGCCGGTGATAACACCAACAGAAACGATTTCACCCGCAGCCAGCAGATTCAGCAAATAGCGGCTACCACCTATCATCACGCCCAGCTGATTTACTCGCGTATCTTCACCACTACGCGCGGTTTGCATTCGCTCCACCAGTTGCGCCTGGAATTCGCGCAGGCGCGTGCGACGTGTAACGATATCCGTTTTGACGAATACCTTTTCTGCGTGCAAATCCGACGTGGGCTGACTCATCTGGAGCTACTTTTATCCGAGCGCAGCAATTTTGGAGAGAAGTTCAGCCGGATCAACCGGTTTGACGATGTAATCACGCGCGCCCTGACGCAAACCCCAGATCCGATCGGTTTCCTGGCCTTTGCTAGTGCAGATGATGATAGGCACATCTTGTGTTTCTGGATCGCGTGTAATGGCGCGAGTGATTTGAAAGCCATTTTGGCCTGGCATCACAATATCCATCAAAATCAATTGTGGCTTGTCGGCCTTGATCTTCAACAAGGCTTCTTCACCATTTTCTGCTGTAGAAACGGAAAAACCTTTTTTTACCAGGATATCGGTCAGAAAATAACGCTCGGTCGGAGAGTCATCAACGATGAGAATTTTTTGAATGGCCATCTGAAACCTTTAAATCAAAATTTATTTTACGACTGCTTCAGCCGTGTACTCGCGCACGGTTTTCAACAGACTATCTTTTGTGAATGGCTTGGTGAGGTAGGCATCGGAGCCGACCATCGCGCCGCGCGCCCGGTCAAACAAGCCGTCCTTGGACGACAACATGATCACAGGCGTGGAATGGAATTTGGCACTTTTCTTGATCAGTGCACAGGTTTGGTAACCGTCGAGACGAGGCATCAAGATATCGCAGAAGATAAGCGCAGGCTTGTGATCGTTCATTTTTGCGAGCGCATCAAAGCCATCGTCCGCCAGCACGACCTTGTAGCCTGCCTGACCGAGAAATATCTCTGCCGACCGACGAATCGTGCTGCTATCGTCGATCACCATGATTTTCATGTCAGCATTATCCAGTGATATTGTCATGAGTCATCTCGTTAAACTGTGTCCACAATATAAGGCGCAACAGTGACAAAAAGCAAGATTCTTTAGGCCAACCACTGCAGGGCAAATCAATGCCCGTGGTTTTTCAACAAAAATGGCAGAGTAACAACCCTCACTGGGCCTTGCTGACTAGACTGCGACCATCTCGAAGTCTTCCTTGCGGGCACCGCATTCCGGGCAAGTCCAGTTCATAGGTACATCGGCCCAGCGGGTTCCAGGGGCAATCCCCTCTTCGGGCAAGCCGGCAGCTTCGTCGTAAATCCAGCCGCAGATCAGGCACATCCATGTTTGGAATGGTTGGTTCGATGTTTCAGTTGATGTTTCGTTAATGCTCACGGCTGACAGCCCTTCAAGTAAAATGCATAATCAGCTATCTTAATATACCCGCCGTGCAAAACCAAACTTCTCCGCTCATATTGACCTTTGGCCCGACTGATCCGGTAGGTGCAGTCGGCATTCAGGCTGATCTTGCCTCTTTTGCCGCGATGGGCTGCCATGGCTTGTCGGTCGTCACCGCCCTCTTCATCAGCGATACAGCGCGCATAGAAGACATGCAGGTGATCGATGCCGACTGGGTCTCCGATCAGGCTCGTGTACTGCTGGAAGACATGCCGGTCGCCGCCTTCAAGGTCGGCGCAGTCGGCAGCATCGAAAACGTCTCGGCAATTGCCGAAATCGTCTCCGACTACCCTGATATTCCATTAATCTTCGATCCCTTCCTGTCATCCCTGCCTGACCAGGGACCGGATGCTGAAGATATGCTGATGGCGACGCGGGAACTCCTGATTCCGCAAACTACGGTATTGATACTCTCGACTGTAGAGCTGGCGCGCATGGCAGAAACCTGGCGCGAACCATCGGAAGAAGACATGATGGCCGTTGATGCGATGCGCCTGATCGAAATGGGCTGCGAGTATGTTTTCGTCACCGGCACGCCATCCGATCTGACCGATGTCGCCAATACCCTGTTCGATGAAGGCGGCGTCGTACGCCACGATAACTGGCAGCGCATTTCCGGCTCGTATAACGGTGCCGGCGCGACATTGGCGGCAACGATAGCGGCGTTACTTGCAAATGGTCTCGACATACCGGAAGCCGTATTTGAAGCACAGGAATTCACGATTGCCTCGATCGCCAACGCCCAGCGTCTGGGCATGGGAAAATTAGTGCCAGATCGTTATTTCTGGGCGCGCGAATCCGACGAAGAAATCGACCTCACGCCGCCCATTCAGTAAACCAGCGCATCCGCTTACCTTCTATTTCACGGCATTACATGACATCCAATAACGATATTCTTTTCGCGCGCGCCCAAAAAAGTACACCTGGCGGGGTTAACTCGCCGGTACGCGCATTCCGTTCAGTCGGTGGCACACCGCGTTTTATCACGCGCGCCGAAGGGCCTTACTTTTGGGATGCCGACGACCGTCGTTATATCGATTACATAGGCTCATGGGGTCCGGCGATTGTCGGCCACGCACATCCAGACGTCGTCAAGGCGGTTCAGGATGCGGTAACGCGCGGCCTCTCTTTCGGCGCGCCTACCGAAGGTGAAATACAGATGGCGGAATTGATTTGCCAACTGGTGCCATCGATTGAACAAGTACGCCTGGTTTCCAGCGGTACCGAAGCAGCCATGAGCGCCTTGCGTCTGGCACGTGGTGCGACCTGTCGCGACAAGATCATCAAGTTTGAAGGCTGTTATCACGGTCACGCCGATTCGCTACTGGTCAAAGCCGGCAGCGGCTTGCTCACCTTCGGCAATCCTACTTCTGCCGGCGTACCGGAAGACTTTGCCAAGCACACACTTGTGCTCGACTATAACAATCCGCAACAACTAGAAGACACCTTCAAGGAAATCGGCGACCAGATTGCCTGCGTGATCGTCGAACCAGTTGCCGGCAATATGAACCTGCTGCCCGCCACGCCGGAATTCCTGCATACCATGCGTCGTGTCTGCACGCAGTATGGCGCTGTATTGATTTTCGATGAAGTGATGTCCGGCTTCCGCGTTGCGCTCGGTGGCGCGCAATCGATTTACGATATCAAACCCGATCTGACGGTGTTGGGCAAAGTCATAGGTGGCGGCTTGCCGGTCGCCGCATTCGGCGGCCGCGCTGATTTGATGCAGCATCTTGCACCTTTGGGCGGCGTATATCAGGCAGGAACTTTGTCCGGCAATCCGGTCACTGTTGCAGCCGGTTTGGCGACCTTGAAATTAATACAAGCGCCAGGTTTTTATTCTTCTCTGACAGCGCAAACCGCCAAGCTGGTGGCAGGCTTTACAGCAGCTGCAAAAGCGGCGAACATCGCCTTCTCAGCCAATTCGGTAGGTGGCATGTTTGGCATGTACTTTGCTGCAGAAAAGCCCTTGTCTTATACAGAAATGATGAAGTGCGATACTGCAAAGTTCAATGCCTTCTTCCACGCGATGCTGGATGCCGATGTATATCTGGCACCGTCGGCATTTGAAGCCGGTTTCGTTTCAGCGCAACACGATGACGACATCATCAGCACGACGATCGCTGCGGCAAGTGCCGCGTTTGCGAAACTGCAAAAATAAGTCTTCACGATGGAGTCCCCATAAAAAAGCGCCGTTGATCGGCGCTTTTTTATTCCTCAAATTTTCTGTCGCAGGGCTTTACCGCAACCAGCCTCGCTTGCGGAAATACAGCATGGGGCCAACTGCGCTGGCTATCATCAAGCCCATGGTATAGGCATAACTGTATTTCCCGAAAAATTCCAGCTCGGGGAAGAACTGAAGATTCATACCATACACGCTGGCGATCAGCGTCGGCGGCAAGAGTGCCACGCTCGCAACCGAGAATATCTTGATGATTTTATTCTGGTTAATGTTAATGAAACCAACCGTCGCATCCATCAGGAAGTTGATCTTGTCGAACAGGAAGGCGGTGTGACCGTCCAGCGATTCGATGTCGCGCATGATCTGACGAGCTTCGTCGAACTGCTCCGCATTCAACAAACGCCCCCGCATCAGAAAACTGACAGCACGTCGCGTATCCATCATGTTGCGACGTATGCGTCCGTTCAAATCTTCTTCATGTGCCATCGCGTTCAGCGCGGTTGCGGCATCCTGATCGGTGATTTCCTTTTGCAGGACGCTTCTGCTGACTTCTTCCAGACTTTGATACACGCCTTCCAGCGCATCCGCCGAATACTCGGCATCCGTTGCATACAGGTCCAGCAAGACGTCTTTGTAATCGTTGATCGATCCCGGCCGTGAACGGGCGCGCATGCGCACCAGGCGGAAAATTGGCAAGTCGTCTGAGTGCACAGAAAACAGCATATCCCTGGCGAGGATGAACGCCACCGTCACGACACTCGACGGACCGTCATCTTCTTCCAGCAGGAAATCGGTACGCAAATGCAAGTCGCCGTTTTCCGCTTCGTAATAACGCGCCGATGCTTCTATATCCTTGACGTCATCTTCACCCGGCAAGGTTACGCCGTAGATGCCCTTGACCCAGTCGCGCTCATCTTCATTCGGGTCAGTCAAATCAACCCATACCGGCGTGGCATTTTCCAGGTCGGCGCGACTATCGATGTTGACCTGATTCAGGCGACCGTTCTGCAATACAAATACGTTAATCATAAGCTCTCCCAGTCGCGTTAGAGACACCAACCAGCGCTGATGAAACACACAACTCGTCCTGCAGAATCAACTCTGCAGTGCATTTAATTTTGAGGGAACGCGGCCATTAAATAGAATCAACAGGCCTGGACGCGACCACTCACCGAATCGGCGAGAGGCGCTATGGAGCGTTAGCGTTAAGCGCTATCTCGCAGATGGACCGTCAAAAACGGCGAACAACTTAAATAAGGACTACCCAAGACGGGTCTCCGGAAACGAAAACAGCGCAAGTGTACTGATAAGTCGAAAGGCTAGCAAGCTGGCCGCCTCGATTTTTATCACTGCATCATGCAGGGAATCGCTAGTCTGCCGATATGAACGCTATCCGAACGGTATCGTTGACAATCGCTCAATGAATCGACGATCAATCCAGTGATTGATCCTCGTACTTGGGAATATTCAAGGAATTCAGGGTAAAGCCGCGCCATTCATGCGACGCAAAATCAAATCCGTGCGACGCCCCAGATAGCCGGTACCGCGATGCGTATCGTAGTAACGAGGATTAGGCAGCATCACAGCAAGGCGCGCAGCCTGTTCCGCGTTCAATTGCGCGGCCGATGTGCCGTAATAATGTTGGGCCGCAGCTTCCGCCCCAAAAATCCCGACGCCCCATTCAACGACATTCAGATAAATTTCAAAGATGCGTTCCTTGTCCATCCAGAATTCGAGCATATAGGTAATGATTAATTCCTGCCCCTTGCGTATATAGCTGCGATCACCGGACAGGAACAGGTTTTTTGCCAGTTGCTGCGTGATGGTCGAGCCGCCCGCAACGACTTTGCCTTTTTTGATATTTTTTTCGTAGGCCTTTTCCAGCGCCTCCCAGTCTATGCCTTCATGACCGGAAAAATTCGAATCCTCCGATGCAATAATCGCGCGCTTCAAGTTATTTGAGATACGTTTGTATGGCACCCATTTTTGCTTGAGCTGCGCATTCGGATTTTTTTCTTGCAGTGTCGACAGTTGTTGCCGCATGAAGCTGGTCGAATCAGGATTGTGATTGACCCACCAGCCAATCTGCAAAAAGAAATACAGCTGTACCAGCAAAATCAATAAAACTGGCACGAGGATCAGCCAGAACAACAGCTTGCGCATGATTTTCATTTTTATACGTTCAAGTTGAAGCGTTTAGCGCGTTAAGTTGGAATAAAAGTAATGCGCCAACAATCAGAGCCGCTCGCGCAATTCTGCAAATACGGCAGCAGTTTCCGGCCGTACACCGCGCCATAGATAAAACGATTCAGCGGCCTGTTCAACCAGCATGCCGAGACCATCGCGCGCGATGGCACCATGCTGCTTGGCAAAGCGCATGAAAGCGGTCGGTTCTTTGCCATACATCATGTCGTAGGCCAAGGTTTGCGCGCCAAATACGCGCGGCGAAATAGGCGGCACTTCCGATGCCAGACTTGCTGCTGTGGCATTGATCACGATATCGAACGTATCCTCCAGCTCGGCCAATTCGCAGACCTTGAGCCGCGGCTGAGCTGAGAATCGGCGCGCCAGATCCAGCGCCTTGGCATGCGTGCGATTCGCCACAACCAATCTCGCTGGCTGTTCGCCCAGCAAAGGCAGGATCACGCCACGTGCAGCACCACCCGCGCCCAGCAACAGCACCGATTTGTTCGCAATGGCGATGCCCGCATTGCGCACGATATCCGTGACCAATCCCACGCCATCGGTGTTATCGCCGAGCATGTTGCCACCATCAAATTTCAAGGTATTCACGGCACCGGCAGCGCGCGCTCGCTCGGTCAAGGTCGTCGCCAACGCATACGCCTCCAGCTTGAATGGCACGGTCACATTCAAACCCTTGCCGCCACTGCGGACGAAACCTTGTACCGTCGCAAGAAAGCCGTCCAGCGGAGCCGGCAAGCGATCGTATTGCAGATTTTGCTGTGTTTGCGCAGCAAATCGCGCGTGAATTTCCGGGGATTTGCTATGTTCGATCGGATTGCCGATCACTGCATATTGATCCGTTTCGGTCTTGGCCGCTGTCGTCGAAATCGCGCTCACTTATTGGCCTCGTGTTTCTGTTTGCAACGCATCGTCGCGAGTGAAACTGAAGCGCGTAATGATTTCCCACACGTCATCTTTACCCGTCGTACGCATATTGTCTGGAAATTTACCGAATGGCACCGAGCGCCGCACAATACTCAATGCCGCCTGGTCCAGTATAGGATCGCCGGACGAGTGTTCAATGCGCGGTCCACCCTCCTTCATGTATATCGTGCCATCCTGAAAAATAGGAATATAAAGCACCAGATTGCCATATAACTTCTTGCCATCTTTTTGCGGAAAGTTCAGCGTGCCGTATTTTTCTATGCGGTCCTGAAACGCTTTGTAATAGGCCGCGTATCCGACTTCGCGTGTGCTCGGCGTGACCTGGGTTTTCTTTGGGCGTTTATTGTAATCCTCGATATTGCGCGAGATTTCTGCCTCCCTGCGTAACAGTGCCCGCGCGCTATCCAGCATGTCGACCGCATTGCGTTGCGGCAGTACATCCTTGAGCGGCTCTACATCGGTGACTTGTGGAGTGCGGAAAGAGGTTTTCTTTTCCAGCTGGGCGAGCAATTTTTGTTGCTGGCGCTCCAGTTCTTCCACCTTGCGGCGCGAGGCCTTGGCGCTTTCGCCATCTTCGCTCTTGCGTAAATCTGGCAACGGTGATTTGGCGCGTCCGGCGTCTGCATTGCCGCCGCCATCCAGATTGGCTTGCGCCAGTGCATCCGCCTTCAATGGTTGCTTGTCGTGCTTGGCATTCACCAGAATCACTTCCAGGCCGGGATCGGTAGGCTTGAACTTGAATGCCTCCGGCGCGGTGAAACGTACCGCCAGCAAAGCCGCATGCGCCAGCACGGAAAACGTGACGGCGATGGCGAGTATGCGATTCTGGAAAAATGACTTCACGCGTGCAAGGGCTGACAATAATCATTAAAGGGATGAATTCTACGACAAACCCAAGCCGAATTTGATGAAGTTTCCATCACCTATTCCGGCGCGATCGTCGATGCAATCGCCGTCGGCTCTTCCGTCACAGCAGCAGCGGCCTGCTCATCCGGCACCGGTTCCGCATCTCCTTCCAGCAAATCCTCGGTCAGGTCATCAACCGGCTCGTCCAGCTCTTCATCCATTTCGCCGGCAGGCGTCCTGCCCGCATCCCGCGTAATATCCAGCAGACGTGCTTCTATCGTCAGGTCCACTTCATCCCAGCGCAGCAGATCCAGTCTGACTTGCGAACCACGCGCAACTTGCGGCATGCCAGGCAATTTGATCACCAGCGGAATATCGGTCAGGCGCAGGATTTCTTCCTTCAATACCGTTGCTTCGACTTTCAGATTGTCTTCCTGACTTTGTTCCCTTGATTTTTCCTGACTCAGCCAGCGCAAACACCAGTAACGCTCCATATCAGACTGGAACGCAGCATATGCGCTATAAGCGGCATCAAACGCTGAAACAATCGCGAACAAGTCTGCATCCCGTTGCTTGAATGGTGCGACCAGCGGTGCTGTCACGCCGTGTTCGACGCACGCCAGGATTTGCCATTGATTGACCAAATCCGTGTAGCGGCGCAAAGGTGATGTGCTCCACGCATATTGATCAACACCCAAACCCTGATGCGGCGCGGCATGCGTCTGCATGCGCACTTGCATCTTGGCCGCCCAACCGTTACCGGAACCGCCGCCTTGCGCACGATAAATGCCTGGAACGCCATGTTCATGCAGGAATTTACCCCAACTGCTATTGGCAAGAATCATCAACTCGGCAACGATTTTATCGAGCGGAGCACCGCGCTTGCGACGTTGTATCGAGACGATGTCATCTTCCACATAGAAGTTGAAATCGATACGATTGTTTTGCTCCGGCCGCAAACCAAAGCTTTCACGCTTGGCCATGCGGCCTTGTTCCAGAACCTGCACCAGCTTCCACAACAGTGATAGATCTTCCTTGTGCGGATAATCGCCCACATCGTTCGCCAGATTTTCTTCGGTGACGTATTCGTCCAGATCGTTATGGCGAAGATTGGCGGCAATTGGCACGCCTTCCGCTTTAGTCTCGGTCGAAATGATGGACCAGTCACTGGAGTCAAACGTCACATATAAGGAAAGTGCAGGACAAACCTTGCCTTCGGCCAGCGTGAAGGCATCGACCAACTCGTCCGGCAACATCGTAATTTTGTCGCCCGGCATATAGACGGTGGATAAACGCTGACGCGCAATCGCATCGATCGCGTCATCGCGCTTGATGCCCAGCGCCGGCGCAGCGATGTGAATACCAATTTTGACTTTACCGTCTTGCAGACGTGTGACCGACATCGCATCATCGATTTCCGTCGTGGTGACATCATCGATGGAGAATGCCTGCACATCAGCGACCGGCAAATCGGGCATCGCAGGAATTTTAATTTCTGGAAATCCTATCCCTTTAGGGAAAGAATCAAACAGGAATTTTGAGAAGTGCAATTCCTTGGCCGACTTGATGCCGCCCACAGCCAGCATCAAACGCTGTGGCGCAATCTGCATTTCGCTGCACGCCGTATCCAGTGCCTTGTATTCAATGGAATTTTTGTCAGGCTTGAACAGTAATTGCAAAACCAGCGGACGCATCGCATCCGGCAATGTATGCGCCTTCAACTCTTCCACATACTGCGCTTGCACCAAACCTTGCAGGCGCTTCTTTTCGATCCCGGCCAGCGCGGCTTTCAACGACGCTTCCGGAGCTGCCTTGTAGCGCCCCTTACCTTTTTTATAAAAATAAACCGGTGCGGCATGCAGGCGCAAAATCAAACCGGCGGCTTCATGCGGCTTGGGTGCGTGACCGAAATATTCCGTACCCAATTCAGCAAAACCAAACTCGTCCTGACCCGCCACTTCCCACAAAAAATCCAAATCAATCTCAGCAGCAATCGCTTGCGCATCCGTCATGAATTCAGCCGGAGCCGGTGCTGCAAATTGCAGCAACACATCTTTAGCACGCACCTTGGTGCGCTTGCCCGAAGGCATTTCAACCTGATATGCCTCGCCCTGCTGCGACATCGAGACGCCGGCCTTGAAGTCACCGGATTCATCAAAAAATAGATTCATTCAATACTTTGCTAATTAATGTGTTCTTGGAACAGGTTCACTTGCAGATCGATCTCGCTATCGGAGTCGATTACTTAATTTGTTGAGCGCTATATAAATACAAATCAATCACGCGGACGTTGCCGGATTCTCTCTATCTCAGGCAAAAAAACTTCGGTTACCAGCAACAATCCATTTCCACGTTTATACAAACAGCGACGTGCAAACAACGGGCCTTGCAAAACAACACCCAAAGCTGTTGCCGCACGCAATACCAGCGGATGCTGTGCATGCAAGCGCGCATATTGCAACTCACCACGCGCCACACGTGGATCACCGAACAAAGTGGTGCCCAGCGAGCGCTCACCCAGCCGGCCGAAGAATGGCCAGTCGGATGCAGTTGCGGACAACGGCACTATCGTATGCGCATACACCACAGGCTTTTCATCGCAACGCAACAACACTTCGCGTTCCTGCACTTGCACGCGACGCGGCAAAGCAATTTCTGCAAATTCATCGGCCAGTACCAGTGCATGCCGTTGCGCCAAACGCTGTACGCGAAAACACTCACAACGCGCGATCAATTTTTTCGTCAACGACATCGAGTCGGTCAACCACCTGCACATTTGCGGCGAAGCGTGCAAGCCATTCACATGCGAAAACCATTGTGTCTGCAACAAAGAGCGAGAGCGCGAGTAATTCTTGGTGCGACGGATCAATCGACTCACTGCACAGCTCCAGCATCGACTCCACAGAATGCCAATACTTCACCCGCGTATTCGGCGAAATCCGAAATGCCGTGATCACTGCCGTCAATAATGTGTTGTCTGGCGCTGGCGAAGTGCGCCACCATTTCACGGCTATCGAGCAGTTCGTCACCAGTGGCGGCCATCAAGAAATAACGTTCCGGATGCGTGATGCGATCGACTGCCAGCGCCTTCAATTCGTCAATATACGCGGCCTTGAATTCAAATGGCTCGTTCGTGTGATATTGCGTTTTGACACCAACTTGTGTGGCGAGATCGCGTGCAGCAAATACCGCAGGGTTGAGCAAAACGGCACGACAGCCCAACTTCTCCGCGACATAAGTTGCGTAATATCCACCCAGCGATGAACCGATCAGCGTCAGTTTCGCTGGATTAACTTCGCTGGCGATATCCAGTACCAGCTCCACCGCCGCACGCGGCGATGCAGGCAGTTGCGGACACAGATATTCGTCTCCCCGCCCAAGCGCCTGCATGTGTGCCGCCAGCAAGCTGGTTTTGGCCGATTGCGGTGAAGAACGAAAACCGTGCAAATACAAAATCATGGTGCCAGTGCATCCAGGATTTTTTGATGTACACCGCCGAAACCGCCATTGCTCATGACCAAGATCTGGTCGCCGGCTTGTGCACTTTTTGCGATGCTTGCTACCAGCGCATTCAAGTCATTGAAAGCCTGGCCTTTGTTGCCGAGCGGCGCGAGCGCTTCACCCAAATCCCAACCCAGCGCATCCTTGCCATTCCCGCTGGCACCGTAACCAAATACCAGATCGGCATCCACCAAACTGCCGGGCAACGCTTCCTTCATGGTGCCGAGTTTCATCGTATTCGAGCGCGGCTCCAGCACTGCCAGGATGCGCGACTTGCCGACTTTCTTACGCAAGCCCGCAACTGTGGTGGCGATTGCGGTCGGATGATGCGCAAAGTCGTCATAGACTGCAATATCGTTTACAACACCGCGCAATTCCATACGGCGCTTGACGTTTTCAAACTGGCTCAAAGAGGCGATGGCTTGCGCCGATACCACGCCGACATGGCGCGCGGCGGCGATAGCCGCCAGCGCATTCATGCGGTTATGCTCACCGGTCAACGCCCAGTTCACCGTACCCTGTTTTTCACCGTTGAAGAAGACGTCAAAGTTGCCGTCGTCATGCGTGGTGATGGCCCAGCCGTTTTGCTCTTCAGTACCAAACCATTCAGTCTCGCTCCAGCAACCGCGCTTGATGACGCGGTGCAAGGATGCTTCGCGCGCATTCGCAACGACACGGCCGATGCCGGGAACCGTGCGCACCAAATGGTGGAATTGGGTTTCGATCGCCGCCAGATCAGGAAAAATATCGGCATGATCGAATTCCAGATTATTGAGAATCGCGGTTTTCGCGCGGTAATGAACAAACTTGCTGCGCTTGTCGAAAAACGCCGTGTCATATTCATCCGCTTCGATCACGAAGAATGACGATTCCTTGCCGCTGCCGGACAGCCGCGCCGAAATACCGAAGTTCATTGGCACGCCGCCAATCAAAAATCCGGGATCGTAGCCTGCATCTTCCAGTATCCAGGCCAGCATCGACGAAGTCGTGGTTTTGCCATGTGTTCCAGCGACGGCGAGCACCCACTTACCTTGCAAGATATGTTCGCCTATCCACTGCGGCCCTGAGGTGTACGGGAGACCGCGATTGAGAATTTCTTCCATCAAGGGATTGCCACGCGAGACGACATTGCCGATCACGTATAAGTCAGGGTTCAGGCTGATTTGTTCAGGACCGAAGCCTTCAATCAGCTTGATGCCTTGCGCTTCGAGCTGTGTACTCATAGGCGGATAGACGTTGGCGTCACAACCGGTAACCGTGTGGCCGGCGGCTTTGGCCAACACTGCCAAACCACCCATGAAGGTGCCGCAAACGCCAAGTATGTGGATATGCATTGTACAATTTCGGATTGGAATAACGAGATTTTACCTGACGACGGCCTACTGTCGGCGGGAGTATCATTCGCGCATGTCAACTCACCCACCCTCCGACGCCGAAACCTTGCGCGCCGAAATCGCGATAGCCGCCGCCCGCATGATTGCTGAAGATGGCGTCGACTACGGCACTGCCAAGCGCAAAGCTGCCAAACAGATACTTGGCAACAACAAAGTGCGCGGCGATATCCTGCCTGACAATGCGATGCTGGAAGATGAAGTGCGTCTCTATAACGAACTCTTCTTTGGCGACACGCAGCCCGCGCGACTACTGCATTTGCGTACGCTGGCGGTGCGCTTGATGGCAGAACTGGCCCCTTTCCAGCCGCATCTGACCGGAGCGGTGCTCAATGGCACAGCCGGCGAACATTCAGACATTCATCTGCAATTGTTCGCTGACAGCCCGAAAGATGTCGAAATCTACCTGCTGAACAAACGTATCGATTTCGAGGTGTCGGAATCCAGTCATTTTAAAGGCCGCAGTGAACCGGTAGAAACGTTGAGCTTCATGTGGCAGCAAGAGGGCGTGCATCTTGCGCTCTACGAAACCGACGATCTGCGCGGCGCCGTAAAGAAATCTGGTTCGGGGCGGCAGGAACGCGCCGATATTGAATTTGTACGTACACTCATATTAGAAAGCAAACAAAAATGAAGCGAAATGCATTTCTGGTTGGCGCAATAGCCTTACTGTTTGCAGGGATAGGCATGTATTTCGGCTCCCAACATCACATGCCGGCTGAACCTGAATCCGCTGCAGTATCCTCCCTGTTTGCGCAGGAAATGGCGGATGCCGATGGCAAGATACACAAACTCTCGCAATGGCAGGGCAAAACGCTCATCGTTAATTTTTGGGCCACCTGGTGTGCGCCCTGTGTAGAAGAAATGCCCGAGCTCACCGCGCTGCAAACGGAACTGGCACCGAAAGGCATCCAGATACTGGGAGTAGGCATCGACTCCCCTAGCAATATTCGCGAGTTTGCCGCCAAATATAAAATCACTTACCCGCTTTATATAGCAGGAATGACGGGCACCGAGCTTTCCCGGCAGTTCGGCAATCAAACCGGCGGCCTGCCATTTACCGTGATCATAGGCCCCCAAGGCGATATCAAAAAGACATACCTCGGCCGATTGAAGATGGATCAGTTGCGCAGCGATATCCAAGCTCTTTAGTCCGGAGCAGGATTTGTCCTTGCCAACCATGGTCATTTAGCGGCAAAATGCGGCCATCGTCGTCAAACGGAGTTGCATCTCCATGGCAAAAAACATTCTTTTATTGAACGGTCCCAACCTGAACCTGCTCGGTTCACGCGAGCCTGAAGTCTATGGCTCGACCACTTTGGCCGATGTCGAACGCGCCGCCATGGCGCAAGCCAGCTTGGTTGGCGCTAAACTGACTGCGTTTCAGAGCAATCATGAAGGTGCACTGATAGACCGCATTCAGGCGGCGAAGCAAGAAGGCATAGACGCTATCGTCATCAATCCGGGCGGGCTGACGCATAGCAGCGTATCATTGCGCGACGCATTGGCTGGGGTAGCATTGCCATTCGTGGAAGTACACGTATCCAATATTCATCAGCGCGAGACTTTTCGCCACCATTCCTATCTGTCCGGCATCGCCGTCGGCGTGATCTGCGGCTTGGGTGTTGACGGCTACACAGCCGCCATCGCCTTCGCACTCAAAAAGCTCTAATTTCTCCCATTTTCAGGCAAATGCCTTATAATTGCCCGCATCTTTAATCATAAAAACTAAAATTTCCAAGGAATTTCACATGGATTTACGCAAGCTCAAGACCCTGATTGATTTGGTCGCAGAATCTGATATCGCAGAACTGGAAGTCACCGAAGGTGAAAGCAAAGTTCGCATCGTCAAGTCATCCCCAATCCCGCAAAACCAGGTTGTCATGATGCAGCCGCAAGGTGGCCAGCAGTACGCCCCGGCAGCAGCACCAGTTGCTGCCGCACCGGCCGCCGCTGCAGCACCAGTTGTGGCAGTCCCATCTGGTCATGTCGTCAAATCACCTATGGTTGGCAGCTTCTATCGTTCTTCCGCACCAGGCTCGCCAGCGTTCGTCGAAGTCGGCTCGGTAGTTAAAGAAGGCGACACCCTCTGCATTATCGAAGCGATGAAGCTGTTGAATGAAATCGATGCGGACGCTTCCGGCGTTATCAAGGAAATCCTGGTCGAAAACGGTCAGCCAGTTGAGTTCGGTCAGCCGTTGTTCATCATCGGCTAAGCTTGAAGTCTGGGAGCTTGGGCACATTGCCGCTCCCGCTTTGAAGCTGGCTGATTTGATTCCATCCTTATAACGACGAGTCCCGTTCCCACTATGTTTGAAAAAATTCTCATTGCCAATCGCGGTGAAATCGCGCTACGTATCCAGCGCGCATGCCGAGAAATGGGCATCAAAACCGTGGTCGTCCATTCCGAGGCAGACCGCGACGCCAAATACGTCAAGCTGGCAGACGAATCTGTCTGCATCGGCCCTGCACCCTCCGCACTCAGCTATCTGAACATGCCTGCGATCATCAGTGCCGCAGAAGTCACCGATGCAGAAGCGATTCATCCAGGCTATGGCTTTTTATCTGAAAACGCCGATTTTGCAGAACGCGTAGAACAATCAGGCTTTGTTTTCATAGGCCCTCGTTCCGAATCGATTCGCATGATGGGCGACAAAGTGTCAGCCAAACAGGCAATGATCAAGGCAGGTGTGCCATGCGTTCCCGGCTCGGAAGGTGCATTGCCGGAAGATACCAAATCCATCATTCAGATCGCGCGCCAAGTCGGCTATCCAGTCATCATCAAGGCTGCGGGCGGTGGTGGTGGGCGTGGCATGCGCGTTGTACACACGGAAGCGGCATTGTTAAATGCCGTCACCATGACAAAAACGGAAGCCGGTGCTGCATTCGGCAATCCGGAAGTCTATATGGAGAAGTATCTGGAAAATCCGCGTCACGTGGAAATCCAGATTCTGGCCGATGAACACAAGAACGCAGTGTGGCTCGGTGAGCGCGATTGCTCGATGCAGCGCCGCCACCAAAAAGTACTGGAGGAAGCACCAGCACCAGGCATTCCACGTAAAACCATCGAACGCATCGGCGATCGTTGCGCAGAAGCCTGCCGCAAAATGGGTTATCGCGGCGCTGGCACGTTTGAATTCCTGTACGAAAACGGCGAATTCTATTTCATCGAAATGAACACCCGCGTGCAAGTTGAACATCCGGTTACAGAAATGATTACCGGTATCGACATCGTGCAAGAACAGATCCGTATCGCTGCTGGCGAAAAGCTGCGTTATCGCCAACGCGACATCGTCCTGAACGGCCATTCCATCGAATGCCGTATCAACGCAGAAGACCCGTTCAAGTTCACCCCATCGCCAGGCAAAATCATTTCCTGGCATGCACCGGGCGGCCCTGGTATACGTGTCGACTCGCATGCGTATGCTGGTTACTACGTCCCGCCGAATTACGATTCAATGGTAGGGAAAGTGATTTCTTACGGTGCGACGCGTGAGCAGGCAATCAAGCGCATGCAAATCGCCTTGTCTGAAATGGTGGTGGAAGGCATTCTCACCAACATCCCTCTGCATCGTGAATTGATGGTTGACGCACGCTTCATAGAAGGCGGCACCAACATTCACTATCTGGAACAGAAACTGGCTGAAAAACCTGACTTGCCGAAGAAATAATCTCCTCAAGAGGTTTAAGGTGGCAGGATATTCATTCTTGCCATTGCTTCAGAATTACCGTAACGACAGCCCGCTGTCGTTACGGGCCGCATCAAATAAATCCATCATCCCGCCGACTCAGGCGTCCAGCCAATATAATAGGCTGCACTGTAATTCATTGAGGTATTCATGAGCTGGACCGAAATTGTCATCGAAGTCGCCCGTACGCATGCGGAATCTCTATCCGATGCGCTGATGGACGCCGGTGCCTTATCGGTATCTGTCGAAGATGCCGATTTCGGCACGGACGCCGAACAGCCGCTGTTCGGCGAACCGGGAATGGAACCCAAGGAAGCGGCATGGGAACACAGCCGCGTCGTTGCATTAACCCCAGCAGAATCAGATCAAACCGCGATCGTCGCTACGGCTGCAAGTGCGATTGGTCTGGCTGCAAGTGAAGTTGAATTCACGTTGCGCAATGTTGAAGAACAGGATTGGGTGCGTCTGACCCAATCGCAGTTCGAGCCGATCCATATCGGTAAAAATATCTGGGTTGTCCCTAGTTGGCACGATGCCCCCGATCCGGACGCACTGGTGTTGGAACTCGATCCTGGCCTCGCCTTCGGCACCGGCAGTCATCCGACCACGAGACTTTGCATGGAATGGCTGGAAGCCCATGCGCCTGTCGATTTGACCGTACTCGATTATGGTTGCGGCTCCGGCATTCTGGCGATGGTTGCCAAAAAACTGGGCGCAAAAAAAGTTGTCGGCATCGACATCGATCCGCAGGCAATTGAATCGGCCATATTCAATACCGAACGCAATCATTGCGACGTCGATTACTACCTGCCGGATGAGTTTGCAGAATCCGGTCACGCGCACACCTTCGACGTCGTCGTCGCCAACATTCTCGCCAATCCGTTAAAACTGATGGCGCCGATGCTGGCTGGACGCGTGAATCCTGGTGGACAGCTGGTGTTATCAGGCGTACTAGCCACGCAGGTTGATGAAGTCGCCGCTGCTTATGCGCCATTCATCGCATTGACGGTGTGGGCAGAACATGAAGGCTGGGTCGCGTTGGCAGGCAGCTCATCTGCCGCACAATCTTTAGACAACAAATAGCGAACACCATGGCACTCGCGACGCAATGTCCCCACTGCCAAACGACGTTCCGCGTCGTACACGATCAATTGAAATTGCGTGCAGGCTTGGTACGCTGCGGCCACTGCAAGGAAATTTTCAACGGGATCGAACATCTGTTGCCACCGCCAGATGCCGAGCCAGCAGATAGCACGGCGAGCGCGGTCGAGCCCGCATTTGCAGCAACTGGCTTAAGCGACTCTCCTCCTGACAAAACTGCAGAAGAGCAGTCGCTGGTCACGACCGCTTTGGATGCAGCGTCGCCGGATACCGCAACGGCCGTAGGAGAGAAAGAAGAAGCGCGTTACACGCCTAGCGACCAGATCGACTTCGATATTCCCGCGCCATCCCAAGCTGAAGTAGATGAAGGACCAGGGCCATCGGCAGAACCTGTCGCCAGCAAACGTGAAGATCCTTTGCAGCGCATGACGCTGGTCGACTTCACGCGCGAATATCCGGAACAAGATGCCAATGCAGAACAAGCAAACACGGCCTCAGGGAACGTCAGCAATGGCGCAGATAGCCAGGATTTCGATCCGAACAGCAAGGATGAGCTGGACGAAGCTATTGAGGACTTGCAGCGCAAACCCTGGCGCAGCAACAAGAAAGCGGCCCAGGCGAAGGCCAGTGATAATCAAGATGAATCAGAGTTTATTGACGATGATGAACCGGCCTTCGTCAAACGTGGCCGCCGACAACAACGCCTCGGAAAAAAACTTGCCATCGCGCTCGGCATCACCTGCTTTATTCTCCTGATCGCTGCGCTAACACAAGGCACTTATTTATTCCGCAATCAGATCGCTGGGGCATTTCCGCAAGCCAAGCCCTTCCTGACGCAGCTTTGCGATGTCATTGCCTGCCGCATAGAACTGCCAGCACAAATCAATGCCGTCTCGATCGAATCCAGCGAGTTGCAAACCCTGGCCGAAAACAAGGAGTCGTTTGTACTCACTACGCTGCTGCGCAATTACAGTGAAACGCTGCAAGCGTGGCCGCATATTGAACTGACCTTGAACGATGCCAATGAAAAGCCGCTATTACGCCGTGTTTTCAAACCGACCGACTTCCTGAGCGCGGAGGAAATCCGCGCGGGATTTGCCGCAAGCAGCGAACACACCGTCAAACTGTCTTTTGAACTGGCGCAGATCAAGGCCTCCGGCTATCGCGTGTACCTGTTTTATCCTTGAGCATCAGGCATTCTTGACTCTGTGAGCAGTCCATGCGCAGGCACTTCTATTTCATGCCAACCGGCGAATACTACGAGCCGCTCGCGCGGTGTATGATTGCGAGCAATTTCCCATCCTCATTTATTTCCATACTTTAAGTCCATGAAATCACTCATTTGCGGTTCCCTCGCCTTCGATACGATCATGTCGTTCCAAAGCCGTTTTTCCGAAGCCTTGCTGGCGGACCAACTGCATAAAATCAATGTGTGCTTTTTTGTCCCGGAAATGCGGCGCGAGTTCGGCGGTTGCGCCGGCAATATTGCGTATAACCTGAAGCTGCTCGGCGGTGATCCGCTCATCATGGCGACCATCGGTCAAGACGGCGCATCGTATCGCGCACATTTGGAAAAACTGGACATTTCTCAGCAGTGCATCAAAACCATAGAAACGTCGTTTACCGGTCAGGCATTTATCACGACGGATACCGATAGCAATCAAATCACGGCGTTTCATCCTGGCGCGATGACCTTCGCACATGAAAATACGGTGGAGCAAGCCGGTGATATCGCTGTCGCCATCATTGCACCGGATGGCCGTGATGGCATGTTGCAACATGCGCAACAATGCGCAGACTTGAACGTGCCCTTTATTTTTGATCCCGGCCAGGGTCTGCCAATGTTTAACGGCGACGAACTGAAGCAATTCATTGAGCTGGCAACCTATGTTGCAGTAAACGACTATGAAGCAGAATTACTGACAGAGCGCACCGGCTTGTCGCTGGCTAAAATCGCAGAACAGGTCTCTGCGTTGGTGGTCACGCGTGGCGAACAAGGCGCGGATATTTTCACGGGCAACCAGCATCTGGCGATTCCCTGCGTAGAAGTAGACAAGGTCGTGGACCCAACCGGTTGTGGCGATGCATTCCGTGCCGGCATGTTGTTCGGCTTGACCAATAATCTGGATTGGGAAACCACAGGACGTCTGGCAAGCCTGATGGGATCAATCAAGATTCGCCATCAAGGACCGCAAAATCACGTGTTATCGCGTATAGAAATTGAAGACTGCTTCCATCAGGCATTCGGTTACCGTTTCTAACGACACGGCCTGCTGACAATACTCAGCTGTCAGCAGGCATCATTCTGTGCAACGCGTCAAAGCAGTGATCCGACGATAGTCGCTACCAATTCAATCGCAATACGCAGCAGTATCAATGCCACCAGCGGTGACAAATCAATGCTTCCCATCAGCGGCACTATGCGCCGCAAAGGCCGCATCAACGGGTCATTGAGGCTGCGTACAAACGGCGCCAGTGGTGCATGCGGATTGACCCAGCTGAAAATCACCTCGATCAGCAACAAGCCTATCAATCCGTACAATGCCCACTGACAGAGCCGCAGAATAGTCAGCAGCAAGATCACATGCGGCGTAAACGCACTGCGTAACCAGACTTCAACCGCGGTAGCGATCAAGACCACTAAAAATGCACCTATCAGGCTGGCCCAATCGTAACCGCCTGCGCCCGGCAGTATGCGTCGCAAAGGACGTACCAGCCAGTCCGTCAGTTGATATGTAAATTGCGCGATCTCCATCGGCGGGCGCACGCGCACGGCCTGCATCCAGAATCTAAGTAACAAGGCACCCGCCAGCACGACGGCGATGGTATCGATAATCAGCGTAAATATACTTTCCAGCACGAAGACTCCTTCAAAAAAAAACCGCTGTGCGACGTAAGCCACACAGCGGATTGTGCCTGAATTTAATCAGGCGCACCCAAGCGAACCTGGATTTACGGACGAGTGCCCGTTGGAAACGGCCAAGCCGCTGCCGGGTTCAATACCGTTTTAACCGCAGGTGCTGCTACTGCTGCTGGTTTAGCTGCTGGCTTTTTAGGCGCTGCTTTTTTAGCTGCTGGTTTAGCTACCGGCTTAGCTGCTGGTTTAGCTGCTGCTTTTTTAGCGACGACCTTCTTTACCGCTTTTTTGGCAACTGGCTTTTTAGCTGCTGCTTTTTTAGCGACGACTTTCTTTACCGCTTTTTTGGCAACTGGCTTTTTAGCTGCTGCTTTTTTAGCGACGACCTTCTTTACCGCTTTTTTGGCAACTGGCTTTTTAGCTGCTGCTTTTTTAGCGACGACCTTCTTTACCGCTTTTTTGGCAACTGGCTTTTTAGCTGCTGCTTTTTTAGCGACGACTTTCTTTACCGCTTTTTTAGCAACTGGCTTTTTAGCTGCTGCTTTTTTAGCGACGACTTTCTTTACCGCTTTTTTGGCTACTGCTTTTTTCGCTACTGGCTTCTTGGCGACTGCCTTTTTAGCCACTGGCTTCTTAGCTGCTGCTTTTTTAGCGACAGGTTTTTTTGCTACTGCTTTCTTTGCAGCTGGTTTCTTCGCTGCTGGTTTTTTTGCTGCTGTTGCCATTTTGTTTCTCCTTCACGTGATGGAAAAAATCAAGCTTCTATTGGAAACCCGCCGTTTCCATCGCGATGAAAAAGGCGGATTATTCATCGGCACAAGCGTACTCTTGCTTGCGCTAATGAATTCGGCACCAGCTGAACTGCTGCATCCCCTCACTTATGCAGCACTTCAGCCTTACATGACCATGCGTATTTCGTAGCGGCGCTACTGCATTAGCCAAAAAAAACGCCAGCACTCATGCCGGCATTGGAATTCTGTTTCAGAAAAAACAAACCTTTTTTAAAGGAAAAAGCCGCCACACCTGACTGAATCAGGTGGTGCGGCTTGAGCAGATCAGATCGTATCGGTCTTCTACTGTTCATTAAATTTGGTTGTTGCCTTTCCTGTTTTTGCAGTCTTGTGATTCATATTTATACGACTGCATATTCAAGGTGCAGCTCAACTTGCTTATTCCCAGTTGAGCGCGCCACCTGTCTGGTATTCGATGACACGCGTCTCAAAAAAGTTGCGCTCTTTTTTCAGATCGATCATTTCGCTCATCCAAGGGAAAGGGTTTTCCTCTTGTTCGAACATCGGTTCCAAACCGATTTGTTGAGCGCGGCGATTTGCGATAAATCTCAAATAGCCTTTGAACATCGGAGCATTCAGTCCAAGCACTCCACGCGGCATTGTATCCTCTGCGTAACGATATTCCAACTCTACTGCGCGTAAAAACAACGCTTTAATCTCTTCGCGGAATTGCGGTGTCCACAAATGCGGATTTTCCAACTTGATCGTGTTGATCAAATCGATCCCGAAATTGCAGTGCATCGATTCATCACGCAGAATGTATTGATACTGTTCGGCCGCGCCCATCATTTTATTTTGACGACCGAGCGCGAGGATTTGCGCGAAGCCGACATAGAAGAACAAGCCTTCCATCAGGCACGCAAACACGATCAGCGAACGCAATAATGTTTGATCGTTTTCTGTCGTGCCAGTCGTGAAGTGTGGATCGGTCAGTACATCGATAAACGGAATCAGGAATTGATCCTTGTCGCGTATCGATTCGATTTCGTTATAGGCGTTGAAGATTTCGCCTTCATCCAGACCCAGTGATTCCACGATGTATTGATACGCGTGGGTATGAATCGCTTCTTCAAACGCTTGACGCAACAAGTACTGGCGGCATTCAGGTGCAGTGATGTGACGGTAAGTACCGAGCACGATATTGTTCGCAGCCAGAGAATCGGCAGTAACGAAAAAACCGAGATTACGCTTAACCAGACGACGTTCGTCCTCAGTCAAACCGTTAGGATTTTTCCACAGCTCGATGTCACGCTGCATGTTGATTTCTTGCGGCATCCAGTGATTTGCGCAACCAGCCAGATATTTATCCCATGCCCATTTGTATTTGAACGGAACCAGTTGATTGACGTCGGTCTGTCCATTGATGATGCGCTTGTCAGCCGCATCCATGCGGCGGGTTGGATCAACTGCGGCGGCCGGATTTGCCACCAATGCAGGATTCAATGCGACATCTTGATGGGCTTGTACGCGTTGTGCTGCTGCGTCACGTACTTGTTGCAGTGCTGGTTGCAATGCCGGCTGCGGTGCTGCTGGCTTTGCTTCTTCATCCCAACTTAGCATGATGTATTTCCTTATTTATATATGGTGCGGATGTTGCCGAAAACCTTAATGCCGACAAAACCTTATACAGCTTTGTCAGCATTATGCAATTCAAGTTCAGTGCAACATCATGAATATCAATTTTTGCTAGCGAATACCACCGTCTGAATAGACGATTATTGGCAGGCTTCGCACTCTTCAAACCCGGCATCGCCTGGACGCAGCATGCATGCTGGGCCGTCGGTTTCAGCCGCGGATGCACTTGTCGAATTGCCGCCGCCGGAATCCACCGCATTGAGCGCGCCGGTTTTCGATGTCGATTTTTCGGTGTGCGTTGCACCCATGGTACGCAGGTAATACGTGGTTTTCAAACCGCGCAACCATGCCAGCTTGTAAGTGTCATCAAGTTTTTTACCCGATGCGCCTGCCATGTAGATATTCAGCGACTGCGCTTGATCTATCCATTTTTGACGACGCGATGCGGCTTCAACCAACCACGATGGTTGCACCTCGAAAGCGGTGGCGTAGATATCGCGCAGATCTTGCGGAATTCGATCGATCTTGGCCAAGCTGCCGTCGAAGTATTTGAGATCGGAAATCATGACTTCATCCCACAAGCCACGCGCTTTCAAATCACGGACCAGATATTCATTGATCTCGGTGAATTCACCAGACAAGTTCGATTTGACGTACAGATTTTGGTAAGTCGGTTCAATACAAGCCGAGACGCCGATAATGTTTGAAATCGTCGCAGTCGGTGCGATTGCTACGCAGTTGGAATTGCGCATGCCGAATTCCTTGATGCGTGCGCGCAACGGTGTCCAGTCGAATGTTTCGCTGTAATCCGCCTCCAGATATTTCGCGCCACGTTCTTCTGCCAGCAATTTCAGCGAATCCTGCGGCAAGATGCCACGATCCCACAAGGAACCTTTATACGAGCTGTAACGGCCACGTTCTTCTGCCAATTCGGTGGATGCATAGTAAGCGTAGTAGCAAACGGCTTCCATCGAGTTATCAGCAAATTGCACTGCTTCGTTCGATGCATAAGGAATACGCATCATGTGCAAGCAATCCTGGAAGCCCATGATGCCGAGGCCGACTGGACGGTGACGCAGGTTCGAGTCACGCGCTTTTTTGACTGCGTAATAGTTGATGTCGATCACGTTATCCAGCATGCGCATCGCGGTGCGGATGGTTTTTTGCAGCTTGACGTGATCCAGCTTGCCGTCTTTCATGTGGGCCGGCATGTTGACCGAACCCAGATTGCAGACTGCGATTTCCGAATCGTTGGTATTCAATGTGATCTCGGTGCACAGATTCGAGCTGTGAACGACGCCAACGTGCTGTTGCGGCGAACGGATGTTGCAAGGATCTTTAAATGTGATCCATGGATGGCCGGTTTCGAACAGCATCGACAGCATTTTGCGCCAGAGATCCAGCGCCTGAATGGTCTTGAACAGTTTCAATTCACCACGAGCAGCTTTAGCTTCATAGCCGGTATAGGCTTCTTCGAATGCCTTGCCGACCTTGTCGTGCAGGTCTGGTGCGTCGGATGGCGAGAACAGCGTCCACTCGCCTTTTTCCATCACGCGCTTCATGAACAGATCAGGAATCCAGTTGGCGGTGTTCATGTCATGCGTACGACGGCGATCATCGCCAGTGTTTTTACGCAGGTCGAGGAATTCCTCGATATCCATGTGCCAGGTTTCCAGATAGGCGCAAACCGCACCTTTGCGTTTGCCGCCTTGATTGACAGCAACTGCAGTGTCGTTGACAACTTTCAGGAATGGCACAACGCCTTGCGAACGACCGTTGGTACCTTTAATGTGCGCACCGAGTGAACGGACTGGCGTCCAGTCATTACCCAGACCGCCGGCGTATTTCGCCAGCAATGCATTTTCCTTGATTGCTTCATAGATGCCGTCGAGATCATCGGCGACCGTCGTCAAATAGCATGACGACAATTGCGAACGCAAAGTACCTGAGTTGAACAAGGTTGGGGTCGAGCTCATGAAGTCAAACGACGACAACAGGTTGTAGAACTCGATCGCACGTTCTTCACGGTTGATTTCGCCCAGCGCCAGGCCCATCGCAACACGCATGTAAAACGCTTGCGGCATTTCGATGCGGGTATCGCTGATATGCAGGAAATAACGGTCATACAAAGTTTGCAAGCCAAGGTAACCGAATTGCAAATCGCGCTCAGGGACGAGGGCGTCGCCGAGTTTTTTCAGATCGAACTGACCAAGCTTGGCATCCAGCAGATCTGCCTGAATACCTTTCTTGATGAATTTAGGGAAGTATTCCAAGTAGGCTTCAGGCGCATCCGCTTGAGCGACTTCCTTGCCGAATACTTCTTTACGGATAGTGTGCATCAGCAAACGCGCTGTCACTGTTGTATACGCAGGGTCTTTTTCCATCAGCGCGCGAGCAGCCAGGATGGCGGACTTATGCAATTCTTCGACCGGTACACCGTCGTACAGGTTCTTGACTGTTTCTCGCAGAATCGCTTCAGCGTCGACATGCTTTTCAAAACCAATGCATGCTGCGCCGATCAGATCGCGCACTTGATTCATATCCAGCGGACGACGTTGACCATCTTCGATCACGTGCAACTGGTTGGATTCAACGACTGGCTTCGCGGCTTGCTGCTGCGCACGCTCCTCCATACGTTTTGCACGGTACAAGACATAAGCGCGGGCTACATCGTGTTCGCCCGAGCGCATCAGCGCCAACTCAACCTGGTCCTGGATATCTTCAATATGAAAAGTGCCACCTGCTGGCTGGCGACGCACCAAGGCGTTCACCACATTCGCCGTCAATTGCTCGACCAGTTCGCGCACGCGTGCAGATGCGGCTCCCTGACCACCGTTAACGGCCAAAAATGCCTTGGTAACAGCAATGGAAATTTTAGATGGCTCAAAGCCGACCACTGCGCCGTTGCGGCGGATGATACGGTGGTCGCTCAAACCGACGGCGTGAGCGCCGGAAGTCGATGGAGCAACCGCGAGAGGCGCGATATTGCCGATTTCCGTCGACGATTTGGCTGAATTTTCTTGAGTAGAGAGCATTACAACTCCTTTAAAAACTATTGCAGGCAGGTTTTGCCGTGCTGGTTGTAAGAGATAAACCTGTTATTGCGGGTTTTGCGAAAAATGTTTTTTATGGAAGGCACCTGCGTACGTCCATCTAGGTTCGCACCGGGACCAACTCTATTTAGTTATATTGAAAGACACCTGCTCAGGGCCCCGACTAATATGTATATACGGACAAATTATGGTGAAGCAACAACTGAACAGATTTAAGGGGTGGATCGGCAAAACCCACTACATCTAGTGTGGAATTTATGATCTGCACTAATTCTAGTGCGCTAAAGTCGGGGATGCAATCACTTTCGTGAGAGTTTTCGATATATTTTTTTATATGAATACATGGGATTGCAATGGTGCATTTTTTAATCTAAATAGAACTGCAAATCACCATCAATGCGCGCAGATTGCACTGATTCCGAGCGCACTTTGTGATAGCGCTCTTGATAATCTGCCCAGTCAAAAAATGGCCCCGGATCGGTTTTCCGTCCCGGCGCAATCTGTTCATGCCCCGCCACATGCCGAAGTGGATAGGCCCGCCTCAATGCATCAGTCAGCAATGCCAGCGCAGCATACTGCGCCAGCTCGAAAGGTTCAAAGTCTGTACCTTCCAACTCGATCCCGATTGAAAAATCATTGCAACGCTCTTGTCCACAAAACGAAGATGTGCCGGCGTGCCATGCCCTGTCGTTCGCAGATACGAATTGCATGACCATGCCATCACGCCGGATCAGAAAATGCGCCGATACGCGCAAAGGCTTCAGTTGGTCGAAATAAGGATCCGCATCATAATCCAGCTGATTCAAAAACAGGTCGGCGATAAACGGGCCACCGAACTGTCCAGGCGGCAGGCTGATGTTATGAATAACCAGCAACGCAATTTCCATCCCTTCAGCGCGCCGGTCGAAATTAGGCGATGGCAAGCGCACGACGTCAGCAGCCCAACCATTCGCGCCGATCTGAAACGGCAAGGATCTAGCGCCCGCGGACTGTTTATTCGGGGGCATTGATATCCAGCCGCTGCATGCGGTAACGTAGTTGGCGGAAACTGATCCCGAGCAGTTCTGCAGCCTGCGTGCGGTTAAATTTGGTTTTTTCCAATGCGCGCCGAATGATCTCCCGCTCAACATCGTCGAGATGATCGGGCAAGGATGGCGGCAACTCGTCTGACAGCGGCGGCAAAATCATTTCTTCGGTTTCAATCAATGCCGGCACCATCATCGCCTGTTCTCCGGAAGACGAGGGCGCGAAAATCTTGATTGGCGGCGATGCTTTCAGTGCCAAGTCCATTACTTCAATCACACCGTCGTTGGCAAATGCCAATGCGCGCTCCAGAATATTTTCCAGTTCGCGCACGTTCCCGGGAAATGAATAACTGCGTAGCGCATCGAGCGCAGCGGGAGTCAGTATTGTCTGCTGCCCGCCGCCAAGGCGGCTCAGAATCGCCTGCGCCAGCAAGCCGATATCATCCAGCCGTTCACGCAACGGCGGCAAATTCAACTCGATGACATTCAGCCGATAATACAAATCCTGGCGGAAGCTTCCTTTGCCTACGCATTCATGCAAATTCTGGTGCGTCGCACTGACGATACGCACATCGACCGGCTCCTCCACCGTGGCGCCTACCTTGCGCACCCGCCGCTCCTGAATCGCCCGCAGCAACTTGACCTGCATCGCCAAAGGCAAATCTGCCACCTCATCCAGCAGCAAAGTCCCGCCATTGGCGGCTTGGAAAAAGCCATCCCTGTCATCCGCCGCACCGGTAAATGCGCCTTTGCGATAGCCAAAAAATTCTGCTTCCATCAAAGCATCAGGAATTGCACCACAGTTGACGGCGACAAAAGGCTTGTCGCTACGTGCACTCTGCGCATGAATGTCACGGGCCGCCAATTCCTTGCCGCTCCCAGATTCGCCGCTGATGGCGACCGGTGCCATGCTGCGGGCGAGCCGTGCAATTTGCGCCCGCAATCCCTGCATCGCTTCAGACTGCCCCATCAGACGCAATGCGGCTGGTACGATCGCTTTTTGGCTGGATGTCTGGTTGACGTCACTTTGGCTAATACGCAAGGCCGAGCGGACCATGACGCGCAATTGTTCGAGTCCGACCGGCTTGGACAGGTAATCAAACGCACCCGCCTTCAAGGCCACGACGGCATTGTCTGCACTGCCGAAGGCGGTAATCACGGCAATCGGCGTATTTTTGTATTGCGCCGTCACCTCGTGTACCAACTCTATTCCGAGCCCATCCGGCAAGCGCATATCGGTCAATACCAATGCATATTCCGTCTTCGACAGATAATCGCGCGCTACCGCGAGCGTGGGGGCGCTATCGATATCCAGCCCCATTTTGATGAGAGTAATCTCCAGCAATTCCCGCAGGTCTGCTTCGTCGTCAACGATCAATATGCGAGGAGAACTCATAGCACGCGGTTTTTACGGTTCATGGGCGGTCAAATACGATCAAATATTTTCATTATTAGCGAAGGTGATAACGAAACGGCCAGCCGGCGCACTTTTTTCGTCATCACTTCGATATTCATAATTCAGCAAGGCACCATTATTCAAACACAATTCGCGCGCCAGATAGAGTCCGAGGCCGGTGCCTTTGCTGGATGTTGTGTAGAACGGTTCAAACAAGTGGGCACGCACTGTAGACGTAATTTGCGGACCGTCGTCCTGCACGTGCAATTCGAGCCGATGGCCGATGCCAGAAACTATATAAACGCGAATGCTCCCCGGCATTCCGCTCGCGTAGCGTAACGCATTTGTCAGCAAATTCAAGATGATTTCTCGCAAATGCAACGGATCGAAACGTACTTTGTAGGGCGTCATATCGGCGATCGCGATCATCCCCTGCAGCACGGCGTGCATCTCATGCAATTCGCTCAAAACATCGTCAAACAGCAATCCCAAACAAAGCGGCTCATGATACTGATGCGCCTTGCGTGACAACTTGAGAATATCCTCGATCATGCGATTCAAGCGAGCCACGTTATCGCTGATGATGGCTAGCAGGCGCTGCTGACTTGCTTCCTGCGCGTCTTCACTCAGCAGCGAAGCCGCATGCCCAATCGCAGACAACGGGTTACGCACCTCATGTGCAATGCTGGCGGTCAAACGCCCCATTGACGCCAGCTTGAGCTGCTGCGCACGATTCTCGATTTCAGTGACATCCTGCAGGAAGATTACAACCCGCTCTTCCTGAACGCCTTCCGCGTCGACTTTTGCAAAGCGCAACTTCAAATGCGTGATCAACTCGCGGCGACTACCCAACACCGTCGTGCCGCCTTGTAGGGTCAAATCTTCCCCATGTTTGATTAAAACAAATGTCGGCGTATTGGCTTGTGTCGGCGTGCGCAAACCGTCCAGCCCTCCCCATGCTTGATAGGCATCGGCTATCGGCCGCAACCACGCCATATCCGATAATTTCCCGTAGATTTTTTCATGCGGAAAAGTGAGCCCAAGCATGTGTGCTGCCGCCGGATTGCTAATCAGTACGCGACCTTTGCGATCGACCACGAGAACGCCGTCCTCCATATCCGCGATGATGAGACGATTAATGGCCTGCTGAACATGCAAGGCCTTGCCTCGTCCCAGCGCCAGCGATTCCTGTTTAATTAGGCGCGCGGCGAGGCGATTGATGGCAAAAATAATGATGAAAAATGCCGCGCCATAGAGGCCGACTTGCGATGAAGAGATGTCTGAGTTTTCATTCAGTAACTGGTAACCGCTGTCCGCCAGCAGAACCAGGGTCACGACAGAAACGAAAAACAGCGACAGAATCAGGGGCGCGAGAATCGCTCCGCCCGCCAGTGGGAACAAATACAGAATCGCCAAACCGCTTTTGATTCCACCTGCAGACAAATACAGAAAGGAGATCGCAGCAATATCAACCGATATCTGGACCACCAGCTGCATCATGAAACGGCGGCGCCAGTACCACGACAGCAGTGCGAATATGAATGCCGCGATTAAATAGGCGATGCAGATTTCCCAAAACTGCTGTTTGTCCGGCCATAGTTTCGCCGAGCTCAAACCGAAGTAGACCAATAACACCGCCACGATCAAGGTTCGCGTAAACGCGAACGTCTGCAGCGTGCGCCAAAATGTCGCTTTGGCGTCCTCGAAAACCGGCTTGGCTTGACTCATAAATTACCGCGAAACATGCTGAGCGCGATGCTCGACGCTGCAAAAAGCGGTATTTGAAGAATCAAATACCGCTTCCGAGGCGGGGAAATAAGTCTTGCAATGCGCACAACGCAACATTGCTTCTGTACCGTCATGCTGAGCCTGTGGGGACTCAGGGACATCCACCTTGGCTGAAGATTTTTTACTGCGGAGCAGCCAGATCACCGCGAAAATAATAGCGGCCCACAACAACAATTTCATGCGAGTCCCCGGTGCAGTACAACTTCCAGCACGAAGCGGCTGCCGACATAAGCAAGCAGCAAGGTCGTAAAGCCGGTCAGTGTAAAACTGAGTGCGGTCTTGCCGCGCCAGCCGCGCCATTTTCGTCCCGCCAGCAAGATACCGAACAAGAGCCAGGACAACATCGTAAAGATGGTTTTGTGCTCCCATTTGAACGCTTGTCCAAACAATTCTTCGGAAAAAATGACGCCTGACAAAACCGTCAGGGTGAGCAAGAAGAATCCGAAGCCGATCAGGCGGAATAATAATTTCTCCATCGTCAACAAGGCTGGCAGGCGATCAAGCGCCATGCCAAACCAACCGGCTTTTTGTGCATTCAGGCCGGTATGCAGTTTCGATTCCTGCAGCGCCATCAAGATCGCATGAAAAGCAGCAATCGTCAGTGTGCTGTAGGCCAGCATGGCAATCACAATGTGCCAGGGATAAAGAATTGACCGGCCATCCAGCGCAATCACGCTACCAGGAAAAATCATCGGTAACAGAACGCCGATCGCTGCGCACGGCAATACAAGAATACGCAAGCCATCCAGTGTGAAGTTGCGATTTTCCAACCAGTAGGCAGCGACAGAAATCCACAAGGTCCCGGACAGCATGATGGCAAATCCCATCCGTAGGGAATTGGAGGTAACGGCATCCGCCCACAGCGCGCCGCCGTGCAGCACCCATCCAACCAGTGTGCCGATCGAAATTGCCATGCGTTTTTTCGGCGGCAGGCAGGCGCACACCGCATAAAACAAGGCAGCCAGGACAAATAGATATATATACATCGCTTAAGTTTACACCATGTAATCAGAGCTTCCCGCCGGGACAAACAGTATTGTCATGTTTTCCATCCACACTTATTCGGATTACTTGCGCGTGATGGATTTGACAGGGATCAAGCGACATCAAAGCGCGATGACACCAAATTCGATCAGCATATTGCCATGGCACAGGGAATTATTATTGCGACATTACCATTAGCCGGATAAAAACGCCTCTACAAGATACTGCCCGCAAGGTTATCCAAAAACCGGTTTTCCAGATTAGCTACGGCAAGAGCGCGGCTATCCCGCACGGCATCAGGTAAAATGAAGTTTGCCCGCACCTCAGGTGCATAGTCATTGCAGGCACGTAATTTTCGCCACAATCAGTTGTTTCATCACTCATTCAAAATACCCATGCTCGACAATCTCACTCAACGCCTAGCCAAAGCCGTCAAAACCATGCGCGGAGAAGCGCGCCTGACGGAAGCGAACACCGCAGAAATGCTGCGCGAAGTCCGTCTGGCGCTCCTGGAGGCCGACGTTGCACTCCCCGCCGTACGTGAATTCATCAGCCGCGTCAAAGAAAAAGCGATGGGTGAAGATGTCATCGGCTCGCTCTCGCCAGGCCAGGCATTGGTCGGCGTGGTGCAACGCGAGCTCGCTGCCATCATGGGCGCGGATCTCGGCCCCGAAGCTTCGCAACTCAATTTTGCAACCCAGCCGCCGGCAATCATCCTGATGGCCGGCCTGCAGGGTGCAGGTAAAACCACCACCGTCGGCAAGCTGGCGAAGTATCTGCGCGAACAAAAGAAGAAGAAAGTCCTGACCGTTTCTGCCGACGTTTATCGCCCGGCTGCGATCGGTCAGTTGCAAACCGTGACTGCTCAGGTTGGCGCCGACTTCTTTCCTTCCGCCGCCACCGACAAGCCGGTTGATATCGCGCTGGCAGCGCTCGATTACGCCAAGCGGCATTATCACGACGTACTGATCATCGATACTGCTGGCCGTCTCGGCATAGACGAGGCGATGATGCAGGAAATCTCGGCGATCCATGCCGCCGTCAAGCCGATCGAAACCCTGTTCGTGGTCGATGCGATGCTTGGTCAGGATGCGATCAATACGGCCAAGGCCTTCAGCGACGCGTTGCCGCTGACCGGTATCGTGCTGACCAAACTGGATGGTGATTCACGCGGCGGTGCGGCACTATCGGTACGCCACATTACTGGCAAGCCGATCAAATTTGCTGGCGTAGCAGAAAAACTGGATGGCCTCGAAGCCTTCGATCCGGTCCGCATGGCAGATCGTATTCTTGGCATGGGCGATATCCTCGCGCTGGTCGAAGAAGCCCGCAAGGGTGTCGACATGGAAGCCGCCGAAGGACTTGCGCAAAAGATCAAGGTCGGCGGCAAATTCGATTTGAATGACTTCAAATCACAACTCGCCCAGATGAAAAAGATGGGGGGCATGTCCAACCTGATGGACAAACTTCCAGCACAATTACAGCAGGCGGCCAGCGGCGCCAATATGGGTATGGCAGACAAACAGGTGATACGCATGGAGGGCATCATCAACTCGATGACGCCGCAGGAACGCGCCAAACCTGAACTGATCAAGGCCTCACGCAAGCGCCGCATCGCTACCGGCGCTGGCGTTCAGGTGCAGGAAGTCAACCGCATGCTGGCGCAATTCGACCAGATGCAAACCATGATGAAGAAGCTTAAAGGCGGCAACATGATGAAAATGATGCGCGGCATGAAGGGCATGTTACCCGGTATGCGCTGATTTTCGACACCTGAGAAAATCCCCCAACCCGGCTGATGCCGGGTTTTTTCATCCCGCGGCACCTCAAAATAGTGCGCATCATTGAAGCCGCGTCCCCAAGAAAAAATCACTTTCCGCTTTTTTGAAATGCGCTAATCGGCAAAAAATCGCTTTCATTCGCGATCAAATTCGATCCAAATTTGAAGCGTTCGAACCGGATAAGGCATTGGGCGTTTTCCCTCTGTGATCAGGGCGTGGCGCACAACCTACAAATACCATGTGAAACACTCAAAAAACACTTGCACGGCAAGAAAAACCACACCACTATTAGCGGTGCGTGAAGTGGCGCAATTTCCCAACACAATGTGAAGGAGGTTTGAAGATGGCAACAGCCAAAAAACCAGCGGCCAAAAAACCGGCCGCTAAGAAACCAGTAGCAAAAAAAGTAGTAGCGAAAAAAGCAGCGCCAGCCAAAAAAGCAGCGCCAGCCAAAAAAGTAGCCGCTAAAAAACCAGCAGCTAAAAAAGTCGCAGTGAAAAAACCGGCAGCTAAAAAAGTCGCCGCTAAAAAACCAGCGACTGCACGCAAGCCTAACGCTGCGTTCATGAAACCAGTAACACCGTCCGCAGTTCTGGCCGCTGTTATCGGTGCAGCACCAGCACCTCGCACTGAAGTAACCAAAAAAGTGTGGGAATACATCAAGAAATTCAAACTGCAAAACCCAGAAAACAAACGCATGATTGATGCGGATGACAAACTGAAAGCAGTCTTTGGTGGCAAGAAACAAGTATCGATGTTTGAGATGACCAAACTCATCTCCGGTCACTTGAAATAATTTTTCAGGTACCAAACAAAAACGCCCGCATCGCGCGGGCGTTTTTGTTTTTGCTGCGCATTGTCGATTCGCCGCCTATGTGAATGTTCAAATGCTCCGCAACGCTTTTCATCTGCATTGCTGGCCATCACGTCAAGGGTGATGTTCCCAGTTTCGCCAAGATGCCAATACAGAATTCGGGTATTCGGCACGACCACGACTTCCGTTGTAGCGTCCCAGCGCAAGAAACAAATCGCCTTTTTCCATATCCAGATACATACGCAAGATAGAACAGCCAAACCGCAAATTAGTCTGCATATGGAACAGCTTGCTGCGATCTCCGTCACCAATCACACGCGTCCAGAATGGCATGACTTGCATATAGCCATGCGCGCCTACCGGTGACACTGCATATTTACGGAAGGCCGATTCTACCTGTATCAAGCCAAGCACCAAGGCCGGATCCAGACCGGCGCGCCGTGCCTCGTACCACACCGTGCGCAAGAACTCGATGCGCACCTGTCTATCCGAAATTCTTTTAGCCAATCGATCCGACATATCGCCCAACCATTGCAGATAAGCCAGCCGTTCCTTGATATCGATGAATTGCGGAACAGGGGGGCGCGGATCGGAAATCGCACGCGATAAAGCCATGCGCACCGAATCCGCCATGGCTTCTTCTTTTTGATTGCCCGCGAAAACATAAGGAGCATTCATCAGCAAAAATATGCTGACGATGACTATACGGCTCAACGCTGACAATAGCGACCCGGCATATCGCCGGTTGCAGCCTTCAACCTCATGGCGTCGAAAGACCATATTCGCCATCGCCAATTGCATCAAAACAATCACGCAGCCAATTTGGCTTTAACGAAAGCGAGCATTTCATCCAGTGCGACTGCAGTTGCCTCCGTATCGCGGCGGCCCTGGTATTCCAGCTTGCCCTCTTTCAAGCCGCGGTCACCGATCACGATACGATGTGGTGCGCCGATCAACTCCCAATCGGCAAACATCGCTCCTGGCCGCTCACCACGGTCATCCAGAATGACGTCGACGCCAGCCGCCTGCAAAGCTTCATACAATTTTTCGGTTTCTGCCTTGACGCTTTCGCTACGATCGTAGCCCATAGGGCACAGTACCACTTCAAACGGTGCCAGCGCAGCCGGCCAGATGATGCCCTTGTCATCGAAATTCTGCTCGATGGCAGCCCCAACAATGCGGGTGACGCCGATGCCATAACAACCCATTTGAATCAATTGCGGCTTGCCATTTTCATCGAGGTAAGTCGCCTTCATCTTCTCGGAGTAAGCAGTACCTAATTGGAACACGTGGCCGACTTCGATACCGCGCTGAATCGCCAGCATGCCTTTGCCATCGGGCGAAGGATCACCTTCGACCACATTGCGAATGTCGAGCACGGTGGCTTCAGGCAAATCGCGCACCCAATTGACGCCAGTGAAATGGAAGTCCACTTCATTGGCGCCGCAGACGAAATCGCTCATGACTGCGACTGTGCGATCGACTATCAGCTTGACTGGCTTCTTGGTATTGACAGGGCCAAGGTAGCCTGGCGTAGTGCCGAACCACTCGACGATCTCCGCCTCGCTGGCAAAGCGATAGTCTGCCAAACCCGGAATCTTTGCGATTTTTACTTCGTTCAATTCATGGTCACCGCGCAATAGCAATAACCATACTTCTTTATTGACGACACCCTTCTCTTCTTTTTCCACCGTCAGCACGATCGACTTGACCGTCTGTGTGAGTGACAACTTCAGCAATGCAGCAACATCTTCGCATTTCGATGTTCCTGGCGTCGAGGCTTTGGTCAGCGCTTGTGTCGCGGCGGCGCGTGGAGCCGCTGGCGCAATTGCTTCTGCCGCCTCCATATTGGCGGCGTAATCGGAGTCAGGGCAATAAACTAACGCGTCTTCACCTGTATCGGCAATCACGTGGAATTCGTGGGAACCGGAACCACCAATGGCGCCGTTATCGGCCGCTACCGCTCGGAACTGCAGGCCAAAGCGATTGAAAATCTTTACGTACGCATCGAACATGATTTGATACGAACGCTTCAAACCTTCCACATCTCGATCAAAGGAATAAGCATCCTTCATCGTGAATTCACGCCCCCGCATCAGCCCGAAGCGCGGACGGCGTTCATCACGGAACTTGGTTTGGATGTGGTAAAAATTGAGTGGCAACTGACGATAGGATTTAATCTCGGTACGGACCACATCGGTTACGACTTCTTCCGATGTCGGCTGAATCGCATACTCACGACCGTGGCGATCCTTGACGCGCATCAGCTCAGGACCCATCTTGTCCCAGCGCCCAGTCTCTTGCCAAAGTTCGGCAGGTTGCACCAGCGGCATCAATAATTCGATGGCATTCGCACGGTTCATTTCTTCCCGCACGATGGCTTCCACCTTGCGGATCACGCGCAAACCGATCGGCATGTAGGTGTAAATACCGGAGCCGAGCCGCTTGATCATGCCGGCGCGCATCATCAGTTTATGACTGACGATTTCTGCGTCGGAAGGGGCTTCTTTAAGAGTGGAAATGAAAAAACGGGATGCACGCATGACGATGAATTCTTTTTAAAAAGAGAGAGGGTTATAATCAACTCAATTTTAAAGGATTAGCTGGCTGATGCACCCACTCTTCGCACAATTGATTACTGTCCCCGTTGTTCGCACGTCATCGTGCGCGCGGCGGCACGAGTCCGTAGAGACAACGATTTTCGATTGAGGGTACCGTTAGCCGCAGAAAGTTTGAGGTGCACTATGCTGGATCGTGAAGGCTTTCGCCCAAACGTCGGCATTATTTTGATCAACGCCCAAAATGAGGTGTGGTGGGGCAAGCGGGTGCGCGAACACTCGTGGCAGTTCCCCCAGGGCGGTATCAAATTCGGCGAAACACCCGAACAAGCCATGTATCGCGAGCTGGAAGAAGAAGTCGGCTTGCGGGCGGAGCACGTCAAAATCATGGGACGTACACGCGACTGGTTGCGCTATGAAGTGCCGGATCATTTCATCAAGCGGGAAATTCGTGGCCATTACAAGGGCCAGAAGCAAATCTGGTTTTTGCTCCGCATGGTAGGCCGTGACTGCGATGTCAATTTGCGTATGACGGAGCATCCGGAATTCGATGCCTGGCGCTGGCATGACTATTGGGTACCGCTCGACGTGGTCATCGAATTCAAACGCGATGTTTATCAACGTGCGCTGCAAGAACTATCGCGATTTTTAGTGCGCCCGACACAGCATTCTGCCCCACACAATACGGCACGTTATTTGCGCCAGACGCACCCGTCGCGCAAACCAGACGAACTATCCACTGCAAAGACCAAACCTGACAATGAATAAGTCTTCCATACTCAGTCGCAAACTAAAGCACACGCTGCTCAGCCTGTCACTGCTGGTTGTGACACACATTTCCCTCGCGCAACAGCTGGAATTCAATAAGAACTACAGCGATGAGGAGGACAAGCCATGGGAAGAGATGGCAGCTGAGTTACCGCCAGCTCCCAAGACAGAAAACCTGCTGCCTTTTTATGTCGGCCCCACTGCAACACAGACGTTTGCCATAGATAGCAAGTCGCTCTCCATAGGAACAGATGGGGTAGTGCGCTACACCTTGGTTGCTACCAGTTCTTCGGGCGCGAAAAATATCAGCTATGAAGGTATTCGCTGCGCATCATTTGAAAAGAAGATTTACGCGATTGGACGCGAAGATGGCTCATGGGGTCGTTCCCGGCGCGATCAATGGGAACCTATCGTGCGCAGCAAGACAAACCGGCAGCATGCTGCCCTCTCCGCAGATTATTTCTGCAGCAATTTGACCGTGGTTGGGCCGGAAAAAGACATGTTATACCGGCTTAAATCCGGCAAGACGCTGACAGACGACTTGTTGCGAGAGTAAATATCGGCGCGCTATGCCAACGCATGACCACGATAATCTTGATTGCGATCAGGGATCGCACCAACTGCTTTAAAGCAGTACAAGATTATCGCGGTGTATCAATTCCGGCTCTTCGACGAACCCCAGAATAGACAGAATCTCTGCAGACGGTTTACGCATGATGCGACGCGCCTCTGAACTGGTGTAGTTTGTCATGCCACGTGCAATCGCACGACCCTCGGCATCGACACACGTAATGACATCGCCACGACCGAACTCGCCTTTTACTTCGATAACACCGATCGGCAGCAAGGACTTACCTTCCGCAGTCAATTTTTGCACTGCACCAGCATCCAGCACAACCTTGCCGGCTGTTTGCAAATGATCGGCCATCCATTGTTTTCTGGCCGTCAGCTGCGCAGTTTGCGCCGTCAGTTGCGTACCGATTGCTTCCCCCGCGGCGAGACGACTCAACACGCGATCTTCACGTCCCCAGGCGATGACTGTATGCGCACCCGATAATGCGGCGCGTTTTGCGGCAAGAATTTTTGTCAGCATGCCGCCGCGACCGAGACTGCTGCCGGCACCACCCGCCATGGCTTCCAGCGTTAAATCTCCAGCCTTGGCCTCATGCACAAATTCTGCATTAGGATCTTTGCGTGGATCTGCAGTAAACAAGCCACGCTGATCCGTGAGAATAATCAAGGCATCGCCTTCGATCAGATTCGCAACAAGGGCACCCAAAGTGTCGTTGTCGCCGAATTTGATCTCATCGGTAACGACCGTATCATTTTCATTGATGATAGGTACTACGCCGAGGCGCAAGAGAGTGAACAGCGTAGAACGCGCGTTCAGATAACGTTCGCGATCAGCGAGATCTGCATGCGTCAACAAGACTTGCGCAGTACGTACATCATGTTGACGAAAACTGGTTTCATAAATCTGCGCTAGGCCCATTTGACCTACTGCGGCGCATGCTTGCAACTCATGGATACCGGTCGGCCGTTTGTCAAAACCAAGCCGCTGCATGCCTTCGGCAATCGCGCCCGAGCTGACGAGCACAACTTCTTTGCCGAGACTACGAAGATGGACAATTTGCTCTGCCCATTTTTGGATGGCGGCCACATCCAAACCCTTGCCATCGTTAGTGACGAGGGATGAACCAACCTTGATGATGACGCGCTTGGCTTGTTGAATGACAGAGTTCATGCTTTGTGATCCGACGCTGTTTTTATCGTTGCTTGAACGTTATCTGGACGCTACTTTAATGCAGTGCGATTTCTATGCAGTATGGCCCGCGCGGGACATACCGCATAAAACATATCAGTCGATGATTTTGAAACGCGGATCGTCCGGATCGATAGAATCGATCAGGCGCGCCTCTTCGCTGATATCTGTTTCTTCAGAACGCTGCTCAGCCTGACGCTGTACCGCGATGTAGTCATAAATTTCAGTGACCAACTCGGAGCAACCAGCGTGGGTCAATGCGGAAATCTCAAAGACCGGACCTTTCCAGCCAAAGCGCTTGATGAAATCCTTTACCCGCTTCTTGCGATCCTCTTCTGGAACCATGTCGAGTTTGTTCAAGACCAGCCAGCGTGGCTTGTCGAACAACGATTCATCATACTTTTTCAGTTCCTTGACGATGGCTTTTGCTTCCTTGACCGGATCGACATTGTCGAAGGGTGCCAGATCAACGATATGCAACAACAAACGCGTACGTTGTAAATGGCGCAGGAATTGAATACCCAAACCGGCACCATCGGACGCGCCTTCAATCAAGCCAGGGATATCGGCAATCACGAAACTCTTTTCGTGGCTGACACGGACCACACCCAAGTTAGGATGCAGTGTAGTAAATGGATAGTCGGCGATTTTCGGACGTGCATTCGAAACAGCCGAAATAAAGGTGGATTTGCCGGCATTCGGCATCCCGAGCAAACCGATATCGGCGAGTACCTTCAGCTCTAGCCGCAGTTCCCGTCGTTCGCCTTCCTTGCCTTCGGACTTCTGCCGCGGCGCACGATTAGTCGACGATTTGAAATGAATATTGCCCCAGCCGCCTTCACCGCCTTTGGCGATCAAGACTTCTTGACCGTGTTCGGTCAAGTCGGCAATCAGTTCACCGTCGTTATTGTCGATGATTAATGTGCCAACCGGCATGCGCAGCTTGATGTCGTCCGCGCCCTTGCCGTAGCAATCCGCACCGCGACCATTTTCGCCGTCACGTGCCTTGTGCATTTTTGAGTAGCGAAAATCAACCAGCGTATTGATGTTGCGATCGGCAACTGCCCAGATGCTGCCGCCCTTGCCGCCATCGCCGCCATCAGGGCCGCCGAACGGCCTGAATTTTTCACGACAAAAGGAGGCGACGCCGTTGCCGCCGTCGCCAGCAATGACTTCGATTTTTGCTTCGTCGATAAACTTCATAATTGTGCCGCCATAAAACTAAAAAGGCTCTACCTGGGGCAGAGCCTTTCGATTGAAGGCTTTCGCCTTACCTTGCTTGCTTAAAAACTTAAGCAGGTACTACTGTAACGTAATGACGTTGCAATGCGCCTTTGGTAACGAATGCAACCTTGCCATCTGTCAGTGCGAACAAGGTGTGATCCTTGCCGATGCCGACGTTTTCGCCCGGGTGCATTTTGGTGCCACGTTGGCGAACAATAATTCCGCCTGCGTTGACAGCCTGACCACCGTAGACTTTAACGCCCAGTCGCTTTGACTCTGAGTCACGACCATTTCGCGTAGTGCCGCCGCCTTTTTTATGTGCCATTTCTGACTCCTTGTATCTGTTTAGTCCGAGTCAGCGGCTTAGCCGTTGATCGAAACGATCTGCAATTCGGTATAATTTTGACGATGGCCTTGGTGCTTCTGGTAATGCTTACGGCGACGCATCTTGAAAATCGTGACCTTTTCGTGACGACCATGGGAGACAACCGTAGCAAGGACCGTAGCACCTTCAACCAGCGGAGCACCAAACTTAATGGTTTCTCCTGCGCCCAATGCGAGCACCTGATCAAGGGTGATTTCGGATCCAATGTCTGCCGGTATCTGTTCTACTTTAAATTTTTCACCAGCGACAACTTTATATTGTTTGCCACCGGTTTTTATGACCGCGTACATGTGAAACCTCATCAATTGATTAAAGGACTTTTCTCTCTTCGAATCGCCAAAAACTGCGCAGACGGAATCGGGAAAACCTCCAATTATACATGGACTTACCCTGCCGGTCAAAGCCCTTGATCACATCAATTTGAGTACTTAATACATGTCTTTTAAGAAATAGTGCGTTCCTTGGCTGCAACATGCGCGCTTGCGCTGCATTTGTCGTCGTATAATTCTTGCTCGTTCATGCTCATTCATCAGGCTTACACTTGGCTTCCGCTTCCATTGCTTCCGCACAAAACCTGCTCATCCAGCCCATCGCCGCAGATCTGAACGCAGTCGATACGGTGATACGCCAAAAACTCCACTCGGAAGTGGCACTGGTCAACCAAATTGCTGAATATATTATTAGCGCTGGCGGCAAACGTATAAGACCGGTGCTGGTTTTATTGATAGCAAACGCTTACAGTTATCGCGGCACCGACCATCATCAACTGGCAGCCGTTGTAGAGTTTATCCATACCGCCACCTTGTTGCATGATGATGTAGTCGACGAGTCGTCGCTGCGACGCGGCCGCAAGACTGCTAATGCTCTGTTCGGCAATGCGGCCTCCGTGCTGGTCGGTGATTTTCTTTATTCGCGCGCTTTCCAGATGATGGTCTCGGTTGGCGATATACGCATAATGCAGATTTTGGCTGACGCAACGAATGTGATTGCGGAAGGCGAAGTCCTGCAATTGCTGAACATGCACGATCCGGACGTATCGGAAGAGCGTTATACACAGGTCATTCGCTCCAAAACTGCCAAGTTATTTGAAGCGGCAGCGCAACTGGGTGCGTTGATTGCCGGCGCATCGGACGAAGAAATCGAAGCCGCCGCGGAATATGGCCGCTCTCTTGGCACTGCCTTCCAGTTGATTGACGATGTACTAGACTACTCAGGCCAGGCCGACGACATCGGCAAGAATGTCGGTGATGACCTGCGCGAAGGTAAAGCCACACTGCCGCTGATTTACCTAATGGAACATGGGACGGCCGAACAACGCGAACTGGTCCGCAGTTGCATCGAGAATGGCGATGAGCAACATTTCGATGCAGTTCTATTTGCAGTTACCACATCCGGCGCGTTGGACTATACCAAGCGCAAAGCCGAAGAAGCCGCCGCACGCGCTACCGCTTCTATCGGTACACTCCCCGCAAGCCAGTTCAAGGATGCCCTGCTTAAACTAAGCGAGTTTGCGGTTAATCGAAATCACTAAATTCCCCCTTGGAAAAGTCGAATCTGCAAAGCACGTGCGGAGAGGGAGACGTTCGATCAACCTGCAGACTTATGCCATCCGGCACCGTAACGCATGCTCAATCATCTACTCGGCAACTCGCTCGTCGGCCAAATGTTGCATTTAGCAGCACAAAGAAGTAACAAGCCTTCCGATACCTTTACAAAACAGATGCTTAGAGGCATTATCTAACGCACCTTCGATGTTTCAATCGACCTTTTCGGCATAACTACAATGGCTGCAGTTCTCCCTAGTTCGGCGTCAAATAATTCGATGTCCGGCCTCGCGCGCGCATTGCTGCAGGCAGGACAAATAACGCCCCAGCAAGCCGATACGCTGACCAAGCAAGCTGCCACCGAGAAAAGTACATTCATCGATGCGCTGCTGAAAAGTGAAGTCATGAATGCGACCAGACTGGCCGCCTTTTGCTCTCAGACTTTTGGCTATCCCCTGCTTGATTTGGCAGCATTTAATAGCGGCAATCTGCCGGACAAGCTTATCGACACCAAGCTGATGCAAAGTCAGCGCGTCATTGCGCTTGCCAAGCGTGGCAATAAAGTACTGATAGCGATTTCAGACCCCACCAATGCGCAGGCACTGGACCAGATCAAGTTTCAGACGCAATTAACGGTGGAACCGATCATTGTCGATCATGCCACCTTGCTCAAACTGATAGAGAAACTGGGGCAAAGTGCAGAGCAGGATCTGAATGAACTGATTGGCGACGACCTAGAGATTGATTTTGTTGAAGAGGATCTGGCGGCGCCGACCGAAGGTGGCACTACCGACATCGATGACGCGCCGGTCGTCAAATTTCTGCAAAAAATTCTGGTTGATGCGATCAATCTCGGCGCGTCCGATCTTCATTTCGAACCTTTCGAAAAGTTTTATCGGATACGCTTCCGTGTAGACGGCGTGTTGCGCGACATCGCACAACCACCGCTGGCAATCAAGGAAAAGCTGGCATCGCGCATCAAGGTTATTTCCAAGCTGGATATTTCAGAGAAGCGCGTCCCGCAAGATGGCCGCATGAAGCTGGTCATGTCGAAAACCCGCTCCATCGACTTTCGTGTCAGCACCCTGCCCACGCTGTTCGGCGAAAAAATCGTCATGCGGATTCTGGATGGCTCGCAAGCACAAATGGGGATTGAGGCGCTAGGCTACGACCCTGACCAGAAGGAAACATTGCTGAATGCCATCCAGCGTCCTTACGGCATGGTCTTGGTCACCGGCCCCACCGGCTCCGGCAAGACTGTGTCGCTTTACACGTGTCTGAATATTCTGAACAAGCCGGGCATCAATATCTCTACCGCGGAAGACCCTGCCGAGATCAATTTACCCGGCGTGAATCAAGTCAATGTCAACGATAGAGCCGGCCTCACTTTTCCAGTCGCACTCAAGGCTTTTCTACGTCAGGATCCGGACATCATCATGGTGGGTGAGATTCGCGATCTGGAAACCGCTGACATCGCGATCAAGGCAGCGCAAACCGGTCATATGGTGTTCTCGACACTGCATACCAATGATGCGCCAGCAACGCTCACGCGCTTGATGAATATGGGAGTTGCTCCCTTCAATATCGCGTCATCCGTCATTTTGATTACTGCCCAACGTCTGGCCAGACGCTTGTGTTCGTGCAAGCAAACCACGGTGATTCCCGATGAAGCTTTGCTCGATGCAGGCTTCACTGAAGATGACCTAGATGGCACGTGGCTTCCATATAAACCGGTAGGCTGTGAACGTTGCAGCGGCAGTGGTTACAAAGGTCGCTTGGGCATCTATCAGATCATGCCTATCAGCGAAGAAATTGAGCACATTATTCTAAATCACGGTACCTCGCTGGAAATCGAAGCGCAGGCAAAAAAAGACGGCGTGCGCTCCTTGCGTGAATCAGGCTTGAGAAAAGTGAAGCAGGGCATGACCAGTCTGGAAGAAATTCTGGGTTGTACAAACGAATAATAAAGAGGTCTAGGGATGGCAACTTCAGCACGTAAAGTTGGAAGTACAACACTCGCCAAGGAAGCCGTTTTTGCCTGGGAAGGCAAGGACAAGTCAGGAAAAATAGTGCGCGGCGAATTGCGTGCCGGCGGCGAGTCCGTTGTCAACGCAACGCTGCGCCGCCAAGGCGTGCTGGTGACCAAGGTCAAAAAGAAAACTTACCGCAGCGGCAAGAAAGTCTCGGATAAAGACATCACTCTTTTCACGCGCCAACTGGCCACCATGATGAAGGCAGGCGTTCCACTTCTGCAATCGTTTGATATCGTTGCCAAAGGCAATGACAATCCTTCGGTATCGAAATTGATTCAAGACATTCGCGCCGATGTCGAAACCGGCACCAGCCTGAATCAGGCATTTCGGAAGTTTCCTTTATATTTCGACCCACTGTTTTGCAATCTGGTTGGCGCCGGTGAACAGGCAGGTATTTTGGAAGACTTGCTGACCCGCCTCGCTATCTACAAGGAAAAAACGCTCGCCATCAAGGCCAAAATCAAATCTGCATTGATCTATCCAGTCGCCATTCTGGGGGTCGCATTTCTAGTGACTGCCGTCATCATGATCTGGGTGGTACCGGCATTCAAGGAAGTGTTCAAGAGCTTTGGCGCTGATCTCCCTGCGCCCACCTTGATGGTAATGGCAATTTCCGACTTTTTTGTCTCTTACTGGTATTTGATCTTCGGCCTGCTTTTCGCCGGGCTATATCTATTTTTCCAATCATGGAAACGTTCGCTGCAAATGCAACGCACGATGGATAGACTGCTGTTGAAAGCGCCTATCTTCGGCGCCGTGATTCGCAAGGCAACCATTGCGCGCTGGACCCGCACGCTGGCGACGATGTTTGCTGCGGGCGTGCCACTGGTTGAATCGCTGGATTCAGTCGGTGGTGCAGCCGGCAATGCCGTCTATCTGGATGCGACAAAAAAAATCCAAAGTGACGTCAGTACTGGTGTCAGCCTCACGGTCGCGATGCAAAATTCTGATGTATTCCCGAATATGGTCACGCAGATGGTATCTATCGGCGAAGAATCCGGCTCACTGGACAATATGCTCGGTAAGGTTGCAGATTTTTATGAAGATGAAGTCGACGAGGCGGTAGCTTCGCTCTCCAGTTTGATGGAGCCGCTCATCATGGTGATTCTCGGCGTACTCATCGGCGGTCTGGTCATCGCAATGTACCTGCCTATTTTCAAACTGGGTTCTGTGGTCTGATGATGGAGTTACTTTGGTCTGCACCTGCGGGTAGTGCACTGCCCGCAATCTTTGCCGGCATATTCGGTTTGCTGATTGGCAGTTTTCTCAACGTTGTGATCCACCGCATCCCGAAAATGATGCAGCGCGAATCGGATAACTATGTTGCGCATGAAAGCGGCCGGCCTTTGCCGCATGAGGATCGCTACGATTTGCTGATGCCCCGCTCGGCTTGCCCGCAATGCGGGCATCAAATCACCGCGAAGGAAAACATTCCGGTTTTCAGCTATGCATTTTTACGTGGGAAATGCATAGCCTGCAAAACACATATTTCAATTCGTTATCCGATAGTTGAATTGTTGACCGGCGTGTTATCCGCTTTACTCATCTGGCATTTCGGTAGTGGCTGGCTCGGCCTGTCTACCCTCGTGTTGACCTATCTTCTGATCGCAATGACGTTTATTGATGCTGATACACAATTGCTACCGGATGATTTGACGCTGCCTTTGCTATGGCTCGGGCTGCTCGTCAATCTGAATGGTACTTTCGTGCCTTTGCAAGAAGCCGTGATTGGGGCCGCTGCCGGCTACCTGAGCTTGTGGGCGATTTACTGGCTGTTCAAGCTGGTGACAGGCAAGGAAGGTATGGGTTACGGCGACTTCAAACTATTGGCCGCACTGGGGGCCTGGCTGGGCTGGAAAATGTTGCCTGCCATCGTTTTATTATCGTCATTGGTCGGTGCCGTAGTCGGTATCGCGCTGATTTTGCTTGCGAAGCGTGGTCGCGATATCCCGATCCCCTTTGGCCCCTACCTCGCGGCGGCCGGCATGTTGACTTTGTTTTACGGAAAGCCGTTAACACAAATGTATCTTGGTCTTTACTGAGCAGATGACTGCGTCAGCAATATCTCACCGTTTCTCAGTAGGCTTGACCGGCGGCATAGGTAGCGGCAAAAGCACGGTTGCTGACTTATTTGCCGCACACGGCGCTGCAGTCATCGATACGGATCTGATTGCGCACCAACTGACAGCGGCAGGAGGCGCTGCAATTGCACAGATAGGACTAGCGTTTGGGGCCGACTTCATCGCACCTGATGGCGCCATGGATAGAGTCAAAATGCGGGAGGCGGTCTTTGCCGATCCACGTGAACGAAAACGCCTTGAAGCGATTCTTCACCCTCTGATACGCGCCCAAACGGAACATGCCGCAGCGCAAGCAAAAGGGCCGTATATTTTGGTCGTCATCCCATTATTGGTCGAATCCGGCTTGTGGAAGCAACGTCTGTCGCGCGTCCTGGCAATTGACTGCTCGGAAGAAATGCAAATCCGCCGTGTGATGCAACGCAATAATCTGACCGCCGCACAAGTGCGTGCCATCATCGCCACGCAGGCCTCGCGCGCAAGCAGGCTCGCAGCGGCAGACGATGTCATCCTCAACGACGGTGATGCAACGGCATTAGGCCCGCAAGTAAAGCGCTTGCATGATTTGTACATCTCGCTGACGAGCGGTGCTTGAAAATCAGCTGATACGCCCAGCCTGCATACAATATTTGCTGAAACTGTCTGAAATCTAGGCTTGGGGCAGCATAAGATAAAAACAAAATTGCGCCCGCATTTGTAATTTGCCTCAGCTTCGTTCAGAATCACACAATTACCTCGTATTGCCCGGTTTAAACTTTAAAGGGATGCCACTTTGATTGTCTACGAATACCCTTTCAACGAGCGTATTCGCACGTTGTTGCGGCTAGAAGACCTGTACGAGAAATTTGCTTTCTTTGTCGGTCATGATCACCCGCAGCAGCATCACGTCGCCCTCTCCACGATTTTCGAAATGCTCGAAGTCGCCGGTCGCGCAGATCTGAAATCAGATCTGCTGCAGGAACTGGAACGCCAGAAGCAAACCTTACTCGGATTCAAATCCAACCCTAATGTCGAAGCAGAGATGCTGGATGCGATTCTGTTCGACATTGAACGCATCAGCACGGCACTCGTCGCCTCGCAAGGAAAAACCGGACAGCACATCCGTGAAAATGAATGGCTGATGAGCATACGTGGCCGCACCATTATTCCAGGCGGGGCATGCGAGTTCGATCTGCCGTCCTATTACGCATGGCAACACGATTCGGCCGAACAGCGCCTCGCCGACATCCACAAATGGTTTACGCCGCTGGCGCCCTTGTTCGATGCAATCGGAATGATCTTGCGCCTGTTGCGTGAATCCGGCCGGCCGGTAAAAATGATTGCGCAAAGCGGTAGTTATCAGCAAATGTTGCAGGGCAAGGCTTACCAGATGCTGCGTTTGAATATCGATGAAAGCCTGGGTGCGATTCCCGAAATATCTGCCAACAAGTACATGTTGTGGATACGCTTTACGTCGCAAGATGGCGATAAGAAACCGAAAGCGTTCGAAGGCGATGTGCCGTTCGAGCTGAGTTTGTGCAGTTTTTGATTAGCTATAATTTATGGTTACAACAGTCGATTGCCCTACTTGTGGCACCAAAGTGGAATGGTCGGAAATAAGCAAATTTCGCCCATTCTGTTCCAATCGTTGCAAGCAAATCGATCTTGGTGCCTGGGCCGAAGAAAAATATGTGATCCCGGTCGTCAATCCGCTGGATGATCTCGACGAAGATATACCGCCACCGCCCCAACCTTAATCGGCGTACCCAGTTTAAACCGGCGCCGGCGCTGAATAAGGCAGCGTAATTATGTAAATAAGTTACATAACTTATTTACGTAACTCATCCAGCCATTTAATCAAGGGAATGGTTGCCGGCAACAGTGGCTCGACTCCCACGCATCCCTGCCAAGCGAACGCCTGATTTTCCAGACTTTGCGGATTCCCGCGCCATTCCCGGCTAATGTAAAAGTGCAGCCGTACATGCGCATGCGGATAAACATGCTCGACACCGCACCACGGCTCGGCAGAAACGACATCTACCCCCAACTCTTCGACGAATTCACGCTTCAGCGCATCCAGAATCGCTTCACCGGCTTCCACTTTCCCGCCTGGAAATTCCCAGTAACCTGCGTACGGCTTTCCATCCGGCCGCTGACCCAACAGGACGTCCCCGTTCGGTTTCATCAAGATGCCAACCGCTACATCGATAGGCACGGCGAGTTTTTCAGACATGGTGGGGACCTGTACAGACGAAACGAGAGAAAATCAAAGAGCAGAGAGTGAAGCCCCGGCAAATCATCACTTGGACGCTTTGCCCGCGTGATCCTTGGCGAACTGCCACGCAACGCGGCCGGAGCGTGAACCGCGCTGCAAGGCCCACCGCAGAGCCTCTGGTTTCGCCACTTCGATTTGCTGAGCGTTACAGCCAAAATGCGTCAACCAGTGCGCGACGATATCCAGGTAATCGTCCTGCCGGAATGGATAGAAGGTCACCCACAAACCGAAGCGTTCTGACAGCGAGATTTTTTCTTCGACCGTTTCGCCTGGATGCAAATCACCATCGTCACCGTGCGTATAGGTCGAATTATCGGACATACGTTCCGGCATCAGGTGCCGGCGATTCGATGTTGCATAAATCAGCACGTTGTCGGATTGCGCAGAAATGCTGCCGTCGAGCGCAACCTTCAAGGCCTTGTAACCGCCCTCGCCTTCTTCAAACGACAAGTCGTCGCAGAAAATAATGAAACGCTCGGGCCGACCGGCAACCAGATCAACGATATCCGACAAGTCGCCAAGATCATCCTTGTCGACTTCGATCAGGCGCAAACCCTGATCCGCATATTGATTCAGGCACGCCTTGATCAAGGATGATTTGCCAGTGCCGCGTGCACCGGTCAGCAGTACATTATTGGCCGGCAAGCCCTCGACGAATTGCCTGGTGTTCTGTTCGATCTGCTGCTTTTGCGCGCTGATATTGTGCAGGTCGGTCAATGCAATCGGCGAAATATGTGCGACCGGCTGCAAATAGCCGCGACCATCCTTGCCATTGGATTTGCGCCAGCGAAAGGCAATCCCAGCCTTCCAGTCAGGTTCGACATAGGCTGGCGGAAGTATCGATTCCAGACGGCCTAGCAAGGCTTCGGCACGCGTTAAAAATTGTTCAAGTTGAGTCATTGTTTCGCTTAATGAATTCAGGTTCTATCAATGAATAGACGACATTGGCACTATCTATTCCTGGCAATCCAAGCGCCGTGATTCGGGCTGATCAGGAACGGTAGTCGGCATTAATCGTCACGTATTCATGCGACAGATCGCAGGTCCAGATGGTGGCTTCTGCCTTGCCACGTCCGAGTTTGACGCGCACGGTAATTTCGCTTTGCTTCATCACGCGCTGGCCATCTTCTTCGTTGTAATCAGGATTGCGGCCACCGTTCTTGGCTACCCAGACGTCATCCAGATACAGATTCAATTTGCTGACATCGAGATCATCGACACCGGCGTAGCCGATAGCGGCGAGAATCCGGCCAAGATTTGGATCGGAGGCAAAGAAGGCGGTTTTTACCAGCGGCGAATGGGCAATCGAATACGCGATCTTGCGGCACTCTTCCACATCCATTCCATCTTCTACTGTCACCGTAATGAATTTGGTTGCGCCTTCGCCATCGCGCACGATCATTTGCGCCAATTCTTGCGACAAGCCAAGAACTGCATCGGCAAGCGCCGTGTATTCCGACGTATCGATCGCATTGATCTCCAGCGCAGAGGTGCCGGTTGCGATAACGATGAAGGAATCGTTGGTCGATGTATCGCCATCAATCGTGATGCAATTGAAGGAACGATCCGCGACCTGCTTGACCATGTGATCCAGCACCGGTTGTGCGACCTTGGCATCGGTTGCCATGAAACCCAGCATGGTCGCCATATTCGGCTTGATCATGCCAGCACCTTTGCTCACGCCGGTCAGCGTGATCGAGTGACCATTGATTTTTACCTGGCGCGAAGCAGCCTTGGGTTGGGTATCGGTCGTCATGATAGACAAGGCCGCGTTATACCAGTTATCTGCTTTCAAATTCGAGAGTGCTTGTGGCAAGCCTGCCACCAAGCGATCAACTGGCAAGGGCTCAAGAATTACACCGGTAGAAAACGGCAGGATTTGCGACGCTTCGCAACCCAGCAGTTTGGCCAAGGCAGCACATGTGGCGTTGGCATCCGCCAAGCCGCTTTCGCCGGTACCTGCATTGGCATTGCCGGTATTGATGACGAGTGCCTGTATCGGTGCGCCAGCTTTGCGATTGGACAAATGCTCTTTACAGACTTGAACGGGGGCTGCGCAAAAACGGTTTTTCGTGAAAACCCCGGTCACCGTCGCAGTCGGAGCCAGCTTCATCACCAGCACATCCTTGCGATTGGCCTTGCGTATTCCCGCTTCGGCATGACCGAGCTCAATACCGGCAACGGCGATCAGATTTTCAGGAATGGGAAGAGGGAGATTGACGGCCATGGCAATTATTCTATGGTGGGTTAACAGAGAGGGTTAAATCAATGACATCAGACAGATAGTGCAGACGGTAATTGTAAACGCATGAGCAGGTATCAGCAGAATACGCTCAGACTTCGCAACCATCGCAAAGCCCAAGAAAAAGGGCGGGGAGTAAGACACCCCGCCCTTCATTTTTCAACGTGCGATCACAGAATTACGCGAGGCGACCATGACACTGCTTGTACTTCTTGCCGCTACCGCAAGGGCACGGATCGTTACGACCCACCTTGGGTACTGCGTCGCCTTGCGACTCCTTAAAGGCTTCGCTTGACTGTGCAGTCGGTGCCAGCAATTCTTCAGGCGCCGCATCAGCATCAAATTCGGAATGCTGGTAATGCACATTTTCCACATGCGATTGCGCCAGTTGTTCTTCCGCAGCTTCAATTTCTTCACGCGATTGAATACGCACCGTCATGACAGTCTTGACGACTTCATCCTTGATCAGATTCAGCATCTGGCCAAACAGTTCAAAGGCTTCGCGCTTGTATTCCTGCTTAGGATTCTTCTGTGCATAGCCGCGCAGATGAATGCCCTGACGCAGGTGATCCAGTGCTGCCAGATGTTCGCGCCAGTGCGAATCCACTCCCTGCAACATCACTCCGCGCTCGAAGCCGCCAAACGATTCCTTGCCGACGATGCCGACTTTTTCATCATAAACAGTATCAGTCGCCTTCAGCAAACGTTCAAGCAACTCTTCATCTGTGATATTTGGCTCGGCTTCCAGCAAGGCTGCCAGCGAGAAATCGACTTGCCATTCGCTGCGCAGCACCTCGTCGAGCGTCTTCAAATCCCACTGCTCTTCCATCGATTGTTCTGGCACATAAGTACGGAACAGATCGGTGAAGACGCCTTGGCGCAAAGACATGATCAACTCGGAGACATCCTGCGTTGCCAGCAATTCATTACGCTGTTGATAAATCACTTTGCGCTGATCGTTGGCGACGTCATCGTATTCCAGCAATTGCTTGCGAATATCGAAGTTACGCGCTTCAACCTTGCGCTGCGCCGATTCAATCGACCGCGAAACGATACCCGCTTCAATCGGTTCGCCTTCCGGCATTTTCAGTCTATCCATGATCGCACGTACGCGATCACCGGCAAAAATGCGCAACAGGGCATCATCCAGCGACAGGTAGAAACGTGAAGAACCCGGGTCGCCTTGACGACCCGAACGACCGCGCAACTGATTGTCGACGCGACGCGATTCGTGACGTTCTGTGCCGATAATATGCAAGCCGCCAGCCGCGACGACGTGATCGTGCAGCGATTGCCATTCGTCACGCAGTTTTTGCGCTTGGGCTGCCTTGTCGGCATCTGTCAGATCCGGATTGGCTTCGATGATCTGCACTTGTTTGGCAACGTTGCCGCCCAGGACGATATCGGTACCGCGGCCGGCCATATTGGTCGCAATCGTGATCGCTTTAGGACGACCTGCTTGCGCAATGATTTCCGCTTCGCGTGCATGCTGCTTGGCATTCAGCACATTGTGCGGCAGTTTGGCTTTGCTCAAAATACCGGACAACAATTCGGAATTTTCAATCGAGGTTGTACCTACCAATACCGGCTGACCGCGCTCGTAACAATCCTGAATATCCTTCAGCATTGCGCCGTATTTCTCGTCCGACGATTTGTAGACCTGATCCTGACGGTCCTTGCGCTGGTTAGGACGGTTCTGCGGAATTACGACCGTTTCGAGTCCGTAAATTTCCTGGAATTCGTAGGCTTCTGTATCTGCAGTACCGGTCATGCCGGACAGCTTGGTGTACATACGGAAGTAGTTCTGGAATGTAATCGACGCCAGGGTCTGATTTTCATTCTGGATACGCACGTGTTCCTTGGCTTCCACGGCTTGATGCAAACCATCGGACCAGCGGCGGCCCGTCATCAAACGGCCGGTAAACTCATCGACGATAACGACTTCATCGTTCTGCACTACGTAATGCTGATCCTTGTGATACAGCGTATGCGCACGCAAAGCAGCGTACAAATGGTGAATCAATGTAATGTTGGCGGCGTCGTACAGCGAAGCGCCTTCCGGCAGCAAACCCATGCTGGTCAGGATTTGCTCGGCTTTTTCGTGACCGGCTTCGGTCAGCAGCACCTGGTGGGATTTTTCATCCTTGGTGTAGTCGCCCGGGACTTCTACCGTACCTTTGCCGTCCGGCGTTTCTTCACCGATCTGCAAAGTCAGCAGCGGTGGCACTTCATTGATCTTGTGATACAGCTCTGTGTGATTTTCTGCCTGCCCCGAAATGATCAGCGGCGTACGCGCTTCATCGATCAGGATCGAATCGACTTCATCGACCACGGCGAAGTGCAAATCGCGCTGTACGCGATCCGCCACGTCGTAGACCATATTGTCACGCAGATAATCGAAACCGAATTCGTTGTTGGTGCCGTAGGTAATGTCAGAGCTGTAGGCGCTCTGCTTCGTATCATGATCCATCTGCGACAGATTGATACCGGTAGTCAGGCCGAGCCAGCCGTACAAGGTGCCCATCCATTCGGCATCGCGTTGCGCCAGATAATCATTGACCGTCACGACGTGCACGCCTTTGCCGACCAGCGCATTCAGGTACGTCGGCAAAGTCGCCATCAGGGTTTTACCCTCGCCTGTGCCCATCTCCGCGATTTTGCCGAAATGCAGCGCCATGCCGCCTATTAGCTGGACGTCGAAGTGACGCATCTTCAATACACGTTTACTCGCTTCGCGGCAAACAGCAAATGCTTCCGGCAGGATGTCGTCGATATTTTCGCCCTTGGCGAGACGCTCCTTGAATTCCGGCGTCTTGGCCTGCAAGGCCTGATCCGACAACTGTTCCAGTGCCGGCTCGAAGGCATTGATTTCGCGAACGGTCTTTTGATATTGCTTGAGTAAGCGCTGATTGCGGCTACCGAAAATCTGAGTCAGTAATGACATGCTTGGATTCTAAAAAAGGCGCCTTGAAACAATCAGATACAGCAACCACCACTTGGGCTGCATCGAATTGGGCTTGGGCTAAATTACGGATTTTATCATGTGGTTTCCGGCATATTGGGCTTATCAGTCCGGAAACAATAGCTAGTTCATGAATGCGTGGCCTTCTATTGCAGGGATATGACCTTGGCACTGCAAATTTGTTCTTGACCGTACCACTGCAACGACTTCTTCAGAAGGATAAACGATTAGCTGACTTTGTCTGTCGATTTTCCATCCTTTATTAGCGATGATGTCCCATCTCTACTTGCTAGCCAACCTCGCCTGATTGGCGCCAGCCAGCAAGAACTTGTGCGGATCTTGCGCCACGCCCTTGATGCGCACCTCAAAATGCAGGTGAGGTCCGGTAGAACGCCCGGTGGTGCCGATATCAGCAATATGCTGACCGCGTCGCACAATATCGCCCACATGCATCAATAGTCGCGACGTATGGGCATAACGAGTGATCATGTCGTTACCGTGATCGATCTCCATCATATTGCCATATTGCGGATGAAACTCCGCCACCGTCACCACACCGCCCGCAGCTGCCATGATGGGCGTGCCTATAGGGGCGGCGAAATCGATCCCCTCGTGCATTGCGCTGCGCCCTGAAAAAGGGTCCAGGCGCCGACCAAAAGTCGACGCGTTATAACTGACGTTAACCGGCTGGCTGGTCGGCAGCAGTTTGGATTTGATCTTGTCGCTCATCAGTGTCGATTCAACGACATTCATGTAATCGGCACGGCGTTCCACATCATGCGACATCGCGTCCAGCAGCGCCTTGAATTCGGACATGGTCAGATCGCGGCTGCTGGTGCTATCCATAGGCTCCACACCGCCGCGCCCCGGCAATTCCTTGAAATTGAATTCTGTCGGCTTGACGCCGGCCAAACCCTGCACGCGCTCCCCCAAGGCATCCAGACGCATCAATTGCGCCTGCATTTCGCCCACGCGGCGTGCCATCAAGGCGAGATTTTCTTTCAGGAATTTTTCTTTTTGCGCCTCGTCACCTTGCGCTGCGCCGGCAAACATATCGCGTAACGGAGCCGGCAGACTGGCGGCATGACTGGATATAAAGTAGAACAACAGGGACGTCATCAACAAGACTGCCGCGACAAAAGCGACCACACCCAGCATCAGATGCCGATGCGTCAAGGTGACGGATTTGGCGTGGGTAAAACGTGGGTGCAACAAAATAATCTGCATCGCGACTCCCTTGCCTCGCCAGTTGACGACGAGGTGTGATAAGGTTTCATGACGATGCGCGCACCCTCATTTACCCCTTTCAAGCAAAGCTCTCCTTTCACAAAAACTGCGAAAGGGGCTGCGGAATTCTTACGCTCTCACGACAAGATGGCTGCACTTCTGCCATCTATCACGCGCATGGCCGCACTACAAAAAGATTGTGCTGCGGCGCTTCCTGCCATGTTTACACACTGCGCCGTATTGCAGTTCGAGGCGGACCAGCTGGTTCTATCGGTCCCGAACGCGGCGCTGGCAGCGAGACTGAAGCAACAATGTCCAAAGTTACAAGAACAATTGTTACAGCGGGGATGGCAGGTTAATGCAATCCGTCTCAAAGTGCAAGTAAGCAAAATGCTTGTAAAATCAACAGCTTCCAACCAATTAGTGCTGCCGTCACAAGCGGTTTCTGCTTTCGAAGAACTCAGCGAGGCACTGGAAAACTCGCCACGCAATCAAGCTCTCAAAAATGCGCTGGGATCCTTGATGCAACATAGACGCATCGCAAAGTAAGGTTCGGACAGCCATCCTGCCCCATTCAGACTTGGCCTCGTCAGTTCAGTACCCACTCCAGATCGGCTTGGCGCACATAGTCTTTCGGTGCCGATTCGACTTTGTCGAAAGTGACAATTTCGTAAGCATCCGGCTGTTCAAGCAAAGCCCGGACCAAATGATTATTCAGCATGTGCCCTGACTTGTGCGCGTTATAGCTGGCAATCAGCGGATAACCAACCAGGTACAAATCGCCAATTGCGTCCAGTATCTTGTGACGCACAAACTCATTGTCGTAACGCAGGCCATCGGTATTCAGTATCCGGTACTCATCCATCACGATCGCATTTTCCAGCGAACCGCCGCGGATCAAGCCCATGCCGCGCAAGGTTTCCATATCCTGCATGAAACCGAAAGTGCGTGCGCGCGCCACATCCTTGACATAGGACTCAAAGCTGAAATCGATCTCTGCAGTCTGGCCGGTGCCATCCACCGCAGGATGATTGAACTCGATGAAAAACTTGAGCTTGAAGCCTTCATACGGCTCAAGTCGCGCCCAGATTTCGCGCTCACCACTCCCGTGGCGTACTTCTACAGTCTTCTTGATGCGCAAGAATTTTTTGGCGGCTTCCTGTTCCTGCAAGCCCGCTTGCTGCAACAGGAATACAAAGGACGATGCAGAGCCATCCATGATCGGCACTTCTTCCGCGGTCAGGTCGACATACAGGTTATCGATACCTAGACCAGCACAAGCTGACATCAGATGTTCGACTGTCGAGACTTTGGCATCGCCCACTTGCAAGGTAGATGCCATGCGGGTATCGCCGACGCGCAGCGCTTGCGCGGGCAGCTCCACCACAGGATCGAGATCGACGCGATAGAACACGATGCCGGTATCGATAGGGGCTGGACGGAGCGTCAATTCGACTTTGGTGCCGGAATGCAGGCCTACGCCGACGGACTTGACGGTTTGTTGGATGGTGCGTTGTTTTAGCATCCCGCGATTATAGCAATCACGGGGGAAATTCACCTGCTTAGGCTCGTGTTCGATGTGTTGAAAACAACAGGGAGTTTTGCTTGGTGGCGGCGCGGACGCACTACTCTAATAATGCTATTTCTTCGGTCACGCTCCGTTGCCGCGCTAGCCCGGCAACGGCGCATCATAAAACGACCATCGTATTAATTGCAAAGCCGCTGATTAAGCCAAACAAAATCCAAAGCCAAAAAAAAGCCTCCCGGTCTCTCAACCGGGTGGCTTTTCCAAACAGAAAAACTTAGATCTGTTCCAGCAATTTTTCTGCTGTCGACACTTCCAGATGGCCGCTGTCTTCAACGTTCAATTGCTTGACGACGCCGTCTTCAACCAACATCGAATAACGTTGCGAACGCACGCCTAGGCCGCCTTTGGTCAGATCGAATTCCATGCCCAATGCTTTGGTGAAGGTGCCGCTACCGTCAGCGATAAAACGTACTTTGCCGACTGCTTTTTGGTCACGGCCCCATGCGCCCATGACGAATGGATCGTTAACCGAGATGCACCAGATTTCATCAACGCCTTTGGCTTTGAACTGGTCCGCTGCCTTGATGTAGCCAGGCGCGTGTGTTTCTGAGCAGGTTGGTGTGAATGCACCTGGAACCGCGAAAATTGCGATTTTTTTACCTTTGGTAGCTTCGTGCACCATGACTTTGCTTGGACCGATTGAGCAAGCTTCAGTTGCTACATCGATGTATTCCGCGAGACGCGCTTCTGGCAATTGATCGCCAACTTTGATTGTCATTGTGAATTCCTTTGATTAATTTTAACGGCAGTGCCGATTAGTAAAACGCCGCGCACTTGGCGCGGCGTAGAAACCGAAGTATGCCTTGTTCTGTCGTTTTTTGCAGGTGGTTTGACAACTTTCGTCGCGCCACCTGCGAGTGGCCAAGCAGAATCAGTGCATTGATCAGTTAGCTGGCTTAGTCAGCTTGCTTGCGCAGGAAGGCAGGAATGTCATAGGTTTCCATGCCATTCTTCTCCAGAGCGCGTACCGTATCGGAAGCCGATTCACGACGCCATACTGCCGGCGCTTTCAAACCGTCAAACGCTGGTTGAGCGCTACCGTGTGTCATGCCAGCAGCCATGCCGGTATTTGCCATCATAGGTTCATTGTGTGTACCGGTACGCAACATTGGTGTTTGCACCAGTTGCACGCCTTTGCGCGCACGACCCAAACCAGTCGCGACTACGGTCACGCGGATGTCGTCGCCCATTTCATCATCGTACGCAATACCTTGCGCGATCGATGCATCAGGTGCTGCGAATGCACGCACGGTTGCCATGACTTCCTTGATTTCCTTACCTTTGAGACTACGGCTGGCAGTCACGTTAACCAGTACGCCGCGCGCGCCGGACAGGTCGATGCCGTCGAGCAAAGGCGACGCAACTGCTTGTTCTGCAGCGATACGTGCACGATCAACGCCGTGCGCGGTTGCGGTACCCATCATTGCCTTGCCTTGTTCGCCCATGATCGTTTTCACGTCATTGAAATCGACGTTGATGTGACCTGGAACGTTGATGATTTCTGCAATACCTGCAACTGCGTTGTTCAACACGTCATCCGCGTGTTGCAGCCATTCGATCATGCTGTCATCTTCATAGATCTCTTCCAGTTTTTCGTTCAGGATGATGATCAGTGAATCAACGTGCTGGCCCAACGCTTCCAGACCTTCGTCGGCGATGTCCATGCATTTTTTGCCTTCGTACGAGAATGGCTTGGAAACCACAGCCACCGTCAACGCACCTTGTTCACGCGCGATTTGCGCAATGATCGGCGCTGCGCCGGTACCGGTACCGCCGCCCATACCTGCCGCGATGAATACCATGTGCGCGCCGCGCAATGCATCTTCAATACGTGGACGGGTTTCTTCAGCCAATTGACGGCCGACTGCAGGCTTCATCCCAGCGCCCAAACCGGTTTCGCCGATCTGAATGACGTTATGTGCCTTCGACATCTGCAAGGCTTGCGCGTCGGTATTAGCGACGATGAATTCCACACCGCTGACGCCGCGGTTGATCATGTGTTGTACGGCGTTGCCACCAGCACCACCAACACCAACCACTTTGATCACGGTACCTTGCGTTACATTCTCGAGCATATCGATTTCCATGATTATTTCCTTAAAGAAGTTGCAGTTCCCAGTTGATAGGCATCACGCGGTGTGACGACTAGCAACTGCCAACTGCTGGTTAATACATAAATTAAATACGAAATTAAATAAACAAAATAAATACAAAAACTAAATACTGAATTTAAAACTGAGCTTGAAACCAAACTTAAAAATTACCCAAGAACCATTCTTTCATCCGACGTACCAGCGCAGTCGCCGATCCGTCCTGACGCGTGACGATGTGTCCGCGTAAATACTGCTTCTTTGCTTCCAACAACAAACCCAACACCGTTGCATAACGCGGACTACGTACCACATCTGCCAGTTGGCCGTTGTATTCGGGCGTACCCAAACGCGCAGGCTTCAGGAAAATATCTTCTGCCAACTCCACCATCCCGGGCATCATCGATGTGCCGCCGGTCAAGACGATGCCGGATGACAGCACTTCTTCGTAACCGGATTCGCGCACCACCTGATGCACGAGGGAAAACAATTCTTCTATGCGCGGTTCGATCACTGCAGCCAAAGCCTGACGCGACAGGGTACGCGTACCGCGATCGCCCAAGCCTGGCACTTCCAGCGTTTCGCCCGGATCGGCCAACACTTGCTTGGCCATGCCGTAACGCAGCTTGATCTCTTCCGCTTCTGCAGTCGGCGTGCGCACTGCCATCGCGATATCGTTGGTAATCTGGTCGCCAGCGATGGGGATTACAGCCGTATGGCGAATCGCGCCTTCGGTAAAGATCGCCACGTCGGTTGTGCCGCCACCGATATCGATCAAGACCACACCCAATTCTTTTTCGTCTGCGGTCAGCACTGCATCTGCCGAAGCCATCGGCTGCAAGATCAGATCCGATACTTCCAAACCACAACGACGTATGCATTTGACGATGTTCTGTACTGCTGACACTGCACCCGTGACAATGTGAACTTTTACCTCGAGTCGGATACCGCTCATGCCGATTGGTTCACGCACATCTTCCTGATTGTCGACAATAAATTCCTGCGGTACGGTATGCAGTAATTGTTGATCGGTCGGAATGTTAACAGCCTTCGCTGTTTCAATCACGCGTGCGACGTCAGTAGCGGTAACTTCTTTATCCTTGATCGCAACCATGCCGCTGGAATTGAAGCTGCGGATGTGATTGCCGGCGATACCTGTATACACATTGCGTATCTTGCAGTCGGCCATCAGCTCGGCCTCTTCCAGGGCGCGCTGTATCGATTCCACCGTTGCCTCGATATTGACGACCACGCCTTTTTTCAATCCCCTGGATTCGTGCTGGCCAAGGCCGATCACTTCGTGGCGACCGTTAGGCAACACTTCCGCCACTACCGCCACCACTTTAGAGGTGCCGATGTCGAGGCCAACGATCAGGTTTTTTGCGTCTTTTGTCATATTGTTCCGCTTACTTTTTTTTACTGTCCGATCCAGCGGTCAACCCTTGCGCCTTCAAGGCCAGACCGTTTGGATAACGCATGTCGATACTTTCAATCCTGTCCTGCAAGCGTGCGACCAATTGTGGATAAATCCCGACCAATCGCTCTACACGCTCCTTTAACGTCGCACTGCTTTTTTCCCTACCCAATTCCACCATCACGCCATTGCTCAACTTCACTGTCCACGCGTAGCGGCCCGACAGATACAGCGCATCCGCCGTGACATCCAAAGGTGCAAACCACGTATTCAAATCATTCAATCGCGCAATTATTTCTTTCTCGCTGCCCAAGGGGCCGTTAAAAGCCAATAGATCGGCGTCTTCTTCCGCCTCAGCCAGATTGGCGGTGAAGACATCGCCCTTGGTCGACAACAGACGGCCGTCTTCGCCCCACGTGCCGAGCGGCGAATGCTCTTCCAGCGTTACCGTCAACTGATTCGGCCACTCGCGGCGCACGGTCGCCTTGCGTACCCAAGGTACCGATTCAAATGTCTGTCTCACCGTGTCCAGATTCGCCGTAAAAAAATTCCCCTTGATGCGCGCCAGCGCAGCACTGCGCACAGTCAATGGATTGATATGGCGCAATTGCGCTTGTTCCGCACCTTCAATCCGTATCACTTTCAATGTGAAGTACGGCCGCTGCGCAACCCACCACAGGCAGGCAGAAATCAGTGCGAGCGCAACCAGGCCGAACAAGGCATTGGCGGTTGCGTTCAACATTTTGATGTCTTGCCACATGGTTTGATCAATTGCCTTTAAGGTGCTGCGACGGTTTCAATTCAAGTTTTGCCAAACGCAAAATCTCTACACACAAATCTTCATAATCGGTGCCAGCCACCTTGGCCGACATAGGCACCAGCGAATGACTGGTCATGCCCGGCGACGTATTGATCTCCAACAGGAACGGTTCATTGTCCGATTCGCGAATCATGAAATCGACACGCGACCAGCCGGTGCAACCCACTGCATTGAATGCATTTACAGCCAATACCTGCACACGTTTAGTGAAAACTTCATCCAGCGGCGCAGGGCACAAGTACTGCGTGTCATCGCTAAAATATTTATGCTGGTAATCGTAGTTTCCTTGCGGCGCGCGTATCTCAACGATAGGCAGGGCACGCGCATGGCGACCGCTCCCGATTACCGGCACCGTCAACTCGCGCCCCTTTACAAACTGTTCGACCAACACCACGCTGTCATACTTTGCACAGAGATCAAAGCCTGCTTGCATACCGCTTTTCTGTTCCACTTTGGCGATGCCGATCGTCGATCCTTCATGCGGCGCTTTCAGCATCAAAGGCAAGCCGAATTCTGTCGCGATCGCTTGCAGTTGATCGGCTGTCGTTGTTTCCGAATCCAGCACGGCAAACTTCGGTGTAGGCACATCGTGGCTCAGGCAGATGCGCTTGGTCATGACCTTGTCCATCGCAATCGCCGATGCCATCACGCCAGGGCCTGTGTATGGAATGCCCAGTTGCTCCAATGCGCCCTGCAAGGTGCCATCTTCGCCATAGCTGCCATGCAAGGCGATAAAGACGCGGTCGAATTTCTCAGCGGCCAATTCTGCCAGGCTGCGTTCAGCTGGATCGAAAGGATGCGCATCGATACCCTTGCTTTGCAGCGCAGCCAATACACCCTTGCCCGACATCAGGGACACTTCGCGCTCGGCAGACCGCCCGCCGAACAAAACGCCGACCTTGCCGAATTCGAATTTCAAATTTGTCGTCATGATTAAACCTGATCCTGCATTTGCTTTAACTTGGCCGGTACGCCGCTAATCGATCCTGCACCCATCGTGATGACAACATCGCCATCCTTGATGACATTCATGATCGTCGCTGGCATATCCACGATTTCTTCCACAAACACGGGATCGATTTTGCCGGCTACGCGCAAGGCATGTGCCAAAGCCCGGCCATCGGCGGCTACGATAGGCTGCTCACCCGCTGCATACACCTCCGCCAGCACCAGCAAATCGGTCGTGGATAAAACCTTGACGAAGTCTTCGAACAGATCGCGGGTGCGAGTGTAACGATGCGGCTGAAATGCCAGTACCAAACGACGTCCCGGATAATTACCCCTTGCGGCCGATATCGTTGCTGCGGTTTCTACCGGGTGATGACCGTAATCGTCCACCAGAGCAAACGAACCAGCAGGCTGGCCGTTGACGTCTTGTATATTTATTTCTCCATAACGCGTAAAACGACGACCGACACCATTGAATTCGGTCAGCGCCTTTTGCGTCGCCTTGTCGTCCACACCCAATTCGCGCGCAATGGCAATCGCGGCGCACGCGTTCTGCACGTTGTGCATGCCTGGCTGATTCAAGCTCACATTCATAGGTGAATAGCCATCCTGAATCACCGTGAATTGCATGTGACCATCGACTGCCTTGGCATCGATTGCACGCACTTCTGCATCTTCATGGAAACCGTAAGTAGTGATCAACTTGGAAATGCGCGGCATGATGGAGCGCACATTCGCATCGTCGATACACAACACAGCAACGCCATAGAACGGCAGGCGTTGGGTAAACTCAACGAAGGCCGTTTTCAATTTTTCAAAATCGTGCTCATACGTTTCCATATGATCGGCATCGATATTCGTGATGACTTCAATCACTGGCGACAGATTCAGGAAGGATGCATCTGATTCGTCCGCTTCGGCAACGATGAATTCACCAGTACCTAGCTTGGCGTTGGCGCCGGCGCTATTCAACAAACCGCCGATGACAAAAGTTGGATCAAGGCCGCCTTCCGCCAACACACTAGCAACCAGGCTGGTAGTCGTGGTTTTGCCGTGGGTGCCGGCAATCGCGATCCCGCGCTTCAGGCGCATCAACTCGGCCAGCATCACTGCACGCGGCACGATCGGAATATGCTTTTCGCGCGCGGCTATCACTTCAGGATTGTCAGCCTGAACCGCAGTCGACGTCACGATGGCATCCGCGTTCGCAATGTTTTCTGCAGCATGACCGAGCGTGACCTTCGCGCCGAATTCAATCAGGCGTCGCGTAGCGGCGTTGCTGCCCAGATCGGAACCCGAAATCGTATAACCGAGGTTCAGCAATACTTCGGCGATGCCGCTCATGCCGCTGCCGCCTATTCCTACGAAATGGATATTTTTGACTTTATGTTTCATACAATCTTCACTAACTTTTCAAGTACATCGGCGATCGCAGCATTCGCATCGCGGCGGCCATTGGCATACGCCGCTTCGGCCATCTTTGTGCATTTTTCACGGGTCATGTTTTGCAGCAAGGTCGCCAAACCTTGCGCGTTCAATGCGGTTTGCGGCAAATGAATTGCCGCCTGTTGTTGTTCCATCCAAAGTGCATTGTCGCGTTGGTGCGTCGTCGTCGATACCAGCAAAGGCACCAGCACACTGGCCACGCCGGCCGCAGTCAATTCTGAAACCGTAATTGCTCCGGCGCGGCATATCACCAGATCCGCATCCGCATAGCGACGCGGCATATCGTTGATGAAGTCGACTACTTCGGCATCCACATCGGCATCCGCATAATTGCTACGCAATGCATCGATATTCTTCTTCCCCGACTGATGCGCGACGACCGGACGCTGAGCCGCAGGAATTAGCGCCAATGCGGCCGGCAATACATCATTCAATGTCTGCGCACCAAGACTGCCGCCGACTACCAATACCTTCAATGGACCGCTGTGTTGCGTGTAGCGTTCGGTCGGTGGCGCCAATGCGATGATTTCTTTGCGCACCGGGTTGCCGGTCACGACAGCCTTACCAGCAGCGCTGCCGAAATCTGCCGGAAAACCGAACAACACGCGCTCTGCAATCGGCGTCAGCGTTTTATTTGACAACAGCAAAGCGGCATCCGCGTTCAGCAACACCAGCGGCACGCCGCGCAGTTTTGCCATCCAGCCCCCCGGCACTGTCACGTAGCCGCCCATCCCCAGCACGATGCCGGGATTGCGGCGCGCCAATATCGAATAGCAGGTTTTGAAACTTGCCAGCATGCGCAACACGCCGGTGACCGTATGCTTCAAACCTTTACCGCGCAAACCGGCGAAAGAAATCGTATCCATTGCGATGCCGGTCTTGGGCACCAGATCGCGCTCCATCCCGTGTTCGGTCCCGAGCCAGGTCACTTCCCAGCCGCGTGCCTGCATCGTTTCTGCAATTGCCAAACCCGGAAAAATATGTCCGCCGGTGCCTGCGGCCATGATCAGAAGTCGCTTCATGCTCATATCCGACCTCCGCGCATCAGCACACGATTTTCATAGTCGATACGCAGCAAAATCGCGAGGCCGATGCAATTGATCAACACGCCCGAGCCGCCATAACTCATCAGCGGCAAGGTCAAACCCTTGGTCGGCAGTAAACCGAGATTCACGCCCATATTGATAAACGTCTGTACTGCAATCCAGATACCGATGCCTTTTGCTGTCAAGCCGGCAAACGTCAAATCCATCGCAATTGCCTGGCGACCAATTTCAAAGGAACGCTTGATGATCCAGTAAAACATTGCCACGACAACAAACACGCCAACGAATCCCAACTCCTCACCTATTACTGCCAGCAAGAAATCGGTATGCGCTTCCGGCAGGTAATGCAATTTTTCTACGCTGCCGCCCAGACCGACACCGAATAATTCGCCGCGACCAAATGCAATCAGTGAGTGCGACAACTGATACGCCTTACCCAGCGCATGTTCTTCATCCCACGGATTCAGATACGCAAAAATTCGCTCACGGCGCCAAGGCGACAACAAAATCACCATGCTGAAAATACTGACCAGCGTCACGCCTATCCCGCCGAACCAGATGCCGTTGATACCACCCAAAAACAGAATGCCCATCGCGATACAAACGATCACGCCGAATGCGCCCAGATCCGGCTCCAGCAATAACAGCAAGCCGACGAAACCGATCGCCAGCGTCATCGGCATAAAACCTTTGGTCAACTTGTGCATCACCTGCTGCTTGCGCACCGTGTAATCGGCGGCATACAGCACGACAAACAATTTCATCAATTCGGACGGCTGTATATTGAATACCTTGAACGACAACCAGCGACGCGCACCATTCACGCCTTTACCCACGCCAGGAATCAAAACCATCACCAGCAAAATCAGGGTCGCGACGAACAGGTAGGGAGCAAGACGCTGCCATGTTTCAATCCGCACGCGGAAGGCCAGCAAGGCGGCGACGATCGATACGCTAATGAACATTGCCTGACGCGTCAGGAAATGCGCGTTGTCATAACGCGCATATTTAGGAGAGTCCGGCAGCGAAATCGATGCCGAATACACCATCACCATGCCAAACAACATCAACAGCAGCACGACCCATACCAAAGGCTGGTCGTAAGCCATCATCTTCGACCGCTGGTTGAGACTCGGCACACCCTTTTGAACCGGCGCGCCAGAGAATGATGGGAATGCGAATTTCATGCTGCCACCTCGCCGCGCGACAAACCGATTTCACGTACGGCATCGACAAATACTTCCGCACGATGTGCGTAGTTCTTGAACATATCGAGGCTGGCACACGCGGGTGACAACAAGACGGCGTCGCCGCTCTGTGCGATAGCCGACGCTTTTTCAGTCGCTTCTTCCAGTGTCGTGCAATCAATTAATTCGACACCCGTCGCCTGCACTGCAGCGCGTATCGCCTCAGCGTCCTTGCCGATCAACAACACTGCGCGCGCGTATTTGGCAACAGGGTCCGCCAGAGGTGAGAAATCCTGTCCTTTACCATCACCGCCGGCGATCAGAACCAGATGTTTGGAAGCACCATCCTGACTCACGCCCAAACCATTCAATGCGGCGACGGTCGCACCGACATTGGTGCCTTTGCTATCGTCGTAATACTCCACGCCACTGATGGTCATCACATGTTCCACGCGATGCGGTTCGCCATGATATTCGCGCAAGCCGTGCAGCAACTGCGCGAATGGCAAGTCGATCGCCCGACAAAGCGCCAGAGCCGACAAGGCATTGATCGCGTTGTGCTGACCGCGTATCTTCAGTGCATCGACCGGCATCAGTTTTTTAGTCGAAATTTGCAACTCGACATTGTCTTTCTTGCGTCGTTTTTGCGGTAACTCTTCTTCCGCCACGGCCACGGCCAACCAGCGCATGCCGTTTTCATCGACCAGACCAAAGCAATCTGCCTGCTCTGCTTCATCGGCGCCAAAGGTAATGACAGGCGCGGAGGCATCTGCCATTTTCATGACCAGGGCATCGTCGCGATTCAATACGCGTATCGTGTTGCTGCCGAATATGCGCGCCTTCGCATTGGCATAGCCCGCCATATCGCCGTGCCAGTCCAAATGGTCTTGCGTCAGGTTCAGCACGGTAGCGACATCTGCCTGCAAGCTGTAGGTCGTGTGCAACTGGAAGCTCGACAATTCCAATACCCATACTTGCGGCAATGTATCTGCGGCAACGGCTTTGTACAGGCAATCGAGCGCGGCCGGGCTGATGTTGCCCGCCACTTGCACGGTCAGTCCTGCGCGCTGGCACAACAGGCCGACCAGACTAGTGACTGTGGTCTTGCCGTTAGTGCCGGTGATCGCGATGACTTTCGGCGCGTATCCCTTGTCTTCTTTCAATGCTGCCAGTGCCTGCGCGAACAACTCAATTTCGCCCCAGACCGGAATTTCTTTTTCCTGCGCGGCCGGGATGATCGCAGCCAGTTCACGCTTCGGCATCAAGCCAGGGCTGACTGCCACGAAATCGATACCTTCGAGCAAGGCGGCACTGAAGACGCCACCGACAAATTCAACATCAGCGGCGATTGCGCGCAACTGCGGCAAACGGTCCGGTTGTTCGCGCGTATCCGCCACGCGCAACGATGCGCCGCAGCGGACTAGCCACTGCGCCATCGCCAGCCCGGATTCACCAAGGCCTAAAACCAGAACATGTTTGCCTGCGTAATTCATTTTTATATGCTTCTCTAATCCGCTTAACGTAACTTCAAAGTGGACAAACCAAACAAGACCAGCATCATCGTGATGATCCAGAAGCGCACAACGACTTGCGTTTCTTTCCAGCCTTTTTGTTCAAAGTGATGATGCAAAGGTGCCATCAGCAACACCCGTTTACCGGTACCTGTGCGCATCTTGGTGTATTTGAAATAAGCGACCTGGATCATCACGGAAAGGGTTTCAACCACGAACACGCCGCCCATGATAAAGAGCACGATTTCCTGACGCACGATGACTGCGATAGTGCCGAGTGCACCGCCCAGCGCCAGCGCGCCGACATCGCCCATGAACACTTGCGCCGGATGAGCGTTAAACCAGAGAAAAGCCAAACCTGCACCCGCCATCGCGCCGCAGAAAATAATCAATTCGCCAGCACCAGGAATGTGTGGAATAAACAGATATTTTGCGTAAGTGACGCTACCTGTCAGATAAGCAAACAAACCAAGTGCAGTGCCGACCATCACGGTTGGCATGATCGCCAAGCCGTCAAGACCATCGGTCAGATTCACCGCGTTGCTGGTGCCGACGATCACAAAATAAGTCAGCGCGATAAAGCCCCACACACCCAGCGGATAGCTGACGGTTTTGAAGAAGGGCACGATCAAATCGGCTTTGGGCGGCAAATCCATGCTGAAACCGGATTGCACCCAGGCGAGAAACAGATCGAGGAATTGCGAGTTGCTAGGTGCGGAAACCGAGAACGCCAGATAGACCGCAGCGAACAAACCGATGATCGACTGCCACATGTATTTTTCACGCGAAGCCATGCCTTTAGGATCTTTGTGGACCACCTTGCGGTAATCATCCACCCAGCCGACTGCGCCAAACCCCAATGTCACGATCAACACGACCCAGACGAAACGATTGCTCAGGTCTGTCCACAACAGGGTGGAAATTCCGATCGACAGCAAGATCAGCGCGCCGCCCATGGTGGGCGTGCCGCTTTTGATCAAATGTGTTTGCGGACCATCGGTGCGTACTGCTTGTCCGACTTTCAGGCGTGTCAGCATGCGGATCACTGCGGGTCCGAAGATCAGCCCGATCGCAAGCGCCGTCAATGTCGCGAACACTGCGCGAAACGTGATGAAATTAAAGACGCGCATGGGGCCGATGTCGTCTTGAAAAAATTGTGCCAGCCAGAGCAGCATATTAGTGAGCTTCCTGAATTTGTTGACCGATTAAATGCTGTACCACGCGTTCCATTTTCATGAATCGCGATCCCTTGACCAAAACGGTTGCATGCGCATTGAAAATTGCAGCGAGCGCATGATTCAGGGCTTCCAGATTTTCGTAATGTTGCGCACCCGCACCGAAGGCGCTGGCGGTATAACGCGCCAGATCGCCCAATGTGAGCACGTGTTCTATGCCGTTTTCCTGCGCATACGCGCCGATTTCTTCATGGTATTGACGACCGTCATTACCGACTTCACCCATGTCACCGAGGACCAGAATGCGTGGCGCTGCAGCCTGAGCCAGCACATCAATCGCCGCCCGTACCGAATCCGGATTAGCGTTATAGGTATCGTCGATGACCAATGCGCCATTGGTCGCGATCTTGCGTTGCAGGCGTCCATTGACGGGCGCGAATGCTTGCAAGCCACGCACAATTGCATCTTGCGCAATGCCGATTGCCAAGGTGCACGCAATGGCTGCCAATGCATTGCGTACATTGTGCACGCCGGCCGCAGCAAGATTGATGGAAAATGCCTGGCGACCGCTGGTGACTGACAGCTGGCTGCCGAAATCGCTGGCCGTATATGTGCAACGTACATCTGCGTCATCCGACAAGCCAAAGGTCAATGTCTTGCGTTGACCCGCATATTCGCGCCACAGATTAGTGTAAGTGTCGTCCGCCGGAAAAATCGCAATGCCGTCCGCTGGCAAATGTGCGAACACTGCGCCATTTTCACGCGCGACTGCCTCCACGCTTGCCATGAATTCCTGGTGTTCACGCTGTGCATTGTTGACCAGACCGACAGTCGGCTGTGCAATCGCCGACAAGACAGCGATCTCGCCGGGATGATTCATGCCCAGCTCAATAACAGCCGCCTTGCAAGCCGCATTCAAACGCAGCAAGGTCAACGGCACGCCGATATCATTATTGAAGTTGCCGCGCGTCGCCAGATATTGGTCGGTACCGCAGGCAGTTTCAAGGATAGAGGCAATCATTTCCTTGACCGTGGTTTTACCGTTGCTGCCGGTGACACCGATCAAAGGAAGCGCGAATTGCTGACGCCAGTATTGTGCGATTTGTCCCAGCGCGATGCGTGTATCCGGCACCACCAATGCAGGCACATTCAAATCAGCCGGCATTTTTTCCACGACAACTGCTGCGACCTTGCGTGTTGCGACCTGATGCAGAAATTCGTGCGCATCAAAGCGCTCACCGCGCAAGGCGACGAACAGATTACCCGCTCCCACGTTGCGACTATCGGTGGAAACGCCGTCGAACGATGCATCCATCGTCATCGTCGAATCTGCGACTGCCTTTTGCATATTGGCCAATGTCGATTTCATCAGCTCATCCCCTGCATTGCACGTGAGGACAAAGCCAGCGCGGCATGGTCGGCGTCGAGGAAGGCTTGCTTCTTGCCCTTCACCTCTTGGTACGCTTCATGCCCTTTGCCAGCCAATAAAATAACGTCCTGTTTTGCCGCATGTTTGCCAGCCCACAAAATCGCGGTGGCGCGGTCTTCGATGATATGCGGTGCGTTCTTGGTCGCGCCTATGCCGGCCACGATCTGCGCGATGATGTCGGCCGGTTCTTCATGACGCGGATTGTCGCTGGTCACGATGATGTGATCTGCAAGCGTTGCGACCTTGCCCATTTGCGGGCGCTTGCCGGCATCGCGATCACCGCCGCAACCGAACACGCACCACAATTCGCCGCCGCGCTCGCTTGCAACATCGCGTAACGAGGAAAGAGCTTTTTCCAGTGCGTCTGGCGTATGCGCATAATCGATGACGAGCAATGGCGCTTCACCGCCGCCCAGTTGCTGCATGCGTCCAGGCACAGCGGTCAGCATTTCTACTGCTGCAAGTGCCTTACCCCAATCGATCCCTTTTGCCAGCATCGCGCCAATTACAGCTAATACATTGCTGATGTTGAACTGACCGACGAGCTGGGTTTTGACATGCGTGCTGCCTAAGCGACAAGCAAACTGGAACGAGGTGCCGTTTTGAGTACTGTGAATTTCTGTCGCGCGCAAAACATCCAGACCGGCAAACTCATTACTGGTGAGCGTATAACCGGTGATGAGGGTGTCAGGGTTGTTGCGCTTGATGCGCGCGACCAGGCGCAAGCCCATTGCATCATCCAGATTGATGATCGCGTGCTTCAAACCCGGCCAGTCGAACAGGATATTCTTGGCATCTTCATACGCCGTCATATCACCGTGATAATCGAGATGATCACGTGTGAAATTAGTGAACAGCGCGATGTCGAAATGCATGCCGGACAAACGGCCTTGATGCAAACCAATAGAGGAAGCTTCAATCGCCAGCGTCGTCGCACCAAGCTTGCACATCTCCGCCAGCGTGCGTTGCAGCAGCACTGCGTCCGGCGTGGTGTAGCCGGTCGCCTTCAAATTGCCAGCAGCGCCGTTACGGAATACCCCGACGCCCAGCGTGCCGACAACGGCAGTTGGCTCACCCAACCGAGACAGCGCATGTCCCAGCCATTGCGAGCATGAAGTCTTGCCGTTGGTACCCGTCACGGCGATGGTCGACATCGCCGTATCTGGATGACCATAAAAATGTGCAGCGATATCGCCAGCGTGTACCTTCAGATTGTCGATCGCCAGATGTGGCACATCCCATTCTGGCCGCCATGCGCAATCAGCAGCTTCATAAACAACTGCGCCTGCACCGCGTTCAATTGCATCCAGAATGAAGGCGCGGCCATCTGCTTCATCTCCAGGGTAGGCAACGAACACATCGCCGGCACGCACGCTGCGCGAATCAGACGTCAACTCTGCTGACGGCACAGTCGCTTGCAGCCAGTCGAGAACTTCCTGAATATTGAGTAGGGAGGACATCACATGTTCTCCACGGCGGCGTCTGCCGGAATGATGATGTTAGTAATACTTGAATCCGGAGCAACGTTCATAGAGCGCAGCGCATTGGCAGTCACGGTAGAGAAAATCGGCGCCGCAACCTGACCGCCGTAATGCTTGCCCGCCGATGGTTCATCGATCATCACCGCAACGATGATGCGAGGATCGGAAACCGGCGCAAAGCCGACAAACGACGATACGTATTTTTTAACGTACTGGCCTTTTTCAATCTTGTATGCAGTGCCGGTTTTGCCAGCGACGCGATAACCTGGTACTTGTGCTTGCGGCGCAGTCCCTGTTGGGCCGGCTGCCATTTCCAGCATGCCGCGCGTTGCGCGCGCGGTTTTTTCACTGATCACGCGTTGAGCGATCGGTTGGTCGGTGGAGCGCTGGAACGTCACTGGAATGATTTCTCCATCGCGCGCAAAGATCATGTATGCATGTGCGATCTGCAACAAGGAGACGGAGATGCCATGACCGTAACTCATGGTTGCCTGCTCGATCGGACGCCATGATTTGTATGGACGTACGCGACCGGCGACCGCCCCCGGAAATCCGACCTTGGGTTGCTGGCCGAAACCGACTGAGGTAAACATGTCCCACATTTCATGCGGCTCCATCTGCAGCGCAATTTTTGCGGTGCCGACGTTGGAAGATTTTTCTATGACTTGCGCCACCGACAGCAAACCAGATGCATGTGCATCCCCAATCGTGGCGGTACCGATCTTCAACTTGCCGGGTGCGGTTTGAATCATCGTGCCCGGCGTGATGTATTTATTTTCCAGCGCCAGTGCAATCGTAAAAGGTTTGAGCGTCGAACCCGGCTCAAACGTGTCTGTCATCACGCGATTACGCAATTGCGCACCAGTCAGCACCGAGCGATTGTTCGGGTTATAGGTAGGCAGGTTCGCCAGGGCCAGCACTTCACCGGTTTTGGCATCGAGCACGACGATCCCGCCAGCCTTTGCCTTATGCAATTCAACTGCGTCTTTCAATGCCGAGAAGGCGATGTACTGAATCTTGCTGTCGATGGACAAGGTCAGATCTTTGCCGTCGTGCGGCTCGCGCACCGACTCGATATCCTCGACGATGCGGCCAAGTCTATCCTTGATGACGCGACGATTGCCGGTGACACCGACCAGCGTTTTCTGGAATGCCAGTTCCATCCCTTCCTGCCCCTTGTCTTCGACATTGGTAAAGCCGACGACATGCGCCATCACTTCACCTTCCGGGTAGTAGCGTTTGTATTCCTTGCGTGTATCGATGCCGGCGATGCCGAGTTTCAAGATCTTGTCGACAGTATCGAGCTCGACTTGCCGCTTCAGATATACAAAACTGCGATCCGAATCCAGCTTGCGACGCAAGTCGCGCTCGCTCATGTCCAGCAGTTTGGCCAGCGCCTGAAGCTTGTCTTTTGGCGACTGCAACACGTCATCGGGAATCGCCCACACTGCGCGCACCGGAATCGATGATGCCAACACCTGGCCATTACGGTCGGTAATCTTGCCACGTGTCGCCGGCAATTCAAGCGTGCGCGCGTAACGCGAAGCACCCTGCTTTTGCAGGAAGTCGGTAGACATCCCTTGCAACCACAATGCACGGCCCGCCAGCGTCAAAAATGCAGCGAAAATCAGGAACAACACGACACGCGAACGCCACGCAGGCAGCTTTGTTGCCAGCACCGGGCTGGCAACAAAAGGCACGCCCTTGCCGGCGGCGGTGCGAGAGTTACGTGACGTACCGCGTGTCATTTTTCCCCCGTCGTCAAGTACTGCGTACTGGCGGGAGATACCGACACCATGCGCAAATCGCGGCGCGCACTGAGTTCGATACGGGAATGTTTACCGAGCGTCGATTGATCGAGTTGCAACTGCGCCCACTCGATATCAAGTTGGCGTGCTTGCGCCTGGGCGCGCTCAAGCTCAATGAATAAACGGCGGAATTGATAATGCGCGTTCACGACCGACAAGGCACAAACAACCAGGATGCAGGTGATCAGAAAGCTGATGCGGCCGCTCATTGCGCAACTCCGGGAGTTGGCAAGCGCTCGGCAACGCGCATGACGGCAGAACGGGAACGGGGATTGGCACTGACCTCTTCTGCTGAAGGTTTGATACGCGCGATCAACTTCATCTCTGGTTGCGGCAGATCAACCGCACGAATCGGCAGGCGACGGTCAGGCTGCGGCACATTGGCTTTGCCTGCCATGAACTGCTTGACGATGCGGTCTTCCAGCGAATGAAAGCTGATCACAACCATTCTCCCGTGCGGGGCCAAGTGTCGATACGCTTCGTTTAAAACTATCTCGAGTTCTTCAAGCTCTTGATTGATGAAAATCCGGATAGCCTGAAAGGTGCGAGTGGCCGGGTCCTTGCCCTTCTCGCGGGTTTTGACGGCGTTTGCCACGATCGCGGCAAGCTGTCGTGTGCTTGAAATTGGTTCGACTGCCCTGCGAGCAGCAATCGCCTTTGCAATCTGAAAAGCAAACCGTTCTTCCCCATATTCGCGTATCACTTTCTCGATTTTTTGTTCGGTTTCCGTTGCCAGCCATTCCGCTGCCGACATGCCGCGCGTGGTATCCATGCGCATGTCCAGCGGCCCATCCGCGCGAAAGCTGAAGCCTCGCGTAGCATCGTCAACCTGCGGTGACGATATTCCCAAGTCCAGCAACACCCCATTCACCTGCTTGATACCGCGCGTTGCCAGCGCCTCGCCCAAAGTCGCAAAACTGTCGTGCACAATCTCAAAGCGCGCATCGGCTATCGTGGCTGCATTTGCAATCGCCTGCGTGTCCTTGTCGAACGCCAGCAAGCGGCCGCCCACGCCAAGGTGCTGCAGTATCAGCCGGCTATGACCACCACGCCCGAACGTACCGTCGATGTAAATGCCATTCGCGCGATCACCTTCCAGCGCCAACGCGCCGACCGCCTCATCCAGCAGCACGGTCCGGTGCTGGTATTGCTGCACCGCTTCTACATTCATCACGGCGTCAGAAAGAAAAATCGTTTAATACATCGGGCATGCCCGCAGCGATCGCATTCGACTCGCTCTCACCCAGCTTGGCCGCATCCCAGATTTCGAAATGGCTACCCATACCCATCACCATGACGTCGCGCGTCAAACCCACGGCTGCACGCAACTCAGGGGCGATCAGGATACGACCGGCGCTGTCGAAATCGACATCGGAAGCATTGCCAAGAAAGATGCGCTGCCAGGAGCGCGCGGAAATCGGCCATTTGGCAATCTCTTCGCGGCGCATTTCCCAGACGGGACGCGGAAAGAGAAGCAAACAACCGTCAGGATGTTTGGTCAGGGTGATGCGGCCCTCGCATTGCAAAAGCAATGCGTCGCGATGCCGGGCTGGAATAGTCATCCGGCCTTTAGCATCGAGATTGAGAGAGGACGCGCCTTGAAACACCCTGAATTCCTTTTTTAGTATGCATTGCATGGTGATGTGCACATTATTTGCAGTTGAAATTACCCACAAATAAACACTTTTTCACACTGTCGCCCACTTTAGAGGATGCACCAATACCGGTCAAGCGAAATTCAGGGGTAAAAACAGTAATTTTTTCAATGAAGTCAATGACTTAGCGCATTACATTGACGCAACACATTTGTTAAATAGCTCTAAGAATTAAGCACTTATGATTGATAGTGAAAGTGGCACATCAGATAAACACATGTGTTTATGCAGTAAAAATGGATTTCACTGTATTGAAAATAGTGTGGGATTTGGCATAACCCTGACTTTGCATGGGCATAACCCCGACTTTTTAAGGACATAAGTCTGCCCCTTGGAAAACTACTGCTGCATTAGTTTAGAAGTTTGCTTAGGCGTGGTTACAAAACAAGTGTTACTTTTGCTCTGTCCTGCCCAAGCTTTGACCGCGTCATTACCTCATCAAATCGCAACGAACGCATAGATTGAGACGCTAATACATGCACACGCCCTCAGACTTTGAAGAAGGTGCACATCAATTTATCTGCTTTGCCTCTGATGCACATGCGCATAAAAGCCCCCGTTTCATGCAGAACCTACTGGGTGGCAGTAAATATTTAACCTTCCGTGCCTGTCGACGACACTCGATCAGACAAAAGATTAAAATGCATCGGCAGTCATGCATCACTTTGGCATTGATAATTAAGTCGCCCTAAATTTAGTCGAATCGTTTAACAATTATTAACAAGAGTTCCCATAGACATGGGATGGTCAACAGCGCTTTAAAGCTGCACCCTTGGAATAAAAATCAAACAAGAGTGGGCAAAAGATGCCCTCAAATAAATTAAAAAACTAGCAAGCGTCTAGGGGGGAGTGTTTGATTGGCTTTTAAAGCTCCAAATGGTGCAGAAGATTATATTGAACGTGTGTCCAATCGCGTGCGCGATTTAATCGACGCTGGGCTATGGGATATTCCATTAGAGCGTATGGTCGGATGGTTCAGCGGATTCACCACAATCGATGAGCGATACTTTGCAGCATGTTTGCTCGACTCACTGGTCTATCGGTCACCGACGCAATTTTCGGCATGTATTACTTCGCTCTTTGGCGGACCTTGTAGTCTTGCAGTGCAATCGCATCTACGAATTAATGACGATGTCGATTTAATCAAACTTCTGCGCGATAAATTCAAAGATCCAGGCGTCCGACTGGTTCCAGTAATATGTGATTCTGATCCCCCTTCCAAATCTGGCCCTCTCGTAATCAGAAGAATTAAAAAGCAATTGGGGATCGCTGACAGATGGATGATATGGCCGTCGCAAATCGGCGCGGCGGTGGAAGCTGGAGCCAAAGTTATTATCTTGGTGGACGACTTTCTCGGGTCGGGAAAGCAAGCTGAGGGCTTCTGCAAAAAACAGCAGGTTCGCGAAATGGCAGGTAAGGCAAAAGTGATTTACGCCCCCGTCGTTGCTCACGAAAAAGGTATTGAACATTTATCCAAATTTTGGCCTGAATTAACTGTTATTTCTGCTGAAAAGCTGACGGAAGATCATCATTTCTTCTCTCAAAAGACATGGGATTTCCTATCCGATGGACAGATTAAAGCCTCGGACGCGGAAGATTTTTATATCAAAAAAATGTTGCCGCTAACCGGCTTCGTCCCCGGGAAAATAATACCCGCAACTGGTGTCGGTGAACTTGCCCTGTGCTTTGGCTTTTCGCATAGCACACCAAATAATAGCCTCCCCATACTTTGGTTTGATCGTGAAGGCTGGTGCAGCCTGTTAGAAAGATAATTCATGAAAGATATTAGGCTCGCTTATGCGCAAAATCGGGCGGAAGAACAACCCAAGGATATTTGGGAAGAATTCGTCATTCCTCTTTACTTTAATGACTTACCAATAAAGGAACAGCGAAAGTCTCTAGTCTTCCAAGGCGGCAGAGGTTGCGGCAAGACAATGTTGCTACGCTATCTATCCCACACTAGTCAGTTCTCGCCACGTCGATTGGATTTATCGCTCGAGGATGTCAAATATGTAGGGTTATACCTGCGCGCAGATACAAATTATCTCGCAGCAATGAACGGGGGCGGAGTTCAAGAGGAAATTTGGCAGCGTGCGTTTAGTCACTGGCTAGCATGCAGTCTCAGTTTGGAACTGATTGACGCTGTCTACTCAATTAACTGTACGGAAGTTAGACAGAAACAATTTGGCAACCTGCAAGCACTGAATTTCAGTGCTATAGCCAAAGTATATCCGCACCTAGGAACAACTTTTTCAGAGCTAAAAGCATCGCTGATTCTTGAACGAAGCAAATTAACTGCATGGATTAACAATTTAGATTCCTATACTCGGCCGATATTTTTACCTGGAAAAGAATTTATTAAAGACGTCATTGATGTACTGCAATCGACGCTGGATTATTTAAAAGATAGCGTTATTGCAACCTTCATCGATGAGTATGAAAATCTCATTCCCTACCAACAAAAAATTATCAATGAACTGATCAAACATGGTCAGTCACCACTAATTTTTAATGTCGCTATCAAGCGGAATGGAATGACAAATCCTGGTACAAGAGGTCCTGAATCGATCCAGGATATCGGCGATCTTCGACTCATAGACATTGAAGATCACCTTTCTAGCAACTTCGATTTATTCGCAGCAGAGTTATTGTTCTTCAGATTGGCGGAGACGGCACCAGAGTTGCTATCGACCATGCCTATTAGCATCGGTCAACTTAGAGATCCAGCAGAAGTAGTAGTTAGATTGAATGATGTTGAGTATCGAAAAAGTTTATTAAATGCGGCAAATACCGTATTTCCTAGATTAAGAGAGCGTGAACTCGCGCAGGAAGTAATGGCTGATGCGTCATTGCGCGAGCATCTCTCCCAAAATATCAGACAAGGTTTGAATGCTTGGAAAAGTGCGCTACCTGCTGCGGCCTTTATATCCGCAGATGCCCCTGAGGTATCTCTTGTCAGTGGCGCCATTTTAAATCGCAAAAGTGTTACGCCAGATGAACTTCTCAAAGAGTTACAGAACTACTGTGAGCGCAAGACAAATCGTTTTGAATCGGCTGAATGGATTAAAAATAATTTAGTCGGTGTGATTCTTCAACTGTACTCGAAGGTGAATCGGCCATGTCCCTTTTTTGCAGGATTTGATGCGTTTGTACTCATGTCACGTGGCAACGTTCGCCATTTTCTTGAACTTTTGCATCAGTCATTCCTAAGGGCGAAAGCCAACGGGTCAGAGATCCCCGTCTTAAGTGCTCCTGATCAAGCAGAGGCGGTGCGCGCTGCGAGTTCAGAATTTTTGAATGGGGTACGCAGCTCAGGCATTCATGGGAATCGCTTGCATGGATTAACTTTGTCACTGGGAGCAATTTTCAAAGAAAAGCAACGGCACGTTGCTCAGAGCGAGACTGAAATCAATCACTTCAGCATTAGTGAGGGTGATCTTACTGAAAAATTGATCGAGTATCTGAGTGAAGCCGTTAAATGGTCGGTTCTCTATGAAGATCCTGAAACAAAGAAAAAGAATGTTGGCGTTTCGACTCTTCAATACATATTGAATCCAATTTTTTCCGGCTATTTTCAAATCTCTTATCGTAAGAAAAAGAGTATCCAAATAGCAGCGCCGGATTTATTAGGGTTGCTTGAGGACGAAGTAAAACAAAAGGATGCAATTGTACGGAGAATCGCCAGAGAAAAAATCGACAACCCAACGTTGCCCCTGGATTTTTGATCAATATGGCTGCGTCTAAACTAACATTTTCTTCTCAAGTTTTCGAAGGTCCATTGGACTCGAAAAACACTCCTACCTGCGATATCTTATTCGTAGGGAAAGTGGTGGACGACCGTGGCGCCGATGCATTGAAGACTTTTTTCAATATTGCAAAAAAGGTCATTAAGCTTGGGTTCCAAGATCAAAAACTATTCGTTGATGACCAAGAGACCAACGTCACAAAGCTTGCAACACAACTTAAAGGTGTGACGCGAGTACGATTTGAAGCAACGACATTAGGTATGGCAGAGATAGTGAGAGCCTTACAGGCGATCAAGGATGCAAAAATTGATGAAGTGGAGTTTTTCTATGTCGAACCAAAGGATTACAAAAGGTCTAAGCCGATTATCGACGGCATCTTGAGTCCGCGTGAGTTTGAGCTCACGGATAACAACAAATTCGTTAGTCTTCAGGGATTTGCTCAAGAATTTCGTGATGATCAGAGAGCACATCACGCTTTCTTCTTGGGCTATGAGTCCTCTCGATTGCTACAGGCTTTTGAGCAGCGAGGTGAATGCAACAAGGACAAATACGTCCGATTTTTTATTATCGGCGTACCAGCTTTTTCGCCCGGATGGGAGACAAACGTTCTCGCAAATCATGCGCAGATTTTCAAGCGCATGAGTTTGGGGGGAAACTCTATCAAATATTGTTCAGCAAGTAGTATTCGCGAAAGTTATCATTTGCTGTGGGATTTGTATTCTGTGCTGGGAGACGAATCCAGCGTATTTTGGGTATCTCCGTTAGGTACAAAACCTCAGACAGTTGCAGCAGCTTTGTTCCTGCTAGAAACCAAGGGCAATACCGCCAGCACTGGTCTTTTCTATGATCACCCTATTCGTACAGACAAAAGATCAGAAAAGGTTGCTAGATGCCATTTCGTAAAAATCAAAGGGATACAGTCCATTTGATAGGGCATGCTAACTCATCGTAATCGAGCGAGGTAGTGGTGCTGCTAATAGATCTTGTTGCGTTATAAATTTCGCGCATGCGCCACGCGCCAGTGATCGTTGCCACGTGCGGCCTTCTTCAGATGATAGAAACTCCCAAATTTGGTGACGATTTACTGCTGGTGCAGTTATGCGATACACGCAGTCAGAAATTTGCTGCTTTCCACCCAAGACGAAGGCAGCACGACCAAGGCATCGAGTCCCAACACGGGCAATCAAAATATCCCCCTCTTGAGCTGCGCCATGTGTGTCATCAGCTGCGGCAGTATCGTCAAAACGGATCTGCGAAGATGGATAGGCCTGAAAAGATGTAGTGTGAAAATGTGGAATTCCGTTAGATGCCAAAGAGTTGGACGAGTATCTTCCACGCGCAACGGATGTACCTAACCCAAGCAATGTTTTTGCTTTTGAGTTGGGCGTAATTGTACGAAGTCCAGAAAGTTCTGCCACAAGAACAGCAGGTGAGAAGTTACCAATACGATCGATTTTCGACTTGCCCTCCGCTCTAAATAGCGTGACGTTGATTTTACCTGCGCGGCGCATCCCTGGTCGGAAGATCAATATCGCAGTTTCAACTTCTGCTTCATGATATGCATTTGAAGGAAGAGCGATTATTTCTGCCAATCCAAAATTGTGAATCATCGATTGCAGCCAAGTGCGGCTTGAGGCAGTAGCGAATGCTGAACGGGGAAGAATGAATGCGATTTCGCCCTGTTGCGTAATCATTTTCATGGCATGCGCCAAGAAGATTAGATCCAGACGCTGAACTTTCGCACCGCGATTTCCAAGTGAATTCTTAGCCAGCACACTGTCAATTAATGGCGAGTTGAGCACATTGATGAACGGCGGATTGGAAATGACTGTGCTGACAGCGCCATATTGTTTGAGAAACCAGTCGGAAAACTTTGGGCGGCCAATGTCTTTGGTAATGAGATGTATACCTTGCGCCTGCATTGTTTCTTGATCGCCGTCTGGAAGCAAATGTTTGTCGATACCAACGATTGAACAATCCAACACGCGATTACGTAAAGCTAGTGAGAGTGCCCCCTTACCCACGCCTAAATCGGCGACCGACTTCAGCCCGCTGCTGAGTCGGGAGCAAAGAATGTCGGCAATCCAATCCGGTGTTGCAAATTGCCCTGCATCCGGATTTCCTCGCGCGCTGTCTTTTGACCATTGCATATTTAAGATTTAAATATTATTCTTAATAGGAATAATAACGCAACGCCCCGTGCTGTCAAGGAATATATGGATATTGATATCGAACCTAAGGATGTTGTGCGTTCAGCATGGCTTCATTCTGGTGATTCACAGGCAAATTTTGCGAAATCACTCACGAAGAGTCAATCCATGCTCTCCAAATATATTGCAGGCAAGGTGCCACCTCCTGCATCGGTACTTATTCACTGCATGAATATTTGTGGACTTATTGAGCCGAAGTCAGTGTCTGCTGCAGACCTTGCTTCGCGCATCTGCAAAGAACTGCAAGGGTTGGAACACACAGGAACACGCAATGCCATCAACCAATTAATTGATTCAATTTCGTCGCATAATAGACAGATTGCGACGCCAAAATAATTGACCTGTTCGTTAGGAACTTTGTATGGAAAAACTAAAAATAGATCAGGCAATCGGTATGTTGCGGTTGCAGGAAAAAATGAATTCCACCGTTAATCCAGACTGGCTACATGCGGGATATCCATTCTTGCGTGCAGTGGTTATTGAAGCTGCAGAAGCATTGGAACACTATGGTTGGAAGTGGTGGAAGAACCAGTCTGCCGATTTAGCACAAGTTCAAATTGAACTTATAGATATCCTGCATTTTATGCTTTCGGCATCCATTATTGATGCACAAGGCAATATCGAAGAAGCAGCCAAGGCAATAGCCTGGCAGTCCGATCCAGAATTGGATGAAATCCAATTTGATGGGAAAACATATTCTCTCAAAGAAGAAAATATACGATTTCTTTTAGAGTTAATGGCGGGACTGGCGGTGAGTCGGCGTAGTTCTTACGCGTTACTTGAGGCAAGCTTTCGGGCATGTGACATGGATTGGAATATCGCTATAACACAATACACCTCTAAGAATGTTCTTAATATATTTCGTCAAGCAAATGGATATAAAGAAGGAACCTATATTAAGGAATGGAATGGGAAAGAGGACAACGTTCATTTAGTGGATATTGTTACTGCCTTGGACTCAAAAAAATCCAGTTTCTCAGAAGATTTATATCTCAAGCTTGAAAGCGCATACCAAACGATCAAAAGCCAAGCCCTTTCCAAATAGGAGCTTCATCTGTATTGCTATTTATTGCGTTTTGGGTCGATACAGGTATGACAGAGAATCAACCAAATTCCGCCCTTAAGACAAGGTGTTTGTCTAACATGGCGGCTGGGCTATCCATATCACGTTCTTTTGGCTTAATTCGGCAAGTCTCCTAGTTATACCCTCTTTAAATCGAATTCTAAGGCTTTCAGATTTAATCTGTGGGGCAGGAAATTATCGATGGCACGCGAATATCTGCCTTACGAATTGTCGACATGGCAATCAAGAGCTCCACTTCGACGGGAGTACAATTCGACTACTTAGCGCACCAAGATATTGAACAGAGCAGGTCGTCGCCATAGGATCTATGCGCGCTTTCATCATTGCGTCAATAGCGGCAGTATAAAACTCTAGGTGAAATCCCCTCGCTGCAAAACGCTCAAAGAAAAAATTGTCGAGCCACCGATCTAGTTGCGATTCAAGAAATTTCCGAATATGCCAGTCGATCGCCTGCTCTGTGGCGAGATACAAATTCCAAAGTAGGGAAAATTGATCAAGATGCGGCAAATTGTGAAGCGACAAAGCAAGTGAGCGCTTATACAAGGCTGGCAGGCCGAGTTTCATCACCGTGGTACTAAAATCATCTGAGGTCAGCGGATCGATTCGCACTAACGCATAGCGCTCTAGAAGGACATCGGTTCGACGCTCTAAATCCTCCGCTTTAACAAATCGTTCTTGAATAAAACTCCAAACATTAGCGTGATATAGCTCTTCCGTACCTGCGAACGACGGGTGAGCACCTACCGCAGCCGCTAGCTCTGATGCGCTTCGCCAGTCTTTATTACCTGTCGGTTGCCGCGCATTTTTCCCTTTTATCGCTCCAAATACCCTTGCCCGCAAATCTGGAGTCAGAGACACACCAGGTTTTCTCGCAAATTCTTTATCCAGACGATGATCACTCCAATCAGTGCGGCGTGCCACTTCGTCGTACCACGCCCACATCCGCGCCTTTTCAGCCCAGTGCTTCTTTTTCGTACCGCTCCCTGATCCCATTAGGTTTTTTATAAATCGTTTGTTAAAACCTAGAATTTATCAAAAAAAATATCCATCATTTGGAAAAATGCACGCACATCAATGGAAATCAAGATGACACCCAATGCGGAAATCCAGGATCTGAAAACTCGAATGCACGTAGAACATGGCCCGTTATTGCAGGGATCTGCTCTCTACCGAGCGTTGGGTTACAACACCTATGCGGCATTTCACAGAGCGCGTCAGCGGGGCGACATTGGGGTACACATATTCCCAATTGCAGGACGCAGAGGTATTTTTGCCCTAACCGAAGAAGTAGCAAATTGGATTATCAAACAGGCGGGTATCGTCGAAGACGGCGCGGTCGCCGATTCTCAAGAAAAGGAGAAGGAACAATCAGCGCCACATGCATAGCGCTGGCATGCAAGAAGAAATCGTCATTTTGAGCGAAGCCGCATCAAATGGCCAAGGCTTAAGGTAAAACTACAACTATCAACTATTGAAAGGAGTATCGCACTGCCATCACGACCTCTGAAAACAAAATGACCCAAGCGCGCTAACGCTTGAGTCATCTAAAGAAGTGTTCTTTTGCATCGAACGCTTCCAATATAAAGGGAGAGATTAAAGCTGTCAAGCTTTGGTCGACGGGATTTCTGCTGTCTAAAAAATCTACTTTATACAGGGAAGATTGGCGTGTGACATCGTATGTCCACAACACAAACAACTGCGTTCATCGCGCAACATCTCACCATCGAGTGGGCGAAACCAGGTCAACGTGCACGCAAAATCGTCCGTCGATCAAATTTGCGTGTAACCGGCAAGTTTCCATCATTCCGGAACAATACTTCGGTCCACTGGGAATCGTTTAACGAAAGAGACTGCGTTATTCGGTTAGATGCTAATCCTCGCATCGTTAGTTTCAAAGAACAACCAGCCACGCTCACATACTTCCTTAACGGAAAAACATACAAACATTTTCCCGACCTATTCGTCGTAGGTAACGGTCGCGCAGCATTTATTGAAGTTAAATCCCATACAGATCCTGATCTCTGTGAGGCGATAGAGCGTGGCGATGCAATACGGCCAGTCTTGCTTATGCAAGGCTTCGATTATTTCGTCGTAACTGATTTGGAAATCCGTCAGGAACCACAGTTCTCCGATGCCAAGATTCTCTTGCGATTAGGGCGCAATCCAGTATCCGACATTAGAAAAGAACAGCTGCGCCGCTTTTTCTTACGCAAGCCACCACAATGGCGAGATATCGTGTCCGGCACTTTTGGTGAGAATGCAGTATTCGACGTCTGTCGGCTTCTTCTCGAAGGCTATTTTTCGTATGACCGGCGCTACGCGTTGTCAGCCACTTCAGTCATCAGTACAACTCCATCTGCGTCAACATCAGAGGAGAATTCCTCATGGCTATAGCATTTTTTCTGCCCAATGCAATCGTGAACAGAAGCGGCGAACGATTTAAATTGGTCAAGCAGTTTGCTGACGGTATTTGGAAAATGGATAACGTGTTCACCGGTCGCAGCATAGAAGCCTGCGAAAGCGATCTCCATTCAGAGTTAAGCAAAGGAAATTTATACTTCCCTGACGCAATGGAAATTGCGGATTCAATGCAGGCTACAAAACTCGGAAAACAATTCGATGTTTGGAGTTCAGCGTCAGAGTCAGACCGTGCAGAAGCTCGACGCCGGTTTGCCTACGTCAATGCTGCGATCGGGGGACCAAAATCGGCTACAGCACTGCAAAACTGCAGCGATCAAGTAAGTGCAGAGCTCGATGATCGCACGCCCCCGTCTATTACAACGTTTAAGGCATGGATCAGTCGATATCAAAACGGGCGAAATGATATAGCGTCCTTGCTTCCCAAAACGAAAAGAAGAGGTAACCGAACTAGACGATATCACGATGAACTTGAAGAAATAGTTGATCGGTCGCTTGAGACCATGTATTTGACACAGCAACGACTCAGTATGTGTGATGCCCGCTTGCATGCGGCAACACACATCGCTGCTCATAATAAATCGACGCCGGCAAACGAAAATAAATTCACTATGCCAAGCATCGAATACTTTTGGCGCCGCTTGAGATCGACGTATAGCGAGTTCGACATATGTTGCGCTCGATTCGGTCAGACGTACGCTGCGAGAAGATATGAAACTGTCCAAGGATTTTCTCGAGGAGAGCGACCACTCGATCGAGTGGAAATCGATCACACCGTGATCGATTTGACTGTTGTGGATGGGCGAAGCGGTCTGCCTTTGGGACGGCCTTATTTGACTATAGCCATTGATGACGATACCCGATGCATTTTGGGATATTACCTTTCGTTCGAACCGCCTAGTTATTTGTCAGTTTCGTATTGCCTTCGCCACGCCATACTTTCTAAGTCCTACATCAAAGAGATGTATCCCAATATCAAAAATACCTGGGATTGCTACGGCGTGTTCACCAATCTGGTTGTCGACAACGGATCAGATTTTCACAGCATCGCGTTGGAAGATCTTGCGAAGCGATTTGGAACAACAATCCAGTATTGTCCGCGTGCGAAACCTCGTTACAAGGGAAAGATTGAGCGACTCTACGGGACAATGAATCGCGGGCTTTTTCATACCCTTCCAGGAACGACATTTTCTAACATCGTGGAAAAAGATGAATACGACTCGCTTGGCAATGCGGTTATATCGCTAGAAAAACTCCATGAAATTGTCCATATCTGGATCGTCGACCTCTATCATCAGAAAAAACAAACTGCGATTGGTGAACCGCCAGCAAGCAGATGGCGCAAACATATTACTGGAATGCCGATTCCAGTTCCCGCCTGCGTAACCGATCTCGACGCCACTCTTGCGGTTCCATTCGAGCGAACGCTAACTCGGAATGGAATCGAACACCTGACGCTTGAATATAACAGCGATGAATGCGGGCTTTATCTTGCGCGCATGAAGGGTTCTACCAAAGTGAAATGCAGATACAACCCAAATGACCTCGGCCATATATACATAGAGGAACACGACACAGGTCACGTTTTTAAGGTACCTGCGAAAGTGAAGTGGCATGAGTATGCCAACGGCCTTTCACGCTGGCAGCATCAGCTTTGCCAAAGATTCGCTGCCAAGAATCTTGAAAAAGAAGATATTTTTGCTTTGGCTGAAGCCAAAGAGAAAATCGCTCAAATTGTAGAAGAGGAAATTTTTACTCAAAAGAAACGTACTCGGGCGCGTGTGGCGAGATATCAAGGCGAAACAGCACGCAGTGCGAAAGCGAAGCGGGATCTCGATGGGCTGTCAGAAGCCAGCGAAAAGCGAAGCAATACTTCAGATCAAGCGACGGACGATCATATATATCCGTTCGACACATCCTCAGAAGAATCCGATCGTTGGTTTCCATCCATCACAAACGCTCACGAAGAAAATGTGGAATTTTTTCCAAGAGGAAGAAAATGAAAAACACTGTCAAAAACCAGGTTAAAAGCATGCCAGATACTCCCATTGATTACACAACTCTATACGCGAAGCTCGACAGCTATGTTTATATGCATACTCATTTCCGACATGCTCTCGCGAGAATAGACGCCCTTATCGCAAGAGCCAAACGATATGCGGATCCTGAGATCGCTATTCTTCTTGGTGAATCACGGTGCGGGAAAAGCAGACTGCTCGACATCGTTGAACAAAAATGGCCACCTCATAGAACGGCTGAAAAAACGCATGTACCAGTTTTGAGCATTAGGATCACAAGTAAGCCGACCGTAAAAGGATTATTGACTCAACTAATAGCAAAACTCGGTGCCCCTTCCGCAATTCGTTATAAGACCGAGCAGCAACAAATGCAGGCACTGATCAATCTCTTAAAGCGATGTGAAGTACGTGCTTTGATGCTGGATGAGTTTCAGCATTTTTTGTCTGATCGAGGCCAAGTTAACTATTCTGTCGCCGACTTATTCAAGTACCTTTCAGATGAGGCTCAGATAAGCATCATTTTTGCAGGATTGCCTGAGGCTAAAGGTGTAATTGACGCTAATGAACAACTCGCAGGACGAGCAAGTGCAGCGTTGCGTTTGCGGAGATTTAATTGGGGGACAGCTTCTGGGCGCGATGAGTTCAAGCAAATGCTTGTGGGATGCGCTCGAGCGTTCGAACCAATTGCACTCCCAGACTTATCCAGTGATGAGCTCGCCTTTCGCTGGTACTGCGCTAGTGGCGGCGTCATCGGTCTAGTTCTAAAAATTTTTAAAGAATGTTTGAATACAGCAGCGCAAAAAAATTATAGCGCTTTAACCTTAGAAGACTTCGACGAGGCTCATCGCAACGCACATTACGAGCAGGCAGAAAACGGATTTCGTCCCTTCAGTAAAGATTTTAATCCAACGCCGTCTCGCGACTCGATGTCTCGTGCAAAGAATGTCGGCAAACCTATCGAGCCAGTTAAGCAGAAACGTAATCGAGCTAGTTCAAAGCCAAAAGAGTCGAGTCCATTCACCCAAGGTTCCGTTATATGAGCGAGATATTCTTGGAAAGACCGAATCCATTTCCTCGTGAAAGTGCATTGGGCTGGGCATTGCGCGCTGCAGAATTAAATGCGCTACCAGATGCATTAAAACTGGCTACCTTGTGTAAGAACTTTCATGCGACTACTTCTCTTGTCAATTTCAATCCTGGTGAACTGGCTAGTTGGTTCGATAAAGCTCCATCCATACTAGGATTTATGTCTTATCGCTCGCTCACCAAAACCAGCCCCCCTATGTTTAGGACGCAACCAGTTGCGCCTAAGATGTTGAATCTGCGAACTCCGAGAATCTGTCCTTCATGTGTTGAGGAAAATGGGTACATACATGCATTTTGGGATTTAGATCTGGTTAGCATCTGCCCAACCCACCGCATTGCGTTGGTCACTCGTTGTTCCGCATGCAATAAACATTTAAGCTGGAAGCGACCCGGCCTTCTCATCTGCAGCTGTGGCGCGAAAATAAAACAAGATGGTGTTCAAGCTAGCAAATCGTTAGTTACTTTACACCAGCAACTAGAGATAACTGCGTATTCCAAACAAACCAAGGCTTTGAATCAACTCCATATCGGAAATACTGCATTCAAATATATCTCTCTAAGATTTTTGATCAAGTTTATCGAAACCACTGCACGTATCCATATTCCAAAGGGACGCTCGCGAATGGCTATTTCCTTATTAGACAAAATTCAAATTTTAGAAAAGTCGGCTGAGTTGCTTTCCGATTGGCCGATCAACTTCTGCAAGTTTTTAGCATTATTGAATCAGGAGCCATATCCCGAATCTAAGGGCATTAAAATTTTTGAGAAGAGGTTTCTCCATCATTACATCGAAAAATTATTTGTCGCAGCCGAAGACTATGTTGAAGGCGCAGAGATTCTTGACCTATTGTTTAATCAAGTGCTCACGTATCCCAACAGTGGTATGTATAGAGAACTTACCGTTTTCAATATTTTTCAATCGAAAACACTAGATAGAACCTATTGTTCAAGTTCGAATGTTAAGGAACTATCGACTTCGACCATAGAAAACTTGAAAAGAGATTTTAGTTTTAATAGCCTGAGAATTAGCGCGTCAGAAAATTACCTAAACCATGGCGTAAGAAATCAATCTTTTAATGAGTATTTGATCGCTAGGGGAACGGACTAATTTTTATGCGCCTTCTAATTCTTTCTGACCTTCACCACGAACTTTGGCGTGATAAGGCTCCACGTTTCGACATTTCAATCAGCCGGCCAGATATTGTCATTCTCGCTGGAGATATCGATACCGGCGCGAAGGCTGTTGCATGGGCTACAAAGGCTTTTCCCGCATTACCAGTTCTGTATGTGCATGGAAATCACGAGTGTTACGGAAAAAATATCGAAGATACACAATATGAAATACAAGAAGCATGCCTTGCATCGACGAACATTCACTTTTTAAACTGTAATGAGTTCATATTTAATAACGTTCGTTTTTTAGGTGCGACGATGTGGACTGATTTTCGTCTATTTGGCGATGATGATCGGCAAGCAGCTATGCGAGAAGCAGAAGCCGTGATGGTGGACTATAAGAGAATTAGATTAGCCACGAAGGGATATCGCAAACTGCGAGCTGGAGATACAGCTCAATTTCATTCGATTCAAAAATCTTGGCTTAATGCCAAAATATCGGAGCCATTTTCGGGAAAAACAGTTGTCATCACTCACATGGCACCATCTATTTTATCCGTATCAGATAGATATTCTGCCGACCCAATATCAGCAAGCTATGCATCTCGTTTAGATGAGATCGTCAGCCTAAGTGACATTTGGATTCACGGTCACACGCACGAATCGTTTGATTATCAAATCGGGAAATGTCGAGTACTTTGCAATCCTTGCGGCTATATGACGCGCGTCGGCGAAATTGAAAACGACAATTTCAATCCAAATTTAATTATAGAAATTAGTTAATCGGAAGAAATGCATTCAGTCCTTTGGATACATCCTTAAAGACACTGATTGAGTATTCGCATTGAAGCTGCCACTGGTTAGTGGCGCGGCTTACCCCCCGTTCGCATTCCAGTTTTCCACAGGTTGCGTTGGACATCCGCTATCGGCCCAAAGCGGACATCTGTCACATGCAACGTTGAACGCACAAGAAATGTTCTAATGCGTAACCGATAAGCTATTTAAGCGATAGCTCCGACTGTGAATGCTGCAGGATTTTCATTACAAAATCACCGACATAGCTACCTACCTAGCATCATGCTTATATTCCTCGATACAGAGTTCACAGGGCTAGACCAGCGCAAGCCTGATTTAATTTCAATTGGCCTAGTTGATGAGACGGGTCAGGAATTTTACGCGGAGCTTCCAGAAGTGCATTGGACGGTTCAATGCAACGAGTGGGTCCATTTCAATGTCTTGCCGCATCTTCACGGCAGCGACGATTACGTGCAAAACGAGGCGTTGATCAGCGAATCTTTAGTGGCTTGGATTGAAAACATTAGTGATAAAGCAATAATAGTTACCGATTGTATAGACGCCGACTTTACCCAATTAAAAAGACTGCTACAGAAATGGCCCAACAATCTAGATGTCCGTCCAATTCAGTTTACAGCGTGGTCAATGGGGGAGGATAAACAACCGACATTGCAAACGTTAATGAACAATTACTACGGACCAGGGCGGCCACGTCACCACGCGCTACATGACGCTCATGCCCTAAGACTGGCTGCATTGTATGCGGTAAAAAACGGCTGGCAACCTGAAAATCTTGATTGAATTGAGTATATGCAGCAAGGTTGCACTTTATCGCATCGCAAAGTTCCCACCCGTTCGCGTGCAAAATATTGTCAGTAGCGCAAATTAGTTGAGTGTCCGCTCCCGACGGCGGTTTCAACCGGTGGATGCAACAGATTGATAAAACCGTTGAGCCGGTGTTTCGTAGTTTAGTGTTTTTCTTGGTCGTTCATTCAATCGTCTTGCTACAGCATTGAGTTGTGCCTGCGAATAGCCAGAGAGATTCAACCCTTTAGGGAAGTACTGCCGTAACAGTCCGTTGGTATTTTCGTTTGATCCTCGTTGCCACGGGCTTCTTGGATCACAGAAATAGACCTGGATATCAGTCGCTAGTGTGAAGCGCTTGTGGTCAGCGAGTTCTTTGCCACGATCCCATGTCAGTGACTTATACAGTTCTTGCGGTAGTTTCCCTGCATGCTTGATGAGCGCATTGACCACCGTCTGCGTATCTTTCCTATCGATCTTCACCAGCATGACATAGCGCGTATGGCGCTCCACTAGCGTCGCAATCTGACTGTTCGCACTTCCGCATAGCAAATCGCCTTCCCAGTGACCCGGCACAGCACGATCTTCCACCATCGCAGGCCGCTCGCTGATCGATACGGCATCGCTGATCTTGCCGTGATTGTCTGTCTTCTGGGTGTGATGAAGGGAGCGAGGCATGACTCGAGTGCGTCTCAGGTGCTCTGTCAGTTCCTTCTTCAAGGCACCGCGTGTCTGTATGAATAAGGTTCTGTAGATGGTTTCGTGAGACACCTGAAACTCCTCATCATCGGGATGGATGTGTTTGAGCCAGCCGGCCACTTGCTGTGGAGACCATTGCTGGCGCAGCTTGTCGGCAACCATACTGGCTAGCGGTCGATTCTGCAGGAGCTTACAAGGTTTAGGGCGATGCGCTCGTTCCCACGTGGCCTTGTCTGCATCAGCTGCTCGGTAGCTTTCAACACCGCCGTTGCGGTTGAGTTCGCGACTGATTGTCGATGGTGATCTGCCTATACTTCTGGCGATGGTATGCATAGAGTGACCTGCAACGATGGATCGAGAGATCTCTTCGCGTTCAGCTAGCGTTAGTGATCTTATAGAGCGGGTACGGTGCGGCGGCTTGATGCCGCCACTTTCTGCAAGTATCCGCTGCACGGAGGAATGATTGCGGTCAAAGAGCTGTGCGATCTGCTGAAGAGATTCTCCCTTCTTCCAGCGTTCCCACATTACAGCCTTCTGACTATCGGTATAGATGATCCTTGTGCGACGCTCCATGACACACTCCCGCTATCTGCATAGCCTTTAGTGTGTTGCATCCACCGGTTGAAACCGCCGCCAAAAGCGGACGGTTAATGATGCCGGCCGTCAGCGCCAGTATATCGCCTCGAAAGAGCCGTGAAATAAGAAACGTGGTCGCGGACACGAAAAAATCGCGAAACTTAGCATGGCGCGGAAAAGAATGCGTACTACGCCGCCGGTCACTCGGAATTTGATTTCTTCCGCATTTCCTTAGCCATAGGCAGTAAACGCGGTAGGTAAATATACCGCTCATCAAACATGCTTGTGAAAGATAGAGGCCACGCCACTTCCAACGTGGCCTCTATCAATTTGGCCCTGAGAAATTGAACCAATTAAATAATTAAAAAATATTTACTCGCTAATCCCAGCAACATTTCATTCAAGCGCACAACAAATCCGGCGGGATCTTTGAGTTTGCCAACCGTCAGCTATGGTAAGAGCAGTGTCTTTAAACTTTCATACCTGATATCCATACAACTCTATATACGCGCGAAAGTTTGGCTGCAAAACTATGCTCAGTCAGTCGCTATGCATTTCATATAGGCACGCAATTTCTGTAATGAACTCGTAACAATCGAGCATTAACATTGCCTCATTCGAATTCGTAATCAATCAACTTGATTGATTACAAATAGAAATCAGAGGGGTGCAAGCCATGATTCAACTTAATGATGTATCGGTACGCTACGGCGATACCTATGCTTTACGTTCTACCTCGCTCAAACTCCACAAGGGACAGTTCACCGTTCTCCTTGGGGCGTCTGGCGCGGGCAAGTCGACGCTGCTTCGATGCATCAACATGATGTGCCAACCCAGCGCTGGCACGATTGATGTCGTTGGATTGGGGCTGTTGCAAAACAGACGTGTATTGCAGGCACATCGTCGTCAGACCGGTATGGTCTTTCAACAGCATCAACTCATCGCTCGTCGCACTGCTTTGCAGAACGTGCTGATGGGCCGCCTAGGTTATCACACCACACTTCGCAGTCTTTTCCCTTTATCGCAAGAAGAACAACGAATCGGATTGCGAGCGCTGGATCGTGTCGGTCTATTGCATAAAGCACTTACGCGTGTCGATCAATTAAGCGGCGGGCAACAACAGCGCGTTGGGATTGCCAGGGCATTGACGCAGCAACCAAAACTGATACTCGCCGACGAACCCGTCGCCAGTCTTGACCCGGCAACCTCAGAGAAGGTGCTGGAAATCCTTCGTCAAATCTGCAAAGAAGATGGCATCTCTGCAGTGGTCAGTCTCCATCAAGTCGATCTTGCACTCAAATATTCAGACCGAATCGTTGGACTTGCCCACGGCAAGGTGATGTTCGACGCGGTTCCGACCGATTTGAATGAGAACGTGTTGGCAGCACTGTATGACGCCAAACCATCTACCGTTTCGGAAGTACCGACCATGCCGTTCGCTTCAATCTTAAACTTATCAATGTAAGGAATGACAATGAAATCAATATTTACGGCTTTGCTGCTCTCGGCAATCACGTTGTTGAGCGGTGCCGCGACTGCGGCTCCCAATCCTGATCCAGAGACCTTAAAGGTAGCTTTGCTGCCGGATGAAAACGCATCTACTGTCATCAAAAACAATAAGCCTTTGGAGTTGTATCTTGAAAAGGCACTAGGCAAGAAAATCGAGTTGATTGTAACGACTGATTATTCTTCGATGATAGAAGCTATGCGTCACGGTCGTATCGACCTGGCTTACTTCGGCCCCTTGTCTTATGTGCTGGCACGTCAGAAAAGCGAGATTGAACCTTTTGCTGCGATCAAGCAAAAAGGCAGCACAACCTATCAGGCTGTGTTGATCGTCAATACTGGCGCCGGTATCAACAGTATTGCGGATATTGCCAACAAGGACGTGGCCTATGGTGACAAAGCTTCGACATCAAGTCACTTGATTCCGAAGTCCATGCTTGCTGAAGGTGGGCTTTTGGCCGGCACACAATATCGCGAACATTTTGTCGGTGCGCACGACGCCGTGGCGTTGGCAGTGCAAAACGGTCATGCCCAGGCAGGTGGTCTCAGCAAACCGATTTTCGAGGTGTTGGTTCAACGCGGCATGATTGATCCCAACAAGGTCAAGGTACTCGCGGAATCCAAGCCATTTCCACAATATCCGTGGACGATGCGTTCCAATTTGAAGCCTGAATTGAAAGCCAAAATTCGCACGGTGTTTCTTGAGATGAAAGATCCGGAAGTGTTGAAGCCTTTCAAAGCTGAAGGCTTTGGCCCGGCGTCTGACAAGGACTACGACGTCGTTCGCAACCTAGGCAGTCTGCTCAAACTAGACCTCTCAAAGTTTTAATCATTTGAAAGCACTCAATGCAAGCTGAATTCAACGTTGTGCTGGCGCAGCATCGACAGGGCTGGAATCGCTCATTCATATTTGTCGCGGCTACTTTTGCAATCATCTTTTTTTGCTGGTACTACGTTGATTTATTCAACTCCGAACGTTTGGGTGAGGGCATTCCCAGCCTGATCAGTCTGATGGGAGAAATGTTTCCCCCAAACTTCGCGCAGCTGCGTAGCTGGATCAGTCCATTAGCGGATACGCTTGCCATGAGTGTCGCCGGTACGTCAATCGCAGTGCTGCTATCTCTTCCATTGGGCTTTCTTGCAGCGCACAATACTACCCCTCATCCGCTGGTGTACCACTTTGCACGGACCTTGCTGAATGGACTGCGCTCAATTCCAGAGCTGATCATGGGAATTATTTTTGTCGCGGCAGTCGGTTTTGGTGCCTTGCCTGGCGTATTGGCCTTGGCGCTGCATTCAGTTGGCATGATCGCAAAATTCTTTGCCGAGGCAATCGAACATACCGATCAGGCACCAATTGAAGCCGCTCGAGCGGCAGGCTGCAGTCCGCTTCAAGTAATCTTCCATGGCGTTCTACCGCAGGTACTCCCGCAAATGGCTGATACCGCCATCTATCGCTGGGAATATAACTTCCGCGCTTCGACGGTAATGGGGATGGTTGGAGCAGGCGGCATCGGGTTTGAACTGATGGGTTCATTGCGCATCATGCAGTATCAGGAAGTATCGGCCATTCTTATCGTCATTCTAGCCATGGTGACGCTGGTCGATGGATTCAGCGGTTTTCTTCGTAAACACTTCAAATAACTTTAAACATGAAACCTAAAATTGTAATCACGCATTGGGTACACCCTGAAATCGTCGAAATGCTGTCGTCTGTTGCGGAAGTCGTGACTAACGACACGCTTGAAACATTACCGCGCGAAGAATTGCTGCGTCGATCAAAGGATGCAGATGCCGTCATGGCATTCATGCCTGACAGTGTTGACGACAGCTTCCTCGCCGCTTGTCCGAAATTGAAGATCGTTTTTGCAGCGCTGAAAGGCTATGACAATTTCGATGTCGATGCATGTACAAAGCGCGGTGTCTGGTTCGGTATCGTGCCGGACTTGTTGACGGTGCCAACCGCAGAGTTAACCGTAGGCCTTTTGCTTGGATTAACGCGCCATGTCATGGCTGGTGACGATCATGTCCGAAGCGGGACGTTTCATGGCTGGCGACCGAAGCTTTATGGTGCTGGCCTGGCTGGCAGCACCATAGGAATAATCGGAATGGGACGCGTAGGAAAGGCCATTGCCAAACGACTGTCCGGATTTGAAATGAACGCCGTTTACTGCGACAGCGTTCCGCTCAATCCTGTCGATGAACAAGCATGGAATGCACGGCAAGTATCATTCGATGAATTGCTGACTTGCAGTGATTTTGTTGTTCCCATGCTTCCCATGACGTCTGACACTTTCCATTTGATCGATGCTCATGCAATTTCTAAAATGAGGCGTGGAAGCTATCTTCTTAATACATCGCGTGGCTCCGTTGTTGATGAAAATGCGGTGGTAGAGGCTTTGAACCAAGGTCATTTGGCAGGATATGCTGCCGATGTATTTGAAATGGAAGAATGGGCACGCCCAGACCGCCCATTGACGGTGCCACAAGCCTTGCTCAACAATCGGACGCAAACACTTTTTACCCCTCATGTGGGCTCTGGCGTAAAAAAAGTACGGCTGGAAATCGAGCGATATTCTGCTCACAGCATTCTGCAGGCTCTTGCCGGGCAACGGCCTGACGGTGCTCTCAATGAACCACTTAAGGCATCAGTCGCGGCGTGATCGATTTAGAAAAGCTGGAGACATTCCTGACAGTCGCGAAGCATGGCGGATTTCGCGGAGCCGCCATGCATCGTGGACTTTCACAATCGACATTAACGCAACATATCAAACAGCTGGAGCGATCTTTAAATGCCGTATTGATAGACAGAAGCAATGCCGTAAGCAAACTCACAACCGAGGGGCAAGCGTTACTGCCTTACGCGCAGATGCTGATCGATATTTCTAAAAAGGCCAGCGATCTGTTCCGCAGGTCATCGCTGACAATCGGAGCAAGCTCTAACGTCGGAATTTATTTGTTACAGCCCTATTTGAAGGAATTTCAGCGGCGTTCCGGTGTCAAGCTGGATATTGTCATTGCCGACAACACAAGTATTGCTGATAAATTGCAAAGACTGGAGATTGACGTCGCCGTCATGGAATGGTGGGACAGCCGGTCGGGATTTACTGCAAGCATTTGGCGGTCCGAAGAACTGGTGTTGATCGTTCCCACATCCCATCCGTGGGCAGGCCGATCTACTATCCAACTCGAAGAGTTGGATGGCATTGAACTGATCGGTGGAGAGAAAGGGACGGGAACCGGCCGCATCATTGAGAGAATGTTGGGTGCTAGAGATTTGCGTATTAATGTAGCGATGCAACTTGGCAGTACCGAAGCCGTAAAACATGCGGTTAAGGCAGGTCTTGGCGTCTCAGTGGTATTGGCGGGTGCAGTCACGGATGAAGTTTTGAGTCGCCAGTTTAATGTCTTGCGTATCGACGGAGACACTCTACAAAAAGATATTTACGTCATACATCGCAATTGCACTTCGGCTGATTCCGTCGAAAGCAAATTCGTAGACTTCCTGCGACAGTAGCAGTGCGCTTTGCGAAGCATAAGCCGCGCAGCATTTTGATATCCTCTTCTGAAAAAATTCAGTCCACGTTATTGCTAGGGAGACACGGATTTAATCACTGAGTCTCCCAACCGATTTGCACGCGTAAATGTAGTATCAAAATAATCATCAAGATTGCCCTGAAATGATGCCCACGCCGCGAGCCGAGCCAGCTTTTCGTAAGCCGAATACTGGAAGAAGAAAAAACGCACGCGCCGCTAGATCTTCCCAGGGAAGATGTAACAGGTGGTGCCGTTCGCGGGCTGCTCCAATACAAGGGCAATTACGGGCAGTCCATTGAAATACTATAGTGCGATAGTGGCGATATCGACATCCAATCAAGTTTATAAATACACCCAACTCAGAGATATGAACTTCCATAGAATTTATAGAAAAATATTTATTCTTCAACGTCCACTTTGGGTGGCGGTTTCAACCGGTGGATGCAACAGATTGATAAAACCGTTGAGCCGGCGTTTCGTAGTTTAAAGTTTTTCTCGGTCGTTCATTGAGTTGTCTGGCAACAGCATTCAATTGAGCCTGCGAGTAACCCGAGATGTCCATTCCTTTCGGGAAGTACTGGCGCAGCAGGCCGTTGGTATTTTCGTTTGAGCCGCGCTGCCACGGGCTTCGTGGATCGCAGAAATACACCTGGATATCTGTAGCCAGTGTGAAGCGCTTGTGGTCAGCTAGTTCTTTGCCGCGATCCCATGTCAGCG